>NZ_JAIFZR010000006.1:0-263830 GCF_020005195.1 Azospirillum agricola
GTGGCGAAGGTGTTGTCGACCATCACCAGGGCGCCGGCCGCGTGAGCCTGAGCGCTCACCGCCGCGATGTCGATCACCCGCAGGTTCGGGTTGGCCGGCGTTTCGAAATGGACCAGCGCCGGGCGGAGCGCCAGGGCGCGGGCGAGGTCGTTGGGGTCGGTGAAGTCCGCCACCTCGACCCGGATGCCGAAGCGGGTCAGCCCGCGGGTGAACAGCGCATAGCTGTTGCCGTAAAGCGTGTGGTCGATGACCACCAGATCGCCCGCCGACAACAGCGTCCATAAGGTGGCGGAGATCGCCGCCATGCCGGATGCGACCGCCAGCCCGGCCTCCGCTCCCTCAAGGTCGGCGATGCGGGCCTCCAGCACCGACTGTGTCGGGTTCTTCGTCCGGCCATAGATGTAGCCTTCCTTTTCGCCGCGGAACAGCGCCGCCCCGTCCTCCGCCGTTTCGAAGGCGTAGGTGGAGGTCATGAAGACCGGCGGGGTCAGGGCACCCTGTTCGCTCGCCGGGTCGTAGCCGAGATGGATGGCGCGCGTGGACAGTCCGCTCCAACGGCCGCGGTTCGACGTGTGATCGGTCATCGATGGAAATCCGAAGGCTGTGCAGTTTCATTCGTGAAACTCTGCTAAAGAATACTTACACAATAGGAAAATGAGATCAATTGTGGAATTGTCTGTTTTATATCGATAAATAGCAAACAAAAATTGTGTATTATAAGGTCCACCAGCACGCGCGCCTCGGTGTTCGGACCAATGTCGCGGCTGGCTGCCGAAAGTGGTGCGATCAATCTCTGGCAGGGCTTCCCTGAAGGCATAGAGGCGGCCTGTGACCGCTCGTCCGCCTTTCCTGCCATGAGGCAAGGCTTAGCCGGACCCATTCGCTTACGAGATATTTAACCATTTTAATCATGTTAAACATACTATTATATGTCTATTAAACTAGTTGACAATACAACCCTGGGGTCATAAAACTTTCATAAATCCGTAAAATTTGGAGGCGTTCGTGAGCGCTATAGGCATCATTGCGACTGTAGGTCCCGTCTCCGCCAATGCCGAGACGCTGGAGGCGCTGAAAGCCGCTGGGATGACGGTTGCACGCTTGAACGGATCGCACGGCGATCTCGCATGGCATCGGGACACCATCCGGCTGCTCCGCGAGGTTCTGCCTGACGTTCCGATCCTTCTCGACATCCCTGGCCGGAAAATCCGAACGACCCAGCTCGCCCACGAGCCGAGCTTCAAGGCAGGGGACATCCTGGTCCTGACCACCGACACCGACCATGACGGCAGGGCAAAAGTGCCCGTGAATTTCGACGGCCTGCACCGGCAGCTCCGCTCCGGTGTCCGGCTTTATGCGGACGACGGGACCTTGTCCTTCACCGTCGACAGCGTCCAGGGACGCGACATCCATGTGCGCGCCCTGGGTGACGGGAAACTGCGGAGCCGCAAGGGCATCAATGTCCCCGACGTGGTGTTGGGCCGGGAACTGGTGACCGACAACGACCGCAGGATGATTGGCTTCGCCAAGGAGAACGGCGTCGACTATATCGGCATCAGCTTCGTTGAAAGCGCCGAGCATGTCGGGGCGATCCGCGAGTTGATCGGCGGTTTCCTGCCACGGATCGTCGCCAAGGTGGAGAACCAGGGAGGTCTCGATCATGTCGAGGATGTCGCCCGCGCTGCGGACGTCATCATGATCGACCGGGGCGACCTGTCGGTGGAAACCGATGTCGACAAGGTTTCCATCTTCCAGAAGAAGATCATTTCCGTTAGCCGCTCTTTCGGAAAGCCGGTGATCGTTGCGACGGAACTGCTCCACACGATGATCGACAACCCCTATCCGACCAAAGCGGAGATCGCAGACATCACCAACGCCGTGATCGACGGCGCCAGCCTCCTGATGCTGTCCGGCGAAACGGCAATCGGGCGCTATCCGGTGGAGGCCGTGTCGCGTCTAAAAAGCATCTCCGAAGTCGCGCGCGGCCATATCCTGTCCGAGCGGCTGACGGCCAAAGCCGGCGCCGAAACCGGAAACGAAATCGGCCGGGCCGTACGGGCACTGACCAGGACGCTTCCCGTCGACAAGATCGTCGTGCTGTCCCGCAGCGGCTATGCCGCCGGCCTGGTCGCCGCGGCCTCGATCGAGCAGCCCGTCGTCGCCGTCCACTCCGATGTCGCCATCGCCCGCACGCTGAACCTCGTTCCCGGGGTCCGGGGCGTGCATGTTCCGGATCTGGCTTGGCGGGAACTGGACGCGGCACCCGACCTGCTTCGCGAGCTGTCCGACCGGCAAATCCTCGATCCCGACGACGTGGTGCTGATCGTGGGCGCGAACACCGGCGATGATCGGCAGTTTCTCAACAGCTTCCAGACATTCCGGCTGGGCGGCCTGGACCGGACCTCGCCGGCCGGCAACGGGCGGACGATCGCAGCGGCTTGAAAAGCCGGCCGTTACGCGAATCTCGACAAGCCGGAGGCATCGTATGGATCAGGCTCTTTTGATCGCGTCCGTCATCAGCGTTTTCGCACTCGTTCAATCGGTCTTCGGCATGGGGCTTCTGGTGTTCGGAACCCCGACTCTGCTCGTGCTCGGGCTTCCCTTCTCGGATGCGCTCGGCTGGCTCCTCCCCGCATCCGTCGCCATTTCCGTCATTCAGGTCTCCGGCGACGCAAAGCATGCACAAGCCGTCTGGAAGGGTGGCAAGCCGCTTCTGTGTATTGTCCCCCTCGCGGCGAGCCTGGGGATCGTCCTGCTGTTCGATTTCCACACGAAGATCGACCTCGCGATCGGTCTCGTCATGATCGCCGCGTCGGCCATACGCGTGAATACCGCTCTGCAACAGCGCATCGGGCGCATGATCGACCGGGCGGAACGGACCTATCTGGTCGCAATGGGCATCTTGCATGGCTTCACCAACATGGGCGGCGCCCTTCTGTCGGTTTATGCGGCATCGATCAACGGGACCAAGCACGCCGTAAGGGCAACCGTTTCCGTGTATTACCTTTTCTTCGGGATGGTGCAGATCGCCATGCTCGCGGTCCTGCGGCCCGAAGCGCTCGGCTACCACAGCCTGGCGGCGGCGGCCACCGCGGCCTTCGTTTACGCCGTCGCCGGCCGGCTGGTCTTCCATCGTGCTTCCGCTGTCGCCTATGAGCGCGCCGTCACCGGGTTCATTGCCGTCTACGGCGTTGCCGTGCTCGCAAAGGCCAGCCTGTAGCCGGCCGGAAAGTCATGAAATGTTGGAAATCGTAACCGCGCTCGTGCCCATCTTCGTCCTGATCGTCATGGGATTTGCCCTGCGTCACCGCGGGTTGGTTGCCGACGAATTCTGGCTTCCCTGTGAGAAGCTGAATTACTTCTGTCTCTTCCCGGCGTTGATGTTCAGCCAGATCGCGACGGCGTCGTTCGGTGGACTGTCGTTGCGCCCGATGGCGGTGACGCTGTTGGGCGCCGTCCTCGTCGGAGGTTCCATCCTTTATGCATGGCGTCTGTTCCATCCGCAACCCGGCCCGGTCTTCTCGTCCGTCCTTCAGGGCGCGCTGCGGCCGAACACCTATGTCGGAGTTGCCGCGGCCACCGCGCTCTATGG
The DNA here is from genome assembly GCF_020005195.1 of Azospirillum agricola. Taxonomy (NCBI): domain Bacteria; kingdom Pseudomonadati; phylum Pseudomonadota; class Alphaproteobacteria; order Rhodospirillales; family Azospirillaceae; genus Azospirillum; species Azospirillum agricola. The sequence goes on from NZ_JAIFZR010000006.1 coordinate 3,593, forward strand.
ACAATCCGGACTCACCGTGACCGCCGTCGCGATCGCAATCATGATTCCGCTTCTGAATGTCGGATCGATCGTCGTGCTGGCGATCCATGGAAAGGATGGTCCGGTCGACAAGGGCCGTCTGGCCAAAACGATCCTGACCAACCCGGTCATCCTGTCGGTGCTGGCCGGGGCGCTGGTGAACGGATCGGGGCTGCCGGTCCCGAAAGCCATGGCCTCGGTCCTGACCATCCTTGGCGGCGCCTCGCTTCCCCTCGGCCTCCTCGCGGTGGGAGCCGGTCTCGACATGACGGCCGCTCGCGTTTCTCGTGGACCGGTGATGCAGTCGAGCGTCGTCAAGCTCGCCCTGGTGCCGCTCGCCACCTACGCCATCGGAAGCATGCTCGGCCTGCGTGGTGTCACATTGAGCGCAGTGGTCCTGTTCAATGCCTTGCCCTGCACCCCATCGACCTACATCATGGCCCGCATCCTCGGTGGGGATCACCGCGTCGCCGCTGGCATCATCAGCATCCAGACGGCGCTTGCGGCAGTTTCCATACCGGCCCTGCTGGTTGCCCTGACGTGGCCGCAGGCATGAAGCCGACGATGACGCTTGCCGTGGTTTCGGACATACACGGCAATCTGCCGGCGCTCGACGCCGTGATCGACGACATCGCTTCTTCAGGTGCCGATCTCGTCGTCAATCTCGGAGACTGTCTGTCCGGTCCGCTGTGGCCGAGCGAAACCGCCGACTTGCTGATGGCGCTCGGCTGGCCGACCCTCGCGGGAAACCATGAGCGACAGATGCTGACGGCGGGGACCGGCGACCCCGCCACCTCCGACGGCTTCGCTCTGTCCCGGCTCCGCCCGGATCAGAAGGCATGGCTGGCCGGATTGCCCGGCCATATCGCTCTCGCACCGGATCTTCTGCTGTGCCACGGGACGCCCGACAGCGATACGGCGTATTGGCTTCACCGTGGCCGGCCCGGAGCGATGCGAAAGGCGACGGTCGAGGAAGTCGCCGCATTCGCGACAAGTCATCGGCTCGCGCTGTGCGGGCACACCCATGTTCCCCGCACGGTCACGCTGCAGAATGGCAGGATCGTCGCCAATCCCGGCAGCATCGGCTTGCCCGCCTATGACGATGACGGAAACGATCCGGATATCGCCGAAGCCGGCGGCCCAAGAGCGCGTTACCTGATTGCGCATCGCCACGCCCAAGGCTCGTGGAGCATCGAGTCCAGAAGCGTGCCCTACGACTTTGAACGGGCTGCCCGGCAGGCTGAACGCAATGGGCGGCTGAGTTGGGCATATGTTCTGAGAACCGGACGCATATGGACGGCCTGAACGCAACGTCGGCCTATCCGGTCGCTGAACCCGCCGTCACCGCCGTGCCGGCACGACTCATGGGCGGTTGACAAAGCGCGGCGGCTGGAAGGCGCGGATCGGCGGCAGCGGGCCGGTGAAGCGCTCGACCTCCACCAGGGCGCTCTGGGCCGAACAGCCCTGGGCGAGATCCGAGGTGCCGGTGTCGGGCGTCACCATGTTGGGATTGCCGTGGGCGTCGAGGCTGCCGTCGGTGTCGGGATCCACCGGATCGTACCAGGCGCCGGTGGCGATCTGCAGCACGCCGGGCCGGATGCCGTCGGTCAGCACCGCACCGGCCAGGAAGGCGCCGCGCCGGTTGAACACCCGCACCACGTCGCCGTCGCCGATGCCGCGCGCCGCCGCGTCGCCCGGATGGATGCAGATCGGCTCCCGTCCGGCGATCTTGCTCTCCCGGCTGACCGCGCCATGGTCGTACTGGCTGTGCAGGCGGGTCGCCGGCTGGCAGGACAGCAGATGCAGCGGGCCGTCTTCGCCGGCCAGCCCCGGATGTTCCGCCGGGTCGCGCCACACCGGATGGCCGGGGCAGTCGGGCAGGCCGAAACCGGCGATGGTGGCGGAGCCGATCTCGATCCGGCCCGACGGGGTGGGCAGCGGCGATCCGTCGGGGTCGGCGCGGAAGGCTTGCAGAAGGACCTTCTCCGGCTCGACCAGGGGAATTTCGGCCAGCCCGGCCGCCAGGAAGCTGCGGAAGTCCGGCAGCGGCACCGGGGCGTTGAACCGGCATTCCTCATAGAGCCGTTCCAGCCACTCCTCGGTGGTCAGCCCGCCGGTGAAGTCGCGCTCCACCCCCAGCCGGCGGGCGAGCCCGGCGAGGATGGCGTGGTCGTCGCGCGCCTCGCCGACAGGATCGAGGGCGCGGGCCATCCACACCAGAAAGCGGTCGCCGGTGGCGCCGCCGATGTCGTCGCGCTCCAGCGCGGTGGTCGCCGGCAGCACGATGTCGGCGAATTTCGCCTGGGCGGTCCAGAAGGGATCCTGGACGATGATCGTCTCCGGCCGCCGCCATGCCCGGACCAGCCGGTTGATGTCCTGATGGTGGTGGAAGGCGTTGCCGCCGGCCCAATGGACCAGCCGGATGTCGGGATAGCGCCGTGTCTGCCCGTTGTAGCGGTAGGAGGCGCCGGGGGTCAGCAGCATGTCGGCGATGCGGGCCACCGGGATGGCGGTGTCCACCGGGTTGCGTCCCTGCGGCAGGCGCGGCCCGATCACCCGGCGCCGGCCCGACCCCATGGTGTTCATCACCGAATAGCCGACGCCCAGCCCGCCGCCGGGCGTGCCGATCTGGCCCAGCATCGCCGCCAGCGTCACCCCCATCCAGAAGGGCTGTTCGCCATGCACCGCCCGTTGCAGCGACCAGGCGAGATTCATCATGGTCCGGCTGCCGGCCATGCGGCGGGCGAGCGTCGCGATGGTTTCAGCCGGCACGCCGGCGATGGCGGCGGCCCAGCCGGCATCCTTGGCGACGCCATCGGCCTCGCCGGTTAGATAGCGGTGGAAATCGTCATAGCCGACGGTGCAGCGGGCGAGGAAATCGCCGTCCGCCAGCCCGTCCGCCACCAGTGTGTGGGCGAGGCCGAGCATGAAGGCGGTGTCGGTGCCGGGCCGGATGGCGATCCATTCCGCCCCCGGCACGTCGTCGAGGTCGTGGCGGACCGGGCCGACATTGACGAAGCGCACGCCGGCCGCCGCCAGCCGGCCCAACGCCGGCTTGACCAGATGGTCGCTGGCCCCGCCCGATCCGACCTGCGCGTTGCGGGCCGGCAGGCCGCCGAAGGCGACGAACAGCTCGCAATGTTTTTCCAGGCTGCTCCAGGCGGTGTGGGACAGCATCAGGTCGTCCATCGACGCCAGGATGCGCGGCATCAGAACCCGCCCGGCGCCTAAGCTGTAGGTGTCGGTATGCGCCGTGTAGCCGCCGATGCAGTTGAGGAAGCGGTGCAACTGGCTCTGGGCATGGTGGAAGCGGCCGGCGCTGGCCCAGCCATAGGAGCCGCCGAAGATGGCGGCATTGCCATGGTCGCGCCGCACCCGGTCCAACTCGCGCGCGGCGAGGTCGAGCGCCTCGTCCCACGACAGCTCGACGAACGGCTCGCGTCCGCGCCCGTCGCGCGATGCGGGGCCGTGGCGCAGGAAGCCTTCGCGCACCGCCGGGCAGCGGATGCGGGCGGGGGCGTCGATCCCGTCCACCACCGACCGGCCGATGGCCGACGGCGCCGCGTCCCACGGGGCGGGGTCCAGCGCGGTCAGCCTGCCGTCCGCCACCCGCGGCCGGTAGACGCCCCAATGCGTCGCGGTGAAGCCGTGCCCGCCGCTCATCACAGCGCCGCCAGATGGTCGGCGACCCTGACCGGCTCCGGCAGGATGCGGCGGGCGACCAGCCAGTCGGCCGCCTTTTGGAGATCGCCGACGAAGGCGGCGTCGCTGACCGGATAGAGCCGGTACTGCCGTTTCAGTGCGATGTAGCCGTCACGGATCTCGTCGCGATAACCGGCCTTGGCCTGGACGATGGTTTCCGCCTCCACCGTGTTGGCCGAGGCCCAGGCCGCTTCGGCGGTGAAGGCCGCGTTCAGGGCGCGTATCAGGGCCGGATTCTCCTGCGCGAAGCGGCGGCGGGTCAGGTAGCTGGTGAAATCGATCTGGAAATCGAGGTCGCGCTCCTCCTGGAAGATGTCGTGCGCCTTGTACTCCAAGCGGGCGATGTCGACGCCGGGGCTCCACATCGACCACGCGTCCACCTTGCCCGATGCCAGCGCCGGGGCGGCGTCGGGCGGGTTGAGATAGACGACATTGACCTTCGAGCGGTCGACGCCATGCTTCTCCAGCGCCGCCACCAGCAGGAACTCGCCCAGGCCGGAGCGGTTGACCGCGACCGACTTGCCGACCAGATCGGTGACCTTGTCGATGCCCGAGCCGTCCTTGGCGATGATCGCGGTGGTGCGCGGGGTGTAGTTCAGGAACAGGCTGAAGACCAGCGGCGAGCCGGCGATGATGGCGGCCAGCGCCGGGGTGGTGCTGCCGCCGAAGCTGAAATCGGCGGTGCCGCCGGTCACCGCCTGCAAGGTCGGCGCATGGTTGGGGAAGGGGCCGAGCCACTCGACCTTGATGCCGTCCTTCGCCAGGATCTTCTCCAGCTCTCCCCGCTCCTTGGCGATGAAGGCCAGGCCGGAGAAGCCCCAGGTCAGGCGGATGGTGTCTGTGTTGCGGCCCTCGCCGGTCTGGGTGGCGGCATGGGCAGCCGAGAGGGAACCCGCCAGCAGATCGAAGCCCGCGGCGAGGCCGGCGGCCCCGGCGCCGATCAGCGAGCGGGCGAGGAAGGCACGGCGGGTGGTGGTGCCGGGGCGGAACGGGTCGGTCATCGGAGAAGGCTCGTTCGGTCGGAAGAAGGGGCGGTCGGGAAGGAGGTCGGCGGCCGGTTGGGCAGCGCCGGTCAGGCGGCGGCGGTTCCCTGCACGCCCAGCTCGGCCAGCAGCAGGGCGCGGAAGCGCTGGGGATCGGCGGCGGTCTCCGGCAGATGCTCGGCGGCGATGGCGCCGTCCCGCATAACCAGGATGCGGTCGGCCAGCCGGATCGCCTCCTCCACGTCGTGGGTGACCAGCAGGACGCCCGGCCGGTGACGGGCCACCAGCTCCTTGACCAGCCCGTGCATGCGGATGCGGGTCAGCGCGTCGAGTGCCGCGAAGGGCTCGTCGAGCAGCAGAAGCTCCGGCTCCTGCACCAGAGCCCTCGCCAGCGCCACGCGCTGGGCCTGACCGCCGGACAGTGTGCGCGGCCAATCGTCCAGCCGGTTGCCCAAGCCCACCTCGGCCAGCGCCGCCGCCGCGGCCTTCCGCGCGCCGCGCTCCGGCAGTCCGAGCGAGACGTTGCGCCACAGGCTGTCCCAGGGCAGCAAACGCGGTTCCTGGAACACCACCGCCGGCTTACCGGGGGCGTCGATGCGGCCGCCCTGGATCGGGTCCAGCCCGGCCAGCGCCCGCAGCAGCGTGGTCTTGCCGCAGCCGCTCTCGCCCAGCAGGGCGACGAATTCGCCGCGGGCGATGCGCAGGTCCAGCGCGTCGATCACCACGCGGCGGCCATAGGCGCGGCGCAGCCCGGTGACGGTGACGGCGGGTTCGGCGTTCGCGACGTGTAGGGCGCTCATTTGAGGGCCGCTCATCGGGCTGCTCCATAATTCGGATGCCAAGCCAGCAGGCGGCGCTCCAGCAGCCGGGCCAAGCTGTCGGCCAGCACGCCGATCAGGGCGTAGATGACGATGGTCAGCACGATCACGTCGGTGCGCAGGAACTCGCGCGCGTCCATGGCGAGGAAGCCCAGCCCGGCCTGCGCGCCGATGGTCTCCGCCACCACCAGCGCCAGCCATGCCGTCGCCAGCGCATAGCGGACGCCGGTGAGGATGGAGGGCAGGGCGCCCGGCAGGACGATCCGGCGGATCAGCAGTGCGGTGGACAGGCCGCGCACCCGGCCGAGTTCAAGCAGCTTGGGATCGACCTGCCGGATGCCAAGCGTGGTGTTGATGTAGACCGGGAAGGCGACGCCCAGCGAAACCAGGAAGATCTTCTGCCCCTCGCCGACGCCGAACCACACGATCACCAGCGGCAGCAGCGCCAGGAAGGGGATGGCGCGGATCATCTGCACGCTGCGGTCGACCAGCGCCTCGGCCAGCCGGGAGAAGCCGACCAGCGTGCCGAGCGCGAAGCCGATGCCGCCGCCGATGGCGAAGCCGGCCGCCGCCCGCAGCAGGCTGGTGCCGAGGTCGCGCAGCAGCGTGCCGTGCAGCGCCAGCTTCCAGGCGGTCGCCACCACCTTGCTGGGCGCCGGCAGCACCTGCGGCTCGATCCAGCCGTTGCGGGCCAGCCCCTCCCAAACCGCCAGCAACAGAAGCGGCGCGATCCAGGACAGGGCGACATGTGCCCTCGTGCCGATGCGGTGCTGTGGATCGGAGATCGGGCGGCGCACCCGTTTCGCTACGGCCGGTGCTTGCGGCGTGGCGGCGCGGCGGACGCCGAAACTGCTGTCGAGGCTGCTCATGCGGGATCTCCACGGCTGGGCAGGACGGCTTGTCGAGGGGCGGGAGGCGGAGTGGTGCCGCTCGCGGCGGCGGATGGCACGGCCGATGACGGCATGGCCGGGCGGAAAGGCGGCGCGCCGGACAGGCTGGGCAATGAACCGATCCCAGCCTGATTTAATCTACTAATTCAGTCAACAAATAAAATATATAAGACAAAATATAACTGTATAAATGCGTCGCCCTCGGCGGCAGCGTCACGCATAGCGTGACGCCGGCCGGTCCAGCCCGAGATGGTCGCGCAGCGTGGTCCCGCCGTACTCGCGCCGGAACAGGCCGCGCCGCTGCAATTCGGGCACCACCCGCGTCAGGAAGCCGTCGACGCCGCCTGGCAGATAGGGTGGCATCAGGACGAAGCCGTCGGCCGCCTGTTCCGTGACCCACTGTTCCAAAATGTCGGCGACCGTCTTCGGCGATCCGGCGGCGACGGCGAAGGACAGGCTTTCGACATAGGCGGCGCCGACCTCGGCGACGGTGGCGCCGCGCTCCAGCGCGTCGGCGATCACCCGCTGGAAGCGTCCGCGGCTGCCGGTGATGACGTCGCGCAGATCGGGGAAGGGGCCGTCCAGCGGATGGCGCGACAGGTCGTAGTTCATGCTGCCGGACATGAAGGTCAGGCCGGCCACCGGGTCGATCAGGTCGCGCAGCTCGGCGCGGATGTCCTCGGCCTCGGCATCGCTGCGCCCGACGATGGGCATGATGCCGGGCAGAACCTTGACACTGCCGGGCGGGCGCCCGTTGGCGGCGACCTGGGCCTTGAAGGCGGCATAGGCCCGCTTGGCGCCGTCCAGATCGGGCTGCACGGTGAAGACCAGATCGGCCTGACGGGTAGCGATGTCCTGGAAGGTGCCGGACACGCCAGCCTGGATGACGACGGGATGGCCCTGCGGCGGCCGTTCGACGTTCAGCGGCCCGCGGACGCGGAAATGGCGGCCCTCATGGTCGATGTAATGGACGCGGCGGTCGTCGGCGAAGCGGCCGGACTCCTTGTCCGGGCGGATCGCGTCCTCCTCCCAGCTGTCCCACAGCTTGCGCACCACGTCGATGAACTCGTCGGCCCGCTCATAGCGGCTGGCATGGTCGAGATGGGCGGCGCGCCCGAAGTTGCGGGCCTCGCTGTCGCTGACCGAGGTGACGGCGTTCCACGCCGCCCGTCCGCCGCTGAGATGGTCGATGGTCGCGACCATGCGGGCGACGTGATAGGGCTCGGCATAGCTGGTGGACACAGTGGCGCCCAGGCCGATCCGGCTGGTGGCGCCGGCCAGCGCTGCGATCAGCGTCAGCGGCTCGGGCCGCGCGTTGGGACGGCGGGCGACGGTGGCCGCCACCCCGCCGCCATAGAGGTCGTCGAGGCCGAGCTTGTCGGCGACGAACAGCATGTCGAGCTTGGCGGCTTCGGCCTTCTGCGCCAGCTCGCGGTAGAAACCGAGGTCGAACGGGCGCGCGGCGCCGGCGTCGGGGTGACGCCAGCCGCCGGCGTGCATCCCGGCCTCGGTGCAGAACAGAGCCAGATGCATCGTGGTCTCAATCGGTCTGAAAGGGAAAGCGGTCGGAAAAGGAGCGGTGAGGCGGCCCGGTTCAGCCGGCGCGGGCCGATTGCGCCAGCAGGTCCGCGTCGAGGGCGAAGCTGCGGTCGGCATGGGCCGCCGCGGTGAAGGGCTTCTGGATCACGCCGATGCCGGTGTAGAAGTCGGCGGTGGTCTGCAGGTCGGCGACGATGCCGTCATCCACCGCCACCGGGCGGAAACGCTCCAGGGTGAAGGCGGCGACGGCGATCTCCGGCGTCACCTTCACCAGCTCGCCCCAGATGCGGGCATACTGCTCGACATTGCCGAGCGCCCAGATGCGGGCGGCGGCGACGCGGGCGACATAGTCCTGCAACAGCGCGCGCTTCTGCGCGATGGCGACGTCGGTGGCGCTGATGAAGGCGTTGTTGTTCAGCAGGCCGCGGCCATCGACCAGAACCCTGCCGGTGCCGGCCACCACCTCCTGCGCGATGTACAGCGTCCAGATCGCCCAGGCATCCACCGTGCCGCTGGAAAAGGCCGATTTCGCTTCGGTCGGTTGCAGGAAGGCCAGCGTGACGTCGCTCACCGACAGGCCGTTCGCCTTCAGCGCGGCGACCACCAGATAATGGCCGATGGAGCCGCGCACCGCGGTGATCGTCCGCCCCTTCAGGTCGGCCACGGTGCGGATCGGCGAGTCCTTGCGCACCAGCAGGCCGATGCAGCCGGGATCGGAGCGGGCGGCGGAAATGATCCTGGCCGGCAGCCCGTTGGACAGGGCGAAGGCATGGGCGGCGTCGCCGGCGAAGCCCGCATCGATGGCGCCGGCGTTCAGCGCCTCCAGCACCGGCGCCGCGGCCGGGAAATCGGCAAATTCCAGCGTGTAGGGGATGTCCTTCAACTGGCCGGATGCTTCCAGCAGCGAGCGGATGGTGGACCGCTGGTCACCGACCTTGAGGATGCCGCCGGCGGCACCGGTGGCCGTGGTGGCGGCGAAGGCCGGGCGGGACAGCAGCGGCGCCGCCAGGGCGGGGGCCAGCAGTCCGGCGGCGGCGGCTTTGCCGGCTCCGCTCAACAGGCGGCGGCGCGACAGGGTGGGCGGACGGTGCTCGGTCATTTTTGCAAATCCAGTTCGGGGAAAGCGGCGGCGGAGTCAGGACAGGGCCCGGGCACGGGCGAAAATCTGGTCCATCCGCCAATGTTCGTTGGCATAGCGCGGGTCGCCGGCCCATTCGTCCCAGCCGGAGTCGCGGCGGTAACGGCCGCGCTGGCCGGAGCGTTCGACCTCTTCGGCGCTGACCGTGGCCGGCGTCTCGCAGTCGGGATCGACATAGAGCGCGTCGGGCTGGCAGTAGAGTTCGCACAGGAAGCAGGTCTGGCAGTCCTGCTGCCGGGCGATCACCGGCGGTCCGCCGCGGACGGCGTCGAAGACGTTGGTGGGGCAGACGCGGACGCAGACCTGGCATCCGGTGCAGCGTTCGGCGATGACGAGGCTGATCATGCGGCACCTGCCTGGGTGGGGACGGGGTGGTCGAGAGGCTGGGGGGCGGCGCCCTCGAAGCGGGACCACAGCCGGTCCAGCCCGCCGACGGTCAGGCGCCGGGCCAGAGCCGGGTGGCTGGCCGGGGTATCGACGCGCAGATGCATGCCGCGGCTTTCCGGCCGGACGAGCGCGGCACGGGTGCACCAGCGGGCGACGGCGGTCAGGGCGGCGCTCTCGCGCGCCTGCACCGTTTCCCCCGCCGTGGCCGCCCCTTCGCCGTCCAGATGGTCGCGCAGGTCGCTCCACACCCCCTCCAGCCGCGACAGCGAGCGGGCCAGCGCCGGGCCGCGGCGGAAGATGGTCTTGTCGTAGGGCAGCATCTCGGCCTGGACGGCGGCGGTGACGGCGCGCGGATCGACCGCGCCGGCGTGGCGCGCCGGGCGCAGTCCGGCCTGTCCCAGCGGACGGGCGGGACTGTCGGTGCGCCGGCCGTGGCGGGCCGCCCGCGCCGCGGCGGCGCGCCCGGCGATCACGCCCGACGACAGCGCCCAGGCGGCCAGGATGGCGCCGCCGCCCGACACCGCCCCCGCCACCGGCTCGCGCGTCGCGGCATCGCCGACGACGAACAGCCCGTCGGCGGCGGTGCCGCAGTCGTCGTCGGCCAGCCGGATGCCGCCGGATCCGCGGATGGTGCCCTCCGGCCGCAACAGCACGGGAAAGCGTTGGGTGAAGGGATCGACGCCGCCCCCGCCACCACCAGCGCGGTCGAAGGGCAGCATCATGTTGGGCTGCACCCGGCGCAGCCGCTCGCGGATGTCCGCCGGCATGCGGTGCAGGCTGCACAGCACCGGCCCGTCCAGCATGGCGCGGGCCAGCGTCCGGGTGGTGTCGCCGGGCGGCACGGCGATCTCCCGCCCCTCGCCGTCGTAATAGGTGGCGAAGGCGAAGGACATCGACCGGGTCATGGTCGAATGGGCCGGCGCCACCGTGTGGTAGGTGGAGAACTCCATGCCGGAGAAATCCACCCCGGCCTCCGCCGCCATCAAATGGCCGTCGCCGGTGTTGGTGTGGCTGCCGAGAAGCCGCGATTTGAAGGCGCAGCCGCCGGTCGCCAGGATCACCGCCCCGGCGCGCACCGTCCAGGCCTCGTCCCGCTGGCGGCGCAGGCCGCGTGCGCCGACGATGGTCCCATCGGAGTCGGCCAGCAGTTCCAGCGCCGGACTCTGGTCGAGGATGCGGACGCCGAGCCTGTGGATCTTCCGGCGCATCGCCCGCAGATATTCCGGCCCGCGCAGGCCGCGGTACTGCACCGTTCCGGCCTCGTCGGTGGAGAAGTCGTAGACATCGGCGATGGTCGGCAGGGTGGTCCAGGTGATGTCGAGGATCCGCTCCATCCAGGCCGGGTCGGCGATGCCGCCGGCAATCGCCATGCGCTGGCGGATCGCCTCGGCCCGCGCGTCTGGATCGGGGGGCACCCACCAGTGGCCGGGACCCGAGGTGGCGGCGACTCCGCTGGCGCCGCAATAGCCCTTGTCGGCCAGCACCACCCTGGCCCCGGCCTGTGCCGCCGCCAGCGCCGCCCAGGTTCCCGACAGGCCGCCGCCGATCACCAGCACATCGGCGGCGATGGGCGGCAACTCTGCGATGGGCAACCTTGCGGCCGGCAACCCAGCGGTCGGCGGAGCGGTCGATACCCGGATGTTCGGCATTTCTGTGAAACTCCGCCGCTTCGATGCATCTGTGTGTTGTTTCTTACAATATCGCAGCGGCACCCCGTCAATTTTGGAATGCTCATGATTCCATTGAGTTTTTCCAATGAGTCGGACGCCGCCGGCTCCAACGGGATCAATTTTAGCGATGTATAATTGTATAATATAAACTCAAATCACTATCTTTACAGTAGGAATAAACGGTGATTAAGCTCTGTCCCTACGGTGAATGCGGGGCGCCGCACATGACCCCCAGCGAGGCCCGAACGAGGCCCGAACCAGGAGACACCAGGCATGCCGTTCCGTCCGTTGCACGACCGCGTCGTCGTCCGCCGTGTGGCGCAGGAGGAAAAGTCGAAGGGCGGGATCATCATCCCCGACACCGCCAAGGAGAAGCCGCAGGAGGCCGAGGTGATCGCCGTCGGTCCCGGCGTGCGCGACGACCAGGGCCGCATCCACCCGCTCGACGTGAAAATCGGCGACCGTGTGGTCTTCGGCAAATGGTCGGGCACCGAGATCAAGGTGCAGGGCGAGGATCTGCTGGTCATCAAGGAATCCGACATCGTCGGCGTGGTCGAACCCGCCTGACGCCCGCCCAGGCAGACCTGCCCGTTTCCGCTGGAACCCACCCAAAAAAGACTTCGATAAAAAGGACATCGCCATGGCCGCCAAGGACGTCAAATTCTCCGCCGATGCCCGCGACCGCATCCTGCGCGGCGTCGATACCCTCGCCAATGCCGTGAAGGTCACGCTGGGCCCGAAGGGCCGCAACGTCGTGATCGAGAAATCCTTCGGCGCCCCCCGCATCACCAAGGACGGCGTGTCGGTCGCCAAGGAGATCGAGCTGGCCGACCGCTTCGAGAATCTCGGCGCCCAGCTGGTGCGCGAGGTGGCGTCGAAGACCGCCGATCTGGCCGGCGACGGCACCACCACCGCCACCGTGCTGGCCCAGGCCATCGTCCGCGAGGGCGCCAAGGCGGTCGCCGCCGGGCTGAACCCGCTGGACCTCAAGCGCGGCATCGACCGCGCCGTCGCCGCGGTGATCGCCGACGTGAAGGAGCGGGCCAAGACCATCTCCACCAACGACGAGGTGGCGCAGGTCGGCACCATCTCCGCCAACGGCGAGCGCGCCATCGGCGCCATCATCGCCGAGGCGGTGTCCAAGGTCGGCAACGACGGCGTCATCACGGTGGAGGAGGCCAAGAGCCTGGAGACCGAGCTGAACGTGGTCGAAGGGCTGCAGTTCGACCGCGGCTATCTCTCGCCCTACTTCGTCACCAACGCCGAGAAGCTGGTGGTCGATTTCGACAACCCCTACATCCTGATCCACGACAGGAAGCTGTCCAGCCTGCAGCCGCTGCTGCCGGTGCTGGAGGCGGTGGTGCAGTCCTCCCGCCCGCTGCTGATCGTCGCCGAGGATGTCGAGGGCGAGGCGCTGGCGACGCTGGTGGTCAACAAGCTGCGCGGCGGGCTGAAGATCGCCGCGGTGAAGGCGCCGGGCTTCGGCGACCGCCGCAAGGCGATCCTGGAGGACATCGCCATCCTCACCAACGGGCAGGTGATCAGCGAGGACATCGGCCTCAAGCTGGAGACCGTCTCGCTGGCCGATCTCGGCACCGCCAAGCGGGTGGTGATCGCCAAGGAGGAGACGACGGTGATCGACGGCGCCGGCGGACGCGAGGCCATCGACGCCCGCATCAATCAGATCCGCGCCCAGATCGAGGAGACCACCTCGGACTACGACCGCGAGAAGCTGCAGGAGCGGCTGGCCAAGCTGTCGGGCGGCGTCGCGGTGATCCGCGTCGGCGGCTCGACCGAGGTCGAGGTGAAGGAGCGCAAGGACCGCGTGGACGACGCCGTCCACGCCACCCGCGCCGCCATCGCCGAGGGCATCGTGCCCGGCGGCGGCGTCACCCTGCTCTATGCCACCCGCGCCATCGATGCGGTGGTGCCGGTCAACGACGACGAGCGCGTCGGCATCGACATCGTGCGGCGGGCGCTTCAGGCGCCGGTGCGCCAGATCGCCGAGAATGCCGGGGCCGACGGCTCCGTCATCGTCGGCAAGCTGCTGGAGGGGGGCGACACCGCCTTCGGCTACGATGCGCAGACCGGCGAGTTCACCGACCTGCTGAAGGCCGGCATCATAGATCCGGCCAAGGTCGTTCGCATCGCCTTGCAGGACGCGGCGTCGGTCGCCGGCCTGCTGATCACCACCGAGGCGCTGATCGTCGAGCGTCCGGAACCGAAGTCCCCGGCGGCACCGGCCGGGGCCGGCGGCGGTTACGATTTCTGATCGCGACCGTCCGGGTGCCGGCGGGCGCTGCGACCAATGTTCTTCCGGCGCAGCACCCCGTCGGTATCCCGTCCTCCCGTGCCTGAAGCCGCCGCCCGTCAGCGGGTCCACGCCCCGTTTCCGGGCGGCGGCCTTTTTCGAATTCGGGCTCCGAGCCCAATTGGAGACGACGCCATGTCCCAGCCTCAGCTTTCGCGACGTTCCGTGCTGTTCCACACCCTGGCCGGGACCATGGCGCTCGCCTGCATGGCGATGTCCAGCGGGCTGGCGACTGCGGCGGAGGCTGCCGGCGAGCCGCTGTGGTTCGGGGTCAGCGGGCCGCTGACCGGTCCCAGCGCGCATTATGGCGCGCAGTGGAAAAAGGGCTTCGATCTGGCGCTCGACCAGATCAATGCCGCCGGTGGGGTGAGCGGCCGTCCCCTGCGCTATGTGTTCGAGGACAGCCAGAACGATCCGCGCCAGTCCATCGCCATCGCCCAGAAATTCGTCTCCGACCCGAAGATCCTGATCGAGCTGGGCGACTTCTCCAGTCCGGCGTCGATGGCCGCCTCGCCGATCTACCAGCGGGCCGGGCTGGTGCAGTTCGGATTCACCAATTCCCACCCCGATTTCACCAAGGGCGGCGACTTCGTCTGGAGCAATTCCATCAGCCAGGCGGAGGAGCAGCCGAACGTCGCCGATTTCGCGGTCACCTCGCTGAAGCTCAAGCGGCTGGCGGTGCTGCACCTCAACACCGACTGGGGCCGCACCAGCAAGGACATCTTCGTCAAGGCGGCGAAGGAGCGCGGGGCGGAGGTCGTCGCCACCGAAGGCTACCTGCCCGACGAGAAGGATTTCCGCTCCACCCTGGTGCGGGTGCGCGAGGCCAATCCCGACGGCATCGTGCTGATCTCCTACTACGCCGACGGGGCGGCCATCGCCCGGCAGCTGAAGCCGGTCGGCCTCAACCAGCCGGTGGTCGCGGTGGGGTCCGTCTATTCGCCGAAGTTTCTCGAACTGGGCGGCGAGGCGGTCAACGGCGTCCACACCCGTGCCAACTTCTTTCCAGCGGAACCTCGTCCGGAGGTGCAGGGCTTCGTCGCCGCCTACCGTGCGAAGTACCAGGAGGAGCCGGACGCTTTTTCCGCTTACGCCTATGACGCGGTGCTGGTGGCGCAGCGGGTGATCGAGGCCGGCGGCACCGACCGCACCGCGATCCGCGACGCCTTCCCCCGCGTGAAGGACATCCCCAGCGTCATCTTCGGCAAGGCGACCTTCAATCCGGAGACGCGCCGCGTGTCCGGCGTGCGCAACGTCAAGCTGGTGGTCAAGGACGGCGCCTTCGCCCTGTGGGACGGCAGCGTCCCCGCCGCCACCAACTGATCCGAATTCTGTAGTTTGAAAGCGATTCCGATGCTCGATCTGTTTCTCCGCTCCACCGCGCTGGTCGCCGGCACCCTGTCGCTGCTGACCGCGCTCGGCGTCGTCCAGCCGGCCTTCTCGCAGCCCGCCGATCCGGCGAAGGAGCCTGTGGTGCTCGGCGTCAGCGGCCCGCTGACCGGCCAGTATGCGCAGTATGGCGCGCAGTGGCAGCGCGGCTTCGATCTGGCGCTGGAGCAGGTGAATGCCGGCGGCGGCATCCAGGGCCGCCCGCTGCGCGTCCAGTTCGAGGACAGCCAGAGCGATCCCAAGCAGACCGTCGCCATCGCCCGCAAATTCGTCGCCGACAGCCGCATCGTCGCCGAGCTGGGCGACTTCACCAGTGCGGCGTCGATGGCGGCCTCTCCCATCTACCAGACCGGCGGGCTGGTGCAGTTCGGCTTCACCAACTCGCACCCCGACTTCACCAGGGGCGGCGATTTCGTCTGGAGCAACGCGCTCAATCAGGCGGAGGAGATGCCGGTCCTGGCCGATTACGCGGTGACGGCGCTGGGGCTGAAGCGCGTCGCCCTGCTGTTCATCAACAACGACTGGGGCCGCACCAGCAAGGACCTGTTCGCCAAGGCGGCCAGGGAGCGCGGGGCGGAGGTGGTCGGTGCCGAGGGCTATCTGGCCGACGAGAAGGATTTCCGCTCCGCCCTGGTCCGGGTGCGCGACACGAAGCCGGACGGCATCGTGCTGGTCTCCTACTATGCCGACGGCGCCCAGATCACCCGCCAGCTGCGCGAGGCCGGGCTGACCCAGCCGGTGGTAGCAGCCGGGTCGGTCTATTCGCCGAAATTCCTGGAACTGGGCGGGGCGGCGGTCGAGGGCGTCCACACCACCACCCCCTTCTTCCCCGGCGACCCGCGCCCGGAGGTCCAGACCTTCGTCAAGGCCTACAGCGCCAAATACGGGGTGGAGCCGGATGCCTATTCCAGCCGAGCCTACGACGCGCTTCTGCTGCTGGCGACGGTGTTCCGGCAGAGCGGCACCGACCGCACCGCCGTCCGCGACGGGCTCGCCACCGTCAAGGATGCGCCGAGCGTCGTCTATGGCACCGTCCGCTTCGATCCGCAGACCCGCCGCGTCGACAAGCCGCTGAGCACGCGGCTCGTCGTGAAGAACGGCGGATTTGCCTTGTGGGAGCCGGGTACGGCCAAGGTTTCGAACTGACGCCGGAAGGACCGATCATCGTGTTTCCAACCACTCTCGGCCCGTGGCTCGACTACACGATCAACGGGCTGGTCATCGGCAACATCTATGCCCTGCTGGCGGTCGGGCTGGCGCTGATCTTCGGCGTCTCGCACCTGATCAACTTCGCCCACGGCTCGGTCTACATGGTCGGCGCCTATATCGGCTGGCTGTGCGTGACCAAGCTCGCCCTGCCGCTGCCGGTGACCTTCGTCACGGTGGCCGCCGGCTGCGGGCTGCTGGGGGCGGTCATCGAGCGGGTCGGCCTGCGCCCGCTACGCAACGCCCCGCGCATCGCCCCGCTGCTCGCCACCATCGGCCTGTCGGTGGTGCTCGACCAGTCGGCGCAGCTGCTGTTCAGCCCCGACCCGCGCGCGCTGCCGACCCAGCTGCCGACTTGGCGGATCGCCATCGGCGGCGGCAGCATCGGCGCGCTCGACCTGCTGATCGCCGGGGTCGGCATCGGCAGCGCTGGGCTGCTCTACGGCTTCCTGCGCTTCACCAAGCTCGGCTGGGCGGTGCGGGCGACGGCGCTCGACCGCGATGCGGCGCAGCAGTGCGGCGTCGATGTCGACAAGGTGAACCGGACGGTGTTCGCCATAGCCTCGGCGCTGGGCGGGGTCAGCGGCCTGCTGGTCGGCATGTACTACAACACCATCGACCCCAACATGGGCTTCCAGGCCGGGCTGAAGGGCATCGTCGCCCAGCTGATCGGCGGCGTCGGCAACGTGCCGGGCGCCATCGCCGGCAGCCTGCTGCTCGGCCTGATCGAGAGCTACGGCATCGCCCTGTTCGGCACCAGCTACCGCAACCTGTTCGCCTTCGTGGCGCTGATCCTGATCCTGGTACTGAGGCCGAACGGCCTGTTCGCCCGGGCCCGCCGCTTGCCGCCGGAGCCGTTGACCGGCACCTTCATCGCCCCCAGCCGGCCGCTGGTCCTGCCGAAATGGGCGGTGTGGACGCTGGCCGCGTTGGCGCTTGCCCTGCCGCTGGTCGTGCAGCAGCCCTATCTGTTGCAGACGCTGGGCAATGCCTGGCTCTACGCCCTACTGGCGCTCAGCCTGACGCTGGTCGCCGGCACGGTCGGGCAGGTGTCGCTCGGCCATGCCGGGCTGCTCGCCATCGGCGCCTATGCCTCCTCGCTGCTGGCGCTCGATGCCGGGGTGCCGGTGCTGCTGGCGGTGCCGCTGGCCGGGCTGGTGGCGGCGGCGCTGGGCACGGCGCTGGTCTATCCGGCCTTCCGGCTGCGCGGCCATTACGTCTCCATCGCCACGCTGGCGGTGGGAGAGATCGTGACGCTGGTCATCCTCAACTGGGAGAGCCTGACCCGCGGCCCGATCGGCGTCACCGGCATCCCGCCGCTGTCGGTGGCGGGCAAGCCGCTGGTCAGCGGACAATGGGTCTATTGGGTGCCGCTGATCGTCCTGCTGGCCTTCGCCGCCCTGCAATCCCGCCTGCTGAACTCCCATCTCGGCCGCACGCTGCGGGCGATCCGCGAGGACGACGTGGCTGCGCGCTCCTACGGCGTCGACCTCAATCGCTACAAGGGGCTGGCCTTTGCCGTGGCGGGATTCATCGCCGGGGTGGGCGGCGCGCTGATGGCGCATTTCTACTCCTACATCAACCACGAGACCTTCCCGGCGCCGGTGTCGATGCTGGCGCTGACCATGGTCATCCTCGGCGGGCTCGGCAATGTCGCCGGGGCCGTGCTGGGGGCGGCGGTGTTGGTCGGGCTGCCGGAGCTGTTCCGCGCGGCGGCCGAATACCGCATGCTGATCTACGGCGTCGTCCTGCTGCTGCTGATCCGCTTCCGCCCGCAGGGCCTTCTGGGAACGGTGTGAGGACGCCATGGCAGACCAATTGAAGAACTCCCTGCCGAAGAAACCCCTGCTCGAGATCGCCGGCCTGACCCGCCGCTTCGGCGGACTGACCGCGGTCAACGGCCTGTCGCTGACGGTGGAGCCGGGCGAGCTGGTCAGCATCATCGGCCCGAACGGCGCCGGCAAGACCACCCTGTTCAACCTGATCTCCGGGCTCGACGCGCCGGATGCGGGGGCCGTCACCTTCGAGGGCGGCGACGTCACCGGCCTTTCCGCCGAGCGGCTGGCCGCCCTCGGGCTCGCCCGCAGCTTCCAGCATGGTCGGGTGTTCGGCAATCTCAGCGTGCTCGACAATGTGCTGGTCGGCGCCCACACCCGACTGCGCGCGGTGAAGCCGCAAATTCCGCTGGTGGGGCCGCTGGTCGAGCTTGCGCTGGCGCTGATCCGCCCGCCGTCGGTCCGCGCGGAGGAGGAGCGTCTGCGCGCCGAGGCAACGGAGATCGTCCGGATGTTCGGCGAGCGGCTGACCCCGCGCCTGGACAAGCCGGCGCACAGCCTGTCCTACGCCAACCGCCGCCGGGTGGAGATCGCCCGCGCGCTGGCCCTGCATCCCCGCCTGCTGCTGCTGGACGAGCCGACCGCCGGCATGAACCCGACCGAGACGGCGGAGATGCTGGAGATCATCCGCGGCCTGAAGGCGGGTGGACTGACGATCCTGCTGATCGAACACAAGCTGGATCTGGTGATGCAGCTGTCCGACCGGGTGGTGGTGATGGACCATGGCGCCCGCATCGCCGAGGGGCCGCCCGCCGCCGTCGCCGGCGATCCGGCGGTGATCGAGGCCTATCTCGGGCACAAGGCAGTGGGGGCCGCGAACCAAGACGGCCCGAACCAGGACGGCGGGCGGGATGCGGAGGGCGACGCCGCCCGCATCCTCGTGGCGCATTGAGGGGGAGCGGCGGAATGACCGACGTCTTGCTGCGGCTCGACCGCGTGAACAGCTTCTACGGGCCGGTGCAGGTCCATTTCGACCTGTCGCTGGAGGTGCCGCGCGGGCAGATCGTCTGCCTGCTGGGCGGCAACGCCAGCGGCAAATCCACCACAATGAAGGTCATCCTAGGGCTGCTGAAGCCACGCTCCGGGCAGGTGGTCTTCGATGGGCAGCCGCTGACCGGCCTGACCACGCCGCAGATCGTCCGGCGCGGCATCGGCTCCGTGCCCGAATCCCGCCGACTGTTCGGCACCATGACGGTGCGCGAGAATGTGCTGATGGGCGCCTACACCCGCAGCGATTCCAAGGCGGTGGCGGAGGATTACGACGGCGTCCTCGAGCTGTTCCCCAAGCTGCGCGAACGTCATGCCCAGCAGGCCGGCACCCTGTCGGGCGGCGAACAGCAGATGGTGGCGATGGCCCGCGCCCTGATGGGGCGTCCGCGGCTGATCGTGATGGACGAGCCGACGATGGGCCTGTCGCCCTTGCATGTCGACCGCGTGCTGGAGATGATCCAGACCATCAACCGGCAGGGCGTCAGCATCTTCATGGTGGAACAGAACGCCAGCCTCGCCCTGCAGATCGCCCACCGCGGCTATGTGCTGCAGACCGGACGCATCGTCCTGTTCGGTGCCGCCGTCGACCTTGCCCGCGATCCGCAGATCCGCGACGCCTATCTGGGTGGCGCCCAGGCCGCCTGAAACCTTCCTCCAGGGGTAGAGACCAACACGGATAACAGCCGCGCAAAGCGGTGCCCCACCATGGAGAGGACCCTTTTCCGATGACCAAGGACAGTCCCGCTTTGCCCCCCAGCGCACCCTTCGATGTGACAGACCCCGGCCCCCGCTCCCTGGCGGAGCTGGAGGCGCGGCTCGCCCGCGATCTCGACCTGCTCACCCTGCCGCCGGCCGACTGGGTGCCGGCACGGGACAGCGTTCTCGACGTCGCCATCGTCGGCGCCGGCATGGCCGGGCTGACCGCCGCCTTCGCCCTGCGCAAGGTCGGCATCTCCAACATCCGGCTGTTCGACCGGGCGCCTGCCGGCTGCGAAGGGCCGTGGGGGACCTATGCCCGCATGGAGACCCTGCGGTCGCCCAAGACGCTGACCGGTCCGGCGCTGGGCTTCGCCAACCTGACCTTCCGCGCCTGGTTCGAGGCGCAGTTCGGCCGCGCCGCCTGGGAGACGCTGTTCCGCATCCCGCGCCTGCAATGGCTGGACTACCTGACCTGGTACCGCCGCGTCACCGGTGCGCCGGTGCAGAACGACACCGCTTTGACGGGTCTCGCCGGCGATGCCGACGGCGTGACGCTCGACCTCGACGGTCCGGAGGGGCGGCAGCGGGTGCGGGCGCGCCGGGTGATCCTGGCGAACGGGCGCGACGGTCTGGGCGGCCCCTTCGTCCCGGCCTTCTGGAAGGCGGTGGACAAGCGGTTCTGGAGCCATGCCCATGAGCCCATCGACTTCGACGGTCTGAAGGGCAGGACGGTGGCGGTGCTCGGCGCCGGTGCCGGTGCAGTGGACAATGCGGCGGAGGCGCTGGAGCGGGGCGCCGCCAAGGTCTACATGCTGATCCGTCGGGCGGAGCTGCCGCGCATCAACAAGAGCCTGGGCGCCGGCCATCCCGGCATCGTGCTGGGCTTCCACACCCTGTCGGACGAGCGGCGCTGGGCCTACAACCAGTACATCGCCGACACCGGCGTGCCGGCGCCGCACAATTCCATGCTGCGCTGCTCGCGCCACCCCAACTTCTCGCTGCTGACCGGCTGTGCCGTCGAGGCCGCGCAGCCCGAGGGCGACCGTCTGGTCCTGCGCACCGGGCGCGGCACGGTGACGGTCGATCACGTCATCCTCGCCACCGGCTTCGCCCTGAATTGGGAACAGCGGCCGGAGCTGGCGGAAATTGCTCGCCACACCCTGTTGTGGCGCGACCGCTATGTCCTTCCCGGCCATGAGACCGGCGAGTTCGCCCAGCACCCCTATCTCGGCGCCGATTTCGAGTTTCTGGAACGCAGCCCCGGAGAGGCGCCCTGGCTGAACCGCGTCCACGCCTTCAACTATGCTGCGGTGCTGAGCCACGGCAAGGTGACCGGCGACATCCCCGGCATCAGCGCCGGGGCGGAGCGTCTGGCCGACAGCATCACGGCGGCGCTGTTCACCGAGGATTACGATTACCACTGGCAGCGGCTGGTCGAGTTCGAGACGCCGGAACTGCTGGGCGACGAATGGACCGAAGCGGAGGATTTCCAATGAGCGCCACCAGCAGCGCCACCGCCGACGGGGCAGCCCCGGTCACCCCCGACCTGATCGACCGGCTGGCCGGCCTGTCCGACGCCTCCCCGCTGCTGGCCCTGCGCGCCCGCCGGGCGGAAATCCGCGCCCGCACCCAGGCGGCGCACGATGCCCTGCTGGCGCCGCGGCGGCCCGGCCTGTTTCCGGCCGCCGAGCGCGCCGCGGTGGCCGAACGCATCGCGGCGCTGGCCGGCAACGACGCGCTCGCCGCCCATTACCGCGGGCTTGCCGCCGGCACCGAGGCCCGCCCGGCCCTGGTCGCCCATGCGGAGCGGGTCACCCGGTCCCCGCGCGACTCCCGGCCGGAGCATCTGGGCGCGCTGGAGGCGGCGGGGCTGGATGCGCACGGCATCGTCGCGCTGTCGCAACTGATCGCACTGGTGAACTATCAGGTCCGCCTGCTGGCCGGTCTGCGGGCGCTGGCGGGGGATGCGGCGGTGGCGGCGGAAGAGTCGTCCGGCCCGCTGCCCACCGGGGCACCGGTGCCGGTCGATGCGGACATCGGCTTCACCACCGACGTGCTGGACTGGAAGCCCTGGCTGACGCCTGTGGTGCTGGAGGATGCGACGGAGGAGCAGCGGCTCGCCCTGGCGGTGACGCCGTCCAACATCGCCATCGGCGCCTATTCGCTGGTGCTGGCGCATGAGCCGGAATCGCTTCTTCACCGCACGCCGCTGTTCAACGGCATCATGTACGCCCCGCGCGGCCTGCCCCGGGCCGAGCGCGAGTTCGCGACCGCCGTGGAATCGGTGCTGAACGGCTGTGTCTATTGCGCCTCTGTCCATGCCCGCCGCTTCGTCGAGCTGACCGGCGGCAGGGACGCGGTCGATCTGCTGTTCGCGCAGGGAATTTCCGGCCAGGACGATCCGCGCCGGCAGGCTATCGCCCAGGCCGCCGCCCGCCTGACCGCCACGCCGGCCGCCCTGACGGCGGAGGATGTCGCAACGCTTCGCCGGGCCGGAGTGGAGGACGGCGAGATCTTGGATCTCGTCCTGGCGGTCGCGATCTTCGCCTGGGCCAACCGCCTGATGCTGAGCCTGGGCGAGGCCGTGCGCTGAACGGAGCCTTGGCCGGACCGAAAGGCCTGTCCGCAGCGGCGGTCAGGCCTTTCACCGGGCATCCGCGGCGGCCACCACACCTCTCGCCTGGAGACGGCCATCGGGAAAGCCGCGGGCCTCATCACCGCCTCCGCCTCCGGCGCCGAGCAGCAAGTCGATCTTGTCGCGCAGGGCCAGCAGCGCCGACCGGTCCTTCTCCGCCAGATCCGCCGCCGTGTCGATCCGGTCCAGCTGGCGGGCACAGCGCCGCACCGCCGATAGAGCGCGCGGGACTGCCGGCAGCGCCTCGCGCCGCATCCGCCGTGCCTGCCGCACGGTGAGCGCTCCGCCCGCCGCCTGCCGCCACAGCTCCGCCTGCGCCGCCGCGTCGCGCACCCGCGCGATCTCCACCAGCAGCGAGCGCGACACCAGCCGCCGCGCCTGCGGGTATTCCGCTTTGATCCAGTCCGGCAGCCGGTTCAGGCCCAGCATGTCGCCGATCCAGCTCGTGCTGCGCCCGACCAGCCGGGCCAGCGCTTCGCGTCCCCAGCCCAGCCCCACCAGCCGCTGGAGCGCTTCGGCCAGTTCCAGCGCGTCCAGTCCCTGGCGCTGCATGTTCTCCACCAGAGACAGCACCGCGGCTCCTTCGTTGGTCACCGGCACCGCCTGCACGCCGGCCCAGCCCAGCGCCTGCATCGCGCGCAGCCGCCTTGCGCCGGCCAGCAGTTCGTAACGCCCATTCCCCAGCGGACGGACCACGATGGGCTGCAACAGCCCGAACTCTTCGATGGATCGGGCGAGCGAATCTAACCCGTCGTCGTCGATGCGGCGGCGGGCATGGCTGTCTGGCACGGCGATGGCGGCGACGGCGATGCATGCGGCGTCGCCCATGGCGGCAAGGCTCATGGCTCACAAACTCCTGGGGCGCAGGGGAGTTTGCGGGCGCAGCTGGCCCGCTGGCGACGACGAAACTGCCGATTTTAAGGCATATTGTCAATGAAAAGGAATTAAATCTTATGAATTAGCGACCTCATCATGCCTGCCGAAGTCGTGCGTTTGTCGATTCCTGATTTTAGCACATGACCGACCGCGTGCCTTCCGTGGAAGCCATGGCCCATGGTCTGCAATTGAATATAATTTTCATAATATATCTTATATGTTTTTGTCGTTTAAGCGGGGCAGGTTCTATTCTGAGGTGCAACTTTCCCGTTGTCCGGGTCCGCGGCCGGCAGCAGATGCCTATCAACTCTTCATGTTATGCGACGTCGCATAAGCTCGGCGACCTCAGGCGAGTGGGTGCGGGCGCAGGTCGGCGCGGGTCAGGGCGTTGGTGGGGGGACGGCACGCTGGCCTGGCAGCGGCATCGTTATGCACATGCCGTTTGGTCTGCGCGCATCACCCGGGCGATGCGATGACAGCTACGAACCACCCCCATGGGACATGGAGAGTAGGTGGAGCGGTGGTGTCGTCCTCCGTCAGAGGTCGACGTAATCGATCCGCCGCATCACCTGGGCGATGGACCGTGCGACGGCCGCCACCTTGGGATCGTTGACGCCGGTCCGATAGCAGATGAAAAGCCGCCCGTTCTCCACCGGGGGATCGGACGCCACCAGTTGGACCTGGCCCAGCGCAAGGAACCGCTGCGCCATCGGGATGGGAAGCAGCCCGGCGCCGACCCCGCCGGCCACCAGTTCCGCGATCACCGCGACGCTGGTGCAGGTGCTGAGACGGCTGGGAAAGAGGCCCGCGGTCGCGAACCAGCTGCTGATCTGCCGGTGCATGGCCGACGGCGGAGGGTTGGAGAAGACCGGCTGCGCCCACAGATCCCGCGGCGTCAGCGGACCAGCCTGCCCCCAGGATTTCGGAACGACCCAGCTCGTCGGCTGGGCGCCGAGCGGCTGGAGATGGAGCTGCTCGTCGCCGATCGGGTTGAGCAGAACCGCCACGTCCAGCGCATCGCGCAGCAGGGCGCTCTCCAGCGTGGTGCTGGTCGACACCACCCAGTCCGGCTGCAGCGCCGGATGATCCTCCTGAAGCCCGGCCAGCAGCGGCGAGAGGCAGGTGACGGCGAAGCCCTCGGCCAACCCGACCCGGACGCGGCCGGCGACGGTGCGGGATTCGTCCTGTCCACCGATGGCCTGCAGCTCCGTCATGATCGCTGAGACCCGCGGCAGCAGCAGGCGTCCTTCCGGCGTCAGCCGCAAACCCCGCCCCGTCCGTTCGAACACGTCGGTTCCCAGCGCGTCGCGCAGATCCTTCAGGCGCAGCGACAGGGTGGGCTGCGCCAGGTTGAGGTGCTCGGCCGCCCGCTGCGCCGAGCCCAGCTGCGCGGTCCAGAAGAAAGCCTCCAGTTGCGCGACGGTGATCCGCATGGCCGGTTTCTAATATCAGTTTTCCCAATATCAGATGTTAAGAACATCCTATTTGATTATCAATGTCAATGAACGGACACTGTTGGTCATCAAAGCAAAACGTTGCGCAAAGCGTGGCGAAGTCCGCGCAATCCGGAGGAAACCAGGATGAAAGAGCGATCCGACGTCATCGCCAAGGTGGGATGGCGAATCCTGCCGATTTTGATGGTCTGCTATTTCGCGGCCTTTCTCGACCGGGTGAACATCGGCTTCGCCGCGTTGACCATGAACCAGGATCTGGGCTTCTCGGCGTCGGCCTTCGGCTTCGGCGCCGGCATCTTCTTCCTCGGCTACGTGCTGTGCGAGGTTCCCAGCAACCTGCTGCTGGTGCGCTACGGCGCGCGGCTGTGGATCGCCCGCATCCTGATCACCTGGGGGCTGCTCTCGGCGGCGACCGCCCTGGTCTGGAGCCCCGGCAGCTTCTATCTGGTGCGCATCCTGCTGGGCGCCGCCGAGGCCGGCTTCTTTCCGGGCATGATCTTCTACATGACGCTGTGGTTCCCGCGGGAATACCGCGCCCGCATGTTCGGAACCTTCAACATCGCCGTGCCGCTGTCGTCGGTCATCGGCGCGCCGGCCTCCGGCCTGATCATCGAGCATCTGAACGGCTGGAACGGTCTGGCCGGCTGGCAGTGGATGTTCATCCTGGAAGCCATGCCCGCCATCGTCATGGGTGTGGTCGTCGCCCTCTTCCTGCCATCCTCGCCGGAGAAGGCCGGCTTCCTGGCCGAGGACGAGCGCCGCTGGCTATACGCCCGGCTGGAGGCCGAGCGCGCGGCCCAGGAGAGGACGGAACGCTTCACCGTCGGCCGCGCCGTCCGCGATCCGCGTGTCCTGCTGATGTGCCTGATCGCAGTCGGCCTCGTCATGGGCACCACGGGCATCGCCATCTGGATGCCGCAGTTCGTCAAGGCCTTCGGCCTCAGCACAGTGCAGACCGGCTTCGTCGCCGCCATCCCCTCCGCCTTCATGGCGTTGGCCATGCTGCTGGTCGGCCGCCATGCCGACCGCACCGGCGAGCGGGTCTGGCACGCGGCAGGGCCGTTCCTGGTCAGCGCCGCCGGCTTCGTCCTCGCAGCCCTCAGCAGCGATCCGCTGATCGGGCTGATCGGGCTGACCATCGGGGCGGCCGGCATCGGCGGCGCCTCGCCCAACATCTGGATCTTCCCGACCACCCTCCTGACCGGCACCGCCGCCGCGGCCGGGATCGCGCTGATCAACTCTGTCGGCAGCACCGGCGGCTTTTTCGGCCCCACCATCATCGGCTGGGTGCGGGACGCCACCGGCGGCTTCGCCGGCGCGCAGCTGGTCCTCGCCGGCGCCATGGCGCTGACGGCCTGCGCGATCCTGCTGCTCGGCCATCTGATGCGCGACATGATGCGCGGCGGCATCGTGCCCGCATCGCGGTCCGCCCGGGACAACGCACAGGAAAGCAAGGCATGAGCATCGCCGCAGTCTGCCTTCATCATCTGGTCGCCCCGCTGCCCGAGGTCATCGGCAACGCGCTGGTGTCCTTCGACCGCCGCGAGAGCCTGTTCGTCGAGATCGTGGACCGCCACGGCCGTTCCGGCTGGGGCGAGGCCTGGCACACCCCGGCCGCCGAGCGCGCCACCATCGCCGCGCGTCTGGCCCCGCGCCTGCTCGGGCAGGACCCCCAGCAGATCGGCCGGCTCTGGCAGGAGATGCGCGAAGCTGCCGGCGGGGCGATGGGGGCCGTCGCCGCCATCGACATGGCGCTGCACGATCTTGCGGCGCGCCAGCGCGGCATTCCGGTCAGCACGCTGCTGGGCGGCGCCCTGCGGAACCGGGTGGCCGCCTATGCCAGCGGCCCCTTCTTCAAGCCCGGCGGCCATCCCTACCGCGAGTTCGAACGCGAGGTGGAGGGCTATCTCCGGGCGGGCTTCAAGGCGGTCAAGCTGCGCAGCGGCTTCGCCCCGGCGGACGATGCGGCCATCGTCAACACCGTCCGGCAGATGATGGGGCCGGACGGCACGCTGATGCTGGATTTCAACCAGTCCTATGCGCCGCGGGCGGCACTGGCCGCCGTATCGAACATGCGGGAGGCCGGCCTGCTCTGGGTGGAGGAGCCCACGGTTCCGGGCGACCTGCAAGGATACCGCATGCTGTCCGGCCGGATGACGCCCGCCCTGGCCGGCGGAGAGACCTTCACGGACGCCCGTGCCTTCCGCCCCTTCCTGGAGGCCGGCTGCATGGATGTGCTGCAACCGGACATCGCCGTCTGCGGCGGGCTGACCGGCGTCGGACGGGTGGCGGCCCTGGCGGAGCTGTACGACCGGCCGGTCGTTCCCCATGTCTGGGGCGGCATTGTCAACTTCCAGGCGGCGCTGCACCTGACCGCGACCCTGCCCGCGCTGCGCAGCGGCGGCGCTGCCGGAGGCTATCCGTTCCTGGAATTCGATGCCGGACCCAACCCGCTGCTGGACCTCTGCGGCCGTCCCGCCGTCAACAACGACGGGACCGTCACGGTGCCGGACGGTCCGGGCTTCGGCATCGATCTGAACGCCGACATGCTGGCACCCTTCGTCGTCGCACGGCAGGACGTGACGGCACTATAGTCCCCCAGGGTGCGGTTGATCGGCGTCGTCGGTCAGGCAGGCTGGTTCCGACAGAGGTTCATTCAGAAGAAGGCCGCGGTCGGCAGCGGGGTCCCGTTGACCGCATGATCGCCGATCGCCCGCGCCTTGTAGGCATTCGGATTGTGTGACGAGAGGGTGCGGATGTTCCGCCAGTGGCGGTCCAGACGGTTGCCGGCCCGGATGGCGGAGGCGCCGCCGACCTCGAACAGGCGGGTCGCCGCATCGAGAGCCAGTTCGTCCACCATCACCTTCGACTTCGCGGTGCGCAGTGCCGCCTCGACGAAAAGCGCCTGATCGGGAGGCCCGACTACGGCGGAGCGGAAAGCGGCATCCAGCGCGTCGACCGCCCTGAGCACCGCGGCCTCGGCGACATAGGCGGCGCTCGACAGCCGGCCGACGACCTGCTGCAGCAACGGGTCGTCGGCCGGACGGGCGGCGACGGCGTGGTAGTAGTTTCGCTCGCGCCCCGCCACCAGTGCCGCGGCATCCGCCACCACGGCACGCAGGATGCCGGCGACGATGGCGGTCAGGTAGAGCTGCGCGAAGGTTGCCCGGAAGGGCAGCCGCACATCCTCGTCGGCGCCGAACAGCACGTCGTCCCGCGACACCGGCACCCGTGACAGGACCGTCGTGCCGCTGGCGGTCAGCCGCTGGCCGATGCCGTCCCAGTCGTCGTCGACGGTCACCCCTTCACTGCTGGTCGGCACGAAGGCCGACGCCGTCCTGCCGTCCGGCGTCCGCGCATTCACCAGGATGAAGTCGGAATAGAAGTTGCCGGTGCTGTAGTATTTCCGTCCATTCAGCACGTAGCCGGTCCCGGACGGTTCGAGGCGGGTGTCGCCGTCGTTCAGCCCGATGTTCTGGATGCCGAGTTCGCTGACGCCGAGGCCGATGATACGGCCGTCGCGCACATGGCCGAGCCAGCGCGCGTATTTCGGATTGTCCGCGGTGCGCAGCGCCTTCTCCACGAAGGCGAAATGGTTGCGCAAAATATGGGGGATGTTGGAATCGGCCTCGGCAAGGTCGAGCACCAGTTCGAACAGGTCGGTCAGCGATGCCCCGCCGCCGCCGTCCTGCCGCGGCAGCCGGAAGGCGCCGAGACGGGCCGCGCGCAGCAGATCGATCGCCTCGCCTGCCCTCCCCTCGCCGCGGTCACGGGCCTCGGCCCCTGCGGCGATGGCTTCGACCAGTCGGCGCAGCGCGGGCGAACCGGGTCCGGGGACCTCGGCCTCGCCGATCCCGGGCTCGCCGTGGCGCGGGCCGGTCCTGTCGATAACGGTCATTGTCGTCTCCACTATGTCGACCCGGTGCGGATCAGATCTTGGTGTTGATCGGAGGCAGCGCGCCGGTGAGGTAGAAGTTGCCGATTGCCTTGGCCTTGTAGGCCACCGGATCGTGGGTGGTATGGGTGCGCGCATTGCGCCAGTGGCGGTCGAGGTTGAGCGCCCGCGAGGTGGCGGATGCCCCGCCGATCCGGTAGAGCATCTCGCTCACCTTCACCGACGCCTCGCTGGCGGCGAACTTCGCCTCGGCGACGGCGACCGAGGCCTCGCCGAGCAGCCGGTCGGCGGCGCCGTCGCGATGGAACAGGCGGACCGCCTCGTCCAGAACCGCCGCGGCGCGTCCGACCAGCGCCTCGGCGCCATGGGCCAGGACCGCCATCTCGCCGACGGTGTACTGGACGTAAGGGTCCTCGACCGCAAGCCCGACCCCGGCCTCGGGCAGCGGACGGGCATGGGTCCGCCCATAGACGACGGCGTCCTCCAGCGCCGCCAGCGCGATCCCGGTGTCGAGGGCCGAATGCAGAAGCTGGGCGAAAGCGCCTTCGTAGGTGCGGCGGCGGCCGTAATCGGGGATCGGCATGACCTCGCCCTCGTCGAGCCGGACATTCTCGAAGATCATGGTGCCACTCGCCGTCGTTCGCTGCCCCATCCCGTCCCAATCGTCGATGACGGTGACGCCTGCGCGGTCGACCGGAACCACCGCCGCCGCCCGGCCACCCTCCAGCAGAGCCGTGACCAGGGTGAATTCGGCGAACAGGCTGCCGGTCGTGTAGTATTTGCGCCCGTCGAGCCGATAGCCGCCGCCGTCGGAGACGATCCGCGTCGCCATGTCGCCGATGCGGGTGCCGCCGCGCTCCGCCGCCGCGTTGCCGTTGAGCCGCCGGCCGTCCAGCAGCAGGCCGAAATAGCGCCGCTTCTGCGCATCGCTGCCGTAGATGCGGATCTTCTCGACATTGGGAAAGGTCGCGGCGGCGGACTGCGCGATGTTCGGATCGCCCTTCGACAGGTTGACGATGATCCGGGCGAACTCGCCCATGCTCACCTCCGGCCCGCCATAGGCGGCCGGCACGCGGGCCGCCAACACGCCGCTGCGCGCCAGCTCGGAAATCTCCTCGAACGGCATCCGGCGTTCGAGGTCGCGGGCAGCGGCGCCCGTGGCGAAGCGCCGGCCGAATTCGGCCGACAGTTCGACGAGCGCGGCGCGGTCGCGTACGGGGGGGCCGCTCATCGCTCGATCCACACGTTCTTCAACGACGAGATCGCGCCGTCCGGGGTCGTGTTGATGCCGTGGACCTTGCGGTTGTAGAAGGTGAAGTGCTGCATGTCGAACAGCGGCACCAGCGGCAGGTCGTTCATCGCCTGACGCTGGAGGTCGTGGAACAGGAGCTTCCGCTTGTCCGCATCGCTCTCGACGCGGATCGCCTCGATGATGCCGTCCATCGCCGGGCTGGAATAGCTGGACGCGTTGACGTAAGGGACGCCCGGCGCCTGGGCCTTGGTCCAGTAAAGCCGGAACAGCCCCATCTGCGGATCGATCAGCGGCGAAATCTGCAACAGGTTGAGATCGAAGCTGTAGTCCTTGTAGACCTTGCGCAGGTAGGTCGGATCGTCCGTGCTGTTCAGCTTCGCGTCGATGCCGACGGCCTTCAGGTTCTGCCGGATGAACTCGGCCGAATGGGAGGTCACGTCGCCGACCGCGGTGAAGTCGAGGTTGAGCGCGAAGCGGATGCCGTCGGCCTTGCGTGGATAGCCACCCTCGTCGAGCAGCCGGTTCGCCGCCGCAACGTCGAAGTCATAGCGCTGGACGTCCGACGTGTAGAATGTCTTGACGCTGGCCGGAATCGGTCCGGTCGACGGCTTACCCAGCCCGTACCACACGGTTTCCACCAGCTTCGCCTTGTCGACCGCATGGGCGACCGCCTTGCGGACCTTGTCGTTCGCCAGGATCGGGTTCCGCAGGTTGAATTCCAGGATGTAGAACTGCGAATGGTAATCGTAGCCGCGCGTCTCGAACCGCAGGTTCGGATCCTTGCGCAGCCTGGCGACGTCGCCGAACGGCACCGCGTCGTAGGGTGCGTACTGCACCTCCCCGGTTTCCAGCGCCGCGGCGCGGCTCGCGGTGTCGGGGATAGCCTTGAAGATGACCCGGTCGAGATAGGGTTTGCCCTCGTCCCAATAGTCCGGATTGCGCTCCAGCTCGACATACTGGCCCTTCTTCCAGTCCTTGAAGCGGAAGGGACCGGTGCCGACCGGCCGGGAGGTGGCCGGGTTGGTCTGGATCGGCGCACCCTCGAAGACATGCTTCGGCAGGATCTGGGATTCCGCCGCGTTCAAGGCGCTCAGGATCACCAGCGACGGTGCGGAGAGGCGGAAGACGGCGGTGTATCTGTCCGGCGTCTCGACGTCCTGCAGCGACGCGAAGGTCAGCCGCCCGCGCGGGTGCGTCTTCTTCCACACCTCCAGCGCACTGAACTTCACGTCATCCGAGGTGAACTCGACCCCGTCATGCCATTTGACGCCGTGACGCAGTTTGAAGGTGATCGACAGCCCGTCGGGCGCGACCTCCCAGCTTTCGGCGAGGCTCGGCCGGACCGAGAGATCCTCGGCATAGCTCAGCAGCCCGTCATACACGTTCGTCGACAGGGCGGCGTTGGCATACTGGTTGTTGAAGGCGGTGGTGAGGACGGACGGCTGCGGCTCGATCGTGGCGATCAGCGTACCGCCGCGTACCGGCGCCGCGGCCTGCTGCGCCCCGGCCTGGAGCGGGAGCGCCGCCAGTCCGAAGGCCAGGGCGGCAAGGGCGAACGGACGGACGAATGGGCGCGCGGCGGGGCGCCCACGGACGAGGACCATGGTCGATTCCTTCTGGATTGGGCGGTGTAAAAGTCTGGGTGTGAAAGTCTGGTGTTGCGGGACCGGCATCAGGCCGTGGCCGCCGCCGGTCGACGATGCCGGACGGACGGCGGCGGCAATCCCAGATGGTCGCGCAGTGTTCGTCCGCTGTAGGCCTCGCGGAAGATCCCGCGCCTGCGCAGCAGCGGAACGACCTCCTCCACGAAGACCTCCAGGCCGGAGGCGGTGACGTCCGGCATGATGTTGAAGCCGTCGACGGCGCCCGAGCGGAACCACGCCTCGATCCCGTCGGCCACCTGCTCCGGCGTGCCGACGGCCAGGCGGTGCTGGGTCCCGCCGCCGCCCTGGGCTTTGACGAGATCGCGCACCGTCAGTCCGTTCCGCTGGGCGAGCGTCACGGTTCCCTTGAAGAAGGTCTGGCTGTGATTCTCCGGGAACGGGATGTCGGCGGGGAGCGGCTCGTCCAGCTTCAGCCGGCCGGGATCGACGTTGAGGGTGCGGGCCAGCCGCGCAAGCCCATAATCGATCGGCACGCTCTCCCACAGCTCCCGCTCGCGCCGTTTCGCTTCGGCTTCCGTGCTGCCCAGTATGGTAACCAGACCGGGGCAGATCACCACGTCGGCCGGGGCCCGGCCGGCACGCAGCAGGCGGGCCCGCAAGCCGTCGGCGAAGCTCCTGGCCTCATCAAGGCTGTGCGCGACCGAGAAGACGAGATCCGCATGGCGGGCGGCGAGGTCCTGGCCGTCGCTCGACCCACCGGCCTGGACGATGACCGGCCGGCCCTGCGGCGAAGGCGGAACGTTGAGCGCCCCCTGTACGGAAAAGTAGCGTCCCCGATGGTCGATCGGATGGATGCGGGAACCGTCGATGAAGCGCCCGCTTTCCTTGTCGCCGACCAGGGCGTCCGGCTCCCAGCTGTCCCAAAGGGCGGTCACGACATCGGCGAATTCGACGGCGCGGGCATAGCGCTGGTCATGGGGCAGCACCTCGTCGAGACCGAAGTTGCGCGCCGTGCCGGTTTCAGCGGTGGTGACGATGTTCCATCCCGACCGGCCCCCGCTGACATGGTCGAGCGACGCGAAGCGGCGCGCCACGTTGTAAGGCTCGTTGTAGGTGGTCGACAGGGTGGCGATCAGCCCGATGTGCGTCGTCGCCGCCGCCATCGCCGCCAGCACGATGGTCGGCTCCAGGGCCTGGTAGGGCCGCAGATCCGGCCGGTCAGGCAGGGCCGGATTGTCGGCGAGGAAGACGGCGTCGAAGGTGCCCCGCTCGGCGATCTGGGCCTGGCGCACGAGGAAGGCTGGGTCGATGAAGTCCGCCGCCTCGCTCTCCGGCCGTCGCCAGGCGGAGCTGTAGGAACCGGCATTCATGAAGTTCAGATTCAGGTGCAGCTGTCTCGGGGGGCTCATGGCGGCTCTCGCTGGATGGCGCATGGCGCTGGAACGGAAGACGGAACACGGCGGAGGGGCTGCGGACGGCCAGGACGGGGGTGCGGCGCTGGGTGGTCGGGCTGCACGCAGGCCCCCCGGTTCCACGGGAAAGCCTGGAAATCCGGACATGTTTTACGCATGTCCA
Organism: Azospirillum agricola; assembly: GCF_020005195.1. Taxonomy (NCBI): domain Bacteria; kingdom Pseudomonadati; phylum Pseudomonadota; class Alphaproteobacteria; order Rhodospirillales; family Azospirillaceae; genus Azospirillum; species Azospirillum agricola. The sequence continues at coordinate 36,459 of NZ_JAIFZR010000006.1, forward strand.
TCGTTGTTATACATAAAATCACATACCGGGATATTTTTGTCTATGGATCTTATAGACAAAAATGAGTAAGGGTAGAAACCAGACGGGCGGAAAGCACTGGACACCCTCCAGCCACCCTCGCCGGGCGGATCCGGACCAGGCGGACAATGTCAGGTCCGGCCGGACGCCAGCCGCAAGATCGCTCTCAACGCCATCAGGACAGAGGCCGGCCGATGCCGGCCGGGAGAGGCCGCGTTGCTCAAGAATCCCTCACGATCGCCGCTTCCGGCGGTCTCGCGCCGCCGCTTCTCGCAGGGGGCCTTCATCGCGCTCGCCGCGCTGGGACTGCCGGGAGGAGTGGCGTCCGCGGCAGCGGTTCCCGCCGCCGGGCAGCCGGTGCGCGGCGGTACCCTGGTGGCGGTTATCCAGCCGGAACCGACGGCACTCGCCAGCGCGGTAAACAACAACTATGCCAACGCCTCGGTCAGTGCGAACGTCTATGACGGGCTGCTGCGCTACGACGAGGAGATGCTGCCGCAGCCCGCGCTGGCCGAATCCTGGGAGGTGTCGGACGGAGGCCGCAGCATCCTCTTCCGGCTGCGCAAGGGGGTGAAATGGCATGATGGCGCGGACTTCACCGCCGCCGACGTGCGGTTCAGCGCGCTGGAGCTGTGGAAGAAGCTTCATGCCCGCGGCCGGGTAACCTTCGCCGCCCTGCTCGACGTCGAGACGCCCGATCCGCACACCGCGATCTTCCGCCTCTCGGCACCGGCCCCGGTGATCCTGAGCGCGCTGAACGCGGCGGAATCGCAGGTGATGCCGAAGCACCTGTACGAGAACACCGACATCCTGAAGAATCCGAGGAACAACGCGCCGGTCGGCACCGGCCCCTTCATCTTCAAGGAGTGGAGGAAGGGCCAGCACATCGTGCTGGACCGCAATCCCGGCTACTGGGACGAGGGCAAGCCCCACCTCGACCGCCTCGTCTTCCGGATCATTCCCGATGCCGCGTCGCGGGCGGTGGCCCTGGAGACCGGCGAGATCCACTATGCTCCCTTCACCGCGGTCCCTCTCGCCGACGTCGCCCGGCTCCGCAACGACCCGGCGCTGGCGGTCAGCACCAGCGGCTATGCCTTCCAGTCCCACGTCTTCCTGCTCGATTTCAATTTGTCGAACCCGCATCTGGCCGACCTGCGGGTGCGGCGCGCCATCGCCCATGCCATCGACCGCCAGGGGCTGATCGACACGGTCTGGTACGGCTTCGGCAAGCCGGCGGTAAGCCCCGTGCCGTCGCAGCTCACCCGGTTCCACAATCCCGACGTCCCGCGCCATGACTACGATCCCGGCAGGGCGGAAGCGCTGCTTGACGAGGCCGGCCTGCTACGGGGGACGAACGGCATCCGCTTCACCGTCACCCACGACTATCTGCCCTTCGGCGAGACCTATCGGGATGCCGGCGAATACATCCGCAACAACCTGAAGAAGGTCGGCATCGACTTCGTCCTGCGCGGCCAGGACTATCCGAGCTGGACCAGGCGGGTCTACACCGACTACGCCTACGACATCGACAGCAACACCGTTGCCGTGATGATGGATCCCGAGATGGGATTGCCGCGGCTGCTGCTGTCGACCAACCATGTCCGGGGGGTTCCGACCTCCAACAACACCGGCTACGACAACCCGGAGGCCGACCGCGTCATCAAGGCGCTCCAGGTCGAGCCGGACGCCGGAAAACGCAAGGCGCTGTTCGGCGAGTTGCAGGCGATCGCCATGACCGATCTGCCGATCCTGCCGCTGTCCGAAATGCGGCACGTCACCATCCACAGCCGGAAACTCCGGGGCCTGGCACAGGCCCCCGATGCGGCGCTGGCCTCGCTCGCCGACGCCTGGCTGTCGGCCTGAGAGGAACGCATGGCCAAGGAAATCCGTTTCAACGCCTTCGTCGTCAACCGGCCGGTCCACCAGTCGCCGGGACTGTGGCGGCATCCGCGCGACCGCTCCACCTCCTACCAGGATCTCGGCTACTGGGTCGAACTGGCGCGCACGCTGGAGCGCGGCAGGTTCGACACCGTCTTCCTCGCCGACGGCATCGGGGTGAACGACGTCTATGGCGGCGGGATCGAGGCGGCGCTGCGCCACGGCTCGCAGGTGCCGACCAACGACCCGATCCTGCTGATCCCGGCGATGGCGCACGCCACCCGCGACCTCGGCTTCGCCGTCACCGGCAACCTGTCCTTCGAGCAGCCCTATCTGTTCGCCCGCCGGCTGTCCACCCTCGACCAGCTCACCCGCGGAAGGCTCGCCTGGAACATCGTCACCGGCAAGTCGGCGGCCGGCGCCAAGGGGCTGGGGCGCAGCATCGTCGCCCACGACCGGCGCTACGACATCGCCGACGAGTTCATGGAGGTGGTCTACAAGCTGTGGGAGGGCAGCTGGGAGGACGATGCGGTCCTCTGGGACCGCGAGGCCGGCATCTTCGCCGATCCCGCCAAGGTGCACCGCGTCCGTCACGACGGGGAGCATTATCGCCTCGACGCCATCCACCTGACCGAGCCGTCGCCACAGCGCACGCCCCTGCTCTTCCAGGCCGGCGGGTCGCAGCGCGGGCGCCAGTTCGCCGCCCGGCACGCCGAAGGCATCTTCCTGGCCGCCCCCAGCAAGACGGTGGCCGGCGCCGTCGTCCGCGACGTGCGCCACCTCGCCGCCGAGAACGGCCGCGATCCGGCCGAGCTTCTGTTCTTCCCGCTCGTCACCGTCATCACCGGCGAGACCGAACGGGAGGCGAAGGCCAAGCTGGCGGACTACCAGAGCTACATCAGCCACGAAGGCGCCCTCGTGCTCTTCTCCGGCTGGACCGGAATCGATCTCGCCGGGCGCGATCCCGACGAGGTCCTGCGCTTCGAGAACCGCGACAACGGCGTGGTCTCCACCATCGAGGCCTTCACCACCGCCGATCCCGACCGCTCCTGGACCCTGCGCGAGATCGCCCGCCATGCCGGCATCGGCGGGCAGGGACCGGTGATCGTCGGTTCGCCAAACCAGGTGGCGGACGAGTTGCAGTCGTGGGTCGAGGAGGTCGGCGCCGACGGCTTCAACCTCGCCTATGCGGTTGCGCCGGACAGCTACGTCGATTTCGTCGATCTGGTGGTGCCGGAACTGCAGCGCCGCGGCGCCTGCAAACGCGACTACGCCCCCGGCACGCTGCGCGAGAAGCTCTACGGCCCCGGACGGGCCCGGCTGGGCGCCCCGCATCCGGCGGCGGCCTTCCGGCACCTGCCGGCGGAGGACGCGGCATGACCGGCCGGACCCGCCAAAAGGAAATCCGTCTGAACGCCTTCCACATGAACGCGCCCGGCCATTCCTGGGCCGGCCTGTGGACCCACCCGAAGGACCGTTGCGTCGACTACACCGACCTCGATTTTTGGATCGAACTGGCACGCATCGCCGAGCGCGGCAAGCTCGACGGCATCTTCCTGGCCGACGTCTCCGGCGTCTACGACGTCTATGCCGGCACGCCGGACGCGGCGCTGGCGGCCGGCGCCCAGATCCCGAGCAACGACCCGTCGGTCCTGATCTCCGCCATGGCCGCGGCGACCCGCGATCTCGGCTTCGGCGTCACCGCCTCGGTCGGGTACGAGCAGCCCTATTACCTCGCCCGCCGCTTCTCCACGCTCGACCACCTGACCAAGGGGCGGGTCGGCTGGAACATCGTCACCGGCTATCTGGAAAGCGCCGCACGGGCAATCGGCGACGGCGGGGTGCGGGAGCACGACCAGCGCTACGACCGCGCCGACGAGTTCCTGGAACTGGCCTACCGGCTGTGGGAAGGCAGCTGGGAGGACGGTGCCGCGGTTCGCGACAAGGCCGGCCGGGTCTTCGTCCGGCCGGAGAAGGTCCACCGGATCACCCATCACGGCACCTTCTTCGACCTCGACGCCATCCATCTCAGCGAACCCTCGCCGCAGCGCACCCCCCTGCTCTACCAGGCCGGCACCTCGGGCCGCGGGCGCGAGTTCGCGGCCCGCCACGCCGAATGCGTGTTCATGAACCAGAGCAGGGCCGCGGTGGCGGAGGCCGCCGCCGACATCCGCCGCCGCGCCGCCGCCTATGGCCGGCACCCGGAGGATCTGCTGGTCTTCGTCGGCGCCACCGTCATCGTCGCCCCGGCCGAGGCGGAGGCGCGCGACAAGTACGAGGAGTACCGCAGCCATCTCGACACCCGCGGCGCGCTCGCCCTGCTGTCGGGCTGGACCGGCATCGACTTCTCGCAATACGGCCCCGACGATCCGGTGCGCTACGTCAAGAGCAACGGCATGCAGTCGAAGATCGAGGCGATGACCCTGCGCAGCCCAGACCGCGTCTGGCGCGTGCGCGACCTCGCCGATTTCGGCGAGGTCGGCGGGCGCGGCCCCTTCATCGTCGGCACGCCGTCGCAGGTGGCCGACGAGCTGCTGACCTGGGTCGAGGCCGGCGCCGACGGCTTCAACCTCACCCGCGTGGTGGAGCCGGCCAACCTGACCGACATCGTCGACCTGCTGGTGCCCGAACTGCAGGACCGCGGGGTCTACAAGACCGACTACAGCCCCGGCACCCTGCGCGAGAAGCTGTTCGGTCCCGGCCGCGCCCGGCTTTCGCCGCGCCATCCCGGCCACGCCTTCCGCCATCCCGGCCCTACAGCCTGACCGCCAGATCAACAGGAGTTTCGCCATGGATCTCGCCCTTGCCGGCAAGGTCGTCCTCGTCACCGGCGGCAGCAAGGGGCTCGGCCTCGCCGCCGCCCGCGCCTTCGCCCGGGAAGGCTCGCGCGTGGTCATCGCATCGCGCAGCCCTGAGAACCTCGCCGCCGCGCAGGCCGCCCTGGCCGCCGACGGGCTGGAGGTCGCGACGGTCGCCGCCGATTTCGCCGACGCCGCCGAGGCCGCCGGTGCCGTCGCCGAGGCCGAACGCCCCTTCGGCCCGGTCGAGGTGCTGATCAACAGCGCCGGCGCCGCGACGCGCACCCCGGCCGAGGAGCTCGACGCCGCCGCCTGGAAGGCCGGGCTGGACGCCAAGTTCTTCCCCTACATCCACGCCCAGGACGCCGTGCTCAAGAGCTTCCGGCGCCGGGCGGGGGCGGATGCCCGTACGGAAACGAGACTGCCTCCCTCCCGCCAGATCGGCGCCATCGTCAACATCGTCGGCACCGGCGGCCGGATTCCCTCCGGCACCCACCTGCCGGGCGGCTCCGCCAACGCCGCCCTGCTGCTGTCGACGCTGGGGCTCGCCCGCGAATACGCGCCCTACGGCATCCGCATCAACGCCATCAATCCCGGCTTCACCCTGACCGACCGCATCGAGCAGAACCTCGCCCTGGAGGCCAAGCGCCTCGGCATCGGCCGCGACGAGGCGCTGGCCGCCGGTGCCGCCGCCACGCCGCTGCGCCGCTACGGCGAGGCCCACGAGATCGCCGAGGTGGCGCTGTTCCTGGCCAGCGAGCGGGCGAGCTACGTGGTCGGCGCGCTGGTCGCGGTGGATGGCGGTCAGAGCCTGGCCCTGTAGCGGCCGCCCGAGGACGGAGAACGCCATGCCGACATCGCTGCGCTACGTCTTCCGCCGGCTGGTCCAGGCACTGCCGATGGCCTTCGCCATCGTGCTGCTGAACTTCCTGCTGCTGAAGCTGACGCCGGGCGACCTCGCCGACGTCATCGCCGGAGAATCCGGCTCGGCGACGCCGGAGTTCATGGAGAACCTGCGCCGGCTCTACGGGCTCGACATTCCGGTCCACCTCCAGTTTCTGAACTACATCCAGGGCATCCTGCATTTCGACCTCGGCTATTCCTTCCGCCAGGGCATGCCGGTGGGCGAGTTGATCCTCGAACGCCTTCCGGCGACGATCCTGTTGTCGCTGACCGCGATCCTGTTCGCGCTCCTGATCGGCGTGCTGCTCGGCGTGGTGGCGGCGCGGTCGCGCGGAAGCCTGCTGGACGAGGCGATCTCGGTCGTCTCCACCATGGGCTTCGCCACCCCGCTGTTCTGGGTCGGGCTGATGCTGATCGTGCTGTTCTCCATCGAGCTGCGCTGGCTGCCGTCGGCCGGCATGGTGACGGTGGGGGCGGATTACCTCGGCCGTTGGGACGAGTGGCTCGACATCGGCCGGCATCTGGTGCTGCCGGCCGTGACGCTCAGCCTGTTCTTCCTGTCGATCTATGTCCGCATCACCCGCTCGGCGATGCTGGAGGTCTACGGGCTCGATTTCGTGCGCACGGCCAGGGCCAAGGGGCTGACAGAGGCCCGCGTGGTGATCCGCCACGTTCTGCGCAACGCCCTGCTGCCCATCGTGACGGTCACCGGCCTGCAGCTCGGCGCCATCTTCGGCGGCACGGTGGTGGTCGAGACGGTCTTCGGCTGGCCCGGCCTCGGCCGGTTGGCGCAGGAGGCGGTGTTCTCGCGCGACGTCAACCTGCTGCTCGGCATCTTCCTGTGCAGCTCTTTCATCGTCATCGTCGTCAATCTGGCGGTCGACCTGCTCTATGCGGCGCTCGACCCTCGGGTGGAGGTCCGTCAATGAGCCTGTCCGCCCCGACCCATGGCGGGATGCCGGGCGGCATCCTCCAGCGCCTGATGCGCACGCCGGGGCTCCGCCGGCTGCGCGGTTCGCGGGCGCTGCTGGTCGGCCTGCTGCTGCTGGCCACCGTCGTCGCCGTTGCCCTGTCCGCCGGCCTGCTCTATCCGGGCGATCCGCGAGACATGGCCGGCCCAGCCGGCACCTGGCCCGGCATCGACGCCCGCTTCCCCCTCGGCACCGACATGCTGGGCCGCGACATGGCGGCGGCGATGGCCCATTCCGCCGGCACCTCGCTGACCGTCGGCATCGCCGCGGCGGCGCTGGCGCTGCTGGTCGGCATCGCCGCGGGCGTGCTGGCCGGCTATTTCGGCGGCGCCGTCGACGACGTGCTGATGCGGATCAGCGAACTGTTCCAGACCATGCCGAGCCTGCTCTTTACCATCATCCTGGTGGTGATCCTCGGGCCGACCACCGCCAGCATCAGCTTCGCCATCGGCATCACCGCCTGGCCGCAGATCGCCCGGCTGGTGCGGGCGGAGGCGGTGCGGGTGCGCCGGCTCGACTATGTCGACGCCGCGGTCACGCTGGGCATGGGACATGGGCGGATCGTCCTGCTGCATGTGCTGCCGAACAGCCTGGCGCCGGTCGTGGTCGCCGCCTCGATCCTGGTGGCCCAGGCGATCCTGTCGGACGCCTCGCTGTCCTTCCTCGGCCTCGGCGACCCCAACGGCATGAGCTGGGGCAGCATGGTCGGCGCCGGCCGGCCGATGCTGCGCACCGCCTGGTACATGACGGCGCTTCCCGGCGGGGCGATCTTCCTCACCGTCATGGGCTTCATGCTGATTGGCAACGGCCTGAACGATCTCCTCAATCCCCGCACCCCCGTGAGGTGAGCCATGAGCCTGCTCGAAGTCGAAGACCTGACCGTCCGTTTCGGCGACGCCGTCGTCGTCGACCGGCTGTCCTTCTCGGTCGACGCCGGCGAGACGCTGGCCATCGTCGGTGAATCCGGCTGCGGCAAGTCGATGACGGCGCTGGCGCTGACCCGGCTGGTGGCGCCGCCGGGACGGATCGGCGGACGGGTGCGGCTCGACGGGCTGGACCTGACCGGCCTGCCCGAGGCGCGGATGCGCGCCGTGCGCGGCGACCGCGTCGGCATCGTCTTCCAGGATCCAATGTCGGCGCTCAATCCGGTGCTGACCGTCGGCGAACAGGTCGCCGAGGCGGTGCGCGCCCACAGCCCGCTCGGTGCACGGGCGGCGCGGGCGCGGGCGGCGGAGCTGCTGGATCTCGTCCATATTCCCGACGCCCACCGCCGCCTCGACGACCATCCGCACCGCTTCTCGGGCGGCATGCGCCAGCGGGTCGCCATCGCCATCGCCATCGCCGCCAACCCTGCCCTGCTGATCGCCGACGAGCCGACGACGGCGCTCGACGTCACCATCCAGGCGCAGATCCTCTGCCTGCTCGACGAGCTGCGCCGCAACCTCGGCATGGGGCTGATCCTCATCACCCACGACCTCGGCGTCGTTGCCGAAACCGCCGACCGCGTGCTGGTGATGTATGCCGGACGCAAGGTCGAGGAGCAGGACACGCCCGGCCTGTTCGCCGCCCCGCTGCACCCCTACACCCGCCGGCTGATGGGGGCCAAGCCGCGGCTGACGCTGGGCGAGCCGCCGCCGCGGCAGCGGTTGCAGGAAATCCCCGGCCTGGTGCCCCTGCCGGGCGCCATCCGGCCGGGATGCGCCTTCGCTCCGCGTTGCGCCGACGCCGACGCCGGCTGCGCCACCGTCCCGCCGTTGCAGCGGCACGGGCAGGCAGCGGTCGCCTGCCACAGGGCCGAGCTGCCGGCCTGGACGCCCCGACAGGTCCCGCAATGGGCCGACCGCAACCAATGGAGGGCGGCGGAATGAGCGCGCTTCTGGAGGTCGAGGATCTCCGTGTCCGCTACGTCACCCGGCGCGGCTCCCTGATGGCGGTGGACGGCGTGTCCTTCGCCCTGCACGCCGGCAGGACGCTGGGTCTGGTCGGCGAGTCCGGCTGCGGCAAATCCTCGCTCGGCAAGGCGATCATGCGGATCGTCGATCCGCATTCCGGCGCCATCCGGCTCGACGGGGTGGACATCGGCCGGCTGAACGGCCGCCATCTGCGCCCGCACCGCCGCCGCCTCCAGATGGTGTTCCAGGATCCGGCGGCCTCGCTCGACCCACGCCAGCGCATCCACCGCGCCCTGGAGGAGCCGCTGGCGGTGCATGGCCGCGGCGACCGGAGCGAGCGGCGCGACAGGGTGCGCGAGGTCATGGCCCAGGTCGGGCTGCACCCCGAGATGGCGGACCGGCTTCCGCATGAATTCTCCGGCGGCCAGCGCCAGCGCATCGCCATCGCCCGCGCCCTGATGCTGGAGCCGAGCCTGATCGTCTGCGACGAGCCGGTGTCGGCGCTCGACGTCTCGCTGCAGGCGCAGATCCTCAACCTGCTGGCCGACCTCCAGGCGTCGCGCGGGATCGCCTACCTGTTCATCAGCCACGACCTTTCCGTGGTCCAGCATCTCGCCGACCGGATCGCCGTGATGTATCTCGGCCAGATCGTCGAGATCGCCGACCGCGCGGCCTTGTGGCGGTCGCCGGCCCACCCCTACACCCAGGCGCTGATCGCCGCGGTTCCGCGCATGGAACCGGAACGGCGCGGGCTGGATCGGACCCGGCTGCTGCCGGGCGACCTGCCGGCACCGCAGGATCCGCCACCAGGATGCCGCTTCGCCGGCCGCTGCCCCTTCGCAACCCGCCTGTGCCGCGAGCAGACGCCGCGGCTGGCCGAGATCGCCCCCGGACATGCGGTCGCCTGTCATCTCCATACCGCGCCCGATGGCGCACTCGGTGGCGCGGCAGCCCCGTCCCTCCCCCATTGCCTGCAGAAGGACACCGTCCAATGAACGCCGTCACCGGCAAGCCCGTCCCCGCGCATGACCCGAGTTTCGCGACGGCCGAACAGAGGCAGGCCCGCGTCGATCTGGCCGCGGCCCAGCGCCTGGCGGTGATCCAGGAGATGAGCGAGGGCATGTACAACCATTTCACCCTGGCGGTGCCGGGACATGACGACCGATTCTATGTCAGCCCGCTCGGGCTGCACTGGTCGGAGATCAAGGCCGGCGACCTGCTCACCGTCGATTACGACGGCCGCCTGCTCGACGGCAAGGGACCGCTCCAGCGCTCCGCCTTCTGCATCCACGCCCCCATCCACCGGCGCAAGCCGCAGCACGCCGCGCTGTTCCACACCCACATGCCCTACACCAGCGCGCTGACCCGGTTGCAGGACCAGCGGCTGCTGCCGATCGGGCACACCGAGGCCCAGCTGATCGCCGAGATCGCCTATGACGACGACTACACCGGCCTCGCCCGCGACCCGGCCGAGGGCGAGCGTCTGGCCGACATCCTCGGCGACAAGACCATCCTGATCATGGCGCATCACGGCGTGCTGGTCGCCGGCCGGACCGTCTCGGAAGCCTACGACCGGCTCTATACGCTGGAGCGGGCGGCGCGGGTGCAGCTCTTCGCCCAATGGACCGGCAAGCCGCTGCGCGAACTGCCCGGCGAGATGGTGGCGCATGTCCACGCCACCATCGCCGGCGGCCCGCTGGCCCCCGGCGTGCCGTCGGGCCACGAGCTGCATTTCGGCGCCCTGAAGCGGCTGCTCGACCGCCAGAATCCCGGCTACCGCGAATGACCGTCTCCGTTTTCGACCGAAAGGGCACCGCCTTGACCGCCTTCCCCCACGCCCCGGCCGAGACGCCGATTGAGACGCCGGCCGGGACGACCGGCATCGATCCCCGGACGCTTCTGCACTGGCTGGAGGACGGCGGCGAGATCGCCTTCCTCGACCTGCGCGAGGAAGGCCCCTTCGGCGAGGGGCACCCGCTTCTCGCCGTCAACATTCCCTTCAGCCGGCTGGAGTTCGAAATCGCCGCGCTCGTCCCGCGCGCCGACACCCGCATCGTGCTGCTGGCCGAAGAGCTTGTCGCCGCGCGGGCAGCCCGCCGGCTCTCGGCGCTCGGCTATACCGGCGTCCATGTGCTGTCCGGCGGGGTGGAGGCTTGGTCCGCCGCCGGCTTGCCGCTCTTCCCCAGCGTCAACGTACCGGGCAAGGCCTTCGCCGAATGCGTCGAACACGCCTACCATACGCCGGACATCGAGGCGACCGAACTCGACCGGCTTGTCCGGGCCGGTGCCGATCTGGTGATTCTCGACAGCCGCACCGCCGAGGAGTTCGAGCGTTTCCACGTGCCGGGCGCCGTCAGCGCGCCGGGTGCTGAGATCGTCCACCGCTTCGCCGACCTCGTTCCCTCGCCGGAAAGTCTCGTCGTCGTGTCCTGCGCCGGACGGACGCGCGGCATCATCGGCGCGCAGGCACTGATCAACGCCGGCATTCCCAACCGCGTGGTCGCCCTGTCGGGCGGAACCCAGGGCTGGCGCCTCGCCGGCTTCGAGCTGGAGCGCGACACCCCGCTTCCGCCCCGGCCGCCGGTGGGGCCGGAGGCCCGCGAAACGGCGCGGCGGCGCGCCGCCGACCTTGCCCGGCGCTTCGCCGTCCCGGTGATCGACCGCGCCGCGCTGGAGTGGCTGCGTGCCGATCCCGCCCGAACCACCTATCTCTTCGACGTCCGCCTGCCGACCGAGCATGCCGGGGGGCATGCCGAGGGGGTTCCGTCCGCCCAGGGCGGGCAGCTGGTGCAGGCGCTCGACAAATGGGCGGCCACCCGCGGGGCACGGATCGTGCTGACCGACGACGACGGCGTGCGCGCCACCGTGACGGCACACTGGCTGCGCCAGCTCGGCTGGGATGCGCTGGTCCTGCCGGGGCTGGTGTCGGGGACCGCCCCGCCTCCCGCCCATGCGGTGCCCGTCGCTCCCTCCTGGGCGAAGGTTCTTTCCGCCGAGGAGGCCGGCGACCGGCTGCGGCGCGGCGCGGTTCTGCTTTTCTCGGATTCCAGCGGCGATTACCGCCGCTCCCACCCGGCGGGAGCGCTCTGGGCCAACCGCTCGCGCCTCGGCCCGCCGGAACGGTTCGACCGCGCGGCCGGGGTCGTGGTGACCGGGCGGGATCCCGCGACCGCCCATCTCCTGGCCCTGGACCTGGAGGAGGCCGGCATTCCGGCCGCGGTCCTTCCCGGCGGCGAGGCGGCCTGGACAGCCGCCGGCCTTACGGTCGTCTCGTCGCCCGTCGAGCCTGCCGACGCCGACCGCATCGACCATCTGTTCTGGCTCCATGACCGCCACAGCGGCAACCTCGAAGCGTCGCGCGCCTATCTCGACTGGGAGCTGTCGCTTCCGGGGGCCGTCGGCACGCCGGAAGCCGCCGGATTCCGCATCGGACCGGCGGCGCGATGACCGCCCCGCGGATCTGCATCTTCGGGGCGGGCGCGGTGGGCAGCCATGTGGCGGCGAGGCTGCTGCGCGCCGGTATCCCTGGCGTCGCCGTCGTCGCGCGCGGTCCTCATCTGGCCGCGATGCGCGAGCGCGGCCTCACCTTCCGGAGCAGCCGGGAAGAGTTCCGCGTCGCGGTGCCGGTGGCGACCGACGACCCGTCGATCCTGCCGCCGCAGGACATCGTCGTCGTCACGCTGAAGGCGCCGGCCCTACCGCCGGCGGCGGGCGCGCTCGCCCGGCTGCTGGCTCCCGATGGGGTCGCGGTCTTCCTGTTGAACGGGATCCCGTGGTGGTGGAACTATGGCCTGCGGGAGGGCGGCGGTCCGCTGCCGCTGCTCGATCCCGACGCCGCACTCTGGCGTCAGGTCGGACCGGCGCGGGCGCTGGGCGGCGTCGTGATGTCGCCCAACGAGATCGTCGAGCCGGGTGTCGTCGTCCATGGCGCGCACAACCGGTTCATCATCGGCGAACCCGACGGCGACGACAGCCCACGCGCGCGTGGGCTGGTCGAGCTGTTCACCGGCGCCGGCATGCCCGCCCTGCTGTCGACCGACATCCGGACCGACATCTGGCTCAAGCTGCTGGTCAACGCGCCGGGCAACCCGCTGGCCGCCCTGACCCGACTGTCGGCGAAGGACCGGGCCGCCGACCCCGAGCTGGCCGAACTCGGGCGGCGCATCGCCGACGAGGTGGCCGACACAGCCCGGGCGCTCGGCTATGATCTGACCCAGCACGTCGATGCCGACGATACGATGAGGTGGGCCGCCACGCGGTCGGAAACCCGGCCATCCATGTTGCAGGATGTCCTGCACGGCCGCGCCACCGAGGTCGAATGCCTGCTCGGCCAAGTGCAGGCCTTTGCCAGGGAGCGGTCCGTCCCGACACCGGTCATCGACATCGTCCTGCCGATCCTGCGCGGCCTGGACCGGTCCCTGCGCCGGTGACGGCGGCGTAGGTCTTTTCTGGCATCGCCATCGGCGGCAGGCGGTCCGTCAGTCCGGCGCCGGACCGGCCGCCGGGACGAACGGGACGCGGCCCTCGACCGGATAGCCGGGGTCGTTGTAGCCGGGGGTGGACGCATTGCCCGTCGACACCAGACGGTCGACCAGCGCCTCGTCCTCGGCGGTGAAGCGGTAATCGAGCGCCCGCACATAGGCGTCCCACTGTTCCTCGGTGCGGGGGCCGGCGATGGCGGCGGTGACCAGCCGGTTGTTCAGCACCCAGGCCAGTGCGAAATCGGCGGCGGAGATGCCGCGGGTGGCTGCATGGCGCTGGATTTCCTGGGCGATGGCCAGGGATTCCGGGCGCCATTCGGTTTCGAGGATGCGGCGGTCGGCCCGGCCGGCCCGGGTGTCCGGCGCCGGCGCCGCACCGGGAACATATTTGCCGGTCAGCACGCCCCGGGCGAGCGGCGAGTAGGAGACGACGCCGATCCCGTAATGGCCCGCGGCCGGAAGCTGCTCCACCTCCGCCTTGCGGTCGACGATGTTGTAGAGCGGCTGGCTCGCCACCGGCCGGTCGATGCCGTGGGCGTCGGCCAGATGGACGATCTCGGCGATCCGCCAGCCGCTAAAGTTGGACAGGCCGAAATAGCGCAGCTTGCCGGCCCGGATCAGGTCGGCGATGGCCCGCACCGCCTCGTCCAGCGGTGCGTCGAGCGGCGCCCGGTGGATATAGGCGATGTCGATGTAGTCGGTGCCGAGGCGGCGCAGGCTATTCTCCACCGCTTCGACGATCCACTTGCGCGAAATGCCCCTGCTGTTCGGCCCCTCCCCCATCGGGTTGGCGAACTTGGTCGCCAGCACCCAGGCGTCGCGGTCGCCGCGGACCGCGCTTCCGACCACCCGCTCCGACGCGCCGCGATGATAGACGTCGGCCGTGTCGATGAAGGTGAAGCCCTGAGCCCGCGCCTTCGCGATGATGCGGTGGGCAGTCGCCTCGTCGGCCTGCCCGCCGAACATCATGGTGCCCAGCGCCAGCGGCGGAACCTTCAGTCCGCTGCGGCCAAGATTGCGGTAATCGACCATGTCCCCAAATCTCCCTTGGCTGGAAGCCTCACCCTGCGGATCCCCGGCCGGCAGCCCCCCGGCAGGCAGTCTTGTACGTTCTTGTTGCTACCGACCCCTGCGCCGAGACCAGTAGAACAGTCGCCCCGCCATTCAGGCAAGCGGCAGCGTTAGGGCGTCCTCCTCGATCTCGATGCCCAGCGCCTCGTTGAACCGGTTGAAGAACGCGCAGAGCGCGGTGCGCAGCGTCAGTTCGACCACCTGCTCCTCGCTGAAATGCTCGCGCAGACGGGCGAACAGGGCGTCGCTCACCCGCGCCGGGTCGCGGGTGACCTGCGCCGCATAGTCCCGGACCAGACGGTCCACCGGGTCGAGCCCCGGCACGTCGGGATCGAGGATCCGCTCCACCGTCGCGGCAGGCAGGCCCTGCTCGACCAGACGCGGGGCATGGTGCGCGACGCAGTAGGCGCAGGCTGCCGCCTTCGATGCGGTCACCAGCACGATCTCCAGATGCCGTTTGGAGATCACCGCGTCGGATGCGGACTCCAGCAGCAACCCGAAGACATGACGCAAGGCCGGCGGGCGGTGGGCGAAGACGCGCAGCATGTTGCCGAAGGGGCCGTAGTCGCGCTGGATGCGCTCGTAGACGGCACGGGCTTCGCCGCTGACGTCCTCGATTTCGATGTTGCGGACACGGGCCATGGGAACGGTTCCTTCTGTCGGATCAGGCAAGATCGGTTTTGGACGGGGGCTCGGCAAGGTGACAGGCGACGAGGTGGTCCGGGTCGCCGACGGCACGCAGCGATGGCGCCTCATGGCGGCACCGCTCGACCGCCAGGGGGCAGCGGGTGTGGAAACGGCAGCCGGCCGGCGGCGCGAAGGCACTGGGCAGGTCGCCGGTCAGCGCCGCCCGCGTCCGCCGCTCCGCCGGCCGGTCCGGCTCCATGCGTGGAACCGCATCGAACAGCGCCCGGGTATAGGGGTGCAGCGGACGCCGCCACAGCACCGCGCGCGGGGCGGTCTCGACGATGCGGCCGAGATACATCACGCCGACCCGGTCGGCGATGTGCTCGACCACCGACAGGTCGTGGCTGATAAACAGGAATGCGACGCCGAGGTCGCGTTGCAGATCGTCCAGCAGATTGAGGATCTGCGCCTGCACCGAGACGTCGAGCGCCGACACCGGCTCGTCGCAGACCACCAGGGCCGGCGACAGGGCGAGCGCGCGGGCGATGCCGATCCGCTGGCGCTGGCCGCCGGAAAACTCGTGCGGATGGCGCGAGGCCGCATCCGCAGGCAAGCCGACGCGGGCGAGCAGGTCGATGACACGGTCACGCCGCTCCGACCGCCGGCCGATGCCGTGGACGTGCAGTGGTTCGGCGAGCAGCTGCCCAACGGTCCAGCGGGGATCGAGCGAGCCGAACGGGTCCTGGAATACCATCTGCAACTTGCGCCGGATCGGGCGCAGTGCCGCCCGGCTCTTGCCGGACAGATCCTCGCCGTCCAGACGGATGCGGCCGGACGCCGGCTCGATCAGCCGCAAGATCGCCCGGCCGAGCGTCGATTTCCCGCAGCCTGACTCGCCCACGAGGCCGAGCGTCTCGCCCCGCCCGACGGTCAGCGACACCCCGTCCACCGCGTGGACGACACCCTGCGGCGTGTCGTAGCGGACGACGAGGTCCTCGACCGCCAGCAGCGGGTCTCCCTGCCCCGCATCGGGCCGCACGGTGTCAGGCGAGGCGGACATGGGGAAGGCTGTGGCTTGGGGCAAGGAAGTCTCCGACGCGAAGGCAGGCGACCTGCCCGTCTTCCAACGATGTCAGGGGCGGTTCGGCGACGGTGCAGTCTTCCGTCGCCAGCGCGCAGCGCGGGGCGAAGGCGCAGCCCGGCGGCATCGCCGCCAGCGACGGCACGGTGCCGGGGATCTCGACCAGCCGGGGACGCTCCCCGCCCTCGACGCGGCGGCGCGGGCGGGCGGCGATCAGGCCGCGGGTGTAGGGGTGCAGCGGGGTTGCGAACAGGTCGGTGGCGGCGCGCTCCTCGACCTTGCGGCCGGCATACATCACCAGCACCCGCTCGGCATGGCCGGCGACGACGCCCAGATCGTGGGTGATGAGGACGACGCCCATGCCGCCCTGCTTCAGCTCGTCGATCAGGTCGAGAATCTGCGCCTGGATGGTGACGTCGAGCGCCGTCGTCGGCTCGTCGGCGACCAGAACCGCCGGGTTGCAGGCCAGCGCCATGGCGATCACCACCCGCTGGCGCATTCCGCCGGACAGCCGGTGCGGGTGCTCGCCGAAGCGGCGGACCGGGTCGGGAATGTGTACGCGCTCCAGCAGCGTCAGCGCGCGGTCGCGGGCCTCGCGGCGGCTCACCGTTTCATGGTCGCGGATGGCTTCGACGATCTGTTCGCCGATGGTCAGCACCGGGTTGAGCGTGGTCATCGGCTCCTGGAAGACCATGGCGATCCGGCGGCCACGGACATCGCGCAAAGCCTCGGGGCCGAGCCCCAACAGGTTGCGTCCCTCCAGCCGGATCGCCTTGCCCTCGGCGCGGCCCGGCGGTGGAACGAGGCCGAGAAGGGCCAGCGCGGTGATCGACTTGCCGCAGCCGGACTCTCCGACGATGGCCAGCGTCTCGCCGCGCGCCACCTGGAAGGACAGGTTGCGCACCGCCAGCAGGCTGCGCCGGATTGTCGCTGCGGCCCTGACCGACCGGGCCGTCGATGACGCCGCACAGGTCGGGCCACTGCTGGATCAGGTGGCTGACCCGATCGCCGCCTTCCTGGGCGACGGTGCCTACGACTGTCTGTGTGTTTACGCCGACATGCAGGCGCGCCATCCGGAGGCTGCGGTTGTGGTGCCGCCGCGCGTCGGCGCCGTGCTCAGCGACACCGCCGAAACCGCGCCGACGCAGCGTGACCGGCACCTTCAGCAGATCGCCGAAATTGGGCGGCTGAACTGGCAACGCCACAGCCGATACAATTTGCGCGCGCTGGTGGAGGCCCAGATCGGGCGCTGGAAACGCATCATCGGCAGCACCCTGCGCTCCCACACCGCTGCGGCGCAGACAACCGAGATCGCTATCGCCGTGGAGGTCCTTAACCGCATGCTCGACCTTGGACGCCCGAACTCCGTCCGCGCCGCGTGAGCAGAAGCCGGGAAAGGAAGCTTCTCGGTCCGCCGAGCCTCCCTGCAACACGCTGGGCGGCGCTGGAGCGTTTCGGTCGCGGCGAGCCGCATGCGCCGTATGGCTGGACCGCTCCGGGGACGAGCGTCGAGGATCTGGCCCAGCTGTACGCTGAACAGGGGCTGAAGCCGGTGGATCCCGCTGGGGCGCCGCCGGATGGAGTGAAGGTGGCCTATAACGTTGCCCAGGCGTGCGCCTTCTGATCCGCCTAGTACGGGCTTGCGCGCGGCGCCCCAACGTCCATGTCTTCGACCGAGAATCCCGCGGGAGATCGGTGGCGTCGCCTCCAGGTGCCTCGCCCTCTATGTAGTGGTTGCTGAGGTTGGTTAGGTCATCACCGTGGGAGCGACTCCAGGCCGAGGACAGCGCAAGGGGGGGCCCATCTGGACAACCAAGAGGAGATTGTCCGGCAAACCCTTGGGATGAAGGTTTGCCGGACAAACGAAGCCGAACCAATCGGTTGGCATTCGTCCGAATGCATCGTAGCGGTTGAATGCCAATTCCTTCGACCCGCCGGTCCTCGGTAGGGTGAAACGACACTTCCACCTGGCCCGGGCGGCGCCGGCTGGACGCCGCGAGCGGGCGGATCACTGCCGGCCGTAGACGTTGGTGCAAAATGGCCGGGCCGGTGGTGTGCGAAAGCGGCCCCGCTGAAGCCGAGCCTGCGATGCCATACAAAATGAACGAGAGCTGCCGCCACAAGATCCCGAAGGTCCGGTACCGTGTGGAGAACTGGTCAGCTTACGATGCGGCGCTGCGCCGGCGGGGTGACCTGACGATCTGGGTGTCGCCGGAGGCGATCGCCGCGTGGACGCCGCCCGCCACGGAGCGGCGTGGCCGGCCGGTGCGGTACTCAGACTTGGCGATCGAAGCCGGGATGCTGCTGCGCCTGGCCTTCGGTCGGCCGTGGCGCCAGACCGAGGGGCTGCTGGGATCGCTCATGCGCCTGCTCGGCCTGGAGTTGCCGGTCCCCGATCACACCAGCTTCTCCCGGCGCAGCGCCGACCTGGAGGTGGTAAGCGAACTGACGAAGACGGACGGGCCGGTCACCGTGGTCATCGATTCCACCGGGCTGAAGGTGTTCGGCACGGGCGAGTGGCATCTGGAAAAGCACGGCGGCCAAGCGCGCCGGAGCTGGCGCAAACTCCATCTGGCCGTCAATCCCGATACCGGCGAGATCCTCGCCTCGGAGCTGACGAGCAACGAGGAAGGGGATGCCTCTCTGGTTCGCCCGTTGCTCGACCAGATCGCCCGCCCGATCGGCACGGTGCTGGCGGACGGCGCCTACGACGGCGAGCCCGTCTATCGTGCTGTCGCCGAGCGTGCGCCGGACGCCGAGGTGATCATCCCGCCGCGCGCGACTGCGGTGGTGAGCGACATCGCCGAGAGCGCGCCCACCCGGCGCGACCGCCACATCCAGATGATCAAGGAGCATGGTCGGCTGGGCTGGCAGCGAGCCGTCCAATACGGCAGGAGATCGTTGGTCGAGGTGGCGATGCTTCGGTACAAGGTTTTGATCGGACGCAGCCTGCGCGCCCGCACTCTGCCCGCACAAAAAGCCGAAGCCAAGGCCGCCTGCGCCGTCATCAATCGCATGACCAGTCTTGGCATGCCGATCTCCCGGAAGGTCGCCTGATCTCCATCGCTTCTGGGCGAAATCCGTCGGCAGGCCGAGTTCTGCACCAAAGTCGATCCGCACCGTCCCCTCCCCCGCTTCAGCGCCCACCCCGGGTATCAGAGCAACAATGTGCGCCGGAGAGAACTTTTCAAGAACATTGATTCATTGACACCTCGAATGTCGATCTGAAGGCGTGGACTTTAGGGGCGCCTGAGAACAGCTTTGGACTCTAGGGGCGCATAGGATTGCGCTCGGGCGGAGCAGAACAGCGCCATCCGGTCTGGAACAGTGGACTTTGGGGGCGCTTCATCCTAATTGCCGGCTCTGCCGATCCGACGGTGCCGGCATTTGGACTCTGGGGGCGCGGCTCCGATTCGGGTTCCTGTGTCTCGATTCGCGTTCAACGGCTCGGCAGCGACCCAACGACGGGCGAGTTGAGCACAGTCAAAACTTGGACTTTGGGGGCAACCCCATGGACTCTGGGGGCAGGCGAATCGATGCGAATCGGCAAATCCCGTGGACTATAGGGGCGAATCAAATAGTAAGATAACTACTAGGTTGTCAAATAGCCTGCGCCCCCAGAGTCCAACTTGAAGAATCTAGGACTGATCGTCATCCTGCCACCGGATCAGGAGTAGGCCATGGCTGAAATTCACCAGCTCATCATCAAACACGGTCGCGACGAAGCCAAGCGCCTCGTCCCGGTCGAAGACCGGCAGTATGTAGACATTGCCGCTCGAATGCTGGCTGAAGAGAATCCTGCCCTTGGCATCACCTACTCCGGATTCTGCCTCACCGCACTACCACACAAACGGCTCGAAGATGAGGCGGTCTGGCGCCGGCAGGGCCATAAGGTTCGGCTGATCATCGAACCCGGCCGCCTTCCTCTCCCCGGCGGCGAGGACAAGCTCTACGGTGTTCCTTTCGGCAGCCGTGCCCGCCTGATGCTGCTCTATCTCCAAACCCGCGCCATCCAGACCAGTTGCCCCGAGGTCGAACTCGGCAGGAGCATGCGAGAGTGGATGAGCCGCATGGGTGTGCCGATCGGTGGAAAGAGCTACAGGGACATCAAGGAGCAGGCAAATCGAATTTCAGCCTGCAATCTGACATTCGTATGGGACGACGATGGCCGCAAGGCCAAGTTCGCGAAGGACTCAATCGTCAAGGGCGGCATCCAGCTTTACGAAGCCGATGATGACAACCAGCCCCGTCTATGGGTCGACACCGTCAGGCTTGGCGACAACTTTTACAAGGCTCTTACTGACCATCCGGTACCAATTGCAGAGCCTGCACTGCGGCATATCTCCAACCAGAGCATGGCGATCGACGTCTATATCTGGCTTGCCTACCGCCTGCACTCCTTGGACAAGCCGGCACCTGTCACCTGGGCGGCTCTCCACGGACAGTTCGGCGCCGGCTATGACCGCATCCGGAAGTTCAAGGAACGGTTCATTGAGCCGCTCAAGGCCGCCCTTGCAGTCTACCCAGAAGCGGATGTCGAAATCACGGATGAAGCTGTGGTCCTGAAGCCGTCCGCACCTCCGATCCCGGAGAAGCAGTTCCTCATCAGGTAGTCGACCATTCCGTGGACTTTAGGGGCGCGCCCCCAAAGTCCACTCCTTGCCTGGACTGAAAGCTGTACCAGGGTTGAAATGCGCCTCCCCTATAGGCGTTGACACCGCCGCTGCGGATCTCGCACCCTCCCGCCAGACCAGAGCCGTGGCGGTCGGACCTTTCCGGCCCTGCCTGGTTGATCGCACGTGCGGGGGACAGCATCAGATGGGCAGGATCATCACCTTCGGCAGCAGCAAAGGCGGCGTGGGCAAGACCACCCTTGCCTACTCGATGGCCGAGTTCCTGAAGCGTAAGGGCGAGGCGGTGTGCGCCCTCGATGCCGATCCGAACAAGAACCTGTCCGGTTGGCTCGCGCAGTCCCAACTCGTCGAAGGTCGCGTCGTCCAGGCTGACGACCTCGTCCAAGTGGCCAACGCGATGGCCGAGTCCCACAGCTTCGTCCTCATCGATGTGCCGGGCGCCAACAGCACCGCCCTGATCAACGCGATCGACATATCCAGCTTGGTGTTGATCCCGACCAAAGCGGACCTGAAAGACGTTGTCGAGGCGTTCCGCACCTTCCAGCACGTCGTGAACGCCATCACGAAGGCCCGCCGGTTCTCCCCCCGCGCCCATATCCCTGCCGCCGCAGTGCTGTCCCAGGTCGACCGGCGCGCCACTGTCGATCAGGCTGCCCGGCAGCAGCTCACCAGCCTGGGCGTGCCGACGATGAAAGCCGACCTCGGCCTGAAAGCCTCCATCAACCATGCGAGCTTCGCGCAGAAGCCGGCGCCTTATGCGGCGATGTCCGACGACATCGAGGCAATCGGTGTCGAGGCTCTCGCCCTACTGGAGACATTCCGTGGCTAAGCCCCGTCAGCCTGGAAAGGACTTCGAGGTGGTCCACAAGCCGAAGGCGCGGACGAGCAGGCGCCCGCCGCCGGCGCCAGTGACGGACTCCGCATACCTCCAAGCTGTGATGGGCGACGCACAGAAGCCCTCGGTACCAGTCGAGATCCTCCCCTCCCCTCCCCCGGGGCAAGTTGCGCTTGATGGAGAGTTATTCCCTCCCCTGCCGGAATCCCGTGCGCCGCGCACCGCCGATGAGTTCCTATCCCGGATCACCGAACTCTGGGAGGATGCCCAGCAGAGGTTCCTTCGGATCGGCGAACTGCTGACGCTGGCGGAGACGCGCCTCACCGACGACGATCGGCAAGCCCTGTATGATGGTCTGAACCGCCGGTTCGGGAAGTCTGCCCGGTCGCAGCTGATGAGCGCCTACCGGGCGATCCGGGACCGTGTCGTGCCGCAGGAGATGGCCGCCGCAGGATACGGCACCGTCTACATGCTGGCCCGGCTCACCGACGAGCAGCGCAGTCGAGCCGCCGCCGAAGGACTGCTGCGTCCGGACGTTCGCCAGGCGGAGATCCGGCAGTTCTTCCAAAGCGCCCGCGCGCCGATGAGTCGCGAAAGCAGGATCGCAGAGCTTGAGGCGAGAGAAGCCAAGCTCCTGGCGGAACTGGCGAGGGTGCGTGATGAACTGGCTCGGGAGCGCAGACAGGTTTAATCGATTAAACTCTCGCTAGTTTAATTGATTAAACCGGTGCGGCGCTTTCGAACAACAAAGAGAGCGCCGTCGCCAGCCCTGACGCCATCGACCGTCACACGGGGAGAGTGCCGATTGCTGTCTCAGGGCAATTGATGGATTGCCGTATCACTCCGACCACCTCCTCCAACGGGGCCTTTCAAAGCGCATCAGCCCGCTCCGCTTCATCACTCGTCGCGGTCGGCTGACAACCGCCCAGGCGACGGATCATATCGAGCGCCGTTTCGGCGTAGCCTGCGATCCGCACCAGTTCCGGCCCTGCTCCGCAGTTTGGACCGATGGCGCCTGAGGCGATCATCTGGATTTCCTCCAGCGCCTGTCCAAATGCCTTGAGCGCATCGTCCGCGTGTTGCCGGGCGTGGGCTGCATCCTCCAGAAGACTGGCTGGCGACCGCCTTTCCAGTTCGGTGAAGCTGTTGCCGATGGCGATCTCGCTCAGCCATGCGAGGGGACTTTGGTGCAGAACTCGGCCTGCCGACGGATTTCGCCCAGAAGCGATGGAGATCAGGCGACCTTCCGGGAGATCGGCATGCCAAGACTGGTCATGCGATTGATGACGGCGCAGGCGGCCTTGGCTTCGGCTTTTTGTGCGGGCAGAGTGCGGGCGCGCAGGCTGCGTCCGATCAAAACCTTGTACCGAAGCATCGCCACCTCGACCAACGATCTCCTGCCGTATTGGACGGCTCGCTGCCAGCCCAGCCGACCATGCTCCTTGATCATCTGGATGTGGCGGTCGCGCCGGGTGGGCGCGCTCTCGGCGATGTCGCTCACCACCGCAGTCGCGCGCGGCGGGATGATCACCTCGGCGTCCGGCGCACGCTCGGCGACAGCACGATAGACGGGCTCGCCGTCGTAGGCGCCGTCCGCCAGCACCGTGCCGATCGGGCGGGCGATCTGGTCGAGCAACGGGCGAACCAGAGAGGCATCCCCTTCCTCGTTGCTCGTCAGCTCCGAGGCGAGGATCTCGCCGGTATCGGGATTGACGGCCAGATGGAGTTTGCGCCAGCTCCGGCGCGCTTGGCCGCCGTGCTTTTCCAGATGCCACTCGCCCGTGCCGAACACCTTCAGCCCGGTGGAATCGATGACCACGGTGACCGGCCCGTCCGTCTTCGTCAGTTCGCTTACCACCTCCAGGTCGGCGCTGCGCCGGGAGAAGCTGGTGTGATCGGGGACCGGCAACTCCAGGCCGAGCAGGCGCATGAGCGATCCCAGCAGCCCCTCGGTCTGGCGCCACGGCCGACCGAAGGCCAGGCGCAGCAGCATCCCGGCTTCGATCGCCAAGTCTGAGTACCGCACCGGCCGGCCACGCCGCTCCGTGGCGGGCGGCGTCCACGCGGCGATCGCCTCCGGCGACACCCAGATCGTCAGGTCACCCCGCCGGCGCAGCGCCGCATCGTAAGCTGACCAGTTCTCCACACGGTACCGGACCTTCGGGATCTTGTGGCGGCAGCTCTCGTTCATTTTGTATGGCATCGCAGGCTCGGCTTCAGCGGGGCCGCTTTCGCACACCACCGGCCCGGCCATTTTGCACCAACGTCATACGAGGGTAGACAGAAAAAGGGCGGCCCCGGTCTGCGCCTAGCCGCCCTGAAGTCTGGCGCTACAACGACCCCATCCCTCAGCGGAACGTGATCTCGCTGACGTATATGGTCCGCCTCAGCGGATCTTGGCCTGCAATCGGACTGCTATCTCAGCCTCCGTGCGTGTGTGCCGGGCTTGGCGCCGTTGCTCGACAAGGGGCCTGTCTTGCAGGATCCAATGCGCGGTGCCGAGGCTCGTGATCTCGCCCGTGGCGCCGCCGCAGGGGCAACCGTGCCAGCCGTGCCAGCTGGGCGCCGAGGCTTGGTGTTCGCCGCACGGGCAGATTGGCCACGGGGTGCCGTCCGGGGCGAACCGCACCGGGCGCGGAGTCGACACAAACAGCGGTTCGTCGGCCATTGCTCCCTCCTTGTGAGCGCTCCAGTATACAGCCCCCAACCATGGAGGACGACCGGTGATCGTGGCGGCGCAGTGCCTTGCTTGCAGAGCCGTAATCGTGTGCGAGCGTATACACGAGAGCCAGATGTGCTCTTGCCCAAACCGCGCCTTCGTCGACGCATCGATCGGCGGTCTGACCCGGATCGGCGCGCGCGACCGGGCGCTGATCCGCGAGCTGAGCGAGGGCGAGGCCCAGGCGTTGCAGGGACCGCTACACCAAGCCTGAGCAAGCGGCGCGGCGAAGCCGCGCAGGATGGTTGCTTCGGGGCTGCGGAGCAGCCCCCGGATGGTTGCATTGGAAGGGGCGGGGAGGGTGCTTGGGCCGTAGGGCCGGGAACCAGTTGGGCGTGGCAGGGCGCCAACGGCGCCAACCTGGGACGTGACTTCGGCCGAGCGGAGCGAGGCCGCGCGCCGTTCCGGCGCTGCTGGGGTATGGAGTTCGGGGGCGATGAGAGGGGCTGTGCCGAATTTCTTTCAGGTCGCACAGCTTTTCCGGGTGCACCCGTTGCGGGCTGAAGCTTCTGCGACCACGCTCCTGCTTAGCGTCGCACCGGGGATGAACCCCAGCGCACTTTGCGTTAAGCCCTCCGGCCGCAAGCGGCCTTTCGGGGCGTGACCGGCAGGCCGGTCACTCTTAACGCGGGAGCTCACGACGCATGAGCTCAGAGGATGATGCCGTGACCGCACCCTTCACCACCAGGATGCTGCACCTGACCGTCAACATCAAGGGGATCACGACGCACAAAGGCGCCATGCGGCAGCTCGACTACAACGTCGACGACGACAAGATGCACGACAGCGATCTGATCCACACCGGCCTCGACCTGCCAAAGGATGCACCCTCGGGCGACGTCATCAATGCCACCAGCAAGGCTCTGTCGGCGTCCTTCGCCGATCAGAAGGCGTGGGAGCGGGCACATCGCGATGAGCAGAAGAAGCTCCTGGACAGCGGGCGCAAGTCGCTCACGGCGGAGCGCCGTGCCGCCATCGAGAAGCAGCTGAGGGAGTGGAAGGGATTCGTGACGAAGCGCCGTAGCGGAATCATCAAGGGCTTCATTCTGGCGCTGCCGCGTGACATCACCGATGACCAGCAGCGCGAGCTGATGAAGGGCTGGATGGTAAGCCTGACCCGCAACGGCGAACGCAGCCCGCGCGGGAAGAATCGCAAGCCGGTGGCGGTGTGCGCAATTCACCGAAACCGGGGCAGAAATCCCCATGCCCACGTCATTGTCATCAACGAGCTGGAGACGGAATACGAGGCGCGAAAGCGCGCGGAGGCCCGCAGCGACGGTGGCAAGCGGACGCGTGTGCGCCGGCAGTACGTCATCGACACCTTCGCCGACCGGTCCGGCAAGTTTGCGATCCGCCGGCATTGGCGCGACTATGTAAACCCGATGTTGGAGACGTGGGGCGCACCGGTCCGCCTGGAGGTCGAGTCCTTCGAAACGTTGGGGATCACCGACCGGGCGCCACAGCGCCACGTTGGAGCCAGCACCACTATCGCGGCTGAGAAGGGCAAACCGCACGACGCCAGCAAGGCCAAGCACAATCGCCAGGCCAAGCAGCTGGAGATGGCCGTTGCCGAACTCGATGCGCGCCAGCAGCATCTGGCTGAATGGGAGACCGACCTGCGGGGTCGCCAAGCCGAACAGGACCGCGACCGCGAGCGCGCCCTTGAGGCGGAGCAGGCAGCTATTGTCGCCGCCGGGGCCGCCGAACTCGCCGCAGGACGAGGTGACGAATGGCGCCGATGTGCCCTGGACGCCTTGAGGCGCGTTGCCGACGCTGAGATGGAGCGCGATGCGGTCACGGCCGAGCGGGAGATTGCCAGGAAGGAGCTTGAGGCCGAGCGGGCCGCCCAGGCAGCGGCCGCGCAACGCGCATCATCGCTCGAGGAGACGCTGACGGTGCTTTGCCGCGCGTACGGCTGCGAGCAGGACGAGCTGTGGGCGGTGATGGACAGCGGCGCCCGCGCGATCCGTGTTCAGCAAGCGGCTGAGGCCCGGGTAAGGGCCCGTATCGACAAGATCAACCGCGATCGCACCGAGGAAATGGCCGGCGTGATCCGCGTGCATGCCGGCGCCATGCGCGCCAAGGACGAGGAACTGACGAGGGCCCGGCGAGAGGCGCAACTGCGGATGGAGGAAGCCGACCGCCTGGAAACGCAGAACACGCTGCTGCGCCGTCAGGTGCAGACGCTCACCAGCGTGGTCGAACACGCCGTGCGTGTCCTGAGCATCTGGCTCAGCACGGTCAAAGAACGCGCGCAGAGCAAGTTGGCGGTGCTGATCGAGGCGGTGATGCCGCGCATGGCCGCCCTGACTGTGGAGGATCAGACCATCGAGATCTACCGTGTTGCCCCCGACGCGAAGAGCGCCCGCCTGGCGCTGCGCGAGTACCTGAAGGCCGACGCTGCCGACGACGATCATGCCGTGCGGCACGACCAGCGCGTACGCGCCGAGTTGGCCCGCGTGGCCATCAAGGACCAGCACCTGAACGCCAAGCAGATGGCCCTGCACGAGGATGCGACCACACTGCAGCGTCTGGCCGATGCGCTGTTCGAAAAGTCCCACCGCTATGGCGGTGACGTGCTGCGCAGTCTGCGCGGCGACCTCGCGCAACTCAAGACGGTGGCCGACAAGCACGTGCAACCGCAACCGACCGAGCGCGCGCGCTAACGTCGACAGGGACTGACTGATCCTGGCCGCCCATGGCGGTGGCAGAGAGGGCGAGACGACGAGGGCGCGTTTCCCGTGGACACCCGTATACGGCGTTACACGTTCGGCGGCGCTTCCGAGGCGCCGGGACTGCACGCGCCCTAACACGCGCGGACGATGTTCCACTGCGCCACGCACTCAACCGACCCTCGCTCGGTCGCTAAGCGGCCAAATCCTCCGGCTTCTTCACGTCCGTGGCAGGGGGCATCCGATTGTCCCGAGCTGCTGGGCACAGGCTGGACGGTTGGCAGCGGACGAATGGCCAGCCGCTCGGTCGAGATTCGTTTCACGTCCCGTCGAAGCGGACAATATGAGCACAGCGGATGTCGTGACTCCCATGGACATCAGAAGCTGCTGACAGGGATGGCGGCGTCTGACTCGCGCTATGGTGGAACGGCGTAAACGAACGCTCACGTTGGGAGCCAAGCGTCCGCATGATGTCTCTTTCCATGATTCCGGATCGATCGGGGCGCATCGACTCGCCCGCGGCACATGGGATCGCGCTTCACGCCGGTGGCCGGGGGCGGGTCACCATTGCCACGCGTACGGTGGGCACCTGGCAGGAGCGGTCGATCCCCATCGCCGATCTCGGAGGTGCCGTGCAGGAGTTCGCCGGGCGCCCCGAAGTCTTCATCTCGCAAAACCGCTTCTGGGGTGTGCGCCGGGTGGTGGCTCAGCTTGCCGAGCTGAACGCGCTGTTCGTCGATCTCGACTACTACAAGGGCCGCTACGCCAACCTGAGCCCCGATCAGCTCCTCATCGCGACCCGTATGGCCCTGGACGACGAAAACATACCGGCGCCTTCGTTGGCCGTATCCACCGGTCGCGGTCTCGCTCTGGTGTGGCGGCACACCGCCGCGCCGCGCGCCGCGCTGCCCCGCTGGCGAGCGTGCCAGAAGGTGCTCGGCGCAACGCTGGCGCCGTTTGGCGCCGACCCGGCGGCGACCGACGCCGCGCGCGTGCTGCGCCTGATCGGCACCATCAACGCCAAATCCGGCAGCCCGGTCGAGGCGATCACCGACTTCGGTGACACCTGGGATTTCGACACTTTGGCGGACGAGATCCTGCCCCTGCCGCGCGCCGAGCTGGTCGCACTGCGCGCCGAGCGGGCGAAGCGCCGGGCTGCCAAGGACGATCGTGTCAAGGCAGTGGCGCCGGCGAACTTTTCGATTGCGACGCTGTGGGAAGGGCGATTGACCGACTTGCAGAAACTCCGTGCCGGGCGCTGGCCGGACGGCATTCCGTCGGGATCACGTGACGAGTGGCTCTTTCTTGCGACGACCGCCATGTCCTACCTGGTGCCGCCCGCGGTGCTCCTCCGCGAAGCCGAGGCGCTGGCACACGAGGCGGCCGGTTGGTCAGAATCAGAGATGCGCTCCCGGATGGCGTCGGTGCTGGCACGGGCGGAACGTGCCTTCCGGGGCGAGAAGGTCAACTACCGGGGCCACGACGTCGACCAGCGATACGCCTTCCAGGACGCGACCATCATCAAACGGCTGAAGATCACCGAGTGGGAGATGATCGACCTCGACCTGCGCCACTTTGCCAGCCCCGAGATCAAGAGGACGCGCGACCGGCAGAGGAAGCAGCGTGACCGCCGCGCCGCGGGTGCCACCCCGCGTGCCGAGTACGAGGCGAACAGCCTGTCTCACGAGGAGCCGTGGAAGGTCGAGGGATGCAGCCGCGCGACGTGGTACCGGAGGCAAAGGAACAAGGCGCGAACGACAACAGGGACCAGTGAGACAGGTCCGTCCGGTTGTATGGTGGCCGTGCCTGTCCCTGCCTCGCCCCTGCAGGCAGGGGCGAGGCAGGGACAGGCCGCTGCCGCCTAGGAGAGCCGCATGGGCAAGGACGCGGCACCCGCCGGCAGCAGGGTGGACGGAGAGTGGACGTGAAGCCGCTGCGGCGGGGCTGCCCTGCGCTTCAGGATTGCCTGATGCTGACGTCGGCCCAGCCGTCGCTATGCGGCGGGGTTGCTCAAGGCCGACATGCCGACCAGCACTTAGTCACGGGGCGTACCCCACCCTCGGCCTTCAGCTGGCCGCGCGACAGGTGTCCGGGCTTGTCTACCAGCGCCCACCACAAGGCGGCTGTGCCGAGGCGTGCCGGCACGCGCATAGCGGTCGCCGCCCCCAATCCGATGCGTACGCGTCATCGTCCACCCCATCAGCGCGGCGACCGCCTTGAGGGAGGAGGAGCCGACCATGGGCTCTGCGGGAGCGGCCTGGTCGTTGGCGGCCGTCCGCCGCAGGGCGCGGAGCCCCATCGCCGTGAAACGCGCCAGGGGCCAGGGCGTGTCGAGCTCTCGAATCGCACTAAAAGATTGATCGTCCACAGGAATCGCGGTGCGAACGCAATGCCTTCGCTTACCCCTGCGCAATGGGTGTCGGGGATGCCGGAGCCGTGCCGCCCCGGCTGGTCCAGGCCGCGTGCGATGGCAAGCCGGTGTGGACGGGCAGGGTAGAGCACCCCGCGGGCCGACAGACGATCTCCTCGGCCAGCCGTCGCGGGGACGCACGACCGGCCGGGCGGCTGACCGGCTGCCGGGGCCGGCGGATCAGAGATAGCCGGAGCGATCCGCCACGCTTCGGATCTGCGGCTGCACGGTACCCGCCCTCTAGGACGCTGAGCGTGGCGTGCTCACGTTTCTTTGGCACCGGCCGGCGTTCCCTCGGAGGCGCGGCAGTGATCAGGACGAACGGTTGGCACCAAACCCGGACAGGAAGACCTGACGATGTCCTTCCGCGAGCGCCACCGCCTCCCAGCGCCCGCGCAGCTTCTCGGCGTGGCCTTTCACGAGCGGGAGGTTGGGCAGCAAGGCGGGCCATTCGTCAGCCGCCCGTTCCACCGTGCGCTTCGCCTCGTCGGTCAGCAGGCGGGGATCCAGGCTGAGCAGCATGCCGGGCCTGCGGAAGGTCTCCAACGTCACGTCGGCCATCGTCTTGGCGCGCCCGAGGGGGATGGCCAGCGTGTCGTCCCCATCCAGGCAGAATGTCGGGACGATGTCGTATGCCGGGCTCAAGTGGGCCGTGCGTCCGTCAGGATAGATCAGGCTGGTGTTCTTGAGGTGCGCATCGCCGTTGCCAAGCAGCACGTTCACGGTGAAGCGGCGCACCGCTTCGAGCAGATCACCGTTGGGGTCGGCGGCAAAGCGCTTGATACCGTTCCACAGTGTTTCCTCGTTTGCGATCGTGTACTTCTGATTGTCCACCGCCCCGAAGATCTGGGCGAAGTCTTCGATGTGGACGCGTGCGCCGGACGCGCGGTCGAACCGGGTCACCGCCAGGGCATGCTCGCCGTGTTTGCGGTGCTCGGGACCGATTCCGCGCAGCTTGCCCAGCGGGATCAGTTCGCAGGCCGCGACCGTGACGCCAGCGGCCGTGGCGAGGCGCATTGCCGAGAATTCCAGCTCAGGCAGGAACTCCAGCCCGCGCTGCCGGCTTGGCAGTTTGGCGATGATGGAGCCGTACTGGCCCTCGGCAGGCACCGTCAGCCCCTCACCCTCCTTGAGGACGGAGAGCTTCATCTGCACGCCGGCCAGACCGAAGCGGATCGGCGGCAGGTCGTCGGCGGTGTGGTCGGCCACCCTGGCGGGCGGGGCGTACCCCTCGTCCCGGACGACGACGGCGCCGGGCAGATCGTGCCCGACGCGCTTCATGATGTCGAAGTCGGTGTGGATTCCTGGTCCCATCTGCCGTTCGACGGCGACCCGTAGGGCGCCTTCCGGCAGCACGTTCCGGAACCAGGCGGGCAAGAGACCCAGCAGGCCCGTCTTGTCGCGTGCGTCCGAGAGGCGTGCGACGGTCCGCTCCTCGTCACCCGGGAACCACCACGCTGCGCTGAGGATCGGACGTTCCGGCCCGAGGTCGATATATCCCTGGTCGACGACGAAGCGGACGCTCTGCTTGCTGTCGAGCAGCAGACTCCCGACTCGCACCGAGGCGCTCGCCGTTGGCTCGAGGTAGACCCCCAACATTTCGGCCTTGCGGCTCATGGCTCATCCTCGTCGGACGCGATGAAGAGTTCCTCGAGCGCACTCGGGACGCGCTCGTCCGGCTTGGCCTCACGGTCGTTCAGGTCGAGCAGACGCTCGACCTCCGCCAAACGCTCGATCGGAACCGGGACGAGGACCGCCCGCAAGGCTTCCGTCAGCGCCAGGATCGTTGTGAGCTGGGGGTCACCGCGCCCTTCGACGGCAGCGACACGTGCCTGTGTGCGCCGCGTTCGTTCGGCAAGGGCTGCTTGTGAGAAACCGCGCAAGCGCCGCAACGAGCGCATACGCGCGCCAAACCGTTCACGTGCTTGCATCGCGATCACCCCGCTAAGCGAATAATCAGCCTCATCCATACCGTATACGGTATCAAATTCTAGTCGACAGCTATACGCTATATGATGTGGAGAATGCAAATCATACCTTAGAAGGTATCAAGTCGGATCGCGCTGTACGAGGCGGACACCGAACCGTGCAGCAAGCGTCCTCCTCCCGCGGAGGCAGGATGCTTGCCGAGAAGGACTGAGCTTCCACCACATGTTTCGCCGCCCGGGCGCCTTGTCCACCCTGCTCCCAGGAAATCTCTGCCGCATGGTTTGTGATCGACGGGCACAAGGTCCGACGCGTGTTGCCGGCTGGCGGCCCTGGCCCCCCGGACCGCCATGTGGGCTGCGGGGGCGTGGCCGGCTGCCGCGGCAAGTCAGACCCCGGCAGCCCAGGCGGGCGGCCTCCGCGCCGAGGTCCACTCCGCCATCATCCATCTGTTGCCCACCACGCTGATGCTGAAGGAGATCGACAACCTGCTCGCGTTCCTGGCGGAGGCCAAGCTGCAGCCAGTCACCGGCGTCTTCACCGGCAATGACCAGGAGGATCAGGACGGAGCCCTCGTTGTGACCTGCTCATCATGACGGTTGGTCGCGAGCGACGTCGATGCCCGGCACAAAGCCGCGGGGATGCCGACGGCCGGAGCTGGTGGCTTCAGTCCAGCCGCCGCCATGTGGTGGAATCGGTTAGCGCGGACACGCCAACCAGCACCTCTTCATACGGTGTGCCATCTTCTGCCCGCAGCCGCGGCGTGCGACGGGTGTCCGGGTTTGTCCACCAGAGAATCTGTGCCGGGGCGTACTGGCACGCGCGTAGCGGTCGCCGATCGCGATCCGATGCCTACGTGTCATCGTCCACCCCAGTTAGCGCGGCGACCTCCTCGAGGAGTCGTGCGTGGCTCTCCGGGGTGAAGGCCCGGCGGTCGGCGGCCATCCGCCGCAAGGCACGGAACCCTGCCGTTGTGAAACGGGCCACGGGCCAGTGCTTGTCGAAGTCGTCCAGCGCCACAAGGCCGCGGTCCAGCATGCTCTGAACGGCGGCCGGGACCTTCGGCTGCCCCTTGCGCTCGCCCGTCGACCACCGCCGCAGCAGGAACCCGTCATGAATGCTGCGAGCGCTGGACATGCGCTGCATGAACTCGCGCCGGATGAGGTCGCGTTCCTTGGCGCCGAAGTCAGGATCGTCGGAGGGGGACATGGCGGCTCCACGTTCACTTGGAACGCCGATGTACCGCATCAGCGGATACCGCGGCTAGGCGGATGATTGCGGGGCTATGTTGTCCGCCTGCGGACATGATCGAGCCACTCTGCGCCCGCACACCGCTGCACCGAGGACGAGGCCTCAGAGTAGGGGAAGCTGGACGCGCCCACCGTTGTCACTATGAGCCTTGGCGGCGCGCAGCGCGGCACCCTGAGCGCCCTCCATGGTGCGCGCCGTGCCGGAGGCGACGTGCTCGCCGGCCACGTTGATGAGCCACGCCCACACATCGGGCCCGCGCCACATCACCGTGAGATCGCAGCCATAGGCTCGTGTCACCGCGTGGCGTGTCATCCAGGTTGTCGTATTCGGCACGTTGGTGTTCCCGATGAATCCTGGGCTTCTTTACCACAGGATCAGGATGATCCGGGAGTGCCTGCCCGAGGCATGACCGGCCAGGAGATCTGCGGATACCGATCACTGCTGAACCGACACGGCTTTCCGACCTCCTGCGTCGGCCAACATACGATGGTCCGCCCGGCGGCGCTGTGTTTATGGGGAGAGTCGGCGACGAAAGTGATTTCAATGCCGTCCGCGTCGCACAGGAGGCTTGGTAAGCGGCGATCGGCATGTCCCGGTAGGATGGTGGTGGTTGCTCGGCGGACGCGACGATGCTGGTCTGCGGGCTCGTGCTTGTACACAGGGAGCACCGGTGCCCGCGGAGACGTCTCTGCCGCGAGGGCGAACCGAACTTTCCGGAACGCCGCCCCGGAATCCCTGCGGACGGGCTTGCAGGCAGACCGCAGCACCGTCTCGCCACGGCCGATAGCACGGCCGCGCAGGAAGGTCCCGATCAGCCGGCGCCACGCGGTTGGACCAGCTCCACGCCGTCACCCTGCTGCGCCGCCACAGAAGCGAGGAGTTCCGCGCAGTCGCCGCAGATCACCCTGAGGCCCGGTTTCCCCCACACCTTCGTCCCACATCCGCAGGTATAGGCGACCTTATCCTTCTTCGCGGCGCCGGCCTTCGGGACGTCGGACCTCCAGGCGATGGCGATGCCGTCCGCCAGCAGTTTGGCTGCCTCACGATCAAAGGGTCCGTCCGTGACGATGATGTGCGTCACCCTCTGTCCCGTTTCCTTACCGCCCGGCGCGCCCGTGTCACTCGGGTGCAGGCCGACGGCCTTCATCTTGGCCGCCCATTCCGCGTTGTGATAGCCGCCGCGCGAGCGCTTCCCGAACTCCTCTTGCCACAGATGGACCATCTCATGGACCAAAGTGGAGAGGATCTCGGCTTGGCCGCGGTCGAACACATCCGGGTTCAAGGCGATTTCGTGCCGCCGCTCGCCAGATGCCGCCAGGCTCTCGAAGCGTTCGGGGGAAAAGTAGCCCTTGAAGCGCTTGCTGCGCTGGAAGGTGATGAGCACCTGGGGCAACGTTCCGTCGAACAGTGTCGCGTTGAAGTGGTCGAAGGCGCGCTGGAGAGCGGCGTACTGCTCGACGGTGATGGCGGTCATGCCTGATCTCGTTTGTATCGTACGGTACAAGGCCCGATTTGGCTGCCAAGGGCTGCCATGTACGGGGCCGGCTGAATCGTCTGGCGCCGGGGCCTTAGCAGGCTGCGGAAAAAGTCGGGCAAAGGAGGTAGGTGCGCCTTATGTTGTGGCCGAATTGCAAAGGCGAATACCGCATATTGTAGCCCTTGGCCTCCGACGAGACTTTTTCCGCACACTGTTAGGGCTCGACGCGCGCTTGGGACGAACTGTGGGCGTAGCAGCCGCTGGAGTGCGGCTCCGCCGCGCCAGATCATCCGCTCTTGGCGCGGGGAAGCGCCGGCCGACGGACAACCACGCGCACGGAGTCGCCGTACAAGGCCGTGAACAGGCGGCGCAGAGCGGTCCCGATGCCGGCGCGCTCCGCGGCGGCCTGCACCGTCGTCAATCCGCCGGAGGCGGACGCGGCGAGCACCATCATGTCCGCACAAGCGCTCAAGTGGACGGCGTTGTAGTCGGCGAGCTGCACCGCATGGCGCTTGCGGCGGTTCTCGAAGAAATCTTCGACCTGTGCCCGCTCGTCGGCGGTCAGGCATGCCGACACCCGCGGAGGGAGCGTGGTCGCCGAAGCGGGCAAACGGGCGACCACGGTCTGCGCACCGCGGCCCCTTTCCGGGCTGTAGACCGTGCGGATCAACTGGATCGTCTGGCGGCGCGGGCCGTTGCGAAGGCGGATCATCATGAGGGCATTCCGAAGGACGGTTAAGGTGCTGCTTCCATCACCATCTTGTCCGGCGTCGTGACCAGGCAAATCAGCTCGCGTCCGAACAGCACCGGCGGGGACGCGCGGACGGGTTCGTGTGTTGCGATGACGTTCAGGCCGGCCGGAGCCGGGATCATCCGGGCTTGTCGAGTGTCTTCGGGACACCTCGGGCGGCGAGGGCCTAGTTGAGCAGGAGTTCGACAATGGTGTACTCGGGAAGGCCGATCTCGTTGGACACCAGCCCGATCCGATCCAGCAGACGTTGCGGCAGGCGGTACGAGCGGAGCAGCTTGGGTGGGGTCTTCCGCTTTGGCTGCGAACGCCTCTTCGCCGACGCGGCAGGGGGGCCATTTGCCCAGGCTTCGGCCGTTTTCGCGTCCTCGTTCGGCTCGGTGATGGTTGGCACGGCCTTCGTGGTTGGCATCTTGATGCGCATAACCGGTTCCTCGCGTCTACGTGCGTTGACGATGGTTTACGGGTGTGGTCAGGCGCGGATCGTTGCTGACGCCCGAACACGCTCGAAGAGGGCTCCGGTCAGCGCCTCGAGATCCTCGATCGCACCGTTGTCCCGGGGCTTCGCCTCGACGACGCCCTTGCCGTCAGCCGCTGCCCGGAACCAGGCGCTGCGCTTGCGAATGGGGGTATCGAGAAACTCCACGCCATTGAGATCGGTGAGCATCCGAGCGACGTCCCGGCTCTCGGCGCCACGGAGGTCCGCCATGCTCAGGACCGCGAAGGCCTGGAGGCGTTGGTTGTACGCCCTCGCCTGAGCGATCAGGTCAACCATCTGCTGCAGGACCCAGACATCGTAAGCGCGCGGGCCGAGCGGGATGAGCACGGCGTCCGAGATCAGGAGCGCGTGACGCAGGGTCGCCGTGTCGCGGCCGCCGGCGTCGATGATGGTCAGCGCATGGTCCGCGGCGATGCGCCTGGCATGGACCTTCAGGGCCTCGGCGTTGAGGATCGACACGCAGGTGAAGAGCGGATCGCCGAGCGTCTCGGCGCGCATGTTGGCGAAGGTCGTGGCCGACTGCTGCGCATCGGTGTCGATGAGAGCGGTCTTTGCGAAGCGTCGGACCGCTGCCCAGACCGCGAGATTGGTGGCCAGC
This sequence comes from Azospirillum agricola, assembly GCF_020005195.1. Lineage (NCBI taxonomy): Bacteria > Pseudomonadati > Pseudomonadota > Alphaproteobacteria > Rhodospirillales > Azospirillaceae > Azospirillum > Azospirillum agricola. The sequence continues at coordinate 71,948 of NZ_JAIFZR010000006.1, forward strand.
GTCGTTTTGCCGACGCCGCCCTTGATGTTGCCGACCGTGATCGTGACGGCGGCGGGCAGGAACGTCGGATCGTGGAGTTTCAGAATCGGAAGCTGCGCCATTGCGTCCTCGCGCATTGCTTGGCTGAGCCCCCTCAGAGCAGAAGGATACCGTGTTCGATCGTCAGCGCAAGCGGTCGCTCACTGTCATGCGTATACGTTTGCTGACCGATGCTGCACGCCGATGCGGGGCTTGCGAGATCTGACGTCTCCCGACCCTATGGCGGCGGGCCGCCGAAGGCTGGTCAGACTCCACGAGCACCTGCCGGGCCAGCCGGTGAGGGTGGAACGCCTGTGCTCGAGCGCCTCAGGACACAGCCGGGTAAGCGGAACGGTGATGGCAGCGTACGTTTTTGTGGCGAACACGAGAGAAACCCGGGATGTGGTCTCCGTTACCAACCGTCCGAACAACGTGTGGAAAGGAACCGGGCATTTCGGCTGGTCGTGGCCGGCGCGCAAGATTCCTGAGAAGGCTGCCTTGCCTCCACCGGCGCCTTGGGAAGATCGGCAAGGATGGCGGGCCAGGACGGCAGAATACCCTGCTCAGGCAATGGCTTGGCGCCGGAGCCCGGATCGGCGAAGACATCGGCAACATCTTGGCGCGGGTTGCGGGTTCCCGCTTTGCAAGCAATGGGTTAGCTGACGGGATGATCGGCAGAAGATGACCGTGATGGTGAGGACGGCCAAGCCGGATCGACCCTGCCGTTACCCTGAGATGCCCGGAGGACCGTTCAGGCTCACCACGTCACTCTGCCGGGCGCTGTGACGGACTCGCCAGAGCGTTATCGTTCTGGATCCGGAAATGGCAGGTCCATCTGCCGGCCACCATGGTGCCGTGCGCCGTCGGACGGCGCGGAGACGGCGTCCGGATCCACGTGGAATGTACGCTTGCACATGGAAGGCTCTGTTCGGCGGGAGGCCTCTGCGGCGCGCCTGCTCGGCCGCGGCTTGATCGTCGGGAGGCTGCCGCGTTGAAGGGAGGTCAGATCGGCGCGAAGCCTCTTGAGCGCGCGAAGCACCTCGGTTTCGGCACGGAGCGATGGCAAGTCCAGCATGGACGGGTCCTTGTTTCGGACGCTCTTTCTGAGAATAGCGTGCCGAGCGTATGGCGACGAGGCCCAGCCCGCACTCTGGCCTGTCCGGAATCGGGGCGATCGGCATCGCGCAGAGGCAACGGACCTCGCATCAGTCTGCAGAGGCACCGCGTGTCGCTCCGTCGCGGTTGCCGCCCCGGCCGCTCTTCCGCCGGTTGGTAGGCATCGGCTGCAGGAGCGGCATGACGTGCCGGGGTGACCGCACCGTCGCGCGTTGGGCGGGCGCCGCCGCGCGGCTGTGCGCCGCGGCGGCGCCCGCCCAACGCATAAGGGGCCAGGCATCGCTCGGGCATGCGAAACCACGCGGAGTTTTTCCATGACCCTCGAATCCCTGTCTGAAGCGCTGAACGAGAACGCGTCCCTCGACGTCTTCTGGCTGGACCATCGCCTGCGCTTGAACGGAACCGTCATCCCGCGCGAGGACCCGCGCTACGCACCGGTCGACAGCTGGCTCCGACGCTTCGAGGCCGGTACCGGTGTCGGGGTCCTCGATTTCTCTGCAACTGTTCCGGTCGGTGCTCGCTGCGTGCTGGATCTCGGGCGCTTGGGAACTCTTCTGGCATGTCTGCAAGCGGAGCTTGTCCTCAACCGGCCTGTGTGGCTGGGCAACACGCGGATCGAGAGCGTCACCACGGTGACGTTTCCGTCCAATGGAGCGGGTGGAGCAGGGCGCCCAACCGCGTCGAGCGTCGTGTGCTCGAACAATCGCTGGGGCGACCACCGCAGCGAGGACGAGCGCTGGCCCGCGATGGTCGACGCGATGAACAGCGCGGCCGTGGCGGCCATCGACGATCAGCGCTCCTGGTTCGGCGCATGTGGGCTGGGGACGATGCGGCTGTTCGTCCGTGCCCGGTACCCGCTGTCGGAGTGGCATCGCGACCGCGCCCGCGAACAGCGGCGGCGTGCGGCGGAGATGCTCGAGGACAAGCCGGTGCGCTGACCGCCTCCCGCGTCGCGCTGCCCGGCAAACCGCACACCCAATCCGTCGCCCGTCCCGGCGCGCCGGCCGGCCCTACGGGCCGCCGCGCCGGGCGGTCGGCACGACAACAATGTTCCGACAGGAAAAAGCCATGATGAGGATTGTTCGCGACGGTACCGAGCTGATCAACTGCATCGAAGCGGATGCGGTCCTCAGGGTGTTGCAGCCGGACACCGCTCCTCTCACCAACCGCCTGTGTCGGCTTTTGCGGGATGCGGTGCATGCGTGGTCGCACGGCGAACACTCACCCGCTGCGCGCGAGCAGATCGAGAACCTCCTTCTGGTGGCCGGATCCCTTGGCTACCAGGTGGGCCTCGAATGCACGGATGTCTTTACGGCCGTCGGCGACCTGGACGCGGCCGTGCAGGGCGGGCTGGCTCTGATGCCCCATTTTGACCGGCCAGTCCTTCGTCTGGCCTTGCAGCCCAAGCTCAACGTGGAGGCCCACGCCTGAGGGGATCGACCACCGCCGGGCGCGTCACATCGCTCAGCTTGGCGTGGAGCGCATGAACCGGAGAGGAGGCCGGGATGGGAGCGGCCAGTTGGAACTGATGAGGACGCCCAGGGTGAGGCCCGCCGTCGGCCTCGCCGCCGCTCAGCCCGGGGCGGGCACCAAGGCCATGCACTGCGAAGGCATCAGCGTTCGCAATGCATTGGCACCCCAGAATCTCTGCTGGCCCAAACGCTTAGGTGGAAGACTCGCTGCATGGCGCGTCCGCATCGGCATGTTGCGTCGTGCCCGCCCCGTACAAGTAACCCCTCGGCGGCTGGCCCTCCGCACACGCGATCCCGTAACCCCGTACTTCTCACCCCGACATCCCGTCTCCGTCCAGGGTTGGTGCGGGGTTCCGCCTCTCCGGAATCTTAGAACAGAATATGCTTGAACAGGGGAACGAAGTTCCCGTTCCAGGGAGCGCCGTCCGGCACGCCGTACCGATGATCCGTTCCGCTCGTGTGCCCTACATAGAGGCCCTGGATGACGATCGCAGCCTCGCACGCCTCTGATCAACTCAGGGGGAAGCACCAGGCGCCTCCTCATCCGTCCAGTCGGCGGAACCGCAGGCATGAGAACGGACGGCGAAACGGAGAGGTATCCGGCGGTGCTCAAACTCCGCTCCCGAACCGTTGGTCTGCCCCGCCGTCAGGGGCCGTGTCCCCTACGGTAGCCATTGCGCGGCGGGGACACCCAGCCGCGCGGCGGTTCCTTGGGCTGGTGGACCTCGACAAGGAGCGGGTGGCAGGCCGCGACGTCGCTCGAATGCTCGGCGCTGCAATCGCCGCCGGGGCAGGCCGACAGGGCGCCGAGCAGGTCGATCTCGGCGAAGAATTCCAGGAAGTCACCGGGGCGCACCGGGCTCGCCTTCATGAAGTACTGGCCGGTGTCGCGGGTGAACCCCGTGCACATGAAGACGTTCAGCACGTCGTGCACCGCCGGTTCGACGTCGTCGCGCGGGCGCTGCAGGCGGTCGGCCAGGGCACGGGTCAGGTTGGAGTGGCAGCAATGGTGATAGTCGGCATCGGCGAGCAGGCGGTGCGTGTAGGGATCGCATCGCGTCCCGATGACGTCGTGAACCGAGCCGCCGTATGCGTCGAACCCGTACCAGTCGAGCGTGTCCTCGGTGATGGTGGCCATGGGCCGCAGGTGCGGCAGCGAGGACCACAGCCGGTCGCCGGTGGACAGGTGCGTGCCGTGCAGCGCCCGCATTTTGCCGGAGAAGAAACGTTCACCGGGATCGTGCGCCGCCCACAGGTTGAGGTCGCCGACCTGCGGCCCCTCGACGCTGACGATGCGGAAGAACCACCCGGCCGGCACCTCGAAGCACCGGGCCTCGCGCGGTGGGACGCGCACCTCGGCGGCCTTCCGCCAGCCTTCCCGGGCCGCGCGATAGGCGGTGACGTCGGCCGGGGGCAGGCCGTCCACCGGGTAGCAGATCACCGGCGCCACGTTTCGGCGCGCGTCTGCGTCGGGCGGGGCGGGGTGCTCGGGACGGTTCGGTTTCATGGGGCTCTTTCGGTGCTGATGGGCTTGAATGAGAATGGGGCACCGCTTGCACCGGCGCGAGCCCCGGCCCGTCGATAGTGAAGCCCAGAGCTGGTGTAGCGAAAGGAGGTGCGCTCATAGGTTGCAGCAGGAGCCGCTTGCTGCGAACAGCGGAAGGTCTTTGGCCGCATTCGTTGCTGCATAGGTCCCGGACCAGGGCGTCGGCCGGGGATGGGACTTGCATGGCCCGACGGCGAGGGGCGGCTCTGCGCATACGCGCTGTGGGCGATCTGCAATCGAACAGCGCGAACGACCAATCTTTTCGCATGCTGACACGCCATCGCGGTGCGCTGGCAGCGAAGCCCGCGTGGCGCGGGTGGTACACTCGTCGTCGGGGGCTTGGTCTGGAGCGTGGCGATGAACGGCGAAACGGCGATCCGACAGCACCTCACTCTGCTTGCCTCTTCGAACGCGCCGGCGCGGCGGCGACCGGCTCTGCCCTGCGCGGCCACTCACTTGCTTACCTACGGCCGCTCTTGGGAACCCGCGGCGTTGCCGGGCGGCATCCGCCGGGGCGAACCGAAGGCGTGCTACCAAAACGCGTTCCGGTTAGCTACGGAGTGCCCGGGCCGCTTCCTCTACGCGGAAGGATACGCGCTGGACCCGGACTATGAAATTCCGATGCCACACGCGTGGTGCGTCACGGAGGCCGGCACTGTCCTCGACCCGACCTGGGCGGACGCGGAACGGGCGCGCTATTTCGGGGTTGCCTTCGACGCAGTGACGACCTTCCGGGTGCATGAGGCCACCGGGAGTTACGGGGTGTTGGAGCACCCGAACTGGAGGGTTGCCGCATCGATCCTGCTCGGGCCGTGACCGGCGCGTTGAGCACGGCACGCGGCACGTCGGCGGCGGTCATCCACGCCGACCGGCGCACGCATCCAGCGTCAAAGCACCGATGACGACCGTCTATGAGGCATAACGGACCCGGCTCCGCCGTTCGTCAGATTCTTCACAAAATTCGCGGCGCGACCCGTTGTCTGCGCGAAACCGGACCATATTCGCCGCCACCGACCCTCCATCCGATGCGGAGCCGACCGTGAAGCTGTCCCTTACCCCAACCGACCTCGACGCTCTCGAGACCTCTGTCCAGATCCTCCTGCCCGATGTCCTTGCCGCCCAGGCGTCAGCAGTTGTCGCGGAAGGGCTCGGCTTCGACACGGCTGGGAGCCTGCGCGCTGCCTTGAACGGCACCACGAGGAGCCCGCTGGTCTGCCGGATCAACGACGCGGCCGCCGCAGCAACGCTGATGCGGTTGACGGGCGCCGCGCCGGAGTATGGCACGCTCGTGACCCACGCGGCCGTGACTGCGATCCCGGGATGTTTAGAGCCCGAGACCCATGATGAGGGGATTCTCAAGGCGCTGGCCCGGGCGGTCGAAGGAGTCCGTGAAAGCGACACTGAGCGTGACGAAGATGGCCTGTACTACGACGCGTTCGGTGACGTGGTCGATGCGATCTCCCTCGACATCGAGCATGAGGGCAAGAACGCCTTCGACTGCCAGTTGTCGCTTGGCGCGGACCACGAACGGACCATCTGGCTTACCAACGACGTGACCGGCGCCCAAGCCATTTTGCGCGGTGACTACGAGGCGCTGTGCGCCATTGTCCGCGATTTCGATGAAGATTGGATTACGAATTACGACCCCGAGGATGTTCCAGGCAGCGAGCACGGCGCGCCCGACTATGATGGCGGCTGCTTCTACAACAACATCGGGGTCGAAGTCTGGCGCGACGGGGTGACGGTGACGACTTGGCAAACGAACGGTGGGGTCGAGCGGACGATTATTGAGATCGATGTGACGACCTTCGCCGAGATCGAGACGATCATGGAGCGGCACAGCTTCGGTGATGCCAACCGTGTTGTCGAAGTGCTGCGGGCCATCGGGCCGTTGCAGTCGTCATCCAGGTAGGCGACGCAGCCATGGCTCAGGGCGTGTCGGATCCCCCACATCACGTGCCGGGCTTCACTGGCGTCCGCCCTCTCCCTGTTGCGCTCCGAGGCCACCGGGCTGCGGAGGGTCGATCCCCAATGTGAGGGGGCTTTCGGAGGCCCCTCGTGCTCCGCGGCATACCATACACCGTCGCCCCTGAACGGGGCGTCGCCGAACCTGCCGTGCATCCCGCGCCGGAACTCCTCGACGAAACGCCCGGGCCTCTCGGCACGCATCGAGTCCTCCTCCCCGTCGTCGGACAGCCACTCGAGCGGGATAACGATCAGGGGCATCGCCATGGTCAGGGCGAACGTGGTGGCCAGGGACATCTCGGGCGACGCCTCCCGCCGGACGGCTGGGAGGCACGCGTCCATGAGGGCGTCGCACCTTTCCGCCAACGCGTAACTGAGCACCTGGGGGATCATGTTTCCGTCCTTCGCTTGCGTGCCGAACGTCACCCTTCCGCCGTCGAAGCCTCGGCCGTCAGCCAGGGCGCATGCCGCGCGGCGAATGCCTCCATGGCGTCGGAGGTCGGGTACTCCAGGGCGAACTCGCCAAATTTCTCCCGGAAGCCCGGCCATCGCCGCCGGAGGACGCCCTTACGCCTCGCGGTTGGGATCACCCAGACCCAGTCGAGGGTCCAGACGTGCCCCCGTAACCGGAAGGCGCACGCCCCCACCGGGGCGCCGCGGCCGAACGCTCCGGTGTCGTCGGCGAAGACGTAAGCCACCGCCTTGTCGTCGCGCTTGGTGCGGGACCATTGGACGAAGTCGTAGCCGAACTCCCGCCGGAACCGCACGGCGCGTTCGTACACAAGGTCGTGCTTCCACTGCGGCGAGTCCGGCAGCACCTCCTCGGGGCGGGCCTCGCCGTCGAGAGCGGCCAGCAGCCGGGCGTCGGGAGCGGGGGCCCGGATCGCCGTCTCCTTCTTGTGGACGCGGCGGTGCATGCGGCTCGACTCCGGGTCGCCCCTCCACCAAGTGTGCCCACAGTCCGCGCAGACCGTCTCCACCGGATCCTTCCGGCGCCTGTGCTTGGGTGCCGCGACGGAGAGAGCGTGGGCCTTGCCCTCGGCGTCCAAGCGCGCCGTCGCGCGGTAGCCCGCAGGCGTGACCAGCTGCTCCTCGCGGAGCGACCAGATCCGGTGCGGCTGGTCGTCTGGCCAGATCTCCACCGGTTCGGCCTTGTGGCGGCACTGCGCGTACCACCACACCGTCAGCTCCGTCCCGGTCAGCCTGTCCTTCGACGCCAGCGACAGGCGGTGCCCCTCGGCCCACGGGGCCGGGTCGACGTCGAAGCCGAGCCGCTCGAACCCGGCCAGCAGGGCGATCAGGTCCGGCAGGAGGTATGTGCCCTGGCCGGACACCGAGGACGAGCGGCTCCGAGGGCGGTGGAACAGGGTGGTGAGTGGGACTCGGAAGAGGGCGGCGACCGCCCGGTTGTCCACCCGCCAGAGCCTGTCGTCAAAGTCGGCGAGCAGATCCTCGACGTCGACGGCGTCAAGCCAGCCTTCAGAGAACGCCTGGTCCTTCCAGCGCCCGATGGATGCGACCTTCGGTGCTTTCCGCGGCTGCTTCAGCCTTGAGTAAAGGTCGTTGGCAAGTTCAGACTTGGTGGTTTCCATCGGCTTCTCTCGGCGCGCCGCTCGGGGAAGCTGCAGCGGCATAGGTTCTCTTCAAAGTAGAAGAAGATTGGATTCTATTGCTCCCCTGGCGTCAAGGGCGGATGCTGGGCGTTGATGGGCTCTTGGAATAGTAGCGTTTCCGGAAGTGGTGTAACCCATCCCTGGTGGGCACACGCCTGTGCGGCCCGGATGGCCAAGGCGATACTGACACCGTTGGTCTCCCCTCGGCGCAGAAGCCCTCGTACTGGATATGCTCCGCCGCGGAAAGCAGAGTGGGATCAACGGTTGCCGCTCCGATGGCAACGTGGAACTGTTGCATCAACTGCGAAGGCACCAGCGTTTGCAATGCATTGGCATCCCGGAATTTTCGTTGTTCCAAAGACTTAGGTGGAAGACCCGCTGCATCGGGCTTCCGCATCGGCATCATGTGTCGGCGCGCCCCGTCCAAGGCCCCCGGTAACCCCGTACCCCCGTACTTTTCACCCCGACACCCCGTCTCCGTCCAGGATTGGTGCGGGGTTCCGGCTCTCCGGAATCTTAGAACAGAGTATTCTTGAACAGGGGAACGAAGTTCCCGCCCAAGGGGTGCGATCCGGCGGTTTCGCCACGGATGCCTTCGGTACCCGGCAGGCCGTACAGGCGGTGGCCGACGCTGCCGATCACCTCGACGGCGACGCCGCAGGCTACCAGATCCGCCAGCATCCGCCCGGCGCCGCGGACGCTGCAGCCGACCAGGAGGGCCAAGCTGGCGCGAAAGCTGTCGGAATCGACATGGAAGCAGTGGAAGGCGCTCTGTCCCACGACCTTGTGAATAAGGCTGCGGGCATCGGCTTGACCGAGTAGAGGTGGCGTTGGTCGTCGGCTGGACTTTGGACAGAGAGCCTCGCCTAACAGGTCAGGTCCGAGCTGTCGGAGATGATGCGCGAGGTACCCGAAGGATCGCCTTACGCCGCCTTCGGACCTGCTGGTGCTGAAGAGTAGGGTCCGGCGGCCCTGCGTCGATCACCACCACCGACAGCAGTTCGCGCGCACTGCCCGTCAGCCGATTCACGAGCGCCGTCTTCAGATCCCCCGCCGATGCCGGGGGCGGCGAGCCGTCGCGTGGGGACGTGAGGTCAACCGTCGGGCCGAACCAGAACACAAGATACACGCCACGTCCGCCCGCCAGCGGATCGGCCGTGTAGAGCCGCTGCAACTGCCCTTCCGCCGCCGTCCACAGCGCATCGTGCATCTGCAGTTTGATCTCGACGGGTAACACGAGGGTGCCGGCGGTCACGTCGATGTCGGCGCGCCTGCTCCCGGCGTAATAGCCCTCCGGCTTCGCCACCGCGCCGTGGCGGATGAGGCGGGGGGTCAACAGGCCAAGCAGGGCGTTGCGGCAGATGTTCTCCACCTTGGGTCTGACGTGCTTCTCCACCTCAGTGTTCCAGAAGGTCTTCCAGCCGTCGCCGGAGCCGGTGCGGATTTCCTCGGCGATGTCCTCCAGATGCTGGACGACGAGCGCCTGCAAATCCGCGGCGTTGGCCGGCGGCCCGCCGTCGAGCGCCGCCACCAGCTGTTCCACGTCGGCATGTTGAAACAATGCTTCGCGACGAACCCGCACCTGTCGTGCCGCGGCATGGGCGAAGGTGTCATGCCAGGAGGCACGCTGGGGATCGTCGCGCCAAGCGGCAAGGAAGTCGGCCGCGTCCGTTGAGGGGTCGGCGGCGAGATGGTCGATGCAGGCGCGGATGAGGCGTGCGAACTCGGACTCCCCGCGAACCCGGCGCCCGTTCTCGACGCTGTACGCAACGTCGTCGAAACGTGGGGCCAGCGACCGGATCAGCACCATGGCCTGCTGGGTGGAAAAGCTCCACCCCTCGGCGCGGCTACCCAGGGCCAATAGCAGGACAGGGGCGATGACGTCCCAGCTCATGTCCGCCCACCGGGACAGCCGGTCTTCGAAATCGGCGGCGAAGCGGTCCGGTGCGAGATGGAAGGCCAGGGCGCTCCACAGCAGGAGCCGCTCGTCATCCGCATCATCGCCGGCAAGCCGGTGAACGGCGAGGTCCAGCAGGGCTTCGCGGTCGCCATGCCACAGGGCTGCGTTCAGCAAGCCGTCCACCGCCCGGACCGGAGCTTTCGGATAGTCCCGCAGCAAGGCCACCGCCATGCCGCCGGCGACATGTCCAAGGGGCTCCTGCCCCTTCAGGCCGAACAACCCCGGCGGACACTGCAAGCTCCGCTCGAGACAGATGCGCCAGAACGCCGCCAGGCTTCGCGAGGCCAACTCGGCGCGCTCGGCCAGAATCCATTGAATCCACGGTTCGGAGTACTGATCCTCGATCACGGAACCGCATAACGCCGCTTCCAAGGTGCGATCCGGCAGACCCAGAACGGCTTCCTTTCCCTCTGTCGCCAAAATCTCCATGCCGACCAGGAGCGGGAGCACTGCGAAGTGACGGCGATCCGTCACGGTCGTGTCGGCAAGTTTGTTCGGGCTCGGCAGATCGTCACGGAGCACAATGTTCCGGAAGCCGGCCATGATCGCAATGGCTGCCTCATCTCCGACATCTTCGGCGATGCGCGTGCGGAAGGCGTTCAGCTTTTCGCCTTCCGGCTTAGTGAGTGACCCGAACCCCGCAGCCCAGTCGAGCGTATCGAAAGCGGCTCCGCTCCGGATTTCCTCGAGATGCGGGGCCAGTTCAGCAGCGCCCTCGGCTTGATGAAGCTGCTGGGCGTCGCGTAAGCGGCGGGAGAGCGCGATATGCTCGGAATGCCGCTCATGCACACGCGTCGTAAGGGCCGCGGCGAGTGCCGGTTCTAGGTCCGGCCGTTCGTCGGGAAGCGCCGACAACTCGTCGAGCGTCACCTCACAACCATCGCCGACGCGACCACCGGCCGTACGAACGGCCAAGTCGAGCAGGAACGTGGCCCCTTCCGGCCCGCTTGCCTCCCTTGCCCAGGACACCAGATCAAAGGAAAAACCAGGAGGAAGTGGCGTGTTGAGGATGCGCTCCTGAAAGCCCCAGTAACCGCGCCAGTAATTGTCGTGTGTCTCCGACAGCCACGTCCGGAACATCGCCCGAATCATGGCGGGTTCGGCGAGATGTGCTTGTAGCCGTTTGGCATCGGGTGGCCGAATAGTCTGATGCCGATCGTCCAGCCCGGCGGCAAGCCAGTGGTACAGGCGCTCCGGGGTGGCGTCTTCCGGCACTTCGCGAAGGATGCGCTCCAGAAGTCCAATCACCAGCCCAGAATGATCGAATTGCGCGCGCCTGTCGCGCGGAGCGCCGCGCGAGGCCAGTGCGTCGGCCAGGGGTACCAGCTGGTCCCGTGGCGTTCGCCGGACGATGCCGCGGCGCAGGTCCATGCTGTAGTGCCCGACATAATCATGTGCACGCCTTCCCGTCAGGTATCCGACAAGCTGATCCGGTGTGAGCAGCCCCGGATACAGGCGCCGCAGCAGGGAGGCCCGGAGGTCCTGCCGCCGATCCGCCACGGTACCGTCATGCACCGCGTCCAGTAGGGCTTGCAGATCGTCCTGACGATCCGGACAGGCGCGGGAGAACGCGTCAATCGCGTGAGAACGGAAGGCATCGCTGACGCCGTCGTTGCGTGCGACGGCAAGCAGATCATCCCCGAGTTCCGGCCGCGGCGGCCCATTCTCGACGATGTCCAACACGGTCGCGAGCAGATGCGGTTTGCCCGTCTCGCAAAGTGCATCGCGGAAATCCGGCACGAGCTCTGGGCAGGACAAGCCGCCGAAGGGCGCACCCATGCCCGACCAGCCCGGCGTCCGCTCCTGCGCCCGGAACCACGGGTCCTGATCCGCCAGCGTCCTCAGATGGCGAAATGCCGAGTGCTTGGCCTCCACCCTCCAGGACGCGGCGTCGCCGTACAGGACGGCCCCAAGTGGATCGCGGCTGAGAAGCTGCTCGGCATGCTCAGGCATCAGGGCAACCAGCCAGGCATACACGCCGCGCAGGTCCGACAGGGTGCCGCCGTCCCAGCCAGTGATCAGCGCCAGCACGCGGCCGAGCGGCAGGCCCGCCGCCCGCATCCGGTCGCGCAGGTGGCGTGCGGCCATATACTCGGCGATCATGCGGTGGCGCGGCACCACCCGCCGGCCCTCGACCGGCGAGAACGGTCGTCGCCGCGCTGCGGCGGACAGGGCCGGGACATCACTGCCAAGGGAGTGGATCGCGGTGAACTCTGCATCGGCTTGGTTGGGGTGGAGCGCGAAGCCCGTCCGGTTGGCGAGCAGCGCCACGGCGGAAAGCCAATCGGCCGCCGCGGACAGCGCCGGGTCGGACACGGAATCGCCCACCACCTCGGCATGCTCGTCGTTCAGTTCCGTCAGCAGCTGGGCTCGGGCGCTTTCGAACAGGGCGGTGCGGGTGGCGGGCCAGCCGCCGTCACCGACATGGGCCTCCAACAACAGGCCGAGCAGTTCGGGATTGAGCAGCCAGGGGTCCAGGTTGCGCGCCCTGGCTCCGGCGATGAAGGCCCTGGCCCCGGCGTCGTCCAGCCGCGCGGCCGCGATGACGACGGCATCCTCGAACCTGAGCGGCAGCAGCTCCAGGACCACCGGCTCCCTGCCGAGCTGCGACAGCATGCGGGTATCGCTGCCGCCGTACCAGTCGGCGGTGCGACAGGACAGCCGGACCTTCGGGCTGCCAAGTTCCTCCAGCTTGCCGAGGATGTGGTCCATCACGCTGCGCCCGCCGCCGGTGCGCGCCCGGTGCTCGTCAAGACCGTCCAGGTACAGTGTGCGGCCCTGCATCGCCGATGCCGGCCGGCTGAGGAAGCGGCCGACCGGCATCACCTCCGCATCCGCTTCAACCGTCGCGGCCCGGTTGAGCTCGGTGGTCTTGCCGAGCCCCGGCTCGCCCAGCAACACGACGAGGCGATTGTCCAGGAAGTCCGCGAACACCCCTTCGCGCGGCTGGCCGTCTTCGGATGCGGGCAGAACCTGCCGGAGGCGGCGCGTCACGAGGACAGGACATTGCGTCGGTGAACGTCGGACGAAGGTCGGCATGGAAAATGGCGATCTGAATAGCCGGAAGGGGGGCGTTATGGTCATAGTTTCGGGTGTTCGACTCGTCCCGGTCAATCCCGGCGTCGGAGCATTCCGTGCGGCGCGCGGGTTCGTGATGTCCAGCTCTCCACGGTTGCGTAAATGGTCAAGGCCACGCTAACTTTCGTCCGATCATTGCCGAACTGGACGATTTCATGCTGGATACCGCAGACGTCCGCAGCCTGCATCTCTATTCCCTGGACAGTCTGCTGCCCGATCTGGTCAGCGGCCGGCCGGTTGGGTTGGACGCGGACGCTTTCTGCAGTTCTTCGGCAGGATCTTCGCTCGTAGCCCTTCTAAGCCGTTGTCCCGGCCATAGTCACGGACAAGGCAGATGAGCAAGGAGCGGTTTGTCTCGCCTCTTTTGTCTGAGGCTCGGCGCCAGCCTACCCGGCGCAACCCTCGTTGATGACCTAACGTGAGACGAGCCAACTTCCGCTCAGCAGGGTCATTAGGATCCAGTGTTGTCAGAACCGGCTGCGAGGTCTTCAGCCGGCGGAGCCATCATACACGTGGCAAAGCCCAGCTTTCGTTTCATTCCCTGAACTTTTTGTGCGATCTTCAAGGTGCGCGTGGGTCGAAAGCCTGGGCGCAGCGGCGGGAGCCGCGATGATCCTCGGCAAGGAGCAAGCCCATGACGACCACTTTCTATTCCCATATTTTTTCGTGCCTTTACGACGAGCCCGCACCGATTGGCCGGCTCGGGCGCGGGGTCCACCATTCGGTGTTCCGCTCGGTGCAGTGGCGCGATATCGGTGGCGCCTCCCTCAAGAATGGCCGCATCCACGACTTCGCGATCATCTGGGATGAGGATCACGACACGCGCGTGATACGCGTAGCCGAACGGCTGCACTTGGCCGGGCTCCTCTGGCCAATCGTGTTCATCGGCGAGCGCAAGGGCGTACTGACGATCCTCTTCGCCGCCATGGCGGGGCCGCTGCAGGACCGGGACAACGATCATCTCGCGCAGATCCAGGCAATCTCCGAGGATGCCTGCGGCGACAGCTGGACTTGTCACACGGGCTGGTTTCGCCGCACCGAAGTATTGGAGGAGGGCACGCCCTATACGGGTGGAGGCATCATCGACGATGAAGACTGGCGGGTGGTGAACTACCTAAACGGCATCGACGCGCTCTGGGAGCTCGGCGAAAAAGGCGGGGCGGCCGCATAGGCGAAACAGTAAGATGACCTTTGACCTGACCAAATTGGGCTGGAAGGCTTTTCAGGATCTCGCCACGGCGGTCGCAGCCGAGATCCTGAAACGCCCGGTGCAGACCTTCCTGGGGTCAAACGATGGTGGCCGGGACGGAGCGTTTCTTGGGACATGGACTGGGGATGACGGTCAGCCGGTCAAGTCGACGCTCCAGTGCAAGTTCATGGGGAAGCCTGGCGCCAACCTGACGTTGGCCAACCTAAAGAACGAACTGCCGAAGGCGGAGCAACTCGCCAAGAACGGGCTTGCCGAGGATTATGTGATCCTTACCAATGCCGGCGTCTCCGGTGAGGCAGACAGGGAGATTTGCGCCGCGTTCGAGGCCATGGGCGTAAAGCGATGCTTGGTGTTTGGCGGTTCGTGGATCGAGCAGCAACTTGAAGAGAGTGTGCGCCTGCGTATGCTGGTACCCCGGATCTACGGGATCGGCGACCTTTCCCACATCATCACCGACCATGCTTACAAGCAGGCCAAGGCGATCCTCGACAATATGGGATCCGATCTCAGCTGCTTCGTGCCGACCGACGCCTACCGGGATGCGGTCAAGGCGCTCCAAGAGCATCGCTTTGTCATCCTGCTTGGTGATCCGGCCTCTGGCAAATCGACGATTGCGGCGATCCTGGCGTTGGGCGCACTCGACGACGGCTGCACCGGCGCCGTGAAGATCAACGCGCCCGATCAGCTGCACTTATGGCATCCTGGCGAAAAGCAGTTGCTGTGGGTCGACGATGCCTTCGGGCCTAATCACTTCGATGTCGACCGAATGAGCCGGTGGAATGCCGAACTCGGCACGCTGCGTGCGGCGATCGAGGGGGGCGCCCGCATCATTTTCACGTCCCGCAATTATATCTGGGAGGCGGCCCGGCCCCATCTCAAGTTAAGTGCGTTCCCTTTGTTCAAGGAGAGCCAAGTCGTCGTCAATGTCCAAGAGCTGAGCGAGAATGAACGCGCGCAGATGCTCTACAACCATGTCCGCCGGGTTCATCCTCAGGCGATGCGCCAGCGGCTAAAGCCGTTTCTGCCCGCTGTCGCCGCCAACAAAGCATTTCTGCCCGAGACCGCGCGGCGGCTCGGTGATCCGCTGTTCACCAGCAAGCTGAAACTCAGCGCGGACCGGTTGAAGGAACTTGTCGAACAGCCGGTCGAGTTCCTGACCGAAGTGCTCGAACAGCTTGATACGCCGTCGCTCGGGGCCGTCGCGCTGATTTTTCTCAATTTGGAAAACGGCGTGCCGTCGCCGATCGGGCAGCACCCGGCGCTCGACATGGTCACGCGGCTGTTGGGCGTACAGCCAGCCGCCGTCGCCAAAGCGATCGAGCATATGAATGACAGCCTTACGCGGCGCCTTGCTGCTGAAGACGGTGACCATTGGGTGTTTCGGCACCCGACCGTAAATGATGCGTTTGCTGAGATCATTGCCCGCTCCCCTGAGCTGATCGAGCTCTATGTGCATGGCGCCAAGGTCGATCGGCTTATCAGCGAGGTCGTATGCGCACCGCTGACCGCTCAGCACGCTCGTGTCCGCGTCCCGGCCTCGCTGTTTCCGGTACTGTTAGGGCGGTTTCAGGATCGTTCGCTCGACGAGAGTTTCAAGTCATTCCTGGGCGCCCGCGCGGGTAGCGGCTTTCTCGGCAAGATCGTCGCTGCGCGGCCAGACGTTCTCGAATGGGCCGCAACGACGAACACCGACGACCTGTCGCCGGGCAGCCTGTTGCTCCTGGCGGCCCTCAACTCTTACGGCTTCTTGCCCGAAGCGGCCCGAAGGCGGATTGTCGAACACATGGACGATGACGCGATCACTTACATGCAGAGCAAGGTGTTTGCGAACAACATCTATCGCCAGATCTTCACCGATGAGGAGTTTAACGACCTCGCCACGCGCTTCCGCGAAGAATGGCTGAATGATTTCGAGAAACTGCTGAACAAGCTGAGCTGCAGCTTCTACACGAGCAACGAACTCAGCCTTTATGAGGAGTTCAAGGAGAGTATCGAAAAGGCTGAACCCTATTTCTTCCCGGATGGGCGTCCGGAGCCGCTCGACACCTTCTATCTCGAAATCAACGCCTATATCAGCACGCTTGAGGAGGATGCGCCCTCTTCAGAACCTTCCTCTTGGTCAGCTCAGGTGACAACGGCGGCGAGCATCTCCGCAACGTCGGTTGCTGAGGATAGCAGCACGATCTTCGATGACGTCGATGATTAAGGTCAGCGCGTAGAAGCTGTGGCAGCATGGCTTGAACAGCGGTTTCTGGTGCCGAGGTTATGCGCGAGCAAAGAAAGAGATTGGGCGGAATGCCGACCGATCGGTTCGCGATGAGTTCCCCGGTTTTTCAATATCATCGGATCAGTCGCGTCCATTGCGGCCTTCGTAACGATCCTCCCAGCGGCGGCAAGAGATGATCGTCTATGGCCATCCCGCCGCTTCGATCCAACTGGCGCGTGGCCTGATGGAATCCTCCCACGCTACCGTTTCTTCAGAATCGCCTGGACGCGCTCGACGATCCGGTTGGTGTCGGCGAGCAAGGCGTCGAGCGCTGTGTAATCCACCTCCAAGCGCTCAAGGCGGGCGGGCACTGGCGGAAGTGGCCGGGGCGGCTCGGTCGCGGCCAGCGGCTCCGGCACGATCACCTTCGGCGGCCGTCCCCGCCGGTGTCCGTGGCGGCGCGGTCCGGCGGTCTCGCCGCGGATGCCCTCGGTGCCGGGCAGCCCATAGAGGCGGTGCGAACCGCGGCCAGTCACCTCCACCGCCGCCCCGCAGGCCACCAGCTCCTCCATCATCAGCCCGGCGCCGCGGACGCTGCAGCCGAGCAGAGCCGCCAGCCGGGTCGGGCCGAGCAGCGGCGTGGCGGCGAGCAGATCGACGGCGGCGGGCAGGCGGCTGTTGGAACGGCGTGGTCCGATGGCGGCGCGGGCGCCGCGCCAGGCGTGTTCGAGCCGGCGCAGGATGGCGAGGCCGTCCGCGGCCTCGCGCTCCAGACTGGAGGCGAAGGCCAGAACCCAGCCGTCCGCGTCCGTCGGGCTGTCCGGGCGCAGGGTGTCGGCGCCGGCGAGGATGGGCAGCAGGGTGCGGGTCACGCCAGTGGCCTGCAGTGCCGCCGGCAAGGCAGCGCGCACGGCGCCGCGCGGGCGGTCGTCAAGAATCCGCGCCCGCATCGCCCGCGCCAGCGCCGGCAGGCGGGCGCCGGGGCTGAGCTGCGTCAGCGCCCACAGCGCGTCCTCGGCGAGGCGCCGGTGCTCGGGAGCATCCGTGCCGGCATCGAGGTCGCGCTCGGGTCGGCGGTCGGCGGCGGCAAGCATCAGACCGTAGAGGTGGAGGGCGTGAGAGAGCGCATCGAGGTCGGCGCCCCGTTCGTGCTGCGCCGGAGTGTCCGGTATGCGCAGGCGCAGTCCTTCGAGGAAGGCTGTCGCTTTCTCCTGAAAATTTTCTCGTGTTCTCACCAAGGTCGTAGCGACGAATCAAGGGCATCCATGCGATTGTTGCGGCTCACAATTTTCTTGCAGCCGAACGCTTTCGCGGGAGGGCCGATGGGATGGGACGGGGAGCCGACGACCCACCGGGCCATCCGCGCTGGTCCGAGGCCGAACGCCTTGCCACGCACCTTGACCGTATCCTTGATTCCTTCCCGCCGCACAGCGAGGCGCGTGCCGCCGCCATTGATGATCTTGCCGCCCGGCTGAGGCGGACGCCCCAAACGATCCGCAGTTACCTGCGCAGATACGGCGAACGCCGCTTGGTCCGGGACCTGCTGCGGGACGATTCCGGCCGTGGCCCGAGGTTGCCGCCAGAGACCGAAGGAATCGTCAAAGCAATCCTCGACGAAAAGTATCTGACCCTTGAGGGGTGTTCGCTGAACGAGGCCGTCATCATCATCAACGGCCGTCTGGAGCAGGCCGGTCTGAAGCCGGTCTCGTTCAACACGGTGAAGAGCCGGCTCTGGAAGCACTGGACGGCGGAGGACGTTGCACGGCGGCGCGGCGATCAAACCGCGGTGCGGAAGCACCGGAGGCGTGGTGGCTCGCTGGTACCCGACCATCCGCTCCAGATCTGCCAGATCGACGAGACGGAGATCGACGTCCTCGCCGTCGACGATGCCGGCAATCTCCTCAAGCGGCTTTGGGTCATCGTACTGGTCGACGTGCTCACCCACATGATCCTGGGCTTCTGGCTGTGGCCGCGCTCAGCCAACCGGGAGGCGATCGGGCTGTGCATCCAGCACGCCATCCGGCCGAAACGGGCTTATTTCCAGAAATTCGGCATCGAGGCCACGGATGTCTTTGGCCGGCCCGAGCGAATTATTTCGGACCGGGCGGCTTGGTACAAGTCCTTGCAGGACAACAAAAGCCTGGAGGATCTGCGCATCACGGTGGAGCCTCGGCACGGCGAGCCGCACATCCGCGGGGTTGTCGAGCGCCTGCAAGGCTCGATCAATCAGCAACTCCGCAAGGGCCGTGGTCGGACCGGCCACTCCACCGCCGACCGGGGCGAGTATCCGGCCGAGGAGCGCGCGTGCCTCACCTATGAACAGATCGAGAAGGCCGTCGCCATCACGGCGTTCCGCATCTGCAACGGGGAGATGGATGAGAAGACACGGAAGCGCCCCGACCTCGAATGGGCCAAGCACGCTCCGCGGATTCCCGAGCACCTCCTGGTCGTCGACTGGGAGGCGGTGCAACTCGCCTTCCTGCCGGAACACGCGGGCCGCTTGTCGAGCAAGGGGATCCCGGCCTTCGGTCTCACCTACTGGAATGCGGACGATCCCAGGCTGGCCGGGCTTTACGCCAACCGTGGCCGGGATGCACTTCGCATCAAGGTCAACCGCAACGACGTCAGCCATATCTACGTTCGGCATCCGTCCTGGGAGTCGTGGGTTGCGGTCCCACGGGCTGACGGTGTGCTCACTCCCCTGACGGCTTGGGAGTTGGAGGCGCAGAATGAGCGGGAGCGGGCCGAAGCGGAAACCAGCTGGATGGAGCGGGGAAAGTCGCGCGAGATGGTCGATGCGGCCCTGACGCCGGCGGCGGGAGCCGGGCGAAAGCCGCGTGTCAGCCGAAAGGCTGCCAGCGGGGCCTTGGCTGCACGCGTCGCCGGTGAGGCTCCCAAGCCGCACGAAGCGGAAATGGCGCTCAACCGCCTCAAAACGTCGGGCGATGGGCTGGGCCGCTTGCCCGCGGTCGAGGACTGTTTCGATGTGGAACCCTGGGGGAGCGCATGACCGACCATCTCAGCGATGAAGCACGCCGGCAGTTGGAGACACTGGGAACCGTCGAGCGCTGCGCCGCGATCGAAGCGAACCGATGGATCGGCTACCCTGCGGCGATCCGGGCTCTCGACGCGCTGACCCAGGTGCGGGAGCGCCCGAAATCCACCCGAACGACCGGGGTGGTCGTGTGTGGACCGTTCCGCAACGGCAAGACGATGGTCGCCGACAAGTTCCTCAGCATGGAAACCGTCCAGGTTCGTCCGTCGCACTACTACCAGCTGCCGACCGAGGCCACACGGCAGGAGTTCCTGACCGGCATGATCCGGGCCATGGGGCGGGTGCCCGATCCGACGCAGCGGACGATCGAGGGGCGGCGCCACCAGTTGGATGCTTTGCTCGATGAATATGAACCACGCGTCTTCATCTTCGACGATGCGCACCATGGATTCCGGGGCAGCGCCGCCAAGGAGTTCCACACGCTGCTCCGGGTCATGGGTCACCGCTGGGACATGTCGCCGGTGCTGATCGGCGACCGGTCGCTGGCGGAGACCATTCACAACGATGGCGAATTGCGCACGCGGTTGACCAATCGGTCCCTGCCGCGGTGGCAGTACGACGCCGATTACGCACGCTTGCTGAACAGCCTGGTGCGAACCCTGCCGTTGCGCCGAAAATCCGAACTCACTGACGAAGCCCTGGCCAAGCGGATCTTCCTGGTGGCCGAGGGGTTGATCGGCGACATCGTGCAGAACGTCGCCGCAGCGGCCGTGGCCGCGGTGCGCACGGGTGAGGAGCAGATCACTCTGGCTCTCTTCGACTCTCTCAAGCTGGAGCCGCCCTCGAAGCGGTTCGGACCCGACGAGCTGCGTGGGCTCTCCTGATGGCGGACCGCTTGCCGAGTGTCGGGCACGGTGAGGTTTACGCCTGCGAGCCATTGGGGCAAGGCCGACCGGACCAGGGAAGTGAATCCTGGGCGATGGACCCGTCTCCCATCGACGGTGAACTCCTCAGCAGCTGGCTCAGCCGTTACGCTTGGGCCAGCGCGATCGGGCCGTCTTCCCTCCTTCTCGGCTTTCGGGGGATCCTCGGCCGCCACACGGCCGATCTCGATGCGGACGTTCCGCCCCACTTCTTCGAGCGCCTCGAACGGCGCACCGGAATCCCGGCTACGCGGTTTGAGCAGGCGCAGCGCTTTTCCCCGACCGTTTCCTCGATGTGGACGGGAGCGCTGCGCAGTCCGCGCTTTTGTCCACGCTGCTGGGCGGCGGATGCCATCCCCTATCTCCGCTGGCAATGGCGGGGGACTCTGTTCCGGGTCTGCACAGAGCATCGGGTTTGGCTCAATCCGTGCTGTCCGAAGTGCCAGTCCCCGCTGTCCGTGCTCGGTGGGCGGCTCCGGCGGCCGCTGTGGTGTTGCGTGACGTGCCGCTCTGATCTGCGGCACGAACGGATGGATCAAGCATCGCCGCAAGCGGTCCTCGCGCAAGCCCTCATCGAGGCCATTACGGAGTTACCGGGCGAGATCGGGCTGGAGCAGGCGGTTGCCTCTACCGCGCGCGTGCTGTCCGCGCTCGACGCCGACATAAGCGCCTTGGAGGTTTCTCCGCGCGAGCAGGTTCCCCAGCCAATGAACGCGCCAGCCGAACCGACCGGGAGTGCCGTGGTTTGGGACACTATCCGACCGCGGGTGAACGCGATCTGCCGTGATCGCCTGAGGGCCTTGCTGCTTCAGCGGCTGCACCAGAGAGGGTTTGGCGAGGGAACGACAGGGAACACGCCAAGTCCGCGAAAGCCGTTGCTTCTTCTGTCACCGTCCAACCGCCTCGGCGCCTTCGTTCCGTGCGTCCGACCGGCCATCGGCGCCGACGTTCCGGCGCTTCGACAATTCTGTCGTAACTTGCTGGCCCTTTTGGACGCGGAGCCCCGTTTGGGAAAAGGGCCCGACCACTACGAGCTGTTGCAGGATCTCGCTGCGTTCCGGTGGCGAAGCATTCTTGGAGCCAAACAGCCGCTGGCCGTGGGAATGGAGGGCGGTCGCGTTGTCGGTGTGGGGACGGTGTGGACCGGGCGGCTCGTGGAGATCTTTGTCGAGCCCATGGTCGAGGCGGACTTTCTCCCTGTTCTCCTGGAAGGCTGCGTTCGCCTGGCTGCACGCCGCGGGGTGAAGCGGCTCGAAGCCGAAGTTCATTATTCCAACTATACCGACTTCGAGCGGGCCGGTTGGAGCCGCACCAACTCTGTCCCGCTTTGGAGCTTTGACATCCACACCATGACCAACCTTGACCATTGAGCGAAAGCGACGCCCTGGCACTTGGGCAGTGCGATTGCGCCGGCAAAATCGATGAAATGATACAAAAACCGGACTTAACTTCCTATAGATCATGGTCATTCTGACCCGCTTTGGCTGCCGGCGGCTTGGCGGCCCGGCGGACGACAGCGGCAGGCCGTGTATCGTCGCCGGGAAGTTTATGCAAAACGTCGGATTCGAGGGTGTTGAGAGTCGCGATGCCCCATTCTGCCAGCCGGTTCATGCAAAAAGTCCGACCGTCTTTGCCGGCTGAACGGCCGACAAGCCACCGTCCTGGGGCCGGGGTTGGCATCTTGTCGCACTCTGGTCGAAGGGCGCGCGATCACGGTGACCGGAGCTTTTCGCTGATCCTGGCAACAGCCTTGCCCCACCGGCCGGCGATGCCGGCGTGGGCTCCAGCCTGTTCAAACTGTCTGTACAGGCGGCCAAACGATCATTTCCTCAGAGCTAATCAAAATGTACAAAGGGCGTTTTCCCCTCCGCCCTGGAGCTTCCGCATGGCCCTGATCGGCTACGCCCGTGTGTCCACCGAGGATCAGGCGACCTTCAGCCAGCTCGACGAGTTGAAGGCCGCCGGTTGCGCGGTGATCTTCGAGGAGAAGGCCTCGGGCGCCAGCCGGGCACGGCCGGAACTGGCCAAGGCCGTCGCCCGCGCGCAGCGTGGCGACGTCCTGGTGGTGGCCCGCATCGACCGTCTGGCCCGTTCGCTTTCCCATCTGCTGGAGGTGATCGAGGGGCTGGAGGCCGTCGGTGCCCACTTCAAGTCGCTGCGCGATCCGATCGACACCTCGACGCCACAGGGGAAGTTCGCCCTCCAAGTGCTCGGTGCCGCCGCCGAGTTGGAACGCGCCCTGATCCGCGAGCGGACAAAGGCTGGCCTGCGGGCCGCCAAGGCCCGCGGCCGGGTGGGCGGCAACCCGGCGCTCAAGCGGCGCGATCCGGAGGCGATCGCCCAGCTCTCCGCCATCCGCGACCGGCAGTACATGGCGGACCTGTTGGCCAGCATGGCGGCGTGGCTGCCCAAGGTGCGGGCGCTGCGCCCGGCCAATTCCTGGGGCAAGGTGGCCAAGACCCTCGGGCGGCTGGGCTCGCCCGATCGGCCTTGGACGGCGGATCGTCTGTCGCGGGCGGTGCGCCGCCTCGTTGCGGAGGGACTGGCTGAGTCGGCCCTGATCGAGCCGGCACCGCGCAAGCCGCCCAAGGACGACATCCTGCTGGTCATCGCCGGCATCAAGGGAGCCGATCCCGAGATCAGCCTGCGGGCCATCGCCGCGCGCCTGGAGGACATGCGTATCCGCACGCCGCGCGGCGGCACGACGTGGTCGGCCTCCTCGGTCAAGGCACTCCTGGATCGGGCTGAGCGAACCGGGCTCGTCACTCCTACCGGTAAGGCCAGTTCCAACCGTCAGAGGGGCAGCAAGGGACCGAAGGATCCTTGAGCATGAATGTGAAACAGCTCGCGCCTGAGTCTCCTTAACTTTCATTGCTATCAACGCGCTCCCGTGCCGATCGGCGTCAGAACCCCACGCCGATTCACAGGCAGGGTCTGAAGGCGCTCGGAACCGGGTTAGGAACGCTGTTTAGAGCGGAGCGCTCCGCCGATTCGGAAGCCTCCGGATCGCCTCTCCGGAATTCGCCAACAGTGTCCGCAGCTGATCGAACCTCGTACAAGACATCCGTTGTGGTGCCACTCGCCCCCACTTCGTCTGAGCATTTTGTCGCCAGCGGGCCACACCGTAGTATGTCGGCTTCCCAAAGCGGGGGCATGCCGTGGGGTACACTCTGCGATCCATTGCCGTTGCGGCTTTCGGCCCGCTCCTCCTGGCGCCTTCGGCCGTCGCGGGAACGCCGGATCCCTCGAGCTTCCTCTTCGTGGCGTCCGCATCGGAGCCGGTCATCGCCGTCGTCGACAGCGTCAGCGACACCGTTGTGATGCGCATCCCGCTGCCCGGTCCGGCCCGGCAGACGGTGGTCCTCGAGCGTGGCGCCAAGCTCGTCGTCAGCGACGGCGTTGGGCGTAAGCTGTCCGTCATCGAAACCTCGTCCGGCACGTTGGATCGCGAACTGGCGACCTCGGTCGTCCCGGTCATGCTGCAGATCGACCGCACCGGGACCCTACTGGCGGTCGGTGATCCGTCGGCCGGCAGCGTGGAGATCATCCGGTCCTTGGGGGCGGCAACGGTTACGATCCCAGGACTGCCAGGCCTGCGCTCCATCCTGTTCGACAGCAGCAACCGGCTTCTCGTCGCATACGGCCACAGGATCGCGGTGATCGACACGCAAGCCGGGCGGGTCCTCACCGAACTGGCCGTGGAGGCCGGAAAAGGGGCGATCACCCAGCTCGCCACCGACCCTGGACGCTCCTACCTTTTCGCGTTGCAAGGCGACCAGGGCTTGGTGTCGATCTTCGATCTGAAGACCCTGGCGCGGTCCGCGCGCCTCGTCCTGCCAGCCCCGCTGGGGTCTGCGCTGCCCAGCGCCGACAGCCAGTTCATGCTGGTTCCGGTTGCCGGTGGCCGGGCCGTCTCGGTCGTCTCGACCTGGACCCTCAAGGAAAGCCGCCGTCTTGCCATGGCCGCGCCGGTCACCGGCATCGGCTTGGGAGTCTTCCAGACCGTGTCGATCGGCATGAGCCGGACGGCGCGCTCCGTCCAGGCCGTCGACCTGCGCGACCGGCGATCGCTCGGAATTCTGCCGCTGCCGGGCGTGCCGGAGGCCGGCGCCCTCGCCGCCACCGGTCTGAAATACTACGTGACGCTCGCCGACAGCGGCCAACTGGCGGTTCTCGACCTGCTTCGCACTTCCGTCCTTTCCCTCATCGACACGTCGGTGCGCGGCGCGGCGATGGTCGTTCCGGCGGTCGGCTACAGCGACTGCCATTGAAGAGCGGGCGTCGGTCGCCTCCAGCCCGTCAATCCCCGAACGAACTTTCACCGCACGCCGCACGCAGTGCGGCCCGCCCTCAGATGGGCTGAGCAGCGTGGCCGAGCACCCGGCGAACCTTGGCGACCGCCGTCACCGGGCTTTCATGGAGGTCGAGCGTGCTCTGGAGGCGGCCGGTGGCGTCGAGCAGGAGCATGGTGGCGGTGTGGTCCATGCTGTAGTCGCCACCGTCGCGCGGAACCTTGCGGGAAAAGGCCCCGAGATCCTTCAGAGCTTTGGACACCTCGTTCGGGGAGCCGGTCACGCCCCGGATGCGGGGATCGAACAGCGCGACGTACTCGCCCATGACTGCCACGCTGTCGCGTTCCGGATCGACGGTCAGGAAGACCGGGCGCAGCGCGTCTCCCTGCGGGCCGAGGCGTTTCAGGAGGTCGGCGACGTAGGACAGCGAGGTCGGGCACACGTCCGGACAGTGGGTGAAGCCGAACACCAGCAGGCTCGGCGCGCCGACGAGGTCGGCCGCGGTGAAGGACGCCGCCCGCTGGTCGGTCAGGGACCAATCCGCCGCGTCGGCAAGCGGAGGGGCGGCCGGGAGCGAGGAGCCGGAGGTCGCTGTCCCGTCGGCGGGAATGCGCTGCAGGGCGAGGACGAACACCAGGACCGCCAGCCCGGTGATCGCCCACAGGCCGCGGCGCAGCTGCTTGGGCGTGATCATCGCGGCCTCCTCATTCCGGCCCCATCGCACCCGGCCCGCCCACCGTCACCGGCACCTGGACCGCGCCGCTCCTCTCGAAGGTCACCGTGAGCGGAAATTTCTGACCGGGCTTCAGGCCGCCCTTCAACTCCATCAGCATCACGTGCATGCCCCCGGGTTCCATCCTGAGCGCGCCGCCGGCCGGAACCGCCGGCGCCGGAACCTCCTGCATGGTGAGGACGTCGCCCTGCCGTCTGGTCTCATGGGCCATGACGTGCCCGGCGACCGGTGCGGCCAAGGACAGGATGCGCTCCGGTTGCGCGGCGTCGTTGCGGATGACCAGATAGGCCGCTCCGGTCTTGGCGCCCGGCGTGGTCGCGCGCGCCCACGCCCGCTCGACGGTGATCGCGCCGGACCGGACCGGCTCCGCCAGGGCGGGGGAGGCGGCGGCAAGGCCGAGGAGCACAAGCCCCGGCAGGGAACGCAACGTCGTCATCTTGTCCATCCTGGTCAGGTCGAAGAGTCGCCGCCGACGCGCAGCGCCGGACGGCTGTCCCGCTCGCGGGGCGAGCGCAGGGCGATGGCGGCGGCACCGCCGACGATCAGCACGTCGGCGACGTTGAAGGTCGGCCAATGCCACCCGAAGGCGTGCAGGTCGAGGAAGTCGGTCACCGCCCCCTGGCGCAGGCGATCGACCACGTTGCCGATCGCCCCGCCGGCGATGGCGCCGGCGGCGGCGGCCAGCGGCCGGTCAGGCAGGCGGATCGCCCACAGCATCAGCCCGGCGGCGACCACGAGCGCCACCCCGGCCAGGAGGAGGGGGGCCAACGCTCCGTCGCCGCCGAGCAGGCCGAAGCTGATCCCGGTGTTGAAGCCGAGCGTCAGGTTGAAGAAGGGGGTGACCGGGATGGTCCGTGGCGGGTTGAGGACATGGGCGAGAATCGCCCATTTGCTCAACTGGTCGGCGGCCAGGGCGAACGCCGCCGCGGCGAGCGTCACGCGCAGGCCGGGCAAGGCAAGGCGGTGGGGCATTCCAGTCTCCGTCGTCGCGCCGGGAAGGGGGCTGCGCCGGGGGACCGTACATGCTCCAGCCACTGGAGCATCAAGAGGGAATCGACCGTGGGAAGCGGCTGGATCAGTGGCGGTCGCTCAAGCAATGGGAGTGGTCGGCCAGAACCTCGATGACGTGGCAGGTCCGCACCTGCCCCTGCGCGCAATGCTCGACCATCTGGCGCACCTCGGCCTGCAGCGCCTGGAGCCGGGCGATCTTGAAATCGATGTCCGCGAGGTGGGCGCGGGCCAGGGCATCGGCCTCGTGGCAGGGCTGGGCGGGGTCGTCGGCCAGGGTCAGCAGCTGGCGGATGGCCTCGGTCTCGAAACCGAGCTCGCGGGCGTGGCGGATGAAGCGCAGCCGCCGGGCCGCCGCCTCGTCGAAGCTGCGCCGGTTGCTCCCGGTCCGCGACGGCGAGGGCAGCAGCCCGATGCTCTCGTAGTAGCGGATGGTCGGGATCTTTACCCCGGTCTGCGTCGACAGCGCGCCGATGGTCAGGGTCGTCATCGAAAAATCCTCTTGATCCTCCAGTCGCTGGAGAATTTAGGCTCACGGAGAGATGCAGACAAGGAGCCTCCGATGAGCGCGCCCGATCCCGGTGCCGAGCGGCACCACCAGCGCACCCGTTACCGCGTGACCGGCATGGACTGCGGGTCGTGCGCGGCGAAGATCGAAACGGCGCTGGGGCGCGTGCACGGGGTGCACGGGGTCGGCGTGTCGGTACCGGCCGGCACCGTGACCGTGACCCACGAGCCCTCGCTGTCCCCCGACGCCATCGTCCAGCCGCTCTCCGCCCTCGGCTTCGGGGTGAGCGGCAGCGAGGCCGGGACGGCCGATCGCGCCCAGAGCGCCGGGTCCGGGGACGGGCATGATCATGGGCACGACCACCGCCACGGGGCCGGCGACGGCGCTTGGTGGAGCACGGGCAAGGGGCGCCTCGCCATCGCCTCGGGTGCGGCGCTGGTGGCGGCCTACGCCTTGGGCAAGCTTGTTCCGGCCACGGAGAGCTGGGCCTTCCTGCTGGCCATGGCGGTCGGGCTCGTGCCCACCGCGCGCCGGGCCTTCGCCGCCGCCCGCACCGGCACGCCCTTTTCCATCGAGATGCTGATGACGATCGCCGCCGTCGGCGCCGTGGTCATCGGGGCCACCGAGGAGGCGGCGATGGTCGTCTTCCTGTTCCTGGTCGGCGAGTTGCTCGAAGGGGTGGCCGCCGGCCGGGCGCGCGCCAGCATCCAGGGCTTGACCAAGCTGATGCCGGACACGGCGCTGGTCGAGGTCGGCTCGCGGACCCGGAGCGCCCCGGCGGCGAGCCTGGCGGTCGGGATGGTGATCCTGGTGCGGCCCGGCGACCGGGTGGCGGCCGACGGCGTGATCCTGTCCGGCGAGAGCGCCCTCGATGAAGCCCCCGTCACCGGCGAGAGCGTGCCCAGGCGCAAGGGCGAGGGCGATGCGGTGTTCGCCGGCACCATCAACGGCGACGGCGTGCTGCGCGTGCGGGTCACCGCTGCGGCCAGGGACAACACCATCGCCCGCGTGGTGCGTCTGGTCGAGGAGGCGCAGGAGAGCAAGGCGCCGACCGAGCGCTTCATCGACCGCTTCTCCCGCTTCTACACGCCGGGTGTGGTCGTGGTGGCGGCGCTGGTCGCCGTGCTTCCGCCCCTGGTGGCCGGCGGGGAGTGGGGCGACTGGATCTACAAGGGGCTGGCCATCCTGCTGATCGGCTGCCCCTGCGCGCTGGTGATTTCCACCCCGGCGGCCATCGCCGCCGGTCTGTCCAACGGGGCGCGGCGCGGGCTGCTGCTGAAGGGCGGCGCGGTGCTGGAGACGCTGGGCGGCATCACCACCGTGGCCTTCGACAAGACCGGGACGCTGACCGAGGGCAGGCCGAAGGTCACCGACGTCGTGGCGTTTGAGCGCCCGGAGGCGGTCGTGCTGACGCTGGCCGCCGGCCTGGAGGCCGGGTCGAGCCACCCGCTGGCCAAGGCGATCCTTGCCGCCGCGCAGCAGCGCGGCTTGCCGTCGCCGGCCGCCACGGAGACCGTGGCCCTGCCGGGCCAGGGGGTCAGCGGCCGGATCGACGGGCACCGGCTGGTCCTCGCCTCGGCGCGGGCCGCGGGGGAGAGCGTGGCGCTCACGCCGGCCCAGGCGGAGCGGATCGCCGTCCTGAACGCCGAGGGCAAGACCGTGTCGGTGCTGCTGGAGGACGGCGTGGCGGCCGGGCTGCTGGCGATGCGCGACGAGCCGCGCGACGACGCCAAGAGCGGCCTTGCGGCGCTGCGGGCGATCGGCATCCGCTCGCTGATGGTGACCGGCGACACCGCCGCCACGGCCAAGGCGATCGCCGCCGACCTCGGGATCGAGCCGCGAGCCGAGCTGCTGCCGGAGGACAAGCAGCGCATCGTGCGCGAACTGCAGGCACGCGGCGAGCGGGTGGCCAAGGTGGGTGACGGCATCAACGACGCGCCGGCCCTGGCGGCGGCCGACGTCGGCATCGCCATGGGCGGCGGCACCGACGTGGCGCTGGAGACGGCGGATGCCGCGGTGCTGCACGGCCGGGTCGGCGACGTGGCGGCGATGGTGCTCCTGTCGCGGCGGACGATGGCCAACATCCGCCAGAACATCACGCTGGCGCTCGGGCTGAAGGCGGTGTTCCTGGTAACGACGGTCATCGGCGTCACCGGCCTGTGGCCGGCCATCCTGGCCGACACCGGGGCAACCGTGCTGGTCACCGCCAACGCATTGCGCCTGCTCTCCTTGCGGTCCTGACGCGCCGTGGCGGACCTTGCAGCGCGGCGGAAGCAGCACCGCGGCC
Source organism: Azospirillum agricola (assembly GCF_020005195.1). Lineage (NCBI taxonomy): Bacteria > Pseudomonadati > Pseudomonadota > Alphaproteobacteria > Rhodospirillales > Azospirillaceae > Azospirillum > Azospirillum agricola. The sequence continues at coordinate 100,878 of NZ_JAIFZR010000006.1, forward strand.
CCGCCGCCGGCGCCGATCGGCCGGAGGCTGTCCCGGTGGTGACGCCCGGCCGGCGCCGGCTGGCCGGCGGGCTGTGGCGGTGTGTGGCGGCCGCGCTGCTGGGTGGGCTGGCGGTCGCCGCCTTGCCGCCGCTGTCCATTCCCCCGGTTCTGGCGCTTGCGTTCGGCGGGCTCTTCCTCCTGCTCGACGGCGCGCCGCCAGTCCGGGCGGCGCTGGTCGGGTGGAGTTTCGGCTTCGGGTTCTTCGTCGTCGGCACGCATTGGATCGCCGAGAGCTTCCTCGTCGAGCCTGAGCGCTTCGGTTGGCTGGCCGCTCCCGCCGTCACCGGCATCGGCGCCATCCTGGCTGTCTTCAGCGCAGTGCCGGCCTGGGCCGTTGCCCGCCTCAAGGTCGGCGGCCTGCCCGGCGCGCTGCTGTTCGCTTCCCTGTGGGCTGGCGCGGAATGGTTGCGGGGCCATGTCCTGACCGGATTCCCATGGAACCTCGTCGCCTACGGCTGGGTCGAGCTGGCGGGGCCGCGGCAAGCGGCGGCCGTGGTCGGCAGTTACGGCCTGAGCCTGCTGACGGTTCTCGCCATGACGGTGCCGGCGGTGCTGCTGCGCTGCCGGTCGCGGCGGGAGCGCCGACGGACGGTGCTGGTGGGCGGGGCGGTCGCGCTCGTGCTGGCGAGCGGCGCCCTGCGGCTCACTGAGCCTCCGCTCCCCGCTCCGGCGGGGCCGCTGGTGCGGATCGTCCAGGGCAACATCCCACAGGCCAGCAAGTGGCGACCCGAGCGGCGTGCGGCGACGGTCGAGCGCTATCTGGACCTGTCCTCCCAGGCCGGCCGGTTCGACCTGCTCGTCTGGCCGGAAACGGCGTATCCCGGCTTCCTGGAGGAAAGCGCCGCGACCCTCGACCGGATCGCCGCCCTGCTGCCGCGGGGCGGGCATCTCCTGGCCGGGACGCCGCGGCGCAGCCAGGAGGCCACGGGCCCCGCCTATTGGAACGCCATCGTCGCAATCGACGACCGCGGCCGGGTGACGGCGACCTACGCCAAGCATCATCTGGTCCCCTTCGGCGAGTATGTGCCCTTGCGGGGCCTGCTGCCCATCGAGCGGATCGCGCCGGGGCTGGGAGACTTCTCGGCGGGGCCCGGTCCGCGGACGCTGCGGCTCGGCGGCACCGCGGTGGGCGCGGCCATCTGCTACGAGGTGATCTTCCCCGGTGCGGTGGTCGAGCGGGTGAACCGGCCGGACTGGATCGTCAACGCGACCAACGACGCCTGGTTCGGCACCTCGATGGGCCCCTACCAGCATCTCGCCTCCGCCCGCATGCGGGCGGTCGAGGAGGGGCTGCCCGTGGTGCGCGCCGCCAACACCGGCATTTCGGCGGTCATCGACGGGTTCGGCAGGCTGCGCGCCAGCCTGCCCCTGGAGCAGACCGGGATCATCGACGCTCCGCTGCCGCCGCCGCTTCCGCCGACCCTCTACGGCCGGTACGGCGACTGGACCTTCCTGGGGCTGCTCCTCGCCGTGCTGTCGCTGGCCTGGATCCTCCGACGCGACACGCCGCCAACGCCATAGGAAACGCGCGCCGCACCGGAGTCCCGCGGGGCACCGGGGCATCATCACAGACGTCAACGAACGGCTTCGCCCTCATGCCCGACCACCCCGACGACGATCTCGACAGCGGACGCATGCCGCTGATGGATCACCTGCTCGAACTCCGCAACCGGCTGGTCTGCGCCGCCGCGGCGTTGCTGGCGGGGTTCCTGATCTGCTACGCCTTTTCCGAGCGCATCTACCGGTTCCTGATGCAGCCCCTGGCGGACATCCTGGCGGGCCAGGGGCGGCGCATGATCTACACCGGGCTGACCGAGGCGTTCTTCACCTACCTCAAGCTGTCGCTGTGGGCCGGGGCGTTTCTCAGCTTTCCCATCGTTGCCAGCCAAATCTGGCTGTTCGTCGCCCCCGGCCTCTACAAGCACGAGCGGAAGGCCTTCCTGCCGTTTCTGGCGGCGACCCCGGTGCTGTTCTTCCTTGGCGGCGCGCTGGTCTATTACCTCGTGTTTCCGCTGGCGTGGCGCTTCTTCCTCGGTTTCGAGGTGCCGCAGCCCGGCCCCAACGCGCTGCCCATCGAGTTCCAGGGCCGCGTGGCCGAGTATCTCAGCCTGGTGACCTCGCTGATCTTCGCCTTCGGGATCGCCTTTCAACTGCCCGTGCTGCTGACGCTGCTCATCCGCGTCGGCCTCCTGTCCACGGCGACGCTGGTCGCCGGCCGCCGCTACGCCATCGTCGTCGTCTTTATCGCCGCCGCCATCCTGACGCCCCCCGATATCATCAGCCAGGTCAGCCTCGCCCTGCCGATGCTCGCGCTGTACGAAATCTCCATTCTGGTCGGCCGTCTCATCGAACGCTCGCGCGCCCGTCCGCTCGACGCCTGAGGGACGGGGCCGGGGCAGTCACGGACGCGGTTGGACCGCAATGCAGTCCGCCTTCGTGCTCTTCAGGCTCTGGCAGGCCGAACGCGCGGAGGCTCCGTCGAAGCCGACGAGCTGGGCCTTGTACAGGGAGCCCGACTGCTGGACCGTCGGCTTCGCGCCCGCGGCCAGGGCTCCCAGGCTCCTCCGGGCGGTTTCCGCGTCCTGGCGGGCCGCCTGCAGGCTGCCGTACACGCCGGTCTGGATCGCCCAGGCCCCCGTCCGCGCGACCGCGGCACCTGTCCCGGCGGCCGGCCGGGCCCCCGGCGTCCCGGCAGCCACCAGCGCGTCCGCCGGCTTCTCCGGGGCTTGGTTGCGGAAACCGCTGTCCATCAGCTCGACGATCCGGCGGTCCCGCTTGCCGGCGCTCTCGCCGCCCAGCACCACCGCGATCAGGCGGCGGCCGTCGCGCGAGGCCGAGGCCGCCAGGTTGAACCCGGAGGCGGCGATGTAGCCGGTCTTGATCCCGTCCATCCCGTCATACCGGTCGAGCACCCGGTTGTGCCCGTAGACGGTCTGGTTCTGCCAATCGAAGCTGCGGCGGCTGAAATACGGATAATAGCGCGCGTGGCTGCGGACGAGGACGCGGGACAGGATGGCCATGTCGCGCGCGGTGGTCCGCTGCGCGCGATCGGGCAGGCCGGACGCGTTGCGGAAGACGGTGCGCGTCATCCCCAGGTCGCGGGCCCGCTTGGTCATCGCCTGCGCGAAGGAAACCTCATTCCCGGCCAGGGCCTCGCCCAGCACGACGGCGACGTCGTTGGCCGACTTGGTGCTGAGCGCCAGGATGGCGTCCTCGACACGGATGCTGTCGCCCGGCGCGACGCCGAGCCGCGAGGGGGCCATCGTCGTGGCGCGGTAGGAGACCGGCAGAAGCTGGTCGAGCTGGAGCTGGCCGCGGTCGAGCGCCTCGAAGGTCAGGAGCAGCGTCATCATCTTGGTCAGCGAGGCGGGATAGGTCGGAACGTCCGCGTTGTGCGCCCTCAGCACGCGTCCGGTGCCGGCGTCCATCAGGATCTCCGCCACGACCGGCCGGGCCGTCGCCGGTTCCCGCTTCGCCTTGGCCGCCACCGGCGCCGACAGGGTGGACACCGCCACCAGGGTGAGAAGGGCTGCTGCGGAGCGGACGCGGGTGAACATGGCTAAACCGTCGGTCCAGCGGTTGGGAGGGGGCCACCGGTAGCCCGGCTCACCTTAAGCGACTGTTAAGCGCTCCACGCCGCGCACGAAAAAAGGAAGTGGTCCGGATCCGTGCCGGACGATGGTGCAGGGCGGCGGGATCGGGCGAGGTGGAGGCGACGACAAAGCGGTTGGATTGCGCAACGGCAGTGGTCATAGTCGGCCCCATGCTCCGTCTGCGCCGCCTTCTCACGCTTCTGACGATCCTGGGCCTCGCCCTGGGGTCGATGGTGTCGGCCGCGCGGCTCGGCGTGACGGCGCCGCTGGACGTGGCGGCCCCGGCATCGGGTGCCCTTGCCGCCATGCTCCAGGACGGCCGGGCGGGCTGCGAGGACTGCGCTTCCGGTCGCAATGGCCCCACAACCGGGTTTGCTGCCGCGGGGTGCCATGGCAGCCTTTGCCTTGGGCAGGCCGGCGTGCTGCCGGACAGCCCCGCCATTCCCCTGGCCGCGCCCGCGCGCTTCCTCCTTGCCACCGCATCCATGCCCGATGGTCTGTCCCATCCCCCTGGCAGCCGCCCGCCGAAGGCGGCCGGCCCGTTGACGCCGGCCGGTCCGGAGTTCTGCACCGCACCGGCTTGACCGGCGTGCGGCCTGAAGGCCCCGGCCTCGGTTGGTCCGGAGCGGGCCGCAGACCAGGCTGGCCGCGCTCCATGGCCGGCCCCGTGTCGCCATCCGGCGCCAGCGGCCTTGAGCCGCTCCGCCAGACCAACCGCACCCTGGCCATCCGGAGGCACGCGACGGCTGCGGATGTCGCGGATCGCCGACCAGCCCTCCGGGGCGGCCGCGCTCCGCTCACCCGCCCGGTCGCCGCCATCGATGCCTCTTTCCCCTTCATTCACGAGACGACGATGTTTTCCTTGCCACTCACCCGCCGGACCCTCGCGGCGCTCGCCGGCGCGGCCGGCCTGACGATTCTCGCCGCTCCGGCACTCGGCCAGACCCCGGCCGTGCCCGCGACGGCCACCGCTCCGCGTGTCCTGGGCAGCCTCGAGGCGCCGGTCGAGGTCATCGAGTACGCTTCCCTGACCTGTCACCATTGCGCGACCTTCCACAACGAAGTGTTGCCGCAGGTCAAGAAGGAGCTGATCGACACCGGCAAGATCCGCTTGGTCTACCGCGACTTCCCGCTCGACCGGGCGGCGTTCCAGGCGGCGATCATGGCCCGCTGCGTCGATCCCAGCCGTTACTTCGCCGTCCTGTCGGTGTTGTTCGCCAAGCAGGACGACTGGTCCCACGCCAAGGAGCCGCTGGAAAACCTGGGGCGCTACGGCACCCTGGCCGGCCTGTCCAAGGACACCCTCCAGGCCTGTCAGGACGACAAGGCCCTGGGCGACGCCGTCTTGCAATCCCGCATGACGGGAGAGCAGCAGCATGGGGTCGATTCCACGCCCTCCTTCGTGATCGGGGGCAAGACCCACAAAGGCGTGCTGTCCTACGAGGCCTTTCTCAAGGCGGTGCAGCCGTTGCTGCCGCCCTCCTAACAAGCCCAACCGCGACGGGCCGGGGACACCCCGGTCCGTCACGCTCCTCCCATCCCTGTCTGTTTCGTGAGGTTCGCGTCATGACCAGTTGCCCTTGCGGCTCCTCCCGCCCCTTCGACGACTGCTGCGGCCCCATCCTGGCCGGGCAGCCGGCGCCGACCGCCGAGGCGCTGATGCGGTCGCGCTACACCGCCTTCCTGCGCCACGACCTCGACCATGTCGAGCGCACCCACGCCCCGGAAATCCGCGACGACTTCAACCGCGGCGAGGCCGAGCGGGTGGCCGACGAGTCCGAATGGCAGGGGTTGGACGTCCTGCGCGCCGAGGAGGAGGGCGAGGCTGGAACGGTGGAATTCCTCATCCATTTCCGCCGTGACGGCAAGGACCTGCGCCACCACGAGCGGGCCAGCTTCCGCCGCGAGGACGGGCGGTGGCTCTACGTCAGCGGCGAGGTCAACCCGAAGGGTGAGCCACGCCGGGTGGCGAAGGTCGGCCGCAACGAGCCCTGCCCCTGCGGGTCGGGCAAGAAGTTCAAGGCCTGCTGCGGCAAGTGACCGGACGGAGGCCGCGATGGACCCGCGCTTTTCCTGCACCGCCTGCGGCCAGTGCTGCCATGGCTGGCTGCCGCTGACGCTGAACGATGCCGTCGCCCACGCCGGCCGTTTCCCGCTGGCCATGGTGTGGACGCCGGTGCGCCCGAACGCCAGGTCCTACGGGCTGGCGACCAAGCTGGGCGCCACGGTTCGGCTGCCCAACCGCAAGACGGTGGCGGTGCTGATCGTGCCGACCGCCTACCTGCCGACGTCCTTCCCCTGTCCGGAGCTGCGCGACGACGGGCTGTGCGGCATCCACGCCATCAAGCCGTCGCGCTGCCGCACCATGCCCTTCTATCCCTACCGCGAGGAGAAGGACCAAGCCGACCTGCTGATCCCGCGCAAGGGCTGGCAATGCGACGTGTCGGAGGCGGCGCCGGTCGTCTACCGCGACCACGCCATCGTCGACCGCGGCGACTTCGACCGGGAGCGGGGTGACCTGCTCGACCAGGCGCCGGTCATGCAACGCTACGCGGACTATGTGCTGACATACATGCCGTGGGTCGTCGACGATCTGGCCAAGCTGGCGGCCAAGCCGACCGGCGGCAACTTGGTGTCCAGCCTGTCGTCCTTCCTGACCGCCACCCGCCGGCCCGACGCCGCCGTGATCGCCGCGGCGCAGGCGCCGCTGTTCCACGCGATGGCCGAGCGCACCCGCGACGACCCGGCGCTGCGCGACTACCACCGCAACTACAGCGGCTGGGCCAAGGAGATGGACGGTCTGGTCCGGCGGGCGTTCAGGCAGCCGGACGCGTGACGGAGCGCGCCAAGGGCTGCGACAGGTCGCCGGTGCGGGTGACGGTGAAGGCGTAGTCGGTCGAGGCGCCGTCGTTGCCCTCGGCCAGCCGCCGCTCGGCCGTCGCCAGGGAGAAGCTGTTGGCCGGCGGCGGCGTTTGGGTGGACGCGAGCTTGAGGTTCAGCTAGCCATTGAGGAAGGTCGCGTGATCGACGTTGGCGAGCCGCACCGAGCTGGTCGGGCTGAAGGTGATGGTAACGTCGTTGCCGTCCGCGGTGACGAGGCTGTTCAAGTCAGCGCGGCTCATGATGTCGGTGTAGGGCGAGAGGTCGAGCGTGTCGCCACCGGCCCCCGCCTGGAAATCGCCGATGTAGTCCCAGCCATCGTCCGGCCGCAACACGAAGGTGTGGCGGCATGGGGGCGGCGGCGTTGTTCGAGGTTAGCCGCTGACCACCCGGCATCGATCGGCGCTGTTTCGCACGCCGCGGCACTGTCTGGTCTTCAAGGTCCAACCGGTCGGTGCCGTTCGCCCTTGGTGCGGGATGCTTCCGCGTCATGTCATGGCTCGGTCATTGGGTGTCCGTTGTGCTTTCAGCGCCGCCAGTTGAAGGGTTGCCTCCTCGACCAAGCGCAACCACGCTCGGCGTCGCTGTCGGACGGTGGACCGTTTGAATCGGGCTCCGGCCTCCGACGACAGTGCCGCGCGGGCGGCTGTCAGGCAGAGATCCGGAGAGGCAACGCCGACCGAGACCCGGCTGTCGTCCGTCGGAGGTGTCGGCAGGGGGAAGGTCCGAACGGATGGATTGCCGGCAGGACCCGCGTCGGACAGGAGCGTCCGGATGGCATCGTCCCGGCTTTGCACCGAGGGCCGTGCCTTGGAAAAGCCCAGCACCTCCTCGATGGGCACGTTGCGATCATACCCCGCGGGCTCGCTGGGGACGGTCAACATGTCCTCGACGGTCAGAAGGTCGTAATCGCTCAGCTTTCCAAGCTTGCGATAATAGAAATAGCGCTCCTCAAGAGAGGCTTCCGTGATCGGAACCGCTCTGGTCCGGTCTTGTCGACGAGCCACTGTTTCGCGCAGTTCCCCTTCTTTTTCCTGCATGGCGGTGTGAGCGGCCAAAAACCGGCGGGCGGCCGTGGGAACCCATCGCTTTGTCCTCTCAAGGATCATTGCGCCTGCTTCCGGGGCCACGGCACCGAGCGCTTGGGCGATGGGATCACCCATGCAGTACACCCGCCAATCCTCGTGCCGAAGGCGCCACCGCCGGCAGGAGAGCAGGTCCTGCGCACCGCTGAGCAGCGCATAGATGGCGACCATGAGATCGAACCGGGTCGGCGCGGCCAGGGAGGCGAAGCCGTCGGCGAAGGTGATCGCTTGCGGCCATTCCGCCGGCACCATGCGGACCCAGGGAAGCCGGATGGTTTGGGCGAGTGTCCGCCTCGGCAAGGGGGTGTCATCGTGGCGCACCGGCAACCCAAACAGCTCCAGCAGCCCGATCAGCGTCGATCGGACGGCGGCTGGGCAATCGGTCCCCAGGACGGTATCCTTCGCCGGCGTCCAGGCCAACGCCCGCAAGATGGCGTTCATGAACGCCCGGAACGGTGCCTCGTGCGCGGCCTGCGGGTCCGGACCCTGGCGGCGGTCGGCGGCGGGCCAGCGGCCCGGATTGTGACACCGCGCAAGGGACACCGCGGACCGCGTTCCCAGCCGGGTGCGGCAGAGGGCGCAGTGGAGGCGGGCCGCCGCCGGAGGTCCGGAAAATACAAGCCCCGTGTGTCGGCACGCCGGGCACCCCGGCAGGAGTTCGATGTCGTGAATCGGGCAGTGGAAGGCCAGGGCACTGGTCCAATCGACGCGCAGGTGGTGGGGGCGGCCCGCCGCTTCGTCGCCGGCCAGGCACGCTGGACAATGGAGGGGTGGTAGTCCAACGGTCCAGTCAGTCCGGAAGGCTTTACCCCACAGGGGGCGCAGGCGTGGCACCGTCAGCCCGGAGAGGGTTTGGACCGACAGGCCGAGCGATTGCGACAGGACCGCCAGTGACTCAGGGGCGGGATGGTGGGACAGGACACCGAACAGGGCCTTCCGTCCAGCTTGTTCCTCGATATGGTCGAGCAGTTCCTCGGACGTCCTGCTGTAGACGCCGGCCACCCGTCCGAGCCATGCGGTGAGGTGCTCGTCGGGCAGCGGGCGCGGCACCACCGGCAGGGGGGACACCGCCATAGCCCTAGGCCATGGCCTTGGGACGGCGGTTCCGCACCATGGAGACGAGAGGCAGCAGCAGCTTGTCGTCGGACAGGCTGTCCTCGTCGATCCGCTCCTGGCCGTTGCGGATCGCGGCGATGGCGACCGTCTCCAGCAGCCTGAAGATGCGGCTCGTCACCCCGGACGTCGCATCGATGAGAAGACGGCGGAACCGCGCAGTGTCCATGTCTGACGGCCGGCGCAGCGGCAGCACCGCCGCGACGCGCAGCAGCAGCTCGCGCAGATCCTCGTTGCTTCCCCACCGCGGCAACCCGAGCACTTCGAACCGTTCGGCCAGGGCGGGGTCCAGGCGGATGGCGATGTCCGCGCCTGGTGTTCCCAGCGCCACGAGCGGGATCTTCAGGCTGTTGTGCAGCGTGCGGATCGCGGTGAGGCAGAGGGCCTGCTGCTTGGGGCCGACGTCGCCGATCTTGTTGACCTCGTCGATGAACAGCAGGCGGCAGCCGACGCTGTCCACCAAGCGGGCAACGGTGCGGTTGTCCGCCTTGCCCGCCGGCGCCCCGAGCGCTCCGAGCAACTCCTCCCGGATCGCCTGCGGGGTCGGCTCGTCCGGCATCTCCAGATGCAGGGCCGGGCGGATCGTCGCGCCCGTCCCCTCGTTGAAGGCGGTCGGGTAGTCACGAATGAACTTCTCGGCCATCAGGCTCTTGCCCATGCCGGGATCGCCGCTGACCAGCAGGCACGGCATGCGGGAGCGTTTGGGAAAGTCGATGAGAAAGCGGAATCGCTCCTCCACCAGCTGGGCGACCCGGTAGGGCACCCAGCGGTCGGAGAGGATGTAGCGCACGCGCTCCTCGTCGGAGCGGCCGGCGATCTCCTGCTGGGCCGGACCCAGGTGGTTCAAATCCATGGGGGTCACCATTCTTCAACCTCGTTGGCGAGATCGGCGGGAGGTGGACACGGTGGACTGGGCCATGGCACCGGTCCGTCCTGCTCAGGTCCTGGGAGGGGGAGGGTGGAGGCTGCGCGCGCCTCGGGCGGCGGCAGCCGGAGCATCGGCGGGGTGGACAACGGGAGGGCGGCGGGCGAGGGAGCGTCCATCAGGTCGAGGGAGCGGAAGGCCTCGAGCGTGGATTGCAGGCCGCGGCGCGCCTGCTTGGTCCGCCGTTCCCCCTCGGCGACCAATGCCCGGCACTCCAGGATGGTCTCGTAGACCAGCTTCTGGTCGGCCTCGCGGTAGCCCTGGGCCCGGAGTGCCTGCCGGGCCTGCTGGTGTTCCCAGAACGACATCGGCCCGGGGACCGGATCCCGCAGGCCGATCGGCCAGTAGCGGTCCGCCGCCTCGTCGAACACCCAGACCTGGCTCATGTCCCGCTTGTCATAGCGGACGATCGGCTTCTCGCGACGGACCTGCCAGTGCTTCAGGATGGGGTCGTGGTAGACGAGGTTGAACAGCTGGATCGTCTGCCCGTCGACGGCCGGGGTGCGAAACGGCAGGAAGTCCAGCAGCAACGGATCGTCGCTAGCCGGGGGCTCCCGCCGCCGATGGGCCGGGAGGGCGGCAATGGCCTCGTCCCACACGGCAACGGGAGGGCGCAGGAGCTGGCGATGCTGGCTGGCGTGGTAGATGCCGACGATCTGCAGCGCCATCCACCGCTCGAACTCCGACTGGGTGATGCGTGCCCGGCCTTCGGCGTCGTACTCGCCGCGCTGCCGGGGATCGGAGAAGGTGGTGCCGGGCAGCAGGTGCACCTCGCCCATCAGGCGGCCGATCAGCCGCTCGATGTGGCCGCCGACGTGCGGAACCTTGACGGGCCGCGGCACCGGTTTGATTCCGTGCCGCCGGCATCCCCAGAGAAAGCCGCGGGCACGGAACTCCCGCGCGTTGTCGAGATGCACCGCCTGCGGTACCCCAAAGACCGGCCAGGGCGTTGTGATGTCGCGGGCCGCGAGCCAGGCCGCTTTTGCCCGGATGCCCTGTTCGAGGGCGTAGGCGACGCTGCATTCGCAGGGCGCGCGCAGCGTGGCGTGGAAGCCGAAAACCATGCGGGTTCGGATGTCGATGGCCAGGGTCAGCCACGGCCGGCCGATGGGTTGACGGAAGAGGTCGTCGAGCACGATGACGTCGGCCAGCGTGTGGTCGATCTGGATCACGTCGAGCGGATGCTCGACCTCGTACCGGCAGGTGTGCGGACCGACCGCGTCGCGAGCGGCCTTGGACCCCTCGCGCCGCTTGAGAACGAGATCGATCGGCAGAAGGTCCACGCGCCGCTGGACCGTCGTCGCCATCACCTCCTTCAGGCCGGCCCGCCGCAGACGGCCATTGATCTCGCGCACCAGCTTGGAAACCGGCGGCTTTTCACGCGTCAGATAGGTGTCGTCGATGGCCGCTGTGATGATGTCCGTTGTTTGGGAGTCCAGCCGGGGCCGGCCTTTGGTCCAGCCCCGGCGCTGTTCCAGGACGGATTCGGGTTTCGGATCGTCCAGATAGCGGCGCAGCAGCTTGTACAGGGTCACGGCGCTGAGGCCGAGTGCCGCCGCCTCCCGCTCGACATCCAAGCGGGTTCGGTTTGTCAGCGCCGCCAAGCGCGTCACGGCCTCGAGACGGGCGCGGAGCAGAGCCGCTTCGGCGTCCGACTGGTCCAGAAACCGCAGTCGTCCTCCGGAGCGGTTGGTCGACATCGGCGCACGCTCCGGTTAACCTTATTGAGGTCAGGCTCGTGCGTCAGTTTGCGTTATTGGTGTTCAGTCAACAATATTGCTGCCGAGCTAAGTATTTGGATTTAAAGAATTTACGGGTTAAGCTTATTGAGAGGGCCGACAAGTCGGCTATGGCCCTCATCGGCTACGCACGCGTCTCCACCGAAGACCAGTCGACCGAGGCGCAGTTCCTCGACCTGAAGAACTTCGGCTGTACCGAGATCTTTCGGGAGAGCGCGTCGGGCGCCGACCGCGACCGGCCGCAGCTCAAGGCGGTGCTGAACCGGGTCCGCAAGGGCGACACGCTGGTGGTGGTGCGCATCGACCGCTTGGCGCGCTCGCTCGCCCACCTGCTCGACGTGATCGACGGTCTCGAGCGCAAGGGGGCGGCCTTCAAGTCGCTCGGCGACCCCATCGACACCGGCAGCCCGCAGGGCAAGTTCACCCTGCAGATCCTCGGCGCCGTGGCTGAGTTCGAGCGCTCCCTGATCCGCGAGCGGACGAAGGCCGGCGTGCGGGCCGCCAAGGCGATCGGCAAGCAGCCGGGCAACCCAGGGCTGATCGCCAGGGACCCGCTCGCCCGGCGCCGGGTGGCCCGAGCCCGGGACGACCGGCTGAGCGAACGGGTCGCCGAGGGTGCTGGGGAGTTTCTTCCGGTCGTCGAGCGCTTGCGGCCGGCGCACCCGTGGGACCGCGTCGTCGACGTGCTCAACAGCGCGGTGAGGAAGCGCCCGGGCGACAACCCAGCGCCCTGGACGCGCGACGCGCTGATCCGGGCCGTCCGTCGCCTGATCGGCGACGGTCTCGCTGATCCCAGCCTGCTGAAGGCGGCGCCGCGCCGTTCCAAGAAGGCGGTGGCGCAGGACAAGCGGCTGGTTGAGCTGGTCGCGACCATCCACAACGCCGCAGACGGTGAGAAGCCGACGCTCGCCCGCATCGGCCGCCAGCTGGAGCGACAGGGCATCCCAACCAAAACCGGCGCCCGGACCTGGGCACCATCGAGCGTCAAGGCCCTGCTTGACCGGGCTCGCGACCAAGGCTTGCTCGATCCGGTCGAGGCTGACGCCTGACGGGCTGGCCGTTCGCCATGCCTTCGGTCTCGTGGCTGGGAGCCGAACGCTCTGGAAGGCTTGCCGGCCGGAGCGTCCGAAAGGATTTGTCGCTCGTGAGCAGCCCGGTTAGAAGCGACGGGGGAGCCGGGAGGGGCGTTGCGGGCGCGACGGTCAATCCGGCAGGGCTGATGCTGGTCATCGCGGCGCTGCACGCTGCCGTTGGCCAAGTGGGGGCTTCCGCTTACTTGGCTGCAATGGGGATGGTCAGCCTTGATCCTGCCGTTATGAAGCCGGTTGCCCTGGCTTGGAGCGGCGATCGGCGCGGCCCGCTTTGCACGGGCGGGGCTGTTTCGCTGGCGCACCTTCTATCCCTTTGGCGTGCTGGGCGTGCCCTTCTCCTTTGCCGGCGGCTTGGTGCATCTTCCCGCCCCGCTTTACTATCCCGTGGTGGGCGGCTGTCTGCTGTTGGCCGGCTTGGAATTGACGCGCTCCACCTGGATGTCCAGGCGGGGACCGGCAACGACGGTGCCGCCTGAGCATCCGCCCTTCTGGCCGGCCCTGGTGGCGGGTGCAAGCATCGGCTTTCTATCGGGCATGACGGGAACCGGGGGCGGCATCTTCCTGGCACCAGTGATCTTGCTGCTGGGGTGGGTCGAAACCCGGCGGACGGCCGCCGTGTCGGCCGCGTTCAACCTTTTGAACTCGGCGTCGGCCCTGCTCGGCGCCTGGGCGACGCTGCCGGTGCTGCCTCCGGCGCTGCCGATGTGGCTGGTCGCAGCCGGAGCCGGGGGAATGATTGGGGCATGGCTGGGCAGCCGGCATCTGCCGGTCGCAGCCCTGCGCTATGTGCTGTCGGCAATCCTGGTGGCGTCCGGGGTGAAGATGCTGGCGGCTTGACCGACCCGCGCCGGCGGTGCGCGTTGACCCTGAATTTGGACCAGTCGGGCCGGTGCGAAGGAAGCCAGCATTAGCGGGCGCGGCCAAGCGGCCAAGCCGTGACCCGCCACGCCTCACGGAGTCAGGTGGTGCGCTCTCCGCTCATCGCAGTGGCGGCCAGGGCCTGCGCCTGCCCGGCCACCGTCCGTCCGGCCTCCCGGCGCTCGCTGTAGCGGTCGGTCAGGTAGTCGCTGCGGTCGCGCACCAGCAGGGTGAACTTCACCAGCTCCTCCATCACGTCCACCACGCGGTCGTAGTAGGGTGACGGCTTCATCCGGCCGGCCTCGTCGAACTCCTGGAACGCCTTGGCCACCGACGACTGGTTCGGGATGGTCACCATCCGCATCCAGCGCCCCAGCACCCGCATGGCGTTGACCGCGTTGAACGACTGCGAGCCACCCGAGACCTGCATCACCGCCAGCGTGCGCCCCTGCGTCGGCCGGACGCCGCCGCTCTCCAGCGGCAGCCAGTCGATCTGGCATTTCAGGATGCCGGTGAGGGTGCCGTGCCGCTCCGGGCTGACCCAGACCTGCCCCTCCGACCAGAGCGACAGCGCGCGCAACTCGGCCACCTTGGGGTGGTCGGCCGGCACGCTGTCCGGCAGCGGCAGGTCGCGCGGATCGAAGATCCGCGTCTCCGCCCCCAGGCGCTGGAGCAACCGGGCCGCCTCCTCGGCGAGGAAGCGGCTGTAGGAGCGCTCGCGCAGCGAGCCGTAGAGCAGCAGGATGCGCGGCGGGTGGGCGGACACCGGCCCGGGCGTCAGCTTGCCGAGGTCCGGCGCCTCGAAATAGGGCTCGTCCAGGCTCGGGAAATCCGCGCCGTTCTCGTGATCACGCTCAGGCATGCTGCCAGTCTCCGGTGATGGTCCCACGGCGGGGCCGGGCCCTCAGGCGCCGGCCCGCCCCTCGTACCAGGGCCGGGTCGCCTTGACGATCCTCACCACCGACAGCATCACCGGCACCTCGACCAGCACGCCGACCACGGTGGCGAGCGCCGCCCCGGAGCCCAGCCCGAACAGGCTGATGGCCGCGGCCACCGCCAGCTCGAAGAAATTCGAGGCGCCGATCAGCGCCGCCGGCGCCGCCACGCACCACGCCACCCCGAACCGGCGCGACAGCCAGTAGGCCAGCCCGGCGTTGAGGTAGACCTGGATCAGGATCGGCACCGCCAGCAGCAGGATGACAAGCGGCTGCGCCAGGATTTGCTCGCCCTGGAAGCCGAACAGCAGCACCAGCGTGGTCAGCAGCGCCACCAGCGACACCGGCTGCAGCACCGACAGCGCGCGGCCCAGGGCCGGCTCGCCGCCCGACGCCAGCAGGGCGCGGCGCCAGAGCTGGGCCGCGACCACCGGCAGTACGATGTAGAGCGCCACCGACAGCAGCAGCGTCCCCCACGGCACGGTGATCGACGAGACGCCGAGCAGCAGCCCGACCAGAGGGGCGAAGGCGAAGACCATGATCAGGTCGTTCAGCGCCACCTGGCTCAGGGTGTAGTGCGGCTCGCCCTCGCACAGGTTCGACCAGACGAACACCATCGCCGTGCAGGGGGCCGCCGCCAGCAGGATCAGCCCGCCGATGTAGGAGGAAATCTGGTCCGCCGGCAGCAGCGGCGCGAACAGGTGGCCGATGAACAGGGAGCCGAGCAGCGCCATCGAGAAGGGCTTGACCGCCCAGTTGATGACCAACGTCACGCCGACGCCGCGCCAGTGCTCCTTGACCTGCCCCAGCGCGCTGAGGTCGATCTTCAGCAGCATCGGCACGATCATCAGCCAGATCAGCACCGCCACCGGCAGGTTGACCCGGGCCAGCTCGGCGGCGGCGATGGCCTGGAACAGCCCGGGCGCCAGATGGCCGAAGGCGATGCCCGCGACGATGCACAAGCCCACCCAGACACTGAGGTAGCGCTCGAAGAGGCCCATGGCGGGGCGTTCCGCCGGGGCGGCGTGGATGTCAGCCGTCATGTCGATGGTCCTGTCAGGAGGCGGGGGCGACGCGCCGCCCGGCGGCGTCGACGACGGGCTCGCCGTCTTCCTTGGTGAAGGCGCCGCGCTGTGGAGCGGGGAGAAGGTCGAGCACCACTTCCGACGGCCGGCACAGGCGCACGCCGAGCGGCGTCACCAGGATCGGCCGGTTGATCAGGATCGGGTGCGCCATCATGGCGTCGAGCAGCGCCTCGTCCGTCAGCGCGGGATCGTCGAGACCGAGCTCGGCGTAGGGCGTGCCCGTCTGCCGGAGCACGGCGCGCACCGGGATCCCCATGCGCTGGATCAGGGCCACCAGCTCGGCCCGGCTCGGCGGCGTCTTCAGGTACTCGATCACCGTCGGCTCGACGCCGCTGTTGCGGATCAGCCCCAGCGTGTTGCGCGACGTCCCGCAGGCGGGGTTGTGATAGAGGATCACCGAGCCCCCGACCGCCGCCAGCCCTTCGGCCGGTCGCGCGAGATCGGCGCGCAGGCAGACGGCGCTGCCCGGGCACAGGCCGGCGAACTGCGCGCTGGACTGGATCGCCGGCGGTGCCGAGGCCCGCTCCACCCGCTGGAAGCCGAGACGCTCAAAGAAGCCGGCGGCGCCGGTGGTGAGCAGCCACAGCCACTCGACCCCCAGCGTGACCGCCTGCGCGCGCAGGGCCGCCACCACGGCCCGGCCGCCGCCGGCGCCGCGCCGCTCGGCCGGCACGACCACGGAGCGCAGCAGGGCATCAGTGCCATGGAGTTCCAGCCCGCCATAGCCGAGCGTCCCCTGGGCGTCCGCGACGCGCCAGAAGAGCCGGCCGGGCTCGTCGAGATCGTCGGTCGGCAGGGCGTTGGCTGCCAGCAGGCGGGCGAGCGCTGGGCGCTCCGCGTCGGCCAGCGGGGTGACGCTCCCGGTCATGCGCCGTTCCCCGTGGCGGCCATGTCGTCGAGCTTGCGTTTCAGGGCCAGCCGGTCGAGCGCGGCGAAGGGCAGGCTGGCAAAGGCCTGGATGCGGCGCTGAATCTGGCCGAACACCGTGGCGGTGAAGGCGGCCTTCTCGGCGTCCGAGCCCTGGGCGCTCGACGGGTCCGGGAAGCCCCAGTGCGCCGTCATCGGCTGGCCCGGCCAGACCGGGCAGACCTCGCCGGCGGCGCTGTCGCAGACGGTGAAGATGAAGTCCATGTGCGGCGCCCCGGGCCGGGCGAACTCATCCCAGCTCTTGGAGCGCAGCGTGGCGGTCGGAAAGTCGAGGCGCTCGAGCAGGTCGCGGACGTGCGGGTTGAGGCGCCCGGTGGGCTGGCTGCCGGCGCTGTAGGCGCGGAAGCGGCCGCGGCCCTCGCGGTTGAGCAGGCACTCGGCCATGACGCTGCGGGCACTGTTGTGGGTGCACAGGAACAGGACGTTGTGGACGCGGTCGGTCATCGCGGGATCGCCTTTTCCAGGCCGCGGGGTGCGGCGGGTCGGGTCAGGTGTCGGGGCTGCAGCCCGCCGGGCCGCAAGCTCCCGCCTGAAGGAGGTCGGTGGAGCACAGCTCGGGACGGCCCTGGCAGCAGTCCTCCATCAGGAAGGCGATCAGCTGCCGGGTGCCTTCGTAGTCGCAGGCGTAGAAGATTTGCCGCTGAACCCGCCAGGAGCGCAGCAACCCGGCGCGCTCCAGCGTCGCCAGATGGTGCGACAGGGTCGAGCCGGGGACGCCGACCTGCTGGGCGACGTCGCCGGCGGTCAGCCCGTTCGGCCCGGCCTGGATGAGCAGGCGGAACACGGCCAGGCGGGTGTCTTGGGCCAGGGCGGCAAAGGCATCGATGGCGCTTTTCGTTTCCATATTTCTACCCTAGTCGAATAATGAAGATGTGACAAGCGCCTTGCCGGCGATGCGGTCCCCCCCTGCCGTGTGGCTGAGCGCGCCGGGCTGACCAGGGGGACGAGGACCCGTGGCGGAGCCCACCTTCTGCGCCATTGCCGGGCCGCACAGCCGCCGGTAGATTGACAATTCGATGAATCGACGATAATCGAAACATCCACACGCGGCGCTGCGCGCGATGGGCTCCATTCTCAACCATGGGAGGCCGGCATGCGGAACGACGAGGAAGCGGGGCCGGAGGCCGGCGCTCCGTGGACGCGGCGGGCGGTCCTGGAGACCTTGGGCGCCACCGGCCTCGCGGCGCTCGCCGGCGGCGCCCACGCGGCGGTGGACGCGACGCCCCTGCGCTTCGGCCTGACCCCGGTCTTCCTCGATTCCGACACCCATCTCCTCGGCGCCCTCGAACGCTATCTGTCCGGCCGGCTGGCCCGCCCGGTCCTGCTGGCCAAGCGGCGGACCTACCAGGAGATCACCACGCTTCTGGTCACCGGGCAACTCGACGCCGCCTGGATTTGCGGGTTTCCCTACATCCAGTTCCGCAGCCAGCTGGCCCTGGTCGCCGCCCCGCTCTACGAGGGGAAACCCCTCTACCGGTCCTACGTCATCGTGCAGGCCGCCGATCCGGTCACCGGCGTCGAGGGGCTGCGCGGGCAGGTCCATGCCTTTTCCGACCCGGACAGCAATTCGGGCTTCCTGGTCACCCGGCATCTCCTGGCCGCCCGGCAGGAGACGCCGGCGAGCTTCTTCCGGCGCAGCTTCTTCACCTACGGGCACCGCAACGTGGTGCGCGCCGTGGCGAGCGGCCTGGCCCAGAGCGGCAGCGTCGACGGCTATGTCTGGGACGTCATGAGCGAGGCCGAACCCGACCTGATCGGGCGGACCCGCGTCCTCGTCCGCTCCGAGCCGCTGGGGTTCCCGCCCATCGCCTGCCAGGCGGTCCGCCTCGGCAGCCCGTTGGTTCGCGAGCTGCGCGAGGCCTTCCTCGGCATGGACGGCGACCCGGCCGGCCGGGAGGTGCTGCGCCTGCTGCGGCTCGACGGCTTCACCGGCGCCGATCCCTCCCTCTACGACGGCATCGCCGCCCTCTACGACGCCGTGAGGGCCGCGTCATGAGGCTGGACCCGCGGGCGTGGCCCTTGATCGTGACGGTACCGGTGCTGGTGGCGGGACTGATGACCATCCTCGGCGCCGCGACCTCCGTCTCGGTGCTCGCCCGGCTGGCGCAGGAGCAGGAAGCGCAGCTCCGCCAGCTCGCGGCGGCCCATCTCGGCAGCCTGGCCGTCGCCGTGGCGCCCCACCTCGCCCGGCAGGACGTGTGGGAGACGTTCGACGTGCTCGACCGCGCCCGGCAGGCCGCCTCGGTGGCGTCCGCCCGGCAGCTCATCGTCACCGGCCCCGACGCCTCCGTCGTCGCCGCCAGCGATCCCCGGGCGTTTCCGGTCGGAACCCCGTTGCCGCCGGCCCTGGCCGCCCGCCTGGAGGCGGCGGCCGACCTCACCGTCGACACGGCGCGCGGCGTCGCGTGGTCGCACCGCGTCGTCGAGGCCGGCGGGGTTCCCCTCGGCCACATCCTGGCCGAGATGGACCTGGCGCCGCTCATCGCGGTGCGCCGGCGGGTGCTGGGGACGCTGGTGGCGACCAGCGCCGGGCTGACGCTGCTCCTGGCCGGGGTGGGCTATGGCCTGGTCGCCCGGCTGCTGCGGCCGATCCGGATCCTCGACACCTATGTCGACCGCCTGCGCGCCGGGTCCGTCGAGCCGATCCCGGCGCGCTACATCGCCGGCGAGGGCTGCGAATTCGGCCGCCTGTTCCGCCGCTTCAACGCGATGGCGGCGGCGATGGCCGAACGCGAGGCCCTGGCCGCCCGGCTGGCCGACGAGGAGAAGCTGGCGCTGCTCGGCCGGCTGGCCTCGGGGATGGCCCATGAGGTGAACAACCCGCTGGGCGGGCTGCTGACCGCGGTCGACACCCTGCAGCGCCACGGCGCCGACGCCGCCGTCCGCGACCGCTCCACTGCCCTGCTGGAGCGCGGCCTGCGCGGCATCGGCCACGTCGTCCGCGCCGCCCTGGTCGCCTACAAGGAGCCGGCGGGGGTGGCCGAGCTGTCCCCGGCCGACCTCGACGACCTCCGGTTCCTGATCGCCCACGAGGCGCAGCGGCGGCACCTCCGCCTGCTCTGGGACAACCGCCTCGCCGGGCCGGTGGCGGTGGACGGCACCATGGTCCGGCAGATGGCCCTCAACCTGCTGCTCAACGCCTGCCGGGCCTCGCCGCCGGGCGCCGCGGTCGGCCTGAGCGCGTCCGTCGCCGGCGCCGCGCTGATCCTGACGGTGCGCGACGACGGGGCGGGGCTGCCGGCGGAGATGGCCGAGGTTCTCGGCAGCGGTGGGCCGGGCCCCCTGCCGCGCGCCGGCCACGGGCTGGGCCTGTGGACGGTCCGCCGCCTGCTCGACCGCGCCGGCGGCGCCGCCGGCCTCCAGGTCGGCCCGGCCGGCGGCACCTCCATCACCTTGACGATTCCGCTGCTCGAAGGGAGACCGCGCCATGCTGCCGCCTGAACGCTCCAAGGACGCCGACGCGGCCGCGGTGGTGGCCGTCATCGAGGACGACCCGATCATGGGGGAGGCGCTGGTCGACCGGCTGGCGATCGAGGGGCACCGGCCGCTCTGGTGGAGCACCGGCGGCGAGGCCCTGAGCGGGCTGGCCACGGTCCGCCCGGACCTCGTCGTCTGCGACATCCGCCTGCCGGACATGAGCGGCGAGGACCTGCTGCTGGCCGCCGCCGCCCGGCTGCGCGGCGTGCCGGTGCTGTTCATGACCGGCTTCGCCGACATCGGCCAGGCGGTGCGGCTGGTCAAGGCGGGGGCCGACGATTACCTGACCAAGCCGTTCCCCATCGCCGATCTGCTGGCGCGGATCGAACGCCTGCTGCGGGCCCGGCGCGGCGCCGCGCCGACCGGCGCGCTCGGCGCCTCGGCCCCGATGCGGCGGGTGGAGCGGCTGCTGCGGCGGGTCGCCGACGTCGACAGCACCCTCCTCATCACCGGCGAGAGCGGCGCCGGCAAGGAGGTCGCCGCCCGCTTCGTCCATCAGGTGTCCAGGCGGGCCCAGGCCCCCTTCATGGCGGTCAACTGCGCGGCCGTCCCGGCCGAGCTGATCGACAGCGAGCTGTTCGGGCACGAGAAGGGCGCCTTCACCGGCGCCCACGCCCTGCACCGCGGCTACGCCGAGCGGGCGGGAGGCGGCATCCTCTTCCTCGACGAGGTGGCGGAGCTGCCGCCTCCCGTCCAGGCCAAGCTGCTGCGGCTGGTCCAGGAGCGCGTGTTCTTCCGGGTCGGCGGCGAGACGGCGCTGCCCTGCACCGCGCGTCTGGTGTGCGCAACCAACGCCGACCTGGAGGCGCGGGTGCGCGACGGCCGGTTCCGCCAGGACCTGCTCTACCGCATCAACGTCATCCCCGTCGTGATCGCCCCGTTGCGCGAGCGCCGCGACGACATCCTGCCGCTGCTGCTGGCCTACCTGCGGCACTACGCCGACAGCTTCGGCTCCCCGGTCCACGGCTTCACCCCGGAGGCCGAGGCGCGCGCCCTGGCGCACGGCTGGCCGGGCAGCGTCCGCGAGCTGCGCAACCGGGTCGAGCGCGCCGTCGCCCTGGCCGACGGCGCCTGGATCGGCGCCGACGCGCTGTTCCCGGGCGAGGCGGAGACGGAGGCCGGGTCCGGCCCCGTCCCCTGGCCGCCGCTGGCCGCGGTCCGCGACGCGGTCGAGCGCGAGCACATCGCGGCCACCCTGCGCCAGTCCGAGGGGCAGATGGCGAGGGCGGCGGATCTGCTCGGCGTCGGGCGGACGACGCTGTGGGAGAAGATGCGCCGGCTCGGTCTCGCCGCGGAGCCCCTGGCCCCGCTCGGGGCCGTGTCCGGAAATCCGAACGCCGCGACGGCCCTCGCCCCCGCCTCCCGCCCCTGACCGTTCGGGCCGGCGAACGCGCGGTCGCCCGGTCCGCGCCACGCGCCCAGCACGGCTCCCGGTTGCGCGCGTCTGGCCTTCTTCTTGCTCCCTGGTCCTGGCAACGAACACCACCAGGGAGCGCACCCCCATGAAGGCCTGCCCGAAGCTCGTCGATCTTGGCCGACGCCAGTTCCTGCGCGGCGGCGGGGCCACCGTCGCGGCCGGCGCCGCCGCGGCCGCCATCCCCGCCGGCGCCGCCCAGGCCACCGTGCCCGCCGCCCGCGTCAGCTACCCGGCCAGCCGGCTGGCCAACCTGAAGGACCTGACGGTCAACGAGCCGCTGCAGATCGCCTACCCCGACAGCGACTCGCCGGGCGTGCTGATCAAGCTCGGCACCCGCGTGCCGGGCGGCGCCGGGCCGGACGGCGACCTCGTCGCCTACTCGACGCTGTGCCCGCACAAAGGCTTCCCGCTCGCCTATGACGGCCGCGACCGCACCTTGAGCTGCCCCGGCCACTTCTCGCGCTTCGACACCGAGAAGGAGGGGCAGCAGATCTGGGGACACGCCACCCAGAACCTGCCGATGTTCCGCCTGGCGGTCGACGCCGCGGGCGACATCACCGCCGTCGGCACCGACGAGCTGATCTACGGGCGCACCCGCAACGTGCTGCAGGGCTGAGGGAGGACCGGACCATGACCTACAAGCGCGGCGTCGATCAGCTT
This sequence comes from Azospirillum agricola, assembly GCF_020005195.1. NCBI lineage: Bacteria > Pseudomonadati > Pseudomonadota > Alphaproteobacteria > Rhodospirillales > Azospirillaceae > Azospirillum > Azospirillum agricola. The sequence goes on from NZ_JAIFZR010000006.1 coordinate 122,704, forward strand.
CCCATTCCGCCGGCGAACGCCACGGTGCGCAACGTCACCTGCGACTTCTGCATCGTCGGCTGCGGCTACAAGGCGATCTCCTGGCCGGTCGACCAGCAGGGCGGCGTGCGGCCCGACCAGAACGTCTTCGCCGAGGACCTCGCCCGCCAGCAGGGCGCCGAGAGCCCGGCCTGGTACGCGCCGTCGATGTACAACATCGTGCAGCAGGACGGCCGGCTCGTGCACCTCGTCATCAAGCCCGACAAGGAGTGCGAGGTGAACGCCGGCCTGACCTCGGTGCGCGGCCGCCGCATGGGCGACACCCGCTTCTCCGAGCAGACCGGCTCGATGAAGGCGCGCCTGAGCCAGCCGATGGTGTGGCGCTACGCGCAGATGATGCCGACCTCCTGGGACGACTCGCTGGCGCTGGTCGCCGACGTCACCCGGCGGGTGATCGAGGAGATGGGCGAGGACGGGGTGATCGTCTCGGCCTTCGACCATGGCGGCGCCGCCGGCGGCTACGAGAACACCTGGGGCACCGGCAAGCTCTATTTCGACGCGCTCAAGATCAAGAACATCCGCATTCACAACCGGCCGGCCTACAACTCCGAGGTCCACGCCAGCCGCGACATGGGGGTGAGCGAACTCAACAACTGCTACGAGGACGCCGAGCTGGCCGACACGCTCTTCGTCGTCGGCGCCAACCCGCTGGAGAACCAGACCAACTACTTCCTGGCCCACTGGGTGCCCAACCTGCGCGGCGAGACGCTCGACAAGAAGAAGCGGCTGCTGGCGTCCGAGCCGCACGCGGCGGCCCGGGTCATCGTCGTCGACCCGCGGCGCACGCTGACGGTCAACAGCTGCGAGACGGTCGCCGGCAAGGAGAACGTCCTGCACCTGGCGCTCAACCCCGGCAGCGATCTGGCGCTCCTCAACGCGCTGCTGACCGAGGTGGTGGCCAAGGGGTGGCAGGCGACGGACTTCATCGGCCGGCACACCGCGGGCTTCGACGCGGCGGTCCAGGCCAACCGGCTGTCGGTGGAGGAGGCCGCGACGATCACCGGGCTCAAGCCGGAGGACATCCGCAAGGCGGCGCAGTGGATCGCCGAACCCAAGGCGGACGGTAAACCGCGCCGGACGATGCTGGCCTACGAGAAGGGGCTGATCTGGGGCAACGACAACTACCGCACCAACGCGGCGATGGTGAATCTGGCCCTCGCGACCTGGAACATCGGGCGCGAGGGCACCGGCTGCGTCCGGCTCGGCGGCCATCAGGAAGGCTACGTCCGCCCGTCGGACGCCCATGTCGGCCGGCCGGCGGCCTACGTCGACCAGATGCTGATCGGCAACCAGGGCGGCGTCCATCATGTCTGGGCGGTCGACCACTTCAAGTCGACGCTCAACGCCGAGGAGTTCCGCCGCATCTACCGGCGCCGCACCAATCTGGTGAAGGAGGCGATGGACAGCGTCCCCTACGGCGACCGGCCGGCGCAGGTGGAGCAGATCGTCGGTGCCATCAAGCGCGGCGGCCTGTTCAGCGTCGTCGTCGACATCCTGCCCACCCAGATCGGCGAGGCGGCCCATGTCTGGCTGCCGGCGGCGACCGCGGGCGAGATGAACCTGACCTCGATGAACGGCGAGCGCCGCCTGCGGCTGACCGAGCGCTACATGGACCCACCGGGCGTTGCGCTGCCGGACGCCCTGATCGCCGCACGTCTGGCCAACGCGCTGGAGGCCTCCTTCCGGCAGGCCGGCAACGCGGAGTACGCCGGCCGGTTCGCCGGCAAGTTCGCCTGGAAGACCGAGGAGGACGCCTTCCTGGACGGCTACCACCAGCACGCCGAGGGCGGGGAGTTCGTCACCTACGACCGTCTGCGCGCGGCGGGCACCAACGGCGTCTTCGAGCCGGTCACCGGCTACGAGAACGGCCGGCTGGTCGGCACCAAGCGGCTGTTCACCGACGGCAAGTTCAAGACCGACGATGGCCGCGCCAAATTCCTCCCGACCCAGTGGCGGGGCCTGCAGGTGGCCGGGCGCGACCAGCAGCGCGAGAAGCACCCGTTCCTCATCAACAACGGCCGCAACAACCTCGTCTGGCAGAACGCCTTCTACGACGTCCACACGCCCTTCGTGCGCGAGCGCAACGGCGTGGCGCCGATCGAGATGCACCCCGACGACATGACGCGGCTCGGCCTGCAGGCGGGCGACCTGGTGGAGATCTACAACGACGTCGGCTCGACCCAGGCGATGGCCTACCCGACGCCGGCAGCCAAGCCCGGGCAGGCCTTCATGCTGTTCATCGCCCCCACCGGGCAGGTGGGCAACATCATCAGCAAGGGGACCAACGAGCTGATGATTCCCAACTACAAGAACGTCTGGGCCAACATCCGGCGGATCGGCCACGCGCCGGGCGCCGACGGCATGAGCTTCAAGAACACCGAGTACCCGCAAGGCCTGTGACGGCCGGCTGGGGGCCGGACCGGGGCGGTCGCGCGTCCCGGTCCGGTCCCCGGGCTGTCCCTGCCGGTGGGCCGGGCTGCCCACTTCGATGGTTCTGGAAACTCGGGTGTCGGTGGCCCATCTTGTCGGCGAGGCGGCACCGGTCCCGGGCCGCCGCGTGGAACGAGACGGCCCCGATGACCCCGCTGGATGTGACCACCGCCGCCCGCTGCTTCGCCGAGCTGGGCCACCCGACCCGGCTGGCGATCTACCAGCGCCTGGTGCAGGCCGGCGACGGCGGCATGACGGTGGGCGCCATCGGCGAGGAGCTGGGCGTGCCGGCCTCCACCCTGTCGCACCACCTCAAGCAGCTGATGATCGTCGGGCTGATCGAGCAGGTGCGCGAGGGCCGCATCCTGCATTGCCGCCCGCTCTACCCGCAGATGGACGGCCTGGTGCGCTTCCTCACCGAGCAGTGCTGCGCCCGGCCGATGACGCCGCGGGCGGCCGAAGCGGAGACCGGGGCGCCCGGCTGCTGCTGACGGTCAGCGCGGCCGGCGGCACGCCGCGAAGCCGAAGCTTCCCACCACCACGAGCGAAGCGGCGACCGTCGCGGCGATCACCGGGCCGTAGGAGCCGTTCCACTGCCACAGCAGGGCGGCCAGCGTCGGCGCGACGGCCTTGAGCAGCGCCGTCGGCACCGTCAGCACGCCGTTGACCGCGCCATAGGCCGAGCGGGTCAGCATGTCCGGCACCGCCGCGCCGCGCACGATGGTCATGATGCCGTTGGCGCTGCCGTAGAGCAGCGCGAAGGCGACCAGGACGGGCGTGCTGTGGCCGGCCAGGAAGAGCAGGGCGAACGCCGCCGGCAGGGCGAGGGTCGTGGCGACGCCGATCCCGCGGATCGACAGCCTGCGGGCGGCGGCGGCGACGACGATGCGCCCGGCGACCTGGGCCGGACCGATCAGGGCCATCGCCCCCACCACCGCCGCCGCCGACAGCCCGCGCTCGATCAGCAACGGGTAGAGGTGGAAGCTCAGCGCGGAGAAGATGGCGTAGTAGACGGTGAAGGCGATGGCCAGCCCCCAGAAGACCGGCTGGCCCAACGCCCAGCGCACGACGCGGCGGCCCTCCGCCCCGCTGGCCGCCGTGGCGGCGGTCGCGTCACGCCGCCCGTCGATCACCGCCAGATGCAGGGGCACGCAGAGGGCCAGATTCACCAGCGCCAACGCCTCCAGCGTGCCGCGCCAGCCCAGGCGGTCGAGCAGAAGCTGGGTCAACGGGATGAAGACGGTGCTGGCGAATCCGCCCCACAGGGTCAGTGCGGTGATGCCGCGCCGGGCGTCGGCGCCGTAGCGTCGCGCCACGACGGCGAAGCCCGGCTCGTAGAGCGTCATCGACTGGGCGAGCCCGAGGCCGATGAAGACCGGCACGAGCGGCCAGCCGCCGGGCAGCGCCGACCAGGCCCACAGCAGGGCGCCGGCGAGCAGCGAGCCCGCCGTCATCACCGCCCGCCCCTGGCCGCGGTCGATGGCGCTGCCGACCGGGATGGCGGTCAGGCCGGAGCAGCCCAGCGCCAGCGACGCCAGCAGGTAGACCTCGGTCTTGCTCCAGCCGAGCTCAGCCGCCATCGGTTCGGCGAGCAGCGGAAAGCTGTAGATCAGGGAGCCCCAGGAGACGATCTGCGCGGCGCCGAGGCCGGCGATGAAGGCCCGCGGCGAGCGGAGCGCCCGGCCCGGCACCCGCCCGCCGGACAGCGCGCCGCTCACGGCGCGCGCGGCCCGCAGCAGCCACCCGCCGGGCCGGCACCGGCGGCCACGGGTTCAGGAGCGCAGCACGACGCGACCCGCGCCGGCGCGCTGCAGCAGCCAGCCTCCTCCGCGACGTCCGCGGCGTTTGCAAGGTCGCTGCTGCACACCCCGGTTTCCGGCAGGTCGAGCTGCACCGCGTGGGCGGCGTCGAGATCGCCGGCGAGGGAGGCGGCGATCGAGCGCACCTGCTCGTAGCCGGTCGCCATCAGGAAGGTCGGGGCGCGGCCGTAGCTCTTGACGCCGACGGTGTAGAAGCCCGGCTCGGGGTGGGTCAGCTCGCGCACGCCGTGCGGCCGCACCGTGCCGCAGCTGTGCAGGTTCGGGTCGATCAGCGGACCCAGCGCGTCGGCGCATTCCAGCCAGGGATCGAGACGCAGGCGCAGCTCGCGCAGCGGCGCGAGGTCGGGCCGCTGGCCGGTGGCGACGATGATCGCGTCGATCCCGGCGATGCGGCGCCCGTCGCCGTCCTCGACGGCGAGGCGGCCGTCCTCCGCCACCACCGCGGCGGCGCGGAAGCCGGTGAGCAGCTCGATGGCGCCACTTTCCTGCCGCCGGCGCAGCGCCGTGCCCAGGGCGCCCCGGGCGCGCAACGCGTCGGCGTCGCCACCGCCGAACACCCGCCGCAGGTCGTCGCCGCCGCGCACCGCCCAGACCACGCCGGTGCCCGGCTCCTCCTCGGCCAACGTCGCCAGATCGAGCAGCGCGTTGGCGGCCGAGTGGCCGGAGCCGACGACGAGGACCCGCTTGCCGGCGTAGCGCGCACGCGCCGCTCCCAGCACGTCGGGAATGCCGTAGGCGATGCGGGCGGCGTTGGCCGTCTCGCCGATCGCCGGCAGGCCGTTGGCGCCCATCGGGTTGGGCGTGCTCCAGGTTCCCGAGGCGTCGAGAACGGCGCTCGCCTGCAGCTCGGTGTCTCCCGCCGGGGTCGCGACCCGCAGGACGAAGGGAGCCGCGGCGCGGCCGGCGGTCTTGACCTTGTCGACGCCCTGGCGGCTGATCGCCGTCACCCGGTGGTTCAGGCGCAGGCGCGCGGCGATCGGCGGCAGGGCGGCCAGCGGGCGCAGGTAGCGGTCGACCAGTTCGCCGCCGGTCGGCAGGGCGTCGGGCGGCGGCGCCTGCCAGCCGCCGGCCTCCAGCAGGGCGCGGGCGGCGTGATCGATGTTGTAGCGCCACGGGGAGAAGAGCTGGACCTGGGCCCAGTCGCGGACATGGGCGGCGATGTCGGGGGCCGCCTCCAGCACCAGCGGCTCGAGGCCGCGATCGAGGAGGTGGGCGGCGGCGGCCAGACCGACCGGCCCAGCGCCGATCACGATGATGGGAAGGGACGTCATCTCCGGACCTCCAGGCAAGGGAGTGGGGGATTGCGCGGATCGGCGCAGGCGGCGGAAATATTTCCATGAAACTAGAATTATCGTATCTTTCCCGCTGGGTCAAAGGATAGTTCCAAGTCCATCGAAGTGTTTGAGCCGGCTGTCCGTCGATGCCGGTTACGCGCCGCTTCAAGGTCTGGCAGGCGGTGGATCGTCCAGTGCCGTGGCGGAACGCGCCTTGGTGGTGGCCCCTTCGCGGTTGCGGACGTTGATCTTCGAACCGCATGGCGATTAACGCGCAATCGGCGTGAAGCGGAACTGCAGCTTGCTCAGCGGTGGACCAGAGAGGCCCGGTTGGATGAATGGTAGCGCCTCGTTGAAGCGGAGATCCCTGCAACGCCGACAAGGGCCAGCTTGGCTTTGGCAACGGCACCCGAGGTGCGCGGCCGGCGTATGATCCTGATCCTTGAATGCTTGGCCGAAGCATTTCCCAGCGGTCTCAGCGCGCCGGACATCGGCGAGCGTGCCCGTCATCGAACCATTGCACGCCATCCGGGATCGATGCGGGCCCGACCGTCACGGGCCCGGCGGCAGCGCTGGGTGCAGCGGGATGGCCGCCGCTTCGTCCTGACCGCTTGCGATCGGTCGACGGCCGCTTCGATCGTTGGTTGACCGCTCCGGTATGCAGCCTCCATCCCGTTGCGGCCGACTTTGTGATCCGAATGGCTTTTCCATGGGCCTGGAGGGCCAATTTTTTGTTCAGGGCCCGCAACATGAGTAGATGGCTTGGGCCCTTCAGCCAGGAGCAATAAAATATAGGGTCGGAACGATCCCGCAATACAGCAATCAATCAACAGACTCAACAGGACTTCTGCAATAATATCAACTTCAGGACCGCGAACCATTTCTCGTAGTGTGTTTTGTCTCTTGTAACGAGAGGGCATTCCTCTGCCTCGGCAATTGCCCCAACGATGAAATCAGGAAGTACCTTTCGTCTCTCCTCTTCACTCACTGGCGGCGCGTTCTGCTTCCTCCTTTCCTCCCTGACGAAATCCTTGTATCGTCTAAACGCCGCACCCGCCCTTACAAGAGCTTCATCGCTTCCTCTGAAGCGCTCGAAAGCGTATGCTGATATAGCCGCATCAACCGCTTCTTTACTTTCCATGCCAACAGAGAATTCACAATAAACCATATCGCAAACGACAACTGGCCCCATTGCTTTGCACTTCTGCAATTCGTTCATTGACGACGCATGATAAGGGCTCTGTTTGTCCAAAAGATATATCAGCGCATTCGTGTCAAAGAACGTAGTCATTATCCCCTCGTCAATTTTTCTAACTCTTCTGCGCTCATGATTGGAGTGATATTCTCCGCCACCATTTTCTCAGCGGCGGCTCTTGTCTTTTGTATTATATACTCATCCGCCCCGAAGTCCTCCAAGTCCATTGCCCTGACAATGTCGAAGCCCGCGGCCCTGGCGAGAGGCACGCAGGTCGGCGGAATGTTCTTGAGGATGCTGGGGTTTGTTGGATGGACAGCCCCATATGGAAAAATACTGTTGGGTATCTCGCGGTCATCATTTGGAACTTCCGCGTCAACTCTCCTCAGAGTTTGCTCAATGGAAAACCGCTCTCTGCCACCGCACACGGTGTAAAGATGGATCAAGTGCTTTTCTGCCAAATTCTTCTCAATACTTGTTTTTCCGCTTATTGCATGGAAACCTGATCTCGAAAGGATTGCTGCATACTCCGTCGGCGGTGTTTGAAGGCCGTCAAGCAGGCGATCTTCAATAAGGCGATCCAAAGCAAGAAAAAGCGCATCAGCCCACCAGCGATCGACCTTCTTTTGGTCAAACCCAGAGAGGCCCCCTGCGGAATATAAGTAGTTTAAGTTGCTTGCGAGCTTTCTTGCCGTTTGAGCGGAATACCGTGTGTCACTTGCAACGAAATTCTCGATGTCGTCTGTGGAAACGCCAGAGGTGTTCCAAGACAGTTTGCTGGAAACACGGTCCCTGATGTAATGAAACGCCCAGAGCGCTGGGCGCCGCTGGTTGGCGCGCGCGCCTTTCCAGGTTCCAACATAACTGAAGTTGAAAGCAAACAAGGCAAGCTTGTCAAAGCGCGGGTTATGCTCGCCCATTATTGCCTGAAAGACCAACTCGTCGGCAATAATATTATCAACACCATCAAATTTCTTATTAAAAAGGAAAAAATTGATTGGTATGAAGTCAGGCCGATTCAGTTGCTCCACGCGTTCGCGAAACGCCTTTCGGCTCACATCGCCGACAACGCCACCAAACCCGACTTGAATGCTCTTATACAGCTGAAAGAGCCCATTCTCCTGGCTCCCCCAGCTGAAGTTTTTTGTAAAACTTCCGGGCTTCCACACAACGTCTTCTGCCATAGCTTCACCCGCACGCTGCATCAATGTTACGCATGCTCAAGAAACTGCCACTTCCACGCGGTCCATCCGGGCCGCGCTTGGTCATTGAAGAGCTCAAGATATGGCCCAGAACTGCACGCCTCAATCACTCGGTGAAGCTGACACGGTGCTTCGAAGTAGTTAACTTGTGTGCGTCCCGGGTCAAGAGTGCGAGCACCCTTACCACGCACTCCGAACAGAACCATATCCGTGACGTTGCGGAAAAATTTTGATTTTTGGCCTCCTGACTGCGCCGCCCCTTTACCATTATGAATAATCAAATTGCTCTTGTAGTCAAATCCCCACCTCTTCAGCAATTCCAATCCCGAAGGAATCGCGGAATTCGGGGTGTATAAATACAAATGACATCTCTCGTCGAGAAGGCGCTCAACAGGCAAAGCAAGCAAGGCGCCCATCAACGCCTCCTGATATTTGTCCGCTTCGGCCGCCAAGCCCTTGTGCCGCAGTTCCTCATAGAGGATATTCCACGGGGAATTCACGAGTACAGCTCCAAACCTTTCTGATGAAAGATTTTCGCAGAAATCGGCGGCGATGTTATCGCGCAAGAAATGCTTCATATGAATAGCTCAATCCCCAGCGTTCGTTCGCCAACCGCTTCACCGCTCCGAAGCCCATTCTTCGATGGAGTGTCCATGGATGATAGGCAGTGAGCCGAGAATGTCGAAGATATTCCCGATCCGTCTACGCCTCCGTCTCGAGGCGGCCCATCACGCCGGATGGGGATGACGGTCGTGGTCGCCACCGGAATCGTGGCTGCTTCCGCACTGTGCCACCTCGACGGTGACGTGGCTGAGGCCGTGCAGGTGGGCCAAGCGTGCCTTGTACACGGCCGCCGGCTTGGGGTGGTCGGACACCAGGGCGACAATGGCCGCCAGATGCCCCGGACCGACCCGCCAGAGGTGCAGGTCGGAGACCCGGTCGCCATCGGTCTCCAGGGTCGTCCGCACAGCCGCCGACAGCTTCGGGTCCGGCACCGTGTCAAGGAGCACCGCGCCGGCGTCCCGAACGAGGCCGTAGGCCCAGCCGAGGATGACGGCCGTACCGACCAAGCCGACGATCGGGTCCATCCAGGTCCAGCCGAACAGGCCCGCCGCCAAAAGCCCCAGGATGGCGAGGACGGAGGTCGCGGCGTCGGCCAGGACGTGGATGTAGGCCGATCGCAGGTTCAGGTCATGGGCATGGTGGCCGCCATGCCCATGACCATGCCCGTGCGCATCCTGGTCATCGGCTTGGTTGTGATCATTGTCGTGGTCCCCATGGACACCGTGGTCGTGATGGTGCCCATGGTGGTGGTGCTCGCCGCCGAGCAGCCAGGCACTCCCGAGGTTGACCGCAAGGCCAAGGACTGCAATGGCAAGCGCCTCGCCGTAGGCGATGGGCACCGGATTGACAAGGCGTTCGACGCTCTCGTAGCCGATCAGCAGGGCGATCATCGCCAGGACCATGGCGGATGCGAAGGCGGCCAGTTCGCCGAGCTTGCCGGTGCCGAAGGCGAAGCGCTCGTTGCGGACATGCCGGCGGGCGTAGAGGTAGGCGAGCGCCGAGATGCTGAGCGCAGCCGCGTGGGTGGACATGTGCCAGCCGTCGGCGACCAGAGCCAGCGAGCCGAACACCGTGCCGCCGATGATCTCGCCGACCATCATGGCCAGGGTGAGGGCGACGACGATCCAGATGCGCCGTTCGTTGCGGTCGTGGTGCTCGCCGAGGAACTCGTGCTGGTGCGTCCAGGGGGCAATGGAATGGGAGTGCATGGCAAGGTCCTGGTGTAGCAAAGGAGGCCGCGTCCAGACATCCATCGTCGCGATGGCTTTGGGTGCCGGAGCGTCAGGATGGGGAAACCGGACGATGGCGAGGCCGGGCCTCGAAGCCATGGCTTTCCCGGCCGCTCCGCGCGATCGGTTCGGTGAAGGCGTGCTCAACGGCGGTGCGGCGGCACACGGCTTGCCCCCTACAAATATTTGGCGAGTTCGCGCAGCTTGACGAGACGTTCACGGTCCTCGCGCGGGATCGGACCGACGATCTCTTCGAGATGATGGTCGATGTGATCAAGGACGAGCACGCTCTTGGCCTTCTCCAGGGCTTTGATGACCGCCTGAAGCTGCTGGGCGATGTCGATTCCATCACGCCCTTCCTCCACCATGCGGGTGATGATGGCGAGGTGGCCTTCGGCCCGGCGCAGCCGGTTCTTCAGATCGGGGTTGGTGGCATGGCTCATGACACTACACCTATCCCCCTGGAGAGGTTCTTTCAAGCCTTGGAGGGGTAAGGTTGGAGCTCTGTGCGGCAGCCTGTGCCTAGAGGTTCGTCAGGCGCAAACGGAGCGCATTGCCGATGACCGAGACCGAGCTCAACGCCATGGCGGCCGCGGCGATGATCGGGCTCAGGGTCCAGCCGAACAGGGGATAGAAGACGCCGGCCGCCACCGGCACCCCGAGCGCGTTGTAGACGAAGGCCAGGAAGTGGTTCTGCCGGATGTTGCCCATGGTCGCCCGGCTCAGCACCCGGGCCCGGGCGATGCCGGCAAGGTCGCCCTTCACCAGCGTCACGCCGGCGCTCTGGATCGCCACCTCCGTTCCGGTGCCCATGGCGACCCCCACGTCCGCTTCGGCGAGCGCCGGGGCATCGTTGCCGCCGTCGCCCGCCATGGCGACCACGCGCCCTTCCGCCTTCAGCTTCCGCACGATCCGATGCTTCTGGTCGGGCAGAACCTCGGCCTCGACCTCGGCGATGCCAAGGCGCCGCGCCACCGCCTCCACGGTGGTCCGGTTGTCGCCGCTCAGCATGACGATGCGCACGCCGTCGGCCCGCAGCGTCTCCAACGCCTGCGGCGTGCTCGCCTTGATCGGGTCGGCCACGGCAGCCAGCCGGCGAAGGCGAGGATGGCGGCCAGGATGGGCTGCTGTCTGGAACGCCAAGACCGCGGTTTGGGTTGAAGCCCTATCGGTCCGGCCGTTCCCGTCACGCCGTTGGCCGTGTGGCATACTCACGAGGAGAAAACCGATGCCTGCAAAATCGTGTGTCCGTCTGACCAGCTCTTTGGCGTTCGTCCTTACCTTGGCCACCGCCGCACCGGTGTTGGCGCAACAAAACGCTGCACAAGGGATGACGCACGGGCAAAGCGCCAAGCCCAATGCAGCCGGATCACAAGCCATGATGGACACCATGCACACGATGCAGCAGACCATGATGGCGCAACCGATGACCGGCGACCCTGACCATGACTTCGCGACGATGATGCGCGCGCATCACCAAGGAGCGATCGATATGGCCCGGATCGAACTGGAACAGGGCAAGGACGCCGAGCTGAAAAAGATGGCGCGCAAAGTGGTTGAGGACCAGACCAAGGAGATCAAGCAGCTCGACAAATGGCTCGATCGGCATCCTCCCCAACAGGCCCAGCGCTGACCGCGTGTTTTTGCTCTTGACCTTCCCATCGCTGGAAACCGGATGGTGGTGCTTTCCGCGTCACGGAGGATGCCGTGCTGAGGTTCAAGGTGGATGGGATGATCTGCGGGCATTGCGCCCAGACGGTCACCATAGCGGTCGAAGCGTTGCCGTCGGTCGAGCGCGCGTCGGTCGATGGGACAACCGGAGTGGTATCCAGCGAGGGCAACGCCGACGAAAGCGCTGTTCGCAAAGCCATCGAGGACGCCGGCTACGACGTTTCAGACTGCCGCCTGATGCCAAGCGGCACCAAGGGAGCCTCATCGCCCGCACCGGCTTGCGACGCCCCTCACCGGATCTCCGAAGGGGACGTTGCCCAGAGCTCACGCTGTCACGCGGCCTGAGGACCAGCCGTGCGGCCGGTGAGAGAATTGCGTTCCCTTTGCTCGGCAATGGCGATCAAGCGGCATTTCGCCACAGCCCTCTCAGGGTGCTGGGAACGCACGGTGTCCAGGCCATTGCGAAGGCTTGCGGCGTTTGATCAAGGGTTCTAGGCGTTTGGTGGCTGGGTCTGTCGGGACACTTCCCCCTGGTCCAGCCTGTATGGGAAAGGTGGTCGTCATGGGGCGCGAGGCGCGGTTGACGGTCAAGTGGCTGGTGGTTGGCCTGCTGATGGTGGCGACGCTGTTCGTTTACGCCGCGTCGGGCCCTGCCGTCCTAATGCCACACACCACCATGTCCCAACTCGCCACGGAACTCGACGATCCCACGGCGACCGTTGGCACCGTCAGCGATCACGAGCGGGGTGATGAGCAGGCTCTTTGCGACGGCCATCCGCCACTCAGCGACGGCCTCTGCTGCAGGGTGGCCCATTGCGCCACCCTGCACCCCAGCCTGCTGGCCGGCTCCGTCATGATCGTCATTCCTCGGCTTGGACGGGAGCGCCACACGCCGACCCTCGTCTCTCCGGAGGGCGTCGGCACCGTGCCCGCGCTCCGTCCTCCCCTCTGATCGCCTGATGCCACGAGTCCGTCCGCGCGCCTGACCTGAGTTTTGGCTTGGGAAGGGTGTCGGCCTCGGCTTTCGTGCTCTTCGGCCTGCTTCCGGCGCTCCATGGAGCCGTCCGGAACCCGAATCCGATGATGGAGACGATCATGACCCAGGACCATTCCTTTCATGCGCTGAAACCGCTGGCGCCCCCCCCTTGGTATCGAACCTGGGCCGGGCTGGCCGGGCTTGGGGCCGTCGCTTTAGCGGCGCTGTACCTGTCCCTTTTCCATGTCACCCGTGTGCTCGATGCGCTTCCCTTCCTGCTCTTGCTCCTGTGCCCGCTGATGCATGTCTTCATGCACGGTGGCCATGAGCATGGCGGACACGACGGAAACGGCGATGACGCCAACCGTCCAACCAAGGGTGACACGCCATGACGCCTTCGGCACGCACAAGCATCAAACCGGGAGCCGGGCCATCGCCGATGGCCCCGGTGAAGGCTTCAATCGTCGCCCCCACCACCGATCCGATGACCAGGGGGAAGGCGTCGCACCCGTCAACGCGGAGACGCACGATGAACACCAAGAAAACACTGGCGATAACCGCCGCACTCCTCTTCGGCGCGGTCGCCACCACGCAGGTTCGCGCCGAGGAAACCCTGAGGCTGGCTGAAGTGTCTCATCTGCACGGAATTGCCGTGGACCCGGCGGATCCGACGCGGCTGTACCTCGCCTCCCATTTCGGCGTGTACCGGACCAATCCCGACGACACCGCCACTCGGGTGTCCACCAACCGCAACGACTACATGGGTTTCACGCCGAACCCTGCACAGCCCGGCACTTTCTTCGCCAGCGGCCACCCGGAGAAGGGTGGAAACCTGGGGGTTCTCCTCTCGACGGACGGAGCGAGAACCTGGACACCGATCGCCTCGGGCGCCGGCGGTCCGGTGGACTTCCACGCCATGGACGTCAGCGCGGCCGACCCGACGGTGCTGTACGGCTATTACGGCAGCGTCCAGGTCAGCCGCGACGGTGGAACGCGCTGGGAGGTCACCGGCAAACCGCCCGCCGACCTGTTCGACCTCGCCGCCTCGGCCAAGGAGCCGAACACCGTTTATGCCGCCACACGCAGCGGCCTGACGGTGAGCCGCGACGCGGGCAGGACGTGGCAACCCGCATCCATCGTGCAACGCCCGGCGACCATGGTGGCGACGACCAAGGACGGCACCGCCTACGCCTTTCAGATCGGTGTTGGGTTGCTCAAGGCCACCGAGCCGAGCTTGGCGTGGCAACCGGTCAGCAACAGCTTTGGCGAGGCCGTCCTGCTGCATCTGGCGGTGGACCCGACCAACGCCGAGCGACTCTACGCCGTGACGGACAAAAGCGTGATCCTCGCCAGCCAGGACGGCGGGAAAAGCTGGAAGCCGTTCCGATCATGATGTCGAGGGCTGTTCCCATGGCTTGGGCATTGAGGATTGGTGCCGGTTTGGCGCTTGGGGCGGCCGTCGCAGGCGCGGTCCTGTGGCACGCCGGTGCGTCGGGTGGGGCTGATCCGAGCGACACGGCGCAGGTCGCCCGCGGGGCGGCGGTCTATGCCGAGGGTTGTGCGTCATGCCATGGCGCCCGCCTCGAGGGGCAACCGGAGTGGCGCCGCCGCAAGCCGGATGGTCGCATGCCCGCGCCGCCGCACGACGCCTCCGGGCACACGTGGCACCACCCCGACAGCGACCTCTTCGCGATAACGAAGCGGGGCATCGCCGCCTTCGCCCCGTCCGGCTACGAAAGCGACATGCCAAGCTTCGGCGATGTGCTGAGCGACGCCGAGATCTGGGCGGTCCTCGCCTTCATCAAGAGTTCCTGGCCTGAAGAAACCCGCAAACGCCACGCCGCCATGAGCGAGCGTGCTAAGAAATGAGGCACGACGATGAATGATCGGCATCACGGTCATGTCCATCCCGCCGGGGGCAGCCTCCATACCGAACACGATGATCGCGCTACGGTGAGGGACCCCGTCTGCGGCATGATGGTCGATCCCGAGCGGACCGCGCATCACGCCGAGCATGGCGGCCGGACCTTCCATTTCTGCTCGGCGCGTTGCCACGACACATTCGTCGCGGCCCCCGAGCCGTACCTGAAGCCGGCCGCCAAACCCGCTGAGCCGGAGCCGGCGGGGCAGGTCGTGCCGTCAAAGGGTGTGATCTACACCTGCCCGATGCACCCGCAAATCCGGCAGGAGGGTCCGGGAAATTGCCCGATCTGCGGGATGGCGCTGGAGCCGGTCACGGCCGGGATGGAAGGCGGGCCGAACCCGGAACTCATGGACATGACCCGGCGGTTCTGGATCGGCACCGTCTTGACCGTGCCGCTCATCCTTCTGGAACTGGGCGCCCATCTTCCGGGACTCGGACTTCATGCCCTGATCTCTCCCCAAATGTCCCTGTGGCTCCAGGTCTTCTTGGCGACGCCCGTGGTGCTGTGGGCGGGCTGGCCGTTGCTGGAGCGCGGCTGGCGGTCATTTGCCAACCGCAGTCTGAACATGTTCAGCCTGATCGCGCTCGGCGTTGGTGTTGCGTACGGCTTCAGCTTGGTCGCGACGTTCCTGCCCGGCCTCTTCCCCGCGGGGTTCCGGAACGCCGAGGGTTTGGTCGCGGTCTACTACGAAGCCGCGGCGGTCATCACCGTGTTGGTGCTGCTCGGACAGGTTCTCGAGCTTCGCGCCCGTGAGCAGACCGGCGGCGCCATCCGCGCCTTGCTGAACCTTGCACCCAAGACCGCGCGCCGTGTCCGGGACGGCGAGGACGACGAAGACATCCCCTTGGACCAGGTTCACGTCGGAGACCGGCTCCGCCTCCGGCCCGGTGACGGCGTTCCGGTCGACGGCGAAGTGCTGGAGGGTCACAGCAGTGTGGACGAATCCATGGTCACCGGCGAGTCCATGCCCGTGGAGAAGGAAACGGGCGCCAAGGTGATCGGCGGCACCGTGAACCAGACCGGCGCGCTGGTCATGCGGGCGGACAAGGTCGGCGCGGACACCATGCTGTCGCGGATCGTGACCATGGTGGCCGAGGCCCAGCGCAGCCGGGCGCCGATCCAACGCATGGCCGACGTGGTTTCCGGCTATTTCGTCCCGGCCGTCATCGGTGTGGCGGTGTTCGCATTCCTTGGCTGGATGATCTGGGGGCCACCGCCCGCCTTTGCCTACGCGCTGATTGCCGCCGTGTCGGTGCTCATCATCGCCTGCCCCTGCGCGCTGGGGTTGGCGACCCCGATGTCCATCATGGTCAGCGTCGGCAAGGGGGCCACGGCCGGCGTCCTCATCAAGGACGCGGCGTCCCTGGAGCGGTTCGAGACGGTGGACACGCTGGTTGTCGACAAGACCGGGACTCTCACCGAGGGCAAGCCCCGGGTGACCGCCGTGGTCCCGGCGCCGGGAGTGGACGAGGCGACCCTGCTGTCGTTGGCGGCAAGCCTGGAGCGGTCGAGTGAGCATCCTCTGGCCGCCGCCATCGTCGCCTCCGCCAAGGAGCGCGGTCTGCCGATGCAGGACGTCTCCAATTTCAATTCCCTCACCGGCAAGGGGGTGGTCGGCGAGGTGGGCGGCCGCGCGGTGTCCCTCGGCAACGCCGCGATGATGCGGAACCAGGGCATCGATCTCGGGGAACTGGAGGCGCGCGCGGACGAACTGCGGCGCGAGGGTGCCACGGCGCTGTACGCCGCGGTGGACGGCGGGCCCGGTGGAATCATCGCGGTCGCCGATCCGATCAAGGCGAGCACGCCGCAGGCGTTGGAGACGCTGCGGGCCGACGGCGTGCGCATCGTGATGCTGACCGGCGACAACCGGACCACCGCCGAGGCGGTGGCGCGCCGTCTGGGCATCGGCGAGATCGAGGCGGAGGTTCTGCCCGAGGACAAGAACCAGGTGGTGAAGCGGTTGAAGGCGCAGGGCCGCGTGGTGGCGATGGCCGGTGACGGTGTGAACGATGCCCCGGCGCTCGCCGAGGCCGACGTCGGCGTCGCCATGGGCACCGGAACGGAGGTGGCGATCCAGAGCGCGGGCGTCACCTTGGTCAAGGGCGATCTGGCGGGCATTGCGCGGGCGCGGACGCTCAGCCGGGCGACCATGCGGAACATCCGACAGAACCTCTTTCTGGCGTTTGTTTACAACGCGCTGGGGGTGCCGGTCGCGGCGGGCGTGTTCTATCCCCTGTTCGGCTGGACCTTGTCGCCGATCATCGCCGCCGCGGCGATGGCCTTGAGTTCGGTGTCCGTGGTCGGCAACGCCTTGCGGTTGAGGCAACTGCGCCTTTAGCGGCGGGTGTCACGCCCCACCGGATGGAGCGGTGATGCGCGTCCGGCGCCATGGCGGTTCCGCCGGGACCAGCACCGCTCTGGCGTCGGCCCTGTGTCGTTTCAGCCCACGTCACACTGGATGAGGGTCGATTCCGACTCGATAGAGATATCCTCCCTCTGCTTTTGCAGCCTCAAAAGAACGTCTCAAACATGTATAGTGGGTGTCGGCGCAGACGGGGGATGACAGGTGCCGCTTCGTAACGGAGTGACCGTTCATGAGGTTCACGTCTGCGTTGCACGTCATCCTGATGGTCCTCGCGTTCGCGCCGGCTTCGGCGCGCGCGATCGAAGGCGGTCGCGCGGCGCCGAACGGAGCGGCGTTTGCAGCCAGCACGGTCGCCCTCTACAACCATGGAACCTCCGAACTCTGCAGCGGCGTCATCATCACGACGACAGCCGTTTTGACCGCGGCACACTGCGCGACCGCGGACGACACGATACGCGTGCTGTTCGACGTGCCGGCACGCGGTCGGGCCGGACAGGACATGGCGCGACCGGTTCTGCGGTCCATCCCCTATCCAGGCTGGATCGCCCGGCGGCAAGCGCCGGTCGATCGTGGCGATTTGGCGCTGCTCCTTTTGGCCGCTCCCGTTCCCGCCTCCTACCGGCCAGCCGTGCTGTTGGATAGGACGGCCGGCACCGGCAGCGGTCTTGTTGGGCCGGGCCAAGGGTTCCACGGCATTCTGGCGGGATATGGAAGCGCGACCTGGTCGGTCGCGTCGGGGGCGGGACACTTGCGCCACCTCGACCTGGAGGCCGAGCTCTGGACATGGGGAAAGACGGAGTTTCTGCTGGAAACCAAGGACGGCAGCGGATGCGATGGGGATTCAGGGGCCCCGCTTTACTTGCACATCCCCTCGGGAGGTCTGGCCGTGTTGGCGATCATCAGCCGCAGCCTGTTGAGTTACGGACCTCGTGTCTGCTCCCATCGACTGGGGATGACCGATCTGACGCCGTACCGGCAATGGATCGATGAAGTGCTCGGTATGCACGGCTCCGGATTCGCCACGTGGCTGGAACCACCCCGATCGTCCAAGCCGTCGTCGCCGATCTTGAGCGGAGCCGATCTGGGATAGCGGTCCCGTCACGCGGCCTTTCGTTCAAACCGGTACACCGCGCAGCCCAACTCCGGAGGCAGCACCAGACGGCTCAGTTCCAAGTCGTGGGTCACGGTGAAATTGGTCTGCCGGCGGTAATCGCGCCAATTGCCCGACGCGAAGTCATACCGGCTGCCGATGACAAGATAGAGCTCGACCTGGTTGGCTTCGAAGACGAACCGCTCGAAAGCGTTGTTGGCCGGGGGCCACGAGCACAAGACCACCTTGGTCTTGTGCATCCGCAGCGCCGCACGAGCATCCAGTTTGGTGACGCTGTCGGGGTATGTCACGGAGGAATGCCAACTGTGGTTGTCCGTCGCGATGATCGACACGCCGGCGTCCTGCAGGAATCGGGTCAAGGTGCCGTCTCCGGCGGCGATTTCCAGGCAGGGACGCGAGCCGATCAGCCCCGCCAGCCGCGTTATGAGCTCTTTGGAATAGAAACAATAGATGCCTTTGGGCTCCACCAGAGGCATGAGCATGTCCCGTTGCCGGATCATCGCCCATATCAATCGGAACCAAAACATCGACACCGGTTTTCGCTGAAATCCGTCAAGGAACAACAGATTGCCCATCAAAAATTGATCAATCCGTCCCAGCTTCGGCGATTTCATATTTTTCCCGGCGAAGCGTGATAAATCTTTAATGACCAACGCAGCCATTCTGACTTGCGCAAAGCGCGATAAATGACTTTCATAGTCCAGATCGTTGGGGCGACTCTGGCCGAGTACTACGATCAGCGCTTGATGATGTTCTATGGTACGCTTGGTGAATTCCGCCAAATCCTGCGGTTTTCCGCGTTCGAGAATGTCGCTGATCCTGTGCTGCACGATGCGCCAGTCACGCGGGAACGACGTGCGCAAGTCCTCCAACGTCCGGGCCTGACGCAGGCGGATCAGTTTCTTCTCGCTGGGTGTCATGATCGAGGCCCTTTCCTTCAAAACGATCGCGTGACGCCGATCGGGTCGTTCACGCTTTGCTTGACAGGCAGATCACGGGCATGCCGATGGTCGAACAGGGGATGGGAAGACGACCAGTCTGTACCCGGGGTTTGGGCACGGCGTGAAGGGCCGTGCGGGAGCGGGCTGGGCGAATACAACACCCAGCCCGCGAAGGCTTAGAACCAGAAGCGAACGCCGGTGACGAACGACACCGCGCTTGCGTCCTCGCCGTGCCGCCGCGTGATGTCGGCGGTCTCGCCGAGCTTGCGCTCCCAATTGACCCCGATGTACGGCGCGAACTCCCGCGCCACCTCGTAGCGCAGCCGCAAGCCGAGCTCGATGTCGGTGATGCCGCGACCGAGATCGAGCTCCCGGACCCGCCGCGCCGACACATTCATCTCGGCGACCGGCTGGAGGATCAGACGCTGCGTGATGAGCAGGTCGTACTCGGCCTCGAGCCGGGCGCTCAGGGCGCCGTCCTCACTCAGAAAAGCCTGAGCGTTGACGTCGAAGAAATAGGGTGCCAACCCCTGAAAGCCGGCAACGGCGTAGGTTGTCTGCGGCTGGGGCCGCACGTCGTGACGCACACCGACCTGGACGTCCCAGAACTCCGACACCAAGCGGCTGTACAGAAGCTGGAACTCGGCCTTCTCGGCTCCCCCCTCGACCGGCTTGCTGCCTTTCGCGTTGAGCCAGAGCTTGTCGGTGTCGCCACCGATGAACCCCTTGAGGTCCCAGTCGAGCGTGTTTTCACCGTCCTTCCAGCGGTGCTCGAGGCGGTCGACCAGCAGGGTCGACAGGATCGCCGGTTCCTCGTGGAACTGTTGGGCGTGGGACGGGTCGGCCGCGTTGGCCGCGGTCGCCGTCACCGCCAGCGTGAGGGCCCCGGCCAGGAGCAGAGCCTGTCTCAGGCCCGATGTGATCATGCGCATGCGTCGCTTCCTGTCAGAGGCTGGCCGTGCGGCGCTCGACGATGAACCGCGTCATCATGCCCGAGGCCATGTGGTAAAGCAGATGGCAGTGGAACGGCCATTCCCCGGGCTCGTTCGCGGTCAACTGCACCGAGGTCGTCTGTCCCGGAGGAACGAGAACGACGTGCTTCTTGGGCAAGCGGTCCTTCTGACCGTTTTCGAGCTCCACGAACATCCCATGCAGATGCATGGGGTGGGCCATCATGGTCTCGTTCACGAAGCGGATGCGGATGCGGTCGCCGTACGCCACTCGGATCGGCGTGCCCTGGTCGAACTTCGCGCCGTTCAGGGTCCAGATGTAGCGGGACATCATGCCCGTCAGCCGCACGACGAT
This sequence comes from Azospirillum agricola, assembly GCF_020005195.1. Classification (NCBI taxonomy): domain Bacteria; kingdom Pseudomonadati; phylum Pseudomonadota; class Alphaproteobacteria; order Rhodospirillales; family Azospirillaceae; genus Azospirillum; species Azospirillum agricola. The sequence goes on from NZ_JAIFZR010000006.1 coordinate 142,751, forward strand.
TTCCTGGGTGGGCTCGCGAAGGTCGCGGGTCTTCGAGAAGGCTTTCAGATCCGCGTAGGACAGCGCCTTGGTGCCTGGCGGGGTCGCGGCGTCCGCCCAGCCAAGCGCCCGATCCGAGGCCTTGGCCATCCCTTGATCCATACCGGCCATGGCGCCATGGTTCATGCCCGGCATGGCACTGTGGTCCATGCCGGGCATCGATCCGGTGCCCATGCCCATCATGGCGCTGTGATCCATCCCTTTCATCGATCCGTGGTCCATGCCCGCCATCGATCCGTGGTCCATCCCCGCCATGGAGCCGTGGTCCATGCCCATGTCGGCCATGGTCAGAACCGTGCGCGGGCGGCGAGCGGGAATGTCGCCCGACATCCCTTCGCGGGGAGCGAGCGTCGCCCGGGCGAAGCCGGTGCGGTCGATCGGCTCGGCGAAGAGGGTGAAGGCCTTGTCCTCCTGCGGCAGGACGAGGACATCGTAGGTCTCGCCGACGCCGAAGCGGAACTCGTCGACCTTCACCGGCACCACGTTTTGCCCGTCGGCCGCCACCACCGTCATGGGCAAGCCCGGAATGCGGAGGTCGAAGATCGTCATCGCCGAGGCGTTGATGATGCGGAGCCGGACGCGCTCTCCCGGCTTGAAGAGCGCCGTCCAGTTGTCCTGTGGTCCCTTGCCGTTGACCAGGAAGCTGTAGCCGGTCACGTCGGCCAGATCGGTCGGCTCCATCAGCATGTCGCCCCAGTCGAGGCGATTGCGCAGGGTGGCGTCGAAGCCATCCCGCTCGGCGTCACGGAAGAAGTCGGACAGGGTCCGCTTGGAACGATTGTAATACCCCTCGCTCACGCTTCCGAGCTTGAGCTTCCGGAGCACCGCGTCGGGCCGCTCCGGCGTGTGGTCGGACAGCACCACGACATAGTCGCGATCGGCCCGGACGGGATCGCGCTCGGCCGGTTCGATGACGATGGCGCCGTACATGCCCTCCTGTTCCTGGCCGGCGGAGTGGCTGTGGTACCAGTAGGTGCCCGCTTGGCGCAGCTGGAAGCGGTAGGTGTAGGTCTCGCCCGGCATGATCGGCTGGTAGCCGTTGAAGCCGGGCGCGCCGTCCATGACGCCGTGCAGCAGCAGGCCATGCCAGTGGATCGAGGTCGGCTCGTCCAGCCTGTTGGTCACATGGATCACCACCTCCTGCCCTTCGCGCCAACGGAGCGTCGGGGCCGGGATGGAACCGCCGATGGCGATGCCGCGGCTGGCGGCGCCGTCGACCGTCAGGCGGGTGCGCTCGATCGCCAGATCAAGCGTCTGATGCGCCGTCGCGAAGGCGCGGCGCTCGGGATAGAGAGTCACGACGCCCGCAAGCCCTGCCAATCCGGCGAGCTTGAGGGCATCGCGGCGGGAAAGCCCGCGCGATGCCGTGTTCATGGCGTCCTCCGTCAGCGGGTGAAGGCGACCTTGCCGACCATGCCGGACTCGTAATGCCCCGGCATGTTGCAGGCGAACTCCAGGGCGGTCTCCGTGGTGAACTTCCAGGTCAGCTCCTTGGTTTCGCCCGGTCCAACGAGCACGCTGTTGGGGTCATCGTGCTTCATTCCGGCCATGCCCATCTTGGAATGGTCCATGCCGCTCATGCTCGTGTTGATGCCCGTCGGCGTCAGCATGCCGTGCTCGACCATCATCGCCATCTCCTTCTGATGGGCGGCATGCATGCTAGCGGTGCCGATGTTGAACTCGTGCAGGAAGTCGCCCTTGTTCTTGAGAACGAAGCGAACCGTTTCACCCGCCTTCACCGAAAGCGATTCCGGCTTGTAATAGTTGTCACCCAGCTCAACCTGCACGACCCGCTTGGCCGCGGAGGCCTTCGCCGGTTCGCCAATGGCGGCGTGCCCGTGGCCGGGTTCGCCCGCGCCGGCAAAGGCGAGGCCCGGGAGGGACAGCAAAGCCACGCCAGCCATCAGGGAGGCGGTGGTCAGGGTACGGGGGCTGAAACGCATGGAAGGGTCCTTTGGTTTTGTGGAAGACAAACAAGGGCACACCGAGGACGGACGCGGCGCGATCGGCCGGTCGCAGTGGTGTGCGGTGGTGGAGGGAGGCAACGGGCGAGGCGCCGCGGTGACGACGGGACGAGGGCATTCCTCGGCGGGGTGAGGGCCGGATGCGAGGTCCACGACCCACGCGCTGGAAGCGAATGCCCTACGCGCGAGGCGCGTTTGGGCACGCGGAGGGCCGTGGTCTCGCGATCCCAGTTCTTACCTCATCGGCGACGAGCCCGGACAGCCCAGCTCCGCGTGGGCTCGCGGCTCCGGGCGGCAGGCCATGGCCTTCGGAGGCCGCTGGGGCGGCGAGATCGACCGGCCGTCGTGGCAGGCGTCGATCACCATGGCGGTACGGGCGCGGGCCCAGGCGGCCGATGTCATGGGAAGCCGGCTCGGTCCAGGCACCAGCATGGAGCATGCGACCATGCCGCAGTTGGCGTGCGACGTACCGGCGCTTTCGGCGCGGTCGTCGTCCGGGTCACGCTGGTCCACGCCATCGTCATCGGGAAGGGCATCCGCAGCGAAATCGGGCGCGGCCTCGGCGGAAGCACCCGCCATGGCAGCAACCGAGCCGGTCATGGCGGCGACCGGGGCCACGAGCAGGGCGCCTCCGGCCCAAGCCAGCAGCATGCCGAGCAGAGCGGCCGCGATGAAGCCCGCGCCGCGCAGGCCCCGCTGTGGTCCAACGCTCATTCGTGGAGCGCCGCCCGACCGGCGCGACAGTGGAACGGTCGGCGTTGCGCGGTCTCGTCCGCCGGGCCCATGTTGGCCCCCGGCCCCTCGAGCGGACGGACGCGTCGTCGCATCCGCGACGACCTCGAGGGTGCGCTCCGGTTCGCCGTGGGACGGCGGGCGCGCGGCGCCAGCGATCGTACGGGAAGCGCGACCACGCCATGGAAGAGGCCGATCCATGGCGGTCATGCCGCACCCCTTCGCAGGTTGTGCGGCAAGGAGTCTTCGCCGACCGCGCCTGCGGTGTCGGCCGCTGCGGGCTCGTTCTGACCAGCCAGGAACCGGCGGATGTCGTCGTAGCGCACCCGAACATCGTCCATGGTCTGATAGTATCCGAGAAGTTCACGCAGCGGCGCCGACATGTCCTTGTGAGCGGCGAGAACCGCGACCAGCGCTCCCAGGGAAAGCCGTTCCTCGATGACCAAATACCCACCAATGCTGTAGAAGAAGAACGGGGTGAGGTGAGTGATGAAGTTGTTCAGGCTTTTGATGAAGAATTTGCGCCGGTAGATCTCCAGCCGGATGGTTTGTGCCCGTCTGAGGGACCGTGAGACAGCGAGAACAGGATGCGGGTCTTGGCTGCGCGGGTCGGCGTCGGCCACGGCAACCCCAAAGGCGCGCATCTCGCGTGACCGCTGGCGCGCCAGGGCGCTGACCCGACGCTGCAGGCGGGGAATCAGGGCGATCTGAATCGGGACCAGCGTCATGGCGGCGGCGCCGAGCACCGGGTTTTGGAGCACCATGAACACCAGGATGGTCAGAAAGGTGCCGCCTTCGAAAGCCGGCGTCAGAAAGGCTTCGCCGGCGAAGCCGGCGATCGGATCGACCTCCTGGACCAGCACGGGAATGATCTGCGCGGGCGCGCATGGCTTTGCGCCCCGCGACCAAGCCTGGAAGACGGCAAAGCGCATCCGGCGCGTCATGCCTTCCGCCAAATGGCCTTTGACGAGATTGATGCCGTATTTGACGCCGCCGCTCGCCAGAACCGCCGCGAGATAAAGCGCGCACAGCGCAAAGAGCAACTCGTAGGAGGCCATTGCCACCCCGAGCACCGAAACCGCCTCGGCCTCCGTGCTCAAAGCCCGGTTGATGATCTGCTTCGGCAGTTCAAGAACCGCGTAGAGCAGGGGCAAGGACGCCAACGCACCCATGAGCAGGATGAGCTGCTGGCGGCGCGTGTGTTTGAGGATGTAGCCGAACAGGTTCGCTGGGAGCGGGCTGCGCAGGTCCGCAGACGGTGCCGCCGGCCGGCCGGCCAGACGCCGACGCGCCAAGCCGACCGCCCAAACCAACAGCAAGGCAAGAAACGCGACCGGCATCGCCACCAGGACGACGTGGACAACGAAATGCATCCACCAGTGCGAGCTGGGGAACACACTGGTGATGATCCAGTCACTCAGTTGATGGATGCGGTCTTGCAGGATGGCCGCGTTCATTCGTCACCCGCTGTGTGGTGCGCGGCCGTCCGGGCGGCGGCCAGCACGGGCTGACGCCTGCGGTCAGACGCGTGCGCGTCCCATGAAGGCATCCGCCGCAGCGGACCGGTCGCGACGACTCCGACGGCCGGTCCCTTGGGGCGACCCGAGTGAATCAAAGAGGGGGCGGGCACGCTTCTCGCCATCGCTGTCCACGCCGTTCGCTGCGGTGAAACCAATGCTTCGCCATCGCATCGTATCGTTGCGTCGCAAAGCTTGGTTGCGATTAAAGCGTCCGTGTGTTGCCGTTGTAGGACGCGAATGTAACAAATTGTTGCGAGGCTTTACGGGGGAGTGACGCGTCCTCTTCTTCTACCGGCGCAACGATGGTGGTGATGGTCTGTGGCCTTCACGCGTCGCCAGTTATTCCAAATGGTCGCTTCGGCCTTGGGGCCGCGCCAAAATCCCGTTGAGATTGCGGTAACCGTGAGCGGCATGTACGATATAGCGAGTCGCTGTTCGTTCCGGAGCCCTTATGACCGCGCTCTTCGCCTTCGCCAACCAGGACACGGCGTTCATCGCCGGAGACAGCCTCCGGGCTGATCCGCTCGGGCTTTTTCCGCCGGCAACGGTGACCAAAATCCACGTCTGGAGTGATGCGGTGCTGTTCGGGCAAGCCGGTTCTTCCCGTTTGGGCGCGCTCATCGCTGCCATGCTGGCGTCCCGGAGCACGGTTTCGGCCGACGCCACCGGCCTCGTCGCCGCGTTCCAGGCCTTGCGCGACGCCCATCACCAAGCGGCGCTGACCGCCAACCGGAAGATCGCCGCGTTGTGCCAAGGGACGTTGCTGGTTGCCGCGGCGGCAAACGTCCACGTCTCGGCGCAGCTGTTCACCTTGAATTTCGCGACCGGCGCGCAGCAGGCGCTTCCGGGCCCCGTCGCGGCGTACGGCACCGACCCGACCCTGTTCTCCAGCAGCGCGTCGAAGCATCATGGCGCGTTGGTCGCGGCGGCATCGGGAGGTCTGGCGCTGGATCAATGGGCGGCGCTGTGCATGGCCGATGCCATCGCAGCCCACCCGGGACTCGTGGGATGGCCGTCCGACCTGATCATCGCCAAAGGCAACGCCGCGGGTGGACGAACCGTGACGATCGACCGGATGGCCGCTCCCGATGAGGCCGCGCGCCCGGCGTTTGCGCTCTGACGCGCGCACCCACTCCCTGGCCCGCCTCGGCGTCCTCTGAAGCGTATGCGGTGGCGCCGCTCAGTGGTCCGCCCAAGGCAGGGCGATGGTGACGCGCAGGCCGCCGTCCGGGTGGTTGGCGAGGGCGACGTCGCCGCCATGCGCCCGGATGGTCCCGCGCGCGATGGTCAGGCCGAGCCCGAAGCCGCCGGTTTCCCGGGAACGGGAACGTTCCACGCGGTAGAAGGGGTGGAACACCTTTTCCATCTCGGCCTCCGGTATCCCGGGTCCCTCGTCGGCCACCTCGACGTGGATCTTGCCGTTGCCCGTCGACAGGGTGACGCGCGCCCGTGCCCCGTATTTGACCGCGTTGTCGATCAGGTTCAGAAAGGCGCGCTTGAGCATCGCCGGACGGCAGCGCATCGGAACGTGGCGCGCCCCTGTATACTCCGCGTGGCACCCGGAATCGGTCAAGGTGTCGCAGATCGTCGCCAGCGTCACTGCCAGATCGATCACCTCGGTCTCTTCCTGCACACCGTCGTCGCGCAGAAAGGCCAGTGTTGCCGAAATCATCGTTTCCATGTCGGTGATCTCGCTCAGCATCTTGGCGTGCTGCTCGTCGTCCTCGACGAACTCGGCCCGCAGCCGCAGGATGGTGAGTGGCGTTCGCAGATCATGGGACAGCGCCGCGAACATCTGCGTGCGGTCGGTCAACAGCCGCTGGATGCGCTTTTGCATCTCGTTGAAGGCGTGCGCCGCCTGGCGCACCTCGCTGGGGCCGGTCTCGGGCAGCGGTGGAGCGGTGACGTCGATGCCGAGGCGTTCGGCCGCTCGAGCCATGGCGCGCAGCGGCGCAGTCGCCGAGCGGATGAGAAGGATGGACAGACCGGCCACCGCCAGAGCCATCAGCCCGGTCGACAGCAGCAGGCCATGCGGGGTGCTCGGCGGCTGCTCGGCCAGAATGTAACGCAGGTTGAGCCAACTCCCGTCCGGCAGCTGCGCGGAGACCAGCAGCATGTGACCGCCGTCGCCCGGATGATCGGGGTCGGCGGCGAAGGCGAGGTGGAGGGGATGGTCGCGCTGGTCCGGCGTGGCCTCGCGCAGGCGGTCGAGCAGCGCGGCGAGCTGGGGGTCCGTGACGTCGGTGGCCATTGCGAGCGGGGTGTGGCTCCAGTGCACATCGAGCCGACGGCCGGACAGCAGTTGCGCGGTCCGTTCGCGCTCGTCCGGCCCCGCCTTCAGGACGGCGGCCCGCACCGTCGCGATCCGTTCCGCCGCCTCGTGCTCGATCGAACTGCCGAACTGGGTCAGGAGATCGATGCGATAGGCGCCGATGCTGGCCAGGTGGGACAGCGTCAGTCCGGCCATCATCACGGCGATGGTGCGCGCCGCCATGCTGTCAGGAACCAAACGCAGGCGCATCACAGCCGCTCCACCGTCGCGGCAAACACATAGCCGGCGCCGCGCACGGTCTTGATCATGCCCTGTTCGGTGTCCGTCTCGATCTTGCGGCGCAGCCGGCTCACCTGGACGTCGATCGTTCGGTCGAACGCCGAGGCCGCCCGGCTGCGGGTGATGTCGAGCAGGTGGTCGCGCGTGAGCACACGTTGCGGGTTTTCCACGAAGGCGAGGAGCAGGTCATATTCGCCGGTCGTCAGCTCGACCAGCGCCCCGTCGGGCGAGCGCAGTTCGCGGCGCACCAGATCCAACCGCCAGTCGGCGAAGCGCAGAATGCGTCCACCGCTGTTCGGCGGGTCGAACGGATCGCCCGGTGCGCTGGTGCGGCGCAGAACCGCTTTGATGCGCGCCAGCAGTTCCCGTGGGTTGAAGGGTTTGGCGACGTAATCGTCGGCTCCCATCTCCAGGCCGACGATACGATCGGTTTCCTCACCCATGGCCGTCAGCATGATGATGGGCACGGCCGACGCCGACCGTAACTCCCGGCACAGCTTCAGGCCGTCATCCCCCGGCAACATCAGGTCGAGAACGACGAGATCCACCGGACCGTTGCGCAGGCATTCCCGCATCTCGTAGCCGTCGCGGGCGGTGGTGACCTTGAAGTCGTGCATGCGCAGGAACCGGCCCAGCAGGTCGCGGATCTCCTTGTTGTCGTCGACGACCAAGATGTGATGAACGCTCATGGCACTCAAACGGGCTTGGGGGCAGTCGGGAACGCCACGGACGTGGGTGACGCGAGGATGGCGTTGGAACCAAGGCAGGTAAACGGGAAAATGAAGGTGCGGGAAGCCTGTTACAATTTGAAATGTAGCGGAGCGGCGGCGATCCCTGGCTTTGGATGCATCCGGTCCCGGGGCTTGGTGAGCGGTGTTTCTTGATCCTTGCACCGGCCTGAGCCTGGCGGACACGGCAGCAGGGGCGCGGTCATCTGGTGGGAGATGGGACTCATACCGCGCCTTTCCAGTCCGTGACGCCGTGAGGGGATGCGTTGCGGTTTGGAAGCGATGCGTGCCCAGGCATCGCCTCCGAGCAGGGCGTCAGCGCAAGCAGACTTCCATAAGCGTGCCGCGACCGACACGAACACGGATGTGGCGGATTGCCGCAGGCTTGCCGGCGGCCTCCCACAATCGTCCCTGTGGCTTTGAGAGGCCGGCGAACACACTGCCGTGATTTCAAGGGCTTGATCAGCGCATCCTTGCAAAGGTGGCCATGTCCATGGAGGTGGATTTGGGGCTGTCATACTCTGTTACAAACCGACCTCATCTCTGCAACACGACCATGTGTACACCGAGGCGATCAGGAAAACCCCTTCCGCGCCTGTGGAAATCCGGAGCGTGAAGCGGGGAGCCGTCCACGGAGACAAGCCATGGTCACACCGCGCCGTCTCGTTCTGGCCGCTTTGGGTGAAGGGCTGCTTGCGCGCGGCGGTGCCGCGCCCGCTCAAGCGCGCATCGACGCGGAAGCAAAGCCCGCGCTTGCGCACCGCATCCCCGACGTCCTCAAGACGACGGACTGCCACGGACACGACGCCGGCACGCACACGCGGATGTCGGTGCGCGCCAAGCTCCAAGCGCTCGCTCGGCCATCGGGAGGCCCAGGAGTGGATGCGGCCCTTGCACCGCCGGCGCGCGTGGCGAGGGCCTGAAGGCGGCCGCGTCGGTGCCGCACCGCCTCACCGACGCCCCCGGTGCCCCTGGGACGACCGTCCACAGAGTGCCGAAGGCGGCTACCCCATACGCCCCCGCCATACCCTCCCAGTCGACGGCCGGGGCATCCTTGCGAACGAGACGACGCTTGCCTGGGCTCGCCGTCGTGCGTGGACGGGCAGTCAGGGATTTGGACATGACGAAACGATGGTCGCGACGCTGTTTGCGCGCGGCAACGATGGCCGCCATCCTGGTTCTGACCGGCACGGCGGCCAGGGCGGCGGGAACCGACGCTGAGATCAGCCGCTTGATCGAGACCGCTCGGCGCATGAATCCGGAAGCTCAGGTCAGGGCGCTGGAGGCCGATGCGACCGCCAGCCGGGTCGAGGCGGCGGGCGCGTTGGACGACCCGAAGTTCAAGACCGAGCTGATGATCCCGCGCTCCATGCCCGGCTACCTGCCAGGGCGGCGCGCCGGGGAGGAACTGTACCAAATCCGCCAGATGCTGCCGCTTTGGGGAAAACGTGAACTCAAGCGCGGCATCGCGGAATGGGACAGCCGCAAGGCGCGCGCCTTGCAAGCGGAGGTCGAAAATCAGATCAGTTACCGGGTCAAGGTCGCCTACGCGGAGTATCACGCCGCCCACCTGGCGGTGGACGAAACCCGCGGACTGCTTGGCACCATGGGTCGTTTGGCGGACTTGGCGCGCATCCGCTATGCCCAAGGCCCGGGCAAGCAGCAGGACGTCACCGGAGCCACGGCCGAGCGCGGAACACTGATGGCGGAGGTGGCGCGCATGGAGGCCGACCGCCGGCGGGCGCAGGTGCGCCTCAACGGCCTGCTCGCCCGCGCGCCGGACACGCCGCTGCCATCGAAGCCGCAGCCGCGCGCGGTGCCGGCCGTCGAAACGCTGTCGGTCGCGGCGTTGCTGGAGCGGGCGATGCTTGACTCTCCGGTCATCCGCGCCCAGCAGGCACAGATCCAGTCGGCGGACACGTCGCGCCAGCTCGTCGACCGCAATTGGTATCCGGACTTGGAACTGGGTGTGGGTGCGGTTCGCCGCGACGGGCGGTTTGAAGCGTACCAAGCCATGATCGAGTTCAACATCCCGCTGCAGATCGACCGCCGTCGGGCGGAGCGGCGCGAGGCGGCCGCCATGACCGGCTCGGCGCGCGCCAAGCTCGACCAGGTTCGCTTGGAGGTGACGAGCGAGCTTCACGAGGCGCACGCCATGCTCGGCGCGCTCCGGGAGCGCAAGCGCATCCTCCGCGAGGTCACGCTGCCACAGGCGCGGGTCGCGGTGGAGTCCGCCATGCGCGGTTACGAGCTCGCGCGCGAGGAGGTGTCCAGCGTGCTGCTGGCGCAGCAAACCCTGCGCCGTGCCATCGTCGAGAGCGTAACCGTGACGTTCGAGGAGCAGGTTCGGCTCGCCGAAATCGAGCGATTGATCGGAGGTGAGCTATGAGCCGCATCGTGGGTCTTCTTGCTGTGCTGCTGACTGGTTCGCTGGCTGTGGAAGGTGCGGCCCTGGCTCAGTCGGGCCACACGGGGCACGGCGCGTCGGTTGCCCAGCCGGCACCGGCGGACGCCGCGGGTCAGCGTCGCATCCTGTATTACCGCAACCCAATGGGTCTTCCCGACACCTCGCCGGTGCCGAAGAAGGATCCGATGGGCATGGACTATGTCGCTGTCTACGAAGGCGAGGAGATCGGGGCGGGCGTCGTGACGATCAGCCCCGAGAAGGTGCAGAAGCTGGGAGTGCGCACCGAGCCGGTCGGTCGCCGCACGCTGGCCCGCCAAGTTCGCGCCGTCGGCACGGTTCAGGTGGACGAACGCCGGCTGTACGTGGTCGCTCCGAAGTTCGAGGCCTGGATCGAAAAGCTGCATGTCGACACCACCGGCGCCACGGTCCGCAGGGGCCAGCCGCTCATGGAGGTGTACAGCCCGGAGTTGGTGCTGGCGCAGCAGGAGTATCTGGTGGCGCGCCGGGCCGGCGCCTCCGATGGGCTTGCCGAAGCCTCGCTCCAGCGTCTGCGCAACCTCGATGTTCCGGAGGAGGACATCGAGCGGCTGCGCAAAACCGGCAAGGCGTCGCGCACGCTCGTTTACCGGGCTGCCGCCGATGGCGTGGTGCTGGAGAAGGCGGCGGTAAAGGGCATGCGTTTCACGCCGGGCGAGCCCCTCTACCGCATCGCCGACCTGTCGCAGGTCTGGCTCATCGCCGACGTGTTCGAACAGGATTTGGGGCAGGTGCAACTGGGGCACGACATCGAGGCCGTGGTGAACGCGCTGCCCGGCCGGGTCTTCTCCGGCACCATCAGCTTCATCTACCCGACGCTCACCGCCGAGAGCCGGACCGGCAAGGTCCGGATCGATCTGGCGAACCCGGATGGGTTGCTGAAGCCGAACCTGTACGCCACCGTCAATCTGCACAACGAGGTCGTGCGCGAGCCGGCGGTGGTGGTGCCGGAATCGGCGCTGCTCGACACCGGGCGGCGGCAGGTGGTCCTCGTCGAGACGGGGGAAGGACGCTACGAGCCGCGTGAGGTGAAAACCGGCGCGCGCGCCGATGGCTACGTGCAGATCTCCGCCGGGCTGGAGGGGGGCGAGCGCGTGGTCGTGCGCGCCAATTTCCTGATCGATTCCGAAAGCAACCTCCGTGCGGCGCTCAGCGGCTTCGGCGGCGGCCAGCACCAGCATCAGTAGCGCACCGGGAGACAGGCATCATGATCGCCGCCGTAATCCGCTGGTCCGCCCGCAACGTCGCCCTGGTCCTGCTCGGCACGCTGTTCCTCGTCGGGGGCGGCGTCTATTCGGTCTCGCGCATCCCGCTGGACGCGCTGCCGGACCTCTCCGACGTTCAGGTCATTCTCTACACCGACTATCCCGGCCAGGCGCCGCAGGTCGTCGAGGATCAGGTCACCTACCCGTTGACCACCGCCATGCTGAGCGTGCCGAAATCGAAGGTGGTCCGTGGCTTCTCCTTCTTCGGGGCGTCCTTCGTCTACATCATCTTCGAGGACGGCACCGACCTCTATTGGGCGCGTTCGCGCGTTCTGGAGTATTTGAACTTCGCGGCCAAGCGGCTGCCCAATGGGGTCACCCCGACGCTGGGGCCGGACGCCACCGGGGTCGGCTGGGTCTATCAGTATGTGGTGCTCGCCAAGGACCGCACCCTGGCCGAGCTGCGCACGCTTCAGGACTGGTATCTGCGCTACCAGTTGACCAAGGCAGAGGGCGTGGCCGAGGTGGCGAGCGTCGGCGGCTTCGTCCAGCAGTATCAGGTGGTGGTCGATCCGCAGAAGCTGCAGGCCTACGGCGTGCCGCTGGCCAGGGTCGCCCAGGCGATCCGGACGAGCAACCAGGATGTCGGCGGCCGGGTCATCGAGATGGCCGAGACCGAGTATGTGGTGCGCGGGCGCGGCTATCTGCGCGGGACGCAGGACATCGAGGGGATCGTCCTCAAGGTGGACCGCGGCACCCCCATTCTGCTGCGCGACGTCGCCCGCGTCGGCATCGGTCCGGACGAACGCCGGGGTATCACCGAGTTGAACGGCGAAGGGGAGGTGGTCAGCGGCATCGCGCTCCAGCGCTCCGGCCAGAACGCGCTGGACGTCATCCGCAACGTCAAGAGCAAGCTTGCCGAACTGTCGGCCGGCCTGCCGGAGGGGGTCAGCGTCGAGAGCGTCTACGACCGTTCCGAGCTGATCCTGCGGGCGGTGGAGAACCTCAAGGGCACGCTGATCGAGGAAAGCGTCATCGTCGCGCTCGTGTGCATCGTCTTCCTGCTGCATGTGCGCAGCGCCCTGGTGGCCATCGTCACGCTGCCGGTCGGCGTGCTCATCGCCGTCATGGTCATGGACTGGATGGGCATGACCTCGAACATCATGAGTCTCGGCGGCATCGCCATCGCCGTCGGCGCCATGGTGGACGCCTCCATCGTCATGATCGAGAACGCCCACAAGCACCTGGAGCACGCTCCGCCCGGAGCCTCCCGCGCGCGGGTGCTGATCGACGCGGCGGTCGAGGTCGGGCCGGCGCTGTTCTTCAGTCTGCTGGTCATCACGGTGTCGTTTCTGCCGGTCTTCACGCTGGAGGCCCAGGAGGGCCGGCTGTTCAAGCCGCTGGCCTTCACCAAGACCTTCGCCATGGCCGGCGCGGCGTTCCTGTCGATCACGCTGGTGCCGGTGCTGATGCTGCTGTTCGTGCGCGGCCGCATCATCCCGGAGCGCAAGAACCCGGTGAACCGGTTCCTGATCTGGGCGTACCGGCCGCTCATCCGGCTGGTGCTGCGCACCAAGGTCCTGACGATCCTGATCGCGGCCGGCGTGCTGGGCTGGTCGGTGGTCCCGGCCAGCAAGCTGGGCAGCGAATTCATGCCGGCGCTCAACGAGGGCACGCTGCTCTACATGCCCAGCACGCTGCCCGGCCTGTCGATCACCAAGGCGGCCGAACTGCTCCAGATGCAGGACCGCATCATCAAGAGCTTTCCCGAGGTGGCGTCGGTGTACGGCAAGGCCGGCCGCGCGGCGACCGCCACCGATCCGGCGCCCACCGAGATGTTCGAGACGGTCATCAATCTCAAGCCGCAGACGGAATGGCGTGCCGGCATGACCTTCGAGACGCTGCTGGCGGAGATGGACACCGCCCTCCAGCTTCCCGGCGTCTCGAACGCGTGGACGATGCCGCTCAAGGCACGCACCGACATGCTGTCCACCGGCATCCGCACGCCCATCGGCATCAAGGTCTTTGGCAAGGACCTGGAGGAGATGGAACGGCTGGCCCGGGAGATCGAAAGCGTCGTCAAGCAGGTTCCCGGAACCACCAGCGCCTACGCCGAGCGCATCGTCGGCGGCTACTATCTGGAGATCGACCCGAACCGTGAACAGCTGGCGCGTTACGGCCTGACCGTCGGCGACCTGCAGGACGTCATCCTGACGGCGATGGGCGGCGAGACGGTGACGACGACGGTCGAGGGGCGCGAACGCTTCTCGGTCAACGTCCGCTACCCGCGCGCTCTGCGCAGCGATCCCGAGGCCATCGCCACCCGCATCCTGCTGCACCCGGAGATGGGCGGGGCGGTGCCGCTCGGCCAGCTCGCCTCGGTCCGGCTGACCAAGGGGCCGTCCACGGTGCGCACCGAAAACTCGCTGCTGTCCGCTTACATCTACGTGGACATCCGCGATCGCGACCTCGGCGGTTACGTCGCCGACGCCCGCAAGGCCGTGCAGGAGCAGGTGAAGATGCCGGCCGGCTACTACGTCACCTGGAGCGGCCAGTTCGAGTACATGGAGCGCGCCAAGGAAAAACTGAAGATCGTCGTGCCGGTGACGATCGCGATCATCGTCCTGCTCATGTACATGAATTTCCGCCGTATCACCGAGACCTTGATCGTTATGCTGTCGCTGCCGTTCGCGCTGGTCGGTGGCGTCTGGTACATGGCGCTTCTGGGTTTCAACCTCAGCGTCGCCGTGGCGGTCGGCTTCATCGCCCTGGCCGGAGTCGCCGCCGAGACCGGGGTCGTGATGCTGATCTATCTCGATCACGCCTTGGAGGCGATGAAGCGCAAGCGCGCCGCGGAAGGACGCGTCCTGACGAAGGCCGACCTCTACGACGCGATCATGGAGGGCGCGGTGGAGCGCGTGCGGCCCAAGATGATGACCGTGGTGGCCATCATGGCCGGCCTGCTGCCGATCATGTGGAGCACCGGCACCGGCTCGGAGGTGATGCAGCGCATCGCCGTGCCGATGATCGGCGGCATGATCTCCTCGACCGTGCTCACCCTGCTCGTCATCCCGGCCATCTACGCCCTGGTCAAGACGCGGGAGGTGGGGCGCCCTGCCCCCACGCCCCGGCCTCCCCATCACGACCTCACCCCATCGCACCTGGAAACGGAAGGAGCCGATCGATGCGTCGTTCCCTCACCCTGATCGCCGCTGTCAGCCTCGCCGCCGGCCTTGTCTCCGCGGCTCAGGCGCAAATGCACAACCATGGCTCGGCGCCGGCGCCCGTGCAGACGGCGGCGGAGCGTTCCACCAGCACCACCGGCACGGTCAACGGCGTCGACGCCAGGAAGCGCGTCATCAACCTGACGCACGGCCCGATTCCCGCGCTCGGCTGGCCGGCGATGACGATGGCTTTCGGGGTGGCCATGTCGGTCGATCTCGGTGCCGTGAAGCCGGGGGACACGGTGGTCTTCACGGTCGGCAAGGATGCCAGAGGCACCTATCTGGTCGATTCGATGAAGCCAGCCCGATAGGTGCTCCACAGGCCCGACATCCTGCGACTTCCGCTCCGGTCTGGAGCTGCCTGTCGTTCGCCGTGGATGCTTGCCTCCTGATCACCGGTCAAGGCCGATGGCGATGCGGCGGAGTGGAGGAACGCGCTTTGTCCAGACCAACGGGTGAAAAAGGGAACGCTGTGGAAGGCCGACCCACGAACCGGACGGCCCTGACCGGCACTGGGATGGATTTGATCGTCTTGGCCCGGCAGTTCCGCCATGCCCTGGCCCGGCTGCCCCGCCCGACCGTGAGGCTGCGTGCGGCCGGGGTAACGAATGCATATTTGCTGGCCCCACTGTGTGACGAGATCACAAAGGCTCGCCGTCGGCGCGTCGGTTGGCAGACGATCGCCACTGAGCTTGCTCGAGCTGGCGTTCATAAGCTGAGTGGCACGCCATTCACCGCTGCCGACCTCCGTTTGTATATCAAGCGAAACTCCGAAGAAGACCAAGCGAAGAGCCCAGCCCCGGCATGGGAGCGTCAGGCCTGAACACTTATCCGTGGATCATAGGAAATCGAACGAGACAGAGTTTGGATTGTTGAGACGAGGTCGGCAGGTCCTCCTTAATAAGGACTTCTGATCGTTGATTGATCCGTTGCTCCCGTCCGAGCGATATGAGCCGAAGGGCGGTCTCGGCGGGACAGTCGGGCGGATGGACAGTGTCCGGGTTTTGGCAAAATGGGGGAGGGCCGGCCCAAACCCGCTGGATCGTGCAAGCAAGAGGCCACGCGTCACCTCCTCGTGGACGTGAACGGTCTTCCGAACGCCTGTTTGCCTTCGTGGCCCCCAGGTCCGCGATGATGGCGTTTGGGCCGGCGGGTGCGCTCAGAGCTGAGCTCGGTGCCCATGCTCCAGCGTGATCGCGATCTTGCCGAAGTGACCGCCGCGCGACAGCGTTTCGTAGGCGCCCGTCGCATCCGCGAAGTCATGCACGCGGTCGACCACCGGGCGGAGCCCGGTGGCATCGATCGCCCGCACCGCCTCCCGCAGGTCCGCCACCGATCCGGTGTTGCTGCCGATGACCCTCAGCATCTTCAGGATGATCGGGAACAGGGAGGCCTCCAGGTCGCCGCCGCTGAGGAAGCCGATGACGAAGACCGTGCCCTCGGCGGCGGCGGCGTTGAGGGAGCGCGCGAAGGTCTTGGCGCCTCCCGTCTCGACCACCAGATCGGCTCCGGCTCCCCCCGTCAGTTCCAGCACTTGACGGTCCCAGTCCGGGACGGCGGCGTAATTGATCGTCTCGTCGGCGCCGAGCGCCCTCGCGCGGTCCAGCTTCGCGTCGGAGGACGAGGTGATGATCACCCGCGCCCCCGATGCCTTGGCGAATTGCAGGGCGAACAGGCTGACGCCGCCGGTGCCGAGCAGGAGCACCGTGCTCCCCGGGCGCACCGCACCCGTCCGCACCGCCCTCCAGGCGGTGGTCGCCGCGATCGGCAGGGTGGCCGCTTCGGCGAAGGAAAGATGGCTGGGGATCGGCACGAGACCGGCCGCCGGCACCACCGCGCACTCGGCAAGCGAGCCCGGCATGGTGATCCCGCGCATCCGCCGGCTGGCGAGCGGCGGCAGCGGGCCGGCCGACCAGTCCGGAAGGAAGTGCGGGATCACGCGCTCCCCCTCCGTCAGGCCGCTCACACCGGGGCCGATCTCCATCACTTCTCCGGCTCCGTCGGCGACCGGAATGAGGGGGAGCGCTGCGGGAAAGGCGCCCGTCGCCACCGCGAGGTCGACGTAGTTCAGGCTTGCTGCCCGCAGCCGGACGAGCACCTCGCCCATCCCGGGGCGGGGTTGCGGAACATCGACCAGGCGCAGGGCATCGAGGCGGGGGGCGTCAAGGTGATAGGCGCGCATCGGAAACAGTCCTCGCTTGCTGTGGTGTGGTGGAAGCGAGGCTAGCCGTTTGCTGACACGCCTTTAATCGGGCCTCCGCGCATGATATTGCTGTGAATCATGCATGAATTGAGTGATCAGGGTCTGGACGAGGTCAGCGCCTTTCTGGCGGTCGTCGACACGGGCGGCTTCGCCCCGGCCGCCCGTGTGTTGGGGCGTGACGCCTCGGTCGTGTCGCGGCGGGTGTCGGCGCTGGAACGGCGTCTGGGCGTCAGGCTGCTGGAGCGGACGACCCGGCGGGTGACACCGACGGAGGCCGGCCGCCGTTTCGCCGACCGGGCGCGGGTCGCCTTGACGCTGCTGGCCGATGCCGAGCGGGAGGCCGCCGACGCCGGAGCCGCTCCCCGCGGCACCCTCCGGTTGTCCCTGCCCGAAGCCTTCGGACGGCTGTGGGTGGCGCCGCTCCTGCCCGGCTTCCTCACCGCCTTTCCCCATGTGCGGATCGAGGCCTTCTACAGCGACCGCTTCGTCGATCTGGTGGGGGAGGGCGTCGATCTGGCGATCCGCATCGGCCGCCTTCGTGACAGTTCGCTGGTGGCCCGCAAGCTGGGGGTCGAGCGCCGGCTGGTCTGCGCCGCTCCCTCCTACCTCGCGGCCCGGGGAACCCCGCGGACGCCCACCGATCTCGCGGCGCATGACGGTCTGCTGTTCGCCCTGTTCGACTCGCCGTCGGACTGGCATTTCGGCCGGGGGGGCGAAAGGGTGCAGGTGCGGGTGTCCGGTCCCCTGCTGACCGACAACGCCGAAAGCCTCGTGCATGCGGTCGTGGCCGGAACCGGCGTCATGTTGTGCTCGGAGTGGCTGGTCGGCCGCGAGCTGACCAGCGGGCAGCTCGTCCGGCTGCTGCCGGATTGGGCGGTTGGCGGCGAGGCCGCCATCCATCTGGTTCGCCCATCCGGCCGCTTCACCGCCGGCAAGACCCGAGCCTTCGCCGACTGGATCACCGCAAGGCTCTCGCCGCCGCCATGGGAGGCGTCACTCTGACAGGGTGCTCGCACCTTTGCCTGAGGAGCGGCCGGCCTGCAAGGCGACGTGGTCCGCTCGAGCGCTCCTGTGGCATCTCGCAGACGGCGCCCGTGGCGTCTCAGGCCCCGGACGCGGTCTGCCGTTTCGGTACCTCAGGGTGCGGGCCGTATTGGCGCGCGGTGGTCAGCGCCCGTGCAGAGCACGCCGGAATTCGTTGAATTCGATGCTGGCATGGGGCTGCGTCGGACGGTTCACGGTCAGTTGATGATAAGTGCCGCCATCGTGCACATGGCAATCCGCTGTCCAATCCGTTTGCGCCTTGCATGCCGAAAGTTCAGGCCGAGCGCTCTTGTCAATGGAGACGAGGGCTTCGGAGTTTGCGTTTCCCGATGCAAGAGCAACAATCGACACAGCGCCCAAAATTGATGAAATAAGCTTCCACATGATCGGTTCTTTCCTTGGTTGATTTTGCAATTATACCAATGACATCTCGTCAAATGGGCAACCCATTCGACGAAATTGGTCACGGGATGGCTACAGATTTATCTTGATATTATTTCTTCTTAAAGACATCCATGTTTCAGAATGTAACGATCACCCCGTGTGCGCGAATTACTGACTCGGCCTTAGCCGGGCGCGGCGGGAGTGCGCCAGCTCATGGTCGCGTGATAGGGCATGGGAGCCTCGATAAATCCATGGAGCGTCATCCTGATCGTGAACTCTTTCTATGATTGTCGTGCGTCAGAACCTGGCATAACGTCGGCACCTCGACCGACGCTTGCATGGAGCCCGCCTTGTCCGACCCGATGCGCGCCTTGATCCAGCGGTGGCGCGAGGACCCCGGCGCCACCTACCGCTCCTGGTTCCTGTGGGAGGAGCGTGTGAAGAATTTCCGCTCGATCCGGCGTGGCATCCAACAGATCGTGTCCGAGATCGAGGCCGGGACCTTCGGGAACGCCTACCGAGGCTCGTCGCTGGAAACGGTCGTTCACTCCATCGCTGAGCAGCGTCAGATCTTCAAGGGCGCCGACCACGCGTTTTTGTGGAAGCCCAAGCTGCGCATCCCCGACATCTACGAAAACCCGGACAATCAGCGGGCCTTCGGCCGTCTGCTCGACGCCTGCGTCTGCTGCAACGCCGAGGTCCAGGTCCTCGCGGCCATCCGGCAGCTCGACGCCAAGCAGGTCAAAGGCCTGGGGCCGGCCGTGGCGAACCTCCTGTATTTTCTGCACCCCACCATCGTGCCGCCCTTCAACACGGCGATCGTGAACGGTTACAACGCGCTGACCGGCGCCAAGGTAAAGCTCGGCCGGTGGGACGCGTTCTTGGCGATGCGCCAGGGCATCATCGCCCTGAACGCCGCGCACCGTGACTTGTTGTCGAACGACCTGGGAGCCATAGGGGGACTGCTGTTCGACGTCGGCTCCGGCCGCTACGCGCCGCCGCCGCGCGATGATGATTTGACTGCACGAGCGGCGTGGGAGACTGATCTTGCCAAAATCCGGGAGGAGTCCGTCCAAGCCGCCAAGGCGCGCGCCGCCGAGCGGGAGGGCGACCGGACCCACACCGAAATCCAGGGATGGCTGCGCGACCTCGGGCGGGCGCTCGGCTATGCCGTTTGGATCGCCGCCAACGATCGCGGCCGTGCCTACGGCGGTGGAAGGCTCGGCGACGGTTGCCTGGATGCGTTGCCGGGCACCATGGCGGCGGCACCGGGAGCGGACGCCGTCCGGCTGATCGATGTGCTGTGGCTGGATCCGGTACAGGGGCGGGTGGTTGCCGCCTACGAGGTCGAACACTCCACCTCGATCTACTCGGGCATCGTCCGCATGCTCGATCTGGCGCTCGGGGGCGATGCCCACGCGTTGGAAGGCATGTTTCTGGTTGCCCCGAACGGCCGGGAGGACGAGGTGCGCGCCCAATTGGCCCGGCCCGCCTTCTCTCGTGTGGCGGACCTCAAGGTGCGCTATTTGTCGTATGGCGAGCTCGAAACCCATCGCGAATCCATCGCCCGTTTCGGATTCGGCATGAAGGCCATCCACGCCGTCTCGCGGACGCTGGTCTGAGCGCCCTCGGGCACCGCTCGGTCAGGATGCCCGAGGGCCGCCGGCTGCAAGGTTCAGTGGGCCATGCTCCGCGTGGCCTTCCGGCAGGCGTCCTCGCAGCTCCAGCGGGCTTCGGCGCAAATCCGGCAGTGGTGGTGTGCTTGGGCAGGCTGCTCGCACTCCCCGGCGCACAGGCGGCACGCGGGGCTACAGGCCTCCAGCATGGCGCGGATCACCGCTTCGTTGGAACCGCTGAGGCGGGTGGCTACGGCACCGGTGGCGGTGCCATCGGCGCAGTCCATGTTCAGCCGGATGCACTGCACGAGTTCGGCCACCATTTCCTCGCCCAGGCAGGCGTCCGCGCAGGTGGTGCAGGTCTGGGCGCAGTCGTAGCATTCCTCGATGCAGCGGATCAGCGCTTCGTTCGTATTGCCGCGGACATGGGGATGGGTGCTGATCATGTCACGCACGTGCATGGTGATTTCCTATGTCGAAGACGGCGGCGCCGGGTGTGGCGCTCCTTTGGAGACCAACAGCGGGTCCGTGCGGATGGGGCGGCGCCGACGTCCGGTCGTGGAGCGGCCCCAAGTCACCGTCCAAGGCTGGAGCGCGGGTCTCGATCCGGGCCGGCCAAGCCGCCACCGCGGGCTCTGACCAGAGCGTCGGAGCGGGCGGCTTCGCCGGGCGAGGAAAGGCGTTGGGGATGCCACGCCGAGCGCACCAGCCTCGCCCGCACGGATCAGTGATTGGTTTTGCCTGTGGCCATGGCGAGGTGGTGCGTCTGGTGGTGGCTGCCCTGTGCCATGATGCCGATGAAACCCAGCCCCCGGATCCTGGCCGTCTGCGCCAGGTCGGCCGTGACGGTCAGCCGGATGCCGTTCGGCAGGGGCTCGGCCCTGACGGTCCATCCGTTCGCACCGTTGATCTCGCGAACGTGCGCCGGGACCATTCGCTGGATCGCCTCCAGGGTGCGGCCCTCTCCGACGGCATCGTAGCGGGCGCCCCCCTCCAACGGCGTCGCCGTCACCCTGGCGTTCAACGTGACGTCGTTCATGTCGGCGAGGTGGCGGCGCAGCGCTTCGATGTCCACCATGGACCAGTCAGTGGCCGGGTCCGCCTCCAGAATGCCGATGATCTCCTGGATCGCACCGAAGGCATCCTGCCCCGGCCGTGTCGGGACGGCGCCGGCCGGCCCGGACCCGAGGGCATGATGCGCCGCGTGATCCATCGGGCTGCTGGCGGTCTGCGCCCGCGCCCCTCCGGTGGCGAGCACGGCGATGACGGCGATGGTGGCGGCTTTCAGCGGCGGCATGGCGTCCTCCTCGTGAGCATCGGCCTGGACGGTAGCCGTGACCCGCCAGCCACGGTATGATTGCAATCATACCGTGGACGAGTCCAGCGAGGCCGGTGGTGGGTCCGAAGGGCACATGGATTGGCCTCGTCGCGCCGGAAAAACGGCGCTTAAGGAATCTCAAGGCCGGCGAGGCGTTGTTCCGGCAGGGGGATGCCGCCGTGGCGGTTTGCCGCGTCGACCGTGGGCGCGTCCGCCTCGTCCGGCATCTGGAGGACGGGGCTTCCGTGGCCCTGCACGTCGCCAACGCCGGCGAGACGTTTGCCGAGGCCGCCCTGTGGGCGGACGTCTATCATTGCGACTGCGTGGCTGAGGCGGCTCTCACCACCGTGACGATGGTCCCGAAAGCGGCTCTTCTCGACGCCTTGGAGGGCGATGCCGACGCGTCACTGGCTCTGGCGCGTGGGCTCGCCGCGCAGGTTCGCGAGTTGCGCGCCCGATTGGAGATCAGGAACATCCGTTCGGCGCCGGAGCGGATCATGGCTTGGCTGCGGATGCAGGCTTCCGGGGACCCGCCGGCCGTGCGGCTCGAGCGCCCATGGACTGAGATCGCGACGGAGGTCGGCCTGACGCACGAGGCCCTCTATCGGTCCCTCGCCGTTCTGGCGCACACCGGTCGGATCGCCCGTGGAAACCGGACGGTGACGCTCCTCGGGCCCGCAGGTCAGGCAAGGGGCTGAGCCTCCGCCCATCCAGCGAGCCGTCGGCGATGGAGTGCTGCCTCGCACCGCACCGGTCTCACCATCCCAGAGCCAGTCCCGTGCGTGTCCGACCGAACCCGCGGCCTGCTCCTGGATTGGGCGTTGGCGGCGCCGTTCGCGCCTGAATCCTTCCGCGCCCATCGTCCAGAATCCCGGGCGTCCACCGGGGGCGATGCCGCCACCTTTTATCCTTGGCGTCCCGATGGCCGGAGGGTTGGATGCTCGGTTCTCGGGCCTCTCGGGGCTGGTGAGGGGAGTGATCGTCCGCCACGTCGATCCTTGAACACTGGCGACGAGGGGGTCGAGACGATCGCATGGTTGCGCCACCATGGGATTGGCCCTAGGTTCCCAGAAGGGGGCGTCGACTCGTAGGGTGCCGCGCGACCTCCATCAGGGATAAAGGCGATCGCCATGTGGCGGGAAACGTGGGCAACGGTGAGAAGGGCGGCGGTGAGCCTGCTGATGCTGGCCACGCTGCTCGTCTATGCCATGCCGGGCCATGCCAACCTGATGCATCACCAGCACGCCCCGACGCCGCACGAGCATGGCATGGCCGAAGCGCATGACCACGCGCCTGTGGCGGTCGCGGACCATGAGCATGAGCGGGGTCCTTGCACGGATCCGGGCTGGAGCGACGGCGGCGCCTGTTGCAGCGTCGCTCAGTGCGCGACCATGCACGGCGGCCTTCCCGCCGTTCCCATCGTGACGTTCGTTCCTCTGCTCGACCGCACCTCCCATCCACTTGCCTTGGCCACGCCGGACGGCGTCGGCACCGACCCCGCGCTGCGTCCCCCCTCGGCGACCATCTGACGCCACGAGTCCGTCTGCATCCAGCCTGAACCTTGCTTCAGCGAAGGATGCTGGTTTCGGTCCCCCGTGCGCCTGCCCCGTGCGTCCCGTCGCGCTCCCAGTCGGAGCCCCGTTCGGGATTGGCTCGAACCCGATGTTCCGATGGAGGGCGCCTTGCCGCCTCTCGCCCGCACCCCACTTCCGGCCTTTGTGTTGGCCACCCTGATGTCCGTAGCCCAGGCCCGGACCGCCGACAGCCAAGATCACCAAACCCACTCAATGGCGGGACGACGCCCCAGAGCCGGCCTGTTGCGAGCCCAACGCCCGGGCCGACCGGTCGGCTTGGCATGAAGATGACGATGGACCAGATGGGTTCGATGACGATCCAGCCGGATGACCAAGCGGGCATGATGTCGATCATGCATCGGATGATGGTGGGCCAGCCGGCCGCCCTGGGCCTGCCTCCTGAACACATCGAAGGCCGCATCGCCCTCGTGAAGACCGAGCTCATCATCACCGACGCCCAGATGTTGCACTGGAACGCCCTCGAGGACGTGCTGCGGACGAACGTCAAAGCCCATCAGGGCATGCCCGGGGGGATGATGGCCCACGGCCGTATCCTCTCCTCCTGGCCGGAGCGGATGACCTTCCAGCAGAAGGTGTTGTGGTCGCGCCTCGGCTCCCTGGAGGCCCTCGAGACGGCCGCCAAGCCGCTCTACGCCGCGTTGGTCGGGGAGCCGAGAACGCGCGCCGACCAGCGGCTCGTCAGCCCGATGGGCACGATGTGAGGAGGCGGTCATGACGCACGAACGCAGCCAGCGCATCCTGCGGCCATGGGCCCGCACGCCTTGGTGCCGGACCTGGACCGGCCTCGCCGGCCCCGGCGCGGTTGCCGCGGTGGCCTGGCCCCCCTGTCGCTTTATCAGGTTCCCCCTCTGGGCGGCGCGCTTCCCGTCGCCCCCCTGCTCCTCGGCCCGTTGATGCATCCCGTCCGGCATGGCGAACAGGAGCACGGCAGGGACGGCAAGCGTTTCGGAGACAAAGGTTGAAGATCACTATGACTGTAGCGGGACAGCGTCTCCGTCGTTCGGGAGGGGTGGCGGCGATCGCCATCGCCGGCTGTCTGATGGGGCTCCCAGCTCAGGGGCAGACTCTGCGCGACGCCGTGGAGGGCGCTTGGCGGGTCAACCCCGACATCCTGGCTCTCGAAGCCAAGAGGGATCAGGCCATCGCCCAACGCGGTGCCGGCGAGGCCTTGGTTCCCGCCGCCCCGGCCGTTACCTTGCGGCACGTCACCGACTATCTTGGACGGAACGCCGGACGTCGCGAATACGAGGCGGAACTCGGCGTCCCGCTCTGGCTTCCCGGTCAGGGCACGGCGACGACCCGGGCGGCGGACGCCCTGTTGGCGCGCACCGACGCCGAGATCGCCGTCCGGCGGCTGGCTGTGACGGGAGAGGTTCGGACGGCGCTGTGGCAGGTGGCGCTCGCCGAGCGGCGTGCCGACGTCGCGAAGCAGCGTCTGACGGTGGCCCGCCAGCTCGAGCGCGACACCCAACGGACGGCCAAGGCGGGCGAGACCTCCGAGGCTGACCACCAGCTGGCCCGGGCGGAGGCCCTGACCGCCGCCGCCGATGTTCGGGACGAGGAGTTGGCACTGGAGGAGGCCCGACAGGCGTTCCGCACGCTGACCGGCCTGGCGGTCCCAAAGGCCACGCCGGAACCGCAGATCGGCGACCCGCCGCTCCACCAGCATCCGGCCCTTCAGGCGGCCCGCTTGGGCGTCCGGTCGGCCCAGGCGCAGAAGCAGCTGGTCGACCTGACGACCCGCGACAATCCCGAGGTTGGGCTGATGGCGCGTCGGGAGCGTGACGCCCGCGAGGAACGCTTCGGCACCATCGTTGGCCTGTCGCTGCGCATCCCGCTCTCCGTCGATGCCGTCAACGCTCCCAAGCGGGCCGAGGCCGCGACCGAGCTGGTCCGCTCCGAAGCCGAGCAGGCCACGGCGCTGCGCACCGTCGAGGCCGAGATCCGCCGAGCCCATTTGGCCCACCAGGCCGCTTCGGAACGCTTGTCCATCGCCCGCGACCGGGCGGCGGCCCTGAAGGGGCGGCTGTCCAACGTCGATCGGGCGCGGAGGGCGGGTGAAATCAGCCTCGTCGAGTTTGTCCGCGCCCAAGCGGCAAGTTTCGAGGCCGACCTCGCCAGGGCCACCGCCGACGTCCAGGTCGGCGCCGCGCGCGCCCGCTTGAACCAGTCTCTTGGAGCTCTTCCATGACCGTCCGCCTCATCGCCACGCGCCGCATCGCCGCGGCCATGGTCGCCGCGAGCCTTGCCACGCCGGTCGCGGTTCCCGTCCTCGCTCACGAGGGCCACGAGCACGGCGACACCCCCAAGCCGGTCGTGGCCACCGCGGTGCCAACCATGGAGACGTCCTCGTCGGACTTCGAGTTGGTGGCAACCGCCCATGGCAAGACGCTCCTCATTCACCTGGACCGTTTCGCCACCAACGAGCCGGTGACCGGCGCGGCCGTCGAGGTCACCGCCGATGGTGAGACGGTGACCGCTGCAGCCGTTTCCGGCGAGGACGGCGTCTACCGCCTCGATGCGGCGTGGCTGTCCAATCCCGGCCCGCACGAACTGACGGTCTCGATCACCGCGGCCGACGCCGCCGACCTGCTGATCGGCACGCTGGAGATCCCGGCCTCGGTCGCCGGTGCGCCGCCCGGCCGGGAGCACGGCGTCTCCGGCATCGTCGGGCAGGTACGGAGCGACCCCGGGCTGATGCTGGGCGCCGCCATGATTTTCCTCCTCGGGGTGTTGACCAGCATCGCCCTGACCCACCGGGGGCGGGTGCGCGCGGTCGCCGGCGCCGTCCTCCTTGGGCTCGGCCTGCTGCTGGCCAGCGGCGCCGCCTTTGCCCATGGCGGCGAGGACCACAGCCACGGCGACGCGGCGAAAGACAAGCCTTTGGGAACGGCGGCGACGCCGGCGGTCACCGGTGCGCCGGACAGCCCGCGCCGTCTGCCCGACGGCAGCGTGTATGTGCCCAAGCCGTCGCAACGCCTGCTGTCGGTGCGCACCACGGTCGCCACGCCGCAGGAAGCGGCGCCGACGGTCCAGCTGATCGGCCAGGTCGTTGCCGACCCGAACGGCGGCGGCCACGTCCAGGCCACCCAGAGCGGGCGCATCGAGCCCGGCGAGAAAGGGTTGCCCTATGTCGGCCAGCGGGTCGAGGCGGGGCAGATTCTGGCCACCATCGCCCCGGCGGTGAACGTGATCGACCGCAGCGGCATCCAGCAGCAGATCGCCACGGTGGAGCAGGAGCTCGCCATCGCCGAGGGGCGGGTCCAACGCCTGAGGAAGCTCGAAGGCAGCGTGCCGCAACGGGACATCGAGGAGGCGGAGGCCAACCTCACCGGACTGCGCAAGCGGCGCGCCGCCCTGTCGCCCACCCTGACGGCCAAGGAAGCCTTGCGCGCGCCGATCGCCGGGGTCGTCACCGCCAACAACGTGAAGGCCGGTCAGGTCGTCGAAGCGCGCGACCAAGTGCTGTTCGAGATCGTCGACCCGTCGCGGCTGATGGTCGAGGCCGTCGCCTTCGACCCCCGGGTGGCGAACGCCATCACGGCCGCCACCGCGACCACCGCCGACGGCACCAGCCTGGCTCTCGAGCATCTCGGCTCCAGCTTGGCGTTGCGGCAGCAGGCGATCCCAATGCTCTTCCGGATCGACACACCACCCAAGGGGCTCGGCGTCGGCCAGCCGGTGCGACTCATCGCCCAAGTCCAGGGCAAGGCGTCGGGCATCGTGCTGCCGCGTCGGAGCGTCGTCCGCAGCGCCAGCGGCCAGCCGATCGTCTGGCAGCATGAATCCCCGCAGCGCTTCGTCGCCCGGCCGGTGCGCACCCAGCCGGTCGACGGCAACACCGTGCTCGTGCTGGCCGGTGTCGAGCCGGCGGCGCGCATCGTGACCGACGGCGCCGGTCTCCTCAACCAGATCCGGTGAGGCGGCGATGTTCAACTTCCTCGTCAACACCAGCCTGCGCAACCGGCTCTTCGTGCTCGCCGCCGCCGCACTGCTGGTCGTCTACGGCTCGTTCGTCCTCAAGGACCTGCCGATCGACGTCTTCCCCGATCTGAACAAGCCGACGGTCACGCTGATGACCGAGGCCGAGGGGCTGGCGCCGGAAGAGGTCGAGCAGCTGGTCACCTTCCCGCTGGAGACCTCGATGAACGGCATGCCCGGCATCACCCGGGTCCGCTCGGTCTCCGGGGTCGGTCTGTCCATCGTCTTCGTCGAGTTCGATTGGGGCACGGACATCTACCGTAACCGCCAGCAGGTCGCCGAGCGGCTCGCCATCGTCCAGGGGCAGCTGCCGCCCAACGTCCGGCCGCAAATGGGACCGATTTCCTCCATCATGGGCGAGATCATGCTGCTCGCCATGTCCGGCGACGGCGTCAGCCCGATGGAGGTGCGCGAGCTCGCCGACTGGGTGGTGCGGCCGCGCCTGCTGGCCATCCCCGGCGTCAGCCAGGTCATCCCGATCGGCGGCGAGATCAAGCAGTACCGCGTCGCGCCCGATCCGGCGCGGCTGCACGACCTGGAGATCACGACCGACGAACTGGCGAAGGCGCTTCAGCAGTTCTCGGCGAACACCGGCGGCGGCTTCATCGACCAGCACAGCGAGGAGTACCTGATCCGCAACATCGGCCGGACCACCCGGCTGGAGGATCTGCGCAACCTCGTGGTGGTCTACAAGGCCGGGCAGCCCGTCCTGCTGCGTCAGATCGCCGACGTGGACTTCGCCGCCCGCGTGAAGCGCGGCGACGCCGGGGTCGATGGCAAGCCTGCCGTCATCCTCTCCGTCCAGAAGCAGCCCGGCGCCAACACCACCAGACTGACGGCCGAGGTTGAGAAGGCTCTGGAGGACCTGACCCCGTTCCTGCCGAAGGGTGTACGGGCGAACGAGATCCTGTTCAAGCAGGCCAACTTCATCGAGACCTCGATCGGCAACGTCGAGAGGGTTCTGGAGGAGGCGGTGGTGGTGGTCGCCGTCATTCTCTTCCTGTTCCTTCTCAACGTCCGCACGACCGCGATCTCGCTGACCGCGATCCCGATTTCGATCCTGATCACCGTGCTGGTGTTCAAGGCGTTCGGCATGTCGATCAACACCATGACGCTGGGTGGCCTTGCCATCGCCATCGGCGAACTCGTCGACGACGCGGTGGTCGACGTGGAGAACATCTTCCGGCGTCTGGGCGAGAATCGCCGGGCGGCCGATCCCCGGCCCGTGCTGGAGATCGTGGCGGGCGCCTCGCAGGAGGTGCGCTCGGGCATCGTCTACGCCACCATCATCATCATTCTGGTGTTCGTGCCGCTGTTCGCGCTGACCGGCATCGAGGGCCGCCTGTTCGCACCCTTGGGCGTGGCCTACATCGTCTCCATCCTGGCCAGCCTGGTCACCGCCATCACCGTCACGCCGGTGCTGTCCTTTTACCTGCTGCCGCGCTTGAAGCGGCTGGAGGAGCACGACAGCTGGCTGGTCCGGCGGCTGAAGGCTGGCAACGCCCGCCTGCTGGGCTGGGGCTTCGCCAACCCACGCACGCTCTTCGCCGTCGTCGGGGCCGGCGTCGTCATCGCCGCGGCGACGGTCCCGAGCCTGCCGCGCGCCTTCCTCCCGCCCTTTAACGAGGGCACGCTGACCATTTCCATGGTCCTCAACCCTGGCATCTCGCTGGCCGAGTCGAACCGTGTCGGGCTGGCCGCCGAAAAGCTGATCATGCAGGTGCCGGAGGTGAAGTCGGTCGGGCGCCGCACCGGCCGGGCGGAGCTCGACGAGCACGCCGAAGGCGTCCACTCCAGCGAGATCGACGTGGATCTCGTGCAGTCGCAGCGCAGCCGCGCCGAGGTTCTGGCCGATGTCCGGGCCCGGCTGGCAGCCCTGCCGGTGTCGGTCAACATCGGGCAGCCGATCTCGCACCGGCTCGACCACATGCTCTCCGGCGTCCGCGCCCAGATCGCGCTGAAGATCTACGGTGAGGATCTGGACACGCTGCGCAGCTTGGCCGGGCAAATTCAACAGAAGCTGGCGGGGGTTCCCGGTCTTGTCGATCTTCAGATCGAGAAGCAGGTCCGCATCCCGCAAGTGCAGGTCGTTATCGACTATGAGCGCGCGGCGCTCTACGGCGTCACCCCGGCCATGGCGACGGACGCGCTGGAGAGTCTGTCCAACGGCCGCGTGGTGTCGGAGATCGTCGACGGCACGCGGCGCTTCGATGTCGTGCTGCGCCTGTCGGACGAGGACCGCACCTCCAGCGGTCTGGCGAACCTACTGGTCGAGACCCCGGCCGGCCGCGTGCCGCTCAGCCTGTTCGCCTCGGTGGAGGAGACGGACGGGCCGAACCAGATCCTGCGGGAGAACGGCAAGCGGCGCATCGTCATCCTCGGCAACTCCGACGGGAAGGCGGACATGGCCCGGATCGTCACGGACATCCGCGACGTGGTTGCCCGATCGTCCTTGCCGCCGGGCTATTTCACCAGCCTGGAGGGGACCTTCCAGGCCCAGGAGGAGGCGTCCAAGACCATTGCGGCGCTGTCGATGGTGTCGCTGGCGATGATTTTCCTGGTGCTGTACAGCCGCTACCGGTCGGCGGTGTTGACGTTGATCATCATGGGCAACGTGCCGCTGGCCCTGATTGGCAGCGTCGCCGCGCTGTGGATCGCCGGGCAGCCGCTGTCGGTGGCCAGCATGATCGGCTTCATCACGCTGACCGGCATCAGCACGCGCAACGGCATTCTGAAGATCAGCCACTACATCAACCTAGTCCTGCACGAGGGCGAAACCTTCGGCCAGGCGATGGTGACGCGTGGCAGCCAGGAGCGGTTGACGCCGGTGCTGATGACCGCTCTGTCGGCGGGCGTCGCACTGGTGCCGCTGATGATCGGCGCCGACGCACCGGGCAAGGAGATCCTGCATCCGGTTGCCGTCACCATCTTCGGAGGGCTGGTCAGCGCCACCTTGCTCGACACGTTCCTGACCCCGGTTCTCTTCCTCAAGCTCGGCGAGACGCCGCTCAACCGCCTGGCGCACGCCCAGGCCGGCTCGTCGCGTCCGTCCGAAGCCTACTGATCCACCCGTCCATCGCATCCGAAAAGGAAACCTCATCGTGAAGTTCGTCCAACTCCTCGTCTCGGCCGTCCTGTTCGCCGCTCCGGCCTCCGCCTTGGCGCATGGCCCGAGCGTCGGCCCGCACGGCGGGCCGGTGGCCGACGCCGGGGCCTACCACGCGGAACTCATCGTTCAGGGCAGCGAGGTCGTGCTGTACGTGACCGACGGCTCGGACAAGCCGGTCGACGTCACCGGCGCCAAGGCCGAGGCCACGATCCTGGCGAACAAGCAGACCCAGAAGGTCGTGCTTGA
Source organism: Azospirillum agricola (assembly GCF_020005195.1). Taxonomy (NCBI): domain Bacteria; kingdom Pseudomonadati; phylum Pseudomonadota; class Alphaproteobacteria; order Rhodospirillales; family Azospirillaceae; genus Azospirillum; species Azospirillum agricola. The sequence goes on from NZ_JAIFZR010000006.1 coordinate 172,653, forward strand.
ACCCGCGGGCGACAACACTCTCAAGGGGAAGGCAAACCTGACCGAGACCCCTGACGGCATCAAGGTGGTCACGGCCCTGACGATGCCTGGCCAGAAGCCGGTCCAAGCCCGCTTCGACGTGAGCCGCGCGGGACACTGAGGCGCAAGCGCTATGGGTGGCGCGCGGGCGTCCCTGGCGCAGGCTGGTCGACTGGTCCCAAGGAGTGATCAGGGTCGGTAATCTGGCTACAGGACAGCCCGATGCGGCACCGTGCCCACCGGCGGCTCGTGGCGGGCGGTACAAGCGCCTGTGCCGCCCGGCGCCACGCTGATGGCGATGCACGCGTCACGCCGGCGTCGTTGAAGGCGCGCCGCTTCTGATGGCCGGTCAACCGGCTTGGCCGCACAGGAGCGGCCCCCGCCAGTTCGAAGAAAATCGACGCGCCGATCCGAGCCGCCGCTACGCACCTCGCCAGCCCAAGCGTTATCGGTTGGGCAAGCCCAAGGCCGTTGTAGGCCTTCACGAACGGTCAGGCACCATGAACCGCCACCGTCCTAAGGATGCCAAACATCCACCTATGTGCAAAATTGCAATTGAAAATCTCCCCCGCGAGATTGTGATTTCATATCAATGGCCTAGAGCATCATCTGAAGAGCCCCGTGTCGCCGTAGCCGCTGTTTTTGATCTTCAAAATTAGCAAAGAAGATTTTCAGGAGAAAGCGACAAAGGCGGCGAGGCGCGGCGGCTCGACGCGGTGGCCGTCGAGGCCGGCGTGGGTGCGCACCGCCTCCAGCCGCACCCAGTGCTGCCAGGCGGGCAGCAGCGGATGGCCGTCGAGGGTGGCGTCGAGGCGGGCGACCGCCAGGGTGGCGCGTTCGAGGGCAGCGGCGCGGACGGCGGGGTCTGCTTTATCGAGGGCGGAAAACCCGAGCACAGACAATCCTTTCGCAGCGGCCACGGCCTGTCGGATCGAAGTAAAATAGCATTTTGCTTCAAGACGGTGAATTCCCTTTATGAAGTCAAAAGGCCGCGGGCGCAGGGCGGCGGCCGGAGGCACCGCCGTCCTGGAACTCCTTGGCTTTACCGGCGTCGGTCCCTGCCGCCGGCCGCGGCCGGCCGGGACGCTGCGGCGTTGGCGCCGACGCTGGCGGATTGCGTCCGACAAGCGTGGTTGTCGGTCTTGAAAAGAGAGAGCTGATCAAGCAAGCTGCATCTTGAAGGAGAACTCGCCGCGATGCCGCCCCGCCCGCCCGCCGATCACCCCGCCGACCGCGCTTACGAGCTCGTCCGTTCCGTCGTCGTGGAAAGCGCCGCCGACGGCGCGCTCATCCGCTCCGGCCTGCTCGACGACCTCGTCCTGCCCGGCGCGCATTCCGCCGACCAGCTCGTCGAGATCGAACGCCTCGCCAAGGCCGCCGCGCGCACCGTCGCCGCCCGCTACAGCCGCAACACCGCGCGCGCCTACCGCGCCGCCTGGGCCGCCTACCAGACCTGGGCGGTTAGCCTCGGCTTCGCGCCGCTCGGCGCCGACCCGCGGGTCGTCGGCATGTACCTCGCCAAGGCCTCCGAACGCTTGGCACTCCCCACCCTCAAGGTCCACCTCTCGGCCATCCTGCTCGCCCACCGCCTCGCCGGCCGCTCGCTCGACGCCAAGCACCCCCTGATCGCCGACCAGCTCGCCGGCGTCGCCGCCCTGCAGGCCCGGCGCAAGGTCAAGCAGGCGGCGCCCATCCTGCCCGACCTGCTGCGCCGCCTCGTCGCCGCCCAGCCCGACAGCGCCGCCGGACGGCGCAATGCCCTGCTGCTTCTCCTCGGCTTCGGCGCCGCGACCCGGCGCAGCGAGCTGGTCGGGCTGGACGTCGGGGATGTGGTGGTGGTGCCGGGGCGCGGGCTCGAGGTGACGATCCGCGGCGGCAAGACCAAGCGCGGCCGCACCGCGGCGATCTGGGCCGCCGACGACCCGGCGGTGTGCCCGGTGGAGGCGCTGCGCCGCTGGCGCGCCGTCTACACCGTCGAGGATGCCGATGCGCCGCTGTTCGTGGCGGTGGCGAAGGGCGGGACGTTCGGCGGCCGGCTCTCCGACCGCACGGTGGACCGGGTGGTGCGGGAGACCAGCCAAGCCATCGGCGAGACCGACGCGGATCTGATCCGCTGGGCCCAGGGACCGGAGGTGGCGCAGCGCCTGAGCAGCCGCTTCTCCGCCCATTCGCTGCGCAGCGGCTTCGCCACCGCCGCCGCCGAGGAGGAGGCGTCGCTCAAAAAAATCATGGAGCAGACCGGGCACCAGAGCAGCGACGTCGCGCTGAAGTACATCCGCCACGCCGACCGCTGGCGCGACAACCCGACCGAGCGCCTGTTCCGCCGCAAGACCGACGCGGACTGACGGCGCACAGCGGTGGGGACAGGCCCCGCTCAGGAGCGAGCGGGACCCGCCTTGGTGTCACGCCATCTCGTAGGCGCCCACATACAGGTAGCCGCCCTTGGCCCTGGCCATCGCGCGCAGACGCGGGTTGACCGGGTGCTCCAGGGTGTACGGCTGGTCGCCGTTGGGGTTGATCCAGGTCTGGCCGCACAGGGTCTTCAGCCAGGCGGTCACCTCGTTGTCCAGGAACGCCTGGAAGTCGGGGCTGAACGGGGCCTCGGCCGGGAAGAACGACTTGCGGTCGGGAAAGAACTCCAGCGTCTGGCGGCCGTAGCGGCTCTCCAGGATGGCGCGCGCGCCAAAGGCGCCGCGGATCGGCGTGTTGTCCGGCGGGGGCTCGCCGAACCAGTGGTCCTTCGGGGCAAAGTTCATGGCATCTCCTAGGGTCGGCCGGGGGTTGGGGCCGGCGTCGCGCTGGGATATGGATCGGTTTCAAGCCGGCAAGGGGCTGATCCGAAAATTTTCCGCAAATCGGTCTGGTCTGGTGCGCCAGGGGCCGGGAAGCCGTCGGTGCGACTTCAGCGTCGACCGGATGGCCATGCCGTGGCCCGATGAGGGGCAATGGCGGTGGCGTATGACGACGTTCGGCCGTGACGCCGCGGGAGGCCTCCGCGCCACCGACGACGCCAAGCATGCAGCGGGGAGCCTGCGTGCCGCCGCCAAGCGGTAATCACAAGGGGAGGATGGCCCTCCGGATGCTTCCGTTTCATCAAGGGAGACGTCAGACTGGCGGAAGGGACTCGGGGCCACGCCACAAGCGCCCTGTTCCCGCCGAACCCACCGATGTGCAACGGAAACGATGCTGCATGGCCAGAGCTAGCCGATCCAGACAGCCGGATCTGTTCGCGCCGTCCGAGTGCGTCGAGGCGGTTCCGGCCGACGTCGAGGGGCGTTACGGGTCGTGGACTGTGCTCCGCGAGCTGCCGCCCCTGGAATATGAGAGCCGTGGCCGGACGATTCGCCATCGCGTGATGCTCTGCAGGTGCGATTGCGGCACGGAGAAGCCCGTGCCGCTGAGTACCCTCAAATCCGTCCGCTCCACACAGTGTCGAGACTGCGCGGATCGGGCGGGATCGCGCAGGATTGAAGTTACGCCCGGCGACCGCTTCGGGGAATGGGTGGTCATCACGGAGGAGCCGACCTCACAGGGAGCCTCCGGCGCTCCGGTGACCAGGCGCTTCTTGTGCGAATGCAGATGCGGCGCCCGACATGTTGTAAAACTCAACACGCTACGCAGCGGCGCTTCGACGCGATGTAAGGCATGCGGGAGCAAGAACCGGAAGCCGAGGCTTTACCTTCGTTGGAGCACCCGAACACAGGGCGAAATGGCCTTGAAGCGGCTCTTCGCCACTTACCAGCGCACCGCTGAGGACAAAGGGAGGGAGTTCGCGCTGACACCCGAGGAGTTCTATGCCCTGATCTCTAGCAGTTGCCGCTACTGCGGCATAGCGCCGTCGACGCGGCATCCCCTGGTGCTTACGAGCGGGCAGCCCTACCCAGGCGAGCCGCTTCTCTACAATGGCATTGACCGGGTCGACAATGGACAGGGCTATGTTCTGGACAACTGCGTTCCGAGCTGTGAGACGTGCAACAAGGCAAAGCGGAAGATGGAAGTAGGGGAATTCCTCGCCTGGGCGGAGCAGGCCTACCAACACATGTTCGGCGGCAGGGCGGAGGAGTGAGGCATGGGACGGAATGCTGCAGCGGTCGACGCTCGCCAACTCGACCTCCTCGACGCGCCGGAACGACCGGACAGCGGAGCGCAAGCACACGGTGAACCTACGCGCTATGGTCGTTGGACCGTGATCGCCCCATTGCCGCCGAAGATCTACGACGACGGGACCAAGCACGAGAGGGTGCTGTGCCGGTGCGAATGCGGTTCAGAGGGACCGGTCTCGCTGTCCTCGCTAAAGGCCGGTAAGTCCCGTCAGTGCCGATCCTGCGCGATGAGGTCGCGCGGCCGTACCGTCGAGGTGCGTCCCGGTAACCGTTTCGGAAATTGGGCTGTGATCTCAGAGGTGATGGACGAGGGAATCGGACCGCGCAAGGTCCTATGCGAATGCGTTTGCAGTACACGGCAGGTTCTGAAACTAAACACCCTGCGCATGGGGAAGTCCACGCGCTGCAAGCAATGCCGCTACGAGGAGGCAAAGACCAGGATCTATCCCCACAGAAGCTCTCGCACACAGGCAGAGGCTTGTGCTAAGCAGATTTTCGCCACATACCAGAGCGTAGCGAAGAGAAACGGCCGCGTATTCACTTTATCCTTTGAAGATGTTCAGGACCTCATTACCAGAAACTGCCGATACTGCGGGGTGCCGCCATGCACCCAGCATCGCATCCTGTTCTCGGGCAAGCAGCCCTATCCGGGCGAACCGTTCCTCTACAACGGCATCGACAGGGTCGACAATGCGGTTGGCTACGTGCGGGAGAACTGCGTATCGTGCTGCAAGAGGTGCAACCAGGCGAAGCTCGACATGGATGTAGGAGACTTTAAGGCGTGGCTCCGGCAGGTGCATCTCTACCAAAAGCGCGTAGCGTCCGCCTCCTGACCGTCCGTCCTGGTCCCTCGAATAGGTGGCTGTCTCGATCGGCGAGGACAAGGCGTGAAGTCGGCCGTATGCGCCGACAAAGTGCCGGATGTGTTATGTCTCTCGAAACGCTATGGGCTCATGCTATGCTGAAGCACGATCCGATCGCGGGTTGAAGGGAGGCCTCGCCTTCCCAGATTTCTGTTCCAATACTCTGTGTGCATACGGAGGGACCGATCGGTCTGATGAAGATGACCAACGTCAAAACTCTCTATGCAGCGCATACGCGTACGGCGAAGAAGCATCTTGCCGAGGCCGCCAGCAATGCGAAGCCATCCGCCGGCTACGAGGAGGAGGAGAGGCTGATTGCGCGCTTCCGCAAGCGTGCTCGTGAGGATTTTAAGACACTGCGTCCGGTCTCCTCATCGTCGGAACCCTGAGGGCGACCGGTTCCGCTGTGAATCCACGTTGGGCAGGATTTAGCCGTCACGCCGACGTGATGGTCATACTCCCAGCGGTGCGACGACGCGCCGTCGGAACGACCATCCAGCGTGTGTTCGGTCTTGACGACCGACTTCAAGTGCAGGACCAGCGCATCCGCTTCCCGCGGCAGCTCGAGTTTCTTGACCCCCTGTGCCTCGTCCTTCCACAGCGCGATGCTGCTCGCCTGCTCGAATTTGCCGATATCGTTCTGGCGCGCCATCAGGCCCAATGATGTGAAGCTGAGGACCGATGTCCCTGGGTCGTCCGCCAATACAGTGGCGTAGCGCCCTGGCCAGCGGGCGCCGAATTGCGGGCCGTCCATCAACAGGGCGATCAGCAGATTGGGCCCGATGGCGCGGACGACTGCTTGGCACGGATCGACGCGAGCGAGATCCTCGCAGATCAGGGTCGTCAACGTGGTGTTACCACGATAGACCAGCACATCGAGGCTGCGGCTCAGGATGGTGATGTTTTCCCACCAACTCTTGCCCTCATCAAGAGCGCTCAGTCCATAGGCCTTGATCTGTTCGCCGTCGAGCTTCCAGCGATGATGTTTCTCGCGGATCAGCACCAGCGGCTCCCACCCGGTGATGGCACCCTTGCGCTCCTCGCCCAAAAGGAAGAAAGGAGCGATGGCAACAAAGTTTCCTGGCCGGCCGGTGCGGTCGCATGACATGCCGGCGATCAAGAAATCGATGCCGCCGTCGCGCGCCAGCGCCCGGCCCACAAGCAGGAACTGGTCGTAGTCCAACGCAAGTTCCGGCAGCACCACGCCATCCACGCGCTCGCCGCGCGCGCGGGCTTCCTCGATTAGGGTTAGGACGAACGTAACGAAGCCGCGGCGCTTGCTCCGGTCGTCCTTCTCCGGCAGCCAGATCTGATCGGTGTCGAACCAGCCCCAATGCGCATCTGCGGCACTGCCGGCTGGGCGAAAGGCGCCATCACCGACTCGGTAAGGGAATGGAATCAACAGGAGGCCCAGTCGGTCGGTGTTTGGGCCGGGCTCGGTATCGAACGGCGACACCACCCACCGGGCTCGCACCAAACCGCGCGGCGGCAGAAGAGCGAGATGGTGGGTCAGGGATCGCAGCGTGCAGCCGCTGGAAGGGGTGCGCGATTTCGGCTGGATGCACAGCACGTCTTCGGCCGCCGCCGACAGCGAGAACGGAGCGTGCTGCACCCGTCGGAACACGCCACCGGTAGACACGTCCTCACGGATATACGCGTCCGCCATCAGGGCATAGAAGGGGTTGCTGCCGGAGAAGCCGATGCCGAGCGACGCCTCATCGGCGATCATCATCAGTTCAAGACAAATTGGCCACCAAACCGGCACCGCGGCCCTGTCGTCGAGCACAGTGTAGACGTCTTCATTCCCGTGACACCCGAGTTCGCGCCATAACTCCTCCACCTCGCTCGGAGGAGCGGGAAGGCGCCGGGGCGACGTCACCTTTCCAGTTCGCCATGCCGTGCCGATGGTGGCGGCACGGCGGCGGAGGGTGTCGTCCACCAAGACCCTCCGGTATCCGGAATCGGTCAAGTCCGGCACGGCAGGGGACACGTGATGATAGGCACCGGACCGTTCGAGGAGGTGGCCGGTGAAGGCGAACAGGTCGGCAGGCAGCAGGGGCGCCCGACCGAATGGGGCATGCCGTTGCGGTTCATGGGGAAACAGCGAAGCATAGACTTGAAGCAATGTGGCCATCGTCGCCTCACCAATCTCCCTGTTCAGCCCACTGGTCTTCGCGCTCGGCGTCACGCTCGTAGCTTTCGGCGATGCGCTCCAGTATCGCGGCGGTCCTGGGCCAATCCAGCGCGAGCGCGCGGGAATCCGCACGATAGGTCTGCGCCAGCGCCCGTTCCTGAGTTCCACCGTCACGCGGGGAACGGACGGTGACACCGCGGCGGTTGTACACGCCGATCTGAAAACCCAATTCGACGTCCCGGCTGCGGCAGATCTCGATGATCTCCCGCACCGGCTCCGGCGGCCAGGATTCGCCCTCCCGGCGCGGGGCGGCCGACAGGATCTGCCCGATCTGCTGGTCGCCGATCTTGCCCCGGCCAGCCTGGGCGCAGAGCCGGCGGGCCTCCTTCACCCAGACCTCCAGGGCAGCACCATCGATCACGCCGGCGTCGTCGCTGCCGGGAATGCGTGCCCAATCGTGCAGCACAGAATAAGCCTGCTTGGCAATGCGTGCGGCCGCTTCCGGGTCGGCCGGTTCGGGATCAGCCACGCCGCTATCCTCTGCAGGTCGGAATACGGTGCAGAGGATTTGTACAAAGAATCCTGGATTGGAGGCCATGGCCTTCCCCAGGGTTTTCGGGGGACGCTCCGAGTGTTGCAGAACTTGAAAGTATGCCCATTCGAGGCGGACAAGCTCCGCCTCGCCGATGCTGTCGTCCTCATCCAGGCGCTTGAAGAGCAGCCCGGTATAGTAGCTGAACATCGTGGCGTCGTGCGCCGCCACACTGGCGTCGGTTGGCGGATCCTGCAACGCGGCGTCTAGCACCCGGACGAGAAGATTGCCGGATACCGCCACCATTTTGATGTGGTTGGCCAGCCATTCGACCGCGCTGCGGCTCCGCCCGACGGCCATGAGCTTGCCGCAGACGAGGTTCGGATCCGCGTCCTTGTCGAGCGCCCAGACTCCCATCCGTTTCCAGTAAGCCCGTTCGAGGTCGGTGTCGACCTCGGTAAGGCGCGTCCAGGTTGCCGCCGTCGCCGGCAGGACGAGCGCGATCCGGAGACGCATGCACGCGCTCCACCCCTCGGCCAGAGCCCGTTCGAAGAGGCGTTCCACCCAGTCGCTTCCGTGGTCCTGCCCGTAGCGACGGAGCATGCCCAGCGCCAGCACCTCGGCGTTGGCGTCCTCCGTGTCCAGAGCGGCCATGAGGATGGCCGTTTTCGCTGCGTCATCAGCGTCGCAGGCTGCAATGGCCCAGCCGAGCGCGCCGGGATACTGCAGCGACTGCGCAAACTGCAGGACGCCTCTGGTATCGTTTTCCACAAGGATCTCGCCGGCTGCAGCCTCCTGCTGAGCCTCCCAGGCCCGCTGACCGTCTTCCCAGGAAACGTTGCGCTGATGAGGCGCGCCTGCCTTCTGGAACAGCCACGCGTGGCGTGCCGTTGCCGCTTGCGGTTCAAGCGCCTCGTAAATGGGATCGAGTGGCTTGAGGTCTTCTTCCCCCATGGCCCATTCGGCGCCGGCAAATCCCCGGTGCCGATCGAGCAGCGCACGCAACGCCCCGCGCAGGTCTTCCCGGGCCGCGGGATCACGAAAGTGGGGAACGGCCTCGGCAAGTCGCTCGGCAGCATCGGTCTGCCATTCCGTGTCGAAGTTCTCCCACACCTCCAGCAGGGCCTTCCAGCGGCCCGCATCCACGCCGACGCTGCCCAGCAGCCTCTTCCCGATTTCCCGGTATCCTCTGATGATGCCGGCGCGCGTCACGGACTCCTGCAGCCCCCCGGCAAAGTCACGCCATTGCGGCAGGGGTGACGGCGTCGAGAATTCCTGGAGCCGCGGCGCCAGGGCCAGCAGGCTCTTCCACCCCACCTCGGGATGGCGGCGCAACAGACCATCCAGCACCCGCAAGCGGTCTTCCTCGCTCGCGTGGGTCTGCGGGTTCCATACCAGGAAGATGCGGCGCAACGAGGCAGACGGGCGATTGGTCATCCGGCCGCCGGGATCGCGCTCGGCCAGCCGAGCCAGGAGCTGCGCCGCGCGGGCAAGGTAGTCCTGGTTCCAGGCGAGCATCTCCAGCGCCCAGAGAAGGTCGGCCAGATATTCCGAGGGACCGAGCAGCGCCTCTTCGCTCCGGAACAGCGCGCGGAGCGGATCCTCGGGCGCGTCCAGCGCCTCGTCCAAGGCCTCCAGGAAGGCGCGCGGCGCCGCCTCGGCCAAGCGGCTGAAATCGCCGGACAGCGACCACCACAGTCGCTCGTCCGCTCCCCGCAGGAGGGTGCGCACGGCATCCTCCGCCCGCCGCGCGGCGTTGGTGACATTGACCGCCTGGGCGTGGAAGACCCCGAGCGCGATCATCGCTTCGGCAAGGCCGCGGCGCAGAGCGGCTGAGGGACGGTCTGTCTTGGAGTCCAGCCGCCAGCGCTGGTCGGCGCTGATGTCGAAGGCGGGGTCGGGGTTGCCCAGAACCTCCTGGAAGGCCGCGGCGAGCCGCTCCAACTGGGAATCGGTCAGGCTGGGCGCCAGCAGAAACCAAGCGTCGCGCAACGAGGCGAGCTTCCACATCGGCCCCGAGCGGCGCAGGGGACCGTCAAGCGAAGCTGCCAGCGGCGCCAGAGCCGCTTCTACAGCCGGGTACGATTCACCGGCAAGTAGCTCTACGATGCGGCGGTCGGCCTCTGAATCCCCGCTCCATGCTCCAGCCAACATCGCCGCCAGCAAGGTGGCGGAGGGTGTCACAGCCCACGCTGGCCGGCGGCCGGGAGCGGCGGGCATGATGCGGCGGAGGATCGTCAAGCTGCGTCCGGTGCTGGCGGCCAGCGGCTGCGCCTTTTCCCGTGCCAGACCGAGATCCTCGAGAGCTGTCTCAATGTCGTGCCGCCACGGCCGCGGCAGGCGGATCACCTCGACGGGAAGCCCCGCCTCCGAACCGTACGCGGCGTACACGTGGTGTCCGTCCTTGACCAGACCTGCGGCCAAACCGGGGTCGCCGCCGTTCAGCACGACGATGAGTTTGGGACCGATGCCCATGAGGTCGCGCGCGATGTCGTCGGTGCCGGCGACGAGGCAACGGCTGTGAAGGGCGGCGGAGTAGGGTGCCGGTAGTTGACCGATGGCGGCGTGCAGGAACGCCATCGCCTCATCGGCGGCTTCGGCCTGGACGGACAGCAGGGCTGGGGCGTCGCGCAGCCATTTCAGAACGGCCGCCGCCTCCATGTCCCGGCCGGTGAGGATTAAGTCCGGGCTGAGGCAGGGCTCGGTCGCCAGTGACCACTCGTCCCACACTTCATCGAGGTTGCTCAGCCCCGACGGGCGCCTTCCGATCCGAAGGGCCAACCATTGCGCGACCGCAGGGCAAGCGTCGAGCCAGTGGACCAGATCGTCGGCATCGATCGCACGGACCTCGCGCCAGATTCCGTCCGCCGCCCTTGCCTTGACCCAATCGGCCTTGCCAGGCCAGCGATGGGGCGTGACGAAGACGAAGGCCGTCTCCGCCGGATTCACATCCTTTTCCGGTGCACCGGACCGCTTTGCGTAATCCTCTTCGGCCTTGTCGCGGATCTTGGTCCGCTGCACGCCCAGTTCCCACACCGAGCGCCCGGCGGGCACGAAGGGCGCCTTGTGATCGGTTTCACATAGCCCGTCCCAGCCAGGAAAATGAATGCTGTCGCCGGCCGGGAAGCGCAACCGGGCCGCAAACCCGCAGGATGCATAGATCAGGCGGCTGATAAGTTCGGGAAGGTCGTTCTGCGCATCCCGGCGCTCGCCCCATTGGGTCAGGTCGGTCGCATCGATCCACCGCACGGGCATGCCGGGACCCGGTTCCAGAAGCGGAGCTACCGGCTTGGCGGCCGTGGTCACCCCTCCGTTCACGAAGCTGAGCCCTTTGGCTTCCAACGCCTCGCGGATCGCTTGGGCATTGTTGGGCATCGGCGTCCGCTGCCCACGTTCAAAATCCGCCACGGTGGAGACGCCGACGCCCGCTGCCGAGGCCAGATCCTGTTGGGACCAAGCGAGCAGCGCTCGGGCGGCACGCACTTGTTGGGGCTTCAGGGCATCGTTCATAGGGCACATCATAGAAAATCGATGACCTCAAGATGTGCCTTTGCTTCCCTGTAGTCAAGATGCTTGAAGTGCCGTCTACGCCACCATCAACTCGGACACGCCGCTGTTCGAGGCAGTGGGGAAGGGCAGCGCGTTCGGCGAGACCGACGCAGATCTAATCCGCTGGACGCAGGGGCCGGAGTTGGCGCAGCGCCTGGGCCACCGGTTCTCCGCCCACTCGCTGTGCATCGGCTTCGCCACCGCCGCCGCGGCGGAGGAGGCGTCCTTGAAGAAGATCATGGAGCAGACCGGGCATCAGAACAGCGACGTCGCCCTGCGCTACATCCGCCACGCCGACCGCTGGAAGGACAACCCGACCGAGAGCCTCTACCGCCGCAAACCCGACGCGGACTGACCGTGCACAGCGCCAGGGAAAGGGCCCCGCTCAGGATTGAGCAGGGCCTGTCTCGGTGTCACGCCATCTCGTAGGCGCCCACATAGAAGTAGCCCTGGCTGCCCATGGCCGAGGCCATCGCGCGCAGACGCTGGTTGACCGGGTGCTCGAGGGTGTAAAGCTCGCGGCCGTAGGGGTTGATCCAGGACTGACCGCACAGGGTCTTCAGCCAGGCGGTCACCTCGTTGTCCAGGAACGCCTGGAAGTCGGGGCTGAGCGCGGTGTCGGGCGGGAAGAACGACTTGCGGTTGGGCAGGATGTCCAGCGTCTGGCGGCCGTAGCGGTCCTCCAGAATGGCGCGCAAGCCGAAGGCGCCGAGAATCGGCGTGTCGTCCGACGGCGGCAAGCCGAACCAGTGCTCAATCGGGGCAAAAAGCATCGCATCTCCTGTGGTTGGCCGAGCGGGGGGCCGGCGTCCCGCTGGGATATGGATCGGTTTCGAGCCGGCAAGGGGCTGATCCGAAAATTTTTCGCAAATCGGTCCGTTCAGGCGCGGCGGGATTGGATGGGGAGGGCCAGGCAGGGCATAAACGGCGCTCTTCGTTGCCACAGGGGACGCGGCCGATCCGCACCGGCGCCACCGGCACCGCCGACCAGAACGGCTGGTCACCAGGAGCGGTCCATGACGCCGATCCGAGGGACGCCAGGGTGAAGACCAAGATCGCCCCGCACCCAGGAGCCCGATGCGGCGCGGCGCCTGACGGTGCATCGGTCCGCGGATGGTATATCCGTTATTGGCGAGCACATATCGACTCTGCAACCTCTGCCGGGTAAAGTGCGCCGCGGCTTCCCGACGGACGACAAAACACGATGACTAGCATGAACGTGATCGAGCGTGATCCGGTGGCGCACGGTACCACGCACCCCATCACCTCGGTTGCCGAGCACGCGGTTTTCCTGTTGTACCCGTTCCAGTGCCGCAAACGGGATTGGCCGGTGACACCAACCGCCACACTCGGCTCCCTTGCGGGAGCGGGATGGCTCCCTGCAGTCGGTGAGTGCCTGCGAGAAACCGAGACCCGCCCGCTTTGGCTGCGCAAGAACTGGCCGGTCGGCGATCTCTACCACAAGGCCAGCCAGCAGCTGGGCGCGGGAGACGAACCGGACGGCGTCTGGACCCTCGACTCCCAGCGGCACGTCCAGCAATGGCTGAGCGGTCCATCGGGATCGACGCTGGTTCTGCAACTGCCGCTGTCTGTGGCCGCACAGGGACGGCTGCAGCGTTGTGACCTGCAACCGACCGATGCGTTGTCGATAACATTCGGCAGTGTTCGCCTCGTGCCCTTCCGCACCGGACAGGGACTGCTGATCGTCGAGATCCATCTGGCGGGCGGGCAGGAGCTTCCGGCGCCTCTGCTGGTCGAAGCGATCACCGCGCTGTGTCACGACCGCGGCCTGCGCTGGCGGCTGAAGGACGGCAAGGAGGTATCCACGCGCGCCGGCAATCCTACCTTCCGCCTTGCCGAGCAGCTGACCGACTTGATCGGTGACGTCGCTGCCGAACCGCTCCAGGGTCGGCGCCTGTTCAGCTACACGTATGCGGCGTTCGACCAGCGGCTTGCCGACACCGAGCGGCAGATGTTGCTGGCGCGGCTTGCCCGCAAGTTCACCGACGATTACCGGCTGGCCGATCCACGTGCAGGGCTGCACGAGGTGCGGGTCTTCGACACGGTGACCCATGCCGCTTCTGTGGAGGGATGCGTCACGCTCGTCGAACGCATCCCCGCCGAGGGGGCGAAGGAGCTCCCCAGCTTCCTGTCGACTTTCCGCAGCGAGGCTCTCGAACGGCGTTACCTGCCGATCGCCGCAATCAATCTGCACGCCCGCGAGGCACTGCTGGCGCTCACCCACAGCAGCGGCTTCTGGCCGAACATGGCACAACCCGCCACCAAGGACGTTGAGCGTCTGCACCGGCTGCGCGAGGACATCCTGGCCTTCCGGTTGGGCTGCCGCCTGTCGCGCGTCAGCCCGATCGGCATGCACAACGCCTTCCACGAGGCCCTGGGTAACGCCTTCGGCCTGGAGCCCCTGCTCGCTGATGTGAACCAGGATGCCCTGGAGATCGGCGCCTACTTAGAGGAGCGTGCCGCAAGCATTGCTGCGAATGCGGCGCAGCGGAACGCCCGCCCTTGGCGATGGATCCCACGCTTGGTGTCCGCCGCGTTGGTCGTCATCACGCTGGTGACCTTTGGCAAGCTGCTGCTCGAGGCGCTCCATTTCGATCATACGGAGTGGGCCCGCTGGGTGCTGCTGGTGGTGAGCTCCGCAGCGGGCCTCGTCACCTTCTGGAAGGGCGATCTCGACGCCCATACGGCGAAGCACGCCGCCGGAGACAACGTGCTGCACCAGAACCTCGGGGGACACTGACCGGCTTCAGGCCGGATCAGGTTTGGCGGGAAAACCAGTAGCCGAGGATCGGCCGGATCGAGTCGGCGCGGGGAACGGCGGCAAAGCCGTCGGGAATGTCCTCGCCGAACCGGATCACCGCACCGTTCCCCTGGATACCCAGATTGTCCAGCACCCAGACGCGCCCCTTCGCGTCCAACGGCTTTTCGCCCAGCCGCTTGACGAGGCGTCGGCCGCCCTCCAGGCGAACGGCCATCGGGCTGCCGGCCAGCGCAGATACGCCGGCGGGATCGCCCACTCTGGCACCGACCAGGACGCTGTCGCCCTTGTGCAGCAGCGGTTCGGCGCTGTCGCCCTGGTCGATCACCACCGTTCCCTCGACGTCGGCGAAGCGCGGACACGCGTCCAGCGGCTCCAGCGCCTTTCCGGCGTTGGCGCGGGCACCGCGGAATAGGATGCCGACGACCGGGTGGCATTCGTTGACGTCGGTGTCGAACTCGCGAGCGTATCCGGTGTCGTGATCGCCGACGAGGATTACGGTCCCCGGCCGCCCCTGCACTGGCTTCAGCCAGCCGGCCTCTGCCTGTTTGCGCGCTCCGTCCCACACCAGCGCAAGTCCTCCGGACGCCAAGGCCTTGCAGTCGACGATCAGCACGTCACCGGCCTGAAACAGCCGCGGCATCCAAGTGAGCGCCTTGCCGACCCCGAACAGCTGATGCTGCCCATTGACGAGCGACACCCCGATGTCGGAGCCGACACCATCGCCGTCGTCGACCTCGGCGCCGCCCTCGGCGGCGGCGCGGCCGATCTGGTACAGCCTCAGCGGCCGGCAGGGCCGCTCCGGGAACGGCACGATGTCGGCATCCGGCGTGGCAGGAGCGAGCTGGAGTGACAGCGGTCCCTGGGACAGCGCTTCGTCGAGCACGCCGCGGCATTGCTCGAAACTGTGCAGAAGGGGATCGAGGTACTTGCCCACTTGCTTGGCATGCGTATGGCCGAGGTCCTCGGCGGGGTAGTGGTGAGCCCAGCGGACGGCTTCGCTGAAGACCTGATCCTTCAGCGCCTGATGCTTCATGAGCGCCGAGAACGCAGGGTTGGAGTACGGGCCGCCGCGCCCGATCAGTCTTTGCAGCTTGAGCATCAGCGGCTGCATGGTCTCGCTGCCGGCGACGACGGCGGGGCTCGGCCAGATCAGGTCCCGTAACCCCTGCTCGATCATGATGCGCGCCTCGTCGCAGAAGGCGCGGATACGAGTGGGATCATGATCGCTGCGCTGCCAGTCTTCGTGGACCAACTCGATGTGCAGCTGGTGACGGCGGATGCGTGCGCACCCTTCGCCCGTGGAGCGGGGCAGGATCTGAAGGAACTCTACTCCCTTACCCTTCGCCTGCCGGAACAGGCTGCCGGCGAAGTGCTGGTCGTAGGTGGTGATGAGCGGCCGGAAGTCGTGCTCGGGCAGGGTGCCCAGGGCTCTGGCGACGCGGCGCTGGTTGTGTTCGTCGAACAGCGTCTGCGGGTCGTCGAGCAGCAGGAGCGACACGCCGCCGTCGTCGTCCCGGATGCGCTTGATCAGCGCGAGGGTGAAGGCGAACAGGTGGGTGCGCAAGCCCGAGCTGTTGACCAGATCCCGGCCGTCGCCGGTGACGCCGTCGCGCCGGACCTGCACCCGCATGCCTTCGCCATCGAGACGCGTTCCCGCCAGGGCCGGCGCCGTGGCGTTGACCGGAAGGTACAGCCGCTCGGTCCAGGCCTGGGTCTGCGCGTCGAGTTCATCGACGAGCGTCTTCACCTGGGTTTCGATCCGCTCGCCGAAATCCACCAGTTCGCGAACCGCCGGCACCGCGGCGGCTGCACGGACGATCCAGGCCCGCTGCGTACCCCACTCCGTTCTGTGGTTCCGCAGCGTCTTCAGCGTCCGCCGCGCGCTGTCTACCGGCCCGTCCTCTCCTAGGGCCTTGTCGAGCGCATCGAAACGGGTAGGCAGGTAGCCCACCTGCTGCCCCTCGCCGGCCCCGCTGCCGAACAAGGCGGTGCGGATCCCGTCCAGCTGCGCGCCGGCCTCCAGGCACCAGGCGGCATCTGCCAGCGTGGCGAGGATCTGACGGATCGTCTTGCCGAGCGCTCCGTCCCGCAACGACTCTGGCAGCTCCACTGTGTCGGCCGTCCCGGCTTCCGGCAGGCCGGCGGCCAAGCGGATGAACTCCGCCGCCAGATCCGCCTGCAAAGGCACAAGGTCGCCGGACAGGTGCGCCTGCGCAGACTTCGTGCAGCCGCGGCGCAATGCCTCCCAAGGTCGGACATGGACGTCCAGCGCAGCGCCCAGTACCGGTGCAAGGCCGGCCCGAAGACTGTTCGCGAGCGCTCTGCCGCAGGTTTCCGCATCCAGGTGACCGGCCGCCGTGTCGTGCTCCGCCCGCGCCAACGCATCCCGGACCGGCAGGCCGAGCGTTTCGTCGGTCCTGCCGTCGAGGTCAGCCCGGCACACCGGGCAGGCGCAGGGCGGCCAGCCGTCCTTGGAGGGATTGGCTTGGCGCCATTCGTCGATGACCACGTACAGGCGGCGACGGGCCGCCTCGTCAGTGCGCGTCGCCAAGTCGGCGAAGGCACGGGCATCCAGCACGGCCTCGGCGACCAGCGCGCGGGCGGCTTCGATCATGGATGCGTCGACGGCGCTCAACATCTTCAGCGCCTTGAAGTCCGCCCAGGCTTCGATCGCCCCGGGCGCGAGCGCCGTCCGCGCCGCCAACACCGCCTTCCTGAGCGTGGACAGATCGGCCTCGACGACATCCAAGCCGGTGGCGGTGCGGATGGTGGCCCGCAACTCGGCATCCCGGCGGTTCAATTCAGCATCCAGCGCCACCAGTGCGCTATCGCAGGCCTTTCCCTCGTCGGCATCGTCCGGTACCGGTGGAAGCGCGTCGGCCGGCAGCGGCGTGCCGAGGCTGAAGTAGCCCGGCAGTTTGGCCGCTTCCTCCGTGAATGCAATAACGGTCCTGGCCATCTCCTTGCGCGCGACGTCTGGAATGGCTTTCTCCAGCCGCGGCAACACCGAACGCTGGCAGCGCCGGCCCAGGTTCTCGAAGGGCTGCAGGCCGGTGAGGACCTTCACCGCGTCCACCAGGGCGTTGGGCCCGTCGAGGCGCAGGAAGGGCAAGCGCGCCATCATCAGCCCGGTCGCCTCCAGGGAGGCCGCCGACACTTCCAACGCTTGCTCAACGGACTCGACCGCCTGCACGGAACCCGTGTCGGGATCGATGCGCTCCACGCGTGGGACGTAGGTTCCCCGCTGTGGGACGAGGCGGCGGCGGATGCGGCACCGCTCGGTGCCGTCGCGGCGCACGAGGTCGAGCATGACGGCGGTGGAGACGAGCGGCGCCTTGCCGCCGAGCCATTGCAATTCCTTGCGTCCGGGGACCGGAACGATCACGGGCAGGCCGATGGTCCGTTCGGCGGCGTCACCATTCTCCTCATCGGGCGATTCGGCATCCGGGGTGTCCGGTTCGACCGCATAGTCGTTGACCTTGGGCTCACAGGGTTCGGCCAGCGAACGTGGGATCTTTCCGGTCAGGCACCACGCCACCGCCCTCGCGAGCTGGCTTTTGCCCACGCCGTTGCGGCCTTGGAGAAGCGTGCGCGGTTCCTTGAGCAGCAACGTGATCGTGGGGGGCGGCTTGCCCCCCTCCACACAATGCGCGTGCAGCCCACCGAACTGCTCAATCTCCAGCGCCACGACGTCCCACAGCACCGCCTCCGACTGTCCGGCCTCCGGCATCGGGACATCCGGCAGGTCCGCTTCGAGCGCGGCGATCAGCTCCTCGCCTTCACTTGGGCGCAGATTCCGGACCTGATTCTTCCACAGGTCCAGACGCTTGGCATCGAAATAGAAGTGCAGGGCCTTGCGCGCTGCTTTCCCCAGCGTGACGGTGTGTCTGCCGGAGAGTTCCAGGCAGCCTCCGGCGACGAGCACCTGGACCGCTTGGTCGAACGTCAGGCCTGCCAGTGCGTAGCTACGAACACGGGGAGGTTGATCCTCTCTCGCAGAAACCTCGCGCAGGTCATCCAACGGAGGCTCTCCCTTCCAAGCTGTACCTTATCCGTGTGTTATCAGCACGCTGGTCGGGCAGCAAGAGCAACATGGCAGGCGCAAGCGTGCATGTGGCACAGAGCCTGCTCTTACAGAAAAATCGGATCTTCGTCCTGCCTCAGTCGCGCGGCGAGTTCTTGCAGGAACTTTCGAACATTGGCCAGACAGCCCGCCCCGGACTCGGCCGGCGTAATGTGACTAATGCCGTTGACCTCGCCCGACCACGCGCAAGTCGGCTGACGCTCAGTCGCGATGCGGCGCCACAACGTAGCCGCCAACCGTCACCTGGACGACCGGAGCCGGCGGTGCGCCCTCGCCTGACCAAGCAACGACGGTGGCAGGGATCGCCGTGACCTTGCCGGATCGGTAGCGCCGCGGGTGGCCGCGGCGCCAATGCGGCTTCGGCGTCCGACGTCCGCGCCCGCCGGTGCCGCTCGGCTCATCACCAGCGCCACCGGTGGGCAGGGCCACCGTCTTCGGCAGCCGCAGCCGGACCGTCTCGAAGGCGGGGACGGGCGCCGCGCCGCGGCTCACCCGTGCCCTGTTCAACGCTTTGGGCGCTGCGACGGTTTCGCGCTCGACGGCCGGTGAGTTGATCACGGCCAGCAGCCCAGACAGGAAATAGCCGGCCGTTGAGAGCACTTCGTGGCAACCATTGCTCCTGTCCGCGTCATCCGGCGGCGGGACCCAGAGAGCAAGCCCGCGCTCGCCCATCGGGATTTCGCCAACGCCGAAGCCACCGATCCATTCGCCGAGTTCGGCCGTGCTGGTCGTGAAAAGGGTAAACCGGATGTCACCCGTGTCGGACGCCTGCGTCGCGTGGATGATGTAGACGTGGATGGTGTCCGTCTCACTGGTGGACGGATCGATCATGACGGAGTCGGTGACTTCGATAAGCATCGATGGATAAGGCAGCCGCAAGCAGCTGGCCTCCTGCATCTCCTTCGCCGTCTCGATCAGCGCGTCGTCGTAAAAGGTGATGATGTCTTCCTGCATGACGAACAGAGGCTTCTCCCAGAAGGTGAATCCCAGGAGCATGCTCCTGAGCAGGAAGCCCTGATCGTCTAACTTGGAGGCGTTGATGATCCGCTTCGACGCCTGACGCAGGGCATCGCAGAGATGGTGGGCATAGGGCTGCTTCATGGCGGTGCTCATGCGGCCTCGCTGAACCAAGCGTCGGTCCCGCCGACGCGGCGCTGGACGGGCAGGTGGGTGGACGCGCTGCAGCCGAGCGGCGTCGCAGGGAGCGACAGCGAGAGGTGCATGCTGGGGCGGAGCTTTTCTGGTCGGAGGGACCGGTCCTCGGGACCGGGGCGGGCGCCGCGCGCCGCCATGTCCCGATTTGGCGATGCGCCGCGGCGGGCAATCCCGTCCGGCGCATAGCAGCCATGCGCTCAGCGCGGCAGCCCGCCATCTCTCCCGCGACTACGGACCTGTCGGACCGCACCGTGCCGCAGGCCGGCTCCTCTCCCGGGACGCGCCACCAGGGGACTATCTGATGGGCCTGAACGCCTAGACCTTTGGGGGTAGAGCCGCCACCACGCTCTTGAGATGCCGCTGGACGGTGCGCTCCGCCATGCGCAACGCTGCTGCCACCGTGCCGACGGACACCGGCAGGCCAGCCGCGCGCCGCTCCTGCACGCAAGCCTCGATCGCATCGTACGTCGTCTGCCGCCGCTGCGCCGCGGCAAACCGCCCGCCCGCCGCCATCCGGTCGGCGGGCGGCAGCGTGCGATTCACGTTCATGATGCCGCGATGGGGCCGGATCGCCGTGTCCGCGCGCCGCTGGAGCTTCCGGCGACAGAACCTCGTGATGGAGCGCGCGAGGGCGGCGATCTCGTAGGTGGGCAGGGGTTCGGCAAACGTGTTTTGCTCCTCGAGCCATCCGCGCACCAAATCCTCGAGAACCCGCCAGCAGCCTTCCTTGGCCGCGGCGCCGTGATACTCCTCCCAGCGCTCCCGGACCTCCGCATACGCCAGTTCCCGCACCGTGTTGAACAGGTGCACATTGCGGCTGTCCGGGTCCTCCGCAGCGCCGCAGCGGCAAGGGCCGCGACCGGTCTCCAGGGCAAGTTCGATATCGGCGTGGCTGGCCAGATCGCTGAGCGTGGTGGTTTTCCCCTCAGGCCAGCACAGCACGTCGAAGCTTGGGTGGAGCGGATTCTTGACCGTCCGCCCCGTCGCGGCCGCGGCGAAGGTGAGGTCGCCGTCCAGGGTGATGGCCAAGGCGCGGCGGACCAAGCCCAGAAAGGCCCGCGGTTTTGCCCGTGCCCTTCGCCCGAGCGCGACACCGGCTTCCAACAGCCAGATGTGATGATGATAGCCACGCCGTGCCACCTCCGGATGCGCCTCCCCGTTTACGATGGTGAGGAACGGCGCCGGCAGCCCGCATATCCGCCAGCGGTCAACGTCGGCATGGTCGCAATCCACGACGACAAAGCGCGTATAGGCGGGGGTTCCGGTGCCGACGCCGGGAATCGCTGCCCAATCAGCTCGCCATTTCCAGCGCTTGAACGAGGCCTTGAGCCCTGCCCGCGCCTCGGCGCGGGTCAGAGGCCGTTCAAAGGCCAGGACCATCTCGGGAAGCAGGTCCCAGAACTCCTGCACACGGGGATGACGACGGGAGAGGTTGAGCTGGCGCAGTGCCGTCTTGCCGGTCAGCGGTGCGGTGCTGGTTGGGACATTCGAGGCGTAAGCCACTTCCCAAGACGGAGAATCGGCGGAAGCGAAGAGGGCGAGATCGCTCGGAAGGTAGGGATAGTCAGGCATGGTGCTTTTACGGCCACGTTCATGTTGGTTCCGATATGGTCCGATCCGCGCAGACCAATCGTCCGAGCAGGCCGCGTTGGTCGCCGGCTTGCGCCGCCCGCCGCGGATCACTGCGGCTGTTCGGTGGTTTGTCCGGCGGCGGACGGCGACGCGCGTGCGCCGGAGAGCGTGGCCTTGACGAAGGGCGGGGCGATTGGTGGCCAGCCGTCCGGCAAGGCTGTGGCGTGGGTCGTTTCGGAAGCCGCCGACGGGATCGGCGCGACGGATACGGCGCCGACCGGATAGAGCCAGAATCCGGAGTGGTGCGGCGGCTTCGCCATCGGCACCACCGGGGCCGCGGCGCCGAGCACGACAATCGGGGAGGACTGCGCGTCGTGAA
This sequence comes from Azospirillum agricola, assembly GCF_020005195.1. Taxonomy (NCBI): domain Bacteria; kingdom Pseudomonadati; phylum Pseudomonadota; class Alphaproteobacteria; order Rhodospirillales; family Azospirillaceae; genus Azospirillum; species Azospirillum agricola. The sequence continues at coordinate 193,824 of NZ_JAIFZR010000006.1, forward strand.
ACGGACGCCCCCGATAACCGCCCCGCAACGTTCACCACGCCGACCGCTGGTCGGGCAGCCCGGCCGAACGACGAACCGCCAAGAGCCCAACGCCGACCGACCGGCGCATACGGCGCGGTGCCGCCCGCCACGACCGGAACTTCAGGACCGGTGGGTCAGGGGACGATGAGGGGCGAGTTTGACCGGTGCTACCGGGCGATCCAGATACTCCGCCACTGTTCTCACGCTTCGGAGAATCCGGTGACCGCAACCGCTCCTGTGCCCGTCGATCAGTTGCCCGCAGCTGTCCGCCTTGATTATGCCCGGAAGAACGACACCCCAGCCAGGACTGCTGCAAGTATCAAGCGGCCTGATCAACGGGTTGTGTCAGGTTTCGTAGCAAGGGTGGAGGAGGTCCAGACGGCACCGTGAGTTTGATGGCGTGGACTACGCGCCAGGGATCATGTCGCGTAGGGCGGCGATCTGTTGGACATGAATTGCCCATCGCTGAGAGGAACGGAACGTGCTGCTTGCGTTGGGTTGCTGGGCGCAGGAAATTGCGCACCTCATCGTGAGCCCGATAGAAGCGGGCGGCACTGCTAATTGTCAGGATGCGGAAAAAGGCTGTGCTGCGGTGGGCTCTCGTGTTCTCTCTGCTGGCACAGGGTGCGGTCGGAGAACCGTCCCGCCCCGGTGATGGATGTCCGGCTCACCGTGGCCACCGGTCTGGCTGAACGCGAAGCGGCGGTTTCCATGGTCGAGGCCATCACCGGCCGCCACCGCATCACGCTGGGCGCCGACAAGGCTTACGACACCAAGGATTTCGTGGCGAACATGCGCAGCCTGGGCGCCGCTGCGCACATCACGCAGAACACGAGCAACCCTCCAGAGAAGACGTGATCGTCTACGTCAGCACCGCGCCCTCAAACAAGTTGCCGTGAAGACTGACTGAACCTTTATACTCCCTCGCCCTCCCGACCGCCACCAGCCCAGACTTTTGCACCAAGGTCCTGTGGCATGAAACCTGACACAACTGTTTCTTCCGCACAGGCTATGAGGGCAACACTTTCCCCGTGCATCACGGGCTCCAGGGTGCTTGAACGGCCCCCGTTTCAGTGATCGGCGAGCAGGCAGGCTACCCGATGCCCCGGTCCGACGGGGCGCAGCGCCGGTTCCCGGACCGCGCAGTCCGGCCTTGCGGCTGGGCAGCGCGGATGGAAGCGGCAGCCCGATGGCCTTTCGGACAGTGCCGGCGCCCCGGCCCGGATCCTTTCCGGGCCGGAGGCCGGCGGAGACGGGGTGCTTGCGTCGGCGAGCAGCGCCTGTGTGTAGGGATGGCGCGGCGCATCGAACAGGGCATCGACCGGCGCCTCCTCGACCACGCGGCCGAGATACATCACCGCCACGCGGTCGCAGACATGCCCGACCACCGACAGGTCGTGGCTGATGAACAGGATCCCCAGTTCGCCCTGATCGCGCAGGTCCAGGAACAGGTTGAGGATGCCGGCGCGGACCGAGACGTCGAGCGCAGTCACCGGTTCGTCGCAGACCAGCACGTCCGGGCGGACGGCGAGTGCGCGGGCGATGCCGATGCGCTGGCGCTGGCCGCCGCTGAAGCGGTGCGGATGGCCGTGCCGCAGCGAGGGGTCGAGCCCGACCCGGAGCAGCTGGGCGGCGACATGGTCGGCCAGGGCGGCGCGCGGCACCAGCCGGTGGAACCGCACTGCCTCCCCGACGATCTCCTCGACGGTGAAGCGGGGGTTGAGGCTGGCGTGGGGGTTCTGGAAGACCATCTGCACCCGAAGCTGCGCCGCCCGTGCCTCGGCCGCCGTCAGGCTGCCGAGGTCGCGGCCGCCGAGCCGCAGGGTGCCGGTGCTGGGGGCGAGCACCCCGGCCATGATCCGCGCCACGGTGGATTTCCCGCAGCCGGATTCGCCGACCAGCCCGACCACCTCGCCGCGCCGCACCGCGAGATCGACACCGTCCACCGCCGGCAAGGCGGCGTCGCGCCGGCCGGGAAGGGCGAAGACCCGCGAGACCGCGCGCAGTTCGGCCAAGGCTCCGTCGGTCAGGGGGGCGGTCGGTGCGGCGGTCGGGGCCGTGTTCATGCCGCCACCGCCTGCCCGGGGTTGACGCAGCGCACGGCACCGCCGGACGCACCACCGGCCAGGCGGTCCCGCCAGGGCGGATCGGCGGCACAGGCCGGGCCGGCGACCCCGCAGCGTGGCCGGAAGGCGCAGCCGGACGGGCGGCTTGCCAGGGTCGGGGGCAGGCCGGGGATGGGAGTCAGCCGGCTGCCGCGCCGTCCGCGCGGCAGGCTGGCGATCAGCCCGGCCGTGTAGGAATGGATGGGCTGCCGCAGCAGCGCTGCCGCCGGTCCCCGTTCCACGATCCGGCCGGCATACATCACCGCGATGTCGTCGGCGAGCTGTTCGGCCACCGAGAGGTCATGGGTGATCCACAGCAGGGCGGTCCGCCGTTCGGTGACGAGCGCCCGGACCTCGCGCAGGATCTGCGCCTGGATGGTGGCGTCGAGCGCCGTGGTCGGCTCGTCGGCGATGATCAGGTCCGGCTGGTGCAGCAGGGCGATGGCGATCGCCACCCGCTGGCGCAGGCCGCCGGACAGCTGGTGGGGATGGCAGGCCAGCCGCTCCTCCGGCCCTGGCACGCCGACCCGGCCCAGCACGTCGCGCGCCCGCCGCCGGGCCTCGACCCGTCCGACCGGGGCGTGGGCCAGCACGGTCTCGACGATCTGGGCGCCGATGGTCAGCACCGGATTCAGGGTCATCATCGGATCCTGGAAGATCATGGCGATCCGGTTGCCGCGCAGCCGACGCATCTCCGCCTCGGCCAGGCCGACCAGCTCCCGGCCGGCGAAGCGGACCGACCCGCCGGCCACCCGCGCCGGCGGGTCGAGAAGCCCCATGATCGAGAAGGCCGTGGCCGATTTGCCCGAGCCGGATTCCCCGACCAGCGCCAGGACGCGGCCGTGGCCGAGGGTGAAGGACACGTCGTCCAGCATGTTCAGCGGCCCGCCGCGGGTCGCCAGTTCGGCGCGCAGGGCTTGGACCTCCAGCAGGGGCGGCAGGGGGGACGGCGCGGGGGACGGCGGGGCGCTCATCGTTCGAGCCTCGGGTTCAGGGTGTCGCGCAGATGGTCGCCGGCCAGATTGATGGCGGCCATCACGGCCAGCAGGGCGACGCCGGGGTAGAGGCTGATCCAGGTCTCGCCGGACAGCACATAGTTGCGGCCGTTGGCGATCAGCAGGCCGAGCGACGGTTCCGTCACCGACACGCCGAGCCCGAGGAAGCTCAAGGTCGCCTCCAGCGCGATGGCGCGGGCCACCTGGGTGGTGGCGATCACCACCAGCGAGGGCAGGCAGTTCGGCAGCACGTGGCGCAGCAGGATGCGGGATTCCGGCAGCACCAGACAGCGGGCGGCCTCGACATACTCGCTCTTCAGCTCGACCAGGGCGGCGGAGCGGGCGGCGCGGGCGTAATAGGCCCACTCCACCAGGATCAGCGCCAGCAGCACGTTGCCGATCCCGCGGCCGAGGAAGGCGATCACCATCAGGGCGATCAGGATCGACGGGAAGGCCAGCTGCAGATCCGCCAGCCGCATCAGCGCGCCGTCGGTCCGGCCGCCGGCCTGGGCGGCGGCCAGCCCGACGAAGGTCCCGGCCGATCCGGCAACCAGCGCCGACCCGATGCCGACCAGCAGGCTGAGGCGCAGGCCGTAGAGGATGGCGGACAGCATGTCGCGCCCCTGGTCGTCGGTGCCCAGCCAATAGGTGCCGCCTGCACCGCCGGGCGAGCCCGGTGCCAGCCGTCCGTCCAGAACGTCGAGCTGCGTGAGGTCGAAGGGGTTCTGCGGCGCGATCCACGGCGCCAGCAGTGCCGCACCGGCCAGCAGGAGAAAGACGGCGAGGCTGGCCAGCGCCACGCCTGAAGCGGCGAAGCCGCGCCAGACCGTCCCGACGGAGGGCTGTGGGCCGCGCTGCTCCCCCTCTTGCGGCGGGGCCCCGGCGGCGAGGCTCATCTGCCGGCTCCCGTCGCGGCATCCGCCGGGCCGACGCGCGGGTCGAGCAGCCGGTAGAGCAGGTCGGCCAGCAGGTTGACGGTGACGAACAGCAGCACGACCGCCACCAGATAGGCGACGATCACCGGCCGGTCGAGCACCTGGATGCTCTCGATCATCAGCCGGCCCATGCCCGGCCAGGCGAAGATGCTCTCGGTCACCATGGAGAAGGCGATGGTCGAGCAGAACTCCAGCCCGATCACCGTCACGATCGGAATCATGATGGCGCGCAGGATGTGGACGCCAACCACCCGCGACGGCGCCAGCCCGCGGGCGCGGGCGAAGCGGACATAGTCGAGATGCACCACCTCGCGCACGCCGGCCCGTGTCAGACGCAGGATCAGCGCGACCTTGAACAAAGCGAGGTTGGCGGCCGGAAGGGCCAGATGGCGCAGCCCGTCCAGCGTCGGGAACGACCAGTCCACCCCCAGCAGCGCCACCGTGTCGCCCCGTCCCGAACTGGGCAGCCAGCCGAGCCGGACCGAGAAGCCGACCACCAGCATCAGCCCGACCCAGAAGGTCGGCAGGCTCAGCCCCACCACGCTGCCGGCCATGATCAGCCGCGACAGGAGGGCCTGCGGACGCAGCCCGGCGAACAGCCCCAGGGAAATCCCGAATCCGGCAGCGATCAGCAGGGCCAGCACCGACAGCTCCAGGGTCGCCGGCAGCCGTTCGAAGACCAGCGACAGGGCAGGGCGGTTGTAGATGAAACTGCGTCCGAGATCGCCCTGCGTTGCCCGTTCGAGGAACAGCAGGTACTGCCGCCACAGGGGCCGGTCGAGACCGAAGGCCGCCGCGATCCGGGCGCGCTCGGCCGCATCGGCGTCGGGCGGCACCAGGATGTCCACCGGATTGCCGGCGACGTGCAGCCCGGCGAAGACCAGAAGCGTCATCGCCAGTACCACCAGCCCGGCCTGGAACGAGCGCCGCAACATCCACGCAAGCATGGCGGGAATCCTAGACCGGCTCGGTGAAGACGGCGTTGGTGTGGCCGAAGGCGTTGCCGGGGATGAAGCGGACGTGGCTCTTGCGGCCCGCCCAGTTGAAGCGGGGGAAGAAGACCGGGATGATGCCGGCGTCCTCGTCCAGGGCCGCCAGCGCCTCGCGGATCAGCCCGACGCGACGCTCGGGATCGAATGTGCGCAGAGCCTCCAGCAGAGGGGTGTCGACCTTCGGGTTGGAGTAGTGCTGGCGGTTGAACGGGCCGGCGCCGGTGTCGGGATTCTTGGTCAGCGCCACCTGACGCAGCAGCTCCGCGCTGTTGGTGGTGGCGTAGGTCGTCATGAACAGGGCGAACTCGCGGTTGGTCGCGCGCGAGAAGAAGGTGGCGATGGGCAGCGTCTCGACCTTGGTGTCCACGCCGATGCGCGAGAAGCCCTGCGCCACCGCCTGCAGCACCGCGACGTCGCTGGTGAAGAAGCCGCTCGGCCCGTGGATGGTCAGGCCGAAGCCGTCGGGATAGCCCGCCTCGGCGAGAAGCTGCCTGGCCCGTGCCGGGTCGGCGGCGGGGGTGGGCCGGCCGGGCAGCCGGTCCGGGGCGGGCGGCGGCGCGAACTGGTCGGCGGCGGTGCCCTGGCCGAGCAGCAGCTTCTCGACGATCCCCTTGCGGTCGATGGCCAGCGACAGGGCTTGGCGCACCCGGACGTCCTTCAGCGGGTTGCGGTCCAGCGGCTTGCCGGCGCGGTCGGTGACGAAAGGCGACTGGTCGCGGCTGGCGTCGGGGAACAGGTAGACGCTGGTGGCGCTGGCGACGCTGAAGATCGCGAGGCGCGGGTCGGCGGCGAGATGGGCGACATCCTGCACCGGCACACCGTCGATCAGGTCGAGATCCCCCGACAGCAGCCCGGCGACGCGGGCACCGGCGTCGGGGATGAAGCGGGTGCGCACCCGGTTCCAGCCGGTGGGCGTGCTCCAGAAATCCGGGTTGCGCTCAAGCTCGATCTGCTGACCGACCGTGAAGCCGGCATAGCGGAAGGCGCCGGTGCCGACCGCCAGCTTGCCGGATGTAAAGTCCGCCGTCGCTGCGCCCGCGTGGATTTTGCGCGACAGGATGTAGAGGTTGGTGAAGTCGCGGTCGAGGTAGGGGTTGGGCGACTTGGTGCGGATGCGGAAGGTGGTGGCGTCGATGGGCTCCACCGCCGCGATGTTGCGGACGTAGGGCACGAAGGAGCCGGGACTGTTGGGAACGGTGGGCACCCGTTCCACTGTGAAGGCGACGTCGTCCGGAGTGAGCGGCGTGCCGTCGTGGAAGCGGATGCCGGGCCGCAGTTTGAATTCCCAGGTGAGTTCGTCCACGGCCCGCCAAGACTGCGCCAGCAGCGGCCGGACCCGGCCCTCGGCGTCTTCGGTCACGAGGGGATCGAAGATCTGCCGCAGAGTCTGGTTGTTGGTGGGCGACTGGTAGAACTGCGGGTCCAGCGAGTTCGGCGCCGAGATCGCGCCGATGGAGAGCGAGCGGTGGCTTGAGGCCGTCGCTGTCGGTGCCGTGCCTGTCGGGCTGGCGCCCGGCGCGGTCGTGGTCTGGGCGAAGGCGGCGGTCGGCACGAGTCCGGCCATCGCACCCAGGAAGGTGCGGCGATCCATGATGGTCTCCAGGGGAATGGGGAAGCCGGCAGAGGGTGCCAGGCGCGCGGCGCGGCCGTCAGGCCGGCGCGCTGCGATTGGCTGGACAGGAAGCGGAAGAGAGGAGGCGGATCATCCAAAGACATCCCGTCAAATCGATAAATAAATCATACTTACTGAATAGGAAATAGGCGACCGCACAAATCCGGACGGCGGCTGTTCAGTGCTGAACAGCCGCCGTCCCGTCCCGCTTACGGGGTTTCCGCCGCCGTCCGCCCGAAGCCGACCGGCTTTGCCGGGGCCGGCCACTGGAGGCGGAAGAGGCCGCGGCTGTTCAGGTTGTTGACGACGAGGGCGCCGATGGTCAGGCCGGCCCCGGCCAGCTCGGCCTGTCCGAACTCCCGGCCCTGGGCGAGGCCGATGGCGAAGGCGGTGATGGGCACGAGGTTGATGAACAGGACGCCGTTGATCGGGCCGAGCAGCCGGATGCCGATGTTCCAGCTGAACACAGCGAGCACGGCGGCGATCAGCACGAGGTAGGCGATCTCGCCGCGCACCGACCACACCGTCTCCGGTGTCGGCACCGTGATGAAGCCGCTGGCCGTAGCGAGCCCCGTCACGGCGACGATGGTGACGGTGCCGAGTGCGGCGCTGAGCGCGGTGTAGCGCAGCGCCGACCAGCCGGGGACCGATGCCGCCCCCAGGGTGTAGACCACCCAGCTCGCCGCGCCGGCGAGGATCAGCAGGTCGGGCAGCAGGGCGCCGCCGCCGAGCGCCGACAGGCTGCCCCGCGTGACCACCAGAGCCACCCCGACGAGCGCGGCCGCGATGCACAGGAAGGTGACGCGGCCGGGTTTCACGCCTTTGATCGCCCAAGTCAGCAGGGCGGTGATCAGCGGCATCAGCGCCATGATGATGGCGCCATGCTCGGCCTTGGAGTTCGCCAGTCCGACGAAGGCGAGGATGCTGAAGCCGGCGAAGCCCATCGAGCCGTAGAAGAACAGCTTGCCGCCATGGCCCTCCAGGGCGAAGGCGCGCAAGCCCTCGACCTTGGCGAGGATGCCCAGCAGGATGATTGAGGCCAGCCCGTAGCGCAGCAGCGTCAGGTGGAAGCCGTCGATGCTGGCGAGCGCAGCCTTGGCGACCGGAAACATGCCGCCCCAGGAGATGGCGGTCAGCGCCAGCAGGGCGATGCCGAGCAGCACGCCGTCGGCCTTGCCGCCGGGTCTGGCCGGCCTGGGCGGTGCCGTACCCCTCGCCGTTCCCCCGGCCGTCCGCTTGTCCGTCCCTCCGGCCGTCCGGTCGCCGGCCCGGAGGATGGCGCTTTCCAGCTCCGTCGCGCGGACCTTGCCTGAGGGGCTGTAGGGAATCTGGTCGAGCAGCTCGAAGCGGGCCAGTGCGACGCGCTCGCGCCGGACGATCTCGCCGACGCGCGCCTCGACCTCCCCCGCCGGGACCGCGGCCGAGGCCTTCAGCACCACGGCGCAGTGGACGGCCACTGGGCCGTGGGCGGCGCTGCGGACCAGCGCCACGTCGTCGATGCCGCGGATCTGGCGGATCGCGTTCTCCAGCGCGTAGAGGTTGACGCTGTCGGCGCCCTGCGAGCGGTTCAGCAGGAACAGCCGCCCATCCTCGTCGAGATAGCCGGCCTCCGAGGTGACGAGGTAGCGCTCGCCGTCGATCTGCACCTTGTTGGCCGCGGCGCCGAGATAACCGTCCATGTTCATGTAGCTGGCGATCGCCACCGATCCGACGATGCCGGCCGGCACCGGGCGGCGCTCGGGGTCGAGGATCAGGATGCGGTTGCCGTCATAGACCCGGCCGACGCTGGCCGGGTGGGTCAGCAGGTCCGCCGGCTCGGCGATGGTGTTCACGCCGGTCTCGGTGGTGCCGTAATACTCGTAGACGACGGGGCCAAGAACCTGGAGCGCCTCCTGCTTGGCGGGGGCGGGGAAATGCTTGCCGCCGACCAGGACGAAGCGCAGCTGGTTGGGGGTGACGCGCGCGCGGTTCTGGGCGACGTGGCGCAGCACGCCGGACAGGATTGGCGGGGTCATCGTGCTCGACGTGATCCATTCGCGGCGGATCAGCTCGGCGGTCTCGACCGCGTCGTCGGGCGGGGCGAGCACCAGCGTGGCGCCGAGCTGGAGGAACAGCCGTGCCCAGCCGCCGCCCGCCGCGTGGTAGAAGGGGATGGTGGCGAGGTGGCGGTCAGCCGAGGAGAAGCCGTAGCGCGCGGTGAAGTAGGCGAAGCGGCGGGCATCGAAGGATCCGTTGCGGATCACCGGCTTGGGCCGCCCGGAGGTGCCCGAGGTGAAGGAGATCGCGCGGAACGGCCGGGCCGGCGCGTTGGGCGGGCGCCGCCCGGCCGACAGCCCCCGGAAGGCGGCGTAGCCGGTGGCGCCGGGAAGCTGGTTGTCGAGGTCGATGACCGGCCGTCCGCCGGCCAGGGCGCGGACGTTCAGGCCGCGGTCGGCCAGGAAGCCCGAGGACACGATCAGGCAATCCGCCTCGATGCGGTCGAGCAGATCGGCCAGCGCCTCCTGCGTCAGCGAATAGTCCAGCCCGCACAGCGTGCTTTTCAGGGTGGCGGCGGCCGAGGCGGCGACCACCAGCTCCGCCCGGTTGTGCGAGAGGAAGGCGATGGTCCGCAGCTCGTCGATGGCGACGGCGCCGGCCAGCCCCTCGGCGGCGTCGCGCACGGCGTCGGCGTACTGGCTCCAGCTCAGCACCGTGCGGCCGGCGATGACGGCGGCATGGTCGGGCCGCGAGGCGGCGATTTCCTCGATTCGGGAAAGGGGGATCATGGCTCGTCCCTTAGCGTGCGCGGTTTTCGATGGTGTAGATGCGGGCTCCGGCCGACTGCACGGCCTCGATCCGGCGCAGCGTGTCGTCTCCAATCTCCTCGCCCGGAACGATGAGCGGCACGCCCGGCGGGTAGGGAATGATGAAGGAGGTCGAGATGCGCCGCTCCGCAGGCGGCGGACGCAGGCTTCGCTGGATCGCCCTCAGGGCGTCGAGCAGGGCCAGCACGTCCTCTTCGAGCACGCCGATGTGGATGTTCAGCAGCAGCGAGGTCGGCGTGCAGCGGTTCACGTAGAGGGCGTGCTGGCTGTACAGCCGCTCGCGCAGCTCCGGGGCGCCGACCGGCAGGCCGGACACCCGCAGTGACAGCTTGGTCGGGTCGATGGCGACATGCCCGGCCAGGGCGGCGGGAGGGGCGGCGGCGTTGACCGAGAAGGCGCCGAGATCGGGGTCGGCGGCGACGCTGTCGGCGATGAGGCGGGCGAGGCGCAGGGAGCGTTCGACCAGCGCGTCGCCCTCCAGTTCCATCTGGGCGCGCGCGAGGTCGAGCGAGGCCAGGATTTGGTAGTTGAGTGAGGTGGTGTGGTGGCGGTAGCGCGCCAGCCGCAGCCGCTCCCCCAGGGCCGGATCGCCGGTGTAATGGATCAGCGACGCTTGGCGCAGCGCGCTCAGCGACTTGTGGGCGGAGTGGGTGGCGACGACGTTGAAGCGTTCGAGCTCCGGTACGGTGCTGCGGGCGTGCAGCGCGGTGCGGACCCGCGTGCTCTCGTGGAAATAGCTCCAGGCGCCCCAGGCCTCGTCGATGAAGATGTCGGTCAGGGACGGGCTGGCTTCGGCGAGTGCGGTGAGGATCGCCGGGATGTCGTAGACGACGCCGTCGTAGGACTGGCCGTTCAGGACCAGCAGGTCGTACGGCCTGCCCGCCCGCTCGGCCGCGGCGGCGCGGTCGACGATGTCGGACAGCGCCAGGGCCGCGCGTTCGGAATGCTCGCAGAACACGCGCGGTTCGATGTAGTCGACCGCCGCGTGCTTGTCCGACAGGGCGAAGTGGATCGACTGGTGGGTGCCCTTGTCGGCCAGCACCCGCGCATCCGGCCTGGTGACCAGGGCCTCCAGCGCGATCTGGTTCGACGCGGTCGTTCCCACCGTGACGAACAGCGTGCCGGTGACGCCGAAGGCGCGGGCAGCCAGCTCCTCGGCTCTGGCGAGCGAGCGGTGGGGGAAGAAGAAGGTGTCGAGCGGCGGCGCCGTGATCGTCGTTTCGCTGTACAGCCCGCTGCCGAACAGCGCGTCGAACGAGGGAGCGAGGGGCGAGGTCCGGATGGAGGCGCGCCGGCAGATGGGCAGGGCGTGGAACGACGCCCGCGTGCCGGCGCTCGCCGCCAGCAGGGCGTCGGCGAGCGGCGTCTCGACTGCGGGCCGGGCGGCCGGTTGGCCCGCGGACCGGGTGGTGATTTGGTCAGTTGGTTCGGACATGGGATGGAGCTCGCTCTTGGTTGGTCGCGCATCCGATGCGGCCAGTTTCAACGAAATATCAGTGTTATTCTTGTCATATCTATACTTGTTTTGTAGTAATAACGGACGTAGGCCTGCCGGTTGTCCAATAAAAAATTCTGAAGACTAGCATCGGGGAAAATGATGCGTCAGAGAAACAACAAGGATTTGACGCAATTCTTCGTCAATGAGCTTTGGAGATATTTCGTATGGAACGGGAGATTCGAGAATTCATTCGTATTTCGTTTTGGGAATGTTGAATGGTGACGATTGTGTGTTGCGGTGTGGAGCGGACCTCGCCGCGCGAAGGAGGGGCTAACGCTGCCCGGCTCGCCACGTGTCCCAAGCTTGGCAACAACAGCCCGGGCAATAAAAGCGATAATAAAATGTGAAAATAAAATATCTATCACATATTTTGGTGTGATACCTTGCAAAATAATATTTTCAGTCGGTAAATTGGCGTTTCCCAGGTCGGGAGCCGGGTTGCCCGCCCCTTCAATATCCCGGGAAAAGGCTGTGGGCGAAGGTTCCACAGCCTGGAATTGCCACTTCCCGCTTCGGCGCCGTGCCCATTGGAGGGCGTCCACGGAGGCGTTCATGGAACTCCATCATTTGAAGACCTTCACCACCGTGGCCCGCGAGGGCAGCCTGACGCGCGCGGCGCAGCTGCTCCTGCTGAGCCAGCCCGCCGTCAGCGGCCACATCAAGGTGCTGGAGGATGAACTCGGCACCGCGCTGTTCGAGCGCACGGCCAAGGGCATGCAGTTGACGCGGGAGGGAAACATCCTGCTGGAGGATGCCGAGCGCACCCTGGCGGCGGCCAAGGCCCTCGTCACCCATGCCCGGACCTTGCGGGGCGACGTGGCGGGGCCGGTGGCTCTCGGCATCGCCGGCGATCCGGTGGCGCTGCGCCTGGGCCTCCTGCTGTCACGGCTGCGCAGCGCGCATCCCGGCTTGACGGTCCAGGTGTCGCACCATGTCTCGGCCGACGTGGTCGAGCGGGTGCTCGACGGGCGCCTGGAGGCGGGACTCGTCCTTGAGGAGCGGCCGGACGGCGCGCTCCGCCATGTTCGCGTCGCCACGGTGCGGCTGCGCATCGTCGGCCCGGTCGCGTGGCGCGCCGGCATCGAGGACGCGGGCTGGAGCGATCTCGCCGCGCTGCCCTGGATCGGCACGCCGCCGCGATGCAGCTTCCATCGGATCGCCGCCCGCGCTTTCGCGCGGCACGGCGCGGTTCCCCGTACCGTCGTCGAGGTCGACCAGGAAGGCGCGCTGAAAGGCCTGGTGATGGACGGGCTTGGCCTCGCCCTGCTGCGCGAGGACCAGGCGCTGGCGGCCGAGGTGGCGGGCGAGGTCGCCCTGTGGCCGGGGGAGTGCCTGGAAAGCGACCTCCATTTCATCCTTCCGTCCGGGAAGGAGCAGGAGCCGGCGATCCAGGCGATGCGCGACGCGGTCCAGGCCGTATGGGCGTCATGAGCACAGGCGCTGCGAGCGCAGGCGCCGCGAGGCTGGACGCGGGCGGGCCGTCAGGCCCAGGCGCCGCTGTCCCTCACCACCACTGCGAAGCGGTCGGCGAGCGCGGCGAGCACGGCCCGGTGCAGCGCCTCTGCCGGAACGGTGCCGCCCCCGGGGGCGGGCAGGTCGCGCGTCGCGCTGGCGGCGTCGACCAATGTCGTCCGCCAGCCGAGATCGAGCGCCGCGCGCACCGTGCTGCTGACGCACATGTGGGTCTGGAAGCCGGCGACGATCAGCTCGGTCCGGCCGGTGGCGCGCAGCCGTGCGTCGAGATCGGTGCCGGCGAAGGCGTTGGGCAGGCCCTTCACGACGACCGTCTCGCCGTCATGCGGGATCAGCGCCGGGACGATGGCGGAGAACGGGCCTTCCGGGTTGAACAGCGCGCCGCCCGGCTTGCCGTGATGGACGATGTGGAACACCGGCACTCCGGCCTTGCGCGCCAGGGCCAGCAGCCGGCCGGCCTCGGCGACGGCATCCTCGACGCCGGACAGCGGCAGGCCGCCGTCGGTGTATTCGCGCTGGGCGTCGATCAGCACCAGGGCGGCCTTGTCGAGCGGGCTGGGGGTCTGCGGGGCGCCGGCCAGGGCCAGCAGGGTCTTGGGTTCGGGCATGGGGACACTCCGGAAGAGGGGGAACGGGTGAGTCAGTCTGCTGTGTTCAAGGCCGTCCGGCCATCCGTCAGGTTTGCGCGATGACTGTGCAGAAACAGACAGCGTCGCTCAGCTGGGACGACGTGCGGATCTTCCTGGAGCTTGCCCGCACCGGCAGCCTGTCGGCGGCGGCGCGGGTCCTGCGGATCAGCCACGCCACGGTGGGCCGCCGCGTCGCCGCGCTGGAGGCCGATCTCGGGCGCACCCTGGTGGAGCGGCGCGCCGACGGCTACGCCCTGACGGTGGAGGGGGAGGCGGTCTTCCGTCTGGCCGACGGCATGGACGAGCGCGCGCTCGCCATCCTGCGCCGCGGCGGGCGGGAGGAGGGGCTGACCGGCACCGTGCGTCTGACGGCGACCCAGGCCCTGACCGACCGTTTCCTGGTACCCCGGCTGGGGCCGTTCCGTGCCCGCCATCCCGGCATCGATCTGGAGGTGACGGTGGACAACCGCACGCTCAGCCTGGCGCGGCGCGAGGCCGATCTGGCCATCCGCATGGCGCGGCCGGAGCATGGCGATCTGGTTGCGCGCCGCCTGTCGACGGTCGCCTATGGTCTGTTCGCGATCGCCGGCGCCCCGGACGCGCTGATCGGTTACGACGAGGCGCTGGCCGACCTTCCCGAAGCCGTCTGGCTCGCCCGCCACGCGGGTGGCCGGCGCGTCGCCTTCCGCTCGAACAGCGTGCAGGCGCAATTGGCGGCGGCTAGGGCAGGCTTCGGCGCAGCCCTGCTGCCGGTCTGGCTGGCGGCGGGAGAGACCGACCTTCAGCCTGTGGCGATGGCGGGACTGCCGCTGACGCGGGAGCTCTGGCTGGTCCTGCACCGCGACATGAAGGAGGTGCCGCGCGTCCGCGCGGTGATCGACCACCTCGTCGCACTGTTCGAGGCGGGCCTTCAGCCCCCTGGCGGTGCCGCCTCCACCCCTGCCTCCACTCCCGCCTTTGGGGCCGGCTGTGCAGAATTGAACTTCCATAGTTCATAAATAGGGAATTAGAGAATTTCACAGCATGAGATAAACGGCAGGGTGGGACGCCCGAAACCGAAACACAGGAGACACCGCCGATCATGTCGCTTTTCCCCGAATACGAACGCTATGACGCCATCGGGCTGGCCGGGTTGGTGCGCGACCGGGCGATCAGCCCGCTGGAACTGATCGAGGAGGCGATCCGGCGCATCGAACTGATCAACCCGGCGATCAACGCGGTCGTCCACACCCTCTACGACGAGGCCCGGCGGGTGGCGGCCGCGACAGATCCCTCCGATCCGCTGGCCGGCCCGCTGGCCGGGGTGCCGTTCCTGCTGAAGGATCTGAACATCCTCTACAAGGGCCAGCGGACCAGCAACGGCGGCCGGCTGTGGCAGGACAACGTCGCCGACCATGATTCCACCATCACCGCGCGCTACCGGGCGGCGGGGCTCATCGTGCTCGGCTACACCAACACCGCCGAGCTGGGGCTGGCCTGCGAGACGGCACCGTCGGCTTTCGGGCCGACGCGCAATCCGTGGGATCTGTCGCGCAGCGCCGGCGGGTCGAGCGGCGGTGCGGCTGCTGCGGTCGCCGCCGGTCTGGTTCCCGCCGTGCATGGCACCGACGGCGGCGGTTCCATCCGCATCCCGTCGTCGAATTGCGGCGTGTTCGGGGTGAAGCCGACCCGCGCCCGCAACCCCTTCGGTCCCGACAACGGCGAGGGGTGGAACGGCCTGTCGGTCCATCACGCGATCACCCGCTCGGTGCGTGACAACGCGGCGTTGCTCGACGCCACCCACGGTCCGGAACCGGGCGATCCCTACGCCGCCCCGGCCTTCGCCGGGCGATTCCTCGACGCGGTGACGCAGGAACCGCCGCGCCTGCGCATCGCCTTCCAGACCACCGACCATGGCGGCGGCGCGATACACCCGGATTGCGTGGAGGCGGTGTACGCGGCAGCCAGGCTGCTCGCCGATCTCGGCCACGAGGTGGAGGAGGCGCGTCCCGCCATCGACGCCGAGGCGATGAAGCGCGCGACCCGCATCATCGTGGCCTCCAACATCGCCAATGTGCTGCGCCTGCGCGGCGAGGCTTTGGGGCGCCGGGTGATCGCCGAGGATGTCGAGCCGATCACATGGCTGTGGGCGCAGGAGGCGCAGTCCTACAGCGGTGAGGATCTGGCGCGTTCGGTGTGGACGATCCATCGGCTGGCGCGGGTGCTGGGCAGCTTCTTCGAGCGTTATGACGTGCTGCTGACCAGCACATTCGCCGCGCCGCCGCTGCCTCTCTACACCGTGGACACCACCAGCACGGACCTAGACGCCTATTACGAGGGGCTGCGGCGCTACAGCGCCTTCACCTCGCTGTACAACTGCACAGGCGTGCCTGCCGCGTCGGTGCCGCTGCACTGGAACGCCGAGAATCTGCCGATCGGCGTGCAGATCGCCACCCGGCTGGGCGAGGACGCCCTGCTGTTCAGCCTTGCCGGGCAGCTGGAGCGGGCGCGCCCCTGGTACGACAGGCGCCCGGACATCCGGTGAACCGATCGGGGCCGGCTCGAACCCGGGACTGCGGTGCCAATCCGGCCGGCCTTCCAGAAACCTGATCTTCGGCAATCGGGGGCAATCGGGTTATCGAAATGACCGATCTTGGGAAGAAGCTTCAAAGCCTGCGCCAGACCCACGGGCTGTCGCAGCGCGCCCTGGCCAGACGGTCGGGACTCAGCAATGGACTGATTTCATTGATCGAAAAGGACCAGGTCAGTCCGTCCGTCTCCTCCCTGGAGAAAATTCTCGACAGCTTTCCAATCGGTCTGGCCGACTTCTTTGCGATGCCGTCCGGCGCCTTCGCGGAGTCCGGCCTTGCCGGCCGCATAGACGAAGGGGCATCGACCTGAGGGCATGGTCCGGCAATCAGGCAATGGCCGCAACGGCCTGCTGAAGCTTGCCGGCGGCGATCGCCTGGGCCAGCCGTTCGAAGTCCGGTCCTTGCGAGCGGTCCTCCTGCAGCGGCGCGACGAGACCGCGGACGAAAGCATGCACCGCGCGGGTGCCGGTGCCGAGAACGAGGGGGCCGCGAAAATCCACCGCCTGGGCGGCGGCGGCCAGCTCGATGGCGGTCAGCCAGCGCAGCCGCTCGACGATCTCGCCGGTCTTGGCGACGGCGGCGGGCGCCATCGAGGCATGGTCCTCGATCCCGTCGGCCACCGGCAGGACGCCCAGCGAGATCGGCAAGGCGAGATGGCGGATTTCCGCCTCCAGCGCCGCAATCGTCTTCTGGACGGTGGCGAAGCCGGTGCGGCTCTGGCCCTGCGGGGTGAGGAAGCGCGGCAGGGCGGAAACCGCGGGCGACATCAGTTTCATCGTGCGGTGGGCCGCCATGGTCGCCGCCTGGGCCAGCGCCTGTCCCAGCGCCTCGAAACGCAGAACCAAGGCGGTCATGTCGAAATTGCCGTTGTGCAGCATTTCGCTCCCGGCATCCTCGCCAATTCCCGCTTCGGCCACCACCAGCGGGTTATCGGCGGCGGCGTTCAGTTCGATGGCGACCGGTTCGCGCGCAGCCTCCAGCGTCACGCGGACGGCGCCGTGGACCGGGGCGAGGCAGCGGAAGCTCAGAGGATCCTGAAGGCGCCTCGCGGCCCCCGGTTTCTCCAGGGCGCTGCCGGCGAGCAGGGCCCGCAGCCGGGCCGCGGCCTGCGCCTGTCCGGGGGCGGGGCGGGCCTGCTGGACGCGCGGGTCGAGCGGCTCCAACTGCGCCCGGAACCCTTCGCAACTCAGCGCCGCAGCCGCATCCAGCGCGTCCAGCGCCACGCGGGCATCCTCCAGCACCAGGCAGCCCTGGCCGACCGACAGGGCGTTCGCGACGACGATGGCGTGGCCGTCCTTGAGACCGAGGATCGGCGGCGCCAACCTGGCGCGGGCCAGCGCGGTGTCGGCGGGCAGGATGTCTCCGCCGACCTCCGCCTCGGCCTCCGGGTCGCCCAGCAGGGCGCGGCCGAGATGGGCGAGCGGGGCGAGGTCGTCGGCGCCGATGGAGCCCTTGGACGGCACCAGCGGGTGAAAGCCGGCATTCAGCGCGGCGACCAGCGCGTGCAGCATCGACGGCGACGCCCCGCTGCCGCCCGCGGCATAGCCGGCGGCGCGGACCAGCATCAGCGCGCGCAGGATGTCGGTCGGCAGGTGCCGCCCCACCCCGACGGCGCGGGCGGGAACCGCCCGGTGCTGGAAGGCGATGAGATCGTCGGCCGTCAGCCGGGTGTCCACGCCGGC
Source organism: Azospirillum agricola (assembly GCF_020005195.1). Classification (NCBI taxonomy): domain Bacteria; kingdom Pseudomonadati; phylum Pseudomonadota; class Alphaproteobacteria; order Rhodospirillales; family Azospirillaceae; genus Azospirillum; species Azospirillum agricola. The sequence continues at coordinate 211,140 of NZ_JAIFZR010000006.1, forward strand.
CCCAAGCCCGGTGGTCAGGCCATAGACCGGGACTTCCGCTTCCGCCAGCCTTTCGACCACCGCGCGGGCCGCGGCGATGCGCGGCGCCACCAGCGGACCGAGGGCGACGGTCTGCCGTTGCCGCGCCACCCCGACCACCGCCTCGATCGTCAACGGGCCGGCGCCGAGCACCAGAGGGTCCTGCCGCATTTCCAGTTCACATCTGTAGTTTCCTAATCATTTTCCTATTGATCCCCACGTTATTTGTCTATCAATTTAATCGGCTAAAATATGAAAAACACAAATCGATGGTGAAACATGGCGGTCGCAGGGGAAAGCGGGAAGGGCGGGGCGCTGGCCGCCAATGCGCGGATGTACGCGCCGAACGCCGAGGCCGCTGCCGCATGGCGGGCGCTGTTCGATTGGGTGTCGTTGCGCTCGGGCGTGCCGCTTGTGGTGCTCGACCATGGTTTTCCGGCCCGGCTGGAGGATCTTTGGAGCCGTGACGATCTCGGCGCCGCCTTCAAGTGCGGCTGGCCCTTCGTGCGCGCCGGCTCCCGGCACCGGATCGTCGCCGCACCGGTGCCGGCAGGGGCCCGCTATGGCGGGCGGGCTGAATACCGGACCGACTTCGTGGTCCGGGCGGAGTCCGCCATCCACCGGCTGGAGGACAGTTTCGGCGGGCGGCTGGCCTTCACAGTGGATCATTCCCATTCCGGCTATAACGCCCCGCGCCACCATCTGCTGCGCTTCCGCACGGCGGAACGGCCAAAGCTCTATGCCGCCACGGTAGGCCCCTGCGTGACGCCGAAGCGGGTGCTCGACGCCGTGCTGGACGGCAACGCGGATGTGGCACCGCTCGACGGCTACACGCTGGAGCTGATGCTGCGCCATGATCCCGAACTTGGAAAGCGCATCCGCATCGTCGCCAGCACCGATCCGGTGCCGATGCCGCCGCTGGTCGCCAGCCCCTCGGTCCCGGTCGAGGCGGTGGAGGCCCTGCGCGCCGCCTTCCTGGCCAGCGGCGAGGCACCCGGCCTGACGGCGGTGCGCGAGGCGCTGGTGCTGGCCGGGTTCGCCGTTACCGATCCGGCGGATTACGCCGTCACCGAACGCTGGGCCGCCGAGGCGCTGGCCGCCGGCTACCCGGCGCCGGGCTGACCCATTCCCATTCGAAACGCACGCACAATCAAGAACGCACGCAAGACAGGAAGGATCACCACCATGGTCGATGTGACGAGGCGCCAGCTTCTGGCCGCCGGGGCGGCATTCGGTGTCGCCGGCACCGGCTTCTCCCTGCCGGTTCTCGCCCAGTCCGAGAAGGGAGCGGGCCGCAAGAGCATTACGCTGGCGCTGCCGCGCGACGTGCAGCCGCCCTTTGATCCGCTGAACCGGCTGAGCTATCCGGAGGGCAACATCCTGCGCTCCGTCCTCCAGGGACTGATCGCCTTCAAGCCCGGCAGCTTCGAATGGGAGCTGTCGGCAGCCAGGCGCATCGAGCAGGTGTCGGACACCGTCATCGAGTTCGAGCTGAAGCCCGGCCAGCAATTCCACGACGGGTTCGGCGAGCTGACCGCCGACGACGTGAAGTTCTCGTTCGAACGGGCGATCAAGCCCGGCCCCAACGGCAAGCTTCCGCTGCACGGCAAGGATCTGGCGGCGCTGGAGGAGGTCGAGGTCACCGGCACATACACCGGCCGGATCAAGCTGAAGACCCCCGCCCCGGCGCTGTGGCAGGTGGTGCTGCCCGACAATTCCGGCCTGATCATCTCGCGCAAGGCATTCGAGGCCGGGGCCTACCGTGCCGACCAGCCGACGAAGGTGATCGGCACCGGCCCCTACCGGCTGGCCGAATGGCGTCCCAACGAGCGCGTCGTCCTGCGCGCCAACCCGGATTTCCAGGGGCCGAAGCCCGGCTTCGAGGAGATCGTCCTGCGCCCGGTGCGTGACTCCAAGACCGCCGAGCTGGCCTTCCGCGCCGACGAGCTGCAGTTCACCGCCATCGAGCCGGCGAACGCCGCCGACGTCGGCAAGATACCGGGAACCAGGATCCTCAAGCAGGACTCGATCAACTTCGTGTGGATCGGCATCAATGTCGAGAAGGCACCCTTCACCGACCTTCGCGTCCGACAGGCGATCCGCCTTGCCATCGACGTCGATCAGGTGATCGAAGGCGCCTACAACGGCGCGGTCGGCCGGGCCTACGCCCCGGTGGCGCCGGGACTGCTCGGCTATTGGAAGGACGCGCCGCGCCGCGCCCGCGACGTCGCCGCGGCGAAGAAGCTGCTGGCCGAGGCCGGCGTCTCCGGCCTGCGCACCCGGCTGACGCTGCTGAACAAGCCGGCCTACCAGAATGCCGGCATCATTATCCAGGCGCAGCTTGCCGAGGCGGGGATCACGCTGGACCTCGACGTGCAGGAGGGCGGCAGCTACTGGTCGGCCGGCAACGGCGAGGCCGGCAAAAATCTGGAACTGTCGCTCCAGCGCTTCGGCGGCAAGGCCGACCCGTCCTTCCAGCTGCAATGGTTCACCGCAGCCCAGATCGGCAGCTGGAACTGGCAGCGCTGGAACAACCCGGATTATGACGCGCTGTTCGCCAAGGCCGGCGCCATCACCGACGCGGCCGGGCGCGCCCGCCTCTACATCGAGGCGCAGAAACTGATCGACGAGTCCGCTGCCTTCATTTGGCTGACCCACGAGGTCAACGTCTATGCGCTGAAGGACTGGCTGGTGCCGGGCATCCTGCCCAACGGCGACGACCAGCTGTTCAACCGCTTCGGCGCGGCCTGACCGTGGCGGGAGCCCTGCCGGTCCTCCTGCGGCATGTCGGGCAGCGCCTCGCCTCCACCCTGCTGGTGCTGGCGGGGGCGGTCGCCCTGCTGTTCGTGCTGACCCTGTTCATCTCCGGCAACCCGGCGCAGGTGCTGCTCGGCCCCCGCGCCACGCCGGAGGCGGTGCAGGCCTTCACCCAGGCGATGGGGTTCGACCGTCCGGTACACGAGCGCTTCGCCCTGTTCGTCTGGAACGTGCTGCATGGCGATCTCGGCACCGACGTGGTGTCGGGGCGCCCGGTGGCGGCGCTGGTGGCGGAGGTGCTGCCCTACACCGTCACCCTGACCCTGTCGGCCATCGCCATCGCCGTGCTGTTCGGCGTGCCGCTCGGTTGCTACGCAGCGACGCATCCGGGCAGCGTCCTGGACCGGGCGGCGGCGGCGGTCAGCATCGGCTTCATCGCCATCCCGAACTTCGTGGTGGCGATCCTACTGCTGATGGTCTTCTCGATCTGGCTCGACTGGTTCCCGGTCCTGGGCGTCAGCCGGTCGGGGGACATCGGGGACCAGCTGGCGCGGCTGGCCCTGCCGGCACTGTCGCTGGCGCTCGGCTGGATCGGCTACATCGCCCGGCTGCTGCGCGCCTCGCTGCTGGAGGTGCTGGGCGAGCCGCACATCCGCACGCTGCGCGCCTATGGCGTGCCGGACCGGGTGGTCGTCTACAAATACGCGCTGAAGCCGGCGGCGATCCCGACGGTGGCGATCCTTGGGCTGGGCGTCGGCCGGCTGCTCGGCGGCGCCATCTTCGCCGAGATCGTCTTCGCCCGGCCCGGCATCGGCACGCTGGTCTACGACGCGATCTCCTCGCGCAACTACCCGGTGGTGCAGGCCTGTGTGCTGGTGGTCGTGGCGCTGTTCACCCTGACCAATCTGGCCGTCGATCTCAGCTATGCCTGGCTCGACCCGCGCATCCGCCGGGCGGGAGACCGCTGATGCACGCCGCCCTCAAACGCATATGGCGCGATCCGGGCGGGCGCGCCGGGCTGCTGCTGGTCGCGGCGGTGCTGCTGCTCGGGCTGGCCGGGCCGTGGATGGTTCCCCATGACCCCAACAAACTCAACATCCTGGCCCGGTTCGGCGGGCCATCGGCGGCGCATTGGCTCGGCACCGACCATCTCGGCCGGGATCTGCTGAGCCGGCTTGCCGACGGCGGTCGGGTGGCGCTGCTGGTGGCGCTGTCGACCATCGCCGTGGCGCTCGCCGCCGGCACCCTGCTCGGCACCGCCGCCGCCTATGCGCCGCCGCAGGGGGAGCGGTCGATCCTCGCCGCCTTCGACATTATCAGTGCCTTTCCCAGCCTCGTCTTCGCACTGGCGGTGGTGGCGCTGATGGGGCCGGGGCTGTACAAGGTGATCCTGATCGTCGCCGTGACGCTGGTCCCGCATTTCGGCCGGGTGGCGCGGGCGCAGACGCTGAGTCTGCGCAACAGCCCCTTCCTGGAGGCCGAACGCGTGCTGGGCGCCTCGCCGCTGCGCCTCGCCCTGCATCATCTGGTGCCCAACATCCTGGGGCCGCTGGTGGTGCTGGCCAGCATGGACGTGCCCGTCGTCATCACCATTGAGGCGGGCCTGAGCTTCCTCGGCGTCGGGGTGCCGCCGCCGCGCGCGAGCTGGGGAACGCTGCTGCATGACGGCTACACCACCCTGTCGCAATCGCTCTGGCCGGTGATTGCCGCCGGCGCGGTGCTGACGCTGGCGACGCTGGGCTTCACCCTGTTCGGTGAAGCGCTGCGCGATGCCATTGATCCCAAATTGAGGACGGAACCGTGACCGCTTCCCCGCAAGAGGCGGAGCCGCTGATCGCCATCCGCAACCTGTCGGTTTCCTTCGCGACCGGCGCCGGTCCGGCCAATGTGCTGCGCAACGTGTCGCTCGATCTCGGGCGCGGGCGCGTCGTCGGGCTGGTCGGCGAATCCGGCTCGGGCAAATCGACCCTGGCCTCGGCCATCCCGCGCCTGCTGCCGCGCAACCTGTCGCGGCTGGAGGGCAGCATCCGCTACGGCGGTCGCGACCTGCTGGCACTGCCGGACCGCGAGCTGGCGGCACTGCGCGGCACCCGCTTCGCGATGATCTTCCAGGACCCGATGGCGGCGCTGAACCCGGTCTTCCGCGTCGGCACCCAACTGGTCGACCTGCAACGCGCCAAGCGTCCGAAGGACAGGCGCCGTGCCCTGCTGGCGCGGGCGGTGGCGATGCTGGCCCGCGTCGGCATTCCCGACGCCGAACGGCGGCTGTCCGATTACCCGCACCAGTTCAGCGGCGGCATGCGCCAGCGGATCATGATCGCCGCCGCCTTGTTGGCCGAACCCGACCTGCTGATCGCCGACGAGCCGACGACCGCGCTGGACCCCACCATCGAAGGGCAGATCGTCGCCCTGATCGAGGAGCTTCGGCAGGAGTATCGCGGAACCATCCTGCTGATCGCCCACAGCCTGGGGCTGGTGTCGCAGCTGTGCGACGACGTGGCGGTGCTCTATGCCGGAACGTTGGTGGAGAGCGGGCCGGCCACCGCCGTGCTGGGCGATCCGCGCCACCCCTACACCCGCGCCCTGCTGGCCTGCGAGATCGGCCCCGGCGTCACCCGGCGCGCCACGCTGGCCTCGATCCCCGGCGAGGTGCCGGACGCGACGCGCCTGCCGCCGGGCTGCGTCTTCGCCCCGCGCTGCCCGCAGGCGGCAGAAAGCTGCCGGGCGGCGGTGCCGCCGTTGCGCGCGCTCGGCGGCGGCCGATCCGTCGCCTGCACCCTGGTCTGAGGAACTTGCTGTGAGCCTTCCCCTGCTGTCGCTCGCTGGTCTGTCGCTGAATTACGGTACCGTGCCGGCGGTGCGCGCGGTGTCGTTCGATCTCCATCCTGGTGAAACCCTGAGCGTGGTTGGGGAGAGCGGTTCCGGCAAATCCTCGCTGATCCGCACCGCGCTGGGGCTGGTGCCACCGACGGCGGGAACGGTGCGTTTCGACGGTCGCGACCTCGGGGACCTGCGCGGTCGCAAGGCGAAGGCGTTCCGCCGCGACGCCCAGATGATCTTCCAGGATCCGGCCGCCGCCCTGTCGCCGCGCATGACCATCCGCAGTCTGCTGGCCGAGCCGCTGCGCATCCATGGAGTGGCGGAGCGGTCGGCGTGGCCGGGCGTGCTCGACCTGCTGCGCCGGGTCGGGCTGCCGGAGCCGGTGCTGGACAAGCATCCACACCAGATCAGCGGCGGGCAGGCGCGCCGGGTCGGCATCGCCCGCGCGCTGGTGCTGCGGCCGCGCCTGCTGGTCGCCGACGAACCGACCGCCGGCCTCGACCTGTCGGTGCAGGGTGACATCGTCAATCTGCTGGTCGATCTCCAGCGCGGCTTCGGCCTGACCTGCCTGATGGTGTCGCACAATCTCGACGTGGTGCGCGCCATGTCCGACCGGGTGCTGGTGCTCTATCTCGGCCGTGCGGTGGAGGTCGGGCCGGCGGAGCATGTGCTGAACGCCCCCGCGCACCCCTACACGCAGGCGCTGCTGGCCGCGGTCCCCCGCTTCGATCCCGGCAACCGGCACCGCGCGCCGCCCCTGCCCGGCGAGGTGCCCAGTCCGCGCAATCCCCCGTCCGGCTGCGCCTTCCACCCCCGCTGCCCGCTGGCCGATGCGCGCTGCCGCGCCGAGGAGCCGGCGGAACACATCCTGACCGACGGGCGCCGCGTCGCCTGCCACAAACCCCTGCTCGCCTCCCTGGCGGCAGCGTGAACGGAGTTCCCGCGATGGCGGACATCAGCATTTCCTATCTGAACGGCCCGGACGTCGAAAGGCTGGCGCTGACCGAAGACGAGATCCTGGCGGCGGTGGAGCAGGCGCTCCACGCCCAGGGCAGCGGGCAGACGGTGATCGAGCCGCGCGTCCACCTGACTCCCGAAAGCTCGGCCAAGGGGCACTTCAACGTGCTGCGCGGCGTGGTCAAGCCGCTTGGCGTCGCTGGAGTCAAGGTGGTCGGCGATTTCGTCGACAACTACAAGCGCGGCCTGCCCTCGGAGATGGCGGTGCTCAACCTGTTCGATCCCGAGACCGGGATGCCGAAGGCCTTCATCGACGCCACCGGCATCACCGAGATGCGCACCGGCGCCGTCACTGCACTGGGCGCCAAGCATCTGGCGCGCAAGAACAGCCGCATCCTCGGTCATATCGGCGCGCGCGGCACCGCCTATTGGAATGTCCGGCTGCTCGACCGGTTGTTCGACTTCGATGAAATCCGCGTCCATTCGCGCCGTCCCAAAAGCCGCGACGGCTTCGCCGCGCGGCTGTCGCGCGACCTCGGCAAGCCGGTGGTGGCGACGGAGGATTGGGAGACCTGCGTGCGCGGCGCCGACATCGTGGTCGAGGCTTCGCGCCTGCCGGAACCGGCGCCGCTGCTGAAGACCGACTGGATCGCCAAGGGGGCGCTGGTCGTGCCCTACGGCACCATGAGCGCGGTCGAGCTGTCGCTGACCGACATCATGGACAAGACGGTGGTGGACGACTGGGGCCAGTGCCGCAAGGGGCTGCCCTTCGGCGCGCTCCGCGCCCATGTCGACAGCGGTCGGCTGAGCGAGGAAAACCTGCATGCCGAACTCGGGCAGATCGTCGCGGGCCTGCGGCCGGGCCGCGAAAGCGACGAGGAGACCATCCTGTTCTGGCATCGCGGTCTCAGCCTCAGCGACATCGCGCTCGGCCATGCGCTGCTGGAGAAGGCTGCCCGGCTGGGCGTCGGGCAGACTCTTCGCTTCGCGTGATCGCCCTTTCGTTCTGATCAATTGGTGAAAGGGTGGTGCGGCTGGTGGTGCGGCGTGAACAGATAGCGCCGGGCCACCTCGCCGTACCCCCGATAGACCAGACCGCCGTTGCGGGCGATCAGCGCGCTCCGGTTCGCACGGTAATAGGCGGGGATGGCGTACCAGGGCAGGTCCGGCCGCAGATGATGGACGACATGCAGGTTGTTGTGGAGGAACAGCAGCCCGAACAGCGGCGCGCGCTCGACGATGGCGGTGCGGTGGTCGCTGTCCCCGGCGGCGCGGTGCTCGGCGAAAGACCGGACCAGGGCCAGGGCGAAACCGGGATAGGCATAGAGCAGTGCATAGGCCCACAGCGGAATGCCGCAGACCAGAATCACCCAGGCGGCCACCGCCCCTGCCGCCGCGCCATGCGTCAGCCAGATGGTCCAGGCTTCGCGGTCGCCGCGCGCCAGCAGGACGGCCTCGCTGCGCAGGAAGCCGGCGATGGCGAGGGCCGGGCCGATGGTCAGGCGGCCGGCCAGCGTGTTGTCGACCCGGAGAAGGGTCCGCGCCAGCGGACCGCGCGCCGCCCAGTGCGCCGGGGTGACATAGCGGGATTCGGGATCCTCGACCGGATCGGTCAGCCACTCTTCGCGGTGATGGGTCGTGTGCGACTGGCGGTAGCGCTCATAGGGAAGCCAGAGGCTGAGCGGGGTGAAGCCCAGCGCCGCATTGATCCTCGCCGAGCGGGTCGGATGGCCGTGGATGACCTCGTGCTGCAACGACATGTGCCAGGCGATCAGCCAGGATCCCAGCGGCAGCACCACCCACCAGGGCAGGGCATGGTCGAACCACGTCAGCAGCCCCCACCCCCCGTAAATGACCAGCGCCAGAATCCAGGTCGGCGCTTCCGGCAGGCCGCGCCAGCGTGCCCGTCGTCTGGAGGAAGGCACGGCCACATCGATCATATAATTCACCATATGAACTGGTTGTTCATTTTTAAACTATATCTCATCAATAGGAAATAACGCAATGGAGCGTGAGCTGAGCCATCGAGCCGCATCCGTCTGCGTTGCGTGGCGGCTTGGCGCTCTCGGGACGGCATATAAATACATTGTAAAATTGGCAATTACATGAATTCACACGATGCATACGCTTTTATGTTGCGAAACAACAAAGCCATCGATAACCCTTTGGGAAAAGGGAGTGCAGGCCATGGATGAAGTTGGAATTCAGCGTCGCAGGGCGCTCGGTGCGATCATGCTGACCGGCGCGGGGGCCGGGGCCTCGCTGGTCGCGGTCAAGCCGGCGGCGGCGCAGCAGTCCGCCGATACGCTCCAGCAGGTTCGCAACCGCGGCGAACTGCGGATCGGAACGCCGCCGGGCGAGCCGTGGTTCTTCAAGGATCAGCGGTCGGGCGAGTGGAAGGGGATCGGCTGGGGCGCCGGCGTCGCCCTGGCCGAGGAACTCGGCGTCAAGCCGGTCGCCGTCGAGACGACCTGGGGAACCGCGGTCGCTGGACTCCAGGCGGGGCAGTTCGACGTGCTGTTCGCCATGGACGCCACCCCCCAGCGTGCGCTCGCCGTCGATTTCCCGGTCCAGCCGATGTTCTATTACGCGCTCGGCATCCTGGCCCGCGACGGCCTGGCGGCGAAGAGCTGGAGCGACCTCGACAAGCCCGACGTGCGCATCGGCGTCGTGCTCGGCACCTCGCCGGACCGGGAACTGACTGTCCGCCTGACCAATGCCAAGCTGGAGCGCTTCCCCAACATCGACGAGGTCGGGGCCGCCTTCGTCTCCGGCCGCGTCGACGCGGTCTCGCTGTTCCATCCGGCGCTGGTCATGCTGCGCAGCCGCGTGAAGCGCGGCACCGTGCTGCTGCCCGACCCGATCCGTGCCGCCTCCACCAGCGCCGGCGTGCGCCGCGACGTGGACAAGTCGTGGCGCGACTGGGTCGGCATCGCCATCCAGTCGCTCTATGAGTCGGGCCGGATCCAGAAGATCTACGAGGAGTTCCTCGCCTTCCGCGGGATCGATCCCAAGGACGCTCCGGCCCTCGTGCGCGAGCAATGGTCCCGGACCTGACCCGGTCATCCGCCCCCGGCCGGTCCGGGGGCGGTCTCGCAGCGCAGGAACGGGAGCGCAGGAACGCCTGATGGGCTATGTCTGGGATTTCTTCGCCGTCGCCCGCAACGCCGACATCCTGCTGGCCGGGCTGGGCCAGACGCTGCTGCTGTCGGTCTGCGGCATCGCTGTGGGGGTGGCGATCGGCGGCGTGCTGGCGGCGATGCGCCTGTCGGGCCGGCGGACGCTGTCCTGGCCGGCGCTGGCCTTCACCGAATTCTACCGCAACACGCCGCCGCTGGTGCATTTCTTCTGGTTCTTCTACGGCCTGCCGATGGCGTTCGGGCTGACCCTGCCGCCTTTCGCCGCCGCCCTGGCGGCGCTGGGCGTGCAGTCCGCCGCCTTCTTCGCCGAGGTGTTCCGCGGCGGCATCCTGTCGGTCGAGACCGGCCAGTGGGAGGCCGGGCGGGCGCTCGGCATGGGGCGGGCGCGGCTGATGCGGCGGATCATCCTGCCCCAGGCCGCCCGCCGGATGGCGGCGCCCTTCGTCGAACGCAGCTTCGAACTGGTGAAGACCACGACGCTGGCGGCGGCGCTGGCCTTCCACGAGACGATCTACAGCGCCATGGTGATCGTGAGCCAGACCTACCGCCCGCTGGAGGTCTATACGGTGGTCGCCGGACTGTTCTTCGTCGTCCTGTTCTCCGCCAGCCAGCTGGCCGAGTGGCTGGAGGCCCGCGGCCGCCGGGCGGGAGCGCGATGACGATGCCGACGATCAAGATGCCCGAGTTCCAGTTCGGCGAGGTCTTCGCCAACATCGACCTGCTTCTCGAAGCCTGCGGCCTGACGCTGGCGCTGTGGGCGGTGGCGCTCGCCGCCGGCCTGTCCGGCGGCCTGCTCGCCGGTCTCGCCCGCATCTCGCCGCGGCGCTGGATCGCCTGGCCGGCGCGCGGCTATGTCGAGCTGTTCCGCAACACCCCGGTGCTGGTCCAGCTGATCTGGTTCTACTACGCACTGCCGGTGCTGAGCGGCATCCAGCTGCCGGCCTTCGCCGCCGCCGCGCTGGCCCTGAGCCTGAACGCGTCGGCCTATTGCGCCGAGATCTATCGCGGCGGAATCCAGTCGGTTGCCGCCGGGCAATGGGAGGCGGGCCGGGCGCTCGGCATGGGGCAGCTGCGGCTGCTGCGCCGGATCATCCTGCCCCTGGCGGTGCGGCGCATGGTGCCGGCCTTCACCAACCGCGCGGTCGAACTCGCCAAGAACACCTCGGTCGCCTCGATCATCACCGTGCACGAGCTGATGTACACCGCAAGGCTGTTCAGCAGCCAGAACTACATCCCCATGGAAACCTTCACCGTCGTGGCCATGATCTATTTCCTGCTGATCTACCCCTTCACGCTGGCATCCTACGCGCTGGAACGGCGCTTCGCGGCGGGACGGGCATGACCGTGGCCGGCGACGTCGTGTTGCAGGTCGAGGATCTGCACAAGAGCTTCGGCTCCACCGAGGTGCTGAAGGGCATCGACCTTTCGGTGCGCCGGGGCGAGCGCATCGCGATCCTCGGTTCCAGCGGGTCGGGCAAGAGCACGCTGCTGCGCTGCCTGAACGTGCTGGAGATGCCGACCAGGGGGCGCCTGATCCTCGACGGCGAGGCGGTGGGCAAGCCGGCGGCGGGCGGCGCCACCCGCTATCGCGAGGCCGAGCTGAACCGCCTGCGGGCGCGGGTCGGCATGGTGTTCCAGCAGTTCAACCTGTTCCCCCACATGACCGCGCTGGAGAATGTGATGGAGGGGCCGCTGTCGGTGCTCGGCTGGCCGAAGGCCGAGGCGCGGCGGACGGCGCAGCGGCATCTGGAGCGGGTCGGCCTCGGCGGGAAGGCGGATGCCCATCCGGCCCGCCTGTCCGGCGGCCAGCAGCAGCGCGTCGCCATCGCCCGCGCTCTGGCGATGGACCCCGAAGTGCTGCTGTTCGACGAGCCGACCTCGTCGCTCGACCCCGAGCTGGTGGGGGAGGTTCTCGGCGTCATCAACGACCTGTCGGAGGACGGGCGGACCATGCTGCTGGTGACGCATGAGCTTGGCTTCGCCTATCACTTCGCCACCCGCATCCTGTTCCTGCACGAGGGCCGCATCCTGGAGGACGGCCCGCCCGAGCAGGTGCTGAAGTCCCCGCGCGAGGAGCGCACGCGGCGCTTCCTCGACCGTTTCACCGCATTCCGATTCTGACGGATTTCCCATGCAACTCACCGGCAAGGGCGCGCAGACGCCGCAAGACGACCACCGCAACGACGGGGTGCTGATCTGGCTGAACGGCCGGCTTGTCACGCGCGCGCGGGCCACCGTCTCCATCTTCGACGCCGGTTTCGGGCTGGGCGACGGGGTGTGGGAAGGCGTCCGCTATACCGATGGGCGCTTCGTCTTCCTCGACGATCATCTCGACCGGCTGGAGGCGGGGGCGAAGGCCATCGCGCTCGACATCGGCCTGTCGCGCGACGGACTGCGCGAGGCGCTGCAACAGACCATCGACGCCAACGGCATGACCGACGGCGTCCATATCCGGCTGATGGTCACGCGCGGCGAGAAGAGCACCATCCACCAGGATCCGCGCAATGCGCTGGGCCGGCCGACCATCGCCATCGTCGCCGAGCACAAGCTGCCCGACCCGCAGGTGAAGCGCGACGGGCTGGTGCTCGCCACCACGCCGGTGCGGTGCAGCCCACCGGACATGTTCGACATGCGGCTCAATTCGCACAGCCGCCTCAACCTCATCCAGGCCCTGCTGCCGGCCATCGCCGCCGGCGCGCAGGAGGCGCTGATGCTCGATCCCCACGGCTTCGTGTCGAGCTGCAACTCCACCAACCTGTTCTTCGTGTCGGGCGGAGCGGTGCTGACCTCGACCGGGCGCTACTGCTTCAACGGGATCACCCGGCGGAAGGTGCTGGATCTGTGCGCGGCACACGGGATTCCGGTGCGCCAGACCGATTTCACGCTGGCCGAGGCCTATGCCAGCGAGGAGGCCTTCGTCACCGGCACCTTCGGCGGCATCACGCCGGTGTCGCGGCTGGACGGACGGGCGATCGGGGGAAGCGGGCGCCCCGTGACCGAGCGGCTTTCCGCCCTCTACGAAGCGCTGACGCGCGCGCCATGACCACGCTGACGCGGCGGCTGGCCGATTTCGCGGCCGGGCTGGAGGTCGCGGACATTCCCGCCGACCTCGTCGGCAAGATCGGGCTGCACCTGCTCGACGCGCTGGGCTGCGGCCTTGCCGGGGCGGACACCGACCTGACCCGGCGCGTGCTGGCCGCCATGCGGACGGACTGTGCCGACGGTCCCTGTCCGGTGCTGGGCACCGGTGTTTCCCTTGCGCCGGCCGGGGCCGCCTTCGTCAACTCCACGGCGATGAACGCGCTCGACCATGACGACGGCTTCGAGGTCGACGGCAAGGGCATGGGGCATCCGGGGGCGACGCTGGTCGCCGCCGCGCTGAGCGGCGTGGCCGTGTCCGGTGCCGACGGCGCCACGCTGCTGGCGGCGCTTGCCGCCGCCTACGAGATCAACGCCCGCATCATCCTGTCGATCCAGCCGAGCCAGGAGCGGTTCCGGCAGGTCTATGGCGTGTGCCAGCACCAGTCGCTGGCGGCGGCGGCGGTCCATGGCCGCCTTCTCGGGCTCGGCGGCGCCGACCTCGCCAATGCCTTCGGTTTCGCCGGCACGCTGGCGCCGGTGCCGAGCCTGCGGCGCTACAATTGGGATGCCCGCCCGCTGGTGTCCTTCAAGGATTTCAACGCCCCGGCCACGGAGGCCGGCCTGCGCGCCGTCCGCTACGCCATGGCGGGGCTGGTCGGTGCCGCCGACGTGCTCGACGGGCCGACCGGGTTCTGGCGGATGATCGGGTCCGACCGCTTCGATCCCGATATCCTCTGCGACGGGCTGGGAGAGGTCTGGTGGGCGCGCAATGCCAGCGTCAAGCCCTATCCGGCCTGCCGCTGGATGCACACGGCGCTGGAATCCTTCGAGACGCTGCGCGACGCCCATGGGCTGGCGGCCGGCGAGATCGAGCGGATCGAGGTTCTGACCTCCGCCGGTCTGGCCCGCGACTTCATGGATGCGGCCCCCGCCACCATGGTCGATGCCCAGTTCAGCCTGCCCTACTGTCTCGCCTGCCTCGCGCTGGGGCTGCCGCCGGTGGACTGGCATGCCGCCGGAGCCCTCGCCGACGACGACCGCGCGGCAGTGGCCGCCCGTGTGGCGGCGACCGTCGATCCGGAGATCGACGGGGCGATGGGAGGGGAGACGCGCCGGCCCGCCGGACAGGTGCGGGTGCGGGCGCGCGGGCGCTGGTTCGAGGGGCCTCGGCTGTCCCATCCGCGCGGCTGCCGCGAGCGTCCGATGGACGATGCGGCCGTGATCGCGAAGTTCCGCGCCAACGCGGCGCGGGTGCTGGCCGAACCGGCGGTCGACCGCCTGCAAGCCGCCGTGCTGGGCATCGGAACGGCCGGCGACGCCCGCTGCCTCTTCCGGGATATGGCGGCGGCCTGACCGTCGGGACGATCCCCGGCCGCCGCCGCACCGATCCTCTTCCGTCGGCTCAACTCCAGGCATGGAGCGGCGGGTTGACGCCGTTCAGGGCGTGGTTGCCGAGGATGGCGTATTTCCAGCGCACCGGGTCATGCAGCGTGTGGGTGCGGGCGTTGCGCCAGTGCCGGTCGAAGTTATGTTCGGCCAGGACGGAGCGGGTGCCGGCCAGCTCGAACAGGGTGCTGCTGGCTTCCAGCGCGATTTCGGTGCTGAGGATCTTGGCCTCCGCTACGGCGAGCTGGGCCTTGGCGACCGTTTCGGCACCGGGGGCGGCGATGGCGGCATCCACCGCGAGGCCGGCCTTCTCCTGCAGGGCTTCGGCGGCGTGCAGCCGCAGCGTCAGGCGGCCGACCGCCTGGATGGTGTAGGGATCGTCCGAGGCGCGGTCCTGCCCGCTGTCCACCCAGGGGCGGCTGCGGCTGCGCACGAACTCCAGCGTGTCGCGGATCGCCGCCTCGGCGATGCCGTTGTCGACCGCGACCTGGATGATCTGGAAGATGGCGCCGTCGGCGGTCGGCGTCTCGTAGCCCTTGTAGCCGGGAACCAGATGGGTCTTCGGCACCTTGACCTTGTCGAGGATCACCGTGCCGCTGGCGGTGGTGCGCTGGCCGAAGCCCGACCAGTCGTCGATCACCGTCAGGCCGGGGGCGTTGCGGTCGGCGATGGCGTACCAGGCGCGGCCCTGACCGTCCACCGCGACGATGGGAACCAGATGGGCGAGCAGGGCGCCGGTCGAGTAGAATTTGCGCCCCGTCACCAGCACATGGTCGCCCTCGTCGGTGAAGCTCGTGGCGAAGTCGGCGGCGCGCTTGGTGCCGAATTCGGAGAAGGCGTTGCCGAAGCGGATGCCCGTCAGCACCTCGCCGAACAGCAGGCGCTGCTGCGCCTCGTCCGAGACGGTGCGGATGGCGGCGACCACGCCCAGATGGTTCTGCGAGATCTGCGACAGCGACGGATCCGCCGCCGCGACGATCTGCACCACCCTGGCAAGCGTCGCGTAGGAGACCTCCGGCCCGCCGAAGGCCTTCGGCACATTGATCGACCACAGGCCGCTCTGCGAGAAGGCGTCCAGTTCCGCCACCGGCAGGATGCGCTCGCGGTCGCGCTTCGACGCGGTGCCGACGACCTCGCGGGCCAGCGCCTCCGCCACCGCGATGGCTTCGGCGTCGTCCTTGATGACGTGGGCGGGCTTGGTGGGGCGGGGCAGGCCGGGCACGCCCTGCGGCGTGGCGTTGGCGGTTTTGGGGGCTGTGTCGAGAATGGCAGTGCTCATCGTCTCGTATCCTTTGTCGGTTTTGGGTTGGTCCGGTCAGGCGGCGGCAGGGGCGGCAGTGTCGGCGACGCCGAAGCCGAGGTAGAAGGCCTTGATGTCGTCGCGGTCGCGCAGGTCGGCGGCGGGGCCGTCCAGCACGGTGCAGCCGGTCTCAAGCACGCTGGCGCGGTCGGCGTGGCGCAGGGCGACGGTGGAATTCTGTTCGGCCACCAGGATCGATAGCCCTTCCTCGCGGTTCAGGCGCTTCAGCGCGGCGAAGATGCTCTCGACCACCAGCGGGGCGAGGCCCATCGACGGTTCGTCCAGCACCAGCAGCCGGGGCCGCGCCATCAGCGCCCGGCCGATGGCCGCCATCTGCTGTTCCCCGCCGGAGGTCAGGCCGGCGGGCGTCCCGCGCCGGTCGCGCAGGCGGGGGAACAGGGCGTAGATGCGCTCCAGCTCGGAGCGCAGGGCGGCGCGGCCCAGGCCGCGAACCTGACCGCCGACGACGAGGTTGTCCTCGACGGTCAGGGAGCGGAAGCAGTGCCGGCCCTCCAGCACCTGCACCAGCCCGGCGCGCACCAGCTCGGCCGGGCTGCGGCGGGTGACGTCCTCGCCGTCATAGACGATGGTGCCGGCGACGATCTGGCCGCGCTCGGCCGGCAGCAGGCCGGACAGCGCCTTCAGCGCGGTGGTCTTGCCGGCCCCGTTGGCGCCGAGCAGGGCGACGATCTCTCCCGTCCGCACGGTCAGGCTGACGCCCGACAGCGCGCGGATGGCGTGGTTGTAGGTCGCCTCGACCCCGTCCAGCGACAGCAGCACCTCGTGAATCGCCATGGCGGCGGGACTCCTCTGCGGTCAGTTGCTCGCCTCTTCGGCGGCGGGGTCGCGGACCTGGATGCCGTGCTCGGCGGCGTAGGCCAGCGACGATTTCTCGATGATCGGGCGCAGCAGCGCCCAGTCCGGGGCGATCCAGTCGGACACCACCTTCCATTTGGCGCCGTCCCACTGCTGGAAGGTGACGCGCCCCTCGCCCTCGTGGTTGGCGACGCTGACGTTGATGGAATGGAACAGGCCCTTGGCGCCCAGCGCCTCGACCCGCTTGGGGTCCAAACGCAGATGCTCGAAGCCCCAGCGCACCTCGTCGCCGGTCAGGGTGCGCTTGCCGAACTTGTCCTGGGCGATGCGCACCGCCTCGACATTCAGGATACCGTTCACGATCCCGAGATTGTGATAGACGCTGCCGATCCGCTTCTTGTCGTCGAGATTGCCCTTGCCGGCGCCGTAGACCGTCTTCGCGATCTCCTGCAGCACCGGATAGTCCGCACCCGACGCCTGGGTGGTGATGGCGGTGTAGCCCTTGGCGGCGTCGCCGGCCGGGATCACGTCCTCCTCGGAGTTGGACCAGACGTTGCCGATGATGCGGTCGGCGGGGAAACCGACCTTCTGCGCCGTCTTCAGCGCCACCGGGTTCATCACGCCCCAGCCGCGCAGGACGACGTAGTCGGGCTTGGTCCGGCGGATCGACAGCCATTGCGACTGCTGTTCGTTGCCGGGGTGCGGCACCTCGACCTGTTCGACCGAGAAGCCGTATTTCTCGGCCAGCAGCTGGTAGATCGGGATGGTCTCCTTGCCGTAGGGCGAGCCGTGGTAGAGCACCACGATCTTCTTGCCCTTCAGCTTTTCCAGCCCGCCTTCCCGCGTGCCGATGTAGTTCACGATGCCCGAGCTTTCGCTGTAGGGGTTCAGCAGCAGCGGGAAGACGTATTTGAAGACGCGGCCATCGGTGCTGTCGGTGCGGCCGTGGTTGACGGTGATCAGCGGAACCTTGTCGCGGCCGACATCGTCGATCATCGCATAGGCGATGCCGACCGACAGCGGGTTCCAGGCGGCGACGCCGGGGCGGTTCTTCTGCCGCTTGTAGCATTCGACGCCGCGTTCGACCTCGTATTGGGTCTCGCATTCGTCCCAGGTCAGCTTGACGCCGTTGACGCCGCCGTCCCGGTTGTTGACCAGCGTCAGATAGTCGATGAAGCCGCCGAAGAAGCCGGTGCCGCCGGCGGCATAGGGGCCGACGCGGTAGCTTTGCAGCGGGAAATACTGCTCGTCGGCCTGGGCGGCGGCGGGCAGCAGGGCGGCAGTGCCGAGTAGCGCGCCGAGCAGGGCGGCTTTCAGGGACAAGTTTCGGGTGTTCGGACGCGACATCTGGTGTGTCTCCGTTGGGATGGCTGTTTTTTGAAAAGGGGCGGGATGCCCCGGATTTTTTGGACGGGCCGCTCAGCTGGTCCGTCGGAAGCGTCCGGCGGCCCGGTTCCACAGGCGATCGAGCAGGGCGGTCAGGCCCGCCGGTTCGGCGATCAGGAAGGTGACGATCAGCAGGCCGAGTACGATGCGCTGGCTCATCTCCAGCACGCCGCTGTCGAACAGCCCGCCCAGCAGCGCCTCGCCCAGCCGGGCCAGCAGCAGCGGGAAGACGACGATCAGCGCCGCCCCCAGGAAGGCTCCGCGCAGCGAGGCCAGCCCGCCGATGATGACGATGAACAGGATCTGGAAGGAGCGGTCGAGGTTGAAGCCGGCCGGCTCCACCGTGCGCAGATAGGCGAAGGCCCACAGCACGCCGGCCACCCCGATGATGAAGGAGGAGACGGCGAAGGCCAGCAGCTTGACCCGCAGCACCGGGATGCCGATCACCCGCGCCGCCGTCTCATGGTCGCGCAGGGCGACGAGCGCGCGGCCGGTCGGGCTTTCCACCAGCCGCCACACCGCCAGCGTCACCGCCGTCACCACGCCGAGCGCGAACAGGTAGCGGCCGGCGGAGCTGTCGAGCGGCAGGCCGGCGACCGACAGCGGCGGCACCGTGACGATGCCGGACGGGCTGTCGTTGGAAAACCAGCCGACCTTGTTGAACACCCACTGCACGAAGAACTGGGCGGCCAGCGTCGAGACGGCGAGGTAGAAGCCGCGCAGCCGCAGGCTGGGCAGGCCGAACAGCAGCCCGACCGCGGCGGCGACGCCGCCGGCCAGCAGGATGTCCAGCAGGAAGGGCAGCCCCGGCAGGCGCAGCGCCAGATTGTAGGCGGCATAGGCCCCCACCGCCATGAAGGCGGAGGATCCCAGCGACACCTGCCCGGCATAGCCGGTCAGGATGTTCAGCCCCAGCCCGGCCAGCGCCAGCGCCAGGAAGGGCGTCAGGATGGCGTCGAACAGATACTCGCTGCCGACCAGCGGCAGGACGCCATAGGCGACGATCAGCAGGGCAGCGATGCCGAACGGGGCGGGGGAGAGGCGGCGCACCGTGCCGGTTCCGGACTTGTCGAGGGCGATGTCGGTCATGGCTCAGACCCTTTCCACCGGCTTGGCGCCGAACAGGCCGGAGGGGCGGATCAAGAGGAAGCCGAGGGCGGCGACATAGGCGATCCAACCCTCGATGCCGCCGCCGACGAAGGGGCCGACATAGACCTCTGCCAGCTTCTCCACCGCGCCGACGATCAGGCCGCCGACGATGGCCCCGGCGATGGAATCGAACCCTCCCAGGACGAGGACCGGCAGCGCCTTCAGCACCACCAGCGACAGCGAGAACTGCACCCCCAGCCGGGCCCCCCACAGCAGGCCAGCGACCAGCGCCACCACCCCGGCCGCGGTCCATACCGCGGTCCAGATGCGGTCCAGGCTCAGCCCCACCGCCAGCGCGGCGAGCTGGTCGTCGGCGACGGCGCGGAAACCGAGACCGATGCGGGTGTAGCGGAAGAACAGGGTCAGCGCCGCCACCATCGCCCCGGCCACCGCCGCGGCGAACAGGTCGAAGCTGCTGATCAGCACGCCGCCGATCTCCAGCGGCAGATCGTCGATGCCCAGATCCAGCCCATGCACCTGGGTGCCCCACAGCAGCTGTGCGGCTCCTTCGATGACGTAGGACACGCCGAGCGTCGCCATGAACAGGGTGATCGGAGGCTGGTTGACCAGCGGGCGCAGCACCGTGCGCTCGATCAGCGCGCCGATGAGCGTCATCGCCGCCAGCGTCAGCAGGATCGCCGCCCAGACCGGCAGGCCGCGCTCCGCCAGGCTGACGAAGGTCAGCGCCGCGAACAGCAGCAGCGCGCCCTGGGCGAAGTTCAGCACGCCGGAGGTCTTGTAGATCAGGACGAAGCCGATGGCGACCAGGGAATACATCACCCCCGACAGCAGGCCGCCGACCAGCACCTCGGTGAAGAATTGCCACTCCATGGCTCAGATGCCCTCTCCGGCTTCGAGGTCGTGGGCGACGCCGAGATAGGCGTCGATCACCACCGGGTCGTTGCGGATGTCGTCCGGCGTGCCGTCGGCGATCAGCCGGCCGTAATCCAGCACGGCGATGCGGTCGGACAGCCCCATCACGACGCCGACGTCATGTTCGATCAGCACGATGGTGGCGCCGAGATCGTCGCGGGCGGCGCGGATGTGGCCGCTGAGATCCCGCTTTTCGGTCAGGGTCATGCCGGCCATCGGCTCGTCCAGCAGCAGCAGGCGGGGCCGCGATACCAAAGCGCGGGCAAGCTCGACCCGCTTCTGGGTCCCGTAGGGCAGGGTGCCGGCCGGGCGGTCGCGGACATCGTCGAGATGCAGGAAGGCCAGCAGCTCCTCCGCCTTGGCCTGGGCCTCCGCCCGTTCCCGCCGGGCGGCCGGCAGGCCGATGACCTGGGCCAGCACCCCGGCGCGCAGCCGGTGCGACAGGCCGGCGGCGACGTTGTCCAGCACCGACAGCCCCTTGAACAGCGCCAGATTCTGGAAGGTGCGGGACACGCCGAGCGTCGCCAGCCGGTCGGTCGGCATGCTGGCGAAGCTGTGCCCGCCGAGCCAGACCCGGCCGCGGTCGGGCCGGTAAAGGCCGCTGACGACATTGAGCAGCGAGCTTTTGCCGGCACCGTTCGGACCGATGACCGCCCGGATTTCCCCCGGCGCCACGGCGAAGGAGATGTCGCTCAGCGCGGTGACGCCGCCGAAGGACAGCGACAGCGCCTCGACCGCCAGGGCGGACGGAACGTTCCCGTTCGCGGGCGGGACAACGGGTTCGGAAAGGACGGCCGGCATCGGCGCGCTCCGTTGAAAGGCTTCGGAAGGGGGGAGGCGACACCTCCCCCCGTGAGGATCGGATCAGGCGGCGACGGCTTTCCGCTCCCTGGCCGCTTCCAGCTCGCGGACTAGCGGGATGACGTGGCGGCCGAAATACTCGACCTCCTCCTGGAAATGCAGGAAGCCGAGCAGGACCAGATCGACGCCGATGGCCTTCAGCGCGACGATGCGCTCCGCCACCTGACGCGGCGTGCCGATCAGGTTGGTCTTGAAGCCGTCATTGTACTGGACGAGATCCTCGAAGGTGGATTTGGCCCAGTTGCCCTCGCGCTCCGGCGAGGCGTTGCCGGCATTCTGGACCTCGTGGTGGAAACCCTTCACCGCGTCCGGATCGGCCTTCTCCAGGATCTCGCTCAGGACGGCGCGGGCCTCCTCCTCGGTCTCGCGGACGATGGCGAAGGCGTTGACGCCGATCTTCGCGCGGTGGCCGGTGCCGGCCTCCTTGGCGCGGATGTCGTCGATCTGCGCCCTGATGCCGTCCGGCGTGTTGCCGTTGGTGAAATACCAGTCGGACACGCGGGCCGCCATGTCGCGGGCGGCGCGCGAGCTGCCGCCCTGGAAGATCTCCGGCAGCGGGGCCAGCGGCTTCGGCTTCAGCGTGTAGTTCTCGAAACGGTAATGGGCGCCGTTGAAGGAGAAATCGTCCTCCGACCAGACGCCGCGGATGACGCGGATGAACTCCTCCGACCGGCGGTAGCGCTCGTCATGGTCCAGCCACGGCTCGCCGATCGCCTGGAACTCGCCGCGGAACCAGCCGCTGACGATGTTGACGGCGATGCGGCCCCTGGTCAGATGGCTGATGGTGGCGACCTGCTTGGCCAGCAGGGCCGGATGCCAGGGGCCGGGCAGCACCGCGGCGATGACGTTCAGCTTTTCGGTCGCCGCCAGCAGGGCATGGGTGAAGGCGACCGATTCATGCTGGTTGTCGGCGCCGTAGCCGGCGGTGAAGCGGATCTGGCTCAGCGCATACTCGAACCCGGCCTGCTCGGCGATCTGCGCCAGCTTGCGGTTGTAGTCGATGTCCCAGCTTGTGCGCTGCTCGATCTTGCTGATGACGAGGCCGCCGGACACGTTCGGAACCCAATAGGCGAACTTCACGGCGTCGGAATTGGCAGTCGTGGTGGCGGTCATGGCGAAGTCTCCGGGAGCGGAAGAAGGGAGGATCAGGCGGCGACCAGGGGCGCGGCGGCCAGGGAAGCGGTGGGAGCGGCCAGCCGGCCGAGGGCGGCGATGCGCACCGCCTCGTCGGCGGCGCGGGCGGCGCGGGCGGCGATCTCCGGGCTGGTCAGGCGGTAGTCGGTGAAGTCACCGTCCTGGGCGAAGATTCCGGTCGGCACCGTGTGGGCCAGGAAGAAGCCGAACAGCGGGCGCAGCTGGTGTTCGATCACCAGGGCGTGGCGCGGGCTGCCGCCGGTCGCGGTCAGCACCACCGGCACGCCGCCCAGCGCGTTCGGGTCGATGAAGTCGATCAGATGCTTGAACAGCCCGGTGTAGGAGCCTTTGTAGACGGGCGTGCCGACGACCAGCAGGTCGGCGCCGGCGATGGCGGCCAGCGCCTCGGCCACGCGCGGCGGGATCGCCTTCGGGTCGGTCAGCGATCCCAGCTCCGGCGCCAGTTCGCCGATCACGATGTCGGTGCGATGGATGGAAAGCTGTGCCTCCACCCCCTCGACCACGGCATCGATCAGGGCACGGGTGCGGGACCGGGCGCCCAGATTGCCGGAAACGGTGACGACCTTGATCTTGCCCATTTTACACAAGCTCCAGTGCGGGAATGTCCGGAGCCATAGGGGCAAGCTGTGTGCCAAGTCAGTAGAATATTGAAATCATTTATGAAGTTATGTAGCGGGCAACGAGGATCCGCTTCAAAGGCAGCAGCCGTCACGCCGCCGCTGCTGCACATGCAGCAGGAATCATGTAAAACACACAAGTAGACAAGATGTATAACATAAATAGTTTGTAATATTGAATCTATTTCCATATTGATACACTGGGGAATGTTCGGGGTGACCCGACGATGCCCGCCTCAGGAAGCAGGTGCCGCCATGACCAGGATCCCGCCCAGTGACCGCTGGCCCGCCGCGACAGCCTTCGACGCCGTTCCCCGTCCGGGGCCCGGCCTGTCCTCCTGCCGGTTCGACGCCGCCGCCTTGCCCTCCGTCGTCGTGGGCCAGGACGGGAGTTGCGGACCGGGCATCGACGCCGCCGGTTACGAACAGCGCCGCATCGTCGCCTTCGACCCGGCCAGCCGCGCCCGCAAGCCGAAGATCCGCGCCACCGCGATGGTGTTCGAGGATCCGCAGTCGCAACGGCTCCAGGCCGATCTCGACCGGCTGGCGCCCAGCGACGCCACCGTGCTGATCATAGGCGAAACCGGTACCGGCAAGGAACTGGTCTCACGCTATATCCACAGCCGCAGCCGCCGGGCCGACGGCCCGTTCGTCGCCGTCAATTGCGGCGCCTTCAGCGACACGCTGGCCGAGGCCGAACTGTTCGGCTTCGAGAAGGGGGCCTTCACCGGCGCGCTGAAGACCCAGGCCGGCTGGTTCGAGGCCGCCCATGGCGGCACGCTGCTGCTGGACGAGATCGGCGACCTGCCGCCCGCCCTTCAGGTCAAGCTTCTGCGCGTGCTGCAGGAGCGCGAGGTGGTGCGCGTCGGCTCGCGCAAACCCATTCCCATCGACGTCCGCGTCATCGCTGCCACCAACGTCGATCTGGAGGCGGCGGTGGAGGCCAGGCGCTTCCGCGAGGATCTGTATTTCCGCCTGAACGTCGCCTCGGTGCGGCTGGCGCCGCTGCGCGAGCGGCCGGGCGACATCCCGCCGCTGGCCCGGCATTTCCTCGACCTCCACAAGGAACGGCTCGGCCGGCCTGAGCTGTCGCTGAGCGTGGAGGCGCTGCGCCGGCTGGCCCGGTGCCCCTGGCCGGGCAACATCCGCCAGCTGGAGAATGTGCTGCACAACGCGGTGCTGCTGGCGCCCGGTCCGGAGATCGGCGCGGACGACGTCCGCCTGCGCTGCGAGGGGCATGGTCAGGGCCAGGGCCGGGCATCGGGTGCGGCGGAGCCGCCGCCCAGCGACCTTGAGGGGGCGGTGAAGGCGCTGGTCGCTCGCGCCATCGCCGACGGGGAAGCCGACCTGTATGAGCGGCTGGTCCGCACCGCGGTGCGCAGCGCCTTCGAACTGGCCGACGGCAACCAGATGCGGGCGGCGGAAAGCCTGGGCATGACCCGCAACGCCTTCCGCACCCAACTGGCCCATCTCGGCGCCATCGCGCCGCGGCGGCGGTCCGGTGCCGCGGAACCGGGGGAGGAGCGGGCTTCGACGCCCTCCCTGCCGGCCCATTCTTCCCTGCCGGCCCGGCTGCCTGTCCGGCTTGTGGATCTGCCGATCGGCTATCAGAAGTTCGGCACCTCCGGCATCCTGAAGATGCGCGGCGCCGTGGAGCAGCGGCTCGCCGCCCATGGCTACCGCGTCACCTGGACCGAGTTCGTGTCCGGCCCGCAGATGATGGACGCGCTCGGCAGCAAGGACGTGGAGTTCGTGGCGACCGGGGAGGCGCCGCCGGTCTTCGCCCAGGCGGCCGGCGTGCCGCTGGTCTATGTCGGCTACGACCCGCCGGCCCCCAATGCCGAGGCGCTGCTGATCCGCCATGACAGCCCTTTCCGCAGCACCGCCGACCTGCGCGGGCGGACGGTGGCGCTGCACACCGGGTCGAACGTCCATTACTTCCTGCTGCGGGCGTTGCAGGCTTATGGGCTGAGCCTGGACGACGTGCGCATCGTCCATATGCAGCCGGCGGCGGCGCTGGAGGCGCTGCTCGACGAGATGGTGGACGCCTGGGCGATCTGGGATCCGCTGCTCTCCTCGGCCCAGATCCGCGACGACACGCGGGTGCTGACCGACGGCAGCGGGCTGGTGCCGAACCACCAGTTCTACCTCGCCAACCAGAGCTTCGCCGACCGCAACCCGGAAGCCGTCGCCATCCTGCTCGACGAAGTGGGCAAGGCCGGCGAGTACGCCGCCCTCCACGCGGCGGAGGCGGCGCGCAGCATGACGCGCGACCTCGGCATCGACGCCCCGGCGCTGGAACTGGCCTTCAGCCGGCTGACCTACGGGGCCAAGCCGCTGGACGACCGGGCGGTGCGGCGCCAGCAGGCGGTGGCCGACAGCTTCCACGCCTCCGGTCTGCTGAAATCCAGCATATCGGTGCGCGAAGCCGTGTGGTCGGGGAACTGGGCCTAGCGGGCCCTCTGTGAAACCGGCGCTGCCCATGCAGCAATTCCCCGGCGGCAGCTGTTGCAATTGCAGCGCAACCGCCGGGGAGGGGATTCGCCAATCATCTGGAAACAAAGAAAAAACCGGTTTGGCACCGATGTTGCGCTTATCCGGCAGACCCTGCAACCGGAGACCGCAACCGTGTCCCGCAAGATCATCGACCTGCGCAGCCGCCCCGCCTTCCTGCATGATTTCTACGGGGCGACCCCCGGCACCCCCGGCTTCGAGACGGCCAGATGGCTGAACCGGCGCGTCGGCACCCGTGGCGACGATGCCCATTTCACCCGCTCCCACACGCTGGACGGCTATCTCGCCGATGTGCGCGAGGCCGGCATCACCGCCGCCGCCATCGTCGGCCGCGACACCCCCGGCGTCAGCACCTCCAACGACCGGGTGCATGAGCTGGTCGCCGGCCGGCCGGAACTAATCGGCATCGGCTCGGTCGATCCGCAGCGCCAGGGCACCGCCGCCGCGGTGGCGGAGGCCGGGCGCGCCATCGCCGCGCTGGGGCTGAAGGGCATCAATCTGGAGCCCGGCTTCCTCGATCCGGCGATTGCCTTCGACGATCCGTCGCTGCTGCCGGTCTACGACGCCTGCGACCAGTTGAAGGTGCCGGTCTTCCTGATGACCGGACCGACCACGCCGGACCCGCGCTTCAACGACCCGGCCCCGGTCGGCCGCATCGCCCGCGCGTTCCCGACCCTGAACATCGTCATCCACCACGGCTTCTGGCCGCATGTGGCGGAGATCGTCGGCATCGCCTTCCGCCATCCCAACGTTCACATCGTGCCGGACATGTACCTCTTCCTGCCCGGCAGCCGCCTCTATGTCGAGGCGGCCAACGGCTTCCTGCGCGACCAGCTGCTGTTCGGCAGCTCCTACCCGTTCCGCCCGATGAAGCAGACGGTGGAGGATTTCCTGAAGCTCGGCTTCGACGGGGCGGTGCTCGACGGGCTGCTGTTCGACAACGCCCGGCGCCTGCTGGCGCTCGACCTCTGAGCGGAGACCCGACCCATGGACATTTTCTGGTTCCTGCCGGTGCATGGCGACGGCCCCTATCTGGGCAGCCAGGTCGACAGCCGGCCCGCCACCCTGGCCTATCTGACGGAGATCGCCCAGGCCGCCGACCGGCGCGGCTACCACGGCGTGCTGGTTCCCTGCGGCAAGGCCTGCGAGGAGCCCTACATCGTGTCGGCCGCGCTGATCGCGGCGACGGAGCGGCTGCGCTTCCTGGTCGCGACCCGGCCGTCCTCGATGACACCGACCTTCGCCGCCCGGCTCGCCGCCGGGCTGGACCGGCTGTCGGGCGGGCGCTTCTACCTGAATGTGGTGGCTGGCGGCGACGCGGCGGAGCTGGCGGGCGACGGGGTCTTCCTCGACCATGATGCCCGCTATGCCCAGGCGGCCGAGTTCTTCACGGTGTGGAAGCGGGTTCTGGCCGGCGAGACCGTCGATTTCGCCGGCAGCCATGTGACGGTGAAGGGCGCCACCGTGCCGCTGCGGCCGGTGCAGCGCCCCCATCCGCCGCTGTTCTTCGGCGGCTCGTCGCCCGCCGGCCATGCCGCGGTGGCCGAGCATTTCGACACTTACCTGACCTGGGCCGAGCCGCCCGATGCAGTGGCCGCCAAGCTCAAGGACGTGCGGACGCGGGCGGCGGCCCATGGCCGCACCCTGTCCTATGGCCTGCGCGTCAACATCATCGTGCGCGAGACCGAGGCGGAAGCCTGGGCCGCCGCCGAGAAACTCATCAGCAAGATCGACCGCAGCGCCGTCGAGGCCGCGCACGGCGCCTTCCGCCGCTTCGAATCCGAAGGCCAGCGCCGGATGACCGAGCTTGCCTCCCGCCCGGATCTGGTGGTGGCGCCGAATTTGTGGGCCGGCGTCGGGCTGGTGCGCGGCGGGGCCGGAACGGCACTGGTCGGCAACCCGCGGCAGGTGGCGGACCGGCTGCTGGAGTATCGCGACCTCGGCATCGACAGCTTCATCCTGTCCGGCTACCCGCATCTGGAGGAGGCGCACCGCGTCGCCGACCTGCTGTTCCCGCTGCTGCCGGTGACGGCCCCGCCGCCAGCAGCCCAAGCGGCGCCGGACGTCGCCTTCGTCAGCCCCTTCGGCGACCTTCAGCCGGCCAGGAGTGCCTCATGAGCCTCGTTCCGCTGTCCAGCCCGGCCCTGCGCGGGGCATTGGCCGACCTCAAGAGCCTGTTGGATGAGACCGCCGTCGCCCGTGACCGGGCCGGCGGCACCGCCAAGGCGGAACGCGACGCCATCCGCCGCTCCGGCCTGCTGACCCTGGCGATTCCGGCGGCCTATGGCGGGCAGGGGGAAGGCTGGCCGGCCGTCCTGGGGGCGGTGCGGGAGCTGGCGCAGGTCGATTCCTCGCTGGCCCATCTGTTCGCCTTCCATCACCTGATGGTTGCCTCGATCCTGCTCTATGGCAACCCGACCCAGCGGGCGGGGCTGCTGACCGCCACGGCGCGGCGCGGCCTGTTCTGGGGCAATGCGCTGAACCCGCTCGACCGCCGCACCCATCTGACGCCGGCCGGGGAGGCGGTCGAGGACGGGGAGGAGCCGCAGAGCTGGAGCCTGAACGGCACCAAGAGCTTCTGCTCCGGCGCCAGTGATTCCGATCTGCTGCTGGTGTCGGCGGACGGGCCGGACGGTGTGTTGCGGGTGATGGTGCTGCCGACCGACCGTGCCGGCATCGCCGTGCTGGACGATTGGGACGCCATCGGCCAGCGCCAGACCGACAGCGGCACCGTAACCTTCACCGATGTGGCGGTGTCGGCCGCCGACATACTGGGACCGCCGGGGCCATTCGGCGACGTCGCCTCCAGCCTGCGTCCCTGCATCGCCCAGTCGATCCTGGCCAGCCTCTATCTCGGCATCGCCGAAGGGGCGCTGGCGGCGGCGCGCGGCTTCACCCTGACGGAAGGGCGGCCCTGGCGGGCGTCGGGCGTGGCCAGCGCCGCCGAGGACCCCTATCTGCTGCATCATTTCGGCGAAGCGCAGCTGGCCGTCGCCGCGGCCGACGCGCTGGGCGGGCTGGCGCTCGACCGGCTGCAACGGGCGTGGGAGCGCGGGCGGTCGCTGGGGAGCCAGGAGCGCGGCGAGACCTCGCTCGCCGTCGCCACCTTCAAGCTCGCCGCCGCCCGTGCCGGTCTGGATGCCGCCGGCCGGCTGTTCGACATCACGGGCGCGCGGGGGGCCGCCGGGCGCTATGGCTTCGACCGCTTCTGGCGCAATGTCCGCACCCATTCCCTGCATGACCCGCTGGACTACAAGCTGAAGGAGCTGGGCGTCCATGCCCTGACCGGCGCGCTGCCGGAACCGGGCTTTTACTCCTGATCCGGCCGGCTGCGGCGGGCGGGCCTCACCGCCGCAGCCGGCGCTCCAGCCACAGGCTGTAGCGGGAGGCGACGACGCAGACCGTCAGGTAGATCAGCGCCACGAAGCCGAACGCCTCGTCGTAGAATCCCAGCCATGCCGGGTCCTTGGCGGCGGTGCGGGCGGTGTTCAGCAGGTCGAACAGGCCGATGACGATGATCAGCGTGGTGTCCTGGAACAGGCCGATTGCCAGATTGACGATGGACGGGATCACCGTCCGCAGCGCCTGCGGCAGGATCACCAGCCGCATCGACTGCCAGTAGCCGAGCCCCAGCGCCTGGGCGGCCTCATACTGACCCGCTGGGATGGACTGAAGGCCGGCGCGGATGATCTCGGCCAAATAGGCGGAGACGAACAGGATGATGGCGATCTGCGCCCGCAGCAGCTTGTCGATGGCGGCACCGGCGGGCAGCATCAGCGGCAACAGCAGGGTCGCGACGTAGAGCACCGCGATCAGCGGCACGCCGCGCGTCACCTCGATGAACAGGACGGCCAGCGTCCGCACCCCGCCCATGGAACTGCGCCGGGCGAGCGCCAGCAGCACCGCCAGCGGGAAGGCGCCGACCAGCCCGACGACGGCGAGCAGCAGGCTGACCGGCAGGCCGCTCCAGCGCTCGGTCGGCACCGCCGGCCCGCCGGGGCCGCCGCTCAGCAGCAGCAGGGCGGCGGCCAGCCCGACAAGCCAGAGCCCCAGCGTCGCCCGCCGCCAGAACAACGGCATGCCGCTGATGCCGGCCAGCGCCAGCAGGATGGCGCCGGCCGCCGCCGGGCGCCACTGCCGGTCCTGGTCGTAGAAGCCGAACAGGATGTAGCGCAGCTTCTCGCCGATGAAGGCCCAGCAGGCGCCGGCCGCGTCGACGCAGCGGTCGGCGGGACCGACCCACACGGCGTCCAGCAGGGTCCAGCGCAGCAGCGGCGGCACGGCCCAGCCGAGAAGGGCGAGGCAGCCGAGCGTCACCGCGGCATTCAGCGGCGTGCCGAACAGGCCGGCCCACAGGCGCTGCCAGCGCGGCTGTGGCGAGGTGAGGGGCGGTGCGCTTTGCAGAACGCCGTCGGTCATCGCGCCCCCCTCGCCGCCAGCCGGCGGTTGTACAGGTTCATCGCCGCCGAGACTGCGAGATTCACCATCAGATAGGCGCCCATCATGATCGCCATGGTTTCCAGCACCTGCCCCGTCTGGTTGGCGCTGGTGTTGATGACGCTGACCAGATCCGGGAAGCCGATCGCGACGGCGAGGCTCGAATTCTTGGTCAGGTTGAGATAGCTGGAGGTCAGCAGCGGCACGATCACCCGCATGGCCTGGGGCAGAACCACCAGCCGCATGATCCGGCGGCGCGGCAGGCCCAGCGCGCGTGCGGCCTCCCACTGTCCGGCCGGCACCGCCTGGATGCCGCTGCGCACGATCTCCGCGATCATCGCCGCGGCGTTGACGACCAGACCGACCAGCAGGGCGGAGAATTCCGGCGACACCGTCGTCCCGCCGCTGAAGTTGAAACCGGCAAGTTCGGGACGCTCGACCTGCAACGGCACGCCCGATGCCAGCAGCAGCACCACGGGCAGGCCGCATGCGGCCGCCGCGACCACTGTCCCGGACAGCGCATCCCGCCACCCGAGACGCCGGCGCAGAGCGGTCCCGGCAAGGGCGAGCGCCAGCGCCAGCGCGATGGCCGCGAGCAGCCATCCGCCCGCCCGCCCGTCGGCGAAGGCCGGCAGCTGGATGCCGCGGTTGCACAGGAAGACGCCCGGCAGCGGGTTCAGCGCCTGACGCGGCGAGGGCAGCGCCTGGAAGGTGGCGCTCCAGAAGAAGAGCTGGAGCAGCAGAGGCGTGCTGCGGATCAGCTCGACATAGCCCTGCACCAGCCCGGACAGCAGCGCGTTGCCGGACAGCCGCGCCACCCCCAGCAGCACGCCCAGGACGGTGGCGATCAGGCAGCCGGCCACCGCGACCTTGACGGTGTTCAGCAGCCCGACCAGCAGGGCCAGCGCGTAGCTGTCCTGCGGCCGGTAGTCGAGCAGCGCCTCCCCGATCTCGAAGCCGGCCGGGCGGCCGAGGAAGGCGAAGCCCGGCGTGATGCCGAAGCGCTCCATGTTCGCCAGCGTATTGGAGCCGAGCAGGAAGCCGCCCAGCAGCACCAGCGCCAGGATCGCCGCCTGAAGGCCGCTGCGGCCACCCCACCAGAGGGCGACCGCGGCGACCGGACCGGAACGCAGGACGCCGGGCGGCACGGGATTGCTCACCGGAAGGGCGGGGCGTAGAGCAGGCCGCCCTGGGTCCACAGCTTGTTGAAGCCGCGGTCCAGCCCGACCTTGGTCGCCGGCCCGACGTTGCGGTCGAAGATCTCGCCATAATTGCCCACGGTCTTGACGATGGTGTAGGCGAATTTCGGGTCGAGCTTGGCCGCCTCGCCCAGGCTGGGATCGACGCCCAGGAACCGGCGGATCGTCGGATCGGTGCTGGTCAGGAAGCTGTCGATGTTGGCCTGGGTGATGCCCAGTTCCTCCGCCTGGATGGTGGCGTAGACCGCCCAGTTGACGATCTCCAGCCACTGGTCGTCGCCGTAGCGGATGGCCGGGGCCAGGGGCTCCTTCGAGATGCGTTCGGGCAGCAGGACGTAATCGTCGGGCTTGGGCAGCTGGGTGCGGGTGATCGCCAGATCGGAGGAATCCTGGGTCAGCACGTCGCAGCGGCCGCTGGCGAAGGCCTTCTGGTTCTCGGCGGTTTCCTCGATCACCACCGGCTTGAAGGCGATCTTGTTCTGCCGGAAGAAGTCGGTGATGTTCAGTTCGCCAGTGGTGCCGGTCTGGACGCAGACGGTGGCGCCGTTGAGATCCTTGCCCTTGGTCACCCCCAGCTTCTTCGGCACCAGCAGGCCCTGGCCGTCATAGAAGACCACCGGGCCGAAATGGAAGCCCAGCTTGGTGGCGCGGGTGAAGGTCTGGGTCACGCCGGAGAGTAGGATGTCGAACTCGCCCGATTGCAGGGCCGGCAGGCGCTGCTGCGGCGAGGAGGAGACGAACTGCACCTTGTCCGGGTCGTTGAACACGGCGATGGACAGCGCCCGTCCGAAATCGACGAAAAAGCCCTGCCAGCGCCCGTTGCTGTCGGGGGCGAAAAAGCCCGGCTGGGTGCCGACGCCGACCTTGATGCTGCCGCGCGCCTTGATCGCGTCCAGCGTCGGACCGGCCTTGGCGGCGCCGGTCAGGGCGAGGCCGATGGCGAGGCTGAGGGCGCCGGCGATCAGGAAGCGCGGCGACAGGCCGCTTCGGGATGTTGGACGCGAAGGAGCCTGCGAAGGAGTGCGCATGGTGGTTTCCCGCAATAAGTTTGTTGTTTTGTGAAAGAGGTGGAGCACCGCAGCGAAGGGCGCCCGACCGGCCGGATCAGTTTGTGGGCCTGCGGTTGGCAGGGCAGCCGTGAAGGGCAGCGCTTATTCCCTAATTAGCAGATAGGGAAATTGCTCTGTCAACGGTTTCGTGAAAAATTATAAAACAACGTTTCCAAATTGTTGATTCTGAATTTTCCTGGCCCATAAATCCACAATTACTGTAGACAATAAGCGTCTCCCGCGTAATGATCTGATGTGAAACCGGGATGCCGCCCGGAGTTCCGTGACCCCGGCGGCCGTGCAAAGCCTCAAGCCCCAACTCCCAAGTCATTGTACTGGAACGCTATCATGGCCAATCCTCAGACAGCCCGCCGGGCCTCCGCCTCCGCAGCGTCCGAACAGACCATGGTCTGGATCCCGCTTCCGGAAGCCATGGGGATGTGTGCCGTGAATGACGGGCCCTCGCCACAGGCGCCGGTCAGCCGGCTCTGGGCGCAGATGCGCGGCACCTGGCTGAAGGCGCGCAGCCGCACCGACTGAGCGGCCGCACCCGCTTCCACAAAATCCGATTTCACATGTCGCTGCACGAAGCGGGCGTTCCCGAACGCATGTCCGCAAAGGAGAGTCCTGTGACCGCGCTTCCCTCTTCGGCCGAGCGGCCGCCTCTGCCGTTTCTCGATCTCGCCCGCCTGGATGGCGCTGCTGCGGACCGCGCCCTGTTCCTGTCGGAGCTGCGGGCGGCGATCCGCCGCTTCGGCGCCTTCTATGTGACCGGCCACGGGGTCGATCCGGCCTTCATCGACTCCGTCTTCGACCTGTCGCGCGGCTTCTTCGCCCTGCCGGAGCAGGACAAGCTGTCCATCGAGATGGTCAACTCGCCCCATTTCCGCGGCTATACCCGCGCCGGCTGGGAGCGCACGCGCGGTCTGGCCGACTGGCGCGAGCAGCTGGATGTCGGTGCGGAGCGGCCGGCCTTGCCCCAAGGCCCGGACCAGCCGCCCTGGGTTCGCCTGCAGGGCCCCAACCAGTGGCCGGAGGCCCTTCCGGAGTTGCGCCCGGCGGTGCTGCGCCTCCAGGACCAGCTGACCGCGGTGTCGCGGCGCATCCTGTCGACGGTGGCGGTGGCCCTGCGCCTGCCGGAGGATGCCTTCGATCCGATCCTGACCGACCAGCCGACGCAGCTCGTCAAGCTGATCCGCTATCCGGGCCATGACGCGGTTCCCGCCGCCGATGCTCCCGCCGATGATGCCGGAGGGCAGGGCGTCGGGCCGCACAAGGACAGCGGCCTCTTGACGCTGGTTCTCCAGCACCGCCAGAGCGGTCTGCAGATCGAAACCGATGGCGGCTGGGCCGATGTGCCGCCGGTCCCCGGCACCTTCGTCGTCAATGCCGGCGAATTGCTGGAACTGGCGACCGACGGCTATTTCCGCGCCGCGGTGCATCGGGTGGTGACGCCGCCGGCGGGGGTGGACCGGCTGTCGACCGCCTTCTTCCTGGGGGCCGGACTGGATGTCCAGGTGCCGGTGCTGCCGCTGCCGGACGATCTCGCCGCCGAAGCGCGAGGTCCCGAGCGCGACCCGCTGAACCCGCTCTACAGCTCGGTCGGGGAGAACACGCTGAAGAGCCGCCTGCGCTCCCACCCCGACGTGGCCCGCCGCCATTACGCCGATCTGGTCGGCGCCTCTGCCTGACCGGCACCGACAGCAAGAACCGAGAATGAGGAACCGCCCGATGACCGACCGCAAGCCGCATTTCGAAACCCTGGCCGTCCATGGCGGCGCCTTCCGCGCCGATCCCGTCACCGGATCCGTCGCGGTGCCGATCCACCAGACGACCTCCTACCAGTTCCAGGACACCGCCCATGCCGAGCGCCTCTTCGCGCTTCAGGAGCTGGGCCACATCTACACCCGCGTCACCAACCCGACGGTCGAGGTTCTGGAACAGCGGCTCGCCGTGCTGGAGGGCGGTGCGGCGGCGGTGGCGGTCGCGTCCGGACAGGCGGCGTCCTTCTATTCGGTGCTGAATCTGGCGCAGGCCGGCGACAACATCGTCACCTCCACCGATCTCTATGGCGGAACCTGGAACCTGTTCGCCAACACGCTGAAGCAGATCGGCATCGAGGCGCGCTTCGTCGATCCGGCCGACCCGGAGAATTTCCGCCGCGCCACCGACGAGCGTACCCGCGCCTATTATGCGGAGACGCTGCCGAACCCGAAGCTGAACGTCTTCCCGATCCGCGAGGTCGCCGACATCGGGCTGGAGCTGGGCGTGCCGCTGATCGTCGACAACACCGCGGCCCCGCTGACCGTGCGGCCCTTCGACCATGGCGCGGCGGTGACGATCTATTCGGCGACCAAATACATCGGCGGCCACGGCACCACCATCGGCGGCGTGCTGATCGACGGCGGCACCTTCCCGTGGGAGGCGCATGCCGCCCGCTTCCCGCTGCTGACCCAGCCCGACCCCAGCTATCACGGCGCGATCTGGACGGAGGCGGCCAAGCCGCTCGGCCCCATCGCCTATGCGCTGCGTGCCCGCGTCACCCTGCTGCGCGACATCGGCGCCGCGCTCAGCCCGCAATCGGCCTTCCAGCTGATCCAGGGGCTGGAGACGCTGCCGCTGCGCATCCGCCAGCACAACGCGAACGCCGGCATCGTCGCGAATTATCTGAAGACGCATGCCAAGGTGACGTCGGTCATCTTCCCCGGCCTGCAGGAGGGCGAGGCGCGGCGGCGCGCCGACACCTATCTGAAGGGCGGCTATGGCGGGCTGGTCGGCTTCGAGCTGGCCGGCGGGGCTGAGGCGGGGCGGCGCTTCATCGACGCGCTGAAGCTGTTCTACCATGTCGCCAACATCGGCGACGCCCGGTCGCTGGCGATCCACCCGGCCACCACGACTCACTCCCAGCTGTCGCCGGAAGACCAGATCGCCACCGGCGTCACCCCCGGCTATGTGCGCCTGTCGGTGGGCATCGAGCATCCCGACGACATCATCGCCGACTTGGAGCAGGCGCTGGCCGAGGCGTAAGGCCCATCGTCCAGCGCCCAACGTCCGGCGGTAGCGGTCTCTCGTAGCCCAATTCCTCACTGCACGGCCGGCATCATCCCCTCGGCG
Organism: Azospirillum agricola; assembly: GCF_020005195.1. Classification (NCBI taxonomy): domain Bacteria; kingdom Pseudomonadati; phylum Pseudomonadota; class Alphaproteobacteria; order Rhodospirillales; family Azospirillaceae; genus Azospirillum; species Azospirillum agricola. Next base: position 245,769 of record NZ_JAIFZR010000006.1, read on the forward strand.
GGAGGTGCTGGCCGAAATTTTTCACAGATGTGCATATTTTGGTATGCGCATTATCTCTACTGTGTAAGTATGATTTTATGAAGAAAGAGCGATCCAAAGCAGTAATTGAAAACTGTTCAGGAATCGCCGCTTCGCTCAATCCGCATGATCGACAGTCCCGGAGGGTTTTTTCCGATGGCCAACGTGCCCGGCGCTCCTGTCAGTTCATCCGCCGCATCCCTCGACCTTGAGACCGACGTCCTGATACTGGGCGGCGGTCCCGCCGGCACCTGGGCGGCCATCGCCGCTGCAACCGGCGGTGCCCGCACCATTCTGGCCGACAAGGGATTCTGCGGCACGTCCGGCGCCACCGCGGCGTCCGGGACCACGCTGTGGTATGTCGATCCCGATCCGGCCAAGCGCGCGGCGGCCAAGGCATCGCGCGAGGGGCTGGGCGGCCATCTGGCCGACCATGGCTGGATGGACCGCGTGCTCGACCGCACCCATGCGGCGGTCGGCCAGCTCGCCGACTGGGGCTATCCCTTTCCACGCGATGAGGACGGGCGTGAGCGCCGCGTGTCGGTGCAGGGGCCGGAATATATGCGGCTGATGCGCCGCCGGGTGAAACAGGCCGGGGTGACGATCCTCGACCATTGCCCGGCGCTGGAACTGCTGGTCGACGATAGCGGCGCCGTGGCCGGCGCCGTCGGCGTGCGGCGGCAGAAGGGCGGGCGCTGGACCGTGCGGGCGAAGGCGGTGGTCATCGCCACCGGCGGCTGTGCCTTCCTCAGCAAGGCGCTGGGCTGCAACGTGCTGACCGGCGACGGCCTGCTGATGGCGGCGGAGGCCGGGGCCGATCTGTCGGGGATGGAGTTCTCCAACGCCTACGCCATCGCCCCGGCCTTCGGCTCGGTGACCAAGACGCTGCTCTACCAGTGGGCCAGCTTCACCCGTGCCGACGGCGAGCCTATTCCCGGGGCGGCCTCCAAGGGCGGCCGGTCCCTCATCGCGCGGGTGCTGACGACCGAACCGGTCCATGCCCGCCTCGACCGCGCCGAACCGGAGCTGTGGGCGGCGATGCGTCAGGCCCAGCCGAACTTCTTCCTGCCCTTCGACCGCGCCGGCATCGACCCCTTCACCCAGCGTTTCCCGGTGACCCTGCGGCTGGAGGGCACCGTGCGCGGCACCGGCGGCCTGCGGCTGGTGGACGGCACCTGCGCCACCGCCGTCCCCGGACTGTTCGCCGCCGGCGACGCCGCGACGCGGGAGCCGATCTGCGGCGGCTTCACCGGCGGCGGCAGCCACAACGCCGCCTGGGCGATGTCGACCGGCCATTGGGCGGGTTTCGGGGCCGCCGATCATGCCCGTGCCTTGGGGGGCCGTGCCTTGGGCAACGGAACCCGCACCCTGCGCCGGGCGGGCGGCGCCGGATTGCAGGACAGGCCGCGGCGTGGCGCGGCAATCGATGCCGGCGGCCTGACCCGCGCCGTCCAGGCCGAGGTGTTCCCCTACGACATCAACTACTTCCGCACGGAGGAGGGGCTGACCGGCTCTCTCGCCCGGCTGGACCGGCTGTGGGCCGATGCCGCCGCGGCGATGCCGGCCTCCGCCGACACCGTCCTGCGCGTGCGGGAGGCGGCTGCGATGCTGGCGACCGCCCGCTGGATGTACCGTTCGGCGCTGGCCCGCACCGAATCGCGCGGCATGCACCGCCGCATCGACCATGCCGCCCTCGACCCGGCCCAGCGCCACCTGCTGACGGTCGGCGGCCTGGACGAGGTGCAGGTCTCGACCCGCCCGGCGCCGGTCCGCGCGGATCCGGTCCGCCTGGATCGGGCCGAGGCCGGCCGGGAGCTGGCGGCATGATCGAGCTGATCAGCCCGGCCCGCTGCACCGGCTGCAACATCTGCGTCTCCGTCTGCCCGATGGACGTGTTCCAGCCGACCGGGGGCGGCCGGGCCGATGGGGCCGTCCCCGTCATCGCCCGGCAGACCGACTGCCAGACCTGCTTCCTGTGCGAAGCCCATTGTCCGGACGACGCCCTCTATGTCGCTCCCGATGCCGAAACGGTGACGGGGATCGCCGAGGACGCGGTCGCCGCCGCCGGCCTGTTCGGCAGCTACCGCCGCGCCATCGGCTGGACCGCCGCCCATCGCCAGAACCGTTCCGCCGACCAGACCTTCCGGCTGCTGGCGCCCCATTGAGCGCCCGGCCGCATCCGACAGGAGCCTTTCGATCATGACCGTGTCCGATCCCTTCGGCATTCGCCTGAACCGCCGCCGCCTGCTGACCGGCGCGGCTGTCACCGCCGGCATGCTGGCCGCCGGGCCGCTGTGTGCCGGCCGCGCGCAGGCCGCCGCGGCCAAGGCGACACTGGCCTATGGCAGCACCGGCTACACCTGGGCGGTGCCCTTCGTCGCCGAGGCCGCCGGCATCTGGGCCGAGGCCGGCTTCGATCTGAGCACCATGGAGTTCGAGAGCGGGCGCGATTCGATGCAGGCGCTGCTCGCCGGCTCGGCCGACTTCTCCGCCTCGACCGACACGCCGGTGGTGTTCGCCGTGTTGCAGGGGCTGCGGCCGTTGATCCTGGTGAATTACAGCCGCTATTCGCGCGACATGAAGATCGTCGTCCGCAAGGACGGCGGCATCGACCCGGCAAAGCCGGCCAGCCTGAAGGGACGCAGGATCGCCACCCGCGTCGGCACCTCCGGGCAATATATGCTGGCGAAATATCTGGAATTCGCCGGGCTGGCGCCGGGCGACGTCGAGGTGGTCGACCTCACCCCGAACAACATGACCTCCGCCCTGGTGCGCGGCGACATCGACGGCTTCGCCTGGAGCAGCCAGTCCGCCGTGGTGGCCGAGCGCCAGTCCGGCGGCAAGACCGCGGTGATGACCCAGGACGGGCTGGAGAAATATTTCCAGAGCCATCAGCTGCTGCTGACCACCGAAAAGGTGGTGAAGGAGAAGCCGGAACTGGTGGCCGGCGCCATCCGGGCGTTGCAGGGGGCGGAACGCCGCATCCTGGCCGACGGCGGCTGGGCCGACCTGATCTCGCGTCGCATCCACACGCCGCCGAAGGAGATTCTGGAGGCGACCTCCGAGTTCACCTTCAAGATCGCCTTCGACGACCGCTTCGTCGACGATCTGGTGGCGGAGGCGGAATGGGCCATCGCCGCCGGCCTCGCCAAGCGTCCGGCCGGGGACCTGCGCGCGCTGTTCCGCGGCCTGATCGTCGATAGCCCGCTGAAGGCGGTGGCGCCCGACCGGGTCACCCTGTCATGAGCGGGCCGCTGATCGATTTCGACCGGGTGTCGCAGATCTATGCGTCGCGCGACGGCTCGCCGGTCTGGGCGCTCAGCGACGTGTCGCTGCGGGTGGAGGCTGGCGAGTTCGTCTGCCTGATCGGCCCGTCCGGCTGCGGCAAGTCCACGCTGATCCATCTGCTGGCCGGTTTCCTCAAGCCGACCTCCGGCGCCGTGCGCTTCCGCGGCCGGCCGCTGGACGGGCCGGGGCCGGACCGCGGCGTGGTCTTTCAGGAATATGCGTTGTTCGCCTGGATGACCGCGCGCCAGAACGTCGAGTTCGGCCTGCGCATGCAGCGGGTCTCCGCCCCCGTGCGGCGCCGCTGGGCGCTGGAGGCGCTCGACCGGGTCGGGCTGCGCCATGCCGCCGACCGCTACCCGCACGAGCTGTCCGGCGGCATGCGCCAGCGCGTCGCCGTCGCCCGCGCCCTGGTGGTGGAGCCGGAGGTGGTGCTGATGGACGAGCCCTTCGCCGCCGTCGACGCCATGACCCGCACCAATTTGCAGGAGGACCTGCTGCGGCTGTGGCGGGAAACCGGAGTGTCGGTGCTGTTCGTCACCCACAACATCGACGAGGCGGTGTTCCTCGCCCAGCGCGTCGTGGTGATGGGGGCCGGGCCGGGGGTGATCCGCGAGGATCTGGCGGTCGATCTGCCCTATCCGCGCGACCGCGGCTCGGCGGAGTTCGGCCGGGAATATGCCCGCATCGCCGCGGCGCTGGCCCGCGGCAGCCGGGGTGCCGAGCAGAGCGACGGCGAACGGAGGGCGGCGTGACGGCGGCGACGGACGACGCGGCCGGCACCGGCCTCCCCACCCCCCGGCATTCTGCGGCGGACGCGCGATCCGACAGCGCCGCCTTCGCCGAAGAGTTCCGCCGCGCCCATCGCCGCGGCCTGCGGCGGGCGGCCTGGCTGCGCGCCCTGCTGAACGTGACCGGCATCCTGCTGTTCCTGGCGGTCTGGGAGGCGGTGCCGCGGCTGGGCACCTGGGTCAATCCGGTGCTGTTGCCGCCGCCGTCGGCGGTGTTCGACAGCTTCGTCCCGATGCTGCTGTCCGGCGAGATCGCGGCCAACATCCTGGCCAGCCTGCGCCGGGCGGCGCTGGGCTTTGCCATCGCGACGGCGACCGGCGTGACGGCCGGGCTGCTGACCGCGCGCATCGGCCTGCTGCACCATGTCAGCGAGCCGATCCTGCACGGCTTCCGCTCCGTCCCCTCCATCGCGCTGGTGCCGCTGTCGGTCCTGTGGTTCGGCATCGGCGAAGGGTCGAAGGTGGCGCTGGTCGCCTGGGGCAGCTTCTTCCCGATCTGGATCACCACCTTCATCGGCGTGCGCGACGTGCCGGCCGCCTATCTGCGCTCCGCCGCCTGCTTGGGCGCCGGGCGGCTGGCGACGCTGCTTCTGGTCGTGCTGCCGGCGGCCCTGCCGATGATCCTGGCGGGCTTGCGCCAGGGCATCGCCGTCTCGCTGATCCTGCTGGTCGCCGCCGAGCTGTCCGGCGCGCGGGAGGGGGTCGCCTACATGATGTCCACCGGCCACCAGATGTTCCGGGTCGACATCATGCTGATCGGGCTGGTGCTGCTCGGCACCTTCGGCTTCATCGCCGACCGCCTGTTCGTGGCGCTGATCCGCCGCCTGTTCCCCTGGTACACCACCGCCTCGTGAGGATCGCCGGATGAGCGGACCGAGTTCTTCCCCCACCCTGATCCTGCGCAACGCCAACATCCTCACCTTCGATCCGACCCGGCCGCGTGCCAGTGCGGTGGCGCTGGCCGGCGACCGCATCCTCGCGGTCGGCGGGGAGGAGGTCGCGGCGCTCGCCACCGCCGCCACGGAGGCCATCGACCTGGGTGGCGCGACGCTGATCCCCGGCTTCAACGACGCCCACGCCCATATGGAGCGCGAGGGGCTGAAGCGCCTGCGCCCCTCGCTGGCCGGTGCGCGCAGCGTCGGCGACATCCTGGAGCGGGTGCGGGCGGTGGCGGCACAGACGCCGCCCGGCCAGTGGATCGTCACCATGCCGATCGGCACGCCGCCCTTCTTCTTCGACGGAGCCGCGACCCTGGCCGAGGGGAGGCCGCCGGACCGGCACGAGCTGGACCGCGCGGCACCGGACCATCCGGTCTACATCCCCGGCCTGTTCGGCAACTGGGGCAAGCCGCCGGGGCACAGCGCGCTGAACAGCAGGGCGCTGGCGCTGAACGGCATCACCGCGGCCAGCCAGCCGACCTGCGGCGGCGTGGAGATCCTGAAGGACGCGCGCGGCGAGCCGACCGGCGTGATCGTCGAGCACAACAGCCGCCCGACCGTCGAGTTCGACCTGCTGCCGGCGGTTCCCCGCTTCGGCTTCGCCGAACGGCTGGAAGGCGTGCGGCTGTCCCAGCGGCTCTACAACGCCCAGGGCACCACCAGCATCTACGAGGGGCACGGCTCCGCGCCGCAGACCATCTCGGTCTACCGCCGGCTGTGGGAGATGGGAGAGCTGACGGTACGGGTCGGGCTGGTGGTCAGCCCGAGCTGGGCCGACATCGCCGAGGCGCGCCGCGCCATGCGCGACTGGCTGGCCCACGCGCGCGGCGCCGGGCTGGGCGATCCCTGGCTGAGGCTGTCGGGCGTCCACATCGCCTATGGCGGCGACCCGGCGGTCGCCTGCTGCGCCCGCGACAATCTTCCCGACACCGGCTGGTCGGGCTTCGTCGAGCAGGCGCTGACCCCGGCCGACTTCCGCGAGGCCTGCTTCCTGGCCGCCGAGCACGATCTGCGCCTGCACACCATCGTCAGCGACAGGCTGCACGAGGTGGTGCCGGTGCTGGAGGCGGTCAACGAACGCCATCCGCTGTCCGGCCGCCGCTGGGTGATCGAGCATATCGGCCGGGCCCGGCTGTCCGACCTGGAGGCGCTGAAGCGGCTGGACGTGCTGGTGACGACGATCCCGACATACTTCCTGTGGAAGGGCGGGGCCGCTTATCTGGACGAGCCGGATGGCGGCGATCTGGTGGTGCCGCACGCCCATCTGCTGCGGCTGGGCATTCCGACCGCCATCGCCACCGACAACATCCCGCACGACCCCTTCTTCACCCTGTGGTCGGTCTGCAACCGGCTGGAACGGACCAGCGGCCGGGTGATCGGACCCGATCAGCGGCTGGATGCCGAAACGGCGCTGCGGCTGTTCACCGTGGCCGGCGCCGCCCTGACCTTCGACGAGGGGTGGAAGGGACCGCTGCGTCCCGGCTTCGCCGCCGACCTCGCGGTGCTGTCGGAGGATCCCACCGCCATCGACCCGGACCGGCTGCGCGACCTGCGCTGCCGTCTGACGCTGGTCGGCGGACGGATCGTCCATCGCGGGGGGCTGTGACCGTGCCGCGGCCGTTGCGGATCGTCATCGTCGGTGCCGGCGTGTCGGGCAGCGGCGTCGCGGCCGGGCTGGTGCGCGCCGGTGCCGCGGGCGGCTTCTCCGCCGAGGTGGAGCTTGTGGACCCGCGGCCGTCGCCCGGGGCCGGGCTGACCTACGCGGCGGGCGGCGACCCGCGCCACCGGGTGAATGTTCCCTCCGTCCGCATGGCGGCGGTGACCGGACGGCCGGCCGGGGAGGCCGGGAAGGGCGGCGAGGAGGATTTCCATCGCTGGTGCCTGGAGCGCGGCGTGCTGGAGGCCGATCCGGCCGGCTGGGCGGACGGGCTGCATTATCCGGCGCGGTCGGTGTTCGGGCGTTATCTCGACGAGAGGCTGCGCCCGCTGTTCGCCGCGGCCGGGCCGGTGCGGGTGACCCACCGGCGCGACCGTGCCGTCGCCGCCCGCCGGCTGGCATCGCCGCAGGGAACCGGGTTCGTCGTGGAGCTTGCCGGCGGCAGGGTGCTGGAGGCCGATGCGCTGGTGCTGTGCACCGGAAACCCGGGGCCCGAACTGCCGGGCGTGCTGGCCGGGCTGGCGGGGCACAAGCGGGTCGTCGCCGATCCATGGGCGCCCGGCGCGCTCGATCCCATCGGCCGGACCGACCGGGTGCTGATCGTCGGCACCGGCCTGACGATGGGTGACGTGGTGTCGACCCTGCTTGGCCGGGGCCATCGCGGACCGCTGACCGCCCTGTCGCGCCATGGTCTGGTGCCGCGGTCTCGCCCTGCCGGGCATGCCGACTCCTGGACCGACTTCACCGCCGATCCGCCTGCCGGTGTCCGTGACCTGCTGCGCCGGGTGCGTGCCGCCGTCGCTGACGCGGGCCGGCAGGGGCGGCCCTGGACCGACGTCCTCGAAAGCCTGCGCCTTCAGAACGGTGCCTTGTGGACGGCCCTTCCCATCGAGGAGCGGAGGCGGTTCCAGCGCCATCTGCGGCCCTGGTGGGACGCCCACCGCTTCCAGGCGGCCCCGCAGGTCGCCCGGCTGGTGGCGTCCGCGCAGACGGACGGGCGTCTTTCGGTCCTGGCCGGACGGTTGGTCGGGGCGAACGCCGACGCCGATTCGTCAGGCACCCGCGGTGATGAGGGTGGCGGTCTGTGGGTTCTCTATCGGCCGCGCGGCGGCGACGCCCTGACCGGGCGAACCTACGATGCCCTGGTGAACTGCACCGGCGCCGGCCATGGAGCCTCCTTCGGCCGGAACCCGCTGCTGGCGGCCCTGACCGCCCAAGGGTTGATCCGGCCGGATCCGCTTGGTCTGGGGGTGGAGGTGGACCGGCAGCGCCGGGCATTGGATGCCGGTGGCCGGCCGGTCACCTCCTTGTTCGTCGTCGGGCCGCCGACCCGCGGCAGCCTGGGCGAAGTGACCGGCTCATCTGAGATCGTGCCGCACGCGCTGGCGGTTGCCGAGGCATTGACGGCATGGCGGCACGGCATGTTTCCGCGGTCCCCCTGACCCGCGGATGCGACCCGCGATCCCGGCGAGCCGGCACTGCGGGCCAAGGCGATCACACTGTCAGGAACAGCGCCGAGGTCCACACCCGCGACTGGTCGCGCTGGCGTCCGGTGAGGAACAGCGGGTGCTCGCGGCCTGCCGCCAGATCCAGTCCGGCCAGCGGGATGCGGCCGGCGAGGTCACGCGGCAGCGGCGCCTCGGTGACACGCTCAACCGTCACCTCCAGTTCCGTACCGGGCAGCAGGCGGCTGACGGCTCCGGCCGGCGAGCGGGCTGCATCCAGAAGCGCATCGCCGTCGATCTCCAGCACGGCCTCCGGCGCATGCGAGTTGGGCGGCGGGGTCAGCGGGTTGCCGACCTTCACATAGGTGCCGATGTCGAGCTGCACCCGGATGCGCGTGCCGGCCAGCCGCGACAGCGTCAGCTCCACCCCGTCGGTATCGCCGTGGGTCACCGTGCGCAGCGCCACCGTGGTGGCGTCCTGCCGCCAGCAGCCCTGTTCAGGATGGTCGAAGCCGAAGGGCTCGACCCGCTGCACCGCCGCCCCGGTGACGGTGATGCCGCCGCTCCAATAGGCGCCGCGGTAGCGGTCCTTGATGCGGGCGCCGCCCAGCCGCAGGCGGATACGCCGATCCGATAATCCCAGCTCGCGGTGCAGGTCGCGCTCCCACAGCAGAGTCTCGCCGTCGTAAAGCCGCAGGCTCTCCCAGCCGCGGTCCCCGAGCAGCCGGTAGTCGAGCGTATCCGCAGCCGACGCCGTCACCACCTCGCCCATCCAGCGGTCGCCCAGCCGCAGGCTGGCGAAGCTGCGCTCCCCGGTGGTGGCGAAGGTGCGGCGCGCCCGCAGCGCCCGGCCGATGGTGGCGCGGTCGAGCCGGTCGGCCAGCACCCCGGTCAGCCCGCCACGCGCGCCGAACACCGCTGTGGCCGGCGCGCCGCCGCCACAGCGGCCCTGGTGCTCGTCGCTGCTGGCCGAGGCGCCGAGCCGGTAGCCGCGGGCCAGCGCCTCGGCATAGACCCAGTGGAACTGGCCCCAGGCGGAGCCGATCTCGATCAGCCGCTCCAGCTCGGGATGATGCCAGTCGAGATTGCAGCGCCGGCCGCCGACATGCGGGATCAGCAGATGGCCTTCCGGGTCGTCCTGATAGGCGGTATAGAGGTCGTCGAGCGGCCAGGCACCGGGACGCAGCTTGCCGCGCGTGGACTCGTTCCATTCGAAGGAGCGGACCGGCTGGCCCCGGCTGTCGGTGGGGAATTGCGGCACGCCGTCGCGCAGGAACACCACATTGTGGTCGCCGCCGGCCGCCGAGTTGCCGCACCATTCGGTGCCGGGGTAGCAGACGAAGCGGCCCGCCTCGTTGAAGCTGTCGATCAGCCCGACCGCCTCGCTCCAGGCCTTTTCGGTGACGTTGAAGTCGTTGGCGGTGTAGCCCAGCACGTCCAGCCCGGCGATGTCGCTGCCGTAGGACAGGTTGTAGGCGGTGTCGTTGGTGCCGACCGTGTCGTTGGAATGGACATGCAGGTCGGCGTAGTAGGCACGCGGCGCGTCTTGCTCAACGGTGATGAAGGCCTCCGCCGGGACCAGCCCCTCCGCGGTCGCCGCGATGCGCCATTCGCCTTCGGTCAGCCCGGCCTCCTGGCGATGGACCAGCCAGCCATAGGCGTCCGTGTTGGGAGACAGCGTCAGGTTCTGCGTGGTCTCACCCTGCGGTCCCGCCAGGGTCAGGGCGGCATCGATGGTGCCGCCGGTGCAGCAATTGCCCCAGACATCCTCGGCGCGCAGCAGCAGGCTGGCCGGACCGGGTGCCGTCAGGCGCGGCGCCACCAGACGCAGGGCGGCAGGATCGCCGGGAACGATGTCGATCACGCAGTCGCCCGGCACCTCGGCATATTTCTGGCTGCCCAGCGGGTCGATGAAGACGCGGAAGCGGAACCCCTGCTCGACGAAGCTCTGCACCCGCGTGCCCGGCCCGCCGCGCCGCCGGTCGCCCAGCCGGATGACGATGCGGTCGCCGGGGTTGAGATAGCCGTCGATCACGTCGATGACGATGGCCTTCTGATAGGGACGCTCATGGCCCTTCTGGTCGAAGCGCACCTTCAGCGCCTGGATGGTCGCCGGGCTCTGCCCCGGCACCAGCGGCCCGGCCTCATACTCCGCCGAGACATAGTTGGCGGCCTGCGGGTCGCTGGTCTGGAACAGCGCCCAGTCCGAATAGAACTTCATCGCCAGCTTGATGCCGGCTCCGTCGGCGAGGCCCGACGCCCCGACTTCATAGACCAGTTGCAGTTCGGTCCATTCGCCGGCGACCAGCCGGCGGTGCGAACAGCTGGTCGACCCCAGGAAGGGGCGGTCCTTGTTGCGCTCGTACAGCCCGACGGGGGCGATGTGGCGGACAGGCGGCTGGGCTTCGGACATGGCGGCGTTTCCTCCGGTTTTGCGGGTTATCGGGTCAGGCGAGGTGCCAGTGGCGGTAGCGCCGCTCGATGCGGCGGAAGACGAGGCTTTCGGTGATCCAGGCGGTCATGCCGATGATGGCGACGCCCAGCAGCACCTGGGTGGCGTTGCCGATCTGGCCGCCCATCGCCACCATCCAGCCGATCCCCTGCGAGGCGCCCAGCATCTCGGCTGCCACCAGCGCCCGCCACGCCTGGCTGAAGCCGATGCGCAGCGCCGCGGTCAGGAAGGGCAGAGAGGCCGGCAGATAGACATGGCGGATCAGCTGCCAGCGGCGGGCGCCCAGCACGCGGGCGGCGCGCAGGTTGCCGTTGCGGATGGCGAGAAAGCCCTCCTGCACCGTCACCGCCATCGGGAACAGGGCGGCGACCACGATCACCATGGTGATGGCGACATAACCGAGCCCGAAGAAGATCATCGACAGCGGCGCCCAGGCGATAGGCGGGATCGCCATGAACAGGCCGGTCAGCGGGGCAGAGAAGGCGCGGAAGCCCGGCGACAGCGCACCGGCCAGACCCAGCGCCAGCGCCCCCAGCACGGCGACGGCGAAGCCGCCGGCCTCGCGCAGCAGGCTGGCGCCGACATGGGTGGCGAGCTGGCCGCTGTCGAGCCAGCGCACCGCCTCCGCCGCCACCGTCCAGGGCTGCGGCAGGACATAGGGCGGCAGGTTCCAGGCGGCCGCACTCCAGACCAGCAGCAGCGCCGGGAAGGCCGCCCAGCCGTAAAGCCGGGTCCGCATCAGCGGCCCGCCCTGCGGAGGTAGGAGCTGTCGACGATGTCCGCCGCCTTCATCGGCACCGGGATGAAGCCGAGCGCCAGCGATGTGTCCATCAGCCGCTGGATGAAGGCGAGGTCGCTCTCATCCAGCCGGTCCGACCAGCCCAGCCGCTTGCGCGCCTCGGCGGCGACCGCGGCGGGCGCGACCTCTGTGCCGTCGACGCGCTTGACCGGCTCCAGCTTGAACGCCTCGGCGATCAGGGCGTCGCCCTCGGCCGGGTGGTCGGACAGCCAGGCGATGGCCTTGGCATGGGCGCGCAGCAGCTTCACCATATCGCCCGGCCGGTCGGCCAGCGTCTTCTTCGGCGCCATCACCACGTACCAGGGATAGCCGGGCAGCGCCTGGTTGACGTCGAACAGCACATGCGCGGCACCGCGCAGAACCTGCTGGCTGATGAAGGGTTCCCAGGTGAAGGCGGCGTCCACCGTGCCGCTGTCCAGCGCGGCGTTCATGTTGCCGACCGGCATGGAGACCACCGACAGGTCGCGGTCGGGATCGAGGCCGGCGGCCTCCTTCAGCACGACGCCGCGCAGCAACACGTCCATCCCGCTGCCGCGCGCCACCCCGGCGACCTTGCGGCCGCGCAGGTCGGACAGCTTGGCGATGGCAGGGTTGTTGGCGATCACCGCCGCCTGTCCGTAATTCACTTTGGCCAGGATGCGGCTTTCCAGCCCGCGCGCCGCCCACTGGTAGACCGGCGGCGCGCCGATATAGGCGACGTCCAGTTCGCCGGCGGCCAGCGCCTGCTGGATGACCGGTCCGTCGCCGAAGGGCTTGGCCTCCACCGTCAGCCCCTCTTCGGCATAGAAGCCCTTGCGGTCGGCGACCAGCGCCGGAGCGTTGGCCATGGCGAAGACCCAGCCGATCCGGAGCGGCCGGCTGTCGGCCGTGGCGGCGGCCCCAGCCGGGGCGATGCCGGCGAGCAGGACGATGGAGCCGTACAGGGCGGCGGACAGGGCCGCGGCGAAAATCCGGTTCATGCGCGAAATCCTTCTGGTCGGGGCTGGTCCCGGCTGCGGCTCAGGCCGCGGCGACGATGGCGGAAATCCGCTCCAGCAGCGTGTCGGTCAAGGTGGTGAAGCGCTCCAGCCGCCGCGTCTCGCGCAGGCGGCGCGGGCGGCGCAGGTCGATGGCCAGTTCGCTGTGGATGCCGGCCGGCGCGATGTCGAGCAGCACGACGCGGTCGGCCAGGAACACCGCCTCCTCCACGTCGTGGGTGATGAACAGCACCGTCTGGCCGAGCCGGCCGCACAGCCGCAGCAGTTCCTCGTTCAGGGTGGCGCGGGTGATGGCGTCGAGCGCGGCGAAGGGCTCGTCCATCAGCAGCAGGCGTGGCTCCAGCACCAGGGCGCGAGCCAGCGCCACCCGCTGCTGCATGCCGCCCGACAGCTGATGGGGAAACTTGCCGGCCGCGGCCTCCAGCCCGACCAGCGCCAGCGCCGCCATCGCCTTGTCCCGCTGCTCCGCATCCGGCAGCCGGCCGGCCATCCGCAGGCCGAAGCGGACATTGTCGAGCACGTCGAGCCAGGGAAACAACTGCGGCGATTGGAAGACATAGCCGAGCGCCGGCATCTCCGGCGTCACCGTTTCGCCGTCGATGGTGATGCGGCCGGAGCTGGGCGGCAGGAAGCCGGACAGCAGGTTCAGCAGCGTGGTCTTTCCGCAGCCCGACGGTCCGAGCAGCGCCACGAACTCTCCCGGCCGGGCGGACAGCGCCAGCGAGCGGAAAACCGGGTGCGCACCGTCATAGGCGAAATCCACGCCATCGACGTGGAAGGCTGCACCGCTGGAGCGATCATCGGAAAAAGTCTCGAAACGGCTGCCGGATGGAGATGCCTGAATTCCACAGTCCATGTCCGTTTTATCCTCCCGATCAACCCCTTCAACTAGATAATACATTATAATACATATTATAAAATACGTAGCAACTAGGGAATTGAATCGGGATTCACGCGGCCGGCACCGTGGCGGGATAGACGCTTGAGCCGTCCCGTCGCCGGTGGCATCAAGGCGGCCTCGATCTGTTGGCTGGGTCGATCAATCGGGGAGGGACGCCAGAGTGCCCGTGGTGCGAGACAACGCGACGGCGCTGTACCGGCAAATCGCCGACCGGCTGCGCGACGAGATCGCGGCCCGCCTGTTCGAGCCGTCGGGACGGCTGCCGACGGAGAGCGAGATCGGGACCCGCTTCGGCGTCAGTCGCGTCACCGTCCGGCTGGCGCTCGACCGGCTGGAGGCGGACGGGCTGATCGAGCGCCGCAAGGGCAAGGGCACCTTCACCGCGGGCAAACGCGTGCAGCATCCGCTCGACCGCCTGCGCAGTTTCCACGAATCCCTGCGGCTTCAGGGGCTGGACGCCACGATGCGGCCGATCTCGGCGCGGATCGTCGCGACGCCGCCGGACCTGCGGGAGGATTTCGGCCCCCAGTGCCTGGAGGTCTGCCGCCTGCATCTGGTGGATGGCGAGCCGGTGGCCCTGGGCCGCAGCCTGCTGCCGTCGGCCCTGGAGCCGGTCGACTGGCAGGCGGTCGGGCACAAGCCGATCTACGGCATCCTGCAGGACATCGTCGGCAAGCCGGTCGGCGGCGCCGACATCGAGGTGAAGGCGGCGGCGGCCGATGCGGAGGTGGCGGTGGCGCTCGGCCTGCCGGCGGGCGCGCCGGTGCTGGTGATGGACCGCCGTTCCGTCTTCGTCGGCGGCGGCTGCGCCGACCGGTCGGTGTTCCACATCCGGTCCGAGCGCTACAGCTTCATTCTTTCCCACCGCTGGGAAGGGTAGGGTTCGGCGGTGGCCGGCGCCGCTCCGGCAATCACGTCACTGATTATGGCCTTAGCGGCGATGATCGACCCTGCGCGACAGCCACTCGCCGCCAAACTGTACCGAGGTCACCAGCACGATCAGGATCACGATGATCTCGAACAGCACCTGGGTCTCGTAGCGTTCGTAGCCGTAACGGATGGCGAGGTCGCCCAGGCCGCCGGCCCCGACCGCTCCCGCCATCGCCGAGGCGTTGATCATCGCGATCACGCAGACGGTCATGCCGCCGATCAGACCAGGCAGCGCCTCGGGCAGGATGACGTGGCGGACGATGTGCCAGCGGCGGAAGCCCATGGCTCGGGCCGCCTCGATCAGCCCATGGTCGACCTCGTTCAGGCTGACCTGGGCGACGCGGGTGTAGAAGGCGATCAGGTGGATGCTGAGCGGCACGATGGCGGCCCAGATGCCCAGCGTCGTGCCGACGATCAGCCGGGTGACGGGCAGCAGCGCCACCAGCAGGATGATGAAGGGGATCGCCCGGAAGACGTTCACCACCACCGACAGCCCTTTGTTGAAGCGCTGCCGCGGATAGAGGCCGCCGGGGGCGGTAGCAACCAGCAGCAGGGCCAGGGTCAGGCCGCTGGCGATGGCGATGGTGACGGACACTCCGACCATCGTCAGCGTTTCGCCGAAGGCGCGCAGATAGCGGTCAAACATCGTCGGCGACATAGCCGAGAACCTTCCAGCTGTCGGGGGAGAAGCGGGAGCCGGCGGCCGAGCGCATCGCCGCGACGGGAACGGCGATCACGAGGTCGCCCTGGGCATGGCCCTGGATGCGGTCGATGCCGCCATGCAGCAGCCTGGCATCCGGGGCGAGCGCCAGCAGGCTGGCGAGCGAGATGCCGTCGGGGTGGCTTTCGCCGGTGAAGCGCAGCGACAGCACCGCCTGCCCGCCGCCCTGCGCGGGCGGATCGGCTTGCAGCCGGCGGGCGATGTCGTCGGGCAGCCCGTGCCGGAGCGGGCGCAGCAGGGCGCAGGTGGCGTCGCCCTGCGGGGTGCCGAACACCGACCAGACCGGTCCATGCTCCACCCGGTGGCCGCGGTCCAGCACCATCACCTCGTCGCAGATGGCCCGGATCACCGCCATGTCGTGGGTGATCAGCACGATGGTCAGCCCCAACGTGGCGTTGATGTCGCGCAGCAGGCCGAGGATGGCGTGGGTGGTCTCGGGGTCGAGGGCCGAGGTCGCCTCGTCGCACAGCAGGATCTCCGGCCGGTGGACCAGCGCGCGGGCGATGCCGACGCGCTGCTTCTGTCCGCCGGACAGCTTGGACGGATAGACATCGGCCTTGTCGGCCAGCCCGACGAGATCCAGCAGCTCGTCCACCCGCCGGCGGACCTCGGCGGCGCCGACCCCGGCCACCTTCAGCGGCAGCCCGACATTCTCCCGCACCGTCTTGGCCGACAGCAGGTTGAAATGCTGGAAGATCATGCCGATGCGGCGGCGCAGGCGGACAAGACCCTCCTCGCCCAGCCCGCCGACGTCGATGCCGTCGACCAGCACCCGGCCGCCGCTGGGCCGCTCCAGCATGTTGATCGCCCGCAGCAGGGTCGATTTGCCGGCGCCGGACCGGCCGATGATGCCGAAGACGCTGCCGCGCGGGATGGCGAAGGACACCGCCTGCAGCGCCTCCACCCCGCCGGGATAGGTCTTGCGCACGCCGTCGAACAGGATGTGCGGCGAGGACGGGTCGGGTACGGCGGCAGTGACCGGATCGGCCACGGCCAGGGCCGCGGTCGCGCGTTTCCACAGCATCGCTGGTTTACCTTTTCTGCCGGGTTGGGCGGGTCATGGCGATGCGGCCGTTCAGAAGGCGGGGATCAGGATGCCCGCCAACTCCTTCTCGATGTGGGCGCGGACCTCCGGCGACTGGAAGGACTCGACCAGCGGCTTGACCCACGGCGCGTCCTTGTCCTGCTCGCGCACGACGATGATGTTGACGTTGGGATTGTTGTCGCGCTTCTCCTGGGCGATGCCGTCGCGCGCGGCGTTCAGCCCGACCTGCGATCCGAAGCTGGAGATGATCGCCGCGGCGTCCAGATCCTGGTAGGAGCGGGCCAGAACCACCGACTTCACCTCGACGATCTGCAGCTTGCGCGGGTTCTCCTTGATGTCGGCCAGGGTGGCGGTCTGGTTGTAGGCGTCGAAGCCGTCGCGCAGGCTCAGCAGCCCTTCGTCGCGCAGCACGATCAGCGCGCGGCTCTCGTTGCTGGGATCGTCGGGGACACCGACCCTGGCGCCGTTCGGCAGATCCTTCAGCGACTTGTATGTCTTGGAATAGAACGCGATGGGCGACAGATAGGTGTTGCCGACCACGGCCAGCTTGTAGCCGCGCTGGGCGATCTGGTCGCGCAGGAAGGGGATATGCTGGAAGGCGTTGGCCTGGAGGTCGCCGGTGTTCAGCGCCTCGTTGGGGCTGAGGGAGCCGGCCATCACCACCGGCTCGATCTCAAGCCCGCGCGGCTTGGCCACCTTGGCGACGATCTCCCAGATCGGTTCGCTGATGCCGCCGCGGATGCCGACCTTCAGATGGATGGGATCGGCAGCCCAAACCGTGGTGGCGGCGAAAACGGCGCCGAGTGCGGCACCGATGGACAGGGCGCGCGCGATGCGCCCGAAAAAACGACCCGTCATGGCGGACATTGCTCCGGAGTCTTCAGTGTATCAGACGTCGGCTGCCGCGATTTCCGGCTGCCGGTGGGAGATGGTGGAGACGACCTCCTGCGAGCGGCGCAGCAGGTTCAGGATCGGGCAGGTCCGTTCGACGGTCGCGTGAAGCTCCGCAATGGCCTCCGCGCTGGCGGGGGAGACGATGTGGATGGTGTAGCGCAGGTTCTGCGGATAGACCGGGATATGCTCGAATCCCGGCTTGCCGCCGCGCGGATCGAACACGCCCTCCACTTCGACCTCCAGGCTGTCGAGCGGCACGCCCAGCTCCGCCGCCTGGATCAGGGTGATGTGGGTGACGCAGCTGCCCAGCACGCCGAGTTGCAGTTCCGGCGAGGTCGGTCCCAGATCGTAGCCGGCGAAGTTGGGCGGGGCGTCGCTGATCACCTGATGGTCGCGGATGCGGATGCGGCGGATGCCGCTGCGTCCCTCGGCACTGACGCGGGCCGACAGGGTCGGCGGCTCGAAGCCGGGCTGCGCGATCCGTTCCTTGATCTCCTGATGGGCGATGCGCTTCTGAAGCAGATATTCGTTGAGCGTGCTCATGGACGCACCTCTTGCAAGGGGGATTTGATGGCGCCGCGCGTCTGGGTGACGGCGTCGAGCGCCTGGAGGATGTCCTCGCGGATGTCGGGCAGGTTCTCCAGCCCGATGGACAGGCGGATCAGCCCGTCGCCGATGCCGTGGCGGGCGCGCTCCTCCGCGCTGTAGGTGGCGTGGGTCATGCTGGCCGGGTGTTGGACCAGTGTTTCCGGCGTCGCCCAGGCTGACCGCGCGGGTGGCCAGCACCAGCCGGTTCATGAAGCGGATGCCGGCCTCCAGCCCGCCGTCGAGTTCGCAGGAGACCAGCCCGCCGAAGCCGCTCATCTGGCGGCGGGCGATGTCCTGGCCGGGGAGCCGGGCAGGCCGGGGTAATCGACGCGGCGCACTGCGGGATGGTCCGCCAGTAGCGCCGCGATGGCGGCGGCCGAGGCGCTGTGGCGCTCAACCCGCAGTTCCAGCGTCTTCAGGCCCCGCAGCAGCAGGAAGGCGGTCAGCGGCGCGATGGTGGCGCCGGTCAGGTAGCGCAGACCATGGCCGCGGATGCGGTCGATGATCGCCTTCGCTCCCACCACCACGCCGGCGATCAGGTCGCCGTGTCCGCCGAGGAACTTGGTTGCGGAATGAACCACCAGATCGGCGCCATGTTCGATCGGCCGTTGCAGCACCGGG
>NZ_JAIFZR010000007.1:0-539623 GCF_020005195.1 Azospirillum agricola
TGACGGTGATGCGCATCGAGGTGGGGCCGAAGATCGCGGTCTCGATCTTCGTGCCGTCCGGGCGGGTGACGGTGGCCGAGGTCTGCGCCAGCGCGTCCGACCCGTTCGCCACCGAGGTCAGGAACACACCCGCCATCAGACCGCTGCGCAACAATGATGCCATGCCCAATACTCCCCCAGCCGACGGCGGTGGCGCCGTCCCTTTGCGTTGATCCATTGGGCCGGGCTTATCATGGCAACCACCAGTGGCTGTATCCCCGGAACAGGGGATGCCCTTTGCGTCAAAGCGGCAAGATGTAGCAATGGGCAAGGCGATTTCGTGATGGAGAAATGATGCGATGCGGTATCCTTTGGCATAGAAAGTTTTAACCAACACGCGAGGGGCGAGGATGGTGCGCCGTTGGGGCAGCCCGGTTGCGATGATGGTCGTGGCAACCCTGTTCGCCCTGCTGTGCGCGGCATCCGCCACGGGTCTCGCCGTCCTTCAGCCGTCGCTGGGGCTGTCGCTGCACGCCGGCGACGACGGCAGCGTGATCCTCGATCCGGCGCATGGCCGCAGCGCGGCGGCGGTCGCCGCCGCCTTCGGCCGGGAACCGCCGGTCCCGCTGCGGCTGCTGGCCATCGGCTCCGCCCCGGCGGACGGCGGCGCGGGCGCCGGGCCGCTGCATCCCCTGACCGCCGACGATCTGATCCCGGAACCGGACGCCCTTCCCACCTACGCGGTCCTCGCCGATTTCTTCGGCCGGCAGAGCGTCTACGCGGCCTTGCTGCGGCAGGGGCCGGTGGTCCTGCTGCTGCGCGACGGAACCGGCGCCGAACGCCATGTGGTGGTGACGCTGGAGGAGCGGCGCGGGCTGGGCGATCTTCCCGCCGTCTTCTGGTTCCAGGCGGCGGTGGGCGTGATCGGCCTGCTGATGAGCTGCTGGGTGTGGGCGCTCCGGCCGAACGACCGGGGGGCGCGGCTGTTCGCGCTGGTGGGGCTGTCCATGCTGGGTTTCACCCTGCCCGCCGCCATCTACAGCACCCGCGAGCTGGCGTTGGACGGTTCCCTGTTCCGCGCGCTGTCGGATCTCAACGCCGCGGGGGCCATGACCTTCGGCGCGGCGATGATCGGCGTCTTCCTCAGCTACCCGCGCCGCATCGCCGGACCGGCGGTGCTCGCGCTGCCCTTCGCGGTGTTCGGCGTGTGGCTGCTGGCCCATCTGCTGCGGCTGCCCGAGGGGCACGGCGATGGCGCGCATCTGCCGACCTTGCTGGAGATGCTGTGCATCGTCGGCGCCATCGGGGCGCAATGGTGGGCGACCCGCCGCGATCCGGTCGGCCGCGCCGCCTTGTCCTGGCTGGGCCTGTCGGTGACGGTGGGGGCCGGGGCCTTCGTCACGCTGATGTCGGTGCCGCTGCTGACCGGGCTGACGGCGCCGATCCCCCAGGGCTATGCGTTCGGCTTCTTCCTGCTGATCCACGCCGGCCTGACTCTGGGGCTGCGGCGCTACCGGCTGTTCGAACTGGGCGACTGGGCGTTCCGGGTGATGCTGGCCGCCCTGGGGCTGGTGGCGCTGCTGCTGCTGGACATGGCGCTGGTGGCGACGTTGCAGTTCGACCAGAATCTGGCGCTCGGCCTGTCGCTGCTGGCGGTCGGCTTCCTCTATCTGCCCCTGCGCGACCTGCTGATGCGGCGGCTGGTGGGCCGGCGCACCATTCCCGACGACGAGCTGTTCGACGTGGTGATGGAGGTCGCCTTCACCGCCACCGCCGAACAGCGCGCCGCCGCCTGGACCGGGCTGCTGCGCCGCCTGTTCGATCCCCTGGAGATGGAGCCCTTCGGCACCCCTCCGTCCCGTCCCTCGGTCGGGCAGGACGGTCTGATGCTGGAGCTGCCGCCCACCGCCGGGGCGCCGGGCCTGCGGCTGCGCTACCCGTGGGGCGGGCGCGGGCTGTTCACCCCGGCGCAGCTTTCGACGGCCACGCGGCTGTGCGAGCTGATGGCGCGTGCGGAAAGCGGACGCGAGGCCTATGTCCGGGGGGCCGCCGCCGAGCGGCAGCGGATCGCCCGCGACCTGCACGACGATCTGGGCGCGCGGCTGCTGTCGGCCATGCACCAGTCCGACCTCGACCGGTCCCATGGCATGGTGCGCGAGGCGATGGCCGACGTCCGCACCATCGTCCGAGGCCTGAGCGGGGAGCGGCTGCCGCTCGGCCAGGTGCTGGGCGACCTGCGCCACGAGACGGCGCAGCGGCTGGAGGGCACGGGCATCGCGCTGCATTGGCCGGTCGCCGCCGAGGCGGACCCGGCGGAGGGGCTCCCGGTGGATTACGCCATCTGCCGCACCCTGACCGCCACGCTGCGGGAGGCGGTGAGCAACGCCATCCGCCACGCGGGCGCCACCTCGCTGGCCGTTTCCGCCGGCGTCGCCGGAGGCACCCTGGCGCTGGCGGTCGCCGATGACGGAGCGGGGTTCGACCCGGCCCGCGCCGCCGGTCAGGGACGGGGATTCGGGCTGGGGAACATGGCGGCCCGCGCCGCCGATCTGGGCGGGCGCCTGGACATCACCGCGACGGAGAAGGGAACGCGCATGGAGCTCTCGCTGCCGCTGCCGCTGCCGCTGCCTCTGGCCGTGGCGGCCGAGGGGACCGGCGGCGTTCCGTGAGCCTGTCCGCAACACCCTTTTCCGCCGACGGGCCGGCGCCGCCCCTGACCGGCCTGGTGGTGGAGGACGACGCCGGCACCCGTCCGTGGCTGGTCGATTGCCTGCGCGACGCCTTCGGCGACATTCCCGTCGCCACCGCCGCCGACGTGGCCTCGGCCCGGGCATGGCTGGCCGGATGGGCGGATGCCGAGCCCGGCGGCAGCCTGATCGCGCTGATCGACCTCGGCCTGCCCGACGGGTCGGGGATCGAAATCATCCGGCTCCTGGCCGGCGGCACCCAGGGAAGCGCCCAAGGCGGCACCTGCCGGGACGGCTGGGCGGCGCTGCCGGTGGTGACCTCCATCTACGACGACGACACGCATCTGTTCGACGCCATCGCCGCCGGGGCCGCCGGCTATCTTCTGAAGGATTGCAGCGCCACGGTGATGGTGGATTACCTGCGCCGAATCCAGGCCGGCGAGCCGCCGCTGTCCCCGTCCCTGTCACGCCGGATTCTGGAGCATTTCCGCCGGCAGGCCCCCGCCCTGCCCGCCTCGCCGCCCGTCCAGCCTTCCCCTGCCCCACCTCTCCCGCCGCCGGACACGCTGACTCCGCGGGAGCGCGACGTGCTGGCGCTGCTCGGGCGCGGCCTGCGCTCCGGCGAGGTGGCGGGGGTGCTGAAGCTCAGCGAACACACGGTCGCCAGCCACGTGAAGGCCATCTACAGCAAGCTCAACATCTCCTCCCGCGCCGAGGCGGCGCTCGAAGCCCGCAACCGCGGGCTGGCCTGACATCGGCCCACGCGGCGTTCCGGCCGCGTGGCTCCGGTGGCTTGCGGACCTCCGGGAGGAGGTCCGGTAAATCCGTGACCGCCGCCGGGGAGAGGCAGGCATGAAGCGGCAACGCCGCGTGGGCGGGACGGGCAATCCACGCCGCCGGATTCCGGCTGGGCACGGTTGGGGAAATGGTCTGGATCACCTTGCCGGATTGGATGGGTGCATCCGGCCATTCATTGGGTAGTTGTCAAGGCAACCCATCGCTCTTGCCATGCAAACCCCCAGGGAGCCCATGACGACCATGCCCTCCGGTTCATGTTCCATCCGTCCCCGCGATCTCACGCA
The DNA here is from genome assembly GCF_020005195.1 of Azospirillum agricola. Lineage (NCBI taxonomy): Bacteria > Pseudomonadati > Pseudomonadota > Alphaproteobacteria > Rhodospirillales > Azospirillaceae > Azospirillum > Azospirillum agricola. The sequence goes on from NZ_JAIFZR010000007.1 coordinate 3,749, forward strand.
TCCCATCGTGGCGGGGCTGATCTCCGTCATCGTCAACTACGGCGGCACCTTCATCCTGGTCTTTCAGGCGGCGAAGGTCGCGGGCCTGAGCCCCGAACTCACGGCCTCCTGGGTTTGGTCGGTGTCCATCGGCGTGGGACTGACGGGGCTGTTCCTGAGCTGGCGCCATCGCGAGCCGATCATCACCGCCTGGTCGACCCCGGCGGCGGCGTTCCTCGTCACCGCGCTGGCGACGACTCCCCATGCGGAGGCGGTCGGCGCCTACATGATCTCGGCGGCCGCCTTCGTCGCGCTGGGCCTGTCGGGGTGTTTCGAGAAGGTCATCCGCCTGATCCCGTCCGGCATCGCCTCGGGCCTTCTCGCCGGCATCCTGCTCCAGTTCGGCATCGGCGCCTTCGGCGGTGCGAGCGTCGACCCGCTGCTGGTCGGCCTGCTGATCGTCGCCTATGTCGCGCTGAAGCGTTTCTCCGCCCGTTACGCGATCGTCGGCATCCTGGTGCTCGGGCTTGCCTTCCTGCTGACGCAGGGCCGCGTCGATCTGTCGGGCCTGAGGCTGGAGTTCGCGGCCCCGGTCCTCACCATGCCGGAATTTTCGTTGAACGCGCTGCTGTCCGTCGCGCTGCCGCTGTTCCTGATCACGCTGACCGGCCAATACATGCCGGGAATGCTGGTCCTGCGGAACGACGGCTTCACGACCAGCGCCAACCCCATCGTGACCGTGACGGGGCTCGGCTCACTCGTCATGGCCCCGTTCGGTTCCCACGCCTTCAACATCGCCGCCATCACGGCGGCGATCGCCACCGGCAAGGAGGCGCACGAGGACCCGTCCAAGCGCTGGATCGCCGGGGTTGCGGCGGGCTGCTTCTATGTGCTGGTCGGCCTGTTCGGCGTGACGCTGGCCGCCGTCTTCATGGCGTTCCCCGCGACCTTCATCACCACGCTCGCCGGTCTGGCGCTGCTTGGCACCATCGGCGGCAGCCTCGCGGGGGCGATGGCCGATCCGACCACCCGCGAGGCGTCGCTGATCACCTTCCTGGCGTCCGCCGCGAACATCACGCTGCTCGGCATCGGCGGGGCGTTCTGGGGCCTGTTGATCGGCTTGATCGCCTCCCTCATCCTCAACGGGCGGCTGCCGCGCCGCGAGCGCGGCGGTCTGTCCGTCGGCGCGGAGCCCGCAAGGTGAGGCGGCGGGTTTCCCGTGGCGGTCTCGTCCATGCTCTTCACGGAGACGGCCATCATCCCGCCTTATCGAAGGCGAAGCTTTCGGTTTCGTCGTCGCAGGTGAACAGTCTGGCATAGCGTGCCCAGCCGGTGACGGCCTTCAGGGTCTCGCCGGCGTAGGCATCGCTCATGAAGGCTTGCAGCTCCGTCCGGACGCGCGCCGCCGGAGGCGCCGAAGGCGCGCCGGTGAGGTTCAGCGAACCATGAACCTGGCGCGGCGGGCAGGCCCGGCCTGTCCGCCGCCCGTCCTCAATCCGTCCGGTCCAGCCGGCGCAGATGCAGCATGTAGAGCCGGGCGAAGCGCGTCACCAGATCATGGAACGGCAGCGGCTTCACCGGGGTGAAGGGCAAGGCCAGCTCCGACGCACCCGTTCCCATGGCGTGACGCGCCAGCTCCCGGCCCACGGCGGTGCCCAGCGCCATGCCGCGGCCGTTGTAGCCCACCGCCCCGGTCACGCCCGGCGCCAGCTCGTGGAAATGGGGCCGGAAATCGGCGGTCATCGCCAGATGACCGCTCCAGCTCCGCGCGATGGCCGGATCGCCGGCCTGGGGGAAGACGTGGCGGATGCGCGCGCGCGTCCGCTCCCGCGCCCGCCGTTCGGCATCCGCCGACCGCACCAGCGTGCAGCCGGAAACCAGCCGGTTGTCGGCGGTCCAGCGGAAGAAATGCAGGTCGCCGCGGGTGTCGCTGCACGCCATGTCGGAGGGCAGCACGCTGGCGCGCAGGGCGGCGGGCAGAGGTTCCGTCGCCATCTGGAAGTTCAGCACCGGCACGATGGAGCGGCGCAGCCCCGGCCACAGATCGTCGGTGTAGGCGTTGGTCGCCAGAACGACGCGGTCGGCGGTCACGCAGCCCCGCGGCGTGGTCAGCCGCCAGGCGGATCCGATGCGGTCGATGGCGGCGACGGGGGTGTCGCCGTGGACGGCGACGCCCAGCCCGATGGCGGCCCGCGCCATTTCGCGGGCCAGCGACAGCGGGTTCACATGGCCGCCGGTCGGGGCCACCATGGCGCCGTGCCAGAAGCGCGTGCCCAGCGCCCGCTCCGTCTGCGCCGTGTCGAGCAGGGCGACCTCCGCTCCCAGCGCCTGCCACTGGGCGACCCGGCGTTCCGCCGCCGCCATGCGGCCCGGCCGGTGGGCCGGCTGAATCCAGCCTTTCTGCACGGCGTCGCACCGCATCTGGTGGCGTTCGACGAGGTCGAAAACCAAGGCCGCCGCTCCGCCAACCATGCGGGCCAGCGCCGACCCCTTCGCCTCGCCGTAGGCCGCCGTCAGGTTGACGGGATCGAGCCGCGACAGTGTCGGGATGATCTGGCCGTTGTTGCGCCCCGACCCGCCGAAGCCCGGTTCGCGCGCCTCCAGCACCGCCGTGCGGACGCCCCGCTCGGCCAGATGGATCGCCGTGGACAGGCCGGTGACGCCCGCCCCGACCACCGCCACATCCACCCGCAGCGCCCCGTCCAGCGGGCCGGTTTCGGGACCGGCGACGGCGCTCGCCGCCCAGTGGGACTCCGGCGTCGGGGCATCCGGCAGCGGTTTGAGAAGCGCGCTCATCGCGTCTCCTCCTCCACCAGCAGCGTCTTCGCCAGCGCCACCCAATAGCTGGCGCCGATGGCCAGGTTGGCGTCGTTGAAATCGTAGCCCGGGTTGTGGAGCAGGCAGCCGCCGTCCGTCGGCCCGTTGCCGAGCCAGACATAGCAGCCGGGCCGCTCCTTCAGCATGAAGGCGAAGTCCTCCGCCCCCATGGAGGGCATCGGATCGTGGTCGATGTTCTCCTCCCCGACCAGCGCGGCGGCGACGCGGGCGCACAGCGCGGTCTCGGCGGCGCTGTTGACGGTCGCCGGGTAGCGCCGCTCGTAGCGCACGCTGGCGGTGCAGCCGAAGGCGGCGGCGGTGTGCTCGGCCAGCGCGCGCAGCCGCGCCTCGACCACGTCCTGCACCTCCTCCTTGAAGGCACGGACGGTGCCGCGCAGCGTGACCTCCGCCGGGATGACGTTCCAGGTGTCGCCGCCGGTGATCCAGGTGGTGGAGACCACCGCGCTGTCAAGCGGATGCAGGCTGCGGCCCGGAATGGTTTGCAGGGTGGTCAGCAGATGGCCGGCGGCGGTCATCGGGTCGTGGCCCAGATGCGGCATGGCGGCGTGGCTGCCCTTGCCGTGGACGATCACCTCGAAGATGTCGTAGCTGCCCATCATCGGTCCCGGCCGGAGCGCGATCCGTCCCAGCGGCAGGCCCGGCCAGTTGTGCATGCCGTAGACGCCCTCCACCGGGAACCGCTCGAACAGCCCCTCGGCGATCATCTCGCGGGCGCCGCCCTCGTTCTCCTCCGCCGGCTGGAAGATGACGCGCAGGGTCCCGGCGAAGTCGGGATCGTCGGCCAGGATCTTCGCGGCCCCCAGCAGCATGGCGGTGTGGCCGTCATGGCCGCAGGCGTGCATCCGGCCCGGATTGACCGAGCGGTGGGCGAAGCCGTTGGTCTCGTGGATGTGCAGGGCGTCCATGTCGGCGCGCAGCGCGATGGCGCGGCCGCCGGGGCGGCGGCCCCTCAGCGTGCCGACCACGCCGGTGCGCCCCAGCCCCGTCGCCACCTCCAGCCCGAAGGCGCGCAGCTTGTCGGCGACGAAGGCGGCGGTCTCATGCTCCTCGAAGGCGGTTTCGGGATGGGCGTGCAGATGATGCCGCCATTGCCGCATCTCCGGGGCCAGGGCCTCGGCGGCGGGATGCGGGCGGACGTTCGCGGGGATGGTCATTCCGGAGACTCCTGGGATCCGCCCGCCGGCAGGCTGTAGCGGAAGTCGCAGTGGCTGGCGCCCTGCATGATGGTCTGGGTGCGGGTGAAGCGGACGTCGGGCCGGTAGCCGCACATGAACTCGCCGTCCCGGTTGCAGGACAGGATGTCGCCGATCTCCTCCACGCCCATGGCGCGGTAGCTTTCGGCGTAGCGGCAGCGGGTGACGTTGAAGCCCAGCCGGTCGGGCGCGCTCTCGATCACCTCCAGCCGCAGGGCGTCCCCGGCGGTCCACAGGGCCAGCCGTTCGTGGAAGGTGGCGAGGTCGGCGGTGCCACGGGTGGCGCGGTCCTCCGCGGCCATGGCGGCGCCGGCCTCGCGGGCCATCGCCTCGATGGCGCGGGCGAGCACGGCGCGCGCCCGCTCCCGCCCGATCTCGGGCAGGAGCTGGTCGTAGAGCGCCTTGGCGAAGGCCGCCTCGATGCGCCGCCGCTCCAGGATGGGGAGGGGAGCGGCGGCCGGGCTGTTTCCGGTGCCGGTGGCGCTGTCAGTGGTGGTGTCGGTGGCGCTGTCGGTGTCGGTGGTCATCGCTGCGGTCCTTTCTCCGTCAGCCGCCGAGATAGGCCGCCCGCACGCGCGGGTCGGCGGCCAGATCGGCGGCGTTGCCCGACAATGTCACCCTCCCTGCCTCCATGACATAGGCGTGATCGGCGACGCGCAGCGCGGCGCGGGCGTTCTGCTCCACCAGCAGGATCGAGGTGCCCTCGCCGCGGATCTGGACCAGCAGGTCGAAGATCTGCTTCACCACCATCGGCGCGAGGCCGAGCGACGGCTCGTCCAGCAGCAGCAGCCGGGGCTTCGACATCAGGGCGCGGGCGATGCACAGCATCTGCTGCTCGCCGCCCGACAGCGATCCCGCCTTCTGGACCAGCCGCTCGCGCAGGCGGGGGAACAGCTCCAGCATCCGCTCCATCCGGGCGGCGCGGTCGTGGCGCAGCGTCCGCCCCCCCAGCAGCAGGTTCTCCCGCACCGTCATGGTGCCGAAGATCTGCCGTCCCTCCGGCGCCTGGGCGAGGCCCCGCCGCACCACCTCGTGGCTGGGGCTGCCGGTCATGTCCTGGCCGTCGAAGACGGTGGCGCCGCCGCTGGTCCGGTAGATGCCCGACAAGGCGCGCATCAGCGTGGTCTTGCCCACGCCGTTGGCGCCCAGCACGGCGACGATCGCCCCCTCGGCGACGTCGAGCGAGACGCCGCGCAGGATCTCCTGCGGCCCCATGCGCACCGTCAGGTCGCGGACCTCCAGGATGCGGCGCCCGGCGACGGCGGTGGCGGCGGGCTGTGCTCCGTCAAGCGGCATCGTCTTCCACTCCCAGATAGGCTTCGAGGACGGCGGGGTCGCGCTGCACCGCCTCGGGCGTGCCGTCGGCGATCTTGCGGCCGGAGGCCAGGACGATGACGCGGCTGCAACTTCCCATCACCAGCCCCATGTCGTGCTCGACCAGAAGCACGGTGACGCCGCCCGCGTGCAGGCGGCGGATGAAGTCGGCCAGCTCCGCCGTCTCGGTGTCGTTCAGGCCCGCCGCCGGCTCGTCGAGGATCAGCAGCCGGGGCGAGGTCGCCAGGGCGCGGGCGATCTCCAGATACTTGCGCTTGCCGTAGGACAGGTTGGCGGCGATATCCCCCGCCTGGGCGGTCAGCCCGACGCGCTCCAGCGCCTCCCAGCTCCGCTCGCTGACCGCGCGGCTGTGGGCGCCGCCGTTGAACAGCGCCCGCCAGGGCGACTGGCCGAAGGCGCCGACCGCCCCGACCGACACGTTGTCGAACACCGTCATGTTCGGGAAGACGCGCAGGTTCTGGAAGGTGCGGCCCATGCCCATGCGGGCGATCTGCCAGGGCTTGCGGCCCGTGACGTCCTGCCCGTCGAAGGTCACGGTGCCGTCCGACGGCGGGGTGAAGCCGGTGATCAGGTTGAACAGGGTGGTCTTGCCGGCGCCGTTGGGGCCGATCAGCCCGACCAGCTCGCCCTTGGCGATGGTGGCGCTGACGTCGCTGACCGCCAGCAGGCCGCCGAAACGCCGGGTCAGCCCCTGGATGGACAGAAGCGTGTTGCTCATGATCCGCCTCACTTCCAGCCGACGGGCGTGCCGCCGGCGATGGTGGCCCAGCCGCGGGAGAAGGAGCGGCGGACGAAACCCAGCGCGGTGCCTTCGGCCAGCATGCCCTTGGGCAGCAGCAGGATGGACAGGAACATGGTCGCCCCGACGGCGATCATGCGGTAATCGCCGATGTCGCGCAGCGCCTCCGGCAGGACGATCATGAACAGGGCGCCGACGACGGCGCCGGGAAGGCTGCCCAGCCCGCCGACCACCACCATCGCCAGGATCAGGATCGACTCCATGAAGCGGAAATTGTCCGGCGCGATGTAGGCGGAGGTGTGGGCCAGCAGCGCCCCGGCGACGCCGGCGAAGAAGGTGGCGACGACGAAGGACTCGATCTTCAGCCGCTCGACGTTGATGCCCATGCTGTCGGCGCACTGGTCGTCCTCGCGCAGCGCCCGCAGCGCGTTGCCGTAGTAGGAGTGGGTCAGCCGGTGCAGCACCCAGACGCAGGCGACGGCGATGACCGCGACCGCCAGATAGCGGCTGAGCAGCGTGTCGGCCTGCCAGCCGAGCAGCCCGATCGGCGGGATGCCGCGGATGCCCATCGGGCCGCGGGTGAGATCGATCCAGTTCAGCAGGATCACGTAGATCATCTCGCCGATGCCCAGCGTGGCGACGGCGAAATAGATGCTGACCAGCCGCATGGTCGGCAGCGCCACCAGGAAACCGAACAGCGCGGCGATCAGCCCCGCCGCCGGCAGCGTGACGATGAAGGGCAGGCCGAGCCGGGTGGACAGCAGCGCCGCCGCGTAGGCGCCGATGCCGTAGAAGGCGGCGTGGCCGATCGACAGCAGCCCGGCGGTGCCCGTCACATGGTTCAGGCTGGCCGACAGGATCACGAAGATCATCGTCGTGATGGCGATCTGGGCGAGGTAGCTGGACCCGGTCCCGACGATCGCGGCGGGCACGGCGCCGAAGGCGACCGCCAGCAGAAGCAGCGTCCAGGCGAACCGCCGGCCCCGCCCGGAAAACGCGGCGGGCGGCGCGAGGGTGTCCGGCATCAGCCGGGCGTCAGGCACGTTCACGTCCATGTCCGAACAATCCTTGCGGGAAGAAGACCAGCGTGATGACCAGAAGGCTGTAGGTGATCAGATCCTTCCAGCCGCTCGACAGGAACTCGGTCGCGATGCTTTCCGACACGCCGAGCAGCAGGGCGCAGGCGACCGCCCCCGGAATGCTCGACAGGCCGCCCATCACCATGGCGACGAAGGCCTTCACGCCCGGCGCGAAGCCCATGTGCGGCGAGATCGCGCCGTCGTAGAGGCCGACCAGGATTCCCGCCGTGGCGCCCAGCATCGAGCCGACGGCGAAGGTGGTGACGATGGTGCGGTCGGTGTTGATGCCGACGTAGCGCGCGCCGAGCTGGTTGTTGGACACGGCGCGGATGCCGAGGCCGGTCTGGGTGCGGTAGAGCAGGAACTGCAACGCGCCCAGCATGACGGCGGAGGTGGCGAAGATGACCAGGCTGCCGCTGGCGACCATGATCGGCCCGATGGCGACCGGCTGTTGCAGCAGGTAGCCGGACGGGATGCCCTGCATGTCGCCGCCGAAGATGTGCATCATGATCTCGCGCGCGACGATCGACACGGCGAGGGAGGAGAGCAGCGTCGCCTCGCGCATGGCGCGGGATTTCTGGCTGGCCTCGTCGGTGAAGCGGCGGAAGGGACGGAAGGCGAGGCGCTCCAGCCCGACGCCGGAGGCGGCCCCCACCGCCAGCACCAGCGGCACCACCGCCAGCAGCGGCGGGGCCAGCGCGGTGATGACCATCAGGCCGACGAAGGCGCCGATGGTGTAGACCTCGCCATGGGCGAAGTTGACGACGTTCAGGACACCGAAGATCAGCGTGAAGCCGATCGCCATCAGGGCATAGACGCACCCGATGGACAGGCCGTTGATGACCTGCTGAAGGAAGAAGACATCGAAGACCATGGCGTGCTCCAGGCTTCGGGGAGCGCGCCCGCCGGTTCCGGCGGAGCGCGCACCACGGCGTGTGTCACCGAAAAGCGGATCGGAGAGGGCGGTCGGGAAGGCTTCGGGGCGTGCCGGGGCTTCCCGGCGGTTCGCCGGTCAGGGGCCGGTCAGGGGCCGGCGACCACCTGGAAGCGGCCGTCCTTCACCGTCATCCTGGCCAGCGCCTTCGTCGGCTCGCGGGTGACGGGGTCGAAGCTGGTGGCGCCGGTCACGCCGGGATAGCCGGTGGTCGCGGCCAGCGCGTCGCGCAGGCTCTCGCGCGTCACCGACGGGCCGGCCTTGGCGATGGCGTCCAGCATGATGCCGACCGCGTCGTAGGCCTGGGCGGCGAACATGCCGGGCTCGGACTTGAAGCGCGCGGCGTACTCCTTCACGAAGGTCTGCACCGCCGGGTCGGGGTTGTCGGGCGTAAAGGTGGTGGCGAGGTGCAGCCCCTCGACCGATTCACGCCCCAGCTCGATCAGCTTGGGCGAATAGAGGGAACTGGTGCCGTAGAGCGGGATCTTGATGCCGAGCTGCTCGCGCTGCTGGGCGAAGGCGGCCCCCTCCTCGTAGAACATGGCGAGGTAGATCACGTCCGGCTTCTGCCGGGCGACCTTGGTCAGGATGGAGCGAAAATCGCGGTTGCCGGGGTTGAACGCCTCGGTGGCGGTGATCGTGCCGCCCTTGGCCTTGAAGCCGCCGACGAAGCCGTCGAGCGCCGAGATTCCCCAGTCGTTCTGGATGTAGATCACCGCCGCCGTCTTCTTGCCCGCCGCCAGGATCCAGTCGGCGTTGTACGGGCCTTCGAAGGCCTGGGTGGTGATGTTGCGGAACTGCCAGGGGCTGAGCTTGGTGAAATCGGGGTGCGAGGCGGTCTGCGAGAGTTGCGGCATCTTCTCCGCCGCGTAGATCTCGCCCGCCGCCATTGACACGGTGGAGGAGAAATCGCCGATCACCCCGACGATCTTGGAATTGTCGAGGAACTTGTGCGCGATGTTGCGCGCCTCCTTGGGATCGTCCTTGCTGTCCTCGAAGGCGATGGCGACCTTGGCGCCGGCCAGCTTGCCCGAGGCGTTGAACGCCTCCAGCTTGATCTGGGCGGCGTTGCGGAACATCTCGCCATACTGGCTGCGGTCGCCGCTGAGCGGCGCCTGGTAGCCGATGACGATCTCGCGGTCGGTGGCCTGGACGGCGGTGCCGGTGGCCAGCATGGCGCCCAGAACGGCGCCGAGAACGGCGTGCTTCCTCATGATTCGATTCCCCTGTCGGCGAGGCTGGACGGTCAGTTCGCGGCGGCCGGGGCGGCGGCGCCCGGCGTGATCGTCAGGTGGCAGCAGGTGCTGCGGCCCGGCTTCCAGGTATCGACCTCGATCTCGAAGCCGGCGGTCTCGAAGGTGCCCTTGTCGACCGCGCCGGCGAGCTCGCAGAGCGTCTCGACCGTCTCCGCCGGCAGGTTGGCCTCCAGCCAGGCTTCCTTCAGGGGGCAGGTGTGGAAGCGGATCTCCAGCACCTCGTCGGTGCAGCGCACGACTTCCGGGCCGAACTGGACCTCGGCGTCGGGAATGAATTTCAGGAAGGAGTCCCGCAGGCCGGCCAGATCGGACGGGGCGTGCGGCGCGAAGTTGTGGGCGATGGCCGCACCCCGGCGATAGATGGTGCGCGCCATGATCTCCCTGGCCTTCTCCTCGCCGATCTCCTTGCGCATTTCGTCGAAGGCCGCTTCATAGACCATCGCGCGGCTCTTCATCGCGTTGCGCAGAAGTGTGCGAAACTCGTCCATCGGTGATTGCTCCTGTTCTTGCCAAGTGTCTTGCGGTGGCGATTTTTTTGTTTTCAACGGCTTTTTTGATTCAGAGCGACGGGCCGCCCCGAAGGAAGGCCTCGATCCGCGCCTCGTCGGCGGCGGTGTCGAAACCGGCCCGCCCCATCCAGGCGTCGTCGTGGTAGGTGTTGCGGTAGCGCTCGCCGGAGTCGCAGATCAGCGTCACCAGCGAACCGGCCCGCCCGGCGTCGCGCATCCGTCCGGCGATCCAGCACAGCCCGAAGAAGTTGGTCCCGGTGGACCCGCCGACCATCCGGCCCAGCCGCCGCGACAGCACCCGCATCGCCGCCAGCGACGCGACGTCGGGCACCTTGATCATCTGGTCGACGACCTCGGGGATGAAGGACGGTTCGACGCGGGGGCGCCCGATGCCCTCGATCCGCGACCCGCGCTCGCAGGTGATGGCGGCGTCGCGGTGGACGAAGCTGTCGTAGAAGACCGAATGCTCGGCGTCCGGAACGCACAGCCGGGTGGGCAGGTGGCGGTAGCGGATGTGGCGCCCGATGGTGGCCGCGGTGCCGCCGGTGCCGGCGCTCATCACGATCCAGTCCGGCACCGGATGGCGCTCGCCGCGCATCTGGCCGAGGATCGACTGGGCGATGTTGTCGGTCCGCCAGTCGGTCGCCCGCTCGGCGTAGGTGAACTGGTCGAGATAGACGCCGCCGAGCCGGGCCGCCAGCCCCGCCGCCTCGGCGTAGATGGCCTTGGGCGATTCGACGAAATGGCAGCGTCCGCCATGGAGTTCGATGGCCGCGATCTTTTCGTCCGAGGTGCCGCGCGGCATCACCGCGTGGAACGGCAGATCCAGCAGCCGGGCGAAATAGGCTTCCGACACGGCGGTGGACCCCGACGACGCCTCGATCACCGGAGTCCCCTCGCCGATCCGCCCGTTGCAGATGGCGAACAGCAGCAGCGACCGCGCGACGCGGTGCTTCAGGCTGCCGGTGGGGTGGGTCGATTCGTCCTTCAGGTAGATGTCGATCCCGGACAGTTCCGGAACGTCGAGCGTCAGCAGCGGCGTGTCGGGCGACCGCGCCGCCTCGGTCTCCAGCCGCTCGATCGCACGCCGGGTCCAGTCGCGGCCGCTGGACTCGGGCAGCGCGGTGAAGTCGAGGCGGAACGGCTGTCGGATCGAACCGGCGCCGGGTTGAAGCGGCACGGTCTGCGCGGAAGCGGTCATGTCACCCTCAAAGCGCGATGACGGCGTCGATTTCGACCGACGCGCCGAGCGGCAGGGCCGACACCTCGACGGTCGAGCGGGCCGGGAACGGCGCCTGGAAGAAGCCGGCGTAGACCTCGTTCACCGCCTTGAACTGGCCGAGGTCGGTCACGTAGACGGTCGTCTTCACCGCCTTCGACAGGCTGGTTCCGGCGGCTTCGGCGATCGCCGCGATGTTGGTCAGGCTGCGCGCCGCCTGGGCGGGGGCGTCCGGGCCCGCGAAGGCCCCGGTGGCCGGGTCGATCGGCAACTGGCCGGACACGAACAGCAGCCCCCCGGCGATGCGGGCCTGGGCGTAGGGGCCGACGGCGGCCGGGGCTTTGTCCGTGGCGATGGTGTCGGTCGTCATCCTGGTCTTTCCTGTCTGTGTCCCGTGGTGGCGATTCCCGCCTGCCCAACGGCCGGGCGGTCTGCCCGCGAAGGCGGCATGCGGGTGCACGCGAAATCCTCAAAGCGAAAAAGCTTTCCTCCAGCCCAGCTAGGTGAGCAAAATCATCCGCCCCAACCGTGAAGGCCCCGAGCAGACCCGATGACCATCGACGCCACCGACCGGAAGATCCTGGCCGCCCTTCAGGCTGACGCGACGCTGTCGCTCGCCGACCTCGGCAAGCAGGTCGGCCTGTCCGCCACCCCCTGCTGGCGCCGTGTGCAACGCCTTGAACAGGAAGGCTATGTCCGTCGCCGCGTGGCGCTGTTGGATCGGGCGAAGCTGAACGTCGACGTGACCGTCTTCGTGGCCGTCCGAACCAGCAAGCATTCGGCGGAATGGCTGGAGGAGTTCCGCCGCGTGGTGGCCGACATACCGGAGGTTGTCGATCTCTACCGCTTGAGCGGCGAAATCGATTATCTGCTTCGGGTGGTTATCCCGGACATCAAGGCCTATGACGCCTTTTATCGAAAGCTCATCGAGCGCATCGAGCTTCAGGACGTCTCGTCAATGTTCGCCATGGAGGAAATGAAATCGACAACGGAAGTCCCCCTGTCTTACGTAAAGACTTAGATTTCGAGAGTCTTTACTTGTTAATTTTCTTTTTTAACTCGAGATTTTGTCGCTTTCGCGAAGGCGCTGTAGTGATCATGAATATGTCATGGTTCTCGTGAGATTTTTTCACTTTTTTGGCTGAGGGGGCGTTCGTATATGAAAAATTTTTTCTCTCATCATTCATTTCCCGCAAAATTCTTCCATGAATGAGGGCTTGGTGTGGAGCGGGCGCCTGGGCGTCCCGGCCCGGCTTCCCGCCCGGGGCCTGAGAGGGTTCGCGTTTCCCGGACAGGCTCGCTCCTGGTCTGCCCCGTGGACGCTGGATCGGCGGATCGAAACCAACGCGCGTTGCCGCCGGATCGTCAGGCGTGGCGATTCGCCTCGATCGGCTCCCGCCTCCGACCGATGCTCGTCGACCGGAGGCCTTGCGCAAGGAAACCGCTCCACCACCGACACCGCAGGATCCCAGCCGCGCGCCGTTCCGCGTTCTCAGGCCGAATTCCACACCGACGTCGTGGAAAGTGATATGTGTTTCAATGGATTTCCTGGCGCAGCAGAGACGGGGTGAGGACATGGGCCAGCAGGCCTTCAAGCCTGAGGGCGGGGAGCATGCAGGGGCCGCGCGGCTTGACGTAAGGTCGATGCTTGCCTCTGCGGTCGCCCGGCACAAAGCGGGGGATTCGGCGGCGGGTGACTTGTACCGGGCCATTCTTTCGGCCGAACCGTCGCATGGGGATGTGCTCCACCTGCTTGGCGTGACGGCGTTGCAGGCCGGGGCGGCGGAGATCGCCGGCCGTTGGCTGCGCCGGGCGCTCACGGTCGACAGGACGCAGGCCTATTATCGCAACAGCCTTGGCGAGGCTTTGCGCGCGCTCGGCCGGCCGGACGAGGCGCGGGATCAGTACCGCCTGGCCCTCACGCTCAGTCCGGCCTATCCGGAAGCGCTCGCCAATCTTCTCAGGCACCCCCGGCCGGACGACAACGCGCCGGCCCTGCTGGAGCGCTTCTGCCGGCTTCGTCTGGCCGCGGCGAGCGAGATCCTGGCGGTCGCCGACTCCCGCTTGCTCTCGGGACGGCTGGCCGACGCTAAACTCGCCTACCGGGCGGCGGTGGCGCTGGAGCCGGCGACGGTGCAGGCCTACGTCAATCTCGGCGCGACCGCCTCCCGGGAAAAGAACCACGCCCAGGCTGCCGGGGCCTACCGCCGCGCCTTGTGCCTGTCCCCCGATCATCCCGGAGCCTGGAACAACCTCGCCAGCGCGGTGTGGGAATTGAACGACGGCCCGGGCGCCGCCGGCTTCTGCCGCCGCTCCGTGGCGCTCAAACCGGACCATCCCGACCCCTACGCCAACCTCGGCTACATCCAGCGGTCGCAAGCCCGCAACGGTGACGATTTCGCCGAGGCGGCGACGCTGTGCCGGAGAGCCCTGCAACTCAAGCCGTCGCATATCTCGGCGCTGAACAATCTCGGCATCGTCAACCTCGACCTCGGCCGGCTGGACGAGGCGGAGCGCCTGTTCCGCCGCACGCTGGACGCGGAACCGACGCATCCCGATGCGCGCTTCAACCTGTCGCTGGCGCTGCTCAAGGCCGGCCGCCTCAAGGAGGGCTGGGATTTTTACGAGGCCCGCTGGGAAACGGGTCAGCTCCCGGCGGTGAACGCGCAGCTGCGGGCCTGGCGGGGCGAGCCGCTGAACGGCGCCACCATCCTGCTGCACGCCGAACAGGGGCATGGCGACACCCTGCATTTCGTCCGCTACGCACCGTTGGTCGCGGCGCAGGGCGGGCGCGTGGTGCTGGCGGTCCAGCCGGCGCTGAAGCGGCTGGTCGCCGGCATGCCCGGTGTGGCCGCGGTCCATGCGCTGACCGAGGCCTTCCCGGTTCCGGACTTCCACTGCCCGCTGATGAGCCTGCCGCGGCTGCTCGGCACCGAGCTGGGCACGATCCCCGGCGGCACTCCCTATCTTCACCCGCCGGCCGAGGCGATCGACAAATGGCTGGGCCAGCCCCTGCCGGGCGCCGGGCTGCGGGTCGGGCTGGTGTGGTCGGGCGATCCCCGGCCGGGCCTGCTGCGCGCGAACCTGACCGACCGTCGGCGCAGCATGACCCTGCGCGATCTGGCGCCGCTGGCCGAGGTGCCGAACCTGCGCTTCGTGAACCTGCAAATGGGCGGTCCGGCGGCGCAGCTTGCCGATCCGCCGGCGGGAATGGACATCCACGATCCGATGGGAGCCGTCACCGATTTCGCGGACACGGCGGCGCTGGTTCTGCGGCTGGATCTCGTGATCACCGTGGACACCTCGGTCGCCCATCTCGTCGGGGCGCTCGGCAAGCCGGTCTGGGTCTTGTCGCGCTATGACGGCTGCTGGCGTTGGCTCCAGGACCGCGACGACACGCCCTGGTACCCGACGATGCGGCTCTTCCGCCAGACCATGTCGGGGGACTGGAGCGACGTGGGGCGGCGTGTCGCGGACGCCCTGCGCACGCTGGTGGCCTGAGCGTCGCGACGAGGGGCGCGTCCCCAGGTCCGGGCGGGAAAAGGGAAGGGGCCGTCCGTTGCCGGAACGGCCCCTTCCCTTTTCCCGCCCCGGCCGCCGTCAGCTTAGCCAGAGACCGCTGTCGGCCGCCTTGATGACGCGGCCCTCGCGGGCGCCGTAATCCAGGAAGTGCGACAACGGATTGACGCCGGCCATCGCGACGTCCTGGTTTTCCGCCAGATAGGTGGTGGTGTCCATCCAGCTGGACGGCCGGCGCCCTTCCTTCCAGCCGAACGCCTCGTAGTGCTCGTAGCCGCTTTCGAAGGTGCCGGCCTGCAAGGCCGCCGCGACGTCGGCGTTGTTCTGGCGGTACCATTCCTCGTCGAACAGCGCGTTCGGATCGCGGCCCTCCTTGGCGCCATAGGTCAGGTAGTGTTGAAGGCCGCTGGCGAGTTCGCCCCGCTTCACCGCAGCGGCGACGTCCTGGTTCTGGGCAAGATAGAACTGCTCGTCCAGGGACACGGCCCCCAGCCTCTGCTCGGCGGCACCATAGGTTTGGTAATGTTGCAGGCCGCTGGTGAACGTGCCCTGGGCGACGGCCTGCGCCACGTCGGGGTTGTCGGCGAGGTAATCGCTCTCGAAGAACAGGCCCATACCGGATTTCG
Organism: Azospirillum agricola; assembly: GCF_020005195.1. NCBI lineage: Bacteria > Pseudomonadati > Pseudomonadota > Alphaproteobacteria > Rhodospirillales > Azospirillaceae > Azospirillum > Azospirillum agricola. Next base: position 18,975 of record NZ_JAIFZR010000007.1, read on the forward strand.
TGATCGGGGAGGTCGGCGCGTTGACCAGTTCCACACGGTCGTCGAAGCGCAGCAGCTCCATCTCCTCCAGGACGTCCACGCCGAGCGTCGCGCTGGTCATGGTCAGCGCCCCATAGGGCCCGCGGGTGAGAACCACGTCGGCGAAGTTCGCCTCGATGCGGGCGACGTCCACCCCCGAACCGCCAAGCAGCGTGTCGTTGCCCGTGCCGCCCTGGAGCCGGTCGTAGCCGAGTCCGCCGAACACGAGGTCGTCGCCGTCGTCGCCGTACAGCAGGTCGCGGCCTTCCCGGCTGCCGATGATGTCGTTGCCGCCGCCGCCGCGCAGCGTGTCGTCTTCGGCGCCCAGGATGATGGTCTGGCTGGCGTCGTCGCCGATCGCCACGTTGGAGCCGGCACCACCGCCCACCGTGACCGCACCGGTGATGAGGGCGTAGTCCACGTTTTGCAGGTTCACCACCGTGCCGGCCGGAAGATGGCGCGCGTCCAGCAGAACGGCGGAGGCCTGGCCGGCCGGAGCCAGGCCGGTGATGGTGATCGGCACGGCCGGCGCCACGCCCGAAGCCACCGTGGGCGTGACGCTGCGCAGCGTCACCGGGGCGCTGGAGGGCAGCACCTGGGTGAGGCCGGCGCTGGACACGGTCGAGCGCGCCAGCGGGGCGGCGCCCAGCAGGTTGGAGAAGGTCCCGGCCAGCTCGCCCAGCGTCAGGCCGGAGGTCGCGCCGCTGGCGGTCAGGCCCACGCCCACGGGCAAGCTGGCCTCCAGCAGGGGGTTGGCGGTGGTTCCGGCGAGCGGCACATCCGCCAGGCTGGTCTTGGCGTCCGTGTCGGTCCGGTTCTCCGTGATCGGAGCGATCACCACGGACTCCGTGGGGCGGCCCACGCTGTCCGTGCCCGTCGTCACCGTCAACTGCGCGCCGTCCACCACCGTCGTCGGTGCCGGCGGCGGCGGCGGCGGGGGAGACGGCGGCGCGGGCGTGGCGTTGATGATCGCCTGCCCGACGAGGCTGGCCATCTCGTTGCCCGCCTCGTCGGACAGGGCGCTGCCGGTGAGTGTCGGATCGTAGCTGAAGGTCACCACCTGCCCGACGGAGACGGCCGACGCCAGCGTCAGGGTCACGGTGCTGGTGCCCGTGCCGAAGGCGGCGATGATGGCGAGGGGCGCGCCATCGACCATGACGCTCATGCCGGTGGTCCGGTGGGGAGAGGCCGCGAGGCTCATCGCCTCGGCAAAGGTCAGGGTCAGCCGGTTTCCGTTGACGGAGGACGTCGCCAGCAACGTCGGCGCCACGGTGTCGACGGTCACGATGAGCGGGCTGGACGCGGAGGAGCTGTTGCCGGCCAGATCGAGGGCTGTCGCGCCCAGCGTGTGGGCTCCCTCGCTCAGCAGGCCCGCCGAGAGGCTCCAGGCGCCGGTCGTCGAGTCCGCCGTCACCGTGCCGAGGGAGACGGCCCCCTCGTACAGAACGACGGTGCTGCCCGCCTCCGCGGTGCCGGTGACCGTCGGGGTGGTGTTGCGGGTCCGCGTGCCCGCCTCATTGGCAAGGCCGAGGCCGGTCGGGGGCGCCGCGACCGTGTCGATGGTGACGACCAGCCCCGCCGAGGCCGCCGAGGTGTTTCCGGCGGCGTCGAAGGCCATGGCGGTGAGCGTGTGCACCGCGTCGGACAGGGTGGAGGCCGCGATGGTCCAGAGTCCGCCGCCTCCGGCCACGGCCGTTCCCACGGCGGTGGCACCGGCGTACAGCACGACCTTGTCTCCGGCGTCCGCCGTGCCGGTGATGGTCGGCGTGGCGACGTTGGTCAGGTTGTCGGTGCCGCTGGTGCCGCTGTCCGTCGTCAGGTCGAGGGCGCCGGGCGCCGTCGCGACGGTGTCGACGGTCACGATCAGCAGGCTGGACGCCGCCGAGGTGTTGCCGGCCGCGTCGACCGCGCGGACCGTCAGGCTGTGCGCCGCGTCGGACAAGGCCGAGGACGGGCTGACCGTCCACAAGCCGCTGCCGTCGACCGTGGCCGAGCCGACGAGCGTGGCGCCGTCGTACAGTTGCACCGTGCTGCCGGCCTCCGCCGTGCCGGTGATCGGCGGCCTGGCGTTGTTCGTCAGGGTGTCGTCGTCGTTGGCGAGATCGAGACCGGTCGGCGCGGTGGGCGCCGTGGTGTCGATGCTGAAGATGAAGGGCGCCGACAGCGGCGATTCGACCCCGTCGGGGTCCAGGGCCGTGGCGGTGAAGGTGTAGCTCGACCCGCCCAGGCTTCCGGTCGTGATCGACCAGAGACCGCTGCCGTCCGCCGTCCCGGTCCCGACGACGGTGATGAAGTCGTACAGCGTCACCACGCTGTCCGCCACCGCCGATCCGGTGATGGTCGGGGTCCGGAGGTTGGTCAGCCGGTCGCCCGCGACGCCGCTGTCGGACGCCGGAGCCAGCCCCATGCCCGTCGGAGCGGTGCTTTCCGGCGTGATGGTCAGCGTCAGGCCGCTGCTCGCGGACGACGTGTTGCCGGCCGCGTCCACGGCCTTGATGGTCATGATCTGGGAGCCGAGGCCCAGCGTCGAGGTGCCCCCCGACCAGTTCCCGGACGCGTCCGCGTCGGTCTCGCCGACCAGCGTGCCGTTGGCGTACAGCAGGATGTGCGCGTTCGCCTCGGCGCTGCCGGTCAGCACCGGCTGCCGGACGTTCGTCACGAGGTTGTCGAGACGGCCGCTGTTGCTGTCGGGGCTGAGCGCCGGGGCGCCGGGCGCCGACGGCGCGGTCGTGTCGATCGTGATCGCCAACCCCGACGCGGAGGTCGCCGTGTTCCCGGCCTTGTCGACCGTGGTGACCGAGAGCTGGCGCAGGCCGGTGTTCAACGTCGCCGAGGTGATCGTCCAGGCGCCGTTGGCATCGGCCGTCGTGGTGCCCACCGCGAGAACGCCGTCGTACAGCGTGACCACGCTGTCCGCCTCGACCATGCCGACGAGCGTCGGCGTGGTGTCGTTGGTGAGCAGGTCGTCGCGCGCGGCGCCCGTATCGGAATCCGGTGCCAGCAGCATCGAGCGGACGGGCGTCACGAGGTCGATGGTCACGAGCGGAGCACTGAACGCGCCCGCGGTGCTGTAGGCTCCGGGCGCCACGGCCGTCAGCGTGAGGTCGCCCACGCCCAGGTCGCTCGCCGTCAGGGTCCACAGGCCGTTGCTGTCGGCCGTCACCGACCCGAAGAAATTGATGCCCTCGCCGGCGAGGTTCACCCCCTCGTAGAGAGTGACGACGCTGTTGGCCTCGGCGCTTCCGCTCGCCCGCATGATCGAGCGGACGGCCGTCGTCAGGTCGATGGTCACGACCAGCCCGCCCGAAGCCTCGCTGGTGTTCCCGGCCACGTCGGTCGCTCGCGCGGTGAGCGTGTGCACGCCTTCCGTCAGGGCGCCGGCCGTCACCGACCACAGGCCGTCGCCGCCGGCGGTTCCGACCCCGACGAAGACGTCGCCGTCGTACAGCGTGATGACGCTGTTGGCCTCGGCGCTTCCGCGCACCGTCGGCGTGCTGTCTGAGGTCAGCCGGTCGCTGTTCGAGCGGCCGAGGTCGGAGTCCGGCGTCAGCTCCAGGGCGGTTGGAACGGCGGCCACCGTGTCGATCGTGACGACGAGGACGCCGCCGGCGCTGGTGTTGCCCGCGACGTCGATGGCGGTCGCCGTCAGCGAATGCGTGCCGTCGGCAAGGGTCGAGGCGACGCCGATGGACCAGATTCCGGAGCCGTCGGCGGTGGCGGTGCCGATGTTCAGGCCGCTTACGTCGTCGTGCAGTGTGACGACGCTGTTCGCCTCCGCCACGCCCAGAACCGTGGGGGTGGCGACGTTCGTGACGCGGTCGCTTGTCAGCGCGCCGCTGTCGGAGCCGGTGCCCAACCCCAGTCCCGAGGGCGTCGCCGAGGTCAGGTCGATGGTGATGACGAGCGGCGCGGAGGCCGCGCCGGTGTTGCCCGCCGCGTCCCGCGCGATGACGGTCAGGCTGTGCGCGCCCTCGCTCAGCGACGGCGAACTCATCGTCCAGGCGCCGGAACCGTCGGACGTCGTCGTATTGAGGAGCGTTGCGCCGTCGTACAGCGTGACCACGCTGCCCGCCTCCGCCGTGCCGGTCAGGACCGGCGTCGCGTCGTTGGTCACAAGATCGCCGGTCGAGCCGCTGTTGGAGCCCGCCGTCAGGACGAGCGACGAGGGCTGGGGCGCGGCGGTGTCGATGGTGACGAGCAGGGCGGCCGAGGCGGCGCTGGTGTTGCCGAACAGGTCGATGGTCGTCGCCGTCAGGGTGCGCTCGCCATCGGCAAGACCGATCGCCTGGACCGTCCAGTTGCCGTCGAGGCCCGCCGTCGACATGCCGACCAGGGCCGAGCCGTCGTACAGCATGACGGTGTTGGAGGCCCCGGCCGTGCCGCGGATCGTCGGCGACGCGACGTTGGTCAGGCGGTCGGTCGCGCTGCTGCCGGAATCGGTCGCCAGCTCCAGATTGCCCGGCGCGTCGGCCTGCGTGGCGATGGTGACGACCAGCGCGGCGGAGAGGCCGCTGGTGTTGTAAACGACATCCACGGCCCTGGCCGTGAAGCTGTGGGTGCCGTCGCCCAGCGTCGGCGTCGTGAAGGACCAGGCGCCGAGCCCGTTCGCCGTGACCGTCCCGATGGAGGCGCCGTTGTCGTAGAGCGTGACGGTGCTGCCGGCTTCGGCGGTGCCGGTGATGGTCGGCGTCGTGACGTTTGTCTTGTCGTCGGCCGTGCCCCGGCCGCTGTCCGACGCGGTGGCGAGATCGAGCCCGCCGGGCACGTCGGCGGTGAGGTCGATGGTCACCGTGACGCCGCCGACGCCGGGATTGCCCGCGTTGTCGAAGGAGGTGATCCCGAAATTGTAGACGCCCGCCGCGAGGGAGCCCGACGGCGTGAAGCTCCAGGCGCCGGTGGCGGCGTCCGCCACCACCGTTCCGAAGGCTTCGGCGGTCCCGCCGTTGAACGCGCTCGTGATGATGACGGTTTGGCCGGCACCCGCGCTCACCGTGCCCACCGTGCCGGTGAGCGTCGGCCGGGTGTCGGAGGTGATCCGGTCGCTGTTGGAGGAGCCGGTGTCCGAAGCCTGGGCAAGCTCGATCGACACATCGTCCGGCACGGTGTCGATGGTGAAGGTCAGCGCGGCGGACGCACCGCTGGTGTTGCCCGCCAAGTCGACCATCGTGGCGATCAGCGAATGCGCCGTTCCGGTGCCGCCCGTCAGGACGGAACTGGTGATCGACCAGACGCCCGCGCTGTCGGCGGTGGCGGTGCCGAGCACCGTCGTTCCCTCCAGCAGGGTGACGGTGCTCCCCGCCTCCGCCCGGCCGGTGATGGTCGGGGTGGTGGCGGAGGTCAGGTTGTCGCCGACGAGGCCGGTGTCGGAGACGGTGGCCAGGGCGAGGCCCGTCGGGGCCGCCGCCGTGGTGTCGATCGTGACCGTCAGCGGCGCGGAGGCGGCGCTGGTGTTGCCGGCCGGATCGAGCGCGACCGCCGACAGCGTGTGCGCGCCGTCGGCCAGCGACGGCGTGGTGACCGACCAGACGCCGCCGCCGTCGGCGGTCACGGTGCCGAGAGCCGTCGCGCCGTCGTACAGCGTGACGAGGCTGTTCGCCTCGGCCGTGCCGGTGATGGTCGGCGCGAAGACCGAGGTGATGCTGTCGGCCGTGGATCCGCTGTTCGAGCCGGCGCCGAGCGACGGGGTTCCCGGCGCGCCGGGTGCCGTGGTGTCCACGGTGATCGTCAGCGTCGCGGAGGCGGCGCTGGTGTTGCCGGCGGCATCGACCATGCGGGCCGACAGCGTGTGCGCGCCCGTGCCCAGCCCGCTGGCGGTGATCGTCCAGGCGCCCGAACCGTCGGCCGTGCCGGAGCCGACGAGGCTGGCGCCGTCGTAGAGCCGGACGAGGCCGTTCGCCTCGGCCGTGCCGACGAGGGTCGGCGAACCGGTGTTGATCAGCCGGTCCGTGCCGGAGACGCCGCTGTCGACGGCGAGCGACGGGGTTCCCGGCGCCGCCGCCGTGGTGTCGATGGTGATGACCAGCCCGGCGGAGGCCGCCGAACTGTTGCCGGCGGCATCGACCGCGCGGGCGGTGAGGGTCCGGGTGCCCGGAAGAAGGGTTCCGGTGGCGATCGACCAGACGCCCAGCCCGTTCACGGTGGTGGAGCCGAAGCTCGTGCCGCCGTCGTAGAGGGTGACGACGCTGCCCGCCTCGCCCGTGCCGGTGATCGTCGGGTTGACGATGTTGGTGATGCCGTCCGTGCTGGAGCTGCCGCTGTCGTAGGCGGCGCCCAGGACCGGCGTGCCGGGCGCGGCCTGGACGGTGTCGATGGTGACGGTCAGCGGCGAGCTGGCGGCGCTGGTGTTGCCGGCGTCGTCGACCGCCTTCGCCGTCAGCGTGTTCACGCCGTCGGCCAGCGACGCGGCGGTGATGGTCCAGGCCCCCGTGCCGTTGGCGGTCGCCGTGCCGACGGCCGTGGCGCCGCTGTAGAGCGTGACCGTGCTGTTGGCCTCGGCCGTGCCGGACAGGGTCGGGGCCGTGACGTTGGTGACCCGGTCGGTGTTCGACGACCCGCTGTCGGAAGCGGATGCGAGCGTGACGCCGGTCGGCGCGTTCGGCGCGACCGTGTCGATGGTGATCACGATCGCCGAGGACAGGGCGCTGGTGTTGCCGGCCGCGTCCGTGCCGCGCGCGGTCAGCGTGTGCGCGCCGTTGCCCATCTGGCTGCTGGTGATGGTCCACAGGCCGGCGCCGTCGGCGGTCGCCGTTCCGCGCAGCGTGCTGCCTTCGTAGAGCGAGACGAAGCCGCCGGCCTCCGTCGTGCCGGTGATGTCGGGCGTGGAGTCGTTCGTCTTGCGGTCGCCGGTGACCCCGCTGTCGCTCGCGGCCAACAGCTCCAGCGAGGGCACGTCCGCGACGATGTCGATCGTGACGACGAGGGCGGCGGAGGTCGAGCGGTTCCCGGCGCGGTCGGTCGCCTCGGCGGTCAGGCTGTGGCTGCCCGGCGCCAGCGAGGGGGACAGCAGCGACCAGCCGCCCAGGCTGTCGGCCAGGACGGTGCCGAACGCGGTCGCGCCGTTGTAGAGAACGACGGTGCTGTTCGCCTCGGCCGTGCCGCTCAGCGGCAGGATCTGGTGGTTGGTGAGGCGGTCGCTGTTCGAGACGCCGCTGTCGGACGCGGCGGCCATCAGCAGGCTGGGCTGCGGGGTGGTCAGGTCGATCGACAGGACGATGCCGCTCGACACCGTGGAGGTGTTGCCGGCCCGGTCGACGCTGAGCGCGGTCAGGGAATGCTCGCCCTGCGACAGGGCGTTCGTGGTCAGCGAGAAGGCGCCGTTCGCGCCGGCCGTCGCCGTGCCGACGCTGGTGTTTCCATCATACAGGGTGACGACGCTGAAGCTCTCGGCCGTGCCGACGATCGTCGGCGTGGCGAGCTTCGTCAGCCTGTCGCGGTCGGATTCCCCGGTGTCGTCCCCGGCCGCGAGGGCCAGATCCGACAGGATGAGGTTCTCGGTGTCGATGGTGATGATCAGCGGGGCGGAGGCCGCGGCGGTGCTGTTGCCGGCCAGGTCGGTGACGTGGGCGACCAGCGTGTGGGTGCCGTTGATCAGCGTGCCGGTGGTGACCGACCAGTTCCCCGAACCGTCGGCGGTTCCCGTGCCGACGAGCGCGGCGCCGGCGTAGAGCGTGATGACGCTGTGGGCCTCGGCGCTTCCGCTCACCGTGGGGGTGGTGATTCTGGTGAGCCGGTCGCCGGCCAGGCCGGTGTCGGAGCCGGCGGTCAGGCTGGGCGCCGACGAGGGCAGCACGGTGAGGTCGATGTTGAGGATGAGGGCCGCCGCCACGACCGCCGTGTTGCCGGCCGGATCCACGGCATGGGCCGACAGCGTGTACAGCCCCTCGCCCAGCGTCGGGCTGGCGACCGACCATTGGCCGAGGCTGTCCGCCGTCGCGTTGCCCAGGACGGTGGTGCCGTCGGGGTAGTAGAGCGTGACGACGCTGCCGGCCTCGGCGGTGCCGGTGATGACCGGCGCCGTCACCGCCGTGACGGCGTCGTTGCCGACGCGACCGCTGTCCGTCGCCGCCGTCAGGGCGAAGCCGCCCGGAGTCGGGGGCGTGGTGTCGATGGTCAGCAGAAGCTGGCCCGAGGCGCTGCTGGTGTTGCCCGCGTCGTCCACGGCCCGGACGGTCAGCGTGTTCACGCCGTCGGACAGGCTGCTGGCGGTGATCGTCCAGGCGCCCGACCCGTCGGCGGTGGCCGTTCCGACGCTGACGCCGCCCTTGTAGAGGTGGACGGTGCTGAGCGCCTCGGCCGTGCCGGTCACGGTCGGCGTGGCGTTGGAGGTGAGATTGTCGCCCGGCGCGCCGCTGTCCGACGCCGCCTCCAGCAGCGGGGCGGACGGCGCGTCGGGCGCCACGGCGTCGATCGTGATGATGAGCGGGGCCGAGGCGGCGGCCGTGGCGTTGCCGGCGGCGTCGACGACGCGCGCCGTCAGCGTGTGCAGGCCGTTGCTCAGCGGCGTCTCGATGGCGTAGACGCCCGCGCCGTCGGCCGTGCCCATCCCGACGAAATTGCCGCCGTCGTAGAGCGACACCACGGCGCCGCTCTCCACCGTGCCGGTGAAGGTGGGCGCGAGCAGCCGGGTCAGCCCGTCGCCCTGCGTGCCGGTGTCCGACGCGGTGGCCAGGACCGGCGCGCCGGGCGCCTCCACGGTCAGATCGACCGTCACCACCAGCGTGCCGGCGCCGCTCGATGTGTTGCCGCTGGGATCCACCGCGGTGGCGGTGAGGGTGTGCACGCCCTCGGCGAAGCCGCTTCCGGTGTAGGACCAGACGCCGGCGCCGTCCGCGACCAGGGTCGCCAGCGGCGTCAGGCTGCCGCCGTTGTTGTCGTAGAGGGTGACGGCGCTGTTCGCCTCGGCGGAACCGGTCAGCGACAGCGTCGTGGAATTGGTGAGGCGGTCCGTGGCGCTGTAGCCGGTGTCCGACGCCGCGGTCAGGGCCATGGCGCTCGGCGCCGGGGTGGACAGGTCGATGGTGACGGTCAGCGCCGCCGAGGCGGCCCCCGTGTTTCCGGCGACGTCGATGGCCCGCGCCGTCAGCGTGTGCGCGCCCTCGGCGAGCGGTCCCGTTGCGATCGTCCAGATCCCGCCGGTCGCCACCTGCGTGCCCAGGGCGGTGGCGCCGTCGTACAGGATGACGGTGGCGCCGGCTTCCGCCGTTCCGCTGATGGTCTGGGTGGCGATGTTGGTGACGTCGTCGCGGACGCCGCTGTCGTCGGCCGGGTCGATCGACAGCCCGCCCGGTGCGTCGGGGGCGGAGGCGTCGATGGTGACCGCGAAGACCGAGGAGGCGTTGCTGGTGTTGCCGACGATGTCCACGAGGCGCGCGGTCAGGCTGTGCGTGCCGTTGCCGAGCGCGGAGGTGGTCACCGACCAGCGGCCGTCGCCCGCCACGGTGGCGGTGCCGACAAGGTTGGAGCCGTTGTACAGCGAGACGATTCCGCCGGCCTCCGCCGTTCCCGTGACGGTCGGAGCCAGGACGCTGGTGATCGCGTCGCCCGCCAGACCCGTGTCGGATCCGCTGGCCAGGGCGAGGCCGGTCGGCGCGTCGGCCGTGCGGTCGATGGTGACGACGAGCCCGCCGGACGCGGCGCTGGTGTTGCCGGCGACGTCGACGGTCCGGGCGACGAGCGTGTGGACGCCGGCCGCCAGCGAGCCGGTGCCGAGCGCCCATGTCCCGCTGTCCGAGGCGGTCACCGTTCCCAGCGCCGTGGCCCCGTTGTCGCCGTACAGCGTGACGACGCTCCGCGCCTCGGCGGTGCCGGTGACGGTGACCGCCTCGAGGTTGGTGATGCGGTCGTTGCCGACCGAACCGCTGTCCGATCCGGCTTGCAGCGCCAGCGCCCCCGGCTGGTCGGGCGCCGTCGTGTCGATGGTGACCGTCAGCCTCGAGGAGGTGAGGACCGTCCCGTAGGCGTCGATCCTGGCCTGGAGCGTGTGGGTGCCGTCGGCCGCCAGCGTGCCGGTCGAGACGATGGTCCAGAGGCCGCTGCCATCGGCCGTGCCGCTGCCCATCAGCGTCAGCCCGCTGTAGAGGGAGACCGTGGCACCCGCGAGCGCGGTTCCCGTCAGGGTCGGCGAGGTCGCGTTGGTGATCCCGTCGCCGGTCACGCCGGAATCGGAGACGAGTTGCAGGCCGCCGGGCACGCCGATGCGCCCGGTCACGGTGAGCGACGTGGTCGTGACGGTTTCGTTGCCGGCCGCGTCCAGCGCGCGCGCGGTCATCGTGTAGGTGCCGCCGCCGAGTTCCGTCGTGGTGATCGACCACAGGCCGGTGTTGTCGACGGTCGCGACCCCGAGCACCGTCGCCCCGACGGAGGAGCCGTCGTACAGCGTCACGACGCTGTTGGCCTCGGCGGTCCCCGAAAGGATCGGGGTGAACTGGCCCGAAGGCCCGGCCGTGTCCGCCGTCGGCGTCGACAGCCCCGGCCCGGTCCGGTCGATGCTGATGACCAGCCCGGCGGACATCTGGCTGGTGTTGCCGGCGATGTCCACGGCAGAGGCGGTCAGGGTGTGGTCGCCCTCCCCGAGCCCGGTGATCGTGGCGGACCAGTGCCCCGAACCGTCGGCCGTCGCGGTGGCGGTCGAGCCGCCGCCGTACAGCGTGATCGTGGCGCCGGCCTCGGCCGTGCCCGTGATCGTCGGGGCCAGCGCGTTGGTCAAGGTGTCGGCCGTGCTGCCGCTGTTCGTGGCGCCGCTCAGCGCCAGACCGCTCGGGGTGGCCGAGGTCTGGTCGATCGTGATGGCGAAGGCGGCGGAGGCGGCGCCCGTGTTGCCGGCGGCGTCAACCGCCCGCGCGGTCAGCGTGTGGGCCCCCTCCCCCAGGCTGGAGGAGGTGACCGTCCAGACGCCGGTGGAGGCGTCCGCCGTGCCGATCCCGAGCAGGGTGGCGCCCTCGTACAGGCGCACGGTGCTGCCGGCCTCGGCCGTGCCCGTGATCACCGGGGTTCCCACACGGGTCCGGTTGTCGTTCGGCGTGCCGCTGTCCGAGCTCAGGAAGAGCGCGCCCGGCGCGTCCGGCGCCGTCAGGTCGATGGTGACCGCGAGGCCGCCGCTCGCCACGGAGGTGTTGCCGGCCGGATCGATGGCCTTGGCCGTCAGCGTGTGGACGGCGCCGGTCAGCGCGCTGGAGGTGACCGTCCAGCCGCCGTCGCTCCCCGCCGTGGTCTGGCCCAGCAGGGTCGAGCCTTCGTAGAGAAGGACGATGCTGGAGGCCTCGGCCGTTCCCGTGACCGAGGGTGTGGCGAGGTTCGTCCGCGAATCCCCGGTGACGCCGCTGTCCGAGGCCGCCGCCAGGGCCAGCCCGGTCGGGGCGGCGGCGCTGGTGTCCACCGTGACCGTGAAGGCGGCGGAGGGAAGGCTGGTGTTGCCCGCCGCATCGATGGCCTTGGCCGTCAGCGTGTGCGCGCCGACGGAGAGGCCGCTGGTGGCGATTTCCCAGTTGCCCTGGCCGTTGGCCGTCGCCGTGCCGAGCGCCACGGCGCCGTCGTAGAGCGTCACCACGCCGCCGGCCGCCGCCGTGCCGGCGACGGTGGGCGAGAGATTGTTGGTGAGGCCGTCGGTCGAGCTGCGGCCGCTGTCGGTGGCGGCGGTCAGCTTCAGGCCGCCCGGCGCGTCCGCCGTGCTGTCGATGGTGACGATCAGGCTGCCCACGCCGTCCCGCGTGTTGCCGGCCGCGTCGCGCGAGCGGGTGGAGAAGGTCCAGCTCCCGTCCGCCAGGGGGCTGCCAGCGGTCACGGTCCAGGCGCCGGACCCGTCGGCGGTGCCCGTTCCCACCACGCTGCCGGAGACCAGGAGGTCGATGACGCTGTTGGCCTCGGCCGTGCCGGTGAAGGTCGGCGTTCTGACGTTCGTCAGCCGGTCCGAGGAGGAGCTGCCGCTGTCCGACGCCGCCGTCAGCGACGGGGCGGAGGGGGCGACCGGAGGCGTGGTGTCGATGGTGACGATGAGCGGGGTCGAGGCGGTGCTGCCGTTCCCCGCCAGATCGACCGCGCGCGCGGTCAGCGTGTGCGCGCCTTCGGCCAGCGCGCCCAGCGTGATCCGCCAGACGCCGCTCCCGTCGGCGGTCGCGCTGCCGAGAAGGGTGCTGGAATCCTTGTACAGGCTGACGACGGCGTTGGCCTCCGCCGTGCCGCCGATGACCGGGGTGGTGACGGCGGTGAGGTTGTCGCCGAGGGTTCCGGTGTCGCTCGCCGCCGTCAGCGCCACGCCCGTGGGGGCCGCCGTCGTGGTGTCCACCGTGAACGCGAGGCCGGCCGAGGCCGCGCTGGTGTTGCCGGCGGTGTCCACCGCGCGGGCGGTCAGGGTGTGGCCGCCCTCGGGAACCACCGGTGCGGTGATCCACCAGGCGCCGGTGCCGCTGGCGGTCGTCGTTCCGACGCTCGCCCCGTCGAGGTACAGGGTGACCGTGCTTCCCGCCTCGGCCGTGCCCGTCACGGTCGGCGTCGCGACGTTGGTGACGCCGTCGGAGGCGGAGCGGCCGCTGTCCGACCCCGGCGCGTAGGACAGGGTCGGCGCGGTGGGCGCCGTCGTGTCGATGGTCAGCAGCAGCGGGCCCGACGCCGCGCTCTCCATGCCGGAGGCGACGGTCTTCGCCGTCATCGTCCAGGTGCCGTCGGCGAGCGCCGTGGTCGCCGTGACCGCCCATTGGCCGGATCCGTCGGCGGTCCCGCTGCCCAGCGCGGTGCCGTTGCCATAGAGGGTGACGACGCTGCCCGCCGCGGCCGTGCCGGTCAGGGTCGGCAGGGTCGCGTTCGTCCTGGAATCGCCAAGCGTGCCGCTGTCCGAACCGGCGCCGAGGCTGGGAGCCGAGGGCGCGGACAGCGCCATCGGGAAGACGAACAGCCGATCGGCGTTGCCGAGGTCAACGGCCTGACCGCCCACGAAGATGGTGTCGATCCCGGACACATAGACGGTGCCCGTGGTTTCGGTGAGCACCACCACGTCGTTGCCGGCGCCGCCGATCAGCGTCTCGACCGACGTCACCATCGTGGTCATGCCGCTGTTGGCGCTGGCGCCGGTCACGGACATGACGTCGTTGCCGGAGCCGCCGATCAGCGTTTCCAGATAGGCGACCTTGACCGTGTTGCCGCCGGCTCCCAGCAGCACCGTTTCATTGCCGGCCCTTCCGATGATCGTCTCGATCGCCCGGACGCTCATCGTGCTGTCGACGTTCCTCAACGCCATGAGCGCGTCTTCGCCGGCGGTGCCGATCACCGTCTCCAGCGCTTCCACCATCATGGTGCTGCCGGTGGTGATCCAGGCGATGGGAAGATCGCCGACGACGGGCGTTCCATCCCGCAGCGTCATGGTGACGACGTCGTTGCCGCTGCCGCCGATCAGGGTGTTGAGGCTGGCGACGGTGACGGTGGTGCCGACATCCAGCAGGACGGCGGCGCTGCGGCCGCCAACTCCGCCGACGATGGTTTCGACCGACGACACGGCAAGGGTGCCGGTTCCCGCCTTCATGTCGAGACTGCCGGTCTTGAAGGCCATCGCGGCGACATCGGCGGCGGCGCTGCCGATCAGCGTTTCGACATAGCCCACGCCGATGGTGCCGCCCCGGCTGTCGAGCCTGACGACGTCGCTGAACGTGGCGGTGCTGCTGCCGAGAAAGATCTCGATGCCGCTCACCTGGACGGTGTTGCTGCTGTTCGCGACGGTCGCGATGAGGTCCATGCCCGAGGAGGTGCCGATCAGCGTCTCCATCGACCCGACGGCGGTGGTGGTTCCCAAGGCGCCGGCGGCACCGAAATCGAGGACGTCCTTGCCGGCGCTGCCGATGATCGACTTCAGATAGCCCACCGACATCGTGTTGCCGGCGCTGCTCGTCAGGACGATCAGATGGGTGCCGGTGGTGGTGCCGATGAAGGTTTCAATCGACTCCACCGCCATGGTCGAGCCGATCGAGGTGCCCGTGACCCGGTCGTAGCCGCCGCTGCCGATCAACGTCTCCAGCGATCGAACGGTGATGGTGTTGCCGCCCGCCCCCCCCAGCGTGATGACGTCCTTGATGCCACTGGCCGGAGCGTTGACGCCACCGTTGATGTGGTCGAGGTTGGTGACCGTGGCGGTGATGCCCTGCGTTTGCAGCGTGACGCCACGCGTGCCAAGGCCCTTGATGCCGGACCAGGTCTCCCCCTTGGCGAAGATGTAGTCGGTTGCGCCCGCAGCAAGGGTCAGAGTTCCACCGGCAGCCATACCAATCCCCACTCAAGAGGCTTCCTAACAGGAAGCTTGACGATCATGGTCCCAGGGCATGGCCCTCGCACCGAAGATCCGCCCATCGAAACAACCCTAAGGCGATTGCTTCAAAAAAAGGCAGGTCATGATCACTTAGGGGAATGGTTTCAAGAAAGTCCAAAAACAAAATCAAACGATTTGTGACGGCACTCGTAATTAATGAATTATTAACCATGATAAATCAAAGGCTGAATTCGTCCAAATCTACAAGCATGCATTAATATTTATGAATTCCGCAAAATACCTTGAATACTTGTTGGCTCTCCACAGAAACCAACATGATAATTAACCTTATCGAACTCAGGCGTTGAATGTCCGATGGCGACGACGTCCAGCACAGGCCGGACAACCGGGCGGTCGACGACGCCCGGCCGCAGCAAGGCCCCGGCGGAGCGGGCACGCCACGCTCAGGCGCGACTGCCGCCCGACGTCCACCCGCGCCACAGGACCCGGTACGCCTCCTCCACCGACCGTGCGAAGCCACGGTGGTCGAGAAGCGCCGAACCCTCCAGCCGTGCCCGCATGCCCCGGCGCAGCCCGGAAAGCCGGCCGAGGTCGCCGGCCAACGATGCCGCCGCCTCGACATAGCCGGCCTCGTCCCGTCCGATCAGCTCATCGAGCCCGCAACGGGTCAGCAGGCTGGCGCCCACCCGCGCCACATGATGGCGCCCGGCGAGCGTGACGACCGGCACCCCCATCCACAGCGCCTCGCACGTCGTGGTCGTGCCGTTGTACGGAAAAGGGTCGAGCGCCACGTCCATCCGGCCGTAGGCCCGCAGATGCGCGGCGGCGGACTCCACCGGCGTCAGAAGCTCGATCCGCTCGGGCCGCACGCCCCGGCGGGCGAAGTCCCGGCGGACGGTGTCCCGCACCGCGACGTCCTCCAGGCCATGGCACTTCAGCAGCAGCCGGGCCGACGGCACTCGCGCCAGAAGGGCGGACCACACCCGCACCACCTCCGGGGTCAGCTTGGCCAGGCTGTTGAAGGAGCCGAAGGTGATGAAGCCGTTGGCGGCCGCCGGTGCCTCTCCGACCGGGCCGGCGCCGGCGGGCGGCTGGAAGGCCAGGAAGCCGCGCGGCAGCCGCACCAGCCGCTCGGCGTGCCAGCCGTCGGTTTCGCCCGGTGGGTCCGCGATGGCGTCGGTCAGCCGATAATCCACCGCCGGCATGCCGGTCGTGTCGGGATAGCCGAGCCACGTCGCCTGCACCGGCGCCGGCCGCCGCGCGAACAGCAGGGGCCGCCCGCCCGCCGTGTGGCCGGCCAGATCGATCAGCAGATCGACGCGGTCCCGCTCCACCAGCGCTGCCGCCGCCGCGTCGTCGAGATCGGCCAGCGAGCGCCAGCCGGCGGCCAGGGACTCCATCCGCAAGGTCACGCCGTCCCGCCGCCGCCCGGTGGCGTAGCAGAGGACCTCCACCGCGCCGCGATCGTGCTCGCGCAGCAGCGGCTCGATGAAATGGGCGCAGGCGTGATGGCAGAAATCCGGAGACACATAACCGACCCGCAGCCGCCGGTCCGGATCGCGGTCGTTGGCGAAGCGCTTCGCGCCGTCGAGAAGCGGCCGGGCGTGACGCTCGTTCCAGTGCGCGTGCGCGCGGGCGATGACCTCGGGCGGAATCCAGGGCGAGTAGTGGAGCGCCAGCAGCAGGTTGGAGCGCATCAGCGCCATGTCCGGGTGACGCTCCAGCCCCTTCTGGAGAATGCCGATCGCCTCCGTGATGCGCCCCTGGTCCTTCAGCGCCTCCCCCAGATTGACGAAGGGCTGCGGCAGATCCGGTTGCGCCCGGATTGCCGCCAGATAGCTCTCCACCGCTTGCGTCAGCGCCCCTTCCTCGCGCAGCAGGTCGCCGAGATTGCTCAGCGCCCCGCCCATCTCCGGATCGAGGAGGATCGCCCGCCGGTAGGCCACCCTGGCGCCCTCGGGGCTCCGCGCCGATTTGAGAAGATTTCCGGCGTTGAACCAGGAACCGGGAGCGTCCGGTTTGAGCGCGAGCGCGACGCGCAGGGCGGCCGTCGCCTCGGCGGCGCGCCCCTGCTCGCCGAGCGTGCAGGCGAGGTTGCTCCGCACGCCCGCATCCTCCGGCCAGCCCGCCACCGCCGTGCGCAGGCAAGCGGCGGCCTCCTCCCAGCGCCGCGACTGGCGCAGCATGACGGCCAGGTTGTTGTTGGCCTGCGGATGGGCGGGCTCCTGGGCGAGCACGGCGCGGTAGCCGGCCTCCGCCGCCGCGAGCCGGCCGCCCTCATGCTCGGCCAGCGCGGCGGCGAAGATCCCCTCCGTTCCCATCAGCGCAGGCCCGCCTCGTCGAGGATGGCCAGCAGGCGGTCGGCCGAGCGCTCCCAGGTGAAGCGCTCCAGCAGACGATCGCGGGCGGATGGCAGGCGGTCCCCGCCCCGGATGATGCCCGTCAGGATGGCGGTGGCGGCCTCCTCGTCCGGCACCCACCAGTCCAGCCCATGGAAGGGCGGGTAGAAGCCGCTTTCCCCCGGCACGCGGGCCGGACCGACGGAGGAGGGGATCAGCCGCGCGCTTCCCTCGTCGAGATAGTCGAGATAGGCGGAGTGGGCGGGCGCGATCAGCCCCAGCCCCATGGCCCCGGCCCTGGTCATCGGCAGGTCCCAGCCCTCCCCATGCGACAGGCTCCAGTAATGGGTCGCGGCGCGGTGGAGCCCCGTCATCTCCTCGTCGGTGAGCAGCCGGTCGACCAGCACCACCGGCGCGGCCTCCGCCAGCCGCCGGCCCACGGCCTGCTCCGCCCCCCGCACCAGCGCGCCGAGCCGCGCCCGCGCGGCCGGGCCGAGGCTGCGGCCGAGCTTCAGGATGAGCACGGCCTGGTCCGTGGGCGCGGTGGCGCGCAGCCAGACCCGCAGCAGCCCGTCGATGTTCTTGCGGGCGTTGAAGTCCGAGACGTTGAGGAAGCGATGCCGGTAGCTCGACACCAGCCGCCCGCCGGGAACGGCCAGGACCGGCACGCCTCCCGGCTGCACCGGATCGACGCCGAGCGGACAGACGCGCAGGCGCTCCTCGGGGAAGCCCTGCTCCGCCCAGGCGCGGCGCGAGGATTCGGTCGGCACGACGATCAGGTCGCTGGACTCGCTCATCCGCCGCCAGGCCGGCGGGATGCGCGTTGCCTCGAACATGGAAAAAGTCACGGTGGCACGGCCCGGCACCGGCTCCACCGCCAGCGGGATGAGGCAGTTGACCACCGCGCGCGCCGGAACGGGCCGGTCGAGCGCGCCGCCCGGCCAGACCTCCGGCCCGTTGATCCCGATCACCTCCAGCGGCACCCGCTGCCCTGCGTGAGACGTCCGGCCCTGCAACGTCCGGATGATGCGCTGACAGAAGTGGCCGTACCCCGTGGCGCTCTCGAAGGGCCCGCGTATCGCCACGCCGCCGGTCGGCATGCCCGCGGCGGCCGTCATGGTGCGGTAGCGCCCGCAGCGGGCCAGCCCGTTCCCCGCCCCCGTCGAAGCCGGGTCGAGCCGCAGCGCCCGCCGGAAGATCCCCGACGCCTCCCCGACCCTTCCCAGCCGCAGCAGCATCTCTCCAAGCTGGATGTGGGCAAGGACGCCGGAGGGATCCTCGGCGATGGCGTGCCGGAACCCGGCCATGGCCTCCTCGAACAGGCCGGCCAGCATGCGCACCGAGGCGAGGTTGAACCACGCCAGCCCGGAGACCGGGTCGAGCCGGACCGCCCGCGTCAGGGCACGGAGCGCCCCATCCAGGTCGCCCAGCTCCTGCCGCATGGCGCCGAGCCGGTCCTGGGTGAGCCGGAAGGCCGGATCCAGCACGGCGAGCGTGCCGAACTGCGTTTCCGCCAACGCCCAGTCGCCCCGTTGCTGCCGCAGCAGGGCCAGGTTGCTCCGCGCCGCAAAGTGGGCGGGAGCGATCCGCACCGCCTCCTCCAGCGGCCCCACCGCCGCATCGCCGTTGCCGGTCGCGAAGAGCGACACGCCCAGCAGGTTGAGGGTGTCGGCGTCGCGCGATCCCGTCTCCAGCAGGGCAAGGCACTTGACGGCGGCTTCCGCCGGCCGGCCGGCCTCGTAGAGCGCGATGGCGGGGTCAAGATCGGACACGACGCACCTCTTCCTCAACGGCTTCGGCCACCCGCGCCATGACCCCGTGCCAGTCGTTGCGGCGCTCCATGCGGAAGAGCCGGTGCGACGGATACCAGGGCGTGCTGTCGGGGTGATCCATCCAGCGCCAGTCGCCCAGCCAGGGCAGCGCCAGGAACACCGGCTTGCCCAGCGCGCCGGCAACATGCCCGACCACGGAATCGCAGGCAACCACGAGATCCATGCACGCCGCGAGCGCGGCGGTGTCGAGGAACCCCTCCGCGCCGTCGCCGCGGTCCGGCGGGTCGATGATTCCGAACCGCCCGCCCAGCCGCTCCAGCTCGTCCAGCCCGGTCGCCCGTTGCAGGCTGAAGAGCCGCAGGCCGGGAAGCCGCGACAGGGGCTCGAAACACTCCAGCGGGATGGAGCGGTCGCCGCCGTCGGCGCGCCATTGGATGCCGACGCGGAGTTCGCCCGCCCTGCCCTGCCCGGGAACCAGTTCGGGGACCCGCGCGCGCCAGAAGGCCGTCCGCTCCGGATCGGCCCGCAGATAGGGGATGTCGCGGGGGATCCCGTCCGCCCGGGCACCGCACCGGTACGGCAGGCTCATCAGGGACAGGCAGCAATCGAAATCGGGCAGGGGTTCCCCGCGCGCCACCAGCGCGTCGATGCCGGGTGCGCTGGCGAGCAGCCGCTTCAGCACCGGCTGGCACTCGAAGATTGTTCGCGCGCCCCTGGCCTTGAGCAGCGGGAGATAGCGGACGAACTGCACGCTGTCGCCCAGCCCCTGCTCGTAATGGACAAGGATGGTCCGGCCGGCGAGCGGACCGCCGTCCCAGGCCGGCTTGCCCGGAAACGCCCGGTTCCATTGCCAGACCGTTTGGCGGGTGCGCCATTCGTACTCGCGCAGCCCCTCCTCCAGCTCGCCGCGCATGAGCTGGGCGACGCCGAGATTCTTGCGATGCTCGGGCCGCGCCGGATCGAGACGGATGGCGCGCCGGAAATGCCCGACGGCCGTCCCGAGCCGCCGCTGCGCCATGATCGCCGCCCCGACGTTGTTGTTCACCGCCGCGTCGTCGGGTTGCAGCAGGGCCGCCAGCCGGAAGGCGCGCTCCGCCGCCTCCGGGTCGTCGAGCGCCATCAGCGCGCCGCCCAGCGTGAACGCCGCGCCCGTCCGGTCCGGCTGCAAGGCGACCAGGCGACGCAGGGATGGCAGGGCCCGGTCCGGCCGCAGCAGCTCCAGATGGGTGGAGGCGACGTGGAAGAGCGTGTCGGGATGCTCGGGCCGCAGGCGGAGCGCCGCGTGCAGCGCCGCCGCGGCCTCCCTCGCACGGCCCGCCGTCCGCAGGGTGACCCCCAACAGGAACCACGGCACCGGATGCTCCGGACGCAGGGCGGCGGCGGCCTGGAAGCTGGTCACCGCCTCCGGCAGCCTCGAATGCTCGATGTGAAGCAGCCCTTGGTTGAAATTTTGAAGAAAAACGTCCTCGCCCACCGATCTCCCCTTCACGGACGCCGCCGAAAAAGCGCCATCCGGAAACGCCCCGTCGAGGGCCGGCGGCCAATGCGAACCATTGTCGGATGGAAGCCGTGCCGCCGCAAGGCGCCATCACGCTCGCCGAGGCCCAGGGCGCCCGCAGGATTGCCAAGACCCGGCCGATGATGCAGGGTCGCCCCCCTGGTCGGTTCCGGAAGGAGGGGACGAATGGAACACACTGCCGCTTCCCGCCTCGCACATGCCTTTCCTCTTCGGCGCCTCCGCCGGCGCGGGAGAGGAAAACCGGCCGGGAGCTGACCGGTGCATCCCTTCGCGATCGCGACGGCCGGCGACAGCGCCTATTTCCCGCTGCTCCAGGGGCTGGTCCGCTCGATCCGCGCCTTTCCGCAGGGGGCCGGGGTCCCGATCACCGTGCTCGACCTCGGGTTCGGGACGGAGGAGCGGCGCTGGCTGATGAGCGAAGGGGCGCGGCTGGCGGCGCCCGGCTGGGACCATCCCTTCGACCGGCCGATGCCGGAGTGCTTCAAGGCGATGGTGTCGCGCCCGCATCTCCCCAGGCATGTTCCCGACGCCGCCGTCATCCTGTGGCTGGACGCCGACTGCTGGGTGCAGGACTGGTCGGCCATCGATCTGCTGCTGGCCGGTGCGGCGGCGACCGGCTTCGCCATCGTGCCGGAGCTCGACCGCGCCTACACGCCCTTCTGCGACGGCGCCCCCCACGCCCATCACCTCCACGACTGGTACAAGGCCTGCTTCGACGAGGCCACGGCGCGCCGGCTCTTCGCCTACCCGCTGCTGAACGGCGGGGTCTTCGCCGCGCGCCGCGATGCGCCGCACTGGGCGCGCTGGGCGCGCCTGCTGACGGAATCCCTCCGCCGGACCGTGCTCTTCGTCAGCGGGCAGATCGCGCTGAACCTCGCCCTGCGCGCCGGCGGGCTGCCCTTCAGCCAGTTGCCGGCACGCTGCAACTGGATCTGCTTCCGCGCCACGCCCTTCAGCTCCGGGGACGGCCGGCTGCTGCTGGAGCCGGAGCTTCCCCACGCCCCCATCGGCATCCTGCATCTGGCGGGCTATCCCCTGCCCCGCAAGCGGGACCCGCACACCCTCTCCACCCCCGGCGGCGGCCGGGTCATGCGCCGACTCAGTTACGAACCGCCGCCTGGAACACCGGCCTCCGTGCCCACGGAGCGGCCGGAGGAGGCGCTGGGCAGGGCCTTCGCCCTCTACCAGCAAGGGAAGGCGGAGGAGAGCGGCACGCTGTGCCGGGCGATCCTCGCCGCTTCGCCCGACCAGCCGGCGGCCGCCTTCCTGCTGGGGGCGGTGGAATTCGCGCTGGGGCGGCCGGAGGAATCGCGGCGCTGCTTCGCTCTCGCCCTCGCGCTGCAACCCGATCTCGCGGACGCCTTCAACAACCTCGCCCTGCTCGAACACCAAGCCCGTCCCGGCCGCGCCGCGGCCCTGACCAGACGCGCGCTGCGCCTTCAGCCGGAGGCCCTGATCTTCACCCGGCTCGGCACCCTGCTCCGGGACGAGCGGCGGGACGGCGAGGCGTTGGAGGCCCACAGGCGGGCGCTGGCGCTCCAGCCGGATTCGGCCGACGCGTGGCACGAGAGGGCCCACAGCCTGCGTGCGGCGAACCGGCCGGCGCAGGCCGTTCGGGGCTACGACCACGCCCACCGGCTTGCCCCGGACCGGACGGAGTTCCTCTGCGACCGCCTGTTCGCGAGCCTGTCCCTCTGCGACTGGCGAAGCCACGGGGAGACCTGCCGCCGGCTGGTGGAGACGATCGACCGCGACCAGGGAGTCGTGCTGCCGCTGCTGAGCCTGCTCATCGGCACAAGCCCGGCGCAGCAGGACCGCGCGGCACGCCGATTCCACCGCACGGCCGTCGGGCCGGCCTCGGCGGCGGCGCCCGTACCGCGGCCCGCCTCCTCCGGGGGGCGGCTGAACATCGCTTATCTCTCCGCCGACTTCCAGGAACACGCCACCGCCTATCTGACGGCGGAACTCTTCGAACTGCACGACCGGACGCGCTTCGGCGTGTTCGGCTATTCCTATGGCGAGGATGACGGAGGTCCGATGCGGCGTCGGCTGGAGGCGGGCTTCGACCGCTTCCGCGACCTGCGGCACGCCGGCCCCGACGAGGTCGCGGCGCTGTGCGCCGAGGACGACGTGCACATTCTCGTGGACCTCAAGGGCTACACCCGGGACGCCCGGCCGACGCTGCTGGCGCGGCGTCTGGCGCCCGTCCAGGTGGCCTATCTGGGCTATCCGGGAACCCTGGGCGCGGATCTGCTGGACTACGCGATCGGCGACCGCTTCGTCACGCCGCCCGAGCACCAGCCCTTCTACCGCGAGCGGCTGGTGCGCATGCCCGACAGCTATCAGGTCAACGACCGCCGCCGGCCGGCCGACGCTCCCGTGCCGACGCGCGCGGCCTGCGGCCTGCCCGCCCAAGGCGTCGTCTTCTGCGCCTTCCACGCCGCCTTCAAGATCGACCCGGCCCTGTTCGGCCTGTGGATGCGCATCCTCGGCCGCGTGCCGGGCAGCACGCTCTGGCTCCTGGAGGCGGGACGGGACGCCGCCGCCAACCTGCGGATGGAGGCGGCTCGCCGCGGCGTTGCGCCGTCACGGCTGGTCTTCGCCCCGCACCGCCCGCAGGCCGAGCATCTCGCCCGCTACCGGCTTGCCGATCTGGCGCTCGACAGCTTCCCCTACACCGGGCACACCACCACCTCCGACGCCCTGTGGATGGGGGTGCCGGTCCTCACGACGCGGGGGGAGACCTTCGCCTCCAGCGTCGCGGCCAGCCTGCTGCACGCGGCCGGCCTGCCGGAGACGGTCACCCGCTCCTTCGCCGAGTATGAGGAACGGGCGGTCCGGCTGGCCGGGGAACCGGCGACGCTGGCCGCCTACCGCCGCCGGCTGGAGTCCGGGCGCGCCACGGCGCCGCTGTTCGACAGCCCGCGCTTCACGCGGAACCTGGAGCGCGCCTACCGGGCCATGTGGGACCGCCACGCGGCCGGCCTGCCGCCGGAAGCCTTCACGGTGGAGCCGTCATGACGAGCGCCGGGCACAAGCCGGCGAGGCCTGGAGCATGACCGGCGAGCGCCTCGCGCGCGCGTTCGACCACCACCGCGCCGGCCGCCTCGACGAGGCGGCAAGGGGGTACCGGCGGGTGCTGGAATCCGATCCCGCCGATGCGACGGCCCTGCATCTGCTCGCCCTGGCCGGTCGGCACGGCGGCGTGCCCGACGCGTTTGCGACTGCGCTCAAGCGGGTGCTGCGGCTCGATCCCGTCCTCGTCCGGGCGCGGATCGATCTGGCCGATGCCCTGGAGGATGCCGGGCGGAGCGGCGAGGCCACGGCGCAGCGGCGGCGTCTTCCTTCGCTCGCCCCCGACCATCCGGCGGCGTGGTCGGCCCTCGCGTCCGGCCTGGACGCAGCCGCGTCCGTCGCGGCGCTGGAGCGCGCCGCCCGGCTGGCTCCCGGTTCCGCCGAAGCCCATCACGCGCTGGGGCTGGCCCTGCGCCGGGCCGGGCGGCTCGGGGAAGCGCAGGACAGCCTGCGCCGGGCCATCCGGGCCGAGCCCGACTTTCTGCCCGCCCACATGAACCTGGGCAACGGCCTCCTCGACGAGGGAGCCCACGCACAGGCGCGGGCGCGGCTGGAGCGGGCGCTGGCGCTCGGGCCGGCAACGCCGGAATGCTGGTACAATCTCGGCAACGCCAGCCAGGGCCACGATCCCGAGGGAGCGCTCCGGGCCTACGGGCGCGCGGCACGGCTCGGGCTCGGGCTGGCCCGCACGCGCGTCGCCGACATGCTGGACGCGCGCGGCCGGCCGGGCGAGGCGGAGGAGCTCCTGTTCGACAGCCTGTCCCAGCCGGGAACCGATGCCGTCTCCGCCATCGAGCATCTGAGCGGGCTGCTCATCCGGCGCGGCGCGCTGGCGCCGGCGCGCGAGCTGTTCACCCGCCTCATGGACAGGCCGCTGGCGGGTCACACCCACCGCACCGAGTGCCTGACGGCGCTGGCCGCGCTGGATCTCCAGGAGAACGCGCCCGAGGCGGCCGCCGCGCGTCTGGCCCGGATCGAGGGCGACCAGGGCTGGTTCTTCACGATCCGGTCGCTGGCCAGGCTCCGGGCCACGCTGGCGGGCCAGGGGCTGCGGCTGAGACGGCCGGCCCCGGACAGCCGGCCCCTTCCGCGCATCACCTCCTCCTCCCTGGCCAGCCGGGGCCGCTTCGCCCACAACGTTCTCGAATACATCCTCCTGCGGCTCTACGCCGAGACGCACGGCCTCGTGCTGGAAACCCCGGACTGGGTGGGCGGCGCCTTCTTCACGCTCGACGACCCGCCTCAAAGCAGGCCGCTGCCGCCCCTGCCCTTCGCCCGCAACCTCCTCAACGGGCTGGTGGCCGGCGGCACGGCCCCGGCGGCGCCCGTTCTCGACCGCGACATCCTCTCCCCCCTGTTCCTCTTCGACCACAAGGAGAGCCAGCGCGAGCGGGTGCAGTCCTGGCTGCGGCCGCGTCCGGTCTGGGCGCCCTGGCTCGACCCGGCGGTCGAGCGGCTCCGGGCCGGGGGCGCCACGGTGGTGGCGCTGCACCTGCGGCGCGGCGACTTCGTTCCGCTCGGCTACCCCATCACCGACACGGCCTGGTATGTGGAGTGGCTGCGCGCGCTGTGGCCCCGGCTCGACCGGCCGGTGCTCTATCTCGCCAGCGACGACCTGCCGGCGGTGCGCCGGGATTTCGCCGAGTTCCGTCCGCTGGCCCGTGAGGACGTGGCGCCGGACTGGCCCAACCTGGAGTATCTCCAGGACTTCCATGTGCTGACCCAGGCCGATGTGGTCGGCATCAGCGCCGCCAGCGGCTTCAGCCAGCTCGCCGCCCGGCTCAACCGGCGTGCCCGGATCTTCGTCGAGCCGGACATGGCGGCGCGATGCATCCGCCCGTACCGGCCCTGGACGCCCTGACCTCAGCCGGCAATGCTTTCCAGCACCCCGCGCAGCCGCGCCACGACCGCGCTCCAGTCGCCGCGCCGCTCCTGCCGGAACAGGCGCATGGTCGGGTACCAGGGCGTGCAGACGCCGTGCTCCAGCCACCGCCAGTCCGGCGCGAAGGGCAGCAGGGTCCAGACCGGCCGGCCCAGCGCCCCGGCGAGATGGGCCGGGCCGGTGCAGGAGCTGACGACGAGATCCAGATTGTCCATGATCGCCGCCGTGTCGGCGAGGTCGGCGATGTCCGCGCCGAGGTCGACGAAGTTCGCCGGCAGCGGCCCGCACCGATCCAGATCGTCCCGCCCCGCTCCCTTCTGAAGGCCGTAGACCGAGACGCCCGGCAGATCGAGCAGGGGCCGGAAAGCCGCCAGTCCGGGGGAACGCAGCCGGTCGCCCCTGAATTCCGGATTGCCGGCCCAGACCAGCCCGATGCGGAGATCGCGCCGTGGACCAAGCCGCGCCCCCCAGCTCTCCACCAGCGCCGGTTCGGCCCGCAGATAGGCGACCGGCGCGGGGATGGTGTAGAGGGTGGCGCGCAGCCGGTGCGGCAGGCTCGCCAGCGACACGTGGAAATCGTGCGGCGGCGCGGGATCCTGGCGGGACACGACGCCGGCGATCCCCGGCATCGACGAAAGCAGCCGGACGAGCGGCCCCCCGCAATCCAGGTACACCCGTGCACCCTGCGCCTGGAGCAGCGCGGCGTAGCGCGCGAACATGATCGTGTCCCCCATCCCCTGCTCGTCATGAACGAGCAGCGTGCGGCCCGCGATGGGGGAGCCGTCCCAGACGGGCGAGGCGAAGTCGCGGCGCGGCGAGGCGAAGTCCGCCATGCGCGACCGCCATTCATACTCCGCGAACCCCTCGCGGAACTCGCCCTTGATCAGGAGGCCGTGGCCCAGGGCCGTGTGCGCCTCGGCCAGGGCCGGAGCCAGCGTGGCGGCGCGGCGCGCCAGACGGATGGAGTTGTCCACCCGCATCTCGTCGCGCGCGACGAGGCCGAGGTTGAGATAGGCGTGGGAGCCGTCCGGCTGTTCCGCGATGGAGAGGCGGAAACAGGCGGCGGCCTCCTCGTAGCGGCCGAGATCCTGAAGGGAGATGCCAAGGTTGTTGAGGGTTCCCGGCTCTCCGGACGCGAAGCCCAGCGCGCTGCGGTAGGCGGCGATCGCCTCCTCCGTCCGCCCGAGCCGGCGCAGCGCCACGCCGAGGTTGGTGTATCCCGCCACCGACAGAGGGGTCATGCCGAGCAGCGTCATCAGCGCCTCGCGCGCCTCCTCGTTCCGTCCGGCGAAGAGCAGCGCGTGGGCCTGCCTCATCCTCGGTTCCGTCACCCATGGGGTGAGCGCCAGCCGGCGGCCGAGCGTGTCCGCCAGCGTGCCATGCTCCCCCCGGTCGGACAGGATGTCGGCGAGGATGTCGAGGCCGTCGAGAAAGCCGGGATCCAGCGCCACCGCCAGACGTGCGCTCGTCCGCGCCTTGCCGAGCTGGCCGAGCCGGTGCAAGGCCTGGGCAAGGCTGGAAAAGCCGGCCGGGTTGCCGGGGTTGCGACGGACGGCCTCCCCGATGAGCTGCGCCGCGATCGCCGGCCGGCCATGCTGGAGCGCCAGCATCCCCAGCAGATGCAGGGCGCCGGGATGGCCGGGATCGGCGGCCAGCACCGCCCGGTACGCGCGCTCCGCCTCCGCCGCGCGGCCGGCGGCATGGTGGGCCATCGCGACGTGCAGCGGCGAATCGGGGGGGGTGGTTTCCGTCATCACAGCAGGACCGGGCTGGACCAGGGGTCGTAGGGACGAAGCGCCTGCCGGGTCCGGTCGGGACGGACGGTGCTTCGGGCGCGGCGGTTCAGCATGGTCGCCACGAAGGAGAAGCTGCTGTTGGACACCGCCACCAGATCGGCCTCGCACAGGACATGGAAATCGGTGAGGAACTCGGCTCCGGGGATCGGCTCCGCCAGATCCCGCGCGCAAAGCGGTCGGTAGGCGGCGAAGGCGGAGAGACAGCGCGGGTCGTCCGTCGCGACGTAGAGGACCGGCCGGTCCAGGCCGGTCCAGACCGTTTCCAGCCAACGCAGGTACCAGGATTCCGGCGCCATCCAGAAAGGGCCCCAGCCGAAGTCGCCGCGCCGGATGTGCAGGGCCACCAGCGTCCCCCCGGCCGCGCGCAGGCGGGCGGTCAGCGCGTCCGTCCAGGGCCGGATGTGCGGCCCCGGCGTGAAGAAGGCGCGGAAGGTCTCCCGGTGCCGTGCCAGGAAGCGGGTGTCGCCGCAGAAATAGGCGGTGACGTCCCGGTCGGCCAGCACCTCGTCGCTTGTGCCGCCGAGCGACGCCATGACGCTGGCCTCGGCCTCCCGCTCCGGCAGGCGGGGCAAGGGCGGGCCGGGAAGCGGATCGTCCAGCCCGTAGAGATGCCGCCCCGGCCAGGGCGGCACCTCCAGGGTCAGGCCATGCCACGCGGCGTAGAGGCGCAGCACCCCATATTGCAGAAGCTGGTTGCCGAACCGGCCATGCCAGCCGAGCAGGGTGGAGGCGAGCCGGCGCCCCGCCCCCGCCCTCGACGCCGGTGCCGGCGGCGGCCCAAGGCGGCGGACGAGCAGGTTGACGGCGCGCCGGGTGAACGCCTCCGCACGGCCCGGATTGCAGCGGATCGCCCGCTCCCAGCCCGACAGCGCCGCGTCGGACCGGCCGAGCGCCTCCAGGGCGCCGGCAAGGGCGGTGTGGCCGTCGAACAGGGCGGGCACAAGGGCCAGCGCGCGCCGTGCGTGCTCCGCGGCCGCCGCCTCGTGGCCGAGGCTGAGAGCCGCCTCCGCCCGCTCCGCGTGGATCTCCCCCCGATCCGGTTCGACCCGCGCGGCGCGGCTTAGAATTCCGCGGGCGACTCCCGCCTGTCCGCGACGCCGCTCCGTCCGCCCCAACAGGAACAGGGAAGCGCCGTGCCCCGGCCGGAGCGCCAGCGCCTCCCGCAGATGGCGGGCGGCCGGATCGAGGCCTCCCTGTTCGAACCGCAGGGAGGCGAGGTTGAAGCGCGCGCCTCCCGCGTCCGGGTGAAGGCTCGCCACCACCTGGAAGGCGCGGAGCGCCAGGGCTTCACGCCGGATCCCGCTCGCCGCCAACCCCAGCTCGAACCAGATCGCCGCGTCGGCGGGATCGAGGGCCGCCGCCCGGAGCAGCACGGCGACGGCCGGCTCCGGCTGCTGGCTCCGGGCCAGGTCCTTCCCCTTCTCCAGCCAGACGGCGGCGTCCATCGGCGGTGGCGGTGGCCTGTGTGCCGGGTCGGCCGCCAGGCCGTAGAGGCGGCGCTGGGTCAGGAGTTCGATGGCCACGAAGCGGCTGTCCGGCCGCTGGCGCTCCGCCGAAGGGGGGCCGCCGATCATCTCGGCCCGCTGCCGCTCCAGCGCGTTGCCCGGCCGCATCGTGTAGCGGACGGTCTTCTCGGAGAGCTTCACCCCACCGAACCGGCTGTGCAGGGCGCGGCTGTAGGCCACGTCGTCCGCCACCGCCGGGTGGAACGGCGCCTCCTCCGGAAACCCGCCGATCCGGTCGTGGCACTCCCGCCGGACGCAGAGATTGCCCGGGTAGCAGTTTTCCGATGCCTCCCGCCAATCCCGGGTGACCTCGGCGTCGATCCCGTCGAAGACGATGCCGGTGCGGGCGAAGCCCAGCTCGGGAGCCGCGTCCAAGGCCCGGATCGTCAGGAAAAAGTGCTGTTCCAGATAATAGTCGTCGGCATCGAGGAACCAGAGATAGCGGCCCAGCGAGGCGGCGGCGCCCGCGTTGCGCGTTCGCCCGGCCCCCCGGTTGCGGTTGTTGGCGATGACCGCGACGCTCTGGTCCGGATGCGCCCGCGCCCAGCGCAGCGCCCGTCCCACGCTGTCGTCGGGGGAGGCGTCGTCCACGACGCAGACATGGATTTGCGCGTCGGCCTCGCCGGACGCCGCGCGGTGATAGCGGACCGCCGCCAGGACGCTGTCGAGGGCCCGCTCGATCATGTCCTCCATCCGGTAGACGGGGATCACGACCGTGCCGATGAAGGCGTAGTCGGCACGGTGGCGGGCGATCCCGGCCAGGGCGACGCCGAGGCCGTTGCCGTCCATGTGGGAGGCGGCGTGGAAGCGCGCCGCTTCGTCGTCGCGCCCCTGAATCAGGCGCACGGCTCCCAGAACATGCGCGAAATGGCCGCGAGGCCCGATGACCTCGGCCAAGGGATCGACGATCGCGGCCGCCTCGTCGATCCGCCCGTCCCGTACCAGCGCCACGGCCTGGTTGAGGGCGGGGACGATCACCCCTTCGATCTGCCGCTCCAGAACGGCGCCGTCACCGTGCAGCCAGGCGGCGCGGACGAAAAGCGACAGGGCCTGCGGCGCTTTCCCGGCCTGATACGCCTCCAACGCCAGGCGCTGCCAGGCCATGGCCTCCGCCGGATCGGTGGCCAGCACCCGCCGATGCGCCCTCACCACGTCGGAAGCGCCCGTCATCGGCCCGACCGCCCCCGCGCGCGGGAGGCCGCAAAGGCGCGCCACGTCCGCTTGCCACGCAGGATGTTCCGGGGATCGACGCCCCGGATGGTGCCGCCGGCAGCGTTGATCTTGCTTTGCAATAGATTACGACCTTCATGCCGGTGGTGGCGAGGTGCTATGGTATGGGCTTGCTGGCCAAAAGGTTCCATCGCGCATGTATCTAGCGTCCACGCCCCCCGGCCTTCAAGCCGGGATCGTCACGACCGCTCCTCCGCGCGGGCGTTGAGCGGCTTGGCCCCGTGGAACGGTCCGGCATGCATGTCGAAGCGAAGGATGCCGACACGGCGCACGACGAGGATGAGCGGCTGCGCCGATCCGCGGAGGCGGCGCTCGACGCCGATCCCTCCGACGCGAAGGCGTGGAGCATCCTGGGCATCCTGCTGCGCCGCGCCGGAAAGCTGGAGGAGGCCATCGCCTGCCACCGGCGCGGGCTGGAGCATGCACCCGATAACGGCGGCCTCTGCGGCAACCTCTGGACCAATCTCGGCAACGCGCTGACCGAAGCCGGACGCCTCGCCGAGGGGGTCGCGGCGCAGGAGGAGGCCTTCCGGCGCGCGCCCGGCAACCGGACGGTCCTGTTCAACCGCGTGGTCGCCTTCCGCAAGGCGGGACGGTACGCCGACGCCCTGGCGGCGATCGACCTCGCCATCGGCGGGAATGGCGGACCGACGCCGCTCCTGCGGTGGGAACGGGCGCTGACGCGGTTGCAGATCGGCGATTACGTCCACGGCTTCGACGATTACGAGGCGCGGCGGCAGATACCGTCCTATCACGCGCGACCGCCCTCGGCGCCGCCGTGGGACGGGCAGCCCCTGGACGGGCGCCGCGTCTTCGTGACGACCGAACAGGGCTTCGGCGACGCCCTGCTGGTGGCCCGCTATCTGCCGATGGTCAGGGCGGCTGGCGGCCGGCTGATCTACGAATGCCATTCGGAATTGCGGCGTGTGCTGTCCGGTCTCGTCCCGGACGAATGGATGGCGTGGGGAGCCCCGGCACCGCCCTGCGACGTCGAGGTGTCGCAGATGGCCCTGCCGATGCTGTTCCGCACGACGCTCGCCTCCGTCCCGCCGCCGGTGCCGCTCACCGTTCCGGCCGAGGCTCGGGATAAGGCCACGTGGCGGCTGGGGGTGCGGGAGCCGGGAACCCTGCGCGTGGGCATCGTCTGGTCGGGCCGCTCCAGCTTCGCCGACAACGCCCGGCGGGCCACGAGGCTGACGCCGTTCCTGGGTCTCGCCGAAATCCCGGGGGTACGGCTTTACAGCCTCCAGAAAGGCCCGCCAGAGGCCGAGCTGGACGCGCTCGGCCCGGCCGGCCGGCTGGTGGTGCCGCTCGGTCCCCACATGGAGGATTTCGCCGACACCGCGGCGATGATCGAGCGGCTGGATCTGGTCGTCATGACCGACAGCTCGGTCGCCCACCTCACCGGCTCCCTCGGAACGCCGGTCTGGAACCTCGTTCAGCATGTGCCCTACTGGATCTACGGCTTCACCGGGGAGCGGACGCCCTGGTACCCGTCGATGCGCCTGTTCCGCCAGGGGCCGGATCTGGACTGGGCGCCCGTCTTCGCGCGCGTCCGCGAGGCTCTGCACGACGAGGTTCGGCGCCGCGCCGTGCATGGCGCCCCTACCGGGGAGCCGTCCTGACCGCTTGGTGCAGCGCGCTGCGCAGCGCCGCCACGACGTCGCTCCAGTCGCCCGCCCGTTTCTGCCGGAACAGCCGCATGGTCGGGTACCAGGGGCTGTCGGTGCGCTCCAGCATCCATCGCCACTCGGACTCCGCGCGCACCATGGTCCAGACCTTCCGTCCCAGCGCCCCGGCGAGGTGGGCGACCGCGCTGTCCACGGAGATGACCAGATCGAGCTGTGCCACGACGGCCGCGGTGTCGGCGAGATCCTCCAACGCGTCGCCGACATCGCGGAAGCCCTCGGGAAGCCGATCGCCCAACCGCTCCAGTTCCGCCCGCCCGGCGCCCTTCTGAAGGGAGACGAAGACGAGTCCGGGAAGGCCGAGCAACGGCAGCAGGGGTTCCAGCCCCGGCGAGCGCTTGGGATCGTCGGGAAGATCCGCGTTGCCGGCCCAGACCAGCCCGACGACCAGCCCGCCCCGCAGCCCCGCCCGCACCGGCTCCAGCCGGTCGCGCCACCGCGCGACGAGGGAGGGTTCGGCCGCAAGGTACGGCACCTCCGACGGGACCGTCGCGAGGGTCGTGCCAAGGAGATGCGGCAGGCTCATCAGGGCCGCGTGGGCATCGTGCGCCGGCGGCGGCGCGGAGCGTCCGACGACCGTCGCCACGCCCGGCAGCGTGGCGAGGAGTCGAGCCAGCGCGTCGTTGCACTCCACGATCACATGGGCGCCGCGCCGCGCCAGCAGCGTCGCGTAGCGCGCGAACTGGATCCCGTCACCGAGCCCCTGCTCGTCGTGCAGCAGGATGCGCCGGCCATCGGGATCGCCGCCGTCCCACAGCGGCGTCGGCAGGCCTCGCGCCTCCACCTGCCCATCGGCCAGCCGGGTGCGCCATTCATACGCGCGGAACCCCGCCACCAGATCGCCCCGCATCAGCAGGCAGGTCGCCAGGAGCGTGTGGGCGCGGGCGTCGTCCGGCCGCTCCGCGACGAGGCTGCGGCACTCGGCCTCCGCCTCGTCCAGCCGGTGCAGGTTGCGCAGGACCAGCGCGCGGTTCATCCGCGTCTCGGCGTGGTCCGGCTCCAGGACCATGGCGCGCGACAGGGCGCCGGCCGCCGCCTCGTCTTCTCCGATCAGCATCGACAGGGCGAGACCCAGGTTGCCCAGCAGGCCGGCGTCGGCCGGCGCCAGCGCCAGCGCCTGGCGGCCGACCGCCACCGCCTGCTCGTGAAGACCGAGATTCTTCAGCGCGACCGCGAGATTGCCGTAGGCGCGATGCTCCTCCGGCTCGCGGGGGATCAGCGCCCTCAGGACCGTTGCGCTCTCCCCGTACCGGCGGAGCAGGAGCAGGCTGTGGGCGAGCTTGAAAAGATGGAAGCTCCCCTTGGGATCCAGCCGGGTGCAGCAGCGCAGGGGGCGGAGCGCCTCGGCCGTTGCGTTGCGCGCCAGCAGCCGTTCGGCAAGCGCGTGGAAGACCTGGATGTCGGTGGGATCGAGGGCCGCGGCCCGGCGCCAGAGCGCCTCGGCCGCCGCTCCGTCCCCATTCCCCTCCCGCAGCCAGCCTTCCTCGAGCAGGGCCTCCGGCGCGGGTTCCGCCTGCGGGATGAGCCAGCCGAGATGGCGGAAGCGGGAGAGCGTTTCCCGGATGCGGGCCGGATAGCGCTCGTCGACGGGAACAGGCTGGAGGTCCGTCCACATGCCGGGCGGCGCGTCCCCGTCGAAGCGGCCGGTGGCGTAGAAGCGGTCGAGCTTAGCCCGGTTGGCCTGCGGATCGCGGTCGAAGCCGGCGATCATCTCCCGGTGCGCGAAAGCCTCCAGCTTCGCGCGGAAACGGTCGGTGCCCCCCATCCAGGTGAAGTGCCAGCCGGCGTCCGGAACGACCCGCCCGATCCCCTGCTTGGCCAGATAGCGGGCGCGGTTGGCGCCGATGCGGCGGATCAGCTCCCAGGGGGCGGCGGCCACCGAGACCCAGGGATCGGGCGCCTTCAGGTCGAGGAAATAGAGGAAGATGTCGAGATGGGGACTGAAGAGCGTGGCGCCATCGTCCGGCTCCCGGCGCAGCCGCTCGACGACCGGCGCGCGCAGGATCTCGTCGGCGTCGGAAATGAGGATCATGTCGCTGGGCCGGCACTCCCCGAGGCCGCGCAGGATCGCGTCCCTCTGGTACGCCTCGCGGTTCCAGGCGAATCCGCCCGGATCCTCGGCGACCACGATGTGGATGATCTTGTCCGCGTAGGCGGCGAAACGCGCCCGGTTGTCGGCGTAGTGCAGAGGCTTGGCGGCGCCGGCGTGGGTGTAGGTCGCCTCGACCAGGACGAAACGGTCCACCACGGGATGGAGTTCGGCCAGCCGGACCTCCAGCAGATCCAGCTCGTTGTGGAACTGGAAGCAGTCGAAGATCCGGCGCCCGCCGGGCGGCAGCGGGGACGGCGGCGGCAGCTCCGGCAGCGCGCTGTGGTACGAAAGCCAGGCGTCGTAGCCGCGCAGCGCCGACCAGACGCCGGTGCGCGCTTCCTCGTCGTTGTGATCGAGGCGGAGCGACCGTTCCACCAGATCGATCATCGCGCGCGCCTCGGCCCGCCAGGCCGGGTCGGCCAGCCGGCGGGTCGGCCCGGAATTCAGATGGGCGCCCAACGCCTCCATGAGCTGCTGCTGGGCGGAGACGATCCTGGCGGTGATCGCCGTGGCACTGTCCGCCGTATCGGCCCTCACCGGAGCCGGCCTGCGCAACTCCTCGAACCAGGCGATCCAGCCTTGCGCCCGCACCGGCCAGGACGTCTCGGCGTTGGCGTGGTCGACCTGGGCGCGGAGCCGGAGGCCGGCGCCGGGATCCGTCCGCAGGTCGGTCAGGGCGGCCACCGCCGCCTCGGCGTAGCGTTGCGCGTGTTCCCGCGGATCCTCCGGCACGGGGATGAGCCGCGCGAAGCCGGCCCCGCTTTCCGGCAGGGCGCCCAATTGGCTCGACACCACCAGGCAGCCGGCCGCCAGCGCCTCCAGCACGGCGATGCAGGAGGTCTCGGCGAAGCGGTTGGGATAGGCGAGGCAGGTCGCCTTCCGCAGCATCCCGGCCAGCGCCACCTGACCGAGGCCGCCGAGATACTCCACCCCCTCCGTCTCGCGGCAACGCTGGTACAAGGCGGTGAAGGGATCCTGTCCGGCGGCGACCTGATAACCTTCGAGGCTCGAACAGACGCGCAGCCGGGTTCCGGGAATCGCCGCCCGTATCGACGGAAAGCTGTCCAGCAGCACGTCGAGGCCACGGAACGGCGTGCTGGTGTAGGCCAGAACCGGCGGCCAGGGGGTCGCCGCCCGGATATCCTCGTTCGGCCCGAACAGGCCGGCAAAGGCCGGCGCAATCCCGTTGCGCATCACCCGGCAGCGCGCCGGATCGAGGCGGAAGGCGTCCAGATACCCATCCATCTGCCATTGGCTGACGAAGGCGACACCGTCCAGGCAGTCGCGCAGTTCGGGCTCGGCCAAGTTCGCCACCGCCGGCTGGTCGGCGGCGTGCTGCGTCCAGAGGATCAGCTTGCGCCCGCCGCCCATCCTGCCGCGCAGGCGCAGCAGCAGCTCCCGATCGCATCCATTCAGAAAAACCACGGCGTCGAAAGCGCACAGATCCTCAAGGCTCATCGAAGCCATGGGCAGGCAGCGCACCCCGCGCACGGTGGCGGCCGCGCGCGTGCCGTTGACCAGCGTGATCGCATGGCCGGCGGCGGCCAGCTCCTCCCCCAGGTAGCAGAGCGCCGATTGCGAACCGCCAAGCGGCTGGAGGCGCGGCGTCTCGGGGGTGTAATCGCCCTTCGTCGGGTCTATGAACGCGATCTTGATGGTCATGTCTTGAAGGTCGGGGTGGGCCGACGCTAAATAATGGGCCGGCTGGATGCCGGCACATCCTGCCGCATAGCATCAGCCTGCCGCGGGAAGGTCAACCGGCATTCGCGGTGCGCGTCGAAAGGCTGTGCGTGGAACAGAATTTTGCTTTGACTTGGCAGCTTTCGGAAATCCATGGCTGGGGTCTGGTCGGCGTGCACACGGCGCTTTACCTGCTGGACCAAGGCCGCCCGCCGCTTTTGCTGGAACAGCCGTTGCTGGCCACCTTGCGGCCGGAGAACCGGGAGAAGCTGGCGCCCCTGATGATCGGGTATGAGCGCATCGGCGCCATCGCCGATCGGGTTCCGGGCCAGGTGGTGGTCATCAAGGGCTGGACGCTGCTGCACGCGCTCGCCAACGGCTTCGTGGAGGGGCCGGCATCCGAGCGCTTCCGTGGCAGCCGCAACGTCGGCGTGATCGCCTTCGAGGACAGCCGGTTCGACACCGAGACCCTGGAGCGCGCGCGCGGTTACGACAGGATCGTGGTGCATTCGACCTACAACCGGGATTTGCTTCTGGAGCAGGGAGTTCCGGACGTCGGCTGCGCGTTCCAGGGCATCGATCCGGGCGAATTGCCCGCGCGGCCTCCCACCGG
Source organism: Azospirillum agricola (assembly GCF_020005195.1). Lineage (NCBI taxonomy): Bacteria > Pseudomonadati > Pseudomonadota > Alphaproteobacteria > Rhodospirillales > Azospirillaceae > Azospirillum > Azospirillum agricola. The sequence continues at coordinate 54,432 of NZ_JAIFZR010000007.1, forward strand.
CCGCTTCGGGGACCGTTTCGTCGTCTTCTCCGGCGGCAAGCTGGAGTTCCGCAAGGGCCAGGACATCGTGCTCGCCGCGTTTCGCCGTTTCCACGAGCGGCATCCCGACGCGCTGCTGGTCACCGCCTGGCACAATTACTGGCCGCACACCTCCGGAACGATCGCCGAATCCCCGTTGACGCCCGAGCCCCCGATGATCGGGGAGAACGGGAAGCTGCGGATCGTGGAGTGGGCGATGGCGCACGGCGTGCCGCCGGAGGGCTTCGTCGACATGGGGTTCATCGCAAGGCACGAGATCGCGGCGATCCTGGCCGACTGTCACGCCGCCGTTTTCCCCAACCGCTGCGAAGGCGCCACCAACCTTGTCGCCATGGAGGCGATGGCCTGCGGCGTGCCCGTGATCCTGTCGGCCAACACCGGGCATCTCGACCTGATCCGCGAAGGCAATTGCCTGCCGCTTCGCGATCAGACCCCGGTGGCCGATCCCACGGGCGCCCGCCGGGGCTGGGGCGAATCCGCCGTGGAGGAGGTGGTCGAGCGGTTGGAGCGCGTCTACACCGACAGGGCCGCCGCACGGGCCTGCGCCGAGAAGGGGCGGGTCTTCATGCGCGGGGAGCGGAGTTGGCGCGCCTTCGCCGAATCCTTCGCACGGGCCGCCGCTTGAGTGTGATGCCGGCGAGCGGAAATCCCGATTCGTTGAGGGGGGCGCATAAGGCTGGCTGACATGATCGGATAAATTTCCGGGAAGACGGGCTGTCCGGAAAATCCAGGGCGGTTCAGTGGGGGTTCCCGTGACAGTCTGTGGCTCCATCCGGATCCGTCCCGAACGCCGCTCCGATCAAGAACTCCTTGTTGCCCTCCGGGCCGGTGATCGGGCTTTCGGTGATGTCCAGGACCCGCCAGCCGGCAAGCCCGTCGATCCAGGAGCGGACACGGTCGCAGACCTCCTGGTGCAGTTCCGGTTCGCGCACGACGCCGCCCTTGCCGACGCGGCCCTTGCCGACCTCGAACTGCGGCTTGATCAAGGCGACCAGCCGCCCGCCCGGCACCACCAGCCCAAGCGCCGCCGGCAGCACGACCTCCAGCCCGATGAAACTGGCGTCGCACACCACCAGATCGACCGGATCGGGAATCTCGGCCGTGGTCAGATGGCGGGCGTTGGTCTTCTCCAGCACCACGACGCGCGGGTCGTTGCGCAGCTTCCACGCCAGCTGTCCATGCCCGACGTCGACCGCGTAGACCTTCGCGGCCCCGCGCGTCAGCAGCACGTCGGTGAAGCCGCCGGTCGATGCCCCGACATCGAGGGCGGTCAGGCCGGCGGGGTCGATGCCGAAGACGTCCAGCCCCTTGACCAGTTTCAGCCCGCCGCGCGACACCCAGGGGTGGTCCTGCCCCTTCACAGACAGCGGGGCGTCCTCGGTCAGCAGATCGCCGGCCTTGCCGATGCGCTTGGTGTCGGAATAGACCAGCCCGGCAAGGATCAGAGCCTGCGCCTTGGCCCGGCTTTCCGCCAAGCCGCGCTCCACCAGAGCCACGTCCGCCCGCACCCGCGCCATGCCCGATCCTCCGATCCGTCCCGTTCCGGCCAAGGGGCGCATTCCTGACCCGGAACGGCGGCGAGGGCAAGCGCGCCGTGGCGCAAAGGCCGCTCAACCAGGAAGTTCGACAATCAGCCGGGTGCCGGCTTGGCCGGTTTCGGCGCGCAAGACTCCCTTCAACTGGCCGGCGAAGGCGCGCACCATCTTCAGCCCCAGCGTCGCCGCGCGGGCGACGTCGAGCCCGTCCGGCAGTCCGCGCCCCTGGTCGGACACCACCAGCCGTCGGCGGCCGTCGGCGGCACGGCCGAGGCTGACCTCGATTCCGCCCGGCTCATCGGGACCATAGGCGTGCTTCGCGGCGTTGCCGACCAGCTCGTTGACGATCAGGCTCAGCGGAATCACGCTGTCCACCGGAAGGCTGGTCGGCTCGGCCTCCACCCGGATGCGGCGGGCACCGGGAAGCGTCGCCTCCAGCTCGCCGCACAGATCGCGCAGATGGCCGGCCACGTCGAGGTCGTCGCCGCGCAGGGCGGCGTGCGTGCGCTGGTGGGCCTGGGTGACGATGCCGATCCGTCCCCCGGCGCTTTGCAGGGCGCGCCGCACCTCGGGATCCTTGGACCCCAGCGTTTGCAGCGTCAGCAGGCTGGAGACGAGCTGCAACGTGTTCTTCACCCGGTGACTCAGCTCGCGCATGTGCCGTTCCTGCTCGGCGGCGCTGTCCGGGGTCTCCTCGACGGTGACGATCAGGGCGCGCACCAGCCCGTTGACGCCCATCATCGGCGTGGCCCGGACCTCCCAGAAACGGTCGCCGTCGCGGGCCGCCGCCTCGCGCTGGGCGCCGCCGCGCCGGGCGGCGGCGAGCAGGGAAGACGAAACCGCCGGAAACTGGGAGGTCAGCGGCGCTCCGGCCACCACGCCCAGGGCACGGAAGGCGGCGTTGGAAAAGCTGCACAGCCCGGCCTCGCCCTCGAGCAGCGCGGTCGGGGTCGGGGTCTGTTCCAGCAGGCAGCGCAGGACCGCCGGATCGTTCAGGTTCAGCCCTGGAGGTTCGGCCGCGGCGGCGCCGAAACCAGCACCGAACGAGCCGCCGCTCCCTTCCGGATCGGCGTCACGAACCGTGTTGAGCACGACCATATGCGCCATGTCGCCCGTTCCTTCCACCTGTCCGGTGCATGCATCCTTATGTGTCCAAATTGTAAGCCGAGCAACCGCGCCGACACCAGTCGAACAACCCGAAGCATCGCTAGACAAATCGGGGTACGACATTCGTTCGCGTGAAAAGGCGATTCGCCAAAAGGAAACCCCCGCGTCCGGAGAGGACGCGGGGGCCGATGCGAGAAATCGGGAGAGCGGACGGGCCGGTTATGCTCGCGCCGCGGCGCTTTCGATTCCGAGGGCCTGCAACGCGGTCGCGACGATGTGCCGCGCGCTCAACCCGGCGGTCTCATACTGTTTGGCCGGCGAATCATGGTCGAGGTAAACATCGGGTAGGACCAACGGCCGGATCTTCAGCCCGCCGTCCAGCAGGCCGGAGGTCGCCAGGAATTGCAGGACGAAGCTGCCGAAGCCGCCGACCGACCCTTCCTCGATGGTGATCAGCACCTCGTGCTCCAGCGCGAGGCGGCGGACCAGATCCTCGTCGAGCGGCTTGGCGAAGCGGGCGTCGGCCAGCGTGGTCGACAGGCCGCGGGCGCCCAGCTCGGCCGCCGCCTTGCGGGCCTCGGCGAGACGGCCGCCGTAGCTGAGGATGGCGACCTTGCTGCCCTCCTGCAAGATGCGCCCCTTGCCGAGCGGCAGGACGGACCCGCGATCCGGCATCTCCAGCCCCACCCCCTCGCCGCGCGGGTAGCGCAGCGCCGAGGCGCGGTCGTCGATGGCGGCCTGGGTGGCGACCATGTGCATCAGTTCCACCTCGTCCGCCGCGGCCATCAGCACGATGTCGGGCAGGCAGCCGAGGAAGGCAACGTCGAAGGAGCCGGCGTGGGTCGCCCCGTCGGCCCCGACCAGCCCGGCGCGGTCGAGCGCGAAGCGCACCGGCAGGTGTTGCAGCACCACGTCGTGGATCACCTGATCGTAGGCGCGCTGGAGGAAGGTCGAGTAGATGGCGCAGAAGGGCTTGAAGCCCTCGGTCGCCATGCCGGCGGCGAAGGTCACCGCGTGCTGTTCGGCGATGCCGACGTCGAAGCAGCGGTCGGGAAAGCGCTCGGCGAACAGATCCAGCCCGGTGCCCGACGGCATCGCCGCGTTGATGGCGACGATGGCCGGGTCGGCCGCCGCCTCGGTGATGAGGGACTGGGCGAAGACGCGGGTGTAGGTCGGCGCGTTGGATTTCGGCTTGGCCTGGGCGCCGGTCACCACGTCGAACTTGGCGACCGCGTGCAGCTTGTCGGCCGAGGCCTCCGCCGGGGCGTAGCCCTTGCCCTTCTTGGTGACGACGTGGATCAGCACCGGCTTGTCGTCGTCGGCGTCGCGCACGTTCTGCAACACCGGCAGCAGATGGTCGAGGTTGTGCCCGTCGATCGGCCCGATGTAGTAGAAGCCCAGCTCCTCGAACAGGGTGCCGCCGGTGACCATGCCGCGCGCGTACTCCTCCGCCCGGCGGGCGGCGGTGCGCAGCGGGCGCGGCAGTTGGTCGGCGATCTCCTTGGCGAGGTGGCGCAGGCTGAGATAGGGCTTGGAGGAGATCAGACGCGACAGGTAGGCGCTCATGGCGCCGACCGGCGGGGCGATCGACATGTCGTTGTCGTTCAGCACCACCACCAGCCGCGACTTGGTCGGGGCGGCGTTGTTCATCGCCTCGTAGGCCATGCCGGCGCTCATCGCGCCGTCGCCGATCACCGCGACGACGTTGCGGCGCTCGCCCTTCAGCCGGCTCGCCACCGCCATGCCGAGCCCGGCGGAGATGGAGGTCGAGCTGTGGCCGGCGCCGAACGGGTCGTACTCGCTCTCCGACCGCTTGGTGAAGCCGCTGAGGCCGCCGCCCATGCGGAGCGTGCGGATGCGGTCGCGCCGGCCGGTCAGGATCTTGTGCGGGTAGCACTGGTGCCCGACGTCCCAGATCAGCCGGTCGTAGGGCGTGTTGAACACGTAATGCAGCGCCACCGTCAGCTCGACCACCCCCAGCCCGGCGCCGAGATGGCCGCCGGTCACCGACACGGCGTCCACGGTCTCGGTGCGCAGCTCGTCGGCGAACTGGCGGAGCTGTTCGGGCTTGAGGCCCCTCAGCTTGGCGGGCGTCGGGCAGAGGTCGAGCAGCGGGGTCTTGGTGGCGGTCACGAGTTCACGGTCCTTTCGGCTCAGGCGCGCCGGTCGACGACGAAATCGGCGACGGCCTTCAGCATGTCGGCACGCCCCTCGAAGATGTCCAAGTGCGCGGCGGCCTGGGCGGCCAGCATCTCGGCCTGGGCGCGGGCGCGCTCGCGGCCGAGGATGGACACGAAGGTGGCCTTGCCGGCCTGGGCGTCGCGCCCGACCGTCTTGCCGGTCTCCTCCGCCGTGCCCTCGACGTCGAGCAGGTCGTCGACGATCTGGAAGGCGAGGCCGAGGTCGTGGGCGTAGGCGCGCAGCGCCGTGCGCTGCGGCGGGTTGGCCTTGCCGAGGATGCCGCCGGCCTCGCAGGAGAAGGCGATCATCTCGCCGGTCTTCATGCGCTGGAGCCGGGTGGTGGTGCCGAGGTCGAAGCTCTCGTGCTCGGCGATCAGGTCGAGCATCTGGCCGCCGACCATGCCGTGGCCGCCCGCAGCCTTGGCCAGCGCGGTGACGAGCTGGCAGCGGATGTTCGGATCCTCGTGGGTGGCGGGATCGGCCAGCACCTCGAAGGCGAAGGTGAGCAGCCCGTCGCCGGCCAGGATGGCGGTCGCCTCGTCGAACTGGCGGTGGCAGGTCGGGCGGCCGCGCCGCAGCTCGCCGTCGTCCATCGCCGGCAGGTCGTCGTGGACCAGCGAATAGCTGTGGACCATCTCGACCGCCGCGGCGGCGCGGATGGCGCAGTCGGGGTTGACCCCGAACAGCGCCGACGACTGCATGACCAGGAAGGGGCGCAGCCGCTTGCCGCCGTTCAGGCTGCCGTAGCGCATGGCGTCGAACAGCCGGGCCTCGGCCAGATCGGTGGAGGGCAGCAGCCGGCCGATGGTGTCCTCCACGGCGCGGGCGATCTCGCTCATCGCCGCCTTCAGGGCGGCCTTCGATGTTGTCTGCACGTCAGTCGATCCGGGCGGGTTCGCTGCCGATGGAACCGTCGGCGCTTACGGTGATGCGGTCGATCTTGGCCTGCGCCTCGCGCAGCTTGGCCTCGCAATGGCGCTTCAGGGCGGTGCCGCGCTCGTAGGAGGAGATCGCGTCGTCCAGCTTGCCGCGCCCCTCTTCGAGCTGGCGGACGATCCGCTCCAGCTCGGCCAGGGCATCCTCGAAGCTGAGGGCGGCGATGTCGGGCGGAATGGGAGCGGTGGCGGACGGGACGGCGGAGGGGGGCATGGGGCGAAACCGTGGTGGACCTTCGTTCGCGAAGTTAGGCCCGCCCCTCGCCGTGTGCAAGGGCCGTGGCGGGTGGACGCCTTGCCCTTGCGGTCTATGCGGTCAGGAAGGGCCGGCGGGACCCCTCCCCCCTTCCCCTCAGCAATACATCAGCTCGCGCACATGGGCGGCGCTGGCCGAGGCGAGGGCGCGCAGGTTGTAGCCGCCCTCCAGCACCGAGACGATGCGGGCGCCGCAATGGGTGCGGGCCAACTCGCCCAGCTTGCGGGTGGCCCAGACGAAATCGTCGTCGATCAGGTGCAGCGCCGCCATCGGATCGCGCGAATGGGCGTCGAAGCCGGCGGAGATGATCAGCAGGTCCGGTTTGAAATGGTCGATCGCCGGCAGGACCGTGTGGGTCATCGCGTGGCGGAACTCCGGCGATCCCGCCATGGCCGGCAGCGGCGCGTTCACGCAGTTGCCGTACTCGCCCTTCTCGCCCGCGTCGCCGGTGCCGGGGTAGAGCGGCGACTGGTGGGTCGAGCAGTAGAGCATGTCCGCGTCGAACTGGAAGATGTCCTGGGTGCCGTTGCCGTGGTGGACGTCGAAATCCATCACCGCGACCCGTTGCAGCCCGTGGGCGGCGCGCGCGTGGTAGGCGCCGACCGCGGCGTTGTTGAACAGGCAGAAGCCCATCGCCTTCTCCCGCTCGGCGTGGTGCCCCGGCGGGCGCACGGCGCAGAAGGCGTTGCGCGACTGGCCGGTCGCCACCGAATCCACCGCCGCCACCACCGCGCCCGCGGCGCGCAGGGCCGCCTCCCCCGAGCCGGGCGAAACCACGGTGTCGCCGTCGATGCCGGCGTGCTCGGCGGCGGGGATCGACGCCATCACCCGGTCGATGTGGGCCTGCGGGTGGGCGCGCAGAAGCTGTTCGACCGTGGCGCGCGGCGCCTCCTGCCGTTCGAGCATGTGGAACTCTTCGGTCTCCAGCGCGGCGAGCACGGCGCGCAGGCGGTCGGCGCATTCCGGATGCCCCAGGCCCGTGTCGTGGTCCAGGCAGGCCGCGTGGGTGAACAGCGTGGTGAACATGGCGGTTTCGGTCGTTTTTTGTTGGCGTTCGGGACGGTCGGGACGTTTCCACCGACCATTCTTCCCGGATCGCCCCCCAAAGTACAGGCCGATTCCAGGACGATTCGTCACAGCCAACCATCCGCATCTTCACGTATGCAGGGTCCCTCCGAACCGTCCCGCGGACCGTCCTTCAGGCCATCCGTTCGATGACGAAACGGTAGACCCCGCCCTCCTCGCCGCTCGACCGCAGGCGATGGCCGGTGGCCTCGCAGAAGGCGGGAAAATCCTTCAGCGCTCCGGGGTCCGTGGCCTCGACGGTCAGCGTGTCGCCGACGGCGATGGCCTTCATCATCTTGCGCGCGCGCAAGACCGGCAGGGGGCACTGCAAGCCCTTGGTGTTCAATGGATGATCGGTCATGCAGGGGATGCTAACCGGCAGGCCGCCCGCTGTCCACGCGCAAGGGCGGCGGCGCGCGGGCAACGGCGCATGGTCAGCCGCGCCCGCGACAGCGCCGCGCTTGACCGATTTTATCCACAGAACGGTGGACAAAACCGTGGATAAGCCTGTTGAACCAGCGGCAACGCCTGTCCGAAATCCGTCACACGGGGCGGCCCGGCCGATTCGTCGAAAGGGGTGCCCGAACGGCGCGCCCGCTGTCCCGGCTGGGCCGCCGGCTCACCCCGAAGATGCTCTGGTCCTGAGCGGTCCGCATGCCGACCATGAGTCAGGCATCCACGGAAGGCGGAAACCATGGCGCATCACCTCATCACCGGCGGCTGCGGCTTCATCGGGTCGCATCTGGCCGACCGGCTGCTCGCCGACGGGCACCGGGTGACGATCCTCGACAACCTGTCCAGCGGCCGGCTGGAGAACAAGCCCGCCGCCGCCCGGCTGGTCGTCGGCGACGTGGCCGACCCCGACGCGGTGCGCCACGCCGCCGAGGGGGTTGACGGCATCTTCCACCTCGCCGCCGTCGCCTCGGTGCAACGCTCGCGCGAGCTGTGGGCGGAAACCCACCGCACCAACCTGCTCGGCACCGTCACCGTGTTCGAGGCGGCACGCGACGCCCGGAACGGCGGGCCGGTGCCGGTGGTCTACGCATCGTCGGCCGCCGTCTACGGCAACAACCCGGCCACCCCGCTGAACGAGGACGAGCTGCCCCGCCCGCTGTCGGCCTACGGGGTGGACAAGCTGGGCTGCGAGATGCACGCGAAGATCGCCTGGACCATCCAGGGCGTGCCGACGGTGGGCTTCCGCTTCTTCAACGTCTACGGCCCGCGCCAGGATCCGCTGTCGCCCTATTCCGGGGTGATCTCGATCTTCGCCCGCCGGGTGGCGCGCGGCGAGGAGATCGAGATCCACGGCGACGGCCAGCAGGTGCGCGACTTCGTCTTCGTCGGCGACGTGGTGCGCATCCTGGCGCTGGCGATGGAGCGGCGCGGCCTGGGCGCTCCGGTCTACAATTTGTGCACCGGGCGGGCGACCTCGCTGGTCATGCTGCTGGAGGTGTTGCAGGAGTTGTGCGGTGCCCGCGTGCCGCGCCGACACAGCCCGGCACGGGCCGGCGACATCCGGGTGTCGATCGGCGACCCGTCTCTGATGCGGGCGACCTTCGACACGGTCTGCCAGGTCGGTCTGCTCCAGGGGCTGAGCGCCACCCTGACCGGCCGGATGCCCTAGAGCGGATCGCGGAAAACCGGAATCGGATTGGAGCGTGAATCCGCTCGTCATCAAAAGGCTGAGGTTTCGTGCGTTTCTTATTAAACGCACGAAACCTTAGGGATCCTGTCCCAGAGAGTTTGTGCTTCGGCCGTCCGGGCGTCATAACATCGCCCGATATGCAAAAGGACGGGACGGCGCATGGCGGTGCGATGGAACAAGTCGGGTGGGATGCCGCGCCGGGGGCGGTCGCTGACGCTGCGCGGTCTGTTCACCGTGCTGGCGATCCTGGCCACGCTGGCCCTGGCGGAGCGGCTGCACCTGCTGCCCGCCGGGACGCTGGAAAGCCTGCTCGGTCAGGAGGAGAAGAAGCCGCGCGGCGGCCGGGGGCACACGCCGGCTCCGCCGCCGGTCGTGGCGCGCTCGTCCGACCGCATCGACTTCGACCGGACGCAGGCGCTGCTCGACGGCATCCGGGTCGAGGAGGAGCGGCGGCGCGGCTATGTCCGGGAGGAATGGCCGCACTGGATCGCCCCCGACCGTGGTTGCCTGAACGCCCGCGAGCAGGTGCTGATCCGCGATTCCCGCCGCCCGGCCACCCTGTCGCGGAACGGCTGCTCGGTGCTGTCGGGCGATTGGCTCGACCCCTACACCGGCGAGCGCTTCACCGATCCGGGACAGGTCGACATCGACCACCGGGTGCCGCTGGAGGAGGCCTACGCCAGCGGCGGCTATGGCTGGCCCCGCGAGCGGCGGACGGCCTACGCCAACGACCTGACCGACCCGCTGACCCTGCTGGCCTCCAGCCGCGAGGCCAACCGGGCCAAGGGCTCCAAGGGGCCGGAGGACTGGCTGCCGCCCAAGCGCGACGGCATCTGCCTGTACGTCGCCGACTGGATCGCCGTGAAGGCGCGCTGGGAGCTGGCGATGGACGAGCGGGAGCGGGTGACGGTCGGCAACATCCTGGCCGACTGCCGCCGCTCCGCGCGCTGAGACGCCGGCCCGGACCGGGCCGGCCAGCGGGGCGTGCGCGTCAGTGGAGCGTGGTGGACGCCGCCTGGGCGTCCACATGCGGCACCTCGCGCGGGCGCCCGATCCCGAGAAGCTGGTAGAGGCCGAGCGCCGCGATGGTCGCGGTGCCGATCCCGCCGATGGAGAAGCCGCTGGCGGAGATGGTGAAGTCGCCGGCGCCGAGCACCAGTGTCACGCCGACCGTGATCAGGTTGCGCGGGTCGGAGAAGTCGACCCGGTTGTCGACCCACAGCCGCACCATCGCCGCGGCGATCAGGCCGAAGACGACGGTCGCCAGCCCGCCCAGCACCGGCGCCGGGATGGTCCGCAGCAGGGCGCCGAACTTCGGCGAGAAGCCGAGCAGGATCGCCGCGACGGCGGCGACGACGAAGATCAGCGTCGAGAAGACGCGCGTCACCGCCATCACGCCCATGTTCTCGACATAGGTCGTGACGCCGGTGCCGCCGCCGCTGCCCGAGACGATGGTGGCGATGCCGTCGCCGATGAAGCCGCGGCCGATGAAGCGGTCCAGGTTGCGCCCGGTCATCGCGCCGATTGCCTTGATGTGGCCGAGATTCTCGGCGACCAGGATGAAGGCGATGGGAGCGACGAGCGCCATCGCCCCGGCGTCGAAGGTCGGCGTGCGGAAGGCCGGCATGCCGAACCATGGGGCGGCGGCAAGCTCCGCGAAGCTCACCGGCGGCAGCAGGCCGAATCCGTTCGCCAGGACAAGGTAGAAGACGTAGCCGGACGCGATGCCGGTCAGGATCGACAGCCGCCGGATGGCGAGCGGCGCGTAGACCGCGACAAGGGCGGTGGCGGCCAGCGTGAACAGGGCCACGAGGGTGTGGGGGCCGGTCCCCTCGATGCCCTTGACGGCGACCGGCGAGAGGTTGAGGCCGATCGCGGCCCCCACCGCCCCGGTCACGGCGGGCGGCATCAGACGCTCGATCCAGCCGGTGCTGGTCCAGGTCACCAGCAGGCCGATCAGGACATAGAGCACGCCGGCCGCGATGATGCCGCCCAGCGCCGGCCCGATGTTCGGGTTGGGCCCCTGGCCGCCGTACCCCGTCACCGCGATGACCACGGCGATGAAGGAGAAGGAGGAGCCGAGATAGCTCGGCACCCGCCCGGCGGTCAGCACGAGGAAGATCAGCGTGCCGATGCCGGAGAACAGGATCGCCAGATTCGGATCGAACCCCATCAGCAGCGGCCCGAGGATGGTCGAGCCGGACATGGCGACGAGATGCTGGACGCCGAGCGTGGCCGTCGAGCCCCAGGGAAGGCGTTCGTCCGGCTGGACGACGGGGCCGGCCGCAAGCGGCCAGCGCGGGAAGAAATCTGCCATGGAGGTCCTGTTCGGGGCTGTAGGATGCCGCGCCGTGGGGATCGAGGCGCGCTGGCCGGGGAAATTGCCGGGAAGCCCAGGCACCGTCAACGTTCTGGCTGCGACGGCCGAACGGCGGCGCAAGGAAGGCGGGGGTTCAAACGGGTGGGGCGTGGAACGCCGGCCCGCCGGCCGGGTTTCGTCTGCACGAACACGCGGCGGAGGCACGGTCATGCGCTGGCAAGGCGGACGGGAGAGCGGGAATGTCGAGGACCGGCGCGGCGGATTCGGCGGGGGCGGCGGTCTCCCCATCGGGGTGGGCGGACTCGGGGTCGGCGGGGTGCTGGTGCTCGTCGTCGTGTCGCTGTTCCTCGGCGTCGATCCGACGGTCCTGCTGAACGGCGGCGAGCCGGAAACGCGGACGGCCGACGTCCGCAACGCCCCGCCCGGCAGCGCGCCCGACGACGAATTGGGCCGCTTCGTCTCCGTCGTGCTGGCCGACACGGAAGACACCTGGCGCGGGCTGTTCCAGCAGATGGGCCGGCAGTACCAGGATCCGACGCTGGTGCTGTTCACCGGCGCCGTCGCCTCCGGCTGCGGCAGCGCCCAGGCGGCGATGGGCCCCTTCTATTGCCCGGCCGACCGCAAGGTCTACATCGACCTCGGCTTCTACCGGGAGCTGCGCGACCGTTTCCAGGCACCCGGCGACTTCGCCCAGGCCTACGTCATCGCCCACGAGGTCGGCCACCATGTGCAGAACCTGCTCGGCATCTCCGACAAGGTGGAGGCGGCGCAGCGGCGCTCCGGCGACCGCCGGGAGGCGAACGCGCTCTCGGTCCGGCTGGAGTTGCAGGCCGACTGCTTCGCCGGGCTGTGGGCCAACCACGCCAACCGCGACCGCCGCATCCTGGAGCCCGGCGACGTCGAGGAGGCGCTGACCGCCGCCAGCGCCATCGGCGACGACCGGCTGCAACGGCAGGCGCGCGGCACCGTCTCGCCCGACAGCTTCACCCACGGCAGCTCCGAGCAGCGGGTCCGCTGGTTCCGCACCGGCCTGCAAGGCGGCGAACTGCGGCAGTGCGACACCTTCGCCGCCGACCGCCTGTAGGCTCAGCGTTCGAGCGGCGGCGCCGGGCGGGCCGGAGCGCAGGGGGGCCCGGAGAAGCGGACCGGCGCGCGGGCGTTCACCACGGCGCCCTCGCTCGGGTGCTCGACCTCCTGGAAGAAGCCGACGGCCCTCAGGTGCTCGTCCTCCATCAGATCCTCGATGGAGTTGACCGGCGCGCAGGGGATGTCGAGACGGCGCAGCAGCGCCAGCCAGTGGCCGGTGGTTTCCGCCGGCAGGCAGCCGGCGAGCCGCTCGTACAGCGCGCCGATCATCGCCGCCCGCGCGGAGTCCGATCCGAGCGCCGCGTCCGCCGCCCAGTCCTCCCGCCCCGCCGCCGTGAAGAAGGCCCGCCAGTGGGTCGCCGTGTAGGGCATCACGCAGACATGGCCGTCCCGCGTCCGGTAGGGCCGCCGGTGCGCCGACAGGACGCGGCTGTAGCCGCTGTCCCCCAGCGGCGGCCGGAAGGTGCGTCCGGCGAGATGCTCGACGGCGAGGAAGGAGGCCATCACCTCGAACATCGGCACCTCGACGGCCTGACCGGCGCCGGAGACCGAACGGGCCAGCAGCGCCGCGTTGATCGCCGCCACCGCGTGCAGGCCGGTGGTCTTGTCGGCGACGATGGTCGGGGCGTAGCGCGGCTCGCCGCCGGTGCGGGCGTAGAGTTCCGCCCAGCCGGCCTCCGCCTGGATGACGTCGTCGTAGGCCGGCCGGTCGCGGTAGGGGCCGTCCTGGCCGTAGCCGACGATCGCGCAATAGACCAGCCGGGGGAACCGCCCGCGCAGCGCCTCGTAGCCGAGCCCGAGCCGCCCGATCGCCGACGCCCGCATGTTGTGGAGCAGCACGTCCGCCCCGTCGAGCAGGTCGAGGAGCTCCGCCCGCTGGCCGGCGTCCTTGAGGTCGAGGACGCGGCTCTCCTTGTTGCGGTTGCAGTTGAGGAAGGCGGCGCCCATGCCGGGCGAGCGGGCGGGGCCGGGGGCGCGCATGATGTCGCCGCCGGGCGGCTCGATCTTGATCACCCGCGCGCCGAAATCGCCGAGCATCTGGCTGGCGTAGGGTCCGGCGATCACGGTGCTGAGGTCGATCACCGTGATGCCGTCGAGCGGCCCGGCCATGGCGTGGTCTCCGTCCTGGGTATCGGGAAGGCGGGGGCGAGGGGGCGAAGACACGCCCCCCTCCCTTCAGCGCGCCGTGAAGCCGCCGTCCACCGGCAGCGCCACGCCGGTGACGAAGGACGCGTCGTCCGACGCCAGCCACAGCACCGCGTGGGCGACCTCCTCGGCCTTGCACAGGCGGCCCATCGGCACGGCAGCGAGCATGCGCTCCTGGTTGGCGGCGGCCTCGGCGGCGATGCCGGAACGGCCGGTGAAGCCGAGCTTCATCGGCGTGTCGGCCAGCCCCGGACACACCACGTTCACCCGCACCCCGTCGGCGGCGAAGCGCTGGGCCAGCGACTTGGTCAGCCCGACCACCGCGAACTTCGCGGCCGAATAGACCGGGCTGAACATCGAGCCGACAAGGCCCGACACCGAGGACGTGAACACCAGCGAACCGCCGCCGCGCTTGCGCATGTGGCCGATGACCTCGCCGGCCGCCAGCGTGGCCGAGGTGATGTTCAGCGCGATCGCCTGGTCGTAGGCGGCGAGGTCGAGATTCTCGACGCCGCCGGGGCCGGGGATGCCGGCGTGCGCCCACAGCACGTCGACGCCGCCGAGCCGGTCGGCCGCCTCGTTGATCGAGCCGCGCATCGCCTCGGGGCGGGACAGGTCGGCCTGGATGGTTGCGACCTCGTGGCCAAGGGCCTGCATGTCGGCCTTCAGGCCGGCCAGCGCGTCGGCGTTGATGTCGATGGCCGCCACGCGGGCGCCTTCCTTCAGGAACAGCTCGACGCCCGCCCGGCCCATTCCGGAGGCGGCGGCCGTCACCACGACGAGCTTGTTGGCAAGACGCATGATCGGAACTCTCTGTTTTGAATTTGAAGGGTCAGCGGGCGTAGGCGTCGGGGAAGCGGCCGGTGGTGCTGATCACCGTGGTGCGCGTCTCCAGGTAGGAATCGAGCGCCTCGATCCCGTTCTCGCGGCCCCAGCCGCTCGCCTTGAAGCCGCCGTAGGGGGTCGACCAGCGGATGAAGCGGTAGGTGTTGACCCAGACCATGCCGGCGCGGATGCGGCTCGACACCCGGTGGGCGCGGCCGACGTCGCCGGTCCACAGCCCGGCGGTCAGGCCGTAGGCGGTGTCGTTGGCGAGCGCCACCGCCTCGTCCTCGTCGTCGAACGGGATCAGCGAGGCGACCGGGCCGAAGATCTCCTCGCGCGCGATCCGCATGTCGTTGGAGACGTTGGCGAAGACGGTCGGTTCGACGAAATAGCCGGCGGCGTGGTCCGGCCCGGTCAGACGGCGGCCGCCGGTCACCAGCTCGGCGCCCTCGTTCCGGCCGATGTCGATGTAGGACAGCGTCTTGGCGAGCTGCTCCTCGTGCGCCTGCGGCCCCATGTGGGTCGCCTCGTCGAGCGGCAGCCCGACCCGCACGCGGCCGGCGCGCTCGACGAACGCCTCGACGACGCGGTCGTAGACGGGGCGCTGCACCAGCACGCGCGATCCCAGCGCGCAGCTCTGCCCGCACAGCGTCCAGGCGGAGTTGGTCGCGGCGTTGAGCGCCTGCTCCAGGTCGGCGTCGGCGAACAGGATGTGGGGGGACTTGCCGCCCAGCTCGAAGGTGAAGCGCTTCATCGTCTCGGCGCCGGCGCGCAGGATCGACTTGGCGGTGGTGCCCTCGCCGGTGAAGGCGATCTTGTCGATTCCGGGATGGGCGACGAGATGCTCGCCCGCTCCGTCCTTGCCGTAGCCCGGCACGACGTTGAGGACTCCGGGCGGGAAGCCGGCCTCGTCGAACAGCTTGGCCAGCTCCAGCGAGGTGACCGGGGTGTGCTCGGCCGGCTTGAGGACCACGGTGCAGCCGGCGGCGAGCGCCGGGCCGAGCTTCCACAGGGCGGCCATCAGCGGCACGTTCCACGGCGTGATGGCGCCGACGACGCCGACCGGCACGCGGGACGTGAAGGCGTGGACGCTGTCGTCGAAGGGAATGGTGCGGCCGGCGTTCTTGTCGGCCAGCGACGCCCACCAATGGTAGGCGTTGGAATGGCCCGAGATGTCGGCCAGGGATTCGCGCAGGGCCCGGCCGGAATCGCGGGTTTCCAGCACGGCCAGCGCGCGGGCGTGCTCCTTGTAGAGGTCGGCGAAGCGGCGGATCAGGGCGGCGCGCTCGTGGCCGGGCATGCGGCCCCAGGGGCCGTCCAGCGCGGCGCGGGCGGCGGCGACCGCCTTGTCGACGTCGCGCTTGCCGCCATAGGCCACGACGGCCCAGGGACGGCCGACCGACGGGTCGACGCTCTCCATGAGCCCCCCGTCCTCCGGCGCGACCCAGGCGCCGCCGATGTAGAGATGCTCGTAGCGGGCGATGCTGTCCATGCGTCCCTCTCGGTTTTTATGGTGTGTCGTTGGGAGCGGGCGTGCGGAGGCCTGTCGGAACCTGCGCGGAAACGGTTGGCGCGCAGGCCCTTCCGTCATGACCGGGCTTGTCCCGGTCATCCACGCGGAAACCTCGGGCTTGCCTGTGGATGCCCGTGCCAAGCACGGGCATGACGCTTTCGGGGAGGCCGGACCGGCCTACTTCCCGACCAGCGGGCACTCGCTGTCCTTCAGCGGGCGGAAGGCCTGGTCGGCGGGGACGGTGGCGAGCACCTTGTAGTAATCCCACGGTCCCTTGGATTCCGCCGGCTTCTTCACCTGGACCAGCATCATCGGGTGCGTCACCCGGCCGTCCTCGCGGAGCTGGGTCGTGCCGAACAGCGGATCCTCGAAGGGCCCGGCCTCGCGCATCGCCTTGACCACGGCGGCCCCGTCCTTCGCCGAGCCGACCTTCGCCACCGCCTTCAGATAGGCGAGCGAGGCCGAATAGGCGCCGGCCTGGTTCATCGTCGGGTAGCGGCCGTTCATGCGCTCGGCGAAGCGCTTGCCGAAGGCGCGGGTCTTCTCGTTCTGGTCCCAGTAGAAGCCGGTGGTCAGTTGCAGCCCCTGCGCCGTCTCCAGCCCCAGCGAATGGATGTCGGAGATGAACAGCAGCATGCCGGCCAGCGTCTGGCCGCTCTCGACCATGCCGAACTCCGACGCCTGCTTGATGGCGGTGATGGTGTCGCCGCCGGCGTTGGCCAGCGCCACGACCTGCGCCTTCGACGCCTGCGCCT
The DNA here is from genome assembly GCF_020005195.1 of Azospirillum agricola. Lineage (NCBI taxonomy): Bacteria > Pseudomonadati > Pseudomonadota > Alphaproteobacteria > Rhodospirillales > Azospirillaceae > Azospirillum > Azospirillum agricola. Next base: position 70,840 of record NZ_JAIFZR010000007.1, read on the forward strand.
GGAGCAGGTAGGAGGAGAAGTCCTTGGTGTGGGTCGGGTGGCGGACGGAACCGGCGACCTTGCCGCCGCTGGCGTTGATGACCGAGGTCGCGTCGCGCTCCAGCGAATGGCCGAGCGCGAAATCGACGGTCAGGAAATACCAGGACTTCCCGCCGCCCTTGACGATGGCGTCGGCGGTGCCGTGGGCGAGCGCCCAGGTGTCGTAGGTCCAGTGCACGGAGTTCGGCGTGCAGGCCTTGCCGGTGAGTTCCGAGGTGCCCGACGCGGTGAACAGCGCGACCTTGTTCTTCTCCTTCACCAGCGGCGCCACGGCGAGCGACACGGCGCTGGTCGGCAGGTCGACCAACGCGTCGACCCCCTCGGAATCGAACCATTGGCGGGCGATGCCGCTGGAGATGTCCGGCTTGTTCAGCGCGTCGGCGGACACCACGTCGATCTTGAGGGCGTCGGCGCCCGGCAGCTTGCGGAAATCCTCCACCGCCATCAGGGTCGCTTCCATGGCGCCCTTGCCGCCGATGTCGGAGAAGATGCCGGACATGTCCGCCAGCACGCCGAGCTTGACCGGCACCTGCGCCATGGCGGCGGGGCTGGCGCCCAGGACGGCGGAGAGAGCCAGGGCCATCGCGGTTCCACGCCGAAGTGACGACATGGTTGTCCTCCCTATTTATGATGTTGGTTCCGGTGGTTTCACGCGGACGGCAAACGCTGGAATATGGGGCGATCCCGATTGCTTCGTCAGCATGCAATTCTTGTATGTGAATTTAAAAATCCTGTAAAGGAATTTATCGCCGCATTCGGCTTGCGTCGACGGCCCGCGCTCGGGTACAAAAACAAGGCGTGCCACTGACCGGACAATGCGACCCATGAGTGTGAAGCAGGCTGCCAACGTCCTGGATTTGCTGGAATATTTCTCACAGCGCCTGCGCCCCGCCACGCTCGCCGAAATCTCGGACGATCTGGGGTGGCCACGGTCGAGCACCTTCAACCTCGTCGGCACCATCGTCGAGAAGGGGTATCTGTACGAGCCGCGCCCGCGGGCGGGCTATTACCCGACCCCGCGCTGGCTCAATCTGGTGCAGCGCGTGTCGGACGCCGAACCGCTTCCGGAGGCGGCGCACCGGCTGGTCGCCGACATCGCCCGCGAAACCGGGGAGACGACGGCGATCGCCGCGCTCAGCGGCGAATTCGCGATGTTCATGCATGTGGTGAAGTCGAACCATTCGGTCCGCTACCACGCCGAGGTGGGGGACCGGGTGCCGGCCTACGCCAGCTCGGTGGGCCGGGCGATCCTCGCCCAGCTCTCTCCGGAGGAACGGCGGGCCATCTACCGCAAATTCTCGTTCCAGCTCTATTCGGACACGACCCCGGTGGACGCGCAGGCCATCGAGGGCGAACTGCGCCAGGCGCAGGAGCGCGGCTACCACCAGAGCTGTTCGGAATACATCCCCGACCTCGCCGGCGTGTCGCTGCCGTTGCGGATCGGCGACCGCCGGCTGTCGGTCGTGGTGGCCGGTCCGGTCTCCCGCTGCCTCGACCGCCGGCCCGAGACCGCGGAGACGATCCGGCGCGTCATCGCCGCCTATGACGCGGACCTCCAGGCCGGCATCCCCGCGGACACGCGCTGAGCCGGGGCCGGATCGGCCCGTTGTCCAGTGTCACGCCCCCGACGGTCGGCCCGCCCTTCGCTCCGGGGGCACGGCGTCGGCCGGGGGCAGGACGAGGATGAACAGGCTGCCGCCACCGTCGCGTGGACGGTGAAACACGCTGCCGCCGTGCAGTTCGGCGATGGTCCTCACCAGATTGAGCCCGATGCCGGTGCCGGGTTTGTCGCGGGTGGCGGAGCCGCGGTAATATTTCTCGAAGACGCGCTCGCGCTCCTCCTCGGGGATGCCCGGCCCGCGATCGGCGACCGCGAAGACCAGGGCCCCGCCGTCGCGTCCCGCCTCCAGCCCGATCGCCTCCCCTTCCCCGCCGTAGCGGCGCGCGTTGTCGAGCAGCGCGTCCAGCGCGATGCCGAGCAGATCCGCGTCCGCCGTCCAGAGCGCCGGCAAGCCGGCGCTGTCGGCGACCCGGACGATGGCGCCGTGGCCGCGCTGCCGCTCGGCCACCCGCCCGATCAGCGCCGCCGGGTCGAAGGGGGCGAAGCGGACGGGAAGCTCCTCGTCGATACGCTCCCCGGCGAGGCAGGTCTCGACCAGATCGCTGACGCGCCTTGCCGAACTGCGGATCAGGGTCAGGCGCCGACCGACCCCCTCCTTCGCCGTGTCGACCAGCATCTCCAGCATCTGGGCCGCGCTGTCGATGACCGCCAGCGGGGTCTTGAACTCATGCGTCGCCATGTCGAGGAAGGTGCGCAGGCGCTGGCGCGCCTCCCGCTCGCCGGTCAGGGCGCGTTCGATGTCGCGGGTGCGGGCGGCGACCCGCTCCTCCAACCGGCTGTTGGCGTCCCGCAAGGCTCTGGCGAGCCGCCCGCGCTGCACGAACAGCACGGAGATCAGGGCCAGCGCCGCGCTGAGCATGCCGATGAAGACCAGCCCGGCCAACGCCTCGGCGAAATGCGCCTCGAACAGCGAGGGCGGACGGTGGCGGATCTCCGTGCCGGGCGGCAGCGCCGTTTCACGGATGCCCCAACGCTCCAGCGCCCGCCAGTCGACCATCGGGCCGGAGGAATAGGGCGCTTCGTCCGCCGCCGGCGGGCGCCAGGTTCCATCGAGCAGTTCCAGGGCGGCCTGGATGGCCAGCCGGCCGGCGGCGCGCGGGTCGTTGACCGCCCCGCCGACGACCCCGCTGCCGATGTCGGGCTCGAACAGGGCATAGACCGGCACCGCCGACGCCTTGGCCATGCGGGCGGCGGCCTGCTCGGGCTGGAAATGCCGGTCGAGGGCGTCCACCGACAGGTGTGTGTAGAGGACGACGCTGTCGGACGGCAGTGCGGCCAGCGCGCTTTCCAGATCCTCGATCCGGTGATCGTGAAGATGCCGGACCTCGATCGCCCGGCCGGGCCCCCGGTCAGGCCCCCGGTCAGGCTGGCGCGCGGCCCGCTGCGCCACGGCGGCGCGGATGATCCCCGCCAGATGGTGGGAAGGGCCGCTGTCGTCCGACACGATGACCAGCCGGCTCGCCTCGGGCCACTGATCGAGAGCCATATCGACGGTGCGGTCGACATGCGGCCCGGTCGTCACCCGCATCGTCGTGGCCCGGGCGGCCGCCTCCGGCAGGTCGTTGAAATCGGGGAAGATGCCGATCAGTGGCGCGCCGCCGAACAGGCGCGGGCCGAGATCGGCCATCAGCGTGATGGCGGGCGCCCCATCGGCGATGATGGCGCCGGGCCGGACGTCGCGGTACTTGCTGGCGAGGAAGGCCGCCCATTCCGCCGCATCGGGCTGGTCGGGCAGCCGCGAGCGGTCGAGGAACTCGGCATAGAGGTTGATTGGCCGGTCGCGCCCCGCCAGTTCGGCGTTGACGGTGGCGAGCATCGCCTCCGTCCAGCGGACGGTCGGGCTGAAGGAAGAGACGAACAGCACGCCGCCGCTGGTCGCCGCGGCGGCCACGCCCGGCCAGGCCAGACCGACCAGGACGGCGGCCAGAGCCAGCGGACGGACCGGACGGCGAACCATGCGGGAAGCGAACAAGGCCCGTTGTCTTTCGTCCAGTTGCGTCCGGCGGCCAGCCATCCTTCCCATACACCGGCCGGCATTCCGCGTAAACCAGACCCTTCGAAATCAAAGAGGAAAACAACGATATGACGAAATCGACGAGGGTTGTTCTTCACTTCCGTGCATGATCTCCTGCCCGCACCGGCCGGGCAGGAGAATCAACTTCAGGAATAGCGGATGGTGACCGCGTCGGCAGCGCGGCGCGCGCGCTCGCGGGCGTCGTCGGTCGAGGTGCCGAGCGCCAGCGCCACGCCCATGCGGCGGTTCCTGCGCGTCGTCGGCTTGCCGAACAGGCGGACGTCGGCGTCGTGCCCGTCCGTCCCGACCCGCAGCGCCTCGGCCAGCCCCCCGATGGCGAAGCGCTCGGCCTCGCGGTCGGCGAGAATCACGGCGGAGGCCGCCGGGGCATGCACGGCGACGCGCGGGATCGGCAGACCGAGGATGGCGCGGGCGTGCAGGTCGAACTCCGACAGGTTCTGCGAGATCAGCGTCACCATGCCGGTGTCGTGCGGGCGCGGCGACAGTTCGGAGAAGACCACCTCGTCGGCGGTGACGAAGAACTCGACGCCGAAGATGCCGTAGCCGCCGAGATTGTCGACCACCCGCGTCGCCATTGCCTTGGCGTCGTCGAGCAGCCGCTGGGGCATGGCGACCGGCTGCCAGGATTCCTGGTAGTCGCCGCGCTCCTGCCGGTGGCCGATCGGCTCGCAGAACAGCACGCCCTCGCGGGTGCGCACGGTCAGCAGGGTGATTTCGTACTCGAAGGCGACGAACTCCTCGACGATGACCTTGCGGCGGTCGCCGCGCATGTTGGCGACCGCGTAGTCCCAGGCCGCCTCCAGCTCCGCCTCCGTGCGGACGGTGCTCTGGCCCTTGCCCGACGAGGACATCACCGGCTTGATGACGCAGGGCAGCCCGGTGTGGGCCGCACCCGCCCGCACCTCCTCCAGGCTCTCGGCGTAGCGGTACCTGGAGGTGCGCAGGCCGAGTTCGGTCGCCGCCACCTCGCGGATGCGGTCGCGGTTCATCGTCATGGTGGTGGCGCGGGCCGAGGGAACGACGGTCGTCCCGGCCTCCTCGAACTCGTGCAGCACCTCGGTGCGGATCGCCTCGACCTCCGGGACGATGAAGTCGGGCGCGTGCCTGGCGATGGCGGCGCGCAGCGCGTCGGCGTCGAGCATCGGGAAGACCTCCGCCGCGTCGGCCACCTGCATGGCCGGGGCGTTGGCGTAGCTGTCGCAGGCGACGACCTCGCAGCCGAGCCGCTTGGCGGCGATGACGAACTCCTTGCCGAGCTCGCCGGAACCGAGGAGGAGGATCTTGGCGGTGAACATGCGAGGGGCTCCCTGAGGGGTGCGGATGGGGTGCGGGTGTCTCGCCGGGGCGCCCGCGGTTGGGATGAGCCCTTACATACACCGCCGCCGCCGCGATGGCGACGCTTGCCCACGCCGATTCCGCCGCCGCTCAAGCTTCACAAATCCATAGCGAAACCACCACGCCGCCGACACACGCCGAGGGGATAAGGGGGCCTTTCCCCACCCCGTCCCCCTGCCCCCAACCCTTCGTGGAGCTTTCGTCATGGTCCGCAACGTCTCCCTCATGGGAGCGGCCCTGATCGCCCTGTCCCTGGCCCCCGCCGTCGCCGCCGCGCAAACCTCCGCCCCCATCGAATTCCCGGCCACGCTCGAAGGCCATGCACTCCTGCCAGCCAAGAGCTTCGTCGAGGCCCCGGCCGACGCCCCGGCCGACCTGAAGGTCTCCGGCAAGTTCACCAACGGCCGCCGCGTCGAGGCGCTCGGCACCGTGGAGGGCAAGTCGGCCGACCGCCCGACCGGCGTCTCGCTTCCCTTCGCCGGCCAACCGCTCCAGGGCCATTCGGGCATCAAGCGGATGGCCGACGGCAGCTTCTGGATCCTGACCGACAACGGCTTCGGCTCCAAGGCGAACTCGCCCGACAGCATGCTGTATCTGAACCGCTACACGGTCGATTTCGCGACCGGCGCCTTCGACCGCAAGGAGACGGTCTTCCTGCACGACCCCGACAGGAAGGTGCCCTTCCGCATCGTCCAGGAGGGGACCGGGACGCGCTATCTGACCGGGTCGGACTTCGACACCGAGAGCGTCCAGATCGTCGGCGATTCCCTGTGGATCGGTGACGAGTTCGGCCCCTTCCTGGTCAAGGCCGACCTGAAGGGCCGCGTCCAGGCGGTGTACGAGACCCAGGTCGACGGCAAGGTGGTGCGCTCGCCCGATCACCCGGCGGTGACCACCCCGGCCAGCCCGGCCGACAGCGTCGCCTTCCAGATCCGCCGCTCCAAGGGCTTCGAGGGCATGGCCTCCTCGCCGGACGGCAAGTTCCTCTACCCGCTGCTGGAAGGCCCGGTGTGGAACGCCGACGGCAAGGCGTTCGAGAAGACCGCCGACGGCAAGGAGTATCTGCGCGTCCTGGAGTTCGATGTCGCCAAGGAGTCCTGGACCGGCCGTTCCTGGCAGTATGTGCTCGAGAAGAACGGCAACGCCATCGGCGACTTCAACATGATCGACGCCACCACCGGCCTGATCATCGAGCGCGACAACGGCGAGGGCACCGCCGACAAGGCCTGCGCCCAGGGCCAGCCGACGATGAACTGCTTCTCCAGCGTCGCCCAGTTCAAGCGCGTCTACAAGGTGGAACTGACCGACGCCAACGCCGGCGGCCCGCTGCGCAAGATCGGCTACATCGACCTGATGCGCATCGCCGACCCCAACAGGAAGGCGCGCAAGCCGCTGAACGACGGCGTCCTGACCTTCCCCTTCTTCACCATCGAGAACGTCGATGTGGTGGACGGCCAGCGCATCGTCGTCGGCAACGACAACAACCTGCCCTTCTCCAGCAGCCGCGAGCCCAACGCGGCGGACGACAACGAACTGGTCCTGCTGAACGTCGAGGCTTTCCTGAAGGCGAAGTGAGACGAGACCAGGTAAAAAAGTCCTTCTCCCTCAGGGAGAAGGACTCTTTCAGCAGCTATACCCCTCTCAGTCCCCCATCGCCCCGCTGGGCAGGGCGTGGCCCATCCCATCCCGTTCGTCCTCCGCCTCTTCCGCCTGCGGGCGCGGCACGCGGAACCAGGCGGCGTAGAGCGCCGGCAGGAAGAAGATCGTCAGCACCGTGGCCCCGGCCAGACCGCCCATGATGGCGACCGCCATCGGGCCCCAGAAGACGCTCTGGGTCAGCGGGATCATCGCGAGGATCGCCGCCGCCGCCGTCAGCGCGATGGGCCGCGCGCGGCGCACCGTCGCCTCGACGATGCTGTCCCAGCGCGAACGGCCGGAGCGGATGTCCTGCTCGATCTGGTCGACCAGGATGACCGAGTTGCGCATGATGATCCCGGCCAGCGCGATGACGCCGAGCATCGCCACGAAGCCGAAGGGCAGGTTGAACAGCAGCAGCGACGCCGTGACCCCGATCAGCCCGAGCGGTGCCGTCAGCAGCACCAGGAACACCCGCGAGAAGCTCTGCAATTGCAGCATCAGCGTGGTGACCATGATCAGCAGCATCACCGGCATCATGGCGTTGATCGAATCCTGGCCCTTGGCGCTCTCCTCGATGGCGCCGCCCATGGCGATGGCGTAGCCGTCGGGCAGGCTGGCGCGCAGCGTGTCCAGCGTCGCGTTCAACTGCGTGCTGACCACGGGGGCCTGGAGCCCGCCGGTGACGTCGGCCTTGATCGTCATCGTCGTCTCGCGCGCCCGGCGCCACAGCACCGGCTCCTCCAGCTCGTAGCGGACGCTGGCGATCTGGCTCAGCGGCACGGCGGTGCCCTTGGCAGTGCGGACGTTCAGCTCGCCCAGCCGCGACAGGTCCATCCGCTCGTCGGGCGTGGTGCGCAGCAGGACGCCGATCAGCTCCGTGCCCTCGCGGTACTGGGTGACGGCCATGCCGTTCAGCAGCAGTTGCAGGGCGTTGGAGAGATCCTGCTTGCTCACGCCGAGCGCGCGGGCCTTGGCGGTGTCGACCTCCAGCCGGACGCGCTTGGACAGCTCGTCCCAATCCAGATGGACGTTGGCGGTGTTGGGGTGGGCGCGCATGGTGTCGCGCACCTGGTAGGCGATCCGGCGGATCGTCGCCGGGTCGTCGCCGGTGACGCGGAACTGCACCGGGTAGCCGACCGGCGGGCCGTTCTCCAGCCGGCCGATGCGCATGCGGGCGGCCGGGTAGTCGGCCTCCAGCGTCGGCTCCAGGCGCTGCATGAAGGTCTCGCGCTCCTTCAGCCCCTTGGTCATCACCATGAACTGGGCGAAGTTGGCGGTTTGCAACTGCTGGTCGAGCGGCAGGTAGAAGCGCGGCGAGCCGCCGCCGGTGTAGGCCACCCAGTAATCGACGTCGGGATCCTTGGCGAGCACCGATTCCAGCTTCTTGACCTCGGCCGAGGTCGCCTCGAAGGAGGAGCCCTCGGCGAGCCGGATGTCGATCAGCAGCTCCGGGCGGCTGGCGCTGGGAAAGAATTGCTGCTGGACATGGCCGAAACCGACCAGCGCGGCGGCGAAGGCGGCCACGGTGGCGCCGATGGTCAGCCAGCGCGCCCGCACGCAGGCCGTGATCAGCCGGCGCAGGACGCGGTAACCGCGCGTGTCGTAGATTTCCAGCTCGTGCCCCTCGGCCACCACATGCTTGGGCTTGGGCAGCAGCAGGTAGCCGAGATAGGGGGTGAAGATCACCGCGACGACCCAGGACAGCATCAGCGACAGCGCCACCACCCAGAAGATCGAGTTGGTGTATTCGCCGGCCGCCGAGGCGGCGAAACCGACCGGCACGAAACCGGCCGCCGTCACCACCGTGCCGCTCAGCATCGGGAAGGCGGTGGAGGTGTAGGCGAAGGCGCCGGCGCGCAGCCGGTCCCAGCCCTGCTCCATCTTCACCACCATCATCTCCACCGCGATGATGGCGTCGTCCACCAGCAGCCCGAGCGCGATGATCAGCGCGCCCAGCGAGATGCGCTGCAAATCGATGTGCAGGATCTGCATCGCCACCAGCGTCATCGCCAGCACCAGCGGCACCGCCAGCGCCACGACGATGCCGGTGCGCCAGCCCAGGCTGACGAGGCTGACCAGGATGACGATGGCCAGCGCCTCGGCCAGCGATTCCATGAACTCGCCGACCGAATGCTCCACGACCTGCGACTGGTCGGCGATCTGCGCCACCTCCAGCCCGACCGGCATCTCGGCCCGCGCCTTCTCCATGGCGGCGTGGAGCTTCTCGCCCAGTTGCAGCACGTTGCCGCCCTTGGCCATCACCACGCCCAGCCCGATGGCGTCCTGGCCGTTGTGGCGCAGGGTGTAGCGGCGCGGCTCGACGTAGCCGCGCTTGACCTCGGCGACGTCGCCGATGGTCAGCATGCGGCCGTTGACCTCGACCGGGATGGCGCGCACCGCGCCGGCGGTGTCGAGCCCGAGATCGACGCGGACATAGACGCGCTGCGACCCGGTGTCGACGTCGCCCGCCGCCGCGATGGCGTTCTCGCGCTGGAGCGCCTGGATCACCGATTCCACCGGCAGGCCGAAGCTGGCGAGCCGCTGGCTGGAGATCTCGACGTAGACGCGTTCCTCCTGCGGGGCGATCAGCTCGACCTTCTCGACGCCGGGCAGCTTCAGCAGGCGGGCGCGGGTCTGCTCGGCGACCTTCTTGAGCTGGGCCGGCGTGAAGTCGGCGCCGCTGAAGGCGTAGATGGCGGAATAGACGTCGCCGAACTCGTCGTTGAAGAAGGGCCCGATCACCCCGTCGGGCAGGGTGGCGCGGATGTCGCCGACCTTCTTGCGCACCTGGTACCACAGGTCGGGCACCATCTTCGGCGGGGTGTAGTCCTTGAGCTGGACGAAGACCACCGACTCGCCGGGCTTGGAGTAGCTGCGCGAGACGTCGTAGTAGGGCACCTCCTCCAGCTTCTTCTCGATGCGGTCGGTGACGAACTGCTCGACCTCGCGGGCGGTGGCGCCCGGCCACTGGGTCTGGACGATCATCACCTTGAAGGTGAAGGAGGGATCCTCGGCGCGGCCGAGGTTCTTGTAGGCGAGCGCGCCGGCCAGCACGCTGGCCAGCATCATGAACAGCACGAGCGTGCGGTGCGACAGCGCCCAGGCCGACAGGTTGCCCCGCTGGTGGTTCATCGCGCCGGCTCCGTCCAGACGCGGACCTTCTGGCCGGCGTCGAGCTTGTGGACTCCGGCGGTGACGACGCGCTCGCCGTCCTTCAGCCCGCCGGCGACGATGGCGAGGTCGCCGGCGTAGGCGGCGACGGCGACCGGCCGCAGCTCCAGCGTGCCGGCCGCATGCGCATCGCCCTGGGAGCCCGCCTGGGAGCCCGCCGCCTGCGAGAGCACCCAGACGGCCGGCTTCTGCTCGCGCTGGGTCAGCGCGCTGATCGGCAGCCGCGCGACCAGCCCGCCATGGTCCAGCGCCGCCGTGACCGTCGCGGTCATGCCGAGCTGGAGTCCGGGCGGCGGATTGTCGAGCGTGATCTTCGCCTGATAGGTGCGGGTGCCGGGGTCGGCGCTGGGCGACAGCTCGCGCAAGGTTCCGGGGACGGCGCTGCCGGGCTGCGACCACAGCTCCACCGACAGGCGGCGCTTGGGCAGGTCGCCGAGCTGCTGCTCCGGGATGTTGGCGACGGCCTCGACGGCGCCCAGCCGCGCGACGCGCAGCGCGGTCTGGCCCTGCGCCACCACCTGCCCCGGCTCGACCAGCGCGGCGGTGACGACCCCGGCCTCGTCGGCGACCAGCGTGGCGTACTGCATCGAGTTGGTCAGCACGCGGAGCTGCGCCTCGACCTCGCGGACGCGGGCCTCGGCCTTGTCGAGCGCGGTCTTGCGGCGGTCGTACTCCTGGCGGGTCGTCCATTCGCCCTGGCGCAGGCTGGAGTAGCGGGCGAAGTCGTTGCGGGCGTTGGCGGCGTCGGACTGGGCGGAGGCGAGCTGCGCCTGCGACGCCTTGATCTGCAATTGCAGGTCGGTGGGGTCGAGCTTCGCCAGCGCCATGCCGGGCTCGACGCGGGCTCCCACCTCGACCAGCCGGGCGATCACCTTGCCGCCGACGCGGAAGCCGACGTCGGCCTCGACGCGCGGGCGGATGACGGCCGGGTAGCGGACGCTGTCGGTCGCCGGTTCCAGCGCCACGGTGGCGACGCGGACCGGCCGCGCCTCCGCTTCCGGCGGGGCGGCGGCGGAATGGGTCTCCTTGCAGCCGCTCAGGCCGGCGGCCAGGGCCAGAAGCCCGATCGCCGCCACGCCGCCGCGCGCCAAGCGCATCCCGGTCATACCACGTCTCCCCGCTGGACTGGACTGTATCGTACTGCTAGCGTGGTACTCTCCAGTCGCCCCTTCGTCAAGAGTGAACGGTACAGTTCAGTGCAGCCAACCGCCAACGCCCTGACACCGCCTTCCGAGTTCGAGCCGCCCGATTCCAGGCCGGCTGATTCCAAGCCAGACGCCAAGGCCGAGCAGATATTGGCCGCCTCGCGCGAGATCATCCTGGAGATGGGCTACGCCGCCCTGTCGATGGACCTTGTGGCGCAGCGGGCTCGGGTGTCGAAGACGACGCTCTACACGCGCTTCCCCTCGAAGGAGGAGCTGTTCTCCGCGACCATCACCGACGAATGCGACCGGCGGGGGATGCGCTTCCAGCCCGACGAGTTCGACGCGCTGCCACTGCGCGACATCCTGCTGGTGATCGGCCGGCGCTTCGTCGACCTGCTCTGGTCCGACGCGGCGATCCGTGTCCACCAGTCGGTGCTTGGCGAGGCGGCGCGACAGCCGGAAATCGCCCGGCTGTTCTTCCAGGCCGGGCCGGAAAAGGGCATGGCGGCCTTCGTCGCCCTGTTCCAGCGTCTGGCCGAGCGCGGCCTGATCCGGACCGAGGATCCGTCCTTCGTCGCGCTGCAATTCATGGCGGCGATGCAGGGGGGGCCCTACTGCGCGCTGGTCATGGGCCAGTGCCCGCTGCCACCCGAGGAGGAACGGGGCGCCTTCGTCGCCAGGGTGGTGGACCTGTTCCTGCGAGGGATCGCGCCCTCATCCTAGGGCGACGCCCGATCCGAGGGGGAGCGACGCCCGATCCGGGCAAATGTTCCCTTTACGTTCCGATCCCTCTCGCCTACGCTCGCGCTCATGGACGAGAGCCGGCGACAGGCCCAGAAGGGGCGCGGAGCGATCAGCAACACGACCTCGCGCTACGAGCGCGAGGTGCGCGTGCTCGGCGACGACGGTTGGGGCGACAACGAAATCCTGGGGGAAGCGGCCCGGACCCTGCTGTTCGACGATTCCGCCCGGACCGTCATCAGCCGGAACCGCTCGCCGGACATCGTCTTCGAACAATCCGTCAATCCATACCGGGGCTGCGAGCACGCCTGCGTCTACTGCTTCGCCCGGCCGACCCACGCCTATCTCGGCCTGTCGCCGGGGCTGGATTTCGAAACGCGGATCTTCCGCAAGGCCAGGGCGGCCGAGCTGCTGGCCACGGAGCTGCGGGCCAAATCCTACGTCTGCAAGCCGCTGGCGCTCGGCGCCAACACCGACCCCTACCAGCCGGTCGAGCGGGAACAGCGCATCACCCGCGCCATCCTGGAGGTCTGCCGCGACTTCAACCAGCCGGTGATGGTGATCACCAAGTCGGCCCTGGTCCTACGCGACCTCGACATCCTGGCGCCGATGGCGGAAAGGCGGCTGGTCAACGTCGCCCTCTCCCTCACAACGCTCGACCGCGACCTCGCCCGCCGGCTGGAGCCGCGGGCCAGCGCGCCGTCCCGGCGCCTCGCCGCGATGCGGGAGCTGACGGCGGCCGGTATCCCGGTGGCGGTGCTCGCCAGCCCGATGATCCCCGGTCTGAACGACCATGAGCTGGAGGCGATCCTGGCGGCGGCGGCGGCGGCCGGGGCGGTCCAGGCCAACACGATCCTGCTGCGCCTGCCGCTGGAGATCAAGGACCTGTTCGAGGAGTGGCTGCGCGAGCATGCGCCGAACCGCGCCGACCGCGTGCTCAGCCTGATCCGCCAATGCCGCGAGGGCGAGCTGTACCGGCCGCAGTTCGGCAGCCGGATGAAGGGAACCGGCCCGGTCGCGGAACTGCTGGCGCAACGCTTCAGGATGGCGTGCCGGCGCCTCGGCCTCAACGGACGCGACGCCGGCCTGAACTGCGCCGACTTCCGGCCCCCTCCGGCGCCCGGCGATCAACTGACGCTGCTGTGAACCCTGCTCGCTCCCGGTGTCATACGCCTGTCATGGAGCTGCGGTAGCGTGCGCGCGGGCACGGCGCCGTGCCGACGCCGTCCGTCCAGGGAATGCCCGCTCGTGTACGACCCGTCCTCACCGATGGCCACCCCCCCGGATCTGCCGTCCGCCGCCTTCTCCGCGCCGGCCGCGCGTGTCCGCGCCTCGGTGGAGGAGGATGTCCCGGCGATGCTGGACATCTACACCCACCACATCCAGCACGGGCTCGGCCCCTTCGACGTCGAACCGCCGCATCCGGAGGAACTGAAGCGCCGCCGCAAGGCGATGCTGAAGCGACGGCTGCCGCATCTCGTCGCCGAGCTGGGCGGGGTGGTGGTCGGCTACGCCTACGCCGCGCCCTTCCGCAAGCGGCCGGCCTACCGCTACACGGTCGAGCACTCGATCTACGTCCACAAGGACCATCTGGGCCGCGGCATCGGCCGGCTGCTGCTGCCGGCGCTGATCGACGCCTGCACCCGCGCCGGCTGCCGCCAGATGATCGCCGTGGTCGACAGCGCCAACCAGCCGTCGCTGCGCCTGCATGACTCCTTCGGTTTCCAGCAGGCGGGAATCCTGCGGGCGGTCGGCTTCAAGTTCGGGCGCTGGACCGACAGCGTGTTCCTACAGCGCCCGCTGGGGGCGGCCGACCGCGAGCCGCCGCAGGACCGCCGCCCCGCCACCTTGCGAGGCGCTGGCTGAGTATCCGCCGCCCTGGCTTCCCCTCGACCCTTTCCGTCATCCCGTTCCCCGGAGACCCCTCGCATGGATTTCTTCCGCCGCTTCAACTTCCTGGTCTGCGCCCCCGCCTTCGAGGTGGACGAGCTGGAGGGCCTGCGGCTTCAGCAGATCCTGTCGGAAGTGGAGCGGATGGGCTTCGAGGTGGTGCGCGCCCGCCGGGTCGAGGACGCCGAGCTTGCCATCCGCACCGACGCCGCCATCGGCTGCATGATCGTCGACTGGGGCAAGCGCGGGGCCGACGGCAAGCAGGCCTCGCTGATCGCCTTCGCCCGCCAGCGCGGGCTGGAGATGCCGATCATCCTGCTGGTGCGCCGCCAGCGGCTGGAGAACATCCCGGTCGACGTGCTGAACCAGGTCGACGGCTACATCTTCCTGGCGGAGGAGACGCCGGAATTCATCGCCAAGAATCTGGTCAGCCGGCTGAAGCAGTACGCCGACACGCTGAAGACCCCCTTCTTCGGCGCGCTGGTCGATTACGCCGAGGAGGGCAACCAGCTGTGGACCTGCCCCGGCCACAACGGCGGCATCTTCTACAACCGCAGCCCGATCGGCCGCATCTTCGTCGAGCATCTCGGCGAGGCGGTGTTCCGCGACGACATCGACAACTCCGTGCTGGAGATGGGCGACCTGCTGATCCACGAGGGGCCGGCGCTCCAGGCGCAGAAGGAGGCGGCGCGGATCTTCGGGGCGGAGCGCACCTATTTCGTGCTGAACGGCACCTCGGCCTCGAACAAGATCGTGCTGTCGGCGCTGGTGGCCGAGGATGACCTCGTGCTGTTCGACCGCAACAACCACAAGGCGGCCCACCATGGCGGCCTGTTCCTGGGCGGCGGCATCCCGATCTTCCTGGAGACCGAGCGCAACGCCCACGGGCTGATCGGCCCGATCGACCCGCGCGCGCTGGATGAGGAGGTGATCCGCGAACGCATCCGCCGCAACCCCCTGGTCAAGGATCCCGACGCCTGGAAGCGCGAACGGCCGTTCCGCGCCGCGGTGATCCAGCAATGCAGCTACGACGGCACCATCTACAACGCACAGATGATGCTGGAGCGGATCGGCAAGCTCTGCGACTACATCCTCTTCGACGAGGCTTGGGCCGGCTTCCTCAAGTTCCACCCGCTGTTCAAGGGCCATTTCGCCATGGGGCTGGAGGGGCTGGACGAGGGCCATCCCGGCATCATCGCCACCCAGTCGACTCACAAGCAGCTCGCCAGCTTCTCCCAGGCCTCGCAGATCCATGTGCGCGACAGCCACATCAAGGGCCAGCGCCGCCGGGTCGAGCACCGCCGCTTCAACGAGACCTTCCTGCTGCACGCCTCGACCTCGCCCTTCTACCCGCTGTTCGCCTCGCTGGACGTCGGCGCGCAGATGATGAAGGGGCGGTCGGGCGAGGTGCTGTGGGACGACACCATCCGGCTGGGCATCGAGCTGCGCAAGAAGATCCGCGCCATCGGCCGCGAGTTCGCGGAGCGCGAGAGCGACCCGGCGCGCCGCTGGTTCTTCGACCCCTTCGTGCCCGACCGCGTCACCCGCGACGGAATCGACACGGCCTGGGAGGACGTGCCGACCGACGAACTGGCGACCCAGGTCCGCCATTGGGAGTTCGCCCCCGGCGCCGACTGGCACGGCTTCCGGCATGTCGAACCGGGCTACGCGATGACCGACCCGAACAAGCTGACGCTGCTGCCCCCCGGCTTCGACCGTCGCGGCGGCGCCTACGGCGACCACGGCATCCCCGCACCGGTGGTGGCGCAGTTCCTGCGCGAGAACCGCATCGTCCCGGAAAAGAACGACCTCAACTCCCTGCTGTTCCTGCTGACGCCGGGCGTCGAATCGAGCAAGGCCGGGACGCTGCTGAGCGGGCTGGTCGCCTTCAAGCGGCTGCACGACGACAACGCGCCGCTGGAGGAGGTCATCCCCGAATTCGTCGCCAAGCGCCGCGCCCATTATCTCGGCCGGCGCCTGCGCGACCTGTGCGCGGAGATGCACGCCTTCTACCGCGAGCGCGACACCAGCGCCCTGCAACGCGCCATCTTCCAGCCCCGGCATCTGCCGGAGATGGCGATGCCGCCGCGCGAGGCGACGCGGCATCTGGTGCGCAACACGGTCGATTACCTGCCGATCGACGAGATCGCTGGCCGCGTCGCCACCACCCTGTGGGTCGTCTACCCGCCGGGCATCGCCACCATCGTCCCCGGCGAGCGGCTGTGCGAACGGGCTCGGCCGATGATCGACTATCTGAAGGTCTTCCAGGACAGCGCCAACCGCTTCCCCGGCTTCGACAACGAGATCCAAGGGCTCTACCGCGAAACCGACGCCAGCGGCGTCATCCGCTACTTCACCTATGTGGCGCGGGAGTAGGAGGCGGACGGGCGCGGGGAGCCTCTATTCCTCCGCGCCGCGCGCCTGGCGGCGGAAGGCCGCCGGGGTGGTGCCGGTCAGCTTTTTGAAGAAACGGTTGAAATAGCCGGGATCCTGGAACCCCAGCTCGTACGCGATCACCGACACCGGGGCGGCGATGTAGATCAGCCGCCGCCGCGCCTCCAGAAGCAGCCGGTCCTGCACCACCTCGAAGGCGGAGCGGTCGGCCAGACGGCGGCACAGACGGTTGAGCCGTGATTCCGTGATCCCCAGCGCGGCGGCGTAGCGCGGCACCGGCCAGTGCTCCGTGTGGTGTTCCTCGACCAGCGTGCGGAAGCGGGCGAAGAGTTCGGTGCGCACCCGCTCCGGCCCGGTGGCCCCGGACACCGCCGCCCGCCGCCGCTCCAGCAGCAGCAGCACGCTGCGCGACAGCCACACGCACATCATCGTCTGGCCGAGCTGCGGCTGGCGGAACTCCGCCATCAGCTGTTCGAGCAGCGCCGCGACCCGCCCGAGAAGCGGCGCGTCCGCGGCGAGATCGACGACGCACGCCGCCAGGAACAGCCCCTCGACCAGCGGGCGGTTGTGCGCCCGCGCGCCGTCGAACAGCACCGCCTCGGCCACGGTCAGCACATAGCCGTGGCTGCCCGGCTGGAACTGGAAACCGTGCACCACAGCCGGCGGCACCACCACCGCGCCCTGCGGCGCCAGCTCCAGGGTCCGGTCGTCGAGCCGGACCCGCGCCCCGCCCTCCAGCAGCACCACGACCTGGAACAGGCCACGGTGGGTGTGCGCCCCGATCTCCCACGCGTGGAGCGAGCTGCGGCTGTGGATGTCCTCGATGTGCAGGAACTCGGTGTCGGGGGCCGACGCGTCCTCGCCATACAGCCCGAACGCCGCCACCCGGCCGGCGGTGTCCGCCCTCCCCGCCCGCCTCGCCTCCACGTCCCCGCTCCCCGGCCGTCAATTTGTCCGAATAGTACAATTTTTCCGCCGCATCGTCCATTCAACCGCATGCGGCATGCGGCTATCCTTCAACGGTCTGGAGCGCAGACAATCCGCTGAGGCAATCAACGGCGGCTTTCCCGGCCGCGCCTTTCGAACCACCCGGCGCGGGGACGCTTCCCCGGCACCGTTCAAAGGACGGCCCAGCCGGCGGCGCGGTCGCGGATGGTCGGGGATTTCACACGGCCCAACCTCGGGCAACCCATCGGAGACGTTATGAAAGTCCAAGTCTGCATCATCGGCGGCGGGCCCTCCGGCCTGCTCCTGTCCCAGCTCCTGCACCTCAAGGGCATCGACACGATCGTTCTGGAGAAGCACAGCCGCGAGCATGTCCTGGCCCGCATCCGGGCGGGCGTGCTGGAGCACGGCTTCGCCGCGCTGATGCGCGAGGCGCGGTGCGGCGAGCGGATGGACCGCGAGGGGGAAATCCACGAGGGCTTCTTCATCGCCCATGACGGGGTGATGGACCGTGTCGACCTGCACAAGCATTCCGGCGGCAGTTCGGTGGTCGTCTATGGCCAGACCGAGCTGACCCGCGACCTCTACGAGGCGCGCGACCGGATGGACGGCAAGGTCGTCCACGACGCCGCCGACGTCACGCCGCACGACCTGAAGAGCGACGCCCCCTACGTCACCTACCGCGACGGCGACCGGATCGTCCGCGTCGATTGCGACTTCGTCATCGGCGCCGACGGCTTCCATGGGGTGAGCCGCAAGTCGATCCCCAAGGAGATCCTGCGCGAGCATGAACGGGTCTATCCGTTCGGCTGGCTCGGCGTGCTGTCCCGCACCAAGCCGGTTTCGCCGGAACTGATCTATTCCAGGCACGAGCGCGGCTTCGCGCTCTGCTCCCTGCGTTCCCAGGTGCTCAGCCGCTACTACATCCAGGTCCCCTTGACCGACAAGGTGGAGGACTGGTCGGACGAGGCGTTCTGGGACGAGCTGAAGCGCCGCCTGCCCGCCGACGTCGCCGCCTCCCTGATCACCGGCCCGTCGATCGAGAAGAGCATCGCCCCCCTGCGCAGCTTCGTCGCCGAGCCGATGCGCTACGGCCGCCTGTTCCTGGCCGGCGACGCCGCCCACATCGTGCCGCCGACCGGCGCGCGCGGCCTGAACAGCGCGGCGTCGGACATTTACTACCTCTATCACGCCATGGTCGATCACTACGAGAAGGGGGACGATTCGGGGCTGGACGACTATTCCCGCAAGGCGCTGGCCCGGGTCTGGAAGGCGCAGCGCTTCTCCTGGTGGATGACGACGATGCTGCACCGTTTTCCGGACAGCGGCTCCTACGAGGCGAAGCTGCAAGAGACGGAACTGGAGTATCTGTTCTCGTCGGAAAAGGCGCTCGGCTCCCTGGCGGAGAATTACGTGGGGCTGCCGTTCTGATCCGGCTTGCCGGGATGGGAGGATGGCGGCCGGCCGGTCCGGCCGCCATTCCGCGTCAGCCCCGCGGCGCGGCCGGAGCGGGGAGCGTGAAGACGTCCTTGTGCTGCGCGCGCAGCTCGTTCTTCTGCACCTTGCCCATGGCGTTGCGGGGGAGCGCCTCCTGGACCACCACGATCTTCGGCAGCTTGTAGCCGGCCAGCTCGCGCGCCGCCTGGGCGATGACCACGGCGGGATCGGGAGGGGGAGCGTCCGGCTGGCGTTCGATCACCGCCACCACGCCCTCGCCGAAATCGGGGTGCGGCACGCCGATGACGGCGGCGTCGCGTACGCCTTCGATGCGGCCCAGCACGCTTTCCACCTCGCGCGGGTAGACGTTGTAGCCGCCCGAGATGATCAGGTCCTTGGCGCGGCTGACGATGCTGATGCGCCCGTCCGCCGCGCGGCGCGCCAGATCGCCGGTGATGAAGAATCCGTCCGGGCGGAACTCCGCCGCCGTCTTCTCCGGCATCCGCCAATAGCCCTTGAAGACGTTGGGACCGCGCAGCTCCAGCCCGCCGATCTCTCCGCCCGGCGGCAGCGGCCGTCCGCCCTCGTCGGCGACGCGGACCTCCAGCCCCGGCAGCGGGAAACCGACGGTGCCGGGCACCCGTTCGCCGTCCAGCGGGTTGGTGGTGATGATCGCGGTTTCCGTCATGCCGTAGCGTTCGAGGATGCGATGGCCGCTGCATTCCTCGAAGCGCGCAAAGGTCTCCGCCGACAGCGGCGCCGAGCCGCAGGTGAACAGCCGCATCCCCCGGCACAGATCCGGGGTCAGGCGTGGGTCGGCGAGCAGCCGCGTGTAGAGCGTCGGCACCCCCATGAACAGCGTCGCGCGCGGCAGCAGTTCGATCACGCGGTCGGCGCTGAACCTGGAGAGGAACAGCATGGAACCGCGGGCGAACAGCACCGGGTTGGCGGCGATGAACAGGCCGTGCGCGTGGAAGACGGGCAGCGCGTGCAGCAGCACGTCGGTGTCGGCGATCCCCCACAGCCCTGCCAGCGTGCGCGTGGTGTAGCCGAGGTTGCCGTGGGTGATCATGGCGCCCTTGGGCCGCCCGGTGGTGCCCGAGGTGTAGAGGATCGCCGCCACATCGTCGGCCGCCATGTCGGCGGCGCCGTCCCACGGGTCGAGGTCGCGGCAGGCTGCCGTCAGGCTGCCGCCGCCGTCCCCGTCGAGCGTGAACAGGCATCCGGCCGGGGCCGGGTCGAGCGCCGCGACCTCGGCCGCCGACTGCGGCGGGCCGACGAAGACCGCCGGCTCGGCGTCGCCGAGGAAATAGCGCAGCTCGGTCAGGGTGTAGGCGGTGTTCAGCGGCAGATAGACGGCGCCGATCTGCAAGGTCGCCAGATAGAGGCACAGGGCCTCCGGCGATTTCTCCACCTGCGCCGCCACCCGGTCGCCACGGCCGACGCCGGATTCATGGAGCAGCCGGGCGATCCGCCCCGCCGTCCGCCGCAGGTCGCCGTAGCTCCACGCCGCCCCCGTCCCGGTCTGGAGGGCGGGGCGCGCGTCGTCCCGCGGGTCGGACGGCAGGAGCAGGCTGTAGAGGTTCTCGGTCATCATTGGGGTTCCAGTCGCCGTCTGGCGCTTGATCGTTCTTTCAGGGCAGCAGCACGATCGACCCGGTGGTGCGGCGGGCTTCCAGGTCGCGGTGCACCGCCGCCGCCTCGACCAGCGGCGCCCGGCGGGAGATCGCGACGCGGACGCGTCCCTCCTCCAGCGCCGCGAACAGGCCGTCGGCCAGCGCCTCGATGTCGGCACGGGTCCGGGTGACGGTCGCCAGCGTCGGCTTGGCGAGGAAGAGCGAGCCCTTCTGCGCCAGCACGCCGATGTCGAAGGGCGGCACCGGACCGCTGGCCTGCCCGTAATTCACCATCAGGCCGAAGGGCCGCAGGCAGTCGAGCGAGCGCAGGAAGGTATCCTGCCCCACGGAATCATAGACCACGTCGACGCCGCGTCCGCCGGTGACGTCGCGGACGCGGGCGACGAAATCCTCCCCGTCCCGATCCTCGCCACGGGACAGGATCACATGCTCGCAGCCGGCGGCGCGGGCGACCGCCAGCTTCTCGGGCGAGCCGACGGTGCCGATCACCGTTGCGCCCAGGCTGGACGCCCACTGGCAGAGGAACTGCCCGACCCCGCCGGCGGCGGCGTGGACGAGCAGCGCGTCGCCGGCCTTCACCGGGTGCACGCGGTGCAGCAGATACTGGGCCGTCGTGCCCTTGACCATGGCTGCCGCCGCCACCTCGTCGGATACACCGTCCGGCAGCCGGACAAGACGCTCGGCGGGGACGAGGCGCGCCTGCGCGTAGGCGCCGAGCAGCATCCAGTAGGCGACGCGGTCGCCCGGCCGGACCGTCCCGACGCCGGGGCCGACCGCCTCGACGACCCCCGCCGCCTCCACGCCCAGCACGGCCGGGCGCGGGATCGCGTACTGCCCGGTCAGGGCGGAGCGGTGGTAGGTGTCGATCAGGTTGACGCCGATCGCCGTGTGGCGGACCAGCGCCTGCCCCGGACCGGGAGGCGGCAGTTCGACATCCTCCAGCACCAGCGCCTCGGGGCCGCCGGGCTGGTGGACGCGGATCGCCTGGACCGTGCCTCCCCGGGGCGTGGTGCCGGTCATGCTCAGCCCTCCGCCGGCGAACGGCCGAGGCGGCCGGAAATCAGCTCGAAGACGGCGCTGAAATCCTTGGCGCCGTGGCCGCTCTCGACCAGCATCTGGTAGAAGGCGGCGGAACTGCCGGCGAGCGGGGTCGCGGCGCCGCTGGCGCTGGCCGCCTGCTGGGACAACCGCATGTCCTTCAGCATCATCGCCGCCGTGAAGCCGGGCTGGTAGTCGCGGTTGGCCGGCGAGGTCGGCACCGGCCCCGGCACCGGGCAGTAGGCCTGCAACGCCCAGCAGTTGCCCGACGAGCGGGTAACGACGTCGTAGACCGCCTGGTTGTCGAGGCCGAGCTTCTCCGCCAGGGTGAAGACCTCGCTGATGGCGACCATGCTCATGCCGGCCATCATGTTGTTGCAGATCTTCATGGCGTTGCCGCTGCCCGACGCGCCGACATGGAACAGGTTCTTCCCCATGCCAGTCAGGATCGGCTTGGCGCGCTCGTAGCCCTCGGCGGTGCCGCCGACCATGAAGGTCAGGGCGCCGGCCTGCGCCGCCGGCACCGCGCCGGACACCGGGGCGTCGACCATCACGAAGCCGGCGGCCGACGCCGCCTTGCTGACCGCCTGCGCGCTGTCGACGTCGATGGTCGAGCAGTCGATCATCAGCGTGCCGGAGCGGGCGAGCGCGAGGATGCCGCCCTCTCCCTCGTAGGCGGCGCGGACGTGCTTGCCGGTCGGGATCATGCTGATGACGGTGTCGGCCTCGGCCAGCGCCTCGGCCAGCGTCGCCGCCACGCGGCCACCGGCGGCGGCGTAGGCGTCGCGCATCGCCGGGGCGATGTCGTAGCCGACGACGTCGTTGCCGGCCTTGACGAGATTCTCGCACATGGGGCGACCCATGTTGCCGAGCCCGATGAAGGCAATCCGTGCCATGGTTTCAGTCCTTCTGGGAGTCGATCGGTACGGCCTGCAAAGCCCTCTCCCCCTGGGGAGAGGGTTGGGTGAGGGCGATGCGTGGCGAGAGGTTTGCGAAAGAGGATGGGCGAAGGGGCAGCATGCCCCTTCACGGCGCGCGTTCCGCACGCCGGCCCCCTCACCCTCCCCGGGGGGAGAGGGCAAAGCTGCCTTGGGAGACGGTCGCGGGCCTCAGCTCTTCTTGACCAGATAGCACTTGCTCTCGCTGAGCGGCATCGTCGCCTGTTCCGCCGGGATGGTGCGGAGGATCTTGTAATAGTCCCACGGGCCCTTGGATTCGGCCGGGGTCTTCACCTGGATCAGGTACATGTCGCGGGCGACGCGGCCGTCGGCGCGGACCTTGGCGCCCTTGGTGATCAGGTCGTCGACCGGCATCTCGCGCATCTTCTCGGCGACCACCTTGCCGTCGTCGGTGCCGGCGGCCTGCATCGCCTTCAGGTAATGGAGCACGGCGGAATAGACGCCGGCCTGCACCATGTTGGGCTTGCGCTTCATGCGCGCCTCGAAGCGGCGGGCCAGTTCGCGGCTGCCCTCGTCGCGGTCCCAGTAATAGCCGTCGGTGGCGATCAGCCCCTTGGCGCTGGCGAGGCCGAGCGCGTGCACGTCGCTGATCATGACGGCCAGCCCGACCAGCTTCTGTCCGCTGTCGGTGATGCCGAACTCCGCCGCCTGCTTGATCGCGTTCGAGGTGTCGGTGCCACCGTTGGCCAGCCCGATGACCTGGGCCTTCGACGCCTGCGCCTGGAGCAGGAAGGAGGAGAAGTCGGCGCTGCCGATCGGGTGCTTCACCTGCCCGGCCACCGTACCGCCACCCTCGAGCACGGTCTTCGACAGCTCCGCCGCCATCTGGTGGCCGAAGGCGTAGTCGGCCGACAGCATGAACCAGCTCTTGTCGCCGCCCTGGAGCACGGCGCGCGCCGTGCCGGTCGCCTGCGAGTAGGTGTCCCACATCCAGTGGAAGCTGGTGGGGGAGCAGTCCTCGTTGGTCAGGCGGGTGGTGCCGGCGGCGGTGGCGAGCGTGATCCGGCCGCGTTCCTTCGCCAGATTCTGCACGCCGATGGCGATGGCCGAATTGGTCATCTCGGCGATGGCGTCGACCTTCTGCACGTCGAACCATTCGCGGGCGATGGTCAGGCCGATGTCGGGCTTGTTCTGGTGGTCGGCGGTGATGATCTCGATCTTCTTGCCGAGAACGGTGCCGCCGAACTCCTCCACCGCCAGCCTGGCGGCCTCGACCGAGCCGACGCCGCCGAAGTCGGCGTAGAGGCCGGTCTGGTCGTTGAGCACGCCGATGCGGATGGCGTCCGGGCCGGCCTGCGCGGTTCCGGCGGCCGCCAGCGACGCCGTCGCCAGGGCGGCGGCGAGAATGGGGGTCTTCATGGTGCTTTCCTCCCGTTTGGCCGGCTTGCCGCGCCGGCTCCTGGTTCAGGTCAGGGTCATGTCATGTTGATGATGACCGTCTTCTTGTGGGTGAAGTGGTCGAGCATCGCTTCGAAGGACGCCTCCTTGCCCAGCCCCGACTGCTTGACGCCGCCGTAGGACAGGCCCGGCTGCACGACCAGATTCTGGTTCACCTGCACGAAGCCGGCCTGGAGCCGCCGGGTCGCGTCCATCGCCGTGCGCAGGTCGCGCGTCCAGATGGTGGCGGCGAGGCCGAAGTCGCTGTCGTTGGCCATCGCCAGCGCCTCCTCGTAGTCGCGGAACGCGATCACGCAGGTCACCGGCCCGAAGATCTCCTCGCGCGCCAGAGCGTGGTCGTTGGGGATGCCGGTGAAGATCACCGGCTGCACGAACAGGCCACGCGTCAGCCGCTCGTCGGTCGGCAGGGCGGCGCAGCGGTGCGCGGTGGCGCCGGCCGTCGCCTCGCCGAGCGCGATGTAGCGCCGCACCCGCTCGAACTGCTGGGGCGAGATGATGGTGCCGATGTCGGTCGCCTCGTCCAGCGGGTCGCCCATGGTCATGGCGTCGACCTTCGCCTTCAGCCGGCTCACGAAGGAATCGTGCAGGCTCTCGTGCACGAGGATGCGCGAGGCGGCGGTGCAGCTCTGGCCCTGGCGGGTGAAGCGCATGCCGGCGACGGCGCCGTCGATGGCGCGGTCGAGGTCGGCGTCGCCCATCACGATCATCGGGCTCTTGCCGCCCAGCTCCAGCGTGACCGGGATCAGCTTGTCGGCGGCCAGATGCGAGATGATCTTGCCGGTCTCGACCGAACCGGTGAAGGTGACCTTGCCCACCCCCGGATGCGCGACCAGCGGCGCGCCGCAGCCGGGGCCGTCGCCCGACAGGATGTTCAGCACGCCGGCCGGCAGCACCTGGTTCATCACCTGGATGACCCGCAGGGCGGCGAGCGGCGCTTCCTCGGCCGACTTGACGACGACCGCGTTGCCGGCGACCAGCGCCGGGGCGATCTTCAGCGCCATCAGATAGAGCGGCACGTTCCACGGGATGATGGCGCCGACGACGCCGATCGGCTCGCGCTGGGTGAAGGTCAGCATGGTGGGGCTGAAGGGCACCGTCTCGCCCTTCAGCTCCGAGGCGAGGCCGCCGTAGAAGGCCAGCGTGTCGGAGACCAGCGTCGCCTCGACCCGGCTTTCGGTGCGGATCGCCTTGCCGGTCTCCAGGGCGAGCAGCCGGCCGATCTCCTCGGCGTGGGCGGTCAGGCGGCGGCCGGCCTCGGCGACCAGCTTGCCGCGCTCGCGGGCCGAACGGCCTGCCCACTCCCGCTGGGCCTTGGCGGCGGCCGTCACCGCCACGTCGACGTCGCGCTCGCCGCCCTCGGCGGCGGTGGCGACAACGTCGCCGGTCGCCGGGTTGACGACGTCGAAGGTCGCTCCCGACAGCGCCGGGCGCAGCGCGCCGTCGATCAGGAGAAGACCGGACAGATCCCGCGCGAGGGCGTGGGGATCCAGGGTGGGGACGAGGGTCTGATCGGCCATGGGTCGTCTCGGTTCTCTGTTGTCGGTTGCCGGCCTGGAGGAGCAGTTCAGGACGGTCGGCGCTGCGACCAGGCCTTCAGGGCGTCGGCGAACTCGTCGGAATGCAGGCTGGCGCGGAAGGCCGCCTCACCCGCCCGGTCGTCCAGCGTGCCGCGCGCCAGCTCGTTGAGCGAGCGCTTGATGCCGGCGGTCGCCTGCGGCGCGCAGGCGGCGATGCGCCCGGCCAGCTCCGCCACCGCGGCGTCCAGCCCGTCGGGCTCGACCAGTTGGTCGAGAAAACCAACCCTCAGCATCTCCTCCGCCCCGATCGTCTCGGCGGTGAGGAACAGCCGCTTGGTGGTGGCGAGGCCGAGCCGCGACACGTAGCGGCGCAGGCCGCCCGGGTAGAAATGGATGCCGAGCTGGGCGGCGGGCATGCGCATCCGCATGCCGGTCACGCCGATGCGGAAGTCGCAGGCGAGCGCCAGGTCGGTGGAACCGCCATAGACGCCGCCGTTCAGGGCGCAGACCGTCGGCATGCGGATCGCCTCGACCCGGTCGCACAGGCGGGAGAAGGCGACCTCGCCGTCGTCGCAGGACTCCGCGTCCGGAGCGGCGCGCTCCGAGTTTTGCGCGGCGCCCAGGTCGTAGCCCGACGAGAAGCTCGGCCCGCTGCCGGTCAGCACGAGGACGCGCAGAGCGGGATCCGCCTCGGCCGACTCGATCCGCTCATGCAGGGCGGCGATGTCCGCCGAATCAAGCCGGTTGTGCTGCCGGGGGCGGTTGAAGCGGATCGTCGCGACCGCGCCGTCCGTCGTAAGCACGGGCGTCGTCCCCGCCGCGTCCGCTCCGGTTTCTGGAGAACCGCTCATCCTGTCTCCCGGTGTCATGTTTTCCGCTCGTGGTGAAAGGATACCAATTTCGGTCTGGACCGTTCCGTTCACGCCGAATGGTATACCAAACGCGATTTATGGAATGCAATCTGAAAAAGATGGGGGCGCGAACAATCCGTGGCCGCCGTATGGTGGACCGGGATGCCCGCAAATGCAAAGCGGCCCGCCCGGAGAGCCGGCGGGCCGCTGCGATCGGAACGAAGACGCCAAGCGCTATTCGGTGTCGCCGATTGCCGGCATGC
The DNA here is from genome assembly GCF_020005195.1 of Azospirillum agricola. NCBI lineage: Bacteria > Pseudomonadati > Pseudomonadota > Alphaproteobacteria > Rhodospirillales > Azospirillaceae > Azospirillum > Azospirillum agricola. Next base: position 96,894 of record NZ_JAIFZR010000007.1, read on the forward strand.
CGACGACCATGTCGACGAAGATGCTGCCGCCGACGGTCATGTGGCCGTGCATGTGCGTCCGGGCGGCGTCGCTGTCGCCTTCGAGGACCGCCTTCACCACGAGGTCATGCTCGTTGTAGGACTTCAGCGGGCGGGCGGTGTGCTGGAATGGATACTGGCGGTAGATGCGCATCCGGCCACGGATGAACTTCGCCTGCTGCTCCAGGTGCTCGTTGCGGCTGCCGGCGTAGATCAGCTCGTGAAGCTCGCGATTCAGCCGGTCGTAATCCTGGATGTCGCCGGCCTGTGCGGCGGCGCGGCTCTCCTCGTGCACGGCGGCGAGCCGGCCGCGCTCTGCCATTCCCATGCGCCGCGCCGCGAGGCCGGCGGCCAGGGCCTCCAGCTCGATCAGCACCTCCATCATGTTGACGAGTTGCTTGGCCGACATGCGGACCACCGATGCCCCGGCTCCCGGCCGGATGGCCACCAGTCCGGTCGAGCCGAGCTGCGACAAAACCTCGCGCACCGGCGTGCGCGACACGCCGAAGCGGTCGGCCAGCGCCCGCTCGTCGAGGCGCTCTCCGGGCCGGATCGCCCCGTCCAGGATTTCCTGTTCGAGGATCTGGCGCATTTCCGAGACCCGGCTTGGTTTCTCAGGCTGCATCACCGATTCCGAGCAAAAGTGGGGCCGCACACAGGCGCAATGTGGCGGTCGCCGACACGGCGGTCAAGCGGATTGGGATACCAAAAATGTGATTTGGTGCACCATCCAGAATGCCTCGCCTCCAGACCGGAGGGTGCCGCGTGACGCATCGCCGAAGGTCGCCCCCGGTGCCCACGTCGGTTTTATCATCCGTACTCAAATCAACGAGGCCGCGAGATTAACGAGTCATAAACAGTTTTGCACTGAAATCCTCAACAGTGGGAATCAGGATGGTTGGACTCGAAATAGTTTCCGGAGCGATTCGGAAGCGCGACTTTCCGCGTCCCGCTGAAGAACAACGTGCCGGCATTTTCAAGGGACCCCCATGTTCAATATTCTGACGGTCATCATTTCCGTCGCCCTCACCGCCGTGATGGGCGCCGCGGGCGTGTTCTATGTCGGCACCGCCTTCACGAGCGCAGGCCCGAAGGCCGCCGCCGTCGGCATCATCCAGTCGCTGTCGCAGGTCGACGCCGCCTGGGTGCTCTACGCCTCCAACGGCAACACCACCACCCTGGCCGCGGCCGGCGCGACCTTCCCCACCATGACCGGAGCGGCGACGCAGACGGACCTGATCGGCACCGGCTATCTCGCCGCCGTGCCGACGGCGCCCACCATCGCCGCCAGTTGGGGCGGCGGCGCATCCCGCATCGCGCTCGACCTGACGAACCCCGCAACGGCGTCCGGCCTGACCATCAACTCCAATTTCGCCAACGGCGGCGTCTTCCTGGTGCTGACCAGCACCGCCCTGTCGCAATGCACGGAAATCGCCCGCGCCGGCGGCCAGATCAGCGCCACCGGCACGCTGGCGGCGCCCGGCACCGGTCTGGTGCTCTCGGTGGGAACCCAGGCCGCCTTCGTTGCCGCCTTCACCGGCTACAAGTTCGGTTGCGTCCAGGTCACCACCGCCTCCGCCCTGACGCTGAACAACGTCGCCGGCGCGTCGCCGGCCGACGACAACAAGTTCGTGGCCTACTACAAGTTCTAAGCACCCTCCGTAACGCCTGACGCTGTCGCCCCGGTCCCTTTCGGCCGGGGCGATCGTTTTTTTGATGCGGGCGCACCACCGCCGCCGGGATTGGTTCCACACGGCGCGGCGGGGTAGAGTGCGCGCCGACAGGCCGTTGCCCCGGGGATTCGTGCCGTGACCTCGCTGATCCTGATGACGATCATGGCCATCTCGCTGGTGGCGACGACCGGCTACACCGCCTACACCATGGTGGACGCCTCCAACCGCATCAGCCAGGCCCAGCGCAGCGCCGCCGAGATGCACCGCCTCGCCGCCCTGGTCGAGGCCAACCTGCGCACGCTCGACAACGACGGCGTCGCCAGCCCGCCGGCCCCCGAGGCTCCGCCACCGCAACCGGCCGGAACCCAGGCCGCGAAGGCGCAGAACACCAGCGATAGGAAAGCCGCCGCCAAGGCCGCCGCCGTCCAGCCGGCGGGCACCCTGCCGCGCTGGCTGCTGCCCGGCACGCGGACACCCTGGGGCGCGGTCTACGGCTATTGCGTCTTCGCCCCCGCCGCCGACCGCGCGGCGTCGCAGGTGCAGACCGCCGCTTGGCCGCCGGGAACGGCGGCGGGCGGCCGGAGCTACGTTGCCGCCGCCCCCGCCGCCCCGGCGGAGTTGGCGCGCGCCGGGGTCGTCGCCGCCATCGTGGCGCCGCCGATCGGCTCGACCGCCCTGCCCGACTGCGCCGCCCTGACCTTCAAGGACGGCCAGATCGCCGCCGCCGAGGGCAGCGCCGTCGCCGTCACCCGCGGCGCGTCGGCCGATCTGGCGGCGCTCGCCGCCTCGGCGACGGTCACCCGCTACGTGGCCCCGGCGGCGCTCGGCGACGCCAGCGGCACCACGCCGGCCGACGCGATGGCGCTGCCGGCCGCGCTCGGCCACTGGCAGGCGACCCGGCCGGCGACCATGGTGCTGCGGCTGGCGCCCGGCCGCCACGAGATCCCGGCGGCGCTCGTCCAGGCGCTGGCCACCGATCCGCCGGGCGGCGGCGGCCGCGCGCTGCGGCTTGTGCTGAAGGGGGACGGCGCCGGCGTGGTGCTGGCGACCAGCCCGCCCGACCAGGCCCTGCGCCTGCCGACCGACGCGCGGGTCGAGAACATCAATTTCGAGATGCCGGTCGAGGCGCTGCCCGGCACCCAGCTCACCTTCGCCGGCAGCAACGCCATCGCCACCGGCCGGGTCGCCGCCCTGCGGGTGGCGCATGCCCGGCTCGACGTCGCCGGCGGGCGGCTGGCGCTGTCGGCCCCCGGCGGCGACGGGGTGCTGGTCGACGGCGGCAGCGCGCTGTTCCGCGACGCGGTGGTCGACGCCACGGTCGGCGCCGGGCGCAGCGCGCTGGTCTCCACGCTGGGTGCGGCCGTCACCTTCACGGCGGAGAACCGTCGCCCGCTTCTCCAGGTGCGCGGGCGCGGGCTGCCGATGGCGGCCTTGCGCAGCGGCGGCGGGCGGGCGATCCTCGACCGCACCGACGTGGCGATGGACAACGGGATGCCCTTCGGCGTGGTGGTGGAGAACGGCCAGTTGGAAATGAAGGCCTCGGTCGTCGGCGGCCCGTCGGCGCGGCCGGGCAGCGCCGCCGTCCTCGACCTCGGCGGCTCGCACGTCATCGCCGACCCCAACACCCAGATCTGGTCGGCGCCCGGCGGGCGCTGCGCCCAGGGCGCCCTGTTCGCCCAGCCGGCGGTGGCCGCAGGCGACGTCGGGCGCCTCGCCGCCGGCGGTGCCATGGCCGCGCTGGCCCAGCCGAACGTGGCCGCCGCCGCCGTTGCCAACCGCGCGAGCTGGACATGCCGGTCCTGAAGCCATCCGCCGCCTTCCGCGAGGAGCTGGCCGGCTATCTGCTGCGCAAGGGGCTGGTGACGCGCGGCATCCTCGACGCCGCACTCGCCGAGCAGCGGGTGACCGGCGAGCCGCTGGGCGCCATCCTGGTGCGCAACGGCTTCCTCGCCCGCGCCGACCTGAACGAGGCGCAGGTCAGCCACGAGACGGCGCTGGAGACGCCGACCGCGCTCGGCGGCACGCCGATCCCGCTGCCGCTGCTGGAGCGCCACGCGATCATCGTCACCGGCCTGAACGCCGAGACGGTGCAGGTCGCCACCCTGCACGAGGAATCGGTGGCCGAGCGGGTGGTCGCCGCCTACTACCCCGGCAAGACGATCCGCTTCAGCGCCTTCGTCCCCGACCAGTACGACGAGTTCCTCGACCGAGTCCGCCGCAGCCAGGACGGTGGAGAGGACGGCGACCCGGTCGGCCAGCTCGTCGCCCGCGCGGTGGAGGCCGGGGCGTCCGACATCCACATCGTGCCGCGCCGCAAGACATGCAGCGTCTTCCTGCGCGTCGACGGCATCCGCCGGCTGATGGACGAGACGGCCGCCGCCCCCGCCGCCACGCTCGCTGCCCGCATCAAGGACCGCTCCGGCATGGATCTGGCCGAACGGCGGCTGCCGCAGGAGGGCCGCTTCGAGGTCGAGCACCAGGGGCGGCCGGTCGATCTGCGCGTCACCACCGTGCCCTCGGTGGACGGCGAGATCATCGTGATGCGCATCCTCGACGCCGAGCGGGTGCAGCCCAACCTCGACACGCTGGGGCTGAGCCGGGTCGCCGACTGGCGGCGCGCGGTGGACCGCCGCCATGGGCTGTGCCTGGTCTGCGGCCCGACCGGCTCGGGCAAATCCACCACCCTGACCGCCACGGTGCGCGAGATGGACCGGCTGGGCCGGGCGATCTACAGCATCGAGGATCCGGTGGAGTACCGCATGGCCTACACCGGGCAGGTCAACGTCAACCCGGCGGTGAAGCTCGACTTCGCCCGCGTCGTCCGCACCTTCATGCGCGCCGACCCCGACGTCATCGTGCTGGGCGAGGTGCGCGACGAGGAGACGGCGCAGATGGCCGTGCGCGCCGCCGACACCGGCCACATGGTGCTGACCACGCTGCACACCGGCTCGGTCAACGGCGCCATCGACCGGCTGCGCCATCTCGGCGTGCCGGCCCACGACATCAAGGGCTTGCTGCGCGGCGTCATGGTGCAGTCGCTGATCCGCGCCACCTGCCAGGACTGCAACGGCGCCGGCTGCGCCGCCTGCGGCGAGAGCGGCTACGCCGGGCGCACCGCCATCAGCGAATGCGCGGTCTTCGAGGATCCCGCCGCCGTGGTCGCCGCCGCCAAGGGCGGGCGGAGCTGGCCGACCCTGTTCGACGACGCCGTCGCCAAGTTCCACGCCGGCCTGACCACGGCCGCCGAACTGCGCCGGGTCTTCGGCAGCGAGGCGGCGGGGATGGAGCCGCGCGCGCCGATCCCCTCCCCCCCCGCCAAGCGCCGGCCACGGACGCCCCGCTGATGCCGATCGTCCAGGCGGTGTTCGCCATCGCCCTGATGGCCATGGCGGTGGCGGGCGGCATCCAGTACGTCAACCCTGGTGCTGCGACCGCCAACCGTCTCGCCTCCCAGGCCGACGCCGGCTTCTCGTCGCTCGAAAGCGCCTTCCGCAGCCGGCAGGCCACGGGAGCGGCCGCCCCCGCCGCCGACGCGTGGCGGACGGCGCTGTTTCCCGCCCACGGCAGCCTGCCGGCGGCCGTGGCGGGGCTGTCCTGGTCCTACGGCGTCCAGGCGGAGGGGATCTGGTTCTGCCTGTCCGGGACGCTGTCCGGCGATCCGGCCAAGGCCCCGGTCCGCAACGCGCTGAACGCCCTGTCGACGCGGCGCCCGCAGGGGCTCTACGACGTCACACGGGAGTGCGGCGGCGACGGCGGCACGCCGGACGGCACGATCGCCGCCACCTTGTGGATGCAGAGACCCTGAAGCGCGCCGGTTTCGTCCGGGGCCGTGCGCGCCGGGTCACGGGTTGCCGGCGACCTGCCGGTAGAGCGCCGGCAACGCCTTGGTCAGGTGGGCGGCCTGCGGGAAGATCGCGTAGGCGCCGCGCCCGAACAGATAGGGCACATAGTCGCGCGCCTCGGCGTCGATGGTGATGCCGAACACCGCCAGCCCGTCCTTGCGGGCCTCGCGGATCGCCTGCCGGGTGTCCTCGATGCCGTAGCGGCCCTCGTAATGGTCGATGTCGTTCGGCTTGCCGTCCGACAGGACCACCAGCAGCCGGTGGCGGTTCGGCCGTTCGGCGAGCCGGGCGGCGGCGTGGCGGATGGCGGCACCCATGCGGGTGTACCAGCCGGGCTTCAGCGCGCCGATGCGGCGGGTCACCGTGGGTCCCAGCGGCTCGCCGAAACCCTTCAGCGTCTGCACCCGCACCCAGTCGCGCCGTTTCGAGGTGAAGGCGTAGAGCGCGTGGTCGTCGCCGCAGGCGGTCAGCCCGTGGGTCAGCGCCAGCAGCGCCTCCTTCTCCACGTCGAGCACGCGGCGCCCGTCGATCCAGCCGTCGGTGGACAGCGAGGCGTCGACCAGCACCGCCACCGCCAGATCGCGCGCCGCGCTGCGGGCCTGGCAATGCACGCGGTCGCTGCCGGCCCCGCCGGCGCGCAGGTCGGCGCGGCTGCGCACCAGCGCCGCCAGATCCAGCTCCTCGCCGTCGCTCTGGCCGGTGAACAGGATGCGGCGCGGACGCAGCGCCTCGAACTGGCGGCGCACCTGCCGGATGCGGCGCAGCGCCGTCTCGTCGGGCTGCCACGCCTCGCCCTCGGCCGGGGCGGTTTCGGCGATCACCCGGCAATGGTGGGGGTGGTGGGCGTGACGGCGATGGTCCCATTCCGGATAGGTCAGGGTGGCGGCGAGCGGGGTGACGTCGACGGCCGGCGGCGCCAGATCGAGGTCGAGCTTCAGCGTGGTCGACGCCTTGCGCTGGTGCGTGCCGACGGCGATCTCGTCGAGATCGTCGGCCGCCTTGCGGGCGTTGTCCGCGTCGTCGTCGTCGACCGCGCGCGGGATGTTCAGCGCCTCGGCGAGGCTCAGCATCTTCTCGAAGCGGTTCAGGATCAGCGGATCGTCGCGCTTGATCTGGTCGGTCGCCCGCCGGGTCGCCTTGCGGCGGCGCCCGTCGCCCTCCTGCGCCGCCGGGCTCTCGATGGGGCCGTCGTCGGCGGTCGCCGCGTCGTTGTCCGCCATCCCGGTCGCCAGCCCCCAGAGCGGCACCGGCAGCAACCGGCGGTACTCGAAGGGGGCCGGGAAGGCGCTTACGGGAAAGGCGGGATCGAGCATGCGCTCGACCTGGGCGTCGGCGTCGGCCGCGCCGAGCAGAACGAGCGTCGCGCGCTCCACGGCGGCCTCGACCGGCGGCAGGCGGCGGACCGGGCGGATCGCGGCGACGGCGGCGGCCAGTTCCGCGTGATGGGCGGCGAGCCCCGGCCAGCGCGCCAGCACCCGCGCCGTGGTGCGGGCGGCGTCGCGCAGCGCCTGGAGGTCGGCCTGCAACGGGTCGCCGGCCGGCACCGCCGGCTCGGCGTGGGCGAAGTAGGCGGCGAGCCATTCATAGAGCCGCTCGTTCATCCGGGGATCGGGAAACAGGTCGATCGCCGCCGGAAGCTGGAGCACGTCGCCGTCAAGCACCGGCCGCTCGACCCGCTCGGTCCCCAGCCCAATGCGGGCCATCAGGGACAGCCGGTGGTCCGACCCGGCGGCGCTGCCCGAGGACAGCCGCACGCCGCGGTCGCCGCCCAGCGCGCGGAAGAAGACAGCGAGGCGCGGGCGCAGCGACTCCAGCGTCACCGCCGCCTCCGGGTGGCGCGGGTAGCTCGACCGGTTGCCGACCAGACGATGCCACAGCCGGCCGACGGTTTCCTCCGGCTCGAACAACGCGATCATGACCGCTCCATCAGGGCAGCTTCAACAGGATTGGGGTCAGCCGAGCGTGACGTCGGCGACGCGCAGCAGCGCCGCGCGCACGTCGGCGTCGTCGGTCAGCGGCTCGATCAGGGCGGCGCGGATGGCGCGCTCGGGCTTCATGCCGGAGCGGATCAGCGTCGCGCAGTAGATCAGCAGGCGGGTCGACACCCCCTCCTCCAGATCCTGGCCCTTGAGCGCGCGCAGCGCGTTGGCGAGGCGGACCAGCGGGGCGACGCGGGATTCGGGCAGGCCGCTCTCGGCGGCGACGATGGGGATTTCCTGATCGGCCTTGGGGAAGTCGAACTCGACGGCGAGGAAGCGCTGGCGGGTGCTCGGCTTCAGCGCCTTCAGGACGTTCTGGTAGCCGGGGTTGTAGCTCGCCACCAGCATGAAGCCGTCCGGCGCCTCCAGCGTCTCGCCGGTGCGCTCCAGCGGCAGGATGCGGCGGTCGTCGGTCAGCGGGTGCAGCACGACGGTGACGTCCTTGCGCGCCTCCACCACCTCGTCGAGGTAGCAGATGGCGCCCTCGCGCACGGCGCGGGTCAGCGGTCCGTCGGTCCACACCGTGTCGCCGCCCTTCAGCAGGTAGCGCCCGGTCAGGTCGGCGGCGGTCAGGTCGTCGTGGCAGGAGACGGTGTAGAGCGGGCGCCCCAGCCGGGCCGCCATGTGGGCGACGAAGCGGGTCTTGCCGCAGCCGGTCGGCCCCTTCAGCAGCAGGGGCAGGCGGTGGTTGAAGGCGTGCTCGAACAGCGCGCACTCGTCGGCGACCGGCTGGTAGAACGGCAGGGAGGCGGGCTGGACGGGGAAGGCGGCACTGTCGGGCATCACGGAACACTCCGGAAGGAAAAAGACGGCCCCCGCGCCGCCAATTTGTCCGATTGGGGGACGCGGGAGCCGAGGGGACGTCACTGGGGAAACGTCACTGGGGGAAACGTCACTGGAGAACCGTCACTCCGCGGGCTGGTAGCTGGTCGGGATCGAGGCCGGCCGTTCCTCGCGCGCCGGTCCGAAGATGGCGTAGAGGTAGAGCAGCACGCCCGCCCCCACGGCGACGCCGGCGCCGAGGCGCATCCAGTAGAACAGCGCCAGCTGCTCCTGGACCTCCATGTAGTCCATGCCCATGACGCGCTGGAGATGGGTCTGCACGACGCCGGCCACGGTCAGCGCGAAGGTCATGAAGGCCATGCCGCCGCTCATCAGCCAGAAGCTCCACATGTTGAGGACCTGGTTGTAGGGCTGCACGCCGCGCAGGTAGGGCATCGCGTAGGTGATGATCGCGAGGTTGATCATCGCGTAGGCGCCGTAGAAGGCGAGGTGCCCGTGCGCCGCCGTCACCTGGGTGCCGTGGGTGTAGTAGTTGATCGGGGCCAGCGTGTGCAGGAAGCCCCACAGCCCGGCGCCGAAGAAGGCGAAGACCGCGCAGCCGAGCGACCACAGCATCGCCGCCTTGTTGGGGTGACGCCGCCCGCTCTTCCACACCATCATGAAGGAGAAGACGACCATGGTGAAGAAGGGCGCCACCTCCAGCGTCGAGAAGATCGAACCGATCCACTGCCAATAGCCGGGCGTGCCGATCCAGTAGTAATGGTGGCCGGTGCCGAGGATGCCGCTGAACAGCGCCAGCCCGACGATGGCGTAGAGCCACTTCTCGACGATCTCGCGGTCGACGCCGGTCATCTTGATCATCAGGAAGGCGAGGATCGAGGCCATCACCAGTTCCCACACGCCCTCGACCCAGAGATGGACGACGTACCACCAGTACATCTTGTCCAGCGCCAGATTGGCCGGGTTGTAGAAGGAGAACAGGAAGAACAGCGCGATGCCCCACATCCCCACCAGCAGGATGTTGGTGATCACCGTGCGGCGGCCCTTCAGAACCGTCATGGTGATGTTGTAGAGGAACATCAGCGCGACGACGACGATGGCGGCCTTGATCCAGGTCGGCTGTTCCAGGAACTCGCGCCCCTCGTGGATGCGGAAGACGTAGCCGACGACGGCGGCCAGCGCCCCGAAGACGAACAGGCCGAGCTGGATCAGCGCCAGCCTGGGGCTGTGCAGTTCGACCTCCGACTCCTCGGGGATCAGGTAGTAGGCGGCCCCGAAGAAGCCGATCAGCAGCCAGACGATCAGCGCGTTGGTGTGGATCATCCGGATGAGGTTGAAGGGCAGCAGCTCCGACAGCGTGTTGGGCAGCACATAGACGACGCCGGCCAGCAGCCCGACCAGGATCTGCACCCCGAACAGCCCCATCGCCGCCGCGAAGTACCAGAGGGCGACCTTTTGCGATTCGTATTTCATGACGGTTAGTCTCCTCAGCCCGACAGCTTGGGCGGCCAGTTCTGGGTGTTGATCCGGCTGGTCCATTCCAGGAAGGCGCCGAGATCCTCGACCTCCCGGTCGGTCAGGTTGAACTGGGGCATCTGGCGCCGGCCCTCGATGCCGGACGGCTGGGCGGCCATCCAGCCCTTCAGCGCGGTGACGGCGCCCTCATGGTCCTTGTCGCCGCCGTAGCGCTTCCAGACATTGCCCAGCTCCGGCGCGAAATAGGCGCCCTCGCCCAGCAAGGTGTGGCAGTTGATGCAGGCGTTCTTTTCCCAGACATGCTTGCCGCGGGCGACCGCGTCGGTCAGCCCGGCGCTGTCGGTGCCTTTGTTGACGATGTAGTTGTGGCTGAGCGCGGTCAGCCCGACGAAGGCTGCGAAGAAGAACAGCGATCCGCCGTAGAAGATGTTGCGCGCGGCCGCCTTGGTGAAGCGTTCGGTCATCGCTCGGGATCCCAGGATAGAGGCGGGTGAGGTCAGCGGGTGGTCCACCACCGGTCGGCCCATTAATTGAGCGCCGCGCCAGGACATTCCTTGACCGTGGTCAAGCCGCTCCGGCGGCGGACGGTCTAGGGTGCCGGCCATCGAGCAAGGGGAAGAGAGCGATGGGCAGCCGTGCCTTGGACGAGCGGCCGGATGGGTTTTCCGGCCTGCCCGGCAACCTGATGATGTGGATCCTGATCCTTGGCGAGCTGGCGGTGTTCGGCGCCGCCTTCGTCGGCTTCGCCGTCGCCCGCGCGCTCGATCCCGTCCCCTTCGCGGCCGGGCAGGCGCATCTCGACGGGGTGCTCGGCGCCGTCAACACCATGGTGCTGGTGACCAGCGGCTTCATCGCCGCGCGCGGCGTCGTCGCGGGGCGGCGCGGCCGGCCGGCGCTGGCGCGCCGCCGGATGCTGGCGGCGGCGGCGGTCGGCTCGGTCTTCCTGGCGGTCAAGGCGGTGGAGTACGCGGCGACGCTGGGGGCCGGGCTGTCGATCGACAGCGACACCTTCTTCGCGCTCTATTTCCTGCTCACCGGCTTCCACGCGCTGCACGTCGTGATGGGGATCGCCGTGCTGGCCATCGTCGCCCGCTGGCCCAGCGTGGAGAATCTGGAGACCGGTGCCGCCTTCTGGCACATGGTCGATCTGATCTGGGTGATCCTCTACCCGCTCGTCTATCTCGTGCGATGAAAGGAAATCGATCATGAGGATCGACCGGCTCACCCTGTCCTGGCTGATCCTGCTCGGGCTGTCGACCGTCACGCTGCTGTTCGCGCAACACGAGGAGTCCGGGTCCGGCGTCGGCATCGCCGGGGCGGCGCTGCTTCTGGCGGTCGCGGTGGCCAAGGGGCGGGAAATCCTGCTGCATTACCTGGAGCTGGACCGCGCCGGAGCCGGCTGGCGGGTGCTGCTGTCGGGCTATCTGGTCCTGCTGTGCGGGGCGATCCTGCTGGTCCACGCCGCCGGGGCATGGGGCTGGATCGGGCCGGGCGCGCCGGGGGGCACGCCATGACCGACATGAAGCTCGGCCTGCTGCTGACCGCCGCCGCCGTGATCGGCATGGGATTCGCCCTGCACCGCCAGCGGGCGCTCGGGCGCGGCGGGCTGGCGCTGGTGATCGCCTCGACACTGGCCATCACCGCGTCGCTGTTCTTGACGCAGTGACGGGTTCCGGTGTGCCTTGTGGGCGGGCAGAAACGGCCGCCGGGGGCGGGACAGATGGATACGGAAACGGCCCGCACCTTCCTTGAGGTCGCGGCGGCGGGCAGCTTCGTCGCGGCGGCGGAGCGGCTGCACGTCACCCAGTCGACGGTCAGCACGCGCATCCGCCAGTTGGAGGAACAGCTCGGCTGCCGCCTCTTCCTGCGCACCAAGAGCGGGGCGGCGCTGACCCCCGGCGGGGTGCGCTTCCAGCGCCACGCCGTCGCCATGATGCGGCTGTGGGAGCAGGCCCGGCAGGAGGCGGCGCTGCCGCCGGGCCACCGCGCGCTGCTGCGCATCGGCAGCGAGGCCGGGCTGTGGAACCGCATGCTGCACCGATGGATCCCCTGGATGCGCCGCAACGCCGCCGACATCGCGCTGCGCTGCGAGGTCGGGCTGGCCGACGGTCTGCTCCAGTCGCTGCGGGAGGGCACGCTCGACCTCGGCATCATGTACTCGCCGCGCAACACGCCGGGCCTGAGGATCAGCCTGCTGATGGAGGAGGAGCTGGTTCTGCTGCGCATCCCCGGCGAGCAGGGGGAGGGAGGCGGCGGCGAATACGTCCACATCGACTGGAGCGACGACTTCCAGCGGAAGATCCGCCTGCGCCACCCGGAGGCGCAGACGACGCCGCTGTCGATCGGCGTCGGCACGCTGGGGCTCGATTACCTGAAGCAGTGCGGCGGCACCGGCCATTTTCCGCGCGGGCTGGTGCAGCCGCTGGTCGACGAGGGGCTCGCCGAGATCCTGCCGGAAACCCACCCCTTCAATCTGCCGATCTACGCGGTCCACCCGGTGGAAGCCGATTCCGGCGTCCTGGAGGCCGCCTTCACCGGTCTGCGGGCGATCCTGTCGCGCGACCCGCAGCCGGCGCCGGAGATGGCCCCGGACAGCGGGAAGCCTTCGGAAACACCGATGATATCCATCGAATAGTTTCGCTTTTCAACCATCGTCAACTCCGTAAAGTCGCGTGACCAATCCAGGTTGAGAACACAAGACGACGTCGCGTGGAACTCGGCCGGACAGCCAGAAAACGGGAAAAGGTCATGACGGATCACGCGCTCGACGGCTCCGAAGTTCTTGATGGAACCGAACAGGACGACCCTCACGCCCACAAATCAGAATCACCATGGGTGGTTTTCCCCGGCCTGATCTTTCTGCTGATCATGCCGCTCGGAATCATCTTCCACCCGAGCTGGCTGGCGGCGCTGGCCGAACTCGGCACGCTCACCATGTTCATCATCATCTTCCGGCTGACGCGCCTGTGACGTGACCACGGCTGGAACGGCCAGGAACCCAGGCCAGGAACCCAGGAAAGGCCTCGACCATGGACCCGCAACCCCGGCAGCCGGCGGACTCCACCCTCTCCGCCGACACGCTGGCCCGGCTCGGCGACGCGTTGCTGCGCAGCGCCGCCGACGCCATCGTCTATTCCGGCCGGGACGGCCGGATCGCCTTCTGGAACGAGGGGGCGGAGCGCCTCTTCGGTTTCAGCGCGGCTGAGGCGCTCGGCCAGTCCCTCGACCTGATCATCCCGGAACGCCAGCGTCCCCGTCATTGGGAGGGGTACGACGCCGTGATGGCGACGGGCGAGAGCCGTTACGGCAAGGGCGACCTGTTGTCGGTCCCGGCCCTGCACAAGGACGGGCGCCGCATCTCCGTGGAGTTCACCATCGTGCCGCTTCACGACGGGGATGGCGGGATGCTCGGCATGGCGGCGGTCCTGCGCGACGTCACCGCCCGCTTCGAGGAATTGAAGGCGCTGCGCCGACAAATCGCCGGACGGTAACGGCGACGAAAAACGCAATCGACACAAAAGCAATTCATCAGGTCTCATCAAGGTCACGGCGCCGAACAGCAAATAGAGGAACGGCTTGACGGCGGTCAATTGGCCGCCCGTCTTGTTGGGTGACACTCGGTCCATACGAAACGCATCGAATGGACCGTGCCATGAACAGCAGGATGTTTCTCGCCAGCGTCAGCGTCGCCGCTCTCCTGACCCTGTCGGGGGTCGGCGCGGTCTCGGCCACCACGCTCTACGCGGATCCGAAGGTCAAGGGCAACACGGTCGACATCGTCCTGGATCCGACCGCCGTTCCCGCCGCGGAGAAGCCCGGCAAGCGCGCGCCGAAGACCCATCAGGTCACGCTGACCACGACCGAGGTCGATTCCAAGCTCGACGACGGCACCACCTACACCTACTGGACCTTCAACAACACCATCCCCGGCCCGATGGTGCGGGTGCGCGTCGGCGACACGGTGGACGTCAGCATCACCAACGCCAAGGAAGCGACGATGAACCATTCCATCGACTTCCACGCGGCGACCGGCTTCCTCGGCGGCGGCCAGATCACCCAGGTCGAGCCGGGCCAGACCAAGGCCTTCTCCTTCAAGGCGCTGACGCCGGGCGTCTACGTCTACCACTGCGCCACGCCGATGGTCGCCCACCACATCTCCAAGGGCATGTACGGCCTGATCGTCGTCGAGCCCGAGGCCGGGCTGCCCACGGTCGATCGCGAGTTCTACGTGATGCAGCAGGAGATCTACGCCACCAAGGCCAAGAACATCCCGACGGCCGAGGACGATTACGACGGCCTCGTGAACGAGCGGCCCAACTATCTGGTGTTCAACGGCGCCGTCGGCGCCCTGTCGAAGGACAAGCCGCTGAAGGCCAAGGTCGGCGAGACCGTGCGCATCTGGTTCGGCGTCGGCGGTCCCAACCTGACCTCCTCCTTCCACGTCATCGGCGAGATCTTCGACCGCGTCCACACCCTGGGCGGCCTTGAATCGGAGCCGCTGAAGGGTATCCAGACCGTCACCGTCCCGCCGGGCGGCGCCACCATGGTCGAGTTCAAGGTCGATTATCCCGGCCAGTACGCCCTGGTCGACCATGCGCTGAGCCGCGCCACCAAGGGCCTGATCGGCATCCTGGAGGTCGAGGGCAAGGCGGACGACAGCATCATCCTCGACAAGACCGGCGACTCCCGCAAGAAGATGGGAGAAATGGCCCATTGACCGGGCAAAAGAGGCATCCGAACGGAAAATGCTTTTTCCGCTCCAGCTTGACCGCAGTCAAGGCTGGGCCAGGTCCCGGCGGCGATGATCGCCACACAATCGCTCCGGCGATTTCATCATCACTGGTGTGATGATGTCTCCCGTTTTGCCTTCATGCGCCCATCGTCCCCCCGACGGTGGGCGTCTTTTTTTCTTTCCGCCGTCCCGCCGGAACAATCGACAAGATCAATCGACCGGATCGATCATGCCTGGGGTGATGGAGAAGGTCTTCCTCGGCTCGAACGACACGATGTGGACGGAGTTGCTGTCGAAGGAGCAGGCCTGCTGCGGGACGCTGTCGGTGCCCGGCCGGAAGGCATAGGGACGCGGCGGCCCCACCGGCGCCTCGCGCCGCGACCAGGAGGCGACCGGCGTGCGGCCCGGTTCCGATTCCTCGGCCCACAGCCAGAGAACCGGCTTGTCGGCCGGCCGGGCAATGACGTCCTCCAGCACGCGGCGGCAGGCGTCGCCGCTGAGATTATGCGAGACACGCTCCATCAGCACCGTGTCCGCGGTCGAGGCGGCACCCGGCGACAGCAGGATCACCGCCAGGGTGCTGGCAACGACGCCGGCCATCCCCCATCCCGTGACGATCGTCAAATCCCGAGTCTCGATCATCTCCACACCCTCTCTTCGCCTATCGAATTAGGATGTTTCCCAAGGAAAATAAAGAAGAACATCCGACAAACCCGCTTCCGGCCTTCTTTCCATTGCGAATGATTTTCTCGGCACGCCTTTCGCTGATAACCGGCGGAACGGCGACAACTCTCGCGCAAAAAACCGCAAGTCCCCGCGCGGGACATTTTGTCGCGCCACCCACCTTGGCCGGTCGCCGGCGCAACGGTTTGGAATCCGAGGATAAGGCGGCTTCAGGAATAGGAAAAAGGAATTTGTTCGATGCCTTCCATCGGTCAATCCGATGGATAAGCCCGCCCCCGCTTCCGGCGCGCGCCCATCACGCGTATGATCGGGCCGGGAATTCGAAAGCAAGCGCCGGAGTGCGAGGCCCCGGACGGGCCGCTACACCGATGGACGACACGTCATCGAGGAAGCGACCGATGAGCATCGCCATGGAACGACAGATGGAACGCCGCAAGACCACCCGGACGGAGATGGGGCCGGACATGATGGCGCCAAGCATGGAGGCCGACCCGCGCTGGCGCGCCCTGCGGGAACGCGACCCGGCCTTCGACGGACGGTTTGTCTATTCGGTGCGGACGACCGGAGTCTATTGCCGCCCCTCCTGCGCCTCGCGCCCGGCCCGGCCGGAGAACGTCGCCTTCCACGCCGGCCCGGCGGAGGCGGAGGCCGCCGGCTTCCGGCCCTGCCAGCGCTGCCGCCCGAACGAGGCGCCGCTGGCGGCCCGGCAGGCCGCCCTGGTCGCCGACGCCTGCCGGGCGATCGAGACGGCCGAGGAAATGCCGTCGCTCGACACGCTGGCGGCCACGGTGGGCTTGAGCCCGCACCATTTCCACCGCCTGTTCAAGGCCACCACAGGCCTGACGCCGCGCGCCTACGGCGCCGCCCACCGCAGCCGGAAGATCCGCGACCAGCTCGCCAGCGGCCGGGGCAGCGTGACCGAGGCCATCTACGACGCCGGCTTCAACGCCAGCAGCCGCTTCTACGCGACGTCCAACGCCGTGCTCGGCATGACCCCGACCGCCTTCCGCGCCGGTGGCGCCGATGCCGACATCCGCTTCGCCATCGGCGACTGCTCGCTCGGCGCCATCCTGGTCGCCAGCAGCGGCAAGGGGGTGTGCGCCATTCTGCTCGGCGAGGATCCCGATGCGCTCGCCCGCGACCTCCAGGACCGCTTCCCCAAGGCCAACCTGATCGGCGGCGACGCCGGCTTCGAGGCGCTGGTCGCGGCGGCGGTCGGTCTGGTCGAGGCGCCGGCGCTCGGCCACGACCTGCCGCTCGACGTGCGCGGCACGGCTTTCCAGCAGCGGGTTTGGCAGGCGCTGCGCGCCATCCCCGCCGGCGAGACCGTCAGCTACGCCGAACTGGCCCGCGCCATCGGCGCGCCGACGTCGGTGCGGGCGGTCGCCTCGGCCTGCGGCGCCAACCCGCTCGCGGTGGCGATCCCCTGCCACCGCGTGGTGCGGACCGACGGAACTCTGTCCGGCTACCGCTGGGGCGTCGAGCGCAAGCGCGTCCTGCTCGACCGGGAGGCCAGGGTCGAGCTGGCCGGCGTCCGGGACGGGCAACCGTGAGCGCCCCGCCCGGGCGCCCGGCGGCGGAACGGGTGGCGGAACGGGTCGGGGCCCACGACTGGGACAGCGTGGCCTCCGAACTGGACGGCGGCGGCAGCGCCATGCTGAAGGGGGTGCTGACGGTTGCGGAATGCCAGGGCATCGCCGCCCTCTACCCGCAGGAGGAGCCGTTCCGCAGCCGGGTCGTCATGGCCCGCCACGGTTTCGGCCGGGGCGAATACCGTTACTTCCGCTACCCGCTGCCCGATCTGGTGGACAATCTCCGCGACGCGCTCTACCCGCGTCTGGCGCCGCTCGCCAACGCATGGAACGAGCGGCTGGGCGAGGCGGCGCGCTTTCCGGCGCGCCACGCCGACTTCCTGGCGCTCTGCCACGCCGCCGGCCAGAGCCGCCCGACGCCGTTGCTGCTCCAGTACCGGGCCGGCGACCACAATTGCCTGCATCAGGACCTCTACGGCGAACTGGTCTTCCCCCTCCAGGTGGCGGTGCTGCTGTCGGAGCCGGATCGGGACTTCACCGGCGGCGAATTCGTGCTGACCGAGCAGCGGCCGCGCATGCAGAGCCGGGTGGAGGTCGTGCCGCTGCGGCAGGGCGACGCCGTGCTGTTCGCCGTGCGCCACCGACCAGTGCGGGGGACGCGCGGGGATTACCGGGTCAACCTGCGCCACGGGGTCAGCCGGCTCCGCTCCGGTCTGCGGCACACGCTCGGCATCATCTTCCACGACGCGGTCTGAAAAGGCGGGCTGAGCGTTCCGCGCCGGTTTGTGGCGCGGCTCACAGCGGGGGATCCGGGGTGGGGGTAGTGTCCGGTCATCGAGACGGTGACAGGGCAGACGGCCAGGACGGCCAGCCACCGCCGGCCTCGCCTCCCTCCTCCCCGCCCCTCCTCCCCACCATGAAGGAAGACGCGCCATGATCCGCACCGCCCTGTTCGCCGGCTTCGCCACCGTCGCCCTGCTGTCGGCCCCGGCCTTCGCCCAGAACGTCAGCTCGATCTCGAACACCGCGGCCGGCGTCGGCAATGTGGCCTTGCAGTCGGCGATGACCCGGCAGGCGACCGGCGGCAGCATCCTCGGCACCGCCAACACGGCCGACGTCAGCAACATGGCCGCCGGCGTCGGCAACGTCGCCCGCCAGGACGTCACCGTGATGCAGGGCGGCCCCGGCCGCATCCTCGGCGCCCCGGTGGTCGGCGGCGGCTCCAACACCGCCTTCGTCGGCAACACGGCGGCCGGCATCGGCAACCGCGCCTCGCAGAGCGCGCTGGTCCAGCAGTTCGGCAGCCGCGGCCCGATCCCCGGCGGCAACCTCGGCAACGTCCAGAACCTGTCGGCCGGCATCGGCAATTTCGCCGGGCAGCAGGCCCGCATCGGCCAGCGCTGAAACCGGTCCGCAACGCCTTGCCGCCCCCCTTTGCCGAGGAGATCGTTCCCATGATCCGCACCATCCTGCTCAGCGGCTTCGCCGTCGCCCTGCTTTCCGCCCCCGCCATGGCCGACAATGTGCCGGTGCGTCCCGGCGCCTTCCCCGGGTTCGGCGGGCTGGCCTCCACCAACGTCGGGACCTCGACCAACACGGCGGCCGGCATCGGCAACAACGCTCAGCAGCGGGTGATGACGATGCAGGGCACGCCCGGCGGCGGTCTGGCCGGCGGCGGTCTGGTCAACCCGCTGGTCAGCACCAACGTCGGCGTGGCGACCAACACGGCGGCCGGCATCGGCAACAGCGCCCAGCAGCGCGTTCTCGGCATGCAGGGCAACGGCGTGCAGGTCGGGCTGAACATGACGGGGCGCGGGCCGTTGGTCAGCACCAACGTCGATCTGGCCACCAACGTGGCGGCCGGTCTCGGCAACGTCGCCGGCCAGCGGGGTCTGGCCCGGCAGCGCTGAGGCGATCATCCCATCGGGTTGGCCGGCAACGCGGAGGCGCTGCCGGCCGGCTCCGTTCTCCGCATCCCCGGAACGAGAGGGGAAACCGATGCCGAACGCCACGCTGTCCTTGCTGCTTCTGCTCGGCGCCGTCGCCGCGCTCCAGCCCACCCCGTCGCAGGCCGCCTCCACGGTGTGCCGCACGGTCAACGGCCGCAGCGTCTGCTCGCAAAGCGGCGAGGCGCTGAGCTGCCAGACCGTCAACGGCAAGACCCAGTGCCTGAGCGGGTCGGGAACCATGCGCTGCGACACCGTCAACGGCAAGACGAGCTGCTCGTCCTCGCCGGAGTCCGCGCGCGTCCCGCCTTCCGCGCTGGGACCGCTGCCGCCGGAGCCGGCCCTGCCGGACGAGGATTTGGACGGGGCGGAGGGGCTGCCGGCCCTGCCGCCCGGTTCGGGTGAGTGGAGCGGCTGGGGTGGCGGCCCCGTCGCCAGCCCCGTCGCCAGCCCCGTCGCCAGCCCCGTCGCCAGCCCCGTCGCCGTCGAGCGGACCGCTCATGGATTGCGCGTGCGCACCGGCACGCTCGATCTGCGGCTCGGCTCCCCGCGCTGATTTTTCCGCGAAAGGAGGGCCGGCGGAACGGTGAAGTACCGCCATTGGCGGCCCCGGCCCGGCGGCGGGGGCGATGCTAGGATGTTCCCTTCAAAACCCGATGGTCCAGAGAGGTCGGCCATGACCGTGAGCCGGATCGCGTTCGACAAGGAACTCGTCCTCGCCGGGCATTTCCTCCTCAAGCATCTCCAGCGCGAGGACCTGCACCGGCTCGCCGCCGGGGCGCGGCTGACCTACCATCCCAGGAACGCGGTGATCTTCCAGAAGGGCGATCCCGGCAGCAGCATGATGGCGGTGGTGCGCGGGCGGGTGAAGATCTGCTCCCACTCGCTGGACGGCAAGGAGCTGGTGCTGAGCATCGTCAACCGCGGCGGGGTGTTCGGCGAGATCGCCCTGCTCGACGGCGAGCCGCGCACCGCCGACGCGGTGGCGCTGGAGGAAACCGACCTGCTGGTGCTCGACCGCACCCAGTTCCTGCCCTTCCTGACGGCGCGGCCCGAGGTGGCCATGCGCCTGCTCGGCGTGCTGTGCAAGCGGCTGCGCCAGACCAGCGAGCATCTGGAGGACACGCTGTTCCTGGAGGCCTCGTCGCGCTTCGCCCGCGCGCTCGGCCGGCTGGCCGACGGCTTCGGCCGTCCGGTTCCGGAGGGGTTGCAGCTCGACATCAAGCTGTCGCAGCAGCAGCTCGGCTGCCTCGTCGGCGTGTCGCGGGAGAGCGTCAACAAGCTGCTGAACGAGTGGCAGCGCAACGGCGTCATCCGGCTGGACGCCGGCCGCATCACCATCCTCGACCGCGAGGCGCTGGAGGATCTGGGCGAGAGCTGCGTCTGAGGGACGATGCGGGGGCGACTGTGGCCCCCGTCACAGCGGCGGGATGCGGACGGCGTTAGGCTTCCTTCCATGCGGTGATCGTCACCGCGTCCGGGAGACAGCCCCAGGGAGACCGCCGATGTCCAAGCGTCCGACCTCCGACACCGCCTGCGGCACCGACGCGCCGCTCCCCCGCTGGAGCGCCGCCGACCGTTTCTTCGCCGATCTCGGCGTCCATGACAGCGCCTATGTGAAGCCGGTCCTGCTGGACGGCCGCAAGGCGGTCGCCGTGCACGCGGCGGACGGCCGGCTGCTCGACCACTTCTCCAGCGTCGAACTGGCCTCCGCCATCCTTCGCCAGGAGGATCTCGAACCGCTGCGCGTCCATTGAGCTTTTCCCGCCCCCCTCCTTCAACCGTCCTCCAGGGAGATTTCCATGCGGCGCGTCGGCTTTCTGCACGGCATTGCGGGGCTTCTGCTGACGGCCACGGCGGCCGGCGCGGTAGTGGACGGGGAGGCGCGCGCCCAGGACATGGGCGGCATCGGCTTCGGGCCGGCCGGGGTCAGCGCCGCGAACCTCGCCCAGGCCTTCGCGCAGCCGGCGCGCCAGCCGGTCTTCGCCTCGGCGCGGCGCGGGACGCCGGCCGGCGCCATGGTGACGAATCCGGGCAAGAGCCGGAAGGAATTCCACCAGCAGCTCATCGCCAAGACGCGCGGCGACGCCGGTTTCCTGGCCGGCTTCAGCCAGGGCCAGGCGCTGGCGCCCAGCCGCAACCCGCCGCCGTCCTTCGAGCCGAGCGTGACCTTCATCGACGCACCCTTCATCGTGAACAACATCAACAGCGCGCTGAACATCGCCATCGGCGAGGGCAACTCCACCGACCAGGGCGTGGTGACCGGCGGCGAGGGCGTGATCCTCGACCCCGGTGCCGGAAGGGCGGCTCCGGAGGCTGCGGCCCCGGTGGCTACGGCACCGGTGGCGGCGGCCGACCCGGCCCTCCCCCGCCCGCGCAACCGGCAGAAGGGCGCCGACGGTCCCAGGATGCCGAAGCTGCCGGAGGTGCCGCCGGTGGCGACGCAGGAGATGCCGAAGGTCCCGACCCTGCCGGGCACCGCCCCGTCGGGCCAGCCCGACGCGATGATGACCACGCTGGGCCCGCTGCCCTACCTGCCCTTCGCCATGAAGAACGGCGGCGTGCAATTCAACAACGCCAACAGCGCCGTCAACATCGCGTCCGGCACCGGCAACTTCGCCGGACAGCGGGTCAAGTCGGTGCAGCGGTGAGGGGGGTGGAGAGGCAGCGCCTGCACAGCCATTCAATTCAGATCGCGGGCGATGCGGAACCCGTTGTTGAGGTAGCGGACGTCCTGGTCGTAGAGGTTGCGGACGGTGTCGGTGATGTCGGTCAGCGTGTTGCGCCAGGAACCGCCGCGCAGCACCCGCTTGCGGCAGTCGCCGCGCTGCCAGGCGCTGCCGTCGGCCGGCGCCCCGGCGTAGTCCTTGTTCCAGCAGTCGGCGACCCATTCCGCGACGCCGCCGTTCATGTCGTGCAGCCCGAAGGGGTTCGGCTTGAAGCTGCCGGCCGAGGCCGGGGTCAGCGGCTCCTGCGGGCCGCCGCAATTCTGGCAGTTGGCGAAGATGCCCTTGTCGCCGCCCCACCAGTAGAGGCCGCTGGTGCCGCCGCGCGCGGCGTACTCCCATTCGGCCTCGCTGGGCAGGCGGTAGCGCTGGCCGGTCTTCTGGCTCAGCCACTTCACGTAGGCCTGGGCGTCCTCCCAGCTGATGTTGTAGACGGGCGTGCCGTCGTTGGCGTTGGTCATGCGCGGCATGTTCGAGCAGCCGCCGCCCTGGACGCAGGCCCGCCATTCGCCGACCAGCACCTCGTAGGCGCTCACCGCGAAGGGCTTGGCGAGGGTGACGCGGTGCACCGGCCGTTCCGACGGGTCGCCCTTGTCGTTGCCCATCATGAAGGAGCCGGCCGGCAGCCGGACCATCACCGGGCAGGTGTCGCAGTCCTGGAAGCTGTTGCCGGCGCCGTGGTTGCGCGCCCCGCCGTTCGATGGAGCGGCGGGTTGGGGGTTGGGTTGGGACGCCGTGGTTTGCGGTGGTTGAGGGGCCGGTGGCTGGAAGGTCTGCGGCTGGGCCTGCTGCGGTTGCGGGGGCTTCGGCGGCGGCAGGGCGGCGACCGCCGCCGGGGCGGGCGTCCCGCCCGATCCGCCGCCCGATCCGCCGCCGCCGCTGTTGCCGGAGAGCGCGGGCTGCTCGGAAGCGCGCGCGTTGCCGCGCAGCTGGTCGATCCGCTGGCGCGCCGCCGCCGCGAAGGTGCCGTTGCCGAACAGGCGCAGATACGCCTCGATCTCGTTGACGTTGTTGCTGGTCCGCACCCGCTGCCACACCGTCTCCTCGGCGTTGGCGGCGAGCGGCGGAGTACCGGGCTCGGCGATCTCCACCGAGACCGTCCCGCGCGACACGCCGCCGCGCCCGTCGTCGGCGGTGAAGGCGAAGGCGCCGGCCGGACCGGGCGCCGCCCCCGACGGCTCGAAGACCAGGCCGGTCAGCACCTCGGTCGTCAGGATCTCGCCGGGGCGGATCATGCGGTCGCCGCTCACCACATGGCCGCGCTCGGGCACGGCGGTGACGGTGATGGTCAGCGGATCGCCGTCGGGATCGACCGGCGCCTCGATCCGCAGCGGGTTGGGCGTCGCCATCACCCGCTTTTCGGAGATCAGCACCGGCGGCCGGTTGCTCGGCCGGATGGTGATGGGGACAAAGCCGCGCACGTTGCCGCCGCGCCCGTCCATCACCACGAACTCGAAGCCGCCGGCGTCGCCGCGCAGGCTGGCGTCGGGCTTGAAGCTGGTCGCGGCGAGCTGCTCCACCGTCAGGTAGTCGCCGATCAGCACGCTGCGCTCGCCGATGCGGATGGTGCCGCCGCGCGGCAGGCCGGTGACGCGGGCGAAGAGCTGGTCGTCGTCGGGGTCGGTCGGCTGGCTGATGCGCAGCGGCTCCGGGTCGGCGCGGTCGGCGACGGTGATCGGCCGCGTCTCGGCCAGCAGCGGCGGCCGGTTGGGCGGGCGCGGGTTGAAATAGAAGGGGGTGGCGCCGAGCGACCCGTAGATGAAGGGATCCTGGCGGCCGTCGGTCGCCTGCTTGACCGTGTCGCGGACGTTGCGGAAGAACAGGCTCAGCTCCAGCCCCGGCGTCGCCAGATGCTGGAGCAGGGCCGCGGTGTACGGGCTGTGCTCGCCGGTGCCGTCCTCGGCGAGCTGATCGGCGCGGGTCGCCATGGCGACCAGCGTGTCGCTCGGGGTGTCGTCGACCCGGCCGAAGCCGGGATGCGCCTGGGTCTTGTTGGTGCCGGTGCGGGTCAGCCGGTCGACGAAGGGGTTGTTGCGGCAGGCGTCGAGAATCATGATGCCGAGCTTGCGCGCCTGCGCCAGCTCGCCGAGCGGCAGGTTCAGCGGCACCGCCTCGTAGACGAGGTCGCGCTCGCGCTCCAGCTGGGCGTCGGCCGGAATCAGGTAGTTGGTGCCGGCGACCTGGATGCCGTGCCCGGCGTAGAACAGCACGGCCACGTCGGCCTGCGAGGCGCGGATGCCGAAGGCGCGCAGCGCCATGCTGAAGCCGCGGTTGTCGAGGTCGTACTGCTCCTCGACGGTGAAATCCAGCCCGCGCAGCGTCTCGGCCATGGCGCGGGCGTCGTTGCGCGGGTTGATCAGTTCCGGCGCGTGCTGGTACGTGTTGACGCCGATGACCAGGGCGATGCGCTTCTCGGCCGCCGGTTGGGGAGTGGGCGGGCCGGCCGCCCGCGCGGTCGCGGCCAGCAGCATGGCCGCGATCAGCATGGCTATCCAGACGGACATGGTCGGCAGCGCGGCCGGCAGCGCGGGCACGGCGGACCAGCGCCGCTTCCACCGTCCTCCCATCGTATCGCCTCCTTGCATCGCGGCGAAGCCCACGCCGCTGCGGCGTGTCGGGGCATCCGGCGACCGGTTTTGGGATGAGTGCGGAGCATTTTATTGATCGGATGGAGGTCTGCCAAGCCGCTCGATCAGCCTAACCCGTATAACGGAAAGGCCGCACCCTCCATTGGGGCACCCCGTTTGGACAGGATGGAAGATGTGATGCAGAACAGCCGCGTTTGCGTCACAGGATGGTCTTTCCCGATTCTTCGGGTTCCGCCGCCGCCTGTCCGGTCTCGTCTTCGGCGTCGTCGATGACCAGCCAGATGCGGACGGTCCTGGATTTCCCCTTCAGCGCAACCTCGCCGACCGGCAGCACGGCGATCCTGCCGCGCACCGCCTGACAGGTCGGGTCGCCGATGATGATCCGGCAATGCGGGGAGGAGCGGGCGCCGACCGTCTTGGCGTGGCTTTCCAGCCGGGCCGCCGTGTTGGCGGTGTCGCCGAGCAGCGAGTATTCCATGTGCCGCAGCCCGCCCATGCTGCCGGCGACCAGCGGGCCGGTGTGGATGCCGACGCGCACGCCGACCGGCGGCAACCCCTCCTCGCGCCAGCGCTGGTTCAGCGTCGCCAGTTCGCGCCCCATCTGCACGGCGCAGCGCACCGCCCGCTCGGCGTCGGCGTCGATCTGCGCCTGGGTGGTGCGGGCGACCGGCACGCCGAACACCGCCAGGATGGCGTCGCCGACGAAGCGCAGCACCACCCCGTCATGGGCGGCGACGATGCGCACCATCGCGTCGAGGTAGCCCTCCAGCCAGCGGATCAGCGGCTCCGGCTCCAGCGCCTCGCAGACGGTGGTGAAGCCCTCGATGTCGGAGAAGAGGACCGTGGCGGTAAGCTGCTGCGGGCGTGGCCGGCTGCCGGCCATGAAGGTGGCGCGCTCGCGCCAGATCTCGTCGGCGACCGGCTGCGAGACGTGGTTGGCGAACAGACGCATCAGCACGCGGCGGTCGGCCCGCGCGCGCAGCGACAGGTGCGCGGCCATCGCCGCCGTACCGCCGATCCAGGCCATCGACGGCGCCATCAGCGGCACCAGCGGCCCACCCTGGGCGAACAGCAGCGAGCCGCCGGCCCACAGCGCCGCGAGCGGCAGCAGGCCGACCGCCGCCAGCAGCCCCGGCGACAGGCCGGTCAGCGCCAGCCCGACCCCGGCGGCGGCGAGCGCCAGCGCCAGCGCCGCCTCGGCCGCCAGCGGCAGGCGCGGGCTGGCCCGGCCGTCGAGCATCTGGGCCAGCACCTGCGCCTCGACGACCAGTCCGGGGGTGGCGGCGCCGGCCAGCGCCAGGGGCGTGCGGTGGCGGTCGATGCCGTTCAGCACGGTGCCGATCAGCACGATGCGCCCGGCCAGCCAGTCGGCCGGCAGCAGCGCCACCATTTCCGCCGGGTAGGCGGCAAAGGGCGGCTCGTCCGGCGTCGGGCCCACGCGCCAGTCGATGCGGAAGGGCTGGTCGGGCACCGTGGCCCCGGCAAGGGCGGCGAGGCCGGCCGGCAGGCTGGGCTCGCCGCCCTCGCCGCGCGGCACATGCCAGCGCACCGTCGCGTCGAGCGGATCCTTGGCGAGGTTGGCGTGGCCGTGCCGCATGCCGTCGAGGAAGTTGCCGAGGTAGCGGCGCTGCGCCTCCGTCAGCGGGGTCTGGGCCAGCGCGGTGATCGCCACCACGGGCACGCGGGCGTCGAGGATGCGGCGGCGCAGCCGCTCATCCAGCGCGGGGATGGTCGGCTGGTCGAACAGGATGTCGATGCCGATGGCGCGGACGCGGGCGGCCTCCAGCCGGCCGATCAGGTCGGCGAGGAAGCCGCGGTCGATCGGCGAGCGGCAGACCAGCGTGGCGAAGCTGTCCTCGCCCAGCGTCACCAGCGCCACGCCGGGGTGCGGCGGCTGCGGTGGCGCCAGATGGGCGATCTGGAGATCGCTGAAGGTCTCGTCGGCCGAGCGCAGCGGCGGCACCAGATGGGTCAGTCCGACCGCCAGCGCCGCGACGGCGCCGGCGAGCAGGGCCGCCCGCCACGGCGCGACACGGCCGTCCCCGCCGGACGCGGTTCCGGAATCCTCCCCGGATTCCTTCCCCCCAGATCCCCCCATGTCAGCGCACCCGCAGGATGACCTGGGTCATGACCACCTCGGTGTCGCGCATCCCGTTCAGCGCGCGGTCGAGCTGCGCCACCGTCTCGGCGCTCATCGGGCGGAAGGCGTCGGCCCGGCCGGGCAGATCGCCGCCCAGGTCGTGGTCGGCGGCGACGCAGCGCACCTCCATGTCGCCGGCGCTCTCGCCGGCCAGCAGAGGCAGCGGCATGCGGTCGCCCGGCATGGTCAGCGGCGTGTCGGCGGAGAGCTGGGCGCTGGTCCCGGCTCCGGGCGGGAAAAAGGGGATGAGCTGGCCGCGCGTGTTGCGCAGGTAGCAGTAGACATGGGCGTCGCGGTTGGCCTGGAGCACCAGCCGGAACGGGTCGCCCGGCCGGTAGCTCGCCGCCGGCCCGCGGTCGGCGGCCAGATAGATGTCCAGCGGCACCACCGCGTCGCGCAGCGGGGCCAGCAGTGCCGCCGCCTGCCGGGCGCAGCCGGCGCCGGCCAGCCGCAGGGCCAGCGCCGCGCCGTTGGTCGCGCCGGGGGCGGCGGACATGGCGCCGAGGGTGCGGAAGCGCAGCGTGTGGCGCGGCGTGCCGTCGGGGCCGCTGACGCGGAACTCGGCGCCGTCGCTCAGCGTCAGCTCGCTCGGCCAGGGGGCCGGGGCGTCGCCGGTCCAGGCCACCGTCGTGGATGTCTCGCGCCCATTGGCGGCCAGTGAGATTTTGGCCAGGGCGGGATCCTGCGGCCGGGTCAGGCTCGGGCGCCCGCCAGCCGGGATGCAGTAGGTGCCGTCGATGCCGGGGTCGATGGCGAAGGCGCGCTCCGCCGCCTTGTTCAGCGGCGAGCCGAGCGAGCGGGCGGCGCCGAGGTCGGTCTGGACGAAGCGCTCGCCGCCCAGCAGCCCGCCGAGCGCCGGGCGGGCGCCCTGGGCGCCCAGGGCGCCTTGGTCCTGGGCGCTGTCGCGCAGGCTGTCGAACGGCCCGGCGTAGGGACCCTTGAGGCGCAGCGTCCGCCCGCTGGCGAACAGCAGCATGACGCCGGCCCCTTCCGGGACCGTCACCGACGCGCCATCGGCGACGACCTGCCCCAGCTTGTAGCCGGGGGCGGTGGAGGCGACGACCACCGCCTCGGCCGCCCGTGCGGCGGGAGCGGAAAGCGTCGCGGTCAGGGCGGTGGCGAGGGCGACGACCGCACCGGCGCACAGCCGGCCGGCCGGATGGGCGGCGCCAAGGCGGAATGCGGGACGGCGGATCATGGCGGGGACCTCATTCGCAAACGGACAGAGGAGGTGACCAGGGGCGTCAATGAGCCGAGAGGGGGGTGGTGTGGTCGACGGCGCAGCGCGGTCCTTTGACGACCGCCATCCTGTTCGTCATGGCAGGGCCCGACCCGGCCATCCACGCGCAAGCGTCTTGTCGTGATTTGCGGTCGTGGATGCCCGGCCCACGGCCGGGCATGACGCATCATGGGGCGACGCGCGTCATGTTCGACCGTCACTCATGCCCGCCGAGCAGGCAGGCGGTGCGCGCCTGGGTCGTCACCGACACCGTGCCGTCGGCGTCGCCCGTCCGGCGGAAGCGCATGCCGTTCAACTGGCTGGCGATGCTCAGCGAGACGATGGCGAGGTCGGCCTCGTCGATGATCTTGCGGCCGTCCTGCCAGCATTGCACGCGCACCTTGCCCTTCGGCACGCCGACATCGACGCCGCCGGAGGCGGCTCCGACCTTCTTGCCGTCGCCCTTCCGGACGAGCGTCGCGTCGGCGTCTCCGGACAGGGCGAGAAGTGGGAGCAGCAGCAGACCGGCCGCCGCAACACAGGACAACAGGCGTCTCATGGCGACCTCCGAAGGGTTGGGTGGGGGCGGCCCGGATCAGCGGGCCGGCTTGAACTCGACGCGGCGGTTGCGGCCGTCGTAGGGGTCGGGCATCACCGGCTCGGCCGGGCCCTTGCCGGCCACGGCGATGCGCTGCGGGTCGATGTGGTGCATGCGGACCAGATACTCGCCGACCGCCACGGCGCGGCGCTGCGACAGGGTCTGGTTGTAGGCGGCGCTGCCGACCGCATCGGTGTGGCCCTCGACCACCAGCACGAGACTGCTGTCCTGCGCCATCAACCCGCCGACCGCGTCGATGTAGGGCTGGAACTCGCGCGGGATCTCGGCCGAGTTGAAGGCGAAGTTGATGCGGAAGCCGAAGGCGTTCGGCGCCGCCGGTTCCGGCGGGGGCGGCGGCTCGGGCAATGCCGCCTGCTGGCGCGCGTCGGGGGGCGCCGCCTGGCGGTCGGCCGGCTCGGGCTGCGGCTGCGGCGGCGCCTTGGCGACGGGGCGCGGCGGCGCCTTGGGCGGCGCCGCTTTCGCGGGCGCGGGCGTAGAGGCGGAGTCCGGGGCGGTCGCGGCGTCCGAGGGGTAGTTGGCCTGCTCGGTCGGGCGCTGGCGCTGGGCGGCGCCGTTGGCGACGCCGCCCATGATCTCGATGCTGCGGGTGCGCGGCTTGGGCGCCACCACCTCGCGCAGCTCGTCGACGGTCGGCGGCCGGTCGAACATCAGGACGCTCGACGAACCGCTGCCCTCCATGGTCTGGGCCAGCGCCGGCCCGGCGCAGGCGATCGCGAGGGCCGGAAGAACGAGGCGGGCCAAGGCCCTCCGGATGTGCGTCGACATGGCAATCTCCCAAGGAAGGAAGGGGTTCGGCGAGAGCGCCTTCTGTTGCATCCGCCGTCTGTTGCTCCATTTCTAGCACCGCCCCCGGCGGCCTTCTGTGAGCCGGGCCACAGAAGGCCGCCGATGGCCTTGCAGCCTCACTCGCGCAGGGCGACCGGCCCCGGCAGCACCTGGATGCCCATCCGCTTCGACCGCGCGGCGCCGCCGGACGCGCCGGCGAAGGCCTCCAGCACGTTGTCCAGCGTGGCGCCGGGAATCGGTTGCAGATCCTCGGTCTTGAAGCGGTCGGGCAGCCGCACGCCCATCTCGTCGCGCGTCGCCACGCAGGCGATGGCCTCCTGGTCGCCGACCCGGTCCATCCGCAGGTTGAAGGGCTTCTGGTTGCCCGGCGGGATCTCGACCTGCCGGTTGGCCTCGACGAAGGCGTCGGGCTGGAAGCGGTTGGGGTAGATGCGGGCGACCGTCC
This sequence comes from Azospirillum agricola, assembly GCF_020005195.1. NCBI lineage: Bacteria > Pseudomonadati > Pseudomonadota > Alphaproteobacteria > Rhodospirillales > Azospirillaceae > Azospirillum > Azospirillum agricola. The sequence goes on from NZ_JAIFZR010000007.1 coordinate 126,082, forward strand.
CGCCCGTGTCCTGGTAGTAGCAGTAGACGAAGCCGTCGGCGGTCGGCGACACCCGCACCACCAGCGGCTCGCCCAGCCGGTAGCGCGGCTTCGGCCCGCGGTCGGACGAGAGGGCGAGATCCGGGCCGGCCCCGGCCGGCGCCGGCGGCGCGTGCGGCAACCCTTCGCCGCCGGCGTTGCTGACCGCCTGGAGCCGCTCCGGCGCCACCTGCTGGCGGCCGGACGGCTGGCCGAGCATGCGCTGGTAGAGGTCGAAGTCGATGCGCCCGGTGGCGATCAGGTCATGGTCGGCCTGATAGCGCGACACGGCGGCCCGCGTCTGCTCGTTCAGTTCGCCGGTGACGGCGCCGTCGTAATAGCCGTCGGCGGCCAGCGTGCGCTGGACGAAGGTGACGCGCTGGGCCGCCGGCATGCCGTCGAACCAGTCGCGCGCCTGCCCCATGAAGGCCGGGTTGGTCTGGTCGATGCCCAGGCATTGCCAATAGGGAGTGCGCGTCAGCTTGCCCAGCACCTCGATGGTGCTGAGCTCCACCAGCGTGCGGACCGCCTGGTGCAGCCCCTCCGACTTGTTGAAGGAGACGTTGAAGGTCAGGCCGGCCTTGCCGATCAAAGCACCGCCGTCGGCCCCCTTGCCCGAGGTCAGCACGGCCAGCGAGTTGCTCGACGACATGCCGGGGATGATCTGGCGGGTCACCAGCTCGCCGACGTTGAGGTCGACCGAGATCATCGACGCCACCTGGTCGGCCGAAACGCCGAGGTCGAACTTCGGCAGCGAGATGCCGGCGCCCGCCGACTCGCTGACCACGTTGTCGTCGAGCTGGGTGATGGCGCCGCGGATGTAATAGGAGGGCGCGCGGAAGTTGGGCTGCACGCCGATCATCCAGTACAGCGCGTTGACGTCGTCGAGCGCCGGCTCGAAATCGACGAAGCGGAAGGCGTTGGAGCGTTCCGACATGCGGCTGACGGCGGTGATCAGCATGTCCTTGGTGCCGCCGGCGACACGGCCGGTGGCGTCGGGGATGCCGTTGCTGGTGATGTAGATGTCGTGCTTGCCGTGGGCGGCCATCAGCCCGTCCATGCAGCGCAACGCCTCGCTGAAGCTGCTGATGGTGCGGACGGCCGGCGTCTTGGGCTGCTGCACGACGGACACCTTCTCGCCGGCGGTGAAGCAGCCGGCCAGCGGCAGCGCCAGCAGCAGGGCCGCCAGCGCGGCGCATCGGCCCGCCGCGCGTCGGCCGGACGGCGGAACGGACTCCTTGCCTGAAACTCCCATGCCTGCGGTCTCCATGCTGCTGCGGAACGGCGGGATCGGATGGTGGATTCAGCGCGCCGAGACCTGCGCGCCGCGCTTGCCCTGGACGGTGATGGTGATGACCTTCGAGACGATCGGCGGGTCGTGGGGGACGTGGTTGGAATCCGCCAGGACCAGTTGCAGCGTGTGCCGGCCGGGCGGCAGCTCCAGATAGGTTTCGGTCTGGCCGGCGCCGAAATGGAGGTGCTGCTTGTCGTTGGGGATCGGCTCGTCGAACTTGGTCAGCGGGGTGTCGATCAGCAGATGATGATGGCCGGTGTTGTCGCGGGTCACGCCGGCCGGGGCGACGCCGAAGTTGCGCAGCCCGAACCACACCTTGAAGCGCGGGCCGACGACCATCCCGTCGTTCGGCCAGCCGATGTAGAGGTGGGCGTCCTTGCGTCCGGCGGCCCGCCCGGTCAAGGGGGAGTCGACCGGGGCCGGGCCGGGCGCGTCGGCCTCGGGCGAGACGGCGCCGTGGTCGTGGCCGCCCGGCTGGCCTGCCGGTTGCTGACCGGCGGGCTGCTGTCCCGACGCGGCCCCGGCGGCGAGAAGGAAGCCGGCCGTCACGGCGGCGGCCAGAAGCGTGCGTGCCGGCATCGTATGCATGGGCGTGGTCATGCGGTCCTCCCCTGTGCGGGACGTTACCGAACCGTGATGGTGATCTTCTGCGACATCACCGGCGGGTTGTGCGGGATATGGTCGGCGTCGCCGAGGACCATCTGAAGCGTGTGCCTGCCGGGCGGCAGCTCCAGCCGGACCTCGGTCTGGCCGCCGCCGAAATGCAGGTGCTGCCGGTCGTTGGGGATCGGTTCCTCGGGGTTGCCGAGGTCGGTGTCGACCAGCAGGTGATGGTGCCCGGTCCGCTCCCGGCGGATGCCGGCCGGCGCCACTCCCATGTTCTGAAGGCCCATGCGGACCCACAGCTTGCCGCCGTTGATCACGCTGCCGTCGTAGGGCCACATGATGTAGGCGCGGGCACCCTCCGGCGCGGCCTCGCGCTGGGCCGCCGCCGGAATCGGCACCAGCAGCACGGCGCCGAGCAGGAACGCCAAGGATCGAGGCATGTGCAGCCCTCCCCCATTTTTTCGATTGTGTCCGGTATCGGCCATCTTATGCCCGGAGGGGGCGCGATCCTCCCGCGTCATTCACGGTAATACCGGAAGGGGGAAGGCCCCTCCTTTTCCGGGACCGTCCCGCCCCATCCGGCCGCCGCGGGCTCCGATCCCCCCCTCTTCTTTGGGACGGATGACCTTCCCGATGATCGCCGTTGTTGACGGCGCGCGCGTGCCCGAGCATGCGATGCGTGGCTTTCGCCTCTTCCCATCATACAAGACAGGAAATGCCCGCAACCATGAACGCCGTCCGGCGCCTCCTTGCCCCGTTGGCCCTGCTGGCCCTGCTGGCCGCCGCGGTGCTGCACCGGCCCTGGCTGCACGCCCGCCTGGAGCCGCTGGGCGGGCCGGCGGTGAGCAACGGCTTCGACATGGCGGTCGCGGCGGCGGCATGGCTGGCCTTCGCCTGGGCGGGGTCGCGGGCGCTCGACCTGCTGGCGACCGGCAATGGCCGCGCGAACGGACGTCCGGGCGGCAGGCCGCCGCCCATCCCGCGCCTGCTGAGCGACCTGCTGCGCGCCCTGCTCTACGTCGCGGCGCTGGTGGCGATCCTGGCCTTCGTGCTGGAGCAGCCGGTGACCGGGCTGCTGGCGACCTCCGGCGTGATGATCGCGGTGCTCGGCTTCGCGCTGCGCAACATGATCGCCGACATCTTCTCGGGCATCGCGCTCAACATCGAGCATCCCTACCGCATCGGCGACTGGATCGAGCTGGCGCCCGGCGTCTCCGGCCGGGTGGACGAGATCAACTGGCGCGCCACCCGGCTGATCACGGCGGACGGCGCCGCCCTGATCGTGCCCAACGGCATCGTCGCCGGCAGCCGCTTCGTCAATTTCAGCCGGCCGGAGCCGCGCTTCCGCGCCGCCATCCCGATCTTGCTCGACCACGACGTCCCGGCGGCCCGTGCCAAGCGGGTGCTGCTGTCGGCGCTGCTCTGCGCCGACGGCGTGCTGGCGACGCCGCGTCCGGACGTGGTCATCGACAGCTTCAGCCCCAACGGCGTCGGCTACCAGGCGCGCTTCTGGCTGGACGACTACGAGCGGCTGTCGGCGGTGCGCGACGCGGTGGCGACGGTGATCCTGGAGCATCTGGGCCGCGCCGGCATCGAGCTGGCCCGGCCCAAGCAGGAGCTGCGGACCCACCGCCCGGCCAAGCCGGTGCCCGGCGCGCTGCGGCGCAGTCTGCTGCGCCAACTCGACCTGTTCGCCGCCTTCGACGAGGCCGAGGTGGCGGAACTGGGGCAGGCGATGCGGCGCCACCACATCCCGGCCGGCGGGGTGGCGGTGCGCCAGGGCGAGGCCGGGGAATCGCTGTTCGTCATCGCCGAGGGGGTGTTCGACGTCACGCTCGACCAGGGCCGGCACGCCGTCCATCTCGACCGGCTGCGGCCCGGCGACCTGTTCGGCGAGATGTCGCTGCTGACCGGCCAGCCGCGCAGCGCCTCGGTCGTCGCCTGCACCGACGCGGTGGTGTTCGAACTGGACAAGGGGCACCTCGACCCGGTGCTGCGGCGCCGGCCGGAGCTGGCGCGGCAGCTCGCCGAGCTGATGGCCAACCGCCAGCTTCACAACGACGCCGAGCGCGACCGGCTGGGGCGTGACGGCGCCGGGCAGTCGCTGGCCGCCTCGCAGGATCTGCTGGCCCGTCTTCGCGGTTTCTTCAAACTTTGAGCGGAAAATGCCGGCGGGTGTGAAGCGGACGACAGGCGGCGGGCGGCGGCACGGGCATGATGCCCCCACGTTTCCCACCCACCCGGCCCCGCCGAACCCGGCCTCAACCGTCCGGTCCATCCGCTGGAGCAACGCCATGGCCCCCTCCGTCACCCGTGCCCTGCAAGCGATCAAGCGCCATGGCGTCGCCCCGGAACAGCTCGACCGCGCCATCCTGGCGGCGATCAACGTGACGCTGTGCCTGGCCTCCAACGGCAACGACCGGGTGGCCGAGGGCTTCAATCACGACATCGCGTCCAACGGCAGCGGCTTCGCCGCCATGGCCGGGTTGGCGGCATGAGCCGGCGGCCGGTCCGGGAGGGGGCGGCCAGAAAGGAACGGACGCACGGGACATGAAGGAACGGAACACGAAAGAGCCGCCACCGGGCGGCTTTTTTCATGCCCGCGTCCCGCGCGTCCGCACATCTTTCGAGAGTCGAGCGGAGCGGCATCCGTCATGCCCGCCCTTGGGCCGGGCATCCACGGCCGCAAATCATGCGAAAGAGCCCGCAGGTGGATGATCGGGCCAAACCCGTCATGACGGATGAAGAAGAACCGATCGAAGACCGCACGTCCGCTCAGCGCTGCGCCTTCAGCAGGGCCTTCAGGTCGGCGAGGCCGTCCTTGGCCTTGGCCGTCCGCGCGTCGGGTTGGGGGCCGAGCATGAACTGCATCATCCGCTCGTCGCGCGTCATCGTGGCCTTGGCCGCTCCGGGCGTCCCCGCCGGTGCCGCCGCACCCATCGGTACCGCCGCTCCGGGCAGCGCGCCGCGCTGCGCCGCCGTGTCCGCCGCCGGCCGCTCGTTGCGCTTGGCCAGCCGCTCGGCCAACAGCGCGACGTTCTGCGCCGACAGCGCCACGCCGCCCGACTGCACGTCGAAGGCGAAGGCGGAGGACGTGGCGACGGGGGCGGCACCCAGCACGGCGATCAGCATGACGACTTGAACGGCGCGGCGCATGGGAGCGGACCTTTCGCGAAAAGGGCCGGTCCGCCGCGTGACGGACCGGCTGAGGCGGGAGGAGGCAGGATGGGGCGGGGAGTGCTCAGCGCTGCTGGAGGAGGGCGCGCTGCCCGGCGAAATTGCCGATGCCGGCCGAGAGGTTCTGGACGTTGCCGAGGTTGCCGCCGGGGATCGGGCCGCGGCTGCCGAACTGCTGGACCAGCGCGCTCTGCGAGGCGCGGTTGCCGATGCCGGCCGCCGTATTGCCGACGAAGGCGGTGTTGGAGCCGCCGCCGAGCACCGGGGCGCCGAGGATGCGGCCGGGGCCGCCCTGCATCACGGTGACGCCCTGGCGGGCGACGTTGCCGACGCCGGCGGCCATGTTGCTGACGTCGGCCGTGTTGGCGGTGCCGAGGATGCTGCCGCCGGTCGCCTGCCGGGTCATCGCCGACTGAAGCGCCACATTGCCGACGCCGGCCGCGGTGTTGGAGATCGTGCTGCTGTTCTGGGCGAAGGCCGGGGCCGACAGCAGGGCGACGGTGGCGAAGCCGGAGAGCAGGGCGGTGCGGATCATGGCGCGTCTTCCTTCATGGTAGGGAGGAGGGAGGCGAGGCCGGCGGTGGCTGGCCGTCCTGGCCGTCTGCCCTGTCACCGTCTCGATGACCGGACACTAACCCCGCCCCGGATCCCCCGCTGTGAGCCGCGCCACAATCGCCGACTCTTTCGCCGCCGGCCTCTTCCCGGCCCTCTATTCCTCCCCGAAGAAGGCGAGCAGCGCGTCCGCCGTCTCCTCCGGCCGTTCCTCCGGCAGGAAATGGCCGGCGGGGAGCGCCGCCCCCTGGACGGCTGGGGCGTAGCGGCGCCAGATCGCCAGCGGGTCGGGGTAGAGGCGGCCGACCGTGCTGCGCGAGCCCCACAGCGCCAGCGCCGGACAGGTCACGACCCGGCCGGCGTCGCGGTCGATGCGGTCATGGGCGAGATCGATGCCGGCGGCGGCGCGGTAATCCTCGCACATGGCGTGGACGGCGACCGGGTCGCGGAACGCCTCGCGGTAGGCGGCGACCGCCTCCTCGCTGAAGGCGTCCGCCGCCGACCCCCAGGAGCCCAGGGTGCGTCGCAGGTAATAGTCGGGATCCAGCCCGATCATGTGCTCGGGCAGGCCGTTGGGCTGGATCAGGAAGAACCAATGGAAATAGGCGGTGGCCATCGCCTGGTCGGCGCGCTCGAACACCTCGACGGTCGGGATGATGTCGAGGAAGGCGACGCTCTCCACCGCGTCCGGATGGTCGAGCGTCAGCCGGTGCGCCACGCGGGCGCCACGGTCGTGCCCGGCGAGCCGGAAGCGGTCGAAGCCCAGCGCCGCCATCACCTCCACCTGATCGCGGGCGGTGCTGCGCTTGCAGTAGGTCAGGTGCTCCGGATCGCCCGGCGGCTTGGAGGAGCGCCCGTAACCGCGCAGGTCGGTGGCGACAACGGTGAAGCGCCGCGCCAGCCGGGGGGCAACCCGGTGCCACATCACATGGGACTGCGGGAAGCCGTGGAGAAGCAGCAGGGGCGGCCCCGCCCCGCCGATCCGCGCCTGGATCTCCACGCCCGTGACGCTGACGCGCCGTTCCGTGAATCCCTCGAACATCGTTGCCCCCCGTTGCGTCCAGAAGCCCGATCGGCCTCCATCATCGGACGCAACCCCATCCCGGGCAACGGGTTCCAACGGGATTTTCGGGGGGTCCAGATCCCGGCCGGTGCCTCCCTTTCAACCGATCGTGTGTTCGAACAGGATCTTGGCGCCGATGCCGATCAGCACCAGCCCGCCGGCCAGCTCGGCCCAGCGGCCGAGGCGGCTGCCGGCGGCGCGGCCGATCAGGACGCCGCCGAAGGCGACCGCGAAGGTCACGGCGCCGATCAGCGCCGCCGTGGTCACCATGTCGACGTCCACCATCGCGAGGCCGGCGCCGACCGCCGCCGCGTCGATGCTGGTGGCGACCGCCGTGGTCAGCAGGGCGAGCCATTCGCTGCGTCCCGAGCGGACCGGACCGCAATCGGACTCCTCGTCCTCCTCGGAATCGAGGATGGCGTTGCGGATCATCGCGCCGCCGACGGCGAGCAGCAGGCCGAAGGCGATCCAATGATCGACCGCCTCGACGAGGCTGGCGAAGGCGATGCCCACCGCCCAGCCGATCAGCGGCATGGCGCACTGCGCGACGCCGAAGGCCATGCCGACCCGCATCGCCTCGGGCAGGCCGGGACGGCGCGAGCAGGCGCCGCGGCTGAGGGCGGCGGCGAAGGAATCCATGGACAGGCTGAAGGCTAGGGCCAGGGAGGTCCCGAACATCGACGAATCCTCGGCCAAGCGGATTTCAGTGGATACAGGCGGACTCCGGCTGGCCTGCGGAGATGCCCGTTCCACTGGTCTCGCCTGGCTGGTCCGAAGACGGCTGTCCGCGCCATGGCGGTTCGGCGCACCCGCCGGAACCGTCCAAGTCTGTTGACGCGAACCCCTCCAACGCCGGAGGGTGGCTACTCCCCAATGACGCGCAAACTCCTAACGGCGCCGGAAGCCGGGGTCAAGAATTTTGCGCCCCGCGATCCCGCACTGCGGCATCCTGTCCGGCCCGATGCGCCATCAGCCAATCCGGCGGTGCGCGACCCGGCCGCGCAGGTATGTCGCCGCCACCGCGCGGTCGTCGCCCAGCGTCATCAGAACGAACAGTTCCTCCTCCAGGTCGCCGTCCACCGTCGTCATGCGATGTCGCATAGCCGGGGTGGCGCGCGAGTCCAGAACCACCAGATCGGCCCAGCGCCCCGGCTCCAGCGTGCCGATCTCCGACTCCAGGCCCAGCGCCGCCGCGTTGCCGCGCGTCATCAGGTCGAAGGCGGCGAGCGCCGGCAGGTTCTGGCGGTTCAGTTGCAGGACCTTGTAGGCCTCCCCCGCCGTGCGCAGCATGGAATAGCTGGTGCCGCCGCCGACGTCGGTCGCCAGCGCCATCCGCACCGGCCGGTCGCTCCGGGCCAGCGCCGCCCGGTCGAACAGCCCGCTGCCGATGAACAGGTTGGAGGTCGGGCAGAAGACGGCGACCGATCCCGTCTCCGACAGCCGGCCCATCTCGGCATCCGACAGGTGGATGCAATGGCCGAACAGCGAGGTCGGCCCGAGCAGCCCGAAGCGGTCGTACACGTCGGTGTAGTCGCGGGCGGCGGGAAACAGCCGGCGGACGGTGGCGATCTCCTCGGCGTTCTCCGACAGGTGGGTCTGCATGTGGACGCCCGCATGCTCGCGCAGCAGGGTGCCCGCCGCCTCCAGCTGCGCCTCGGTCGAGGTGATGGCGAAGCGCGGCGTCACCGCGTAGCGCTGGCGCCCGTGGCCGTGCCAGCGCGCGATCAGCGCCTTGCTGTCGGCGTAGCCGCTCTCGGCCGTGTCGGTCAGGGCGGCCGGGGCGTGGCGGTCCATCATCACCTTGCCGGCGATCAGGCCGGCGCCGCGCCGCTCGGCCTCGGCGAACAGGGCGTCGACCGATTGCGGGTGGACCGAGCCGTAGGCGACCGCGGTCGTCGTGCCGTTGCGCAAAAGCTCGTCGAGGAAGAAGGCCGCCCCCGCCGCCGCGTGGGCCGGGTCGGCGTATCTCTGCTCCTCGATGAAGGTGTATTTCTCCAGCCAGTCGAGCAGCCGCGCCCCGTAGGAGGCGATGACCTGGGTCTGCGGGAAATGGATGTGGGTGTCGATGAAGCCGGGCAGGATCAGCCCGTCCGGGTGATGCGCGACCGTGGCGCCCTCCGGCAGCCGGCCGCGCAGGTCGGCGTGTTCGCCGACGGCGGCGATCCGCCCGTCCTCGACCAGCACCAGCCCGTCCTCGATGAGCCGGTAACTGCCGGCGTCGCCCGGCCCGTCGGGCGCGCGACGGAAGCTGAGCAGGCGGCCACGGATCGCGGCGGCCGTGCCGGTGGCCGTGGCGGCGGTGGCGGCGGTGTCTGTCATAGTGCGGTGGTCCCGTCAGCGCGTGGCGTCGCCCGACCATGCGGCCAGGATGGCGCGCTCGTCCGGTGTGATCTGCGTGATGTTGGCCGGCGGCATGGCCCGGCTCAAGCCCGCCTGCAAGCGGATCTCCGTCGCATGGCGGCGGATCGCCGCCTCGCCGTCCAGCACCACCCCGCGCGGCGGCGTGGCGATGCCCTCCCAGACCGGCTCGGCGGCGTGGCACATGCTGCAACGGGACAGCACGATTTCCTCGACCTGGGTGAAGCTGATCTTGGTCGGAAGCGCGGCGGCCGTCCCCCCCGCCGGCAGGGCGGGGCCGAAGCTGCTCAGCCACGCCGCCGCCAGCATCCCGGCGGCGGCCACCCCCCAGGTCCACCAGGGCGATCCCTTGCCGGCGTGCTGGCTGTTGAAGAAATGACGGATCGAGGCGCCGACCACCAGCACCAGCGCCACCATCACCCAGTTGAAGCGGGTCGAGGTGACCAGCGGGTAATGGTTGGCGATCATCAGGAAGACCACCGGCAGGGTCAGGTAGTTGTTGTGCAGCGAGCGCTGCTTGGCCTGACGGCCCAGCGCCGGGTCGGGGGTCTCGCCGCGCAGCATGGCGGCGACGGTCTTGCGCTGGTTGGGGATGATCAGCAGGAAGACGTTGGCCGCCATCATGGTCGCCATCAGCGCGCCCATCTGGAGCATGGCGCCGCGCCCGCTGAAGACCCGCGTCATCGCCCAGGCGGTCGCCACCAGCAGGACGAAGCCCGCCGCCGCCAGCGCCGCGTCGTTGCGGCCGAGCGGCGACTTGCACATCCGGTCATAGGCGACCCAGCCCAGGGCCAGCGCGCCGACGCTGGCAGCGATCGCCTGCCACGGCGCCAGCGCCATGACGTCCTGGTCGATCAGGAACAGGTCGGCGCCCCGGTAGTAGAGCACGCACATCAGGAAGAAGCCGCTGATCCAGGTGGCGTAGGATTCCCACTTGAACCAGGTCAGATCCTCCGGCAACTGCGGCGGGGCGACCATGTACTTGGTCATGTGGTAGAAGCCGCCGCCATGGATCTGCCAGGCGTCGCCCGCCGTGCCGGCCGGCGCCCCCGCCCGCTTGCGCAGCGAGGCGTCGAGATGGATGAAGTAGAAGGACGACCCGATCCAGGCGATCGCGGTGATGACGTGCAGCCACCGCGCCACGGCGTTGATCCACTCCCACAGGATGGGTTCCATCGCAGACACTCTCTCCCCTTCTCACCGCCCGCCGGGCGGGCAGCCGGCCCGGATGGCTGGTTGAACGGAGTCTAAAGCCATCGCGGCGCCTTGGGAAACCGGGCGCGCGTTCCCAACAGCTTCAAAGAATGGCGAAGAATGCGCGGGCGGCCGGACGCTCCCGAAACCCTCGCCGCCTAGGCGCGCGGGCGCAAGCCGTCCAGCAGCAGCCCGATCGACTGGCGCGCGATCGCCTCCACGTCGAGGTCGCCGTCGGGGCGGTACCAGCGGGCGATCCAGCTCAGGGCGCCCGACAGGGTGAAGGCGGCGATCTTCGGGTCGCAGGGCGCGATCGAGCCCTCCGCCACGCCGCGCTCGATCAGGGTGCGGAACTTCAGATCGATGCGGCGCTTCAGGGCGCGCATGGTGCACCGGCTCTCGCCCGTCAGCGGCTCCTCGCCGACGCGGATCACGCACATGCCGAAATCGGCGGTGACGATGCCGACATAGGTGGTCATCACCGCGACCAGCTCGTCGTACGCGCTGCCGCCATGACCGATGACCTCGTTCGAGGCCGAATCGAGCAGTTCCAGCCCGATCCGCACGCACTCGAACAGGATTTCCTCCTTGTTCTTCACGTAATAGTAGATGGTGGGCTTGGTGACGTTCAACCGACGAGCGATATCGTCCAGCGAGGTGGCGTAGTAGCCCATCTCGTTGAACGCCTGCGCCGCCGTCCGCAGGACGGCGATGCGCTTTTCCTCGCGCTCGTTCCGCCGGTCCGTCGGTGTCTTCCACGGCGATTCCGACATGCTGCTCCGGCTCCCCTGCCCCATCGCCCTTCCTTCCCACCTCGCGGCTCCGCTGTCCAGACCCGTCCGCACCGAAAGCGGATGCGGCAATGAGCCGTCCGGCGCATTGTTCGCGTGACCCGCTTGTTCTCAACTCTACTTTCAAGTAACCTATATTCCAACAAGTAGATCAAGAAGGCCGGCCTCCGCGCTCCGGTGCCGGTCCACAGGCAAGAACCGGGAGAACACGCAATGCCTCAGGATGGAATCGTCCAGGACGAGATCGTCGCGGCGCGCGGCACCAGCATCGGCGGCGCCCTGGCGCGCGCGGCGCGGCGGTACGGCGACCGCACCGCGCTGCGCTGCGGCGAGCGGGAATGGAGCTTCGCCGGGCTGCACCGCGCCGCCCGCCGCGTCGCCCGCCGGCTGGGCGACCTCGGCCTGCGGCCCGGCGACCGGGTCGCCGCCTTCGGGCGCAACTCCGACGCCTATGTGGTGGCGTGGCTCGGCTGCGCGATCGGCGGCTTCATCCATGTGCCGGTCAACTACGCCCTGACCGGGGAGGAGCTGTCCTACATCCTCGGCCAGTCGGGCGCCCGGCTGGTGCTGCACGACGCCGAGCTGGCAGAGACGCTGGCCGGGGCGAGCCGGCGGGGCGAATGGGCGGCGACGCTGGCGGGTGCGGAGGGGAGTGCCGGCACCGCCGGCGCCTTCGACGTGCTGACGGTGGCGCTCGACGACACCGCGCCGGATCTGGCGGCCGCCCCCCTCATCGGCGCCGACACGGTGGTGCAGCTCCTCTACACCTCGGGCACCACGGCGGCGCCCAAGGGCGCCATGATGACCCACGGCAGCCTGCTGGCCGAATACCAGAGCTGCATCCACGACTGCCGGCTCGACGGCACCGACCGCGCGCTGGCGGCGCTGCCGCTCTACCACTCGGCGCAGATGCACGTCTTCCTGATGCCGCTGCTGCTGGTCGGCGCCTCCAGCCTGCTGATCCAGGCGCCGGCCCCCAAGCTGTGCCTGGAACTGATCGAGCGCCACCGCATCACCTCCTTCTTCGCGCCGCCGACCGTCTGGGTCAGCCTGCTGCGCCACCCGGATTTCGACGCGCACGATCTGGGTTCGCTGGAGAAGCTCTATTACGGCGCCTCGATCATGCCGGTGCCGGTGCTTCAGGAACTGCGCCAGCGGCTGCCCAGCGCCAAGCCCTACAACTGCTACGGCCAGAGCGAGATCGGCCCGCTCGCCACCGTGCTGGCCCCCGACGAGCACGAGGAGCGCCCCGCCTCGGCCGGCCGCCCGATCCTCAACGTCGAGACCCGCGTGGTCGACGCCGACATGAACGATATGCCGCCCGGCCAGCACGGCGAGATCGTCCACCGCTCGCCCCAACTGATGGCCGGCTATTGGGGCAAGGAGACGGAGACGGCGGAAGCCTTCCAGGGCGGCTGGTTCCATTCCGGCGACGTCGGTTATCTCGACGAGTCCGGCTTCCTCTACATCGTCGACCGCATCAAGGACGTCATCAACACCGGCGGCGTGGTGGTCGCCAGCCGCGAGGTGGAGGAGGCGCTCTACACCCACCCGGCGGTCGCCGAGGTGGCGGTGGTGGCGTTGCCCGACCCGAAATGGATCGAGGCGGTGACCGCCTTCGTCGTCCTGCGCAGCGGCCAGACCGCCACGGGCGAGGAACTGGTGACCCATTGCCGCCAGCACCTGGCGCCCTTCAAACTGCCGAAGACCGTCCATTTCGTCGAGTCCCTGCCGCGCAACACCGCCGGCAAGCTGCTGAAGCGCGAGCTGCGCCGCAGCCACTCGGAACCCGCCTGATGACCGCCTACCAGCCGCCGCTGCAAAGCCTGCGCTTCCTCGTCCACGAGGTGCTGAAGGCCCCCGCCCTCCTCGCCGACTCCGGCTGGGAGGAGGTGTCGCCCGAGCTGTTCGACGACGTGCTGGCCCAGGCCGGCCGTCTGGCGGCCGACAAGCTGGCGCCGCTCAACCGCTCCGGCGACGAGGAGGGCGCGCGGGTCGAGGCGGGCCATGACGGTGGTGGCGTGCGCATGCCGGCCGGCTTCGCCGCCGCCTACGCGGCGTGGCGCGACGGCGGCTGGATGGGGCTGGCCGGTGATCCGGCTTACGGCGGGCAGGGCATGCCCTTCCTGCTCGACGCGCTGGTGACCGAGATGGTGTGCGCCGCCAACCTCGCCTTCAGCGTCACCCCCGGCCTGACCCAGGGCGCCATCCGCGCGCTCGCCGCCCATGGCGACGCAGCGCTGAAGGACCGCTTCCTGCCGCCGATGATCGCCGGGGAGTGGACCGGCGCCATGGCGCTGACGGAGCCGCAGGCCGGCACCGACCTCGGCCTGCTGCGGACCCGAGCGGACCCGGCGGCCGAGCCGGCCGGCGACGGCGGCTACCGGCTGACCGGCCAGAAGATGTTCATCTCCTCGGCCGACCACGACCTGACCGGGGGCGTCCTGCATCTGGTGCTCGCCCGCCTGCCCGGCGCGCCGCCCGGCACGCGCGGCATCAGCCTGTTCGCCGTGCCGAAGCGGCTGGAAGACGGCAGCCGCAACGGCTGGTCGGTGCTGTCGGTCGAGCACAAGATGGGGCTGCACGCCTCGCCGACCTGCGTCGTTTCCTACGAGGGCGCCGTCGGCTGGCTGGTGGGAACGCCGCACCGCGGGCTCGCCGCCATGTTCACGATGATGAACCACGAGCGGCTGTTCGTCGGTATCCAGGGCATCGGCATCGGCGAGCGGGCCGCGCAGGCGGCGCTGGCCTACGCGCGCGACCGCGTGCAGGGGCGCTCCTCCGGCGGACCGTTGGGCGGACCGTCGCGCCCCGATCTCCCGGCCGATCCCATCCTCGACCACCCTGACGTGCGGCGGATGGTTCTGACCGCCCGCGCCGTCACCGACGCCGGCCGGGCGCTCGCCGCCTGGACGGCGCTGTGGCTCGACCGCGCGGCGAAAAGCGGGGATGCCGCCGTCGCCGAGGAGGCGGAGGATTGGGCGGCGCTGCTGACCCCGGTCATCAAGGCGGCGGGCACCGATTTCGGCTTCGAGGCGGCGCTGCTCGCCCAGCAGGTGATGGGCGGCCACGGCTACATCCGCGACAACGGGGCGGAGCAGCTCGTCCGCGACGTGCGGGCGACGCAGATCTACGAGGGCACCAACGGCGTCCAGGCGCTCGACCTCGTCGGGCGCAAGCTGGCGCTGCACGGCGGTCGCCCGGTCGCCCGGCTGCTCAAAGCCGTCGAGGATGCGGCGGGGGATCTGGCGTCGGAGCCGGCGACCGCCGCCCTGGCGAAGCCGCTGCTCGACGCGCTGGACAGGCTGCGCGCGGCCGTCGCCTGGGTCGGCGCGGCGGAGCGCGGCCCGCTCGACCCGGCGGCCGGCGCCACCGACCTGCTGCGTCTGACGGCGCTGGTCGCCTATGGCTGGATGTGGGGGCTGATGGCCACGGCGGCGGCCCGCCGGCCGGAAGGTTACGACGCGGCTTTCCTGGACGCGCGGATCGGCCTCGCCCGGTTCTTCATGCAGAGGATGCTGACGGAGGCGGCGGCGCTGGAAGCCCGCATCCGCGACGGCCATGCCAACCTGTCCGGGCCGGGTTTGGAGGGTGATCTGCCCGGCCTCGACGGATAGGGCAACCGGGCGGGAGGCATCCCCCTCGCCCTCGCCTGCTCTCGTTCACGTCATGACCGGGCTTGTCCCGGTCATCCACGGGCGCACTCCGAGAGCCCGCTTGGAATTTGCGCGTGGATGCCCGGCTCAAGGCCGGGCATGACGGGTCACGGGTGTGTCAGGACTTTCGCCCGGCGGTATCAGATCGAGATGCGCAGCGATTCCCGGTTGACCGGCGCGCTGTCCGGCGTGCCGGCCGGAGCCATCGGCGGGCGCGGCATCGCACCGGCGGCCGGGCGCAAACCGGCCGGACCCTGCGGGGCCGGCGCCTGGGATGCCGCGGCCTGCTGGGCCGCCTGCTGGGCGATGAACTCGCCCTGCGCGGTCAGGCCGCTGGCGACGGCGCGGTTGACGCTGACCAGTGTTTCGAGCTTGTCGAAATCCAGGTCGATCAGGCGGGCGGTCGTCTCGCGGTCGACCAGCAGCGACAGCGCCGCGATGTTGGTGCGGACCTCGGGCGGGTGCCCGCAATCCTCTTCCGTGATCGCCGCCTGGAAGATCGTCCACAGCCGCTGGTTCAATTGCAGGGCGGCCTGAAGCGCCTCGGCGTCCCTGGCGTGTCCGGCGGAGATCAGGCGACGCGCGGCCTCGGCCAGGGCCCACGCCTCGACATCCCGCGGATTGTCCGAGGTCGGCTTGTTGGCGTAGGTGGGAGTCGGCTTCATTCCAAACCCTCAAAGGAGGCGGACCCATGCGGACGCGGACGGACTGCCCCCGCTCGTTCATGCCCGAAGTGTGGGTGATCCTCCGGGTTTTGTCAACGCGACGGGGTTAATTCAGACGGCCTGTAAGGGTTTGCCGCGACATGATCACAGCCGCCGGCCCCGCCGCAACCGGCCAGCAGGGCTCGGGCGGCGTCGATCACCACCGCCTCGGCGATGCCGTCCATCAGGCCGCGCGCGCCGGGGTCGGCCGCCACCCGGCGCAGCAGCTCATCGCGCGGCATGGTGCCGGTCACCGCGCGGGCGCGCGGTCCCCAGGGGCCGTAGGTTTCCGGAAAGCCCGGCCCAAACAGCCCCAGCGTCGGCACCCCGGCGGCGGCGGCGATGTGCATCAGCCCGCTGTCGTTGCCGACATAGAGTGCCGCCCGCGACAGACAGGCGGCGGCGGCCATTGGGTCGGTGCGGCCGGTCAGGTCGATCGCCTGCCCGCCCAGCGCCTCCAGCAGCGGCCGGGCGCGCTCGCGCTCCGGCCCGGCGGCCAGCACGGCGACGCGGGCGCCGGGCAGCGGCCCGTCGGCGGCGGTCAGGCGGCGGGCGAGCGCGGCGAAGCGCTCCGCCGGCCACTCCTTGCCCAGCCAGTTGGCGGTCGGCCCGATCGCCAGCAGGGGCGCGCCCGGCGGCAGCCGGTCGGACGGCAGCAGGGCGTCGGCCTCGGCCCGCGCGCGCTCGTCGATCCACAGGCGCGGGGCCGGCGGCGGCGACAGGCCGAGCACGGCGGCGATCTCCTCGACCTTGTGCATCGGCCGCGCCGCCTTGGCGTGGAAGGCGCGGCGCCGGGCCGGCACCAGCCGCCCGACCGCCGAATTGCGCAGATCGACCACCAGATCCCAGCGCGTGCCGACGCAGTCCAGCCACAGCCGCAGCCAGTGGCGGGCGTAGGAGCGCTTGGCCATCGGGATCAGCCGCTCCAGCCCCGGCACGGCGCGGAACAGCGGCGCCGGCAGCGGCCCGCAGGCGATGGTCAGCCGGGCGTCGGGAAAGCGCTCGGTCAGGTGGCCGAGCAGCCCGGTGGACAGCACCGCGTCGCCCAGCCGGTTGGAGGTGATGAAGAGGATCCGCCTCACGGCTCCGCTCCTCACGGCCCGGCCCCGGCGGCGGCGCCCGTGGTGGAGGCCGGTGGCGGCCCGGCGTTGCGCCCCGGCTTCAGCCGCAGGCCGCGCGACATCACCCAGAGCGCCGGGACCACCGTGACCAGCGGCAGCGCGTACATCAGCGGCACGAAGGGCGTCATCTTGCCGGCGAGGCTGGTGAGCCCCAGCGCCGCCGCCTGGAGCCCCATCACCAGCAGCACCGCGATGGTGACGCGCGAGGACTGGCCGCGCCGGTTGAACTCGCCGGACAGCAGGGCGGCCAGCGCCACCGCGGCGTAGGCCAGCGCCAGCAGGGGCGAGGAGAACCGGTGGTGCAGCTCGGCGATCAGGCCGCGCCGCATGCGGTCGTCCTGGGCAATGATGGCGTTGGGATCCATCAGCTCGGCGGTGGAGCGCTCGCGGGCGTCGGGCCAGCGCTCGGCCGCCGCCGGGGTCAGCACCTTGAGGTCGACGGCGTAGCGCTCGAAGAAGAGCTGCGACAGCCGCCCGGTCTTGCGGTCCAGCTCCTGCCGGTTGCCGTCATAGACGACGAAGCGGGCGCCCTCCGGCCCGGTCAGCATGACGGCGCGGTCGCCCATCACCGTCACCGGCTTTTCCGGAACGCGGTCGTCGTGGATCAGCACCTTGTGCAGGTTGCCCTCGCCGTCGCGCTCGCGCAGGAAGACGCTGAAGCGCTCGCCGACCTCGTTGAAGACGCCCTCGCGCAGGAAGAGCTGCGAATAGTCGCTGCGCACCGCGTATTCCATGCGCACCAGCTCGCGGTGGGCGGCCGGCGTCACCCAGACGTTCAGGGTGTAGACCACCACCGTCACCCCCAGCGCCAGCGCCAGCGCCGGCTGCGACAGCGAGAAGGGGCCGACCCCGGCGGCGCGCATCACCACCAGCTCGCTGTCGGTCGCCATCTTGTTGTAGGTGAACAGGATCGCCCCGACCAGCGCCAGCGGCAGCACGATCCCGAGGAAGGTCGGCACCGTCAGCAGCAGCAGCCACAGGAACATCCCCATCGGCGCGCCGGCGCTGACCACGATCTCGATCAGCCGCAGCGACTGGCTGAGCCAGATGGTCAGGGTCAGGCCCGCGGTCGAATAGAGCGTGGCGATCAGGAGATTGCGGAACAGGTACCGTTGCAGTCGGTTCATGGGCCTTGGCCGGGAGAAGCTCGCGCGGCAAGCTGACCATCTCCGCCCGCCGGGTCAAGTGCGGAAAACCGGGACCTTTCCCGCCCCCCGGAATCCGCCGCGGCGGACCATGGCGGAAATCTGTGGCGCACGCCCCGCCCGGCCGGTTAGACAGGGCGCCATGGCGACGATCCAAGAGGCGCTGAACGCGGCGCTGGCGCACCATCAGGCCGGCCGGCTGGGCGAGGCGGCGGGGCTCTACCGCGCCGTGCTCGACGCCGCCCCCGGCCACGCCGACGCCTCCCATCTGCTGGGCGTCGTCCATCTCCAGGCCGGCCAGCCCGCCGAGGCCGAGGCGCTGATCCGCGCCGCCATCCAATCCGACCGCCGCGCCGCCGCCTACCACGACAACCTCGGCAGCGCGCTCAAGGCCCTGGGCCGGCTGGAGGAGGCCGCCGCCGCCCACCGGCAGGCCATCCGCCTGAACCCCGGATTCGCGCAGGCGCTCTACAATCTGGGCAACGCGCTGGACGCGCTCGGCCGGCGGGAGGAGGCGGTCGCCGCCTACCGGCAGGCGGCGGCCCGGCGGCCCGGCTACGCCCGCGCCCGCTTCAACCTGGGCAACGCGCTGGCGGCGCTCGGCCGCGACGACGAGGCCGCCGAGGCCTACCGCGCCGCCATCGCCGACGACCCCGGCTTCGTCGAGGCGCACGCCAACCACGGCGCCCTGCTGCTGGCCCGGATGCGCCCGGCCGAGGCCGGCGCGGCGTTCGCCCGCGCGCTGGCCCTGCAACCCGACCATGGGCCGGCGCTCGCCAACCGGGCGTCGGCCCTGCTGGCGCTCGGCGACAACGCGCGGGCCGACGACGCCGCGCGCCGCGCCGTGCTGGCGCAGCCCGGCGTTGCCGAGACCTTCCTGCGGCTGGGCGAGGTTCGCCAACGGGCCAACCGGCTGGACGAGGCCGCCGGCATCTACGGCGCCGCCCTGGCGCTCGACCCCGCTCTCGCCGAGGCGCATGCCAACCGGGCGCTGGTCCGCCAGACCCAGGGCCTGCTCGACGCGGCGGAGGCGGGCGACCGGCGGGCGCTGGTCCTGCGGCCCGACCTTGCCGAGGTGCGCTCCAACCTCGCCTATCTGGCGCTGTTCCAGCCGGACGCGAGCCTGGGCGGCGCGCTGGAGGTTCACAAGGACTGGGACGCCGCCCACGGGGCGCCGCTGCGCGCCGGGTGGAAACGGCACAAGGTGGCGCCGCTCGCCGGCGGCAAGGGGGGCGCCGCGCGGCCGCTGACGGTCGGCATCCTGTCGGGCGATTTCCGCCGCCACCCCGCCGGACAGTTCGCCGTCCGCACGGTGGAGGCCCTGCCCGCCTTCGGGGTCCGCCTGTTCCTCTACGCCAACCAGCCCGAGAGCGACGACCTCACCGCCCGCTTCCGCGCGGCGGCGGAGCGCTGGGTTCCCGTCGCCGCGCTGTCCGACGCGGAGCTGGCCGACCGCATCCGCGCCGACCGTCCGGACGTGCTGATCGACCTTGCCGGCCACAACGCCCGCAACCGGCTGGGAGTCTTCGCCCGCAAGCCGGCGCCGTTGCAGGTCGCGTGGTCGGGCTACATGGCGACCACCGGGCTGGCGGCGATGGACGCGCTGGTCGCCGACCGCCACCATGTCCCGGATGGGGCGGACGCCTTCTACGTCGAGCGCGTCCTGCGCATGCCCGACGCCTTCATCGCCTACGACCCGCCGCCCGGCGTTCCGGAGCCGGGACCGCCACCCTGCCTGTCGGGCGCGCCGGTGACCTTCGGCTTCTTCAACATCCTGACCAAGCTGAACGGCGCGGTGCTCGACGCCTGGGCGGCCATCCTGGCCCGCCTGCCGGATGCGCGCCTGCTGATGAAGACCAAGGCGCTGTCCTGCCCGGCGACCGCCGCCCTGTGGCGCGGCCGGCTCGCCGCCGCCGGCATCGCGCCGGACCGGGTGACGATGCTCGGCGCCACCTCCAGCCTCGACCACATGCGCCACGCCGCGTCGATCGACGTGGCGCTCGACCCTTTTCCCTACAGCGGCAGCACGACGACGCTGGAAACGCTGTGGATGGGGGTGCCGGTGATCACGCTGCCGGGGGAAACCTTCTCCAGCCGCCACTCGCTGGCCTTCCTGACGGTGGCCGGGGTGGAGGGGTGCGTCGCCCGCGACGCGGAGGAGTATGTGGAGCTGGCGGTCGGCTGGGCACGCGACCCGGCGCGGCTGGTGGCCCTGCGGCGGGACCTGCGCGCCCGCATGGCGGCGGGGCCCCTGTGCGACGGGCGGACGCTCGCCGGGCATCTGGCCGCCGCCCTCGCGCGGGAGGTCGGGCGCCTCGCCCGCCTCGCCTAGAGCGGATCGCGTAAAACCGGAATCGGTTTGGAGCGTGAATCCGCTCGTCATCAAAAGGCTAAAGTTTCGTGCGTTTCTTATTAAACGCACGAAACTTTAGCGCCGCCGCCGGTCCGGTCGGCGGTCTTCATGAATTCGTGTCGTAATTGTCATGCATCCCACGTTGTAACCGTTCCAGATTGGGCGCATCATCCCCTTATATGCGGTGCAATGAAGCAGCGCGAATTCGAGGGGCCGATGTTCGATCCGTCCGCAATCCGCCGGGCAATCGATGAAGTGGAACGGGTGGTGGCGGCCACGCCGACCGGCGCCTCGTCCCCCCGCCCGAACGGCGGCCCCGCCTTGGGCAAGCTCTACACCGTCTACGCGCAGAGCGTGCTGACCGCCCACGGGATCATGGTGGATCTCGACGAGCTGTGCTGCCAGAGCTGCCGGTCCTGCCCGCCCACCCACTGCATCCGCGACCGCGGCCGGGGTTGACGGACGCTGGGGGACCGGCGGCGGCGTGCTATGATACGGGGCACCATCAAGGCGAAACCCGCGCAGGACCGGCCATGGCCTCCCCCTCTTCCGCATGTCACCCGTCCGGCCCCCTGGTCAGCGTCGTCACGCCCACCTGGCAGCGCGAGGATTTCCTGTCCCGGCTGCACGCCCGCATCCAGGCGCAGACCCATGGGGCGATCGAATGGCTGGTCTTCGACGACAGCCCGCGCCCGTCGGCCTATCTCCAGCCGCTGGCCGGACCGCGGCTGAAATACTTTTACTCTCCCAGCCGCTACGCCATCGGCGAGAAGCGCAACATCCTGGCCGAGCACGCGACCGGGGAAATCATTCTTCACATGGACGACGACGATTTCTACGCCCCGGCCTATGTGGAACGCATGGTCGGCTGGCTGGAGCAGGGCTTCGATCTGGTCAAGCTGTCGGGCTGGTTCCTGCACAGCGTCGTCCACGACCGCTTCGGCTATTGGGACACCGCGCGCGGCGGCTCGCACCACCGCTGGGGCCGCACCGCCTGCGAGTGGGTGGAGGCGGCGGACGCCCCGCCCTCCCCCGACAATCTGGACGGCTACGGCTTCTCCTACGCCTACCGGCGGGCTCTGTGGCAGGCGGTGCGCTTTCCGCCGGTGAACGCCTGCGAGGACGCCCCCTTCGTCCAGGCGGCGCGCGAACGGTTCCGCGTCGGCGCCTTTCCCGACGCCGAAGGGCTGTGCCTGCACACGCTGCACCCCCGCAGCACCAGCCTGTGCCTGCCGCAGTACGAGTTGCCGCCGGTCCTGCTCGAACGCCTGTTCGGACCGCAGGTGCTGGCCTACACCCAGGGGTGAGAAGCGAAGGCGATAAGGACCGGGACAGCGGAAGCCCGGCCGTTGTCCCGGCCTTTGCTGTTGACCATCAGCGGCCGGCACCATAAACAACTGCCAATACTCGGCCTTTCAGAGTATTGTCGGCGGGAAAGCGGCGTACCGCTTTTGGGAAGAGGCATCGGAAGGCAGGTTCGTTCTTGGGTGACGGCGGGCTGGCGGCCAATGTTCTGTACGGATTTCTGGAGGGGGTGGAGCGCCGCGACGCGCTCGCCTACGCGCGCTCCTTCGCCCGCCGCACGCTGAAGACCTCCGAGCGCTGCTGGTACGCCGTCGAGCCGCTGTGGACCGGCTACCTCTACGAGATTCACGAGGGCGGCCCCGGCCGCTCCTTCCTGCCCGACCTCGTCACCGAACTGGACGCCAACCCCGGCGGCATCGCGCTGGTGCCGTCGGGCCGCCGGGTGTTCGAACTGACGGTGCGCAACGGCCGCCCGGTCGGCGGCCTGCTGCCCGAGGCGAAGAGCCGGCAGGTCCAACTCCAGATGGCGGCGATGCGGCCGACCGCCAAGGTCGATGGCCGCGCCTATGGCCTCGTCATCCCGCCCTGGGTGACGGCCGACCAGGTGCGGCTGCGCACCATCCGGCCGACACGGCGGATGCAGCGGGTCGCCGCCCCGGTGTCGGTCCCGCTGGCCCTGTCGGCGGTCGGCTTCGCCGCCGGACTCGGCCTGCTGACGACGGGCGGCGGACTCTACTATTGGTCGCCGCACCGCGTGCCGCGCGCGCAGGTCCTGACCCTGGACCAGATGCCGCACCGCCAATGGGAGAAGGCGCTGGCGACCATCGGGCCGGACAGCTACGTCAGCAAGCTGGAATACCGCGACGGCCGCTGGACCATCGAAACCGCGACCGCCCGATGAAGGCCGTTTCCTTAAGGATTTCCGGGTTAGACGGGGCGTGCGGCGGAATTCCCTCCCCCGCCCGGTGGGGGAGGGTCAGGGTGGGGGCAAGCGCGATGAACAGACGGCCGACCTTGCGGGCATGCCTCGCCGCCGCGCTCCTGGCCGTGGCCCCGCTGGCGGCCGCCGTGGCGGAGGAAAGCCCCTTCCTGACGCCCAGGGAACGCCAGGAATCGCTGGAGGGCCGGCTCCAGCAGCGCATCGACCGCGCCGTCAACGGGCTGGAGGAGCGGCTGGCCAAGACCATGATCGACGCGCTCGACGGCAAGGCCCGCGACGGCGCCCTGCCCCAGGCGCTGGAGGACGCGATGGCCCGCCGCATGGCCTCGGCGGGCGGCGCGTCCGGCGGGATGGCCGGCAAGGCGCTTCCCGGTCCCGGCGGCGGCGCTCCCCGCCTGCCGCCGCTGCCCAACCTGGGCGGGGCCGAGCTGGTGCCGGCCGGCGCCACCTTCATCGGCTGCCTCGACGGCCGGGCCTTCTTCCAGGACCGCTCGGGCACGCCCTTCCTGATCGACCCGCGCGCCTTCCCGGCGGCACCCGGCGGACCTTCCTCATGCGCACGCTAACCCGTTCCCGGCTTCCCGCCGCCCTGGTGGCCGCCGCCCTGATGGCCTCGCTCGGGCTGGCGGCCTGCTCGCTGCCGGAGGTCGGCAACCTGCCGCCGCGCGAGACACTGGTCGCCGAGACCAGGCAGACGCTGACCGAGGATCCCTCCCCGCCCGTCACCGAGGTGCCGGTCAGCCGCGGCATGCTGGTGGCGCGCTCGCTGCGCGAATCCCTGCCGCCCAGCCTCGCCGCCCGCCGCATCTCGGTCAGCTTCCCGTCCGGCGAGAACACCCTGGAGCGGCTGTCCAGCATGATGGCCTATTCCGGCGTGCCGATGGCGAGCCGCTTCGAGGGCACCGACGGCGCCGCCATGCTGCGGCAGACGCTGCCCTTCCAGTCCTTCTCCGGAACCTTCACCGATCTGGCCGGCGTGCTGGAAACCGGCATGGGGGTGGTCGCCTGGTGGCAGAACGGGACGCTGTTCCTCAGCAACCGCGACCGCTTCGCCTTCACCGTGCCGCAGAACCAGGCGGTCATCGATTCGGTGATGAGCGACCTGAAGACGCTGGGCGCCACCGACATCACCCAGTCGCTGCGCGGCGGGCAGGTCGTCTTCTCCGCCGCGCCCACCGTCTACCGCGAGGTGATCCAGCCCTATGTCGACCGGCTGCACCGCAACATGGCGATGGTGCGCATCCAGCTCGCCGTCGTCAGCCTGGGGCTGACCGACCAGTCGGCCAGCGGCTTCGACTGGAACGCGCTGGCGCTCCAGTTCAACCAGTTGCCGTCGGGCACCACGACGACCACCAACGGCACGACGACGAGCAACGGCACCGTCATCAGCAATCTGGCGAACTCCCGGCAACCGCTGTCCTTCGACATCGCCAAGCCGGCCACCCTGCTGGGAGTCAACGGCGTCATCAACGTCGCCGGCGCCATCGCCTTCCTGTCGAAGTTCGGCCAGACCGACACCCGCCAGAACGTCGAGGTCCACACCCTGTCGGGCGCCGAGGTGACCCTGCGCAGCGGCCAGACCATCCCCTACGTGACCGGGGTCGGCGTCACCGCCGTCAGCGGCCTGTCCACCGCGACCACCGCTGCCAACTCCGCCACCACGCTCAACACGCCGGGCGTTCTGGGGTCGGCGCAGACCGGCACGGTGCAGACCGGCCTGACCATCAAGCTGACGCCGCACTACGACGCCGACACCCGGATCGTCACCGTCGACCTCAACCTGCTGCTGAACAACCTGATTGAGTTCCGCGACCTCAACGCCGGCAACCAGGTCGGCATCCTGACCCAGCCGGTGACGCAGGAGCAGGCGCTGAACGACATCGTCCGGGTGGTCGCCGGCAGCACGGTGGTGCTGGGCGGGTTGCAGACCGACAGCCGGGGCTTCAGCGGCAACCAGCCGACGGCGACGCGCGGCGTCATCGAGGAGGGCATCGGCAAGCGGGCGCAGGACATCGCCAAGGATGCCCTGTTCCTGATCCTGCGCCCGACCGTCACCGTCTTCCGCGAAGTGCCGAACTGAGGGAAAGAGGACCACCACCGCCATGGCGTGGTTCGAGGTCAGACTGATCGCCGACGGGCGGGTGCGCAGCCTGGAGGTCGAGGCCGCCGACGCCCCGGCCGCCCGCAACGCGCTGAGCGGGCGCGGCCGCGTCCTGGCCGTCCGCCAGCGCCGGAAATTCGGCGGCTGGGGCCGCCCGCTCGACCGCAACGAGCGGCACATCCTGTTCATCCGGCTGGCGGCGATGCTGGACTCCCGCGTCGGGCTGGCCGAGGCGCTGCGCCGCATCGCCGCCTCCTTCCGCGGCCGCATCCGCCGCACGGCGGAACGGATGGCCGACGCGGTCGAGCTGGGCGACGATCTGGCGGCGGCGATGCAGCGGCTGCCGCGCGACTTCCCGCCCAACCTCGTGGCCCTGGTCCGCGCCGGCGGCTTCGGCGAGGGCACGCCGGCGGCGTTGCGCACCGCCGCCAGCTTCGAGCGCCAGGTCGCGGGGGCGCGGCAGGAGTTCCGCTCCGGCCTGCTGCTGGCGGTGCTCTACGTGGCGATGGCCGGCGTGGTGATGGTCGGCACCTCGGTCTTCCTGACGCCGATCCTGCTCGACACCGAGGTGTTCCGCCGCGCCGGCGAGGAGGTCGATGTCGGCTGGGTCTATCTGCTGTCCGACGTGACGACCGGGCTGGTCGCCGTCCTGCTGGCCGCGCTGGCCGCGCTGGCCGCGCTCGCCACCGCCGGCCGGCGGCTGGCGCCCCGGCGGATCGACCGCCTGATCCTGGGCGTCCCGCTCTACCGCGACCTCGCGCTCGGCGTGCAGGGGCACGTGACCTTCCGCGAGCTGGCGCTGCTGGTCGGCGGCGGCGTGCCGATCGACCGCGCGCTGCGGCTGACCGCCGAGGGCGCGCCGCCCGGGGCGCTGCGCGCCGACCTGGAGGGGGCGACCGGGGCGATCGCGCTCGGCCTGCCCTGGACCGACGCGCTGCGCGGGCTGCACGGCACCGACCGCGCGGCGCTCGCCGCCGCCGAGAACCGCGCCGAGCTGGCCCAGACCCTGTCGGCGCTGGCCGAGCAGCACCGCGACCTCTACCTCCACGCGGTGGCGGTGACGGAGCCGGTGCTGCGCGGGCTGTCGGTGCTGGTGGTCAGCATCGCCGGAATCGTGCTGTTCGGCCTGACCATCATCCCGATCCTGCAATTGTCCGAACATATCGCGCGACAGCCCTTCTAGAGCCTGCCATCCTGCCCGCCATGTTCGAACCCGCCGCCGTCCGCATCGTCTGCATCGCCCTGCTGGTCCTGGGCGCTCTCTTCGGCGGCGCCGGGGTGGCCCTGCACATCCGTGGCCTGTGGCTGGCCGAGGCGGTCGCCGACGGCGCCGGGCAGACGGAGGCCTCCTGCCTCGCCGCGGCCCGCCGGGTCGGCGGCGAGGTGGCGCCGACCGCCGACGGCCTGCGCCTGACGATGGCGGACACCGCCGACCAGCGCACCGCGCTGACCGACGCCACGGGCCTGCTGGCCTTCTGCCCGGACATGGAATTGGCCTATTTCTGCATGGGCAAGGCCTGCGGCACCGACGGCAAGGTCGCCATGCGGATGGAGCTGCGCCGCGCGGGGTCTTGAGGAACTCAGGCCACCGCGCCCGTCACGGCTGGATGGACAGCGCCTTCGCCGCCTCGACGATGCGGCGCAGATACTTGGCGTGATGCTCCGGCGTGCGGCTGTGGTAGTTGCCGACCGCCGTCCAGAACCGGTCCCAGCCCACCGCGTCGATCTCGCGCCGCAGGATCCAGGCGGTCACCCGGACGTTGTAGCAGGCGTCATGGGTCAACGCCTGCCGGATCGCCGCCGGGGGCACGCGGCCGGCGGCGATCACCGAAAACCAGATGCTGTTGATCTGGCCCGGCCCGCAATCCTCGGTCCCGTTGCTGTTGGCCGAGCAGGCGCCGGGACTTCCCCCCTCCACCGCCAGGATCAGCCGCAGGGCGTCGACCGGCACGCCCCACTCCTCCGCCGCGTAGGCCAGGCACAGCGGCGGCACCGCCTCGATCCCCGCCGGTGTCCGCCCGGCCAGCGCCGGACAGGCGGATCCCACCATGGCGGCGGCCAGCAGGGCGCCAAGCCCGATCCCCGTCTGCCGCAACCGTCTGGCGAATCCCGTCCGCACGCTTCCGCTCCACCGTTCGCCGAGCAGAAAAGACGATTCCCGCTAAGATATCTTTAATTCACTCGACCGCCTCACCCTCCGCCGCTTCCCGTCACCGCCGCGTCGGGTCGAAGCGGCGTTCGAGCCCCTGCCAGCAACGGTAATATTCGTGCTGGAGCTGCGCCGTCTCCAGCGCGTGGCGGGTCGGGCGGATGACGGCGCGGGTCTCGATCATGAAGGCCATGGTGTCGGCGATGCGCTGCGGCCTGCCGGTGTCGGCGGCCGTCGCCTTGGCGAAGGTCTCGGCGTCCGGGCCATGGCCGCTCATGCAGTTGTGCAAAGACGCGCCGCCGGGCAGGAAGCCCTCCTCCTTGGCGTCGTAGACCCCAACGATCAGCCCCATGAACTCGCTGGCGACGTTGCGATGGAACCAGGGCGGGCGGAAGGTCTCCTCCTGCACCAGCCAGCGCGGCGGGAAGATGACGAAATCGACGTTGTCCACCCCCGCCGTGTCGCTGGGCGATTGCAGCACCAGGAAGATCGACGGGTCGGGGTGGTCGAAGCTGATCGAGCCGATGGTGTTGAAGCGCCGCAAGTCGTACTTGTAGGGCGCGTTGTTGCCGTGCCACGCCACCACGTCCAGCGGCGAATGGCCGATGCGGGCGGTCCATAGCTTGCCAAGGAACTTGGCGACCAGTTCGAAATCGCCCTCGACGTCCTCGTACCAGGCCGTCGGGGTCAGGAAGTCGCGCGGGTTGGCCAGCCCGTTCGAGCCGATGGGGCCGAGGTCGGGAAGCTGGAACGGGGCGCCGTAATTCTCGCAGACATAGCCGCGCGCCGCGCCGTCCGGCAGTTCGACACGGAAACGGACGCCGCGCGGGATCACCGCGATCTCCTGCGGCTCGACCTCCAGCACGCCGAATTCGGTCGCCAGCCGCAGCCGGCCCTGCTGCGGCACGATCAGCAGTTCGCCGTCGGCGTCGTAGAAGAAGCGGCCAGTCATGCCACGGTTGGCGGCGTAGAGATGGATGCCGCAGCCGGTCTGCGCTTCCGGCCCGCCGTTGCCGGCCATGGTGACCAGCCCGTCGAGGAAGTCGGCGGGCGCCTCCGGAATCGGCAGCGGATCCCAGCGGAGCTGGTTGGGCGGGGCCGGCACCGCGTCGAAGACGCTGAGCAGCCGGCCGTTGCCGCGGGGCCCCTCCAGCGGCTCGAAGGGGTGATGCACCGCCGCCGGTCGGATGCGGTAGAGCCAGGACCGCCGGTTGCGGGCGCGGGGGGCCGTGAAGGCGGTGCCGGAGAGCTGCTCGGCGTAGAGCCCGTAGGGCGCCCGCTGCGGCGAGTTGCGCCCGGCCGGCAGGGCGCCGGGCAGCGCCTCGGTGGCGAACTCGTTGCCGAAGCCGGACTGGTAGGTCGGTGCGCTGGTGGTCATGCCGGATTTCCGATGCGAAGCTGGCCACGTTCGTCGATATGGACGGGTACCGCCGTCAGCCGGCAATCCGGTGTCGCCGGGCCGGCACCGGGGCCGGAGAGCGGACTCCCGTCCTCCACCGCGAACTCGGCGGCGTGGTTCGAGCAGATCAGCCGCCGCCCATCGCCGCTGACCACCCGGTCGTGCCGGTAGGTCAGCGGCAGCCAGACATGCGGGCAGGCGTTGACGTAGGCGCGGGCCTCACCACCCCGGTGGACGACCAGCAGCGAGAAGACCCGTCGCCCCTCGCCGAAGCGGAACTCCCGCACCCCGCCGTCGGGAATGGCGTCGAGCGGACCCAGCGGGGTTCCCGGCGCCGGGGCGTTCGGGTCCCGGCGCCAAGCCTCCACGGATTCCACGGCCTCCGCCGGCGGGATCATGCGCCGGGACCGATGACGCCGCGGTTGAGCTGGTCGGCCTCGATGCTTTCGAACAGCGCCTTGAAGTTGCCCTCGCCGAAGCCATCGTCGCCCTTGCGCTGGATGAACTCGAAGAAGATCGGGCCGATCACCGTCTTGGAGAAGATTTGCAGCAGCAGCTTGGTCTCCGCCCCCTCGACCACGCCGCCGCCATCGACCAGCAGCCCGTATTCGCGCAGCCGGTCGAGCGGCTCGCCATGGTTGGGCAGGCGGTCCTCGATGCGGTCGTAATAGGTGTCGGGCGGGGCCGGCATGAAGTCCAGCCCGTTCTTTGCCAGCCGGTCCACGGTGGCGTAGATGTCGTTCGTCTCGCAGGCGACGTGCTGGATGCCCTCGCCCTTGTAGTCGCGCAGATACTCCTCGATCTGGCTCTTGTCGTCGGCGCTCTCGTTGATCGGGATGCGGATCTTGCCGTCGGGGCTGGTCAGTGCCTTGGAGAACAGGCCCGTGAACTTGCCCGCGATGTCGAAATAGCGGATCTGGCGGAAGTTGAAGAGCCGCTCGTAGAAACCGGCCCAGGTCTCCATGTTGCCGCGGCGGACGTTGTGGGTCAGGTGGTCGATGGCCAGCAGCCCGACGCCCTCGGGATGGGCCTCGCGCTCGCCGGTCCAGCGGAAGTCGACGTCGTAGATCGAACCCTGGTCGCCGTAGCGGTCGACGAAATAGAGCAGGCTGCCGCCGATGCCCTCGATGGCCGGAATGTTCAGCTCCATCGGCCCGACCGGGTTGGGGACCGGCGTGGCTCCCAGGCTCACCGCCCGCTCGAAGGCGTACCGCGCGTCGGCGACGCGGAAGGCCATGGCGCAGGCGCAGGGGCCGTGCGCCTCGGCGAAGCGGCGGGCGAAGCTGTCGGGTTCGGCGTTGACGATGAAGTTGATGTCGCCCTGGCGGTAGAGGGTGACCGCCTTGGACCGATGGCGGGCGACCGCCTTGAATCCCATCGTCTTGAACAGCGCTCCGAGCTTTTCCGGCTCCGTCGACGCATATTCGACGAACTCGAAGCCGTCGGTGCCCATCGGGTTGTCGGCGGTGATGCGCGGATCGCCGGGTTGCGAGATCGCCGCGCTGGAAACGGTGCTGGTCATCGATTCCTCATCGGGGTTGGAGCGTCGGCAGGACGGGCGTCGCCTCGTTCCCCCAACGGTTTGGGATCCATTCTGTTGCGTATGAAACTATAATCCCGTGCTTTTGCAAAGTGCGGACTTTGTCCTCATCGGCGGGCTTGGCCGGAGCCGCCGATTGCATCAGGATGCGGCCGAACCGCTCTGGACCGGCCGGAACCGGACAGACCGCCAGCGCCGAGAGGAAGACCGATGCCCGCCGACCCGATGCCCGCCGCTCCGATGGGGGCCGCTCCGACGGGGGCCGACAGCCTCGACGATCTGCGCCGCCGCCATCCCGGTGCGATCATCCAGCCCTTCAAGGGGATCCTTCCCCGCATCGCGCCGGACGCCTACATCGCACCCGGCGCCGTCATCGTCGGCGACGTGACCATCGGAGCCGAGGCCAGCGTCTGGTTCGGCTGTGTGCTGCGTGGCGACGACAACCCGATCACCGTCGGGCCGCGCACCAACATCCAGGACGGCACCATCATCCATGTGATGCTGAACGAACATCCGACGGTGATCGGCGCCGACGTCATCCTCGGCCACGGCGTCCGCCTGCACGGCTGCGCGCTGGAGGACCGTTGCCTGATCGGCATCGGCGCCATCGTGCTGGATGGTGCCGTGGTGGAGAGCGACGCGATGGTCGCGGCCGGGGCCGTGGTGACGCCACGCAAGAGGGTCGGCCGGGGCCAGCTCTGGGTAGGGAGCCCCGCCAAAATGCTACGCGAGGTGACCCCGGCGGAAATCGAGTTCATGGCCTTCGACGTGCGCCACTACGCCGGCCTCGCCCGTACCTACCGGGAGGCTTGACCACCTGTGCTGGCGCCATTGCGGCGCTTCAGATAAGCGCTTGAATTCGGCCGGCCCGTCACTTATAAACAGTCGCGACGCGGGTGTAGCTCAATGGTAGAGCAGAAGCTTCCCAAGCTTACGACGAGGGTTCGATTCCCTTCACCCGCTCCAATCTTTTCAAGGGCTTGGCTTCCCTCCAGCTCGATCTGAGCAGGCCGTACGGAAAAAATACGGAATAGCGGGAGCGGATGCTGGCGGGCAAATCCGGACAAAAATCGCCGATCTCCCCTCCGAATGATCAGCCCAAAGCCGACGCAGCAGTCGGCGATGTCGTGCCGGGCATCGGCAGGACAGTCAGATTTCGTCATTCGTGATGAAGCCGGTCAAGAGCCCCACTCCCGCCGCCCCGCCAGCCTGATCGATCCTCTGTGAAGATGTCACGGAAGCCGCCGAAACCTCTGCCGAGAGTTGGTTGGTCATGCTGTGGACGGCGGCGTTGACGCCTTGAAGATTGGCCTGCACCTCTGCGCGCGTTCCAGCGGCGGCAAAGTGGAAAGTTTCGCGGTACTGGTCGGTGGTGACGGCGATCCACTGAGATGGTCCCCGTTTCCCGGACAATTCGCTAAGCTTGGTTCGCCCAGGAAGAAGGACGGACCCGATGACGGGAAAACGGAAGCGGTATTCGGCGGAGTTCAAGGCGAAGGTGGCGCTGGAGGCGATCCGGGGTGAACTGACGGTGTCGCAGCTGGTGGCCAAGCACGGAGTGCACCAGACGCTGATCAACGTGAACTGCGCCGGGTTTCCCGGAGGCTGATTTGGTTGAGTCACGCCGCCATGGCGACATCCTCAGCTTGGGCATAGTAGCGTGCTTCGGCCTCGGCGGGAGGGATATTGCCGATGGGTTCGAGCAGGCGGCGGTTGTTGAACCAGTCGACCCATTCCAGGGTGGCGAACTCGACGGCCTCCAGGGTGCGCCATGGCCCACGGCGCCGGATCACCTCGGTCTTGTAGAGGCCGTTGATGGTCTCGGCCAAGGCGTTGTCATAGCTGTCGCCGACGCTGCCGACCGACGGCTCGACGCCGGCGTCGGTGAGACGCTCGGTGTAGCGAATGGCAACATATTGCGACCCATGGTCCGAGTGATGAATGAGACCGCTGCCCTTGACCGGCCGGCGGTCGTGAAGCGCCTGCTCCAGGGCTGAGATGGTCCCCGTTTCCCGGACAGATTTGCGGCTTTGCTAGAGTCTGTCTGATTTAAGTAGGATCGTATCCTGCATGTCGGATATATGCGGCGCACTCGTGAGGCTGGAAGTGCTCCAGCAGGTTTCCGATGCGCCGCCATACGGCTTCGATCGTCCTTTCCTCGGCTTTCCGGACCAAGGTTTTGAGCTTTGCGAACATCATCTCGATGGGATTGAGATCAGGACTGTAGGGCGGCAGGAAGAGCAGATGGGCGCCGACATTCCGTATGGCGTTGCGCGCCGCGGCTCCTTTGTGACTGCCCAGGTTGTCGAGAACGACGACATCGCCCGGTGCCAGGGTGGGCACCAGGAATTGCTCGACCCAGGCCGTAAACATGGTCCCGTTGATCGGCCCATCCAGGACCAGAGGAGCCACGATCCTGTCGTGACGCAGGCCTGCCAGGAAAGTCAGCGTCTTCCAATGGCCGTGGGGAACTTTGGCGAGGTAAGGCTGGCCCTGCGCACACCAACCCCGGGTGCGGGTCATGTTGGTCTTCACCCAGGTCTCGTCGATGAAGACCAGGCGCTTGGGATCGATCTTATGCTGGTGGGCTTTCCAGCGCGCTCGGAAGCGAGCCAGCTTCGTCCCATCCTGCTCCTTGGCCAGCAGCGTTTTTTTTGAAGCTGAGGCCCAACCGGCGCACGCATCGCCAGACGGTGTCCGGCGTCACCACTGTGCCGCGTTCCGCCAACTCCGCCGTCAGCGCCCGGATCGTCAGGTCGCCCTTCTCAGCCAGCCGCTCGCGCAGCCAATCCACCGCCTCCGGCCCCAGCACGAAGGGACGATGACCGCCCATCTTGCCCGGCTCAAGCCCTTGTCCGGCACGTTGCTTCTGACCGATCCGCACTGCCGTCGCAACTGAGACGCTGAACTGCTGCGCCACCGCGCGGGTCGTCAGGCCACTCGCCAACGCCGCCGCAATCCGCTCACGAAGATCCAGAGACAACGGACGTGCCATCAGGGTTGATCTCCCAAATCAGTCAACCCGTTGAATCACACATCCGCTCCCTCGGGAATCCCCATCTCCGATTCAGACACAAACAGACAGACTCTAAGCTTGGTTCAGGTCCGTGTCATGCCGCCAATCTGATGGGGTCCGGTGTGCCCTGGTAGGCCTCCTCCGGGGTTCTGCCGCCGAGCGCGGAATGCGGACGGTCGATGTTGTAGTAATCGATCCACCGGCCGATCCCGGCCCTCGCCTCGCTGCCGGTTTCGAAGGCGTGGAGGTAGACGCACTCGTACTTCATCGATCGCCACAGCCGCTCGATGAAGACGTTGTCCATCCACCGGCCGCGCCCGTCCATCGATACCCGGATGCCGGCCGCGGTCAAGAGGCCGGTGAAACGCGGACTGGTGAACTGGCTGCCCTGATCGGTGTTGAAGATGCCCGGCCGGCCGTGCCGCGCCATCGCCTCCTCCACGGCCTCGATGCAGAACTCGACGTCCATGGTGTTCGACAGCCGCCAGCTCAGGACCTTGCGCGTTGCCCAGTCCATCACCGCCACCAGATACAGGAAGCCTCGGCGCATCGGGATGTAGGTGATGTCAGCGCACCAGACCTGGTTGGGCCGGTCGATGGTCAGGTCGCGCAGCAAGTACGGCCAAATCTTGTGCTCGGGGTGCCGCACCGTCGTCTTCGGACGCTGGTAGACCGCTCGCAGCCCCATCCGCGCCATCAGGCGGCGAACCCGCTTGCGGTTGACCTCATGGCCGTGACGGCGCAGATGGCGAGTCATCTGCCGGCTGCCGTACCAGGGCGTTTCCAGGAACTGCTCGTCGATCCGCCGCATCAACTCCAGGTTTGCGGCCGGTTCGCCCTTGGCCGGCCCGTAGTCGCTGGATCGGCTGATGGAAACCAGCTCGCATTGCCGTGTGACCGACAACTGCGGATACTCCGGCTCGATCAGCTCTCGCCTCCGACCGACGCTCACCGACCGGAGGCCTTGCGCAAAAAATCCCGCTCCACCACCAACGGCCCGATCATCGCGTGGAGCTTTTCCACCTCCCCTTGATGGCTGGTTTCGGCGGCCTCCGCCTTGCCGGAGAACACGCCGGCCATCCCCTCCATCGCCTGCTTCTTCCACACGTTGATCAGCGTCTGGTGCACTCCGTGCTTGGCCACCAGTTGCGACACCGTCAACTCGCCCCGGATCGCCCCCAGCGCCACCTTCGCCTTGAACTCCGCCGAATACCGCCTCCGTTTCCCCGTCATCGGCTCCGCCCCCTTCCCGGGCGAACCAGACTTGTCCGATTGTCACGGAAACCGGGACCAGTTCACCCGCTGCGGTTCAGATGCGGGATTCTTTTTCAAGCGCCAGTGTCGTGAGCAGCAAAGTCAACTTGACAGCAGCTTGTTGGATTAACTCATATGGTCGGGCTTTGGAGGCCGGCTGGAAGGAATTCCACTATGTATGCGGGATAATTCCAGTGGACTGATTTCCCGGTCCGGAAGAACGCAGCCTGAATTCATCACCGAA
Source organism: Azospirillum agricola (assembly GCF_020005195.1). Classification (NCBI taxonomy): domain Bacteria; kingdom Pseudomonadati; phylum Pseudomonadota; class Alphaproteobacteria; order Rhodospirillales; family Azospirillaceae; genus Azospirillum; species Azospirillum agricola. The sequence continues at coordinate 160,062 of NZ_JAIFZR010000007.1, forward strand.
TCCCTGCCAGATCCAGGTGGACAATGAACCAAGCACCAGACACGACGCCCGCCAGCGCCGCCGGAGCCTTCCTGATCGATATCGGGCTGGACAATGTCGGGCAGGTTCTTCTTCGGGCGGCGGACGGCGATGGCGGCCTGGTGTGGCTGGACGATGACGGAGCCGCGCACAGCCGGCCCTACCGGACCCTGCTGGACGAGGCCCGGCGGATCCTCGGCGGGCTGAACGCCGCCGGCGTGGGCCAGGGGGATCGGGTGATCCTGCCGGTGAAGGGGGTGGGCACCCTCCTGCCGCTGCTGTGGGCCTGCTTCCTGGGCGGCATCGTCGCCGTGCCAATGGCGCCGCCGCCGATGGTCGAGGAGGACGCTCCGGCGCTGCGCAAGCTCCACGGCGTTTGGTCGCTGCTGGCGCGGCCCGTGGTGGTGGCCGACGGCGATCTGCCCGCCGCGCTCGCCGCCCATGCCGCGGCGCAGGGATGGGAGGGCTTCCGCGCCCTGCCGGCCGAACCGCTGTGGAATGGCGGGGCCGTGACCCGGCTGCCGCCGGTGAGTTCCGGCGATCCGGCGATGATGCCGCTGACCTCGGGCAGCACCGGCATGCCCAAGGCGGTGCGGCTGACCCACGCCAACATCCTGGCGATGGTGGCCGGCACCATCCAGGCCAACGGCTTCACCGCCGCCGACGTCACGCTGAACTGGATGCCGCTCGACCATCCCGGCGCCAACGTCTTCCTGGGCGTGATGCCGGCCCTGCTCGGCGGCTGGCAGGTCCATGCCCCGACCTCCCACATCCTGACCGACCCGCTGCGCTGGCTGGAGTTGATCGACCGCCACCGGGCCAGCGTGTCCTGGGCGCCGAACTTCGCCTTCTCGCTGATCGGGCGCAGCGCCGACCGGCTGGCCGGGATGCGGCTCGACCTGTCCTGCATGCGCTTCCTAGTCAGCGCCGGGGAGCAGGTGGCGGCGGCGACCTCGGCCGCCGCGCTGGAGCTGCTGGAGCGCTACGGCCTGCCGGACAACGCCCTGCGCCCGGCCTTCGGCATGGCGGAAAGCTGCTCGGGCATCACCTGGTCGCGCGGGCTGACGCGGGCGGAGCTGGCCGGGAACCCCGCCAGCGTCTCACTGGGCCCACCGATTCCGGGGGCGGCCATCCGCGTCACCGACGACGACGGCGCCGTCCTTCCCGAGGGCGAGATCGGCCATCTGGAGATGCGCGGCCCGTCCGTGACCGCCGGCTACACCGACAATCCCGAGGCCAACGCCGAGGCTCTGAAGCCCGGCGGCTGGTTCGCCACCGGCGATCTCGCCTACATCGCCGGCGGCGAGCTGCACATCACCGGCCGCAAGAAGCAGATCATCATCATCAACGGCCTGAACATCCCGGCCCACGACGTCGAGGCGGCGACCGAGGAGATCGAGGGCGTCGCGCCGTCCTTCACCGCCGCCTTCTCGGCGTGGAACGCCGCGCGCGGGACCGAGGAGCTGGTGCTGCTGTTCAGCCCGACCGACGCCGATCCGGCCGGTTGGGCGGAGCTGGGACGGCGCATCCGGCTGCACCTGACCCGCCGCACCGGCCTGGCCCCGGCCCATCTGGTGCCGCTGCCCGCCGACCAGGTGCCCAAGACCTCGATCGGCAAGATCCAGCGGCTGGAGCTGAAGCGCCGCTTCGAGCGCGGCGAGTTCCGCGACCGCGCCCTGCCGGCCGTCACGCCTGCCTCCGCCTCCGCCGCGGGCCCGCAACCGCCTCGGCCCGCCCGCAAGGCCGGCGGCGGTCAGGACGCCGTCATCGCCGGCATCTGGAAGGTGGCCCTCGACCTGCAGGAGATCGGGCCGGACGAGAATTTCTTCGAGATCGGTGGCCATTCGATCCTGCTGATCCAGGTCCACGGCCGCCTGAAGGAGCATTTCCCCGGCCTGGAGCTGGTCGACCTGTTCAAGCACCCGACCATCCGCACGCTGGCCGACTTCCTGCGCGAGCCGGACGCCGCCGCCACGCCGGCCGAAGCCCCGCGCCGCCGGGCCGACGGCGAGACGGAGGTCGCGGTGATCGGCATGGCCTGCCGCTTCCCCGGCGCCGACAGCGTCGCCGAATTCTGGGACAACCTGCGCGAGGGGCGCGAATCCATCGCCCGCTTCACGGTGGAGGAGCTGGTCGCCGCCGGCTTCGACCGCGGCGCGGTGTCCGCCCCCGACTACGTCCGCGCCAGCCCGGTGCTGAAGGACGCCGCCGGCTTCGACGCCGCCTTCTTCGGCTACGGCGCCCGCGAGGCCGAGCTGATGGATCCGCAGCAGCGGCTGTTCCTGCACTGCGCCTGGGAGGCTCTGGAAGACGCCGGCTACAACCCCTTCCTCACCCCGGGCCGCATCGGCGTCTTCGCCGGCGCCAGCATGAACACCTACTTCACCAACAACGTCCACCCCAACCGCGACAAGCTCGACCCGCGCGACCGCATCGACGTCTTCACCCTGGATTCCATGGGCGGATTCCAGGCGATGGTCGCCAACGACAAGGATTACATCGCCACCCGCACCTCCTACAAACTCGACCTGCGGGGGCCGAGCCTGAACGTGCAGACCGCCTGCTCGACCGGGCTGGTGGTGATCCACGCGGCGGTGCAGAGCCTGCTGAGCGGCGACTGCGCCATGGCGCTCGCCGGGGCGGCGGCGGTGCAGAGCCCGCAGGCCGCCGGCCATCTCTGGCAGGACGGAATGCTGGTGTCGGCCGACGGCCATTGCCGCGCCTTCGACGCCGAGGCCAGCGGCACCATCTTCGGAAGCGGCGTCGGGGCGGTGCTGCTGAAGCCGCTGAAGGCGGCGCTGGCCGACGGCGACCATGTCTACGCGGTGATCAAGGGCACCGCCGTCAACAACGACGGCGGCGTCAAGGTCGGCTTCATGGCGCCCAGCGGCGCCGGCGAGACGCGGGTGGTGCGCGACGCGCTGGCCGCCGCCGCGGTGCCGCCCGAAACCATCACCTTCCTGGAGGCCCACGGCACCGGAACCGCGCTCGGCGACCCCATCGAGGTGTCGAGCCTCGCCGCCGCCCTGCACAGCCCCGGCGCCCCGCGCAACGCCTGCGCGCTCGGCTCGGTCAAGACCAACGTCGGGCATCTCCAGATCGCGTCCGGCATCGTCGGCTTCATCAAGACGGTGCTGGCGCTGCATCACCGGGAAATCCCGCCGACCCTGCATTTCAAGCGCCCCAACCCGGCCATCGACCTGGAGAACGGCCCCTTCCGCATCAACACGGCCCTGCTGCCGTGGGTGCCGCCGGCGGGAGTGCCGCGCCGCGCCGGGGTCAATTCGCTGGGCATCGGCGGCACCAACGCCCACGTCATCCTGGAGGAAGCGCCGCCGGTCGAGCGGGCGCCGGTTCCCGATGACCGGCCACTGCACCTGCTGACCCTGTCGGCGCGGACGCCGGCCGCCCTGGCGGCGCTGGCGCGCTCCTACCGGCGCACCCTGGCCGACCGGCCCGACCTCGATCCGGCCGACCTGTGCTTCACCGCCAACAGTGGGCGCAAGCCGTTCGAGCACCGCCGCGCCTTCGTCTTCGATAGCCTGGAAGGGCTGCGCGCGGCGCTGGACGCGGTGGCGGACGGCCAGACCGCCATGGCGCCGGCCGCGTCCGCGGTCAAGGCGGTCTTCCGCTTCGGCGACGACGCCCGCCCCGGATTGGGGGAGGAGCTGTTCCGCACGTCGCCGCCCTTCCGCGCGGCGCTGGAGCGCTGCGACGCGATCCTGCGTGGGATCATGCCGCACGCCCTCGTCGAATGCCTGTATGGCGACGCCGGCTGGCCCGACGACCCCGCCTTCGCCCGCGCCGCCGCCGCCAGCCTCGGCGCCGCCGTCGCCGAGCTGTGGCGGAGTTGGGGGGTGGAGACGGACGGGGCCGAGGGCGGTTCCGTCGCCGGCCCGATGGCCGCCTGGGTGCTCGGCAACCAGTCGCTGGACACGGCGCTGGAGGCGGTCGTCCGCAACGAAACCGCCGACGCCCCCCTTCCCGTTCCCGGCAATGCCGTCGTCCTGGAGATGACCGCCGAGGGCTGGCGCCCGCTGCTGGAGGCGCTCGGACGATTCCACGCGCGCGGCGGCACGGTCGACTGGTTCGGCTTCGACCGCCCCTACCGGCGGCGGCGGCTGCCGCTGCCGACCTATCCCTTCGAGACCCGCCGCTTCTGGCTGGATCCGCCCAAGGCCGCTCCGGCGGTCGCGGAGGAGACGCGCCCGCACCCCCTGCTCGACCGCCGCTTCGAGTCTCCGCTGATCGCGGACGTCTTCTACGAAGGCCGGCTCGACACCGCACGGATGCCGCTGCTGGCGGATCACCGGGTCCATGGCGAGGTGGTGGTGTCCGGCGCCTGCTTCATGTCGATGCTGCTGGGCGTCGGCGGTGATGCAGCGGCCAAGCCGCGGACCGGCACGGGAATCACCATCCGCGACGTCACCTTCGTCCAGGCGCTCGTGGTCCCGGCCGATGGGGTGCGCGTGCAGTTGGCAATTCGGCCGGAGGCCGGCGGGAAAGCGGCGGAACAGGCCGGATTCACCCTGATTTCCCTGGGCGAGGACCGCAGCCACCGCAGCCACGTCACCGGAACGCTGGCCACCGTTCCGGCCGGCGGGCCGACGGTGGCTCCCCGGCTGGCCGACTGCGTGGCCGCCTGCCCCGAACCGCTGGATCTCGACCGCCATCACCAGCGGCTGGAGGAGCGCCACATCGCGCTGGGGCCCCAGTACCGCTGGATGACCGCGCTGGCCCGCGGGACGGGGCAGGCCTTCTGCCGGCTGCGCCGTCCGGCGGGCCTGGACGCCGCCACCGACGCCGCCTACGGGCTGCATCCGGGGCTGATCGATTCCTGCTTCGGCCTGATGGTCGCCGCCGTGGATCTGGAGGTGGAGGACACCTTCATCCCGTCCGGCATCGAGACGCTGCGCTTCCACCGCCGCCCGCGCGGGGACAGCCTGTGGGCCTGGGGAAGCTTCGCCCGGCAGGCCGACGGCGGCGGCGTCACCGGCCACATCCACCTGTGCGAGGAGGACGGCACGCCGGTGCTGGAGATCGCCGGCCTCGTCGGCCGGCTGGCGCGGCGCGCGCAGATCATCCCCGACGCCCCCGTCCCGCTCTACCGCGTCGACTGGGACGCCGCTCCGCTGCCTGGGGCCGGCACCGCTCCGGCGCCGGGCGCCTGGGTGATCCTCGCCGACCGGGGCGGGCTCGGCGACGCCGTGGCCCGGCGGCTCGGCGCCCGCTCCGTGCCGTGCCTGCGGGTCCGGGCGGACGGTTTCGATCCGGCCGACCCCGCCGCGCACCGGGCGCTCCTGGCCGAGGCCGGCGCGCTGTCCGCCGGCAAGGGCGTCGGGGTGCTGCATCTCTGGAGCCTCGACATCACCGCCGGCACCGACCCGCAGACCGCCCGCGATCTGGGGCCGGTCAGCGCGCTGCGGATCGCCCAGATCCTCGCCGAGGCCCCGGCCGCCGGGCCGGGCGGCCTGTGGCTGGTGACGCGCGGCGCGCAGCCCGTCGACGGCGGGCCGGTGCAGCCGCTCCAGGCCCCGGTGTGGGGGTTGGCCAAGGTGCTGCGCCTGGAACATCCGGCCCTGCCCTGCCGGACCATCGACCTCGCCCCCGCCGCCGAAGCCCCGGACGCGGATGCCCTGGATGCGGATGCCCTGGATGCGGATGCCGGCCGGCTGCTGGACGAGCTGTCCGTCACCGGCCAGCCCGAAACGGCGTGGCGCGGCGGCCTGCGCCACGCCCCGGCACTGCGGACGGTGCCGCTGCCGGCGCCACGGAGCGTTCCGCTGACCGCCGACGCCTGCTACCTCGTCACCGGAGGCTCGGGAGCGCTCGGCGGGGTGCTGCTCGACTGGCTGGCCGATGCCGGCGCGCGCCACATCGTGGTGGCCAGCCGCAGCGGCGGAATCGACGCGGAGCGGGCCGACCGACTCGGCCGTCGCGGAGTCGTCCTGCACCCGCTCGCCGCCGACGTCGCCGACACCGCCGGCTTCGAGGCGGCGTGGCGACGGCTGGAACCCGCCCTGCCCGCCCTGCGCGGCATCATCCACGCCGCCGGAGTGCTGGACGATTCGGCCCTCCTCGGCCTGACGCCCGCGCGCCTCGACGCGGTGGCCCGGCCGAAGATGGAGGGGGCGCTGACCGTCGCCCGGCTGGCGGCCCAACCGGACAAGGCGCGAAACCTGGATCTGCTGGTGCTGTTCTCCTCGGCGGCGTCGATCCTCGGCCAGCCGGGCCAGGCGAACTACGCCGCCGCCAACGCCTTCCTCGACGCCCTCGCCGCCGACCTGCGGGCGCGGGGGCGGACCGCCCTGTCGGTCGGCTGGGGGCCGTGGGGCGGGGCCGGCATGGCGGCGGCCGACCGGGTCGCCGCCGGCTTCGCCCGGCTGGGCATCCAGCCCCTGTCGGCGGAGCAGGGGCGCCGCGCGCTCGACGCCGCGCTGGCGTCCGGGCTTCCCCATGTCTGCGCCATCGCCTGCGACTGGGACCGTTACGTCCAGCAAAGCGGCGGAGGAAGCGGGCGGGCCGATCTGTTCCGCTCCCTCGTCACCCCCGCCACGGCACCGCCGCCCGCCGCCCCCGCCGGGCTGGCGGCGGCGCTCGCCCAGGCCGGGCCGGAGGAGCGGCGGCGCCTGCTGTTCGCCTTCGTCCTCGAAACGGTCACCGACGCGCTGAGCTTCACCGGGGCGGATGTGGTGGATCCCACGCTGCCGCTGATGGAGCAGGGGCTGGATTCCCTGGCGTCGGTCAGCGTGCGCGCGGCCATCAACGAGGCCCTGGACCGCAGCTTCCCCGTCAGTCTGGTCTTCGAGCACCCGACGGTCGAGGATCTCGCCGCGTATCTGGATCGCGAGACGGCTCCGCCCGCCGGAAGCGGAACCGGGAGCGAGACCGGGGCCGACGAGATCGACCTCGACTCCCTCGACCTGGACGAACTGGAGTCCCTGGTGAACCGCGCGTTGGACGCATGCTGAGTCGGAGCGGATCGTGACCGGAGGAACCCCGGCGTCGGCGCAGGACACCATCAAGCGGCTGTTCCGCGCCCTGAAGGCCGAACAGCAGAAGCGCGAGGCGCTGGAGGCCCGGCTGGCCGAAGCTCCCGGCCCAGGGAGCGGCCCAGGGAGCGGCCACGGCGCCGAACCGGTGGCGGTGATCGGCATGGCCTGCCGCTTCCCCGGCGGGGCCAACGACCCGGACGCCTTCTGGCGGCTGCTCGACGGCGGCGTCGACGCCATCGGCACGGTGCCGCCCGACCGCTGGGACGCGGCGGCCTTCCTCGACCCGGACGGGACGACCCCCGGCACCATGTCCACCGCCAAGGGCGGCTTCCTCGACGTCCCCCTGGGAAGCTTCGACTACCCCTTCTTCCGCCTGTCGCCCAAGGAGGCGCGCGCGCTTGATCCCCAGCAGCGGCTGCTTCTGGAGCTGTCGTGGGAGGCCCTGGAATCGGCCGGCATCGTCCCCGCCACGCTGAAGCGCAGCCGGACCGGCGTCTATGTCGGCATCTCCGGCGACGACTACAGCCTCGCCCACCGCCATTCCGACGACCTGTCGCGGATCGACGCCTATTCGATCACCGGAAGCACCCCCAGCACCGCCGCCGGCCGCATCGCCTATTTCCTGGGGCTGGAGGGGCCGGCCATCCCCGTCGACACCGCCTGCTCCTCGTCGCTGGTCGCCCTCCACCTCGCCTGCCAGAGCCTGCGCGGGCGGGAGACCGACCTGACCCTGGTCGGCGGGGTCAATCTGATCCTCGCCCCCGCCACCCATGTGTGCTTCTCGCGGCTCCAGGCGATCTCGCCCGACGGGCGCTGCAAGAGCTTCGCCGCCTCGGCCGACGGCTACGGCCGCAGCGAGGGCGGCGGCATGGTGGTGCTGAAGCGGCTGTCCGACGCGCTGCGCGACGGCGACCCGATCCTGGCGGTGGTGAAGGCGACGGCGGTCAACCAGGACGGCGCCAGCAACGGCTTCACCGCCCCCAACGGCGCCGCGCAGAAGCGCCTGCTGCGCGAGGCGCTGGACAAGGCCGGGCTGGCCCCGGCCGACCTCCAGTATGTCGAGGCCCACGGCACCGGCACCCCGCTCGGCGACCCGATCGAGGCCGACGCGCTGGCGGACGCGCTGTGCCGCGACCGCGATCCGGCCAAGCCGCTGGTGCTGGGAGCGGTCAAGAGCAACATCGGCCATCTGGAGGCCGCCGCCGGCATGGCCGGCCTCATCAAGGTGCTGCTGGCGCTGCGCCACGGGCGGATTCCGGCCAATCTGCATTTCGACGCTCCCAACCCGCTGATTCCCTGGGACGGCGCCGGATTGCGCGTGCCGACCGCGCCGGTCGGCTGGACACGGGAGGAGGGGGCGCGGCACGCCGGAATCAGCTCCTTCGGCTTCAGCGGGACCAACGCGCACGTCATCCTGGGGGACCCGCCGGACGAGAACGCGGGCGAGAGCGCGGAACCGGCCGCCGCGCCACCCGCCCCACTTGCCGACGACGGCTTCCATCTCCTGTGCCTGTCGGCCAAGACCCCGGACGCGCTGCGCGAGACCGCCCGTCGCTTCCGCGCGTATCTCGCCGCCCTGCCGGCCGGCGTCGGCCTGCGCGACGTCTGCGCCACCGCGCTGCGTCACCGCACCCGCTTCCCGCACCGTCTGGCCGTGGCCGGCGCCAGCGCGGCCGGGTTGATCCGCGCCCTGGACGGGCTCGGCCCGAACGGCCCGACGCCGCTGGACGCCGCCGCCGAGGATTACCGGCAGGGCCGGGACCTCGACGTGGACGCGCTGGCCCCGCCGGGCGGCTACCGCCGCGTCGCCCTGCCCGCCACCGCCTTCGACGGGCGCCCCTGCCACATGGGCGATCCCGGCGGCCCCCTGGTCCCGGCCCAGGTTTCAATCCCCGCCGCGGCACCGGCGACGTCGGGCCCCCCCTCCCATCCGCTGCTCGGCCGGGCGTGGAACAGCCCGCTGCTCAGCGAGACCCTGTGGGAAACCACGATCGGGCTCGGCAGCCATCCGATGTTCCGCGACCATCGGGTGTTCGGTCGGCCGGTGGTTCCGGCCGCCGCCACCCTGTCGCTGCTGCTGGCCGCCGCCGCCGGGCACGTCCCCGGCCGGGCCTTCGACCTGGAGGACATCGTTTTTCCGGCCGCCCTCGTCCTGCCCGACGACGGAACGGTGACGCTGCATCTGCGGCTGCGGCCGCTGGAGGACGGGCGGGCGGAGCTGCGGCTGGCCCGCTTGGCCGGGGACGGCCCCGTCACCCACGCCACCGCCGTTTTGCGCCCGGCCGACGCGGCGCCGACACCGGCGGAACCGGTCGCGGCCCGCTGGGAATCCTGGCCCCGGACCATCGCCGCCGACGATCTGCTCTCGGGGCAGGGCGAGCGGCTGACCCTCGGCCCCGCCTTCCGTCGGGTGACGGGGGCGAAGCGGTCGGGGAACGAGGCGCTGGCCAGCCTGGACGGTGCCGACGAGGCGGGCGACGCCGGCTGGGCCCCCTCCCTCCACCCCGGCCTGATCGACGGCGGCCTGCAACTGTTGCCGGCCCTGTGGGAACGGGCGGGGGACGAGGCGCTGGTGCCGGTCCGCATCGACCGGCTGCATTTCCCCGGCGCCCCCTCCGCCCCCTGCCGCTGGGCGGCGGCGCGGCTGGAGACGGGCGACGAGACGCTGGGCGAGCTGCGGCTCCTGGACGGGAATGGACACCTCCTGCTGGCCCTGCACGGCGTGCACGGCCACCCCATGTCCGCCGACGCCCTGCGCCGGGCGGCCGGTACGGAACCGGCGGTGCCATGCCACCGCGTCGTCTGGCACCCGGCCCCGGCCGTGACCGGCGGCGACTCCACGGGTACGAGGGCGGGCACGGGGGCGGGCACGGGGGCGGACGCGGGCGGGCGATGGATCGTCCTCGCATCCGCCAATCCGTCCGCCACCCTTCCCGGCGCCATTCACCTGATCGACGCCGATGGCGACCGCCTGCGTGCCGCCATCGCCGAGGTCGGCACCGGGCTTGCCGGCGTCGTCTGCCTGCACGCGCTGGCGGGCGGCGAGGATCCGGCCCTTGCCGCCCCGGTGCTGGACGTGGCGCGGACCCTGGCCGCGCTGGAACCCCCGCCGCGCCTGTGGGTCGTCACCCGTGGAGCGCAGGCGGTGCTGCCCGAGGACGGGGCTGACCCGTTTCAGGCCGCCCTGTGGGGGCTCGGCCGGTCGCTGGCGATGGAGCAACCCAGGCTGTGGGGCGGGCTGCTGGATCTGCCCGGCGATCCCGACGGCGCCGTCTGGGACCGGCTGCCGGCGGCGCTGCTGCCGGGCGAGCGGGCGTTGCGCGGTGGAAACATCTTCGTGCCCCGGCTGGAGACGGTCGCCTTGCCGGCACGCCCCGAATCCGGGGGCCCGCCGGTCCGGAGCGGCGTCACCCATCTCGTCACCGGCGGCTGCGGCGCGCTCGGGCTCGCGGTGGCGGAGTGGCTCCACGCACGCGGCGCCGATCATCTGGCCCTGCTGGGCCGCCGGCCCCCGTCGCCGGCCGCGCGGGCCCGCATCGACGCCCTGATCGCCAAGGGTGCCCGGATCCGTGTCCTGCAAGCCGATGTGGCGGACCGGACGGAACTGGCCGCCGCGCTGGACGGCCTCGCCCACGACATGCCGCCGCTGGCCGGGGTGTTCCATCTCGCCGGGGTGCTGCGCGACGGGCTGCTGCCCGACCTCACGCCGCAGCGTCTGGCCGAGGCGATGGCGGCCAAGGCCCTCGGCGCCTGGAATCTCGACCGCCTGACCCGGAACCGGCCCCTCGACCTGATGGTGTTCTTCTCGTCGGCCGGCGCGGTGCTGGGCGCGGCCGGGCAGGCCAACTACGCCGCCGCCAACGCCTTCCTCGACGCGCTGGCGGCGCGGCGCCGGCGGGCGGGGCTGGTTGCGGCCAGCGTCGGCTGGGGACCGTGGGCCGGAGGCGGGATGGCCGCCGGCACCGACGTCGCGCGCGGGATGGAGCGGCTCGGCTTCACCCCCCTGCCCCCGGCCGCGGCGCTCGACACGCTCGAGCGGCTGCTGGCAGCCGGCTGGAGCCACGCGGTGGCGCTGGCGGTCGACTGGCGGCGCTACCGCCGCGCGCTGCCGGCCGGTGCGGTGCCGGAGCTGCTGCGGGGGGTGCTGCCGGACGCGGAGCCGTCCAGGCTGGCGGCGGCGGCAACGGGCGTGGGGGCGGACCGGGCCGGGCTGGCGGCCTTCCTCGCCCGCACGGCGGCCGAAGCGCTGGGCGCCACCCCCGGCACCACCATCGACGCCGACCAGGACCTGTTCGAGCTGGGGCTGGATTCCCTGATGGCGCTGCGGATGCGCAACGCCATCGAAGGGGAACTCGAGGTCAGCCTGCCCGCCACCATCCTGTTCGATCACCCGACCATCGCCCGGCTGTGCGACGCCATCGCGAACACGGCGCCGGCCGATCCGGCGGCGGATCGGGTGCCGACGGTCGCGGCATCCGCCGCCCGACCAGGCGAAGCCGGTGGGGAAACCCGGCTGAGCGCCGGGCAGCAGGGGCTGTGGTTCCTCCAGCAGCTCGCCCCCGACAGCGCCGCCTTCCACACCTGCTTCACCGCGCGCATCCGCTCCGCCCTGGATGTCGGCGCGCTGGAGCGGGCGTTCCGGCTGCTGCTCGACCGCCACCCGGCGTTGCGCGCCCGCTTCACCGCTCCCGACGGAATCCCGCGCCAGGATCCGGCCCCGGCGGACGGCTTCGCCATCGAACGGGCCGAGGCCGCCGATGCGGACGAGGAGGCGTTGCGGGCTCTGGTCGCCGACGCCTACCGCCGCCCCTTCCGGCTGGACAGCGCCTTGCCGATGCGCGTCGCGCTGTGGCGGCGGGCGGAGGACGACCACATCCTGCTGATCGCGGTGCACCACATCAGCATCGACGTCTGGTCCTTCGAACGGCTGTTGGACGAGGTCAAGCGCACCTACGCCGCCCTGCTCCGGGGTGAAACGGCGGCGTTGCCGCCGCCCGCCCACGGCTACGGCGATTTCGTGCGCTGGCAGCGCGACCTGCTGGCGGGCGAGCGGGGACGGGTCCTGCGCGACCATTGGCGCGAGCGGCTGGCCGGCGCCCCCCCGGCCGCCGCCCCGCCGCTGGCCAGCCGGACCGACGGCCAGCCGGCGCTGGGCGGGCGGTCGCTCCATTTCTCCCTCGACCGCGAGCGGACGGCGGAGCTGGAGCGGATGAGCCAGGAGAACGGCACCACGCTGACCGTGACGCTGCTCGCCGCCTGGCTGCTGCTGGTCGGGCGGCTGAGCGGCCGGGACGACGTGATCGTCGGCACCCCGGCGCTGGGCCGCAGCGAGCGCGCCTGGACCGACACGCTGGGCTTCTTCGTCAACGTGCTGCCGATCCGCGCCAGCCTGTCCGGCGATCCGTCCTGGCCCGAGCTTGTGCGGGCGGTGCGCCGGGCGGTGCTCGACGCCATCGCCCACCAGGATCTGCCCTTCTCCGAGATCGCCGCGCTGGCTCCGGAGGCCGAGCGCGACGGGCTGCACCCGCTCTTCACCACCCTGTTCCACTTGCGCAACCTGGAGGAGATGGGGCCGTTCGGGAACGCCTTCATCCCCGGCCGGACCGCCCGCATCCCCTTCGGCCCGCTGGAGATCGAACCCTTCTTCCTCGACCAGCAGGAGGGCCAGTACCCCCTGACCATGGAGTGGTTCAAGGCCGAGGGCCAACTGCACGGCGTCCTCAAGCACGACACCGGCCGCTACGACGACGCGGCGGCGGCGGCGGTGGCCGGGCATTACGTGGCGCTGCTGTCCGATCTGCTGCGCCGGCCGACGGCGGCGGTCCGCTCCATCGATCTGCTGACGGACTCCGACCGGGCGGCGCTGGCGCGCTGGCACGACACCGCGCGCCCCCGCGCCGATGCGGCCGGCGGCGTCATCCACCGGCGCTTCGCGGCCCAGGCCCGCTGCACGCCCGACGCGGTGGCGCTGACCGCCGGGGCGGAGAGCCTGACCTACCGCACGCTCGACCGCCGGGCCAACGCGCTGGCCCATGGTCTGGCCGCCCGTGGCGCCGGGCCGGGCGCGCTGGTCGGGATCTGCGTCGAGCGGTCGGTGGCCATGGTGGTCGGGATGCTGGCGGTGCTGAAGACGGGCGCCGCCTACGTCCCCCTGTCGCCCGAGGATCCGTCCGACCGGCTGGCCGCGCTGACGCGCGAGGCCGGCGTCGCCCTGGTGCTGGCTCAGCCCGACCGCATGGAGCGCTTCGCGGCCCTCGGCCCGGACCGCATCCTGCCGGCCGGCGGCGAGGGCGGCGATGGGGACGAACGCGACGACGCCCCGGCGGCGACGGTCACGGCGGACGACCTCGCCTATGTGCTGTTCACCTCCGGCACCACCGGAACGCCCAAGGGCGTGATGGTCGCGCACGGCAGCGTCGCCAATTGCCTGGACTGGCTTCAGGACGCGAACCCGCTGGACGCCGGGGACGCCATGCTCGGCAAGACGCCGACCAGCTTCGACCCTTCGGTGACCGAGATCTTCTGGCCGTTGATTGTCGGCGCCCGGCTGGTGCTGGCCAAGCCCGACGGCCACCGGGATCCCGCCCATCTGGTCGATCTGATGGCGCGGGAGCGGATCACCGCCGTCTTCAGCGTGCCCTCCCAATGGCGGGTCTATCTGGACGAGCCGGGCATCGCCGCCTGCACCGCGCTGCGCTGGGTCGCCTGCGGCGGCGAGCCGCTGCCGGCGGCGCTGATCCGCCGTTTCCGCCGGACGCTGCCCGGCGCCAGGCTGCTCAACGTCTACGGCCCGACCGAAGCGACGGTGCTGGTCTCGGCCTGGACCTGCCCCGACGATCCCGACGGCGACGCGGCGGTGATGATCGGCGGCCCGATCGCCAACAGCCGGCTCCATGTGCTGGACGAGGGCCTGTCGCCGCTGCCGGTCGGCGTGCCGGGGATGCTGCACATCGGCGGCCGCTGTCTGGCGCGGGGCTATCTCGGGCGACCGGACCTGACGGAACGGGCCTTCGTCCCTGATCCCTTCTCGGCCGATCCCGCCGCGCGGCTCTACCGCACCGGCGACATGGCGCGGCTGGTCGCCGCCCCGGACGGCGGGCTTACGCTCCAGTTCCTCGGCCGGGCCGACCATCAGGTCAAGCTGCGCGGCATGCGGCTGGAGACCGGCGAGGTCGAGGCCGCCCTGCGCCGGCACCCCGGCATCGCCCAGGCGGCGGTGCGGCTGGTCGAGGCTCCCTCGGGCGAACCGCTGCTCGGGGCCTGCGTGGTGCCCGTGGCGGACGCCGGGTTGCGGGACGGGGAGGCGGCGGCTTTTCTGGAGGACCGCCTGCCCGGCTGGATGGTGCCCCGGCTGTGGGCAAGCCTGCCGGCCCTGCCGCTGACCGCCCACGACAAGATCGACGGCGCGGCGGTGGACCGCCACCTGCGCGCGGCACTGGCCCGGCGCGTGGCCGACCCGGCGCCGGGCGCGACGCCGGCGAGCCCGGTGACCGCGAGCCCGGCAACCGATGCGGAAGCGGCGGTGGCGGCGATCTGGCGCGACCTGCTGAACCTGCCGGCGGTGACGCGCGACGCGCATTTCTTCGACCTCGGCGGCACATCGCTGATGCTGGCCCGCCTGCGCTGGCGGCTGGAGGAGGCCGGCTTCGGCCAAGTGCCGATGACGGAGCTGTTCCGCCACCCGACCGTCGCCAGCCTCGCCGCCCGTCTGTCGGCCGGGAAGCCCGCCGCGACAACGGCGGAGGCGGCGGAAACGGCGGAGGCGTCGATGTCGGCGACGCCCCGCGCCGCGCGGGCCAACGCCGGGTCCCACGCCGTCGCGGTGATCGGCATGGCCGCCCGTCTGCCCGGCGCCGCCGACATCGACGCCTTCTGGGACAACCTGACCCGCGGGGTCGAGAGCATCCGCCGCTTCCCGCGCGACGAGCTGCTGGCCGCCGGCGTGCCGCCGTCGTTGCTCGACGACCCGGCCTACGTCCCGGCCAACGGCGTGCTCGACGGGGTGGAGGCGTTCGACGCCGGCTTCTTCGGCTATTCCCCGCGCGAGGCGGAGACGCTGGATCCCCAGCACCGGCTGTTCCTGGAGACCGTCTGGCACGCGCTGGAGCATGGCGGCTACGGCCGCCGGGGCCTCGCGGCGCGGGTCGGGGTCTATGCCGGGTCGGAGATCAGCAACTACCTGCTGTTCAACCTCGCCTCCCGGCTCGACCCGGCGGAGATGAACGGCGGTTACGCCCTCAGCCTCGCCAACGACAAGGATTTCCTGGCGACCCGCGCCTCCTACGCGCTGGATCTCCGGGGGCCGGGGCTGACGGTGCAGACCGCCTGCTCGACCTCGCTCAGCGCCGTGGCGATGGCCTGCGACGCGCTGGCGGCGGGACACTGCGACATGGCGCTTGCCGGCGGCGTGTCGATCCAGCTTCCCCAGATCCAGGGCTACACCCACCGCGAGGGGATGGTCGCCTCGGCCGACGGCCATTGCCGGCCCTTCGACGCCGGGGCCAGCGGCACCGTCAACGGCAACGGCGTCGGGGTGGTGCTGCTGAAGCCGCTGGCCCGCGCACTGGCCGACGGCGACACCGTCCACGCCGTGCTGGCGGGCTGGGCGCTCAACAACGACGGCTCGCGCAAGCTGGGCTACACCGCCCCCAACGCCGACGCCCAGGCGCGGGCGCTGGCCGACGCCTGGGCGCACGCCGGCATCGCCCCGGCCGACCTCGGCTGCATCGAGGCCCACGGGACCGGCACCCCGCTCGGCGACCCCATCGAGGTGTCCGGGCTGATCCAGGCCTGGGGCGACCGGCCCCGGCCGCCGAATCCCTGCCTGCTGGGATCGGTCAAGGGCAACATCGGTCATCTCGGGGCGGCGTCCGGCGTCGCCGGCCTGATCAAGACGGTGCTGATGGTGCGCCACGGGCGCATCCCGCCCAGCCTGCATGTCCGCACCCCGAACCCGGAGATCCCCTTCGCCGGCTCTCCCTTCGCCGTCAACGCGGAGCTGCGCGACTGGCCGGAGGGGCCGTCGCCCCGCCGGGCGGGCGTCAGCTCCTTCGGCATCGGCGGCACCAACGTGCATGTGGTGGTGGAGCAGGCGCCGCCGCGTCCGGAGTCCGGCGTCAGCGGAGAGGACTGGCAGGTGCTGCCGGTGTCGGCCGGCAGCGCCGCCGGACTCGACGACGCCCTTCGGGCTCTGGCGGCGCGGCTGGAACGGCCCGACGCCCCGCCGCTCGCCGACGCCGCCTTCACCCTCCAGGAGGGGCGGAGCGCCTTCGCCCACCGGGCCGCCGTGGTGGTCCGCAGCGTCGCGGAGGCGCGGGCCGCGCTGGCCCGCGCGCCCCGCAGGCGGGTGGACGGGACGCCCGAGGTGGCCTTCCTCTTCCCCGGCCAGGGCGCGCAGCATCCCGGCATGCTGCGCGGGCTCTGCGAGGCGTGGCCGGAGTTCCGGCGCGAGATCGACCGCGGGCTGGCGCTGCTCGCGGCGCTCGACGGCACCCCGGCCGGGACGCTGCGGACCATGCTGCACCCTGATGCCGAGCACCGGGCGGAGGCCGCAGCCTTCCTCGGGCAGACCCGCTACACCCAGCCGATCCTGTTCATCGTCGAGCACGCGCTGGCCCGGCTGTGGCAGGGGTTCGGGGTCGAGCCGTCCGCGATGATCGGCCACAGCGTCGGCGAATACGCGGCCGCCGCCCTGGCCGGAATCTTCGCCTACGAGGACGCCCTGCGGCTGGTCGCCGCCCGTGGCCGGCTGATGCAGGGGCTGCCGCCCGGCGCGATGCTGGCGGTCAACCTGCCGGCGGCGGAGGTCGCGGACCTGCTGACGGGCGAGGTCGGTCTGGCCGGCGACAACGGCCCCACCCAATGCGTGCTGTCCGGCCCGGCCGAAGCCATCGCCGCCGCCGCCCGCGCCCTCGCCGCGCGGGGCGTCACCACCCACGCGCTCGCCACCTCGCACGCCTTCCATTCGGCGATGATGGACCCGATCCTGGAGGAATTCCGCCGGCTGGTCGCCGGGGTCGAGCGCCGGCCGCCGCGCGTGCCCATCGTCTCCTGCCTGACCGGGGAGTGGCTGACCGACGACCAGGCGCTCGATCCCGACTATTGGGTGCGGCAGTTGCGCGGCACCGTGCGCTTCCGGCCGGGGGTGGAAACCCTGCTGGCCGCCCCCGGCCGGCTGCTGCTGGAGGTCGGGCCGGGACGCACGCTGAGCGCCCAGGCCCAGAGGATCGCCCAGAGCCGGGAAACGGCGGAACACGGAAGCCTCCTCATCCTCGCCAGCGCCCGCCGGGAAAACGAGAGCCGCGACGACCGGGACAGCCTGCTCTCCGCCCTGGCCGCCCTGTGGACCGCCGGGGTGGAGGTGAGGTGGCGCCGGCCCGGCGGCGAGCCGGCGGGGCGGCGCGTGCCGCTGCCCCTCTACCCGTTCGACCGGCGGCGCTACTGGGTGGAGGCTCCCCGGCCCGGACAGGCCGCCGCCCTGCCGCCGCCCGCCACCCTGCCGGAACGGGCCGACCCGGCCCGGCGCTTCTACGTTCCCCGCTGGAGCGCGACTTCCCTGCCGCCACCCCCCACCCGGACCGTGGACGGGGATCTCTGCCTGGTCTTCGCCGACGCGGCCGGGGTGGCGGAAAGGCTGGCCTTGCGGTTGCGCGCGCAGGGCTGGCGGGTCGTGACCGTCCACCCGGACGCCGAAGCCCTGCCCCACCGGGCCGACGCCTACGCGGAGCTGCTGGCCTCGCTGCGCCGCCAGGGACCGCTGCGGCGGATCGTCCACGCCTGGACCCTTGGCGGCCCGCCCACCCGCGTCCGGACCCTGGGCCTGGAAAGCCTCCTGTTCCTCGGGCAGGCGCTGGCCGCGAGCCAGGAGCCGGTCGAGCTGGTCATCGTCGGCGCCGGGGTGCAGGACGTGGCGGCCGACGAGCCGGTCCCGGCCCAGGCCGCCCTGCTGCTCGGCCCCGCCCTGGTGATTCCGCGCGAATGCCCGTGGGTCGGGGCGCGGCTGCTCGATTTGGATCCCCTCCGGGACGACCCGGAGCGGACGGCCGGGCGCATCCTGGCGGAACTCGACGACCCGCGCGGTGACCGGCTGGTGGCCTACCGCCGCAACCGCCGCTGGGTCCGGGATTTCCAACCGCTGACCATCGAGGACGGCGATGCCGGCGGCGCGGAGGGCGTTCCCGCCGGGCTGCGCCCGGAGGGGGTCTATCTGATCACCGGCGGGCTCGGCGGCATCGGGCTGGAGGTCGCCCGCTTCCTGGCAAGGCGCTGCCGCGCCCGGCTGATCCTGTGCGGACGCGGCACCCCAGCCCCCGATGATCCCCGGCAGGAGATTCTGCGGGAGATGGCCGGGCTCGGGGCCGCCGTCACCGTGGTGGCCGCCGATGTCACCGATCCCGGCGCCATGGCGGCGCTGGTCGCCCGCGTCCTGGCCGAGCACGGGGCGCTGCATGGGGTCGTCCACGCCGCCGGCACCGGCGGCCATGGCGCCATCACCGCCAAGACTCCCGAGGGCATGGCGCGGGTGCTGGCGCCGAAGCTGGAGGGCACGCTGGCCCTGGCCGACGCGCTGACCGGACTCCCGCTGGACTTCCTGGCCCTGTTCTCGTCGAGCAGCGCCGTGCTGGGCGCGGCCGGGCTTCTGGATTACGCGGCGGCCAACGCCTTCCTCGACGCCTTCGCCCACCGGCGCAGCGCCGCCGGCCTGCCGACCCTCGCCATCGGCTGGGACGCCTGGGCCGACACCGGCCTGTCGCGCGGCGCCTTCCAGGGCGGGGTCAGCCGCAAGCAGGCGGCCCAGGCGCTGAGCGTGGCGGAGGGGCTCGACGCCTTCGCCCGCATCCTGGGCCGGCCGGGCCTGCCCCACGTCCTGGTCTCGCCGACCGACCTCAACGCCCTGATGGGCGAGATCGCCACCGCCGGCCGGAGGGAGGAGGCGGGAGAGCCGCCGTCGGAACCGGCGGTCTACGAACGGCCCGACCTCGCCACATCCTTCGTCGCCCCCGGCACCCCGGCGGAACGGCGGGTCGCCGCGCTGTGGCAGGAGATCCTCGGCATCCGGACGGTCGGAATCCGGGACAATTTCTTCGACCTCGGCGGCGATTCGCTGGTCGGCTCCCGGCTGGTCGCCCGGCTGAACCGGGAGTTCGGGGCGAGCCTGCCGGCGGTCACCCTCTACGAGACCCCGACCGTGGAAAGCCTGGCCCGCCGGCTCGATCCGGCGGAGACGGCTCCATCGGAAGATGCCCCGGCGCGGAGGCCCCCGCCCACCGCCGAGACCGGCCGTCAGGACAGCCGCCGGGCGCGGCGCGACAGAAAACGGGACGATTTCCTGCCATGAGCATGACCAGCAGCGACGACGATCTGGACGGCGCCATCGCCATCATCGGCATGGGCCTGCGCGTGCCGGGCGCCGACACGCCCGACGCCTTCTGGCGCAACCTGCGCGACGGCGTCTGCTCCATCGCCCGCTTCACGCCGGACGAGCTGCGGGCGGCCGGGGTGCCGGAGGCCGAGTTCACCCGCCCCGACTATGTCCCGGCCGGCGGCGTGCTGGAGGGCATCGACCGCTTCGACGCCGGCTTCTTCGGCTTCACCGCGCGCGAGGCCGAATGCCTCGCCCCGCAGAACCGCCTGCTGTTCGAATGCTGCTGGGAGGCGCTGGAGCAGGCCGGCTACGACCCCAAGGGCACGCCGGGCCGCACCGGCCTGTTCTTCGGCCAGAGCGTCGACAGCTATTGGCGCAACAACGTGGCGCCCAACCTGACGGCGCTCGACGTCGGTCTGGATTTCTTCGCCAACCCGGACTTCCTCAGCACCGGCATCGCCTACAAGCTCGACCTGCGCGGGCCGGCGCTGACCGTGCAGTCCTTCTGCTCGACCTCGCTGCTGGCGGTGCATCTCGCCCGCCAGAGCCTGCTGGAGGGGGAGTGCGACATGGCGCTGGCCGGCGGCGCCTCGGTGCGGGTGCCGCAGACCCAGGGCTACCTGCACATGCCCGACAGCCTCTATTCGGCCGACGGGGTGGTCCGCGCCTTCGACGCCGGGGCCAACGGCACCCTGTTCAGCAACGGCGTCGGCGCCGTGCTGCTGAAGCGGCTGGAGGACGCGCTGGCCGACGGCGACCGCATCGACGCGGTGATCCGCGGCTCGGCCGCCAACAACGACGGCAACCGCAAGGCCGGCTACAACGCCCCCAGCGTCGACGGGCAGGCCCGCGTGGTGGTCCAGGCGCTGCGCGACGCCGGGGTACCGGCCGACAGCATCGGCTACGTCGAATGCCACGGCACCGGGACCCTGCTGGGCGACCCGATCGAGATCGCGGCGCTGACCAAGGCCTTCCGCGTCTTCACCGGGCGGCGCGGCTACTGCGCCGTCGGCTCGGCCAAGCCGAACATCGGCCACGCCGACCGCGCCTCGGGCGTGGTCGGGCTGATCAAGGCGGCGCTCAGCCTGCGCCACCGCACCCTGCCCGGCCTGCCGAACTTCCGCAGCCCGAACCCGCGCATCGACTTCGCGGATTCCCCCTTCCACGTCAACGACCGCACCCGCGCGTGGGAGGCGGCGGACGGCCCCCGGCGGGCCGGCGTGACCTCGCTCGGCTACGGCGGCACCAACGTGCACATGGTGCTGGAGGAGGCGCCGGAGCGCCCCCGCCCGGCCGAGGCCGCCCATCCCCATGGCGCCCGCCCCCACCCGATCCTGCTGTCGGCCCGCACGCCCGCGGCGCTGGACGCCGTCGCGGCCCGGCTGGCCGGGCATCTGGAGCGCCATCCCGGCGAGCCGCTCGCCGCCGTCGCCCGCACCCTCCAGACCGGCCGCCACGGCTTCAACCACCGCCGGCTGGTCGTCGGCGGCAGCACCGCCGAGGTCGCGCGCCGGCTGCGCGACGCGGCACCGGACTCCACCGCCACCGCCACCCGGCGCAACCCGCCCGTCCATTTCGTCTTTTCCGAGGCGCCGCTCGACCGCGCCGCCGCCCGCGCCGCCTACGCGAGCGCCCCCACCCTCCGCCGGCTGCTGGACGAGGGCCGCGCCCTGCCCTTCGGCGACATCCTCGACGGGTTGCCGGACGCGGCGGCCCGGCTGCTGTTCGATCAGGCCCTGGCCCGCTGCCTGATCGCCTGGGGGATCGAGCCAGCCAGCCTGCGCGCCGACGGCGCCGCCCGGCTGGCGGCCGGCTGCGTCGCCGGGATCGTCGAACCGGAGGAGGCGCTGAACCGGCTCGCCGGCCGGGGTGGCCTTCCCGCCGGCCGGCCCGGCGGCCTTCCGCTGCTGACCCCGGCGGACGCCCTGGATCCCGCCGACCTGCGGCTCGCCATCGAACTGCCCGGTGGCGCCGATGGCGACGGCGGGCTCGCCCGGATGCTGGGCGGGCTGTGGCTCGCCGGGGTGGAGCCGGACTGGAGCGCCGTCCATGACGGCGCCGTTGCCCACCGCCTCGCCCTGCCCACCTACCCGTTCGAGCGGGAGCGCCACTGGCTCGACGCCCAATCCGAAATGGCCCGATCCGAGGGGAGCGCCGCCGCGGACGAAGCCTTCCCCACGCCGCCCGTGGCGGAGCCGGCCACCGCCGCCGAACCTCCCCCCGCCTGTCTGGTGCCGTCCTGGCGCCGGCTGCCGCCGCGCATGCCGGCGGATGGCGGAGCGTGCTGCCGCATCGTCGTTCTGGACCGCGCCGGCCTTGGCGAAAGCCTGGGCGAAAGGCTGGCCGACGCGCTGGAGGCGCAAGGCGACACGGTGATCCGCATCGCCGCCGGGGAGCAGGCGACGAACCCGGCCGAGCGGCGCTACACCGTCGACGCCGGCCGGCCGGAGCAGCTCGACCGCCTGCTGACCCGCCTGAAGATCTGGGAGCCGGCGGCGCTGATCCTGTGCGCCGATCCGGCCGGCGCGGACGTCGCCGAACAGGCGCTGGCCGGTTTCCTCGACCTGCACCGCTGGATCCGGGCGGTGGACGGGGTGTGGCCCGACAAGCCCTTCGCCATCCACGCCGTCGCCTCCGGCCTGTTCCAGGTGACCGGCGCCGACCCGGTCCGGCCGGAATTGGCGACTCTGCCGGCCCTGGCGGCGGTGGCGGCCCAGGAATACCCGAAACGGAGCTGCCGCGTGCTCGACGCCGGCCCCGGCGTGACGGCCGGCGCCCTGGCGGCGGAGCTGCGCCTACCCCCCGGCGACGGCGCCCCGGCACAGACCGCCCTGCGCGGGAGCCAGCGCTGGGCGCCGGCCAGCGAACACATGCCGCTGGAGGCCGAGACGCTGGCCGGGATGCTGCGGCCGGGCGGGGTCTATCTGATCACCGGCGGGCTGGGCGGCATCGGCCACACGCTCGCCGCCCATCTGGCGCGGACGGTGGCGGCGAAGCTGGTGCTGCTGTCGCGCGGCATCCCCGCCCCCGGCGAGACCGGCGACAAGGCCCGCCGGCTGGAGGCGCTGCGCGCCCAAGGCGCGGAGGTTCTGGCGCTCGCCGCCGACGCGGCGGAACCGGCCCAGATCACCCGCGCCGTGGCGCAGGCCCGCGCCCGCTTCGGCCGCATCGACGGGGTGATCCACGCCGCCGGCCTGCCGGGCGCCACCACGCTGGACGCGCTGGACGCCGAGCAGGTGCGGGCGGTGATGGCGCCGAAGGTGGCCGGGGCCTGCGCGCTGATCGACGCGCTGCGCGACGACCCGCCGGATTTCCTGGTCCTCTGCTCGTCGCTGGCCGCCGTGGCGCCGACGGTCGGGCAGGGCCATTACGCCGCCGCCAACGCGGTGCTGGACGCGCTGGCCCAGCGGCCGGACAACCCGATGCCGGTGATCGCGGTCAACTGGAACTCCTGGCGCACGGTCGGCATGGCGCAGGACGTCTGGAACCGCCAAGCCGAGACCGCCGCCCTCGACCATCCGCTGTTCGCCGAACGGACCCGGATGCCCGACGGCGAGATCCGCTACCGCGCCCGCCTGGATCCGGAACGGGACTGGCGGCTGTCCGAGCACCGCCTGTTCGGGCGGCCGACCCTGCCGGGAACCGGGGTGGTCGAACTGGCCCTGGCGGCCTTCCAGCATGACCGGGCGGAGGGGGACGGCTTCCGGCCGGTCGAGCTGCGCGACGTCGCGCTGGTCCGCCCCTGGGCGCCGAAAGCCGGCGGGGGCGCCAGCCTCCGGGTCAGCCTGATCCCCGACGCCGAGGGCGCCGCCTTCCGGGTGGAGAGCGTGGCGCCGGACACCGCCCCGCTGCTGCACGGCCAGGGCACCCTGCACCCGCTGGCCGGCGTGGCGCCGCCCACGGCCGCCGGCCCGGCCGCCCGTCCGTACCCCCTGCCGGACCAGGCGCCGGCCGATCTGGAGCTGGGGCCGCGCTGGCGCTCGCTGACGCGGGTGAGCGGCGATGAAGGGGGCGGGGCGCGCAGCGTCGCCGAGCTGAGCCTGGACGACCGCTTCCACGGCGATCTGGCGACGACCCCGCTGCACCCGGCGCTGCTGGACATCGCGACCAGCGTCCACGGCCATCTCCGGGCACCGGACGCCCTGCATCTGCCGGTCGGCTACCGCCGCCTGCGGGTGTACCGGCCGCTGGGGGCGCATCTGGTCAGCGTCGCCCGCCCGTCCGCCGGCCCCGCCGGCGCCGGAACGCTGCGCTGGGATCTGGCGATCGCCGATCGCGAGGGCCGCACGCTGGCCGAGATCGACGGCTACACGCTGGCCGCGCCTTCCGCCGAACCGCCGCCGCCCGCCGCCGTCACGCGGGACGGGCTGCACGGCAACCCGTTCGAAGCCGACAGCATCACGCCGGAGGAGGGAACCGCCCTCTTCCGCAGGCTGCCCGTCGGCATCGCCCCGCAGTTGCTGGTCTCGCGCGCCCGGACAGCGGCGGGGACGGCGGCGGGGACGGCGGCTGCCCCGACCGCGCCCGTTCCGGCCGCCGCCCCGGCAGCGACCGGCGGACCGGCGGCGGCGGACGTGCGCACCGCCCTGACCGGCCTGTGGCAGCGGATCCTCGGCGGCCCGCCCCCGGCTCCGGACGCCAGCTTCTTCGAGCTGGGCGGCAACTCGCTGGGCGCCACCCGCATCCTGTCGCACATCCGCGAGACCTACGGCGTCACACTGGAGATCCGCGCCTTCTTCGCCGGTCCGACGATCGAGGCGCTGGCCCGCCGGATCGAGGACGCCGCCGCGCCGGCACCGGCCGGCGGCGACGCCGACGAGGACCGGGAAGAGGGAACCCTATGAGCGACGGGCTCGACGCGCTGCTGCGGCAACTGGACAGCCTGAACGTCCGGCTGTGGGTGGAGGAGGGGCAGCTCCGCTTCTCCGCCCCCAAGGGGGTGATCCAGGGCGCCCTGCGCGACGCGCTGATCGCCCGCAAGCCCGACCTGATCGCCCGGCTTTCCGCCGCGACGGAGACGCCCCGCGACGCGGTGATCCCGGCCTCAGCCAACCAGGAGATGCTGTGGTCGCTCGACCGGCTGGAGACCGGCTGCCCCGCCCTCTACATCGAGGCGCGGGCGGCCCGGCTGCACGGCGACCTCGACGTCGCGGCTCTGGAGGCGGCGGTCGGCGCGCTGTGCCGCCGCCACGACAGCCTGCGCACCCGGCTGGAGCTGCGCGACGGCGCCCTCCATCAGGTGGTCGCCCCCCCCCTGGCCGTGCCCGTCCCGGTGGAGGACGCCGCCGGCCTGGACGCGGCGGCGCTCGACGCGCGGGTGAACGCAATCGCCTGGGCGCCCTTCGACCTGGAGCGGCCGCCGCTGCTGCGCGTCCATCTGCTGCGCACCGGCGCGCGCGACTGGATCCTGGTGTTCAGCCAACATCATGTGATCACCGACCGCTGGTCGATCGCCCTGCTGGTCGCGGAGCTGTCGGCCCTCTACGACGCCGCCCGCGACGGGCGCCCGTCGCCGCTGCCGGCCCCGGCGGCGCAGTACGGCGACTACACGCGCTGGCAGCGCGAACGGCTGGCGGGGGAACGCGGCGCGGCGCTGCTGACCTACTGGCGCCAAGCCCTGGCCGACGCGCCGCCGCTGCTCGCCCTGCCGACCGATCGCCCCTATCCCGCCCGGCTGAGCCACCGGGGCGGCCGCGTCGCCATGCCGCTTGATCCCGCTTTGCAAAGCGCAGTGGACGCCCTGTGCCGGCGGGAGGGGACGACTCCCTTCATGGTCTTCACCGCCGCCTTCACGGCGCTGCTGCACCGGATCACCGGGCAGGAGACCATCGTGGTCGGCACCCCCATCGCCAACCGGCTGCGCCCGGATCTGGAGGCGGTGCCCGGCTATTTCGTCAACACGCTGGCCCTGCGCAGCGACGTGGACGGACGGGCGCCCTTCCGCGACCTGCTGGCCGGGGTGCGCGACACGGCGCTCGCCGCCTACGAGCATCAGGAGCTGCCCTTCGGCCTGCTGGTGGACGCCTTGCGGCCGGAGCGCGGGGCGTCGCACCCGCCGGTCTTCCAGGCGATGATCGTCCTCCAGAACGTGGAGATGGCCGAGCTGTCCTTCGGCGGCGTCGCCCTCGCCCCCCACCCGCTGCGCGCCGACACCGGCAAATACCCGCTGATGCTGACCATCCTCCCGGACGAGCCGGGTGGGCCGCTGCTCTGCTGGGATTTCCAGAGCGACCTGTTCGACGAGTCGACGGTGGCGGGCATCGCCCGCCGCTTCGCCCTCCTGCTGGCCGACGCGCTGGCGGCCCCCGAACGGCCGGTCCACGCGCTGGCCCTGCTGACCCCCGAGGACGAACGGGCGCTGCTGCGGGCGTCGAACCGTCCGCGCGGCCCCGGCCCCTTCGCCGAAGCCACCATCGCCGGCCTGTTCGCCCGGCAGGCGGCGGCGACGCCGGAGGCCACCGCCCTGCGGTTCGGCGACCGCCGGCTCGACTACCGGACGCTCGACCGGCAGGCGGACCGGCTGGCCGGCCGGCTGCGGCAACGGGGGGTTTGTCCGGGCGACCGGGTCGGCATCGCGCTCGGCCGCTCGCCGGAGCTGATCGCCGGGCTGCTCGCGATCCTCAGGCTGGGGGCGGCCTATGTGCCGCTCGACCTCGGCTACCCGGCGGAACGGCTGGCCTGGATGGCCGAGGATTCGGGCATCGGCCTGCTCGTCACCGACAGCGCCGGGGATGCCGGCATCGGCTGGACGGCGGTTCCCCGGCTGCTGATGGACGGCCTGCCCGAAACCGACGACGACAACCCGCCAGCCCCCGCCGCCGGGCACCACCCCGGACCCGGCCTCGGCCCCGACAGCCCGGCCTACATCATGTACACCTCCGGCTCCACCGGCCTGCCCAAGGGGGTGGTCGTCCCCCACCGTGGCGTGGTCCGGCTGGTGAAGGGGGCCGACTACGCCCGGCTCGACGCGTCCGAGGTGATGCTGCTGCTCGCCCCGGTGTCCTTCGACGCCTCGACCTTCGAAATCTGGGGCAGCCTGCTGAACGGCGGCACGCTGCTGATCGCCCCGCCGCTGGAGAACGACCTGCTTGCGCTCGGGCGGATCGTCCGCGAGGGCGGCGTCACCACCCTGTGGCTGACCTCGGGCCTGTTCACCCTGATGATCGACACCGCGCCCGACGACCTGCGCGGCGTTCGGCAATTGCTGACCGGCGGCGAGGCCCTATCGCGCCGGCACGCGGCGGAAGCGCTGGCCCGGCTGCCCGGCACCACGCTGATCAACGGCTACGGCCCGACGGAAAACACCACCTTCACCACCTGCCACCGCTTCTCCAAGGGACCGGCGGCGCTGTTCCCGGCCGGCCGGCCGATCGCCGGCACCAGCGTCCACATCCTCGATCCCCACGGCAACCCGGTGCCGCCGGGCGTGGCCGGCGAGCTGCTGACCGGCGGCGACGGGCTGGCCATCGGCTATCACGAGCGGCCCGAGCTGACCGCCGAACGCTTCGTCACGCTGGAGCTGGATCTCGCCGGCGAGCGCTGGTCGGAGCGGCTGTACCGCACCGGCGACCTCGCCCGCTGGGTTCCCGACCCCGCCACCGGCGAACTGGTCGTCGACATCCTCGGCCGCATCGACCGGCAGGTGAAGATCCGCGGCTTCCGCATCGAGCCCGGCGAGGTCGAGGCGCAGCTCGACGGCCTGCCCGGCGTCGCCGAATGCGCCGTCGTCGTCCGCGACGACGAGGGCGGGCCCCGGCTGGTGGCCTACTACGTGCCGAAGGCGGACGCGGCGCCCGACGCCGACCACCGTGGCGCCCTGGCCCGGCGCCTCCCGGACCACATGCTGCCCAGCCGGTTCGTGGCGCTCGACGCGCTGCCGGTGTCGCCCGCCGGCAAGATCGACCGCAAGGCGCTCGCCTCCGACCGCTACCGGGTGGATGCCGAACCGGCCGGCGAGGCGCCGGCCAGCGCCACCGAACGCCTGCTGGCCGGGGTCTGGGCCGGCATCCTCGGGGACGGGGCGATCCACCGGACCACCCACTTCTTCGAGCGCGGCGGCAACTCGCTGTCGGCGATCCGCATGATCGCGCGGGTCCGCGAGGCGCTGGCCGCCGCCGGCCGGCCCGACGCGCTGCCGGTGCGCAGCGTGTTCGAGCACCCCACGCTGGACTCGCTGGCCCGCCTCATCGACCGGCCGGCGGAGGACGGGGGCGGCGACGGGAACGCCGGCCCGCCGCTGGCCCCACGCAACCTCGGCCACCGCGACCTGCCCCTGTCCCACGCCCAGGAACGGCTGTGGGTGCTGGAAAAACTGCTGCCGATGGGCGGGGCCTACAACGTGCCGGGCCAGTACCGGCTGCTCGGCCCCCTCGACACCGCCGCGCTGGAGGCGGCGCTGCAAGCCGTCGTCCGCCGCCACGACAGCCTGTCGGCGGTCTTCGCCGAGCGGGACGGGCGGGCCGTCCACCACATCGCCGACACCGGCTTCCGTCTGGATACGCGCGACTGCACCGCCGACGAGGCGCCCCGCCTGCTCGCCGAGGGGGCGGAGGCGCCCTTCGATCTGGAGCGCGGCCCGCCGCTGCGCGCCACCCTGCTGCGGGTCGGCCCATGCGAGCATTACCTCCAGGTGGTGATGCATCATCTGGTGTGCGACGGCTGGTCGGTGGCGCTGTTCCTGCGCGAGGTGGAGGCGCTGTGCGCCGGCCGCCCGGCCCCGCCGCCGCTGGCCGTGCAGTACCAGGATTTCGCCGACTGGCACCGCTCCTGGCTGCAAGGGGAGCGGCTGGAGCGGCTGCTCGGCTACTGGCGGGGCAAGCTCGACGGCATGCCCGACGGGCTGGAACTGCCGGCCGACTTCCCGCGCCCGGCGGTTCCCGGCAACCGTGGGGCGACGGCGGTCTTCGCCATCGACGCCGACCCGGCGGCGGTGGACCGCCTGTGCCGGGAGCGGCGCGCCACCCGCTTCATGCTGTTCTACGCCGTCTTCGCCGCCCTGCTGCACCGGATGACCGGGCAGGCGGATTTCGGTGTCGGCACCCCGATCGCCGGGCGCCACCACCGGGGCGTCGAATCGCTGGTCGGCTTCTTCGCCGACACCCTGGTGCTGCGCACCCCGCTGGACGGTTCCCCGGACAGCCCGGCAGGCGGTGACGAGCCCTTCTCCGCCCTGCTGGAGCGGGCGCGGCGCACGGTGCTGGAGGCGTTCGACCACCAGGATCTTCCCTTCACCACGCTGGTCGAGGCGCTGAAGCCCAACCGCCGGCTCGACACCACCCCCCTCTTCCAGGTGATGCTGGCGGTGGAGGACGAACCCCCGGCCGCCCTCGCCCTCCCGGGGGTGACGGCGGAGCCGGTTCCCTGGGACTCGCCCTTCGCCAAGCACGACCTGACCCTGACGGTGCAGCCGTCGAGCGGCGGCTTCGCCGGCAGCCTGGAATACAACAGCGAGCTGTTCCACCCCGACAGCGTCGCCCGTTTCGGTCGCTGGCTGAACATCCTGCTGGCGGCGGTCCTCGCCGACCCGGACCAGCCGGTCGAGGCCATCGACCTGCGCGACGCCGGGGAGCGCGCCCGCCCACCCGGCCTGGCCGGAAGCGTCCACCCCCGCCCGCCCGGCCTCGGCCTGCACGAGCTGGTGGCCGAACAGGCGCGCCGTGCCCCGGCGGCGACCGCCCTGTCCCACGGCGACGCCGTTCTGAGCTACGGCGCGCTGGAGGCGTCGGCCAACCGGCTGGCGCATCACCTCATCGCGCTGGGGCTGGAGCCCGGCGGGCTGGTCGGGGTCTGGCGGCGGCGCTCGCTCGACCTGCCGGTGATCCTGCTGGCGATCCTCAAGGCCGGCGGCGCCTATGTCCCGCTCAACCCGGCCCACCCGGCCGAGCGGACGGCGACGGTGATCCGCGCCTCCCGGCCGGTGATCGTCGTCGCCGAGCCCGGCTTTCCGCTGCCCGACACCCCGGCCGTTCTTCTGGATCCCGACGCCGAGGCGGAGGCCATCGCCGGCCACCCCGACAGCCCGCCGGCGGTGCCGGCGCGGGACGACCGGCCGGCCTACGTGATGTTCACCTCCGGCTCGACCGGCACGCCCAAGGGGGTGGCGGTGCCGCACCGGGCGATCGTCAACCACCAGCTCTGGTTCCGCCGCCAATTCGGCCTGACCGCCGATGACGCGCTGTTGCAGATGACCTCCTTCGACTTCGACGCCTCGGTCATCGAGTTCTTCGCGCCGCTGGTCTCCGGCGGCCGGCTGGTCGTCGCCCCGCCGGGCTGCGAAAAGGAGCCCGGCGCCCTCCGCGACCTGATCCGCGCCAACCGGATCACCCTGTTCCAGGCGGTGCCGGCGCTGCTCCAGGTGATGGTGGACGAGGAGCTGCTGGCCGGCTGCCCGTCGCTGCGGGTGGTGATCTCCGGCGGCGAGGCGCTGGCGACCGGCTTGCAGGACCGGCTGCTGACCCAGGCGGCACCGGCCCGTATCTTCAACCTCTACGGCCCGACCGAGACCTGCATCGACGCCGTCTTCCGCGAATGCCGGCCGGGGCTGCGGCAGGGCACGGTGCCGATCGGCCGGCCGGTGGACAATCTGCGGGCCTATGTGCTGGACGAACGGTTGCGGCCGGTGCCGGACGGCATGGCGGGGGAACTGGTCCTGGCCGGCGCCGGACTCGCCAACGGCTACCTCAACGAGCCGGACCTGACCGCCGCCGCCTTCCTGCCCGATCCCTTCGCGGGCCCCCTCGTGGATCCCTTGGCCGGCGGCGCGGAGCGGATGTACCGCACCGGCGACCGCGTGCGGCTGGGACCGAAGGGGCTGGAGTTCCTCGGCCGCACCGACCGGCAGGTCAAGGTGCGCGGCTTCCGCATCGAGACCGCCGAGATCGAGGCGGCGCTGAACGCCGTCCCGTCGGTGCGCGAGAGCGCGGTGATCGGCGTTCGCCGTCCCGGCGACAGCGACCATCGGCTGGTGGCCTTCGTCGCCGGACACGGCCCGGACGCCGCCGCCCTGCGCGCGGCGCTGAAGCGCACGCTGCCCGACCACATGGTCCCGGCCCACTTCGTCGCGGTGGACGCCCTGCCCCTGGCGTCGAGCGGAAAGATCGACCGCCGCCGGCTGGAGGCCATGGCGCTCCCCGCCCTGGCCGAGCCCGGCCCGCCCGCCGAACGGACGCCGCCGCGCAACGAGACCGAAAGCCGCCTGCTGGCGATCTGGCGGGAGGTGCTGAAAACCGTCTCCATCGGCGTCCACGACAATTTCTTCGAACTGGGCGGTCATTCGCTGATGGCGGTGCAGGTGGTCTCGCGCATCCGCGCCGGCTGGCCGGTCGCGACGTCGGCGCGCGACGTGTTCGATTTCCCGACCGTCGCCGAACTGGGCGCCGAACTGGCGCGCCGGCTGGAGCAGGACCGCCCGCCCGCCGCCCGCCCGCCGCTGGTCGCGCTGCCCCGCCGGACCGAGCCGGACGGGTCGGCGCTGATGCCGGTCTCCTACTCCCAGCGCTCCCTGTGGTTCCTCGACCGGCTGGAGGGCGGCGGCCGGGCCTACACCACCATCGGCGCCTTCCGGCTGACCGGACGGCTGGAGGCTCCGGCCCTCGCCCGCGCCTTCGACGCCCTGATGCGCCGCCACGAGTCGCTGAGGACCTGCTTCCTGCTGCGCGACGGCGAACCGTGGCAGCGCATCCTGCCGCCCGGACCGCCGCCCTTCGCCCGGACAAGGGCGGCCACCCCCGGCACCGACGACGCGACGCTGGCCGAGCTGGCGCTGAACGAGGCCGCCCGCCCGATCGACCTGTCGCGCGAGCCGCCGCTCCGCTTCACCCTGATCGAACTGGCGCCGGATCGCCATCTGGGCGTGCTGACCTGGCACCACATCGCGTCCGACGGCTGGTCGCTGGCTGTCTTCGTCCGCGAGATCGGCGCCCTCTACGCCGCCGAACTGGCTGGGCGGGACGCGGCCGCCGCCTCGCCGCCGCCCCTTCCGCCGCCCCTGCCACCCTTGCCGGTGCAGTACGCCGACTACGCCGCCTGGCAGGGGCAATGGCTGGCCAGTCCGGGCTTCAAGGCGCAGCTCGACCACTGGACGCGCCAGCTCGACGGCGCACCGCCGCACCTCAACCTCTGCACCGACCGGCCGCGCCCGCACCGCCAGAGCTTCCATGGCGCCACCCTGCGCTTCCAGGTCGATTCCGGTCTCGCCCGCCGGCTGCTGGCGGTCGGACAGACGGTCCAGGCCAGCCTGTTCATGACGCTGCTGGCGGTGTTCATGGTGCTGCTGCACCGCCATTCCCGCCAGGACGACATCCTCGTCGGCACCCCGGTCGCCAGCCGGTCCGACGCGGCGCTGGAGGGGCTGATCGGCTTCTTCACCAACACCCTGGTGCTGCGCGGCCGCATGGCGGACAACCCGCGCTTCTCCGAGTTCCTGGATTCGGTGCGCGGCATGACGCTCGACGCCTTCGCCAACCCGGACGTGCCCTTCGAAAAGCTGGTGGACGTGCTCGACCCGCCGCGCAGCCTGTCGCACGCGCCGCTGTTCCAGGCCATGTTCAACCTTCAGAACACGCCGGTCGAGCCGGTCGAGCTGCCCGGCCTGACGCTCGCGCCGCTGGAGGTCGACAGCCGCACCGCCAAGTTCGACCTGCTGCTCAGCCTGATCGAAACCGACGGCGGGCTGGACGGCCATTGGGAATACAGCAGCGACTTGTTCGACCCGGCCACCGCCCAGCGGATGGTCGACCAGTATGTCGCCCTGCTGCGCGCGGTGGCCGAGGCGCCCGAACGGCGGCTGCGCGAGCTGCCGCTGTTTTCCGACGCCGAGCGCGACCGGCTGCTGGCCGCCTGCCGGGGACCGGCGGTGGCGGGCGGCGGCGACGGGACGCTGCACCGCCTGTTCGAGGAGGCCGCCGCCCGCCACCCCGCTGTGGTCGCCGTCGAGTTCGCCGGGCGGAGCCTGAGCTACGCGGCGCTGAACCGCTGGGGCAACGCGCTGGCCCGGCGGCTGACGGCGCTGGGACTGCGGCCGGGCAGCCCGGTCGGCGTGCGGCAGGAGCGGTCGCTGGAGATGGTGGCGGCGGTGCTCGGCATCCTCAAGGCCGGCGGCGCCTACCTGCCGCTCGACCCCGCCCTGCCGGCGGCGCGGCTGGACTTCATCATCGGCAACGCCGGGGTCGGGCTGGTGGTCGGCGACGCCCCGCTGCCCGACGGGCTTGACGCCCTGCCGCACGGCGCGCGCAGCGTCCCGGCCGGGCCGGAGCCGGAAGAGGGCGAAGCGGCCGGCAACCCCGACACACCCCTGTCGCCGGAAGACCTCGTCTACGTGCTCTACACCTCGGGCTCGACCGGACAGCCCAAGGGGGTGCGGATGCCGCACCGGGCGCTGGTCAACCTGATCCGCTGGCAGGTGGCGGAGCCGTCCTTCCGGCCGGGGCTGCGCACCCTGCAATTCACCACGCTGGGCTTCGATGTCGCCTGCCAGGAGATGTTCGCCACCTGGGCCTCGGGCGGCACCCTGGTGCTGATGGACGAGGCACTGCGCCGCGACGTCCCGGCGATGCTGGCGCAGGCCGCCGGCTGGGGCATCCAGCGCATCTACCTGCCCTTCACCGCGCTTCAGCAGATGGCCGAGGCCTGGCCGCTCGCCACCACGCGGCCGGCAACCTTGCGCGAGCTTCTCACGGCGGGCGAGCGGTTGCAGGTGACGCCGGCGCTGCGGCGGATGTTCGGGGATCTGCCCGGCTGCCGGCTGGTCAACCAGTACGGTCCGACCGAAACCCACGTCGCCACCGCGCTGGTGCTGCCCGACGACCCGGCCGTCTGGCCGGAGCTGCCGCGCATCGGCCGGCCGGTCGCCAACACCGCCGTCCACATCCTCGACGAGGAGGGGCGGCCCTTGCCGCCCGGCGTGCCGGGGCAGCTGTGGATCGCCGGCGCGGCGGTCAGCCACGGCTATCTCGGCCGCCCCGACCTGACGGAAGCCGCCTTCCGTCCCGCCCCCTTCGGACCGAAGTCCCCGGGGGGCATGATGTACGCCACCGGCGACCTCGCCTGCGTCCGCTGGGACGAGGGGGGCGGGCCGCCGGAGATCGACTTCCTCGGCCGCATCGACCAGCAGGTGAAGATCCGCGGCTACCGCATCGAACCCGAGGAGGTCGAGCGCGCCATCGTCGCCCAGGCCCGCGCGCGCGAGGCGGCGGTGGTCGCCTGGGCCGACGACCGCGGCGAGAAGCGGCTGGTCGCCTATTACGTCCCCGCCAGCCCCGAGGCCGCCGACCCGCGCATGGTCCGCGACGGGCTGTCGGCGGTTCTGCCGGATTACATGGTCCCGACCCTGTGGGTGCCGCTGCCGGCCCTGCCGCAGACCCGCAGCGGCAAGATCGACCGCAAGGCCCTGCCGCCGCCCGGCAGCGGCGCCGCCCGGCCGGCCGCCCCCTCGGCCCAGCCCGGCAGCGCCACCGAACGGGCGGTCGCCGAGATCTGGCGGTCGGTCCTGCAAGGGCCGCCGGTCGGGCTGCACGACAATTTCTTCGACCTCGGCGGCTATTCCTTCCTGCTGCTGCGGGTGCTGGCCGAGATCCGGCGGCGCTTCCCCGACGCCGGGCACGTCACCATGGTCGGCCTGTTCGAGCACCCGACGGTCAAGGCCCTGGCCCGCCTGATCGACGGCTCCCGGGAGGGGCCGGCAATCCGCCACCGGGCGGCGGTCCGCGCCGCCCGCCAGGAGGGCCGCGCCCAGGCGCGCGGCCGCCGCACCGCCCTGCGCCACGGGGCGACCGACACCGACACACCGGATTTGGGAGAGAGCACGCGATGACCGCTGGGACGACGACGCCGCGGCCGGAGGCGACGGAGATCGCCATCGTCGGCATGGCCTGCCGCTTCCCCGGCGCTCCCACCATCGCCGGTTTCTGGCGGATGCTGCGCGACGGGGTGGAGGCCATCGCCGACTTCACCGACGAGGACCTGCTGGCGCGCGGCGTCCCGCCGGAGCAGCTCGCCGACCCGGCCTACGTCAAGCGCGGCGCGGTGCTGGACAACATCGAGACGTTCGACGCCGCCCTGTTCGGCTACGCCCCGCAAGAGGCGGCGCTGCTCGACCCGCAGAACCGGCTGTTCCTGGAATGCGCGTGGGAGGCGCTGGAATCCGGCGGCTACGCCGGGGAGACGGAGGGGCGGGACACTGCAAAGCCCGACATCGGCGTCTTCGCCGGGGCGGGGGTCAACACCTACTTCCTCAACAATCTGGCCGGCAACGCCGAGATCCTCGACACCTTCGGCAGCTTCCAGGTGATGCTGGCCAACGACAAGGACTATCTGGCGACGCTGGCCTCGTACAAGCTGAACCTCACCGGACCAAGCGTGACGGTGCAGACGGCCTGCTCGACCTCGCTGGTGGCGGTCCACATGGCCTGCCAGAGCCTGCTGAACGGCGAATGCGATCTGGCGCTGGCGGGCGGCGTCGCGGTCTCCACCCCGCAGGATCTGGGCTACCGGCACCAGGAGGGGATGATCCTCTCCCCCGACGGGCGCTGCCGCCCCTTCGACGCGCAGGCCGCCGGCACCCTGAACGGGGCGGGGGCGGGCGTCGTGCTGCTCCAGCCGCTGGCCGACGCGCTGGCGCAGGGCTCCACCATCCTCGGCATCATCAAGGGCAGCGCCGTCAACAACGACGGCGCCCGCAAGGTCGGCTACACCGCCCCCGGCCCGGACGGGCAGGCCCGCGTCATCGCCGAGGCGCTGGACATCGCCGGCGTGCACCCGGACCAGGTCGGCTACGTCGAGGCGCACGGCACCGCCACCCCGCTCGGCGACCCGATCGAGATCACGGCGCTGACCAAGGCGTTCCGCGCCCGCAGCGGCGCCGTCGGCACCTGCGCGGTCGGTTCGCTGAAGAGCAACATGGGCCACACCGGGGCCGCCGCCGGGGTCGCCGGCCTGATCAAGGCGACGCTCTGCCTGCTGCACCGGCAGATCCCGCCGACCCTGCACTTCCAATCGCCCAACCCGGCGCTCGGCCTCGCCGGCAGCCCCTTCTTCGTCAACGACCGGCTGATCGACTGGGCGGCGGAGCCGGGCAGCCGGGTGGCCGCCGTCAGCTCCTTCGGCATCGGCGGCACCAACGCCCATGTCGTGCTGGCGGAAAACCGCTTCGCTGCCTCTGCCGATGCCGATGCCGGCCGGGATGAGCGGCGCTGGCACATCCTCCCCCTGTCGGCACGCACGCCCGAGGCGCTGGCCCGCATGGCCGCCGACCTGTCCGCCCGGCTGGCCGAGGCCGACGCGCCCGCCCCGGCCGACGCCGCCCACACCCTCCAGACCGGGCGCAGGCTGTTCCCCTACCGTCTCGCCGCCGTCGGCCGCACCGCCGACGAGCTGCGCCGCGCCCTCGGCGACGCCCCCGCCGCAACGGAGGCCAAGGCCGGGCGCGGCGTCACCTTCCTGCTGACCGGCCATGGCGGGCAGTCGGTCGGGATGACCCGCCGCCTCTTCGAGACGGAATCCGTCTTCCGCGAGGCCCTGCGCGAGCGGGCGGCGGCCCTGGCCGCCAGGACCGGCATCGACGCGCTGGCGGTTCTCCACCCCGCCCCCGGCCGCGAGGAGTGGGCGGACCGGCAGTTGCAGCGGATGGGCGTCAGCCAGCCGGCGATGTTCATCGTCCAGATGGCGCTCGCCCGGCTGTGGGCGTCGTGGGGGATCGAGCCCCAGGGGGTGATCGGCCACAGCAGCGGCGAATACGCCGCCGCCTGCCTCGCCGGCATCCTGGCGGAGGAGGACGCCCTGGGGCTGGTCGCGGCGCGCGGCCGGCTGATGGACGAGACCGCCCCCGGCGGCATGGTGGCGCTGCGCAACAGCGAGAGCGAGATCCGCCCCTTCCTCAACGACCGGCTGTCGCTGGCGGTGGTCAACGCCCACGACCTGTGCGTGGTGTCCGGCCATGAGGACGCGCTGGGGGCGTTCCAGGCCCGGCTCGCCGGAATCGGCGTGGAGACGCGCCGGCTCCAGGTGTCGCGGGGAGCCCACTCCTGCACCATGGACAGCATCCTGGCGGCCTTCGCCGAGGCGGCGGGCGCCGTCGCCTACCATCCGCCGCGCATTCCCTACGTTTCCGGCACGACCGGCGGGCGGGTGGACGCGGCGCTGGTCTCGCGGCCCGACTACTGGGTGCGGCACCTGCGCGACGCGGTGCGCTTCGCCGACGGCATCGGCACGGTGCTGGCGGAGTCCGACACGGCACTGCTGGAGATCGGCCCCGGCAACGCGCTCGGTACCTTCGCCCGCGCCCATCCCGGCTTCGATCCGGCGCGGCCGGTGGCGGCCTCGCTTCCCCACCCCCAGCAGCGGCAGGAGGGGATGGAGGAGGATGCCCTCATCGCCCAGTCCCTCGGACGGCTGTGGCAGGCCGGGGTCGCCGTCGATTGGAGCGGTCGCGGGACCGGCCAGGCGCGGCGCAAGGTGCCGCTGCCGACCTACCCGTTCCAGCGTCGCCGCTGCTGGATCGACCCGCCGGAGCCGGCCGCCCTCCCCGGCGCCGTCCCAAGCGCCACGGCCCGCGCGCCCGGCGGCGTCCGCCGCAAGGACGACCCGGCCGACTGGTTCCTCGCCCCGGTCTGGCGCCGCAGCCCGCCGTTCGCGGCCATGACCGGCAACGGGCCGGAGCGGATCCTGCTGTTCACCGGGCCCGCCGGGCCTGACGGGGAAGGGCGGGGGGAAGGGCTGGGCGAAGCACTGGCCGCCCGGCTGGAGGCCGACGGCTGCGCCGTCCTCCGCGTGCGTCCCGGCGACGCCTACGCCCCGCCGGCCGACGGCGCCGCCACCCTGCGCCCCGACAGCCCCGAGGACTACCGCCGCCTGCTGGCCGACATCGGCCCGGCCCCCCGGACGGTCGTCCACGCCTGGTCGCTGATCCAACCGCCGAAGGCGATGGACGACGCGGAGTCGGCGGCCGAGCGGCGGCTCGGCTTCCACAGCCTGTCCCTGCTCGGCCGCGCGCTTGGAGGCGGGGCTCCGCACGACGTCACCGTGCTGACGGCGGGCCTGTTCGACGTGACCGGCGACGAGATCCTGTGCCCGGACAAGAGCCTGATCGCCGGGCCGGCCCTGGTCATCCCGCAGGAATACCCCAGCCTGCGCACCCATCTGATCGACCTCGTGCCGCCCGAACCCGGCAGCTCACACGCCGCGACCGCGGCGCTGGTCGACCGCATCCGCGAGGAGCTGCGGGCCGCCGAACGGCCGGCGCGGCTCTGCCTGCGCGGCGCCCATCGTTGGCTGCCCGATCACGCGCCCCAGCGGCTCGACACCGCCGGCCCGCAACGCCGGGCGCTGCGCCCGCGCGGGGTCTACTTGATCACCGGGGGCCTGGGCGGGCTCGGGCTGGAGATCGCCGGCCATCTGGCGCGCGCGGTCCAGGCCCGGCTGGTGCTGGTCGGCCGCCGCAACCAGCCGGCACGCGCCGACTGGGAGGGCTGGATCGCCACGCACGGCCCCGACGATCCCACCCGCAAGCTCCTCGAACGGTTGCTGGCCTTCGAGGCGGCGGGGGCCGAGATCCGCCTGCACGGCGCCGACGCCGGCCGGCTGGACGCGATGGCGGCGGTGTTCGCCGCGACCGAGGCGGAATGGGGAGCGGTCAACGGGGTGGTCCATGCCGCCGGAGCCATCGGCACGCGCATGCACCAGCCGCTCGACGAGCACGACCCGGCGCAATGCGCCGAGCAGTTCGCCCCGAAGCTGGACGGCGTGCGGGTGCTCGACCGGCTGCTGGCCAGCCGTGCCTCGGAGGGCCGCGCGGTGGATTTCTGCGTGCTGATGTCCTCGATGGCGTCGGTGCTGGGCGGACTGGGCTTCGCCGCCTACGCCGCCGCCAACGCCGCGCTCGACACCGCCGCCCAGCGGGCCGAGCAACGGGATCCCGGCCGCTGGATCGCCATGAACTGGGACAGCTGGCAGGTGCGCGGCGACGACGGGCGCGGGCCGGGCCAGCTTCTGCGCGCGCTGGAGATGTCGGCGGCGGAGGGGCTGGACGCCTTCCTGCGGGTCCTTCATCACGGCACGGCGGCGCAGACCATCGTCACCCGCGGCGACCTGGAGCCGCGCTTGCGGCAATGGGTCGACCTGCCGCCGCGCGAGGAAGCCTCCGCCCCGGAAACGACTCCCGCCGCCCCGGAAACCGGCGGCGACGGGATCCAAAGCGGCATCGCCGCGGTGTGGCGCACGCTGCTCGGCCACGAGCGGATCGGGCCGGACGACAATTTCTTCGATCTCGGCGGCCATTCGCTGCTGGCGACCCAGATGCTTTCCCAGATCCGCCACCGCTTCGGCGTCGCCCTGCCGATGAGCGTCCTGTTCCGCACGCCCACCGTGCGCGCCATGGCCGAAGCCGTGGAGGTGGCGCGGGCGGGCACGGGCACAGGCACGACCGCCGACACCGCCGAGCCTCCCCGCCGGCCGGCCGGGGAACCGGCACCACTGTCCTGGGGCCAGCGCCAGCTCTGGGTCGCCGGACGGCTCGCCCCCGGCAGCGCCGCCTACAACGTGCCGCTGGCGCTGCGGCTGACCGGACGGCTGGATCGCGACGCGCTCGGCCGGGCGCTCGACGAGATCGTCCGCCGCCACGAGGCGCTGCGCACCCGCTTCCCCGTCCACGACTCCGCCCCGCGCCAGGAGATCGCGCCGACTCCCCTGCCCCTGCCCGTGCTGTCCCTGCGTCCTCTCGCCGGCGCCGCGCTGGCGGGTGCCGAGCGGGAGGCGCTGGACGCCGAATCCTCCCGCCCCTTCGACCTGGAGAACGGACCGCCGATCCGCGCCCTCCTGCTGGAAAGCGGGCCCGATGACCATGTGCTGCTGCTGGTGATGCACCACATCGCCACCGACGGCTGGTCGATCAGCCTGCTCATGAAGGAGCTGGTGGCGCTCTACGAGGCCTTCGCGCAAGGCCGTCCCTCGCCGCTGCCCGACCCCGCCGCGCAATACGCCGACTTCGCCCATTGGCAGCGCAACGGGCTGGAGGCCGACACCCTGGCGCGGCAGTCGACCTATTGGCGGGAACGGCTCGACGGGCTGCCCGAGCGCCACGGGCTGCTCGGCGACTTTCCCCTGCCGGCGGAGCGCACGTTCCGCTCCGCCACCGTGACCCTTCCGCTGGGGGCCGACCTCGCCCGCCGGGTCCGCGCCTTCGCCCAGGCCGAGGGGGCGACCCCCTTCATGGTCCTGCTGGCGGCCTTCCACAGCCTGCTGTTCCGCCACACCGGCATCGACGACCAGGCGGTGGCGATCAGCGTCGCCAACCGCACCCGGCACTGGCAGGAGGAGATTTTCGGCTTCTTCGTCAACATGCTGGTGCTGCGGGCGCGGCCCCGGCCCGACACCGGTTTCCGCGCCCTGCTCGACGACGTCCGCAGGACCGCGCTGGAGGCCTACGCCAACCAGGACGTCCCCTTCGAGGCGGTGGTGGAGGCCCTGCGGCCACGGCGGCGGCCCGACCAGCACCCGCTGGCCCAGATCGGCTTCGTCTTGCAGAATCTGCCCTACGAGAGCCGTTCACCGGACGGGCTGGAGATCGGCTTCGTCGAGGCGAGCAAGAACGCCTGCCCCTTCGACCTGCTCTGCTCGATCACGGAAGCGGACACCGGGGCGGGGGGCGACCTCGTCCTCAGCCTGGAATACGCGACCGAGCTGTTCCGCCAGGACAGCATCGAGCGGATGGCCGCGCAGTACCGCACCCTGCTGGACGGCGCGGTCGCCGCCCCCGACACGCCGCTCGCCCGGCTGCCCCTGCTGCCTGCCGACGAGCTACAGGACATTCTGGAGCGCTGGAGCCGCGACCCGGCCCCCATCCCGGCGGGTGTCGTCCCGCCGCCTCCCCCCGCCGCTCCCCACGGCAACGTCGTCGACCTGTTCGACGGCATCGCCGCCGGCCAGCCGGACAGGGTGGCCGTCCGCTTCGGCGAGCGCCGCCTGACCTACGCCGAGCTGAAGCGGAGCGCCGAGCGGGTGGCCACCCATCTCGCTGGCCTCGGCCTGCCCGACCAAGCCCCGGTCTGCGTGGCGATGCCGCGCGCGCCGGAGCTGGTGATCGCCTTCCTCGGCATCCTCAAGGCGGGCAAGGTCTACGCCCCGCTCGATCCGGCGGCGCCGGCCGCCCGGCAGGAGGGCATCCGCGAGGATCTGCGCCACCCCCCGACCCTGACCGCCGATCTGGTCGCCGCGATCCTGTCCGCCCCGCCGCCTTCCGGCCCGATGGCGGCGATGGCGGCTCCTGCGCCCGACGCCCTCGCCTACATCATCCACACCTCCGGCTCGACCGGACGGCCGAAGGGGGCGATGCTGACCCATGGCGGGCTGCTCGCCCTTGCGTTGGAACAGCGCCGGCTGTTCGGCGCGCGGCCGGGCGACCGGGTGCTGCAAATGGCCAGCAGCGGCTTCGACGCCTCGGTGTGGGAATTCGCCATGGCGCTG
This sequence comes from Azospirillum agricola, assembly GCF_020005195.1. NCBI lineage: Bacteria > Pseudomonadati > Pseudomonadota > Alphaproteobacteria > Rhodospirillales > Azospirillaceae > Azospirillum > Azospirillum agricola. The sequence goes on from NZ_JAIFZR010000007.1 coordinate 200,892, forward strand.
GGGGCGGGGGCCGAGCTGGTGATGGCCCCGGCCGAGGCGCTGATGCCCGGACCCGGACTGGCTCGGCTTCTCGACGAACAGGCCGTCACCCACCTGACCATCACCCCCTCGGCGCTGGCCGCCCTGCCGCACCGGCCGCTGCCCGCCCTGCGCCTGCTGGTCTCCGCCGGGGCCGCCCTGCCCGCCGACCTCGCCAAGCGGTGGGAGGCGGAGGGGCGCGTCGTCGTCAACGCCTACGGCCCGACCGAGACCACGGTCTGCGCCACGCTCGCCCCTTGCGGAACGGATGGGCGGAAGCCGTTGATCGGCCGCCCGCTCGCCGGCTGGTCGGTCTTCGTCCTCGACCCCGCCGGCAACCCGGTTCCGGCCGGTGTGGCGGGAGAGCTGCACATCGGCGGGGCCGGTCTGGCGCGCGGCTATTGGGAGCGCCCCGAGCTGACCGCCGAGCGCTTCGCCCTTCACCCCCTGGCCGGCGAACGGCTCTACGCCACCGGCGACCGGGTGGCGTTCCGGCGGGGGGAGGACGGCGCCCCGGCCTCCATCGAGTTCCTCGGCCGCATCGACGAGCAGATCAAGGTCCGTGGCTTCCGCGTCGAGCCGGGCGAGATCGAGGCCCATCTCCGACGGCATCCGGCAATCGCCCAGGCGGCGGTGGTCGGCCATCCGCGCCACGAGCCCGGCGACCTCGCCGCCTATCTGGTGCCGAGCCCCGGCGTGCCGGCCGACGGGCTGTCCGCCCGGCTGCGCGCCGACCTGTCGGCGGTGCTGCCCGACTACATGGTCCCCGGCTTCTTCGTGACGCTGGACGCCCTGCCGCTGAACGCCAGCGGCAAGCTCGACCGGGACCGGCTGCCCGACCCGCGCGGCGTCTTCGCCGACGACGAACACCGCCCCCCGCTCGACGCGGTCGAGGCCGCGCTCTGCGCCCTGTGGGAGGCGGTGCTGGGCGTCCCGCGCATCGGAACGGCCACCAGCTTCTTCAACGCCGGCGGCACCTCGCTGCTGGCGGTGGAGACGATCGCGCGGATCGAGCGGGAATTCGGGGTCGCCCTGCCGCTCACCGCCCTGTTCCGGCATCCGACCGTCGGCGCGCTTGCCGTCCTGCTGCGCCGCGACGGCCACAGTGCCGGAAACGGCCGCAATATCGGAGAGGGCGAGGTCTGGTCGCCGCTGGTCCCATTGGCCGGCGGCGATGGGAACGGGGACAATCCCCCCTGCTTCTGGATTCCCGGCGCCGGCGGCAGCGTCATGGCCTTCGCCCCGCTGGCCCGGCATCTGGGCGGCGGACGGCCGGTCTACGGCCTGCAACCCGCTGGTTTGGACGGTCTCGGCCCGCCCGATCCCGACATGGAGGCCATGGCCGATCGCGCGCTGCGGGCGATCCGCGAGGTCCAGCCCCAAGGCCCCTACTGGCTGGGCGGCCACTCCTTCGGGGCGAAGGTGGCCTTCGCCGTCGCCCAGCGCCTGCTGCGCGACGGCGAGACGGTCGAGCGGCTGACCGTCATCGACGGCTATGCCCCCGGCCCCAACCCGCTGGCCGGCACCGCCGCCCTCGGGGAGGCGGACTGGCTGGCGGCGCTGGTGGAGGAGCTGGCGGCCACCGCCGGCCGGCCGCTGGCGGCCGACCGCGACCGCTTCGCCGGGCTGGACGACGACGACGCCGTCGACCGGGCGCTGGCGATGATGCGGGAGCATGGTCTGCCCGCGCTCGGCCGTGCGCATCTGCGCGGGATGCTCCGGGTCATGCGGAGCTGCGCCGGGATGGACTACGCCCCCGCCGACGCCCGGCCGGTCCGCCTGCTGCTGCTGCGGGCGGCGGAGACGCTGGCGCGGCCGGACCGCGACCGCCTGCCGGCCGCGCTGGCCGGTGACGATCTGGGATGGAGCCGCTACAGCGACGGCCCGCTGGCCGCCCGCACGCTGCCGGGCGACCATTTCTCGATCCTGGCCGATCCCTCGGCCCGGCTCATCGCCGGCCATTGGGAGGAGCTGGCGGTGGAAGGGTTCTGCAACGCCGGGGAATGACCCCGGCGGCTCCGGCCCCTGCCTTGCTTCCCGGCCGGCGCCCCGGAAGCCCAGGCGCCGGCCCTCCCTCTTCAGCCGCCGACCCGCCGGCCCGGCTCCGATGCCGACTGCTGTTCGAACAGGCGGCGGTAGAGGCCGGACGGGCGGTGGAGCAGGGCGGCGTGGGTCCCCTCCTCCACCACCCGGCCCTGCTTGAAGACCAGGATGCGGTCCAGGGTACGCACGGTGGACAGGCGGTGGGCGATGATGATGGCCGTGCGCCCCTGCATCAGGCGCTCCATCGCCTCCTGGATCAGCGCCTCCGATTCCGAATCCAGGCTGGAGGTCGCCTCGTCCAGGATCAGGACCGGCGCATCGGCCAGGAAGGCACGGGCCAGCGCCACCCGCTGGCGCTCGCCGCCGGACAGCTTGACGCCGCGCTCGCCGACCAGCGTGGCGTAGCCTTTCGGCAGGCGCCCGATGAAATCATGGGCGTTGGCCAGCCTTGCGGCGCGCTCGATCTCCGCCAGCGTCGCGCCGGGACGGCCGTAGGCGATGTTCTCGGCCAGGGAACGGTGGAAGAGGATCGGTTCCTGCGGGACGATGGCGATCTGCGAGCGCAGCGAGTGCTGGGTCGCCCCGGCCACGTCCTGCCCGTCGATGCGGACCTGCCCGCCGGTCACGTCGTACAGCCGCTGGATCAGCTTCACGAAGGTGGTCTTTCCCGATCCCGAGGGCCCCACCAGCCCGACCCGCTCGCCGGCGCGGATCGTCACCGAGAGGTCGTGGTAGAGCGGCGTCGCATGGCCTCCGTAACGGAAGGTGACGTGGTCGAAGCGCACCTCGCCGGCGGTGATGCGGAGCGGCACGGCGCCCGGCCGGTCCTCCACCCCCAGCGGCTCGGCGTGGATGGCCACCAGCTCCTCCATCTCGTTGATCGAGCGCTGGAGATGGTTGATGTGCATGCCGATGTCGCGCAGATAGCCGTGCACGACGAAATAGGTGGTCAGCACATAGGCGACGTCGCCCGGCGTCGCCTGCCCGCGCCACCACAGCCACAGGGCGGTGGCCACCACGGCGGTGCGGATCAGCAGCAGGATGGCGAGCTGGGCGGTGCTGTGGCGGGTGTGGCGCGTCCAGGTGCGGTTGGTCCGGCGGCTCCATTTGCCGACGATCCGGGCCAGCCGGTCGTCCTCGCGCGGCTCGGCGCCGAACGCCTTGACCACCGCGTTGCAGCCGATGGCGTCGGCCAGCGTGCCGCCCAGCCGGGTGTCCCAGGCGTTGGACAGCCGCGCCGCCGGGGCGATGTAGAGGGTGGCGAAGACGACGGTCAGCCCGATGTAGACCGCCGTCCCCAGCGCGATGACGAGCCCCATCACCGGCCATTGCAGGCCGAGCAGGACCATCGTCCCGGCCAGCACGACCAGCGACGGCCACAGCGCCAGCAGCAGCGTGTCGTTCAGCGTGTCGAGCGCCCACATGCCGCGCGTGATCTTGCGGACGATGGAGCCGGCGAAGCTGTTGGCATGCCAGTCGGTCGAGAAGCGCTGGACCCGGTGGAAGCTGTCCTGGCCGACGTCGGCCATGATGCGCAGGGTCAGCGGGATGACGCCGCTCCAGGCGACGTGACGCAGCACGACCATGCCGGCGCCGAGCGCCACCATGGCGGCGAAGGCGCTCAGGGCGGCGTCGCGCGCCGTCTCCCGATCGGCGGACAGCAGCGCCAGCGCATCGACCAGACGGCCGGCGAACAGCGGCATGAAGACGTCGGCCAGCGTCGCCAGGGCGATGGTGCCGGCGATCCAGGCCACCAGCGGCACCTGACGGCGCCAGTGTTGAAAGGTGAAGGCGAGAACGGCACGGATCGCATCCGTCCGGCCGGATTTTTTCAAGACAGCCATGATCACGTCCGGCGCGACGACACGCCGTCTCCACGGCGGACCGGCCGGGACGCAGCCATGGCTATGGCGCGTTCAGGGCCGGACGGCACCGTCCAATGAATGGGAATATCGATGACCGTTGCCGGGCTCAAGCAGCCCGCGGTCGGACCTCGCGGTCGGACGACCTAACGGTTGGCCGGTGTGGGAGATTTCAGCAGGCATTTCGAACGCATGCGGCCCCCCAACTTCCAAAAGAAAACCGGATCGTTTGCTTAGCAGGGTTGGCCGCTCGCGCCAATATGCCTTTTGTAATAGGCAAGCGTTCCGCCGATGCGTTCCGAATCGGCAGGAGTCCGTTTTTACGCGCTTGATGGATGACACCCCGGCGATGTCCCACGACCTTCTTGCCTGACAAGGCTGCAATCTGGAGCTGTTCTGAATTCCGGCCCTTGGGGTGTGGCTGTGCATCCACCCTGTTTGAGCGGGCATCCCGGCACCGGCAGTGGAAACCCGCCCCACCATGTTTTTGATGGCGGTGAAAAAGGTTCGGCCGTCCTACGCCCTCGTCTTCCACAGCTCCGATGCGACCGAGCAGCCTCCAGGCTGCCCGCCAGCCGTCCATTCGAACGACCGTCATGGCAATGGCGGCGAAACCGAAGCCGTTGTTGTTTCAGCTTTAAATTTTCTGGGGAGCTGGAAATTGGCTGGGGCGCCAGGATTCGAACCTGGGAATGGCGGTACCAAAAACCGCTGCCTTACCGCTTGGCGACGCCCCAACCGTCACGGCGATCAGTCATCGCCGGAAGGAGCGGCACCATAGACGGAGAGGCCGCCAAGCGCAACAGGCTGCGAATGAAAAATTTCACGCTCAGCGTCCCTCCCGCCGCCACGCCATCAGCATCGCGCCCAGGACCAGCGCCAGCACCGCGCCGACCGGCAGCAAAGGCGTATCGGTCACTCCGGTCACCGTGAAGTCGCCGTTGGCGCGCAGGCCGATCCAGCCCGAGCCGGTCTGGTCGCGGTCGGGACGGGTGCGGCGGACCTCGACGCCCGGACGCGGGCCGGTCGCGGTGTCGACGATCCAGTGGACACCGCCGCCCGTCGCCTCGGTCACCGGAGCCATGCGGTCGCCGGTGGTGCGGACATCGGCCAGTTCGGGCGGGTTCACCGCCCCCACCACCGCCAGCGCCGTCCGCTCGCCGTCGGAGATGCGGTAGATGCCGGGAGCGCTCGCCGTCACCGTGGCGACGGCGCGGCCGGTCCGGTCGTCGGTCAGGGTCAGCGGACTGGTTTCGTCGGATGGTGAGGTCAGCGTCACCGGGCGCGGGTCGGGCTCCAGCGAGCGGCGCTCCACCGTGATGCGGTTGCCGTCGACCCGCGCGCGCAGGTCGTTCTCCTCAAGCTCCGGCTCCTTCATCAGCCAGTGGGCCAGACGGCGCAGCAGCTCGGCCTGCGGGCCGCCACCCTCGAAACCGCGGCTCCACAGCCAGATCTGGTCGGAGGCGAGCTGCGCCACCCGGCCCTTGCCGACACGGTCGAGCACCAGCAGCGGCCGCTCGTCGGCCCCCTGCATCACCACCGCGCCGCCGTTCGGCGTCACCTCCACCTGATGGAACCAGCGGCCCCATTGCGGGGCGGAATCGGCGCCCTGGTCGCCGGGCAGGCCGGCGGTGACGGGATGACGGCGGCCGGTCTCGGTCACGCTCGGCAGAAAGGGGCGGTCGATGGTCTGGCCGGTCGGGGCCGCCGGCAGGATCGAGCCGAGCGGCGTGCGGTAGAGCGACAGCGGCGTCGCGTAGCCCTGCCCGGAAGCCTCCAACAGGGCACCACCCTTGCGGACATACTCGGCGATGTTCTCCAGATACATCTGCGGCAGCACACCGCGCCGGCGGTAGCGGTCGAAGATGATCAGGTCGAACTCGTCGAGCTTGACCTCGAACAGCTCGCGGATCGGGAAGGCGATCAGCGAGAGCTCGCGGATCGGCGTGCCGTCCTGCTTCTCGGGCGGACGCAGGATGGTGAAATGCACCAGATCGACCGAGGGGTCGGCCTTCAGCAGGTTGCGCCACGTCCGCTCGCCGGCGTGCGGCTCACCGGAGACAAGCAGCACCCGCAGCCGGTCGCGCACCCCATTCACCACCACCGCGGCGCGGTTGTTGGCCAGCGTCAGTTCCTGCCGCGCCGCCTCGACCTCCAACTCCAGCACATTCTGGCCGCCGTGGGTGACCGGCAGGTCGATGCGGATGTCGCGGCCGACCGGCACGCGGATGCTGCGCGGGGCACCGCCGTCCTGGCGCAGCGTCACCGCCGCGTCGGCGGACTGGCGGCCCGGCATGTCGTCGACGCGGATCGTCAGATCGACCGGCTTGCCGACGAGGCCGTAGCTCGGCGCCTGGACGATGGCGATGCGGCGGTCGCCCTCGTCGCGGTCGCCGGTCAGCAGCGTGTGGATCGGGCCGATCTCGGCCAGCTTGGCGACGTTTTCCGGGATGTCGTGGATCTGGCCGTCGGTGATCAGCACGGCGCCGGCCATGCGGCGGCGCGGCACGTCGGCCATCGCGCGGTTCAGCGCGTCGAACAGGTGCGTCTCGTTGATGGCGGTGGCGTCGCCCGCCCCGTCGCCGGCCCGCACGACGCGCAGCTCCAGATCGTCGAACGCCTTCAGCCGCTCGGTCAGTCCGGCCAGCGCCTGTTCGGCGCGCACCCGGCGGTCGCCGATGGCCTGGCTCGGCGAATCGTCGACGACGATGACCGCGACGTCCTTGATCGGCTCGCGCTTCTCCTGGACCAGCGAGGGGTTGATGAGGGCCAGCGCCAGCACCAGCACGGCCAGCAGGCGCAGCGCCACGCCGCGCGCCCGGCGGAACGCCGCGACCAGCACCACCAGCAGCGCCACGCCGAGCAGCGGGCCCAGCAAGGCCCAGGGCAGCAGCGGCGCCAACGCGACGGAGGTGCCGGAGAACAGATCGACGGGCATCTACTGTCCAAGCCTTTCCAGGATGGCGGGGACATGGACCTGATCGGCCTTATAATTGCCGGTCAGCGCGTACATCACCAGATTGACCCCGAAACGATAGGCCATCTCCCGCTGCCGTTCCCCACCCGGAACGACGGCGAACAAAGGTTGGCCGGTGCGGCCGACCGCCCAGGCGGCGGCCCAGTCGTTGCCGCCGATCACCACCGGCGAGACACCGTCGTTGGCCGGCCCCTCGCGCGCCTCGATCCACAGCTCGCCGCCGGCCGAGCGGCCGGGGAAATCCGCCATCAGATAGAAGGACTTGCGCAGCACATGGTCGGGCGGCACCGGGGCCAGCGGCGGGATGTCGAGCCCGTCGACCAGCCGTTGCAGCACCGCCGAGCCGCCGCCGGGCGACTGGTCGCGGGTGTCGAACAGGATGGTCCCGCCGCCGCGCAGATAGGCGTTGACGCGGGTGCGCGCCTGATCGGTGAGCGGCCGTTGCTGGTCCGAAACGGGCCAGTAGAGCAGCGGGAAGAAGGCCAGCTCGTCACGTTCGGGATCGACGCCGACGGCGCCCATCGTCTCGACCGCCGTGCGCAGGTTCAGCACGCCGACCAGCCCCTCCAGCCCGGCGCGGGCGGTGTCGTCGACCGTTCCGTCCCCGGTCTGAACGTAGGCGAGGTAGGTTTCCGCCGTGACCTTGACGGACTGCTCGTCGTCGGCGGCGCGGGCGGTGCCGACGGGGGCCGCCGTGAGCGCCACGGCCAGCAGCAGGCCGGCGGCGGTCGCCCCGCCGGCCCCGCGCGCGGTCGGGCGCAGGGTCGGGCGGCCGAGCAGGCCGCGCAGGGCCAGCGCGATCAGCAGGTCGACGGTCAGCAGCGCCAGCGCGACGCCCAGCAGAGTCGGTTTCAACGGCACCTCCCCCCGGCCGCCATAGCCGGACCGGGCGACCCCGCCGGGCAAGGCGCCGAGCGGCTCGATCCTCGTGACGGCGGACGACAGGTTCAACGCGCGCCGCGCGTCGTCGGTCCCGTAGAAGCCCGGCGGGTGGCGCGGGCCGATCACCGAGGCGGTCGCGTTGCCGGGGATCGGGAAGGCGGTCGGCGGCGGCGGCACGAGGCGGCCGGTGCCGTCGAGCAGTTCCACCGGGTCAAGCGACGCCGTCGGCGCGGCGCCGGTGACACCGCCGCTGAGCGCGACCAGCCGACGCAACATGTCGACGAACAGGCCGGACAGCGGCAGGTTCGACCAGTCCGGGCTGGCGGTTGTGTGGACCAGCACGATCCAGCCGTCGCCGCGCTTCTCCGACGTCACCAGCGGCGTGCCGTCGGCCAGCCGCGCCCAGGTCCGCTCGGCCAGATCGAGCGCCGGCTCAGCCAGCACCTGCCGGTTGACCTGGACGTCGGGGGGAATCGCCAGCCCCTCGAACGGGGTCTTGGGCGGGAAGGGCTGGAGCTTGGCCGGCTCCGACCAGGACAGGGCCCCGCCCAACGCGCGGTCGCCGATGCGCAGCCGCACCGGCACGAGCTGGTCGGCGTGCTGGGCCAGACGCGGGCCGGCGAAGCGCAGCAGGACGTTGCCCTTGCGCACCCACTCCTCGACGCCCTGCGCCTCGCCGGCGGTCAGGGCGCCGATGTCCGACAGGATCAGCACGGCGAGGTCGCGCTTGAGCAGGTCGAGCGTGCTGCCGCGCCGCACCTCGTTGAAGGGCGACAGGGCGCGGTCGAGGTAATAGAGGTCGGAGAGGAGCGGCTGGCTTTCCCCCTCCGGCCGACCGGAGACGAGGCCGACCGGGCGGCGGCGCCAGCGCTCGTCGAGCAGCACGGTGGCCCCGGCGGTGGTGTCGCCCTCGACGCGCAAGCTGGCGGCGTCGTTGCGCAGCTCGGTCGGCACGTCGAGCCGGACCTCGCGGGTCGTCTGGCCGGGCTCGAAGGCCACGGTCTGGCGGGTCAGCAGACGGCCGTCGGCGGCGCTCAGCCGCACGGTGACGGGTTCGGGGCGGGACGGGTCGGCGCGGGTGACGCGGGCGGTCAGCGCGGTGCCCTCGGTCGCTGGAGGCAGCAGGAGGTGCGGCGGCTTCTCGGCGGAATCGTCGAGGATTTCGGCGGAGCCCAGCCGTTGCAGCGCCTCGGCCAACGCGCGGGCCGACGGGTCGCCCAGCCCGTCGCTGAGCCAGACCGCGTGGACGGACCCTTGCAGGGTACGCTGACCGGCCAGCGCGCGGACGGACTCCAGCGCGGCGGCACGGTCGGTCGGCCAGGGCTGCGGTTCCAGCGCCTGGGCGAGACGCCGCGCCTCGGGCGCCGGCAGGACCGGAGACGGCTGCGGCTTCTCGCCGCCGGCCGGCGGGGCGGTGGTCAGCAGGACGACCGGGCGGGTCTGGCGGTCGGCCTGGGCGATCAGCTCGTCCATCGCGCGCTTGCGGGCCGGCCAGTCGCGGCCGGCGGCCCAGCCGTTGTCGACGACCAGCAGCAGCGGCCCGCCGCCGGGCAGCGCCGCGCGCGGGTTCAACAGCGGGCCGGACAGGGCAAGGATGACCAGGGCAGCGACGATCAGGCGCAGCAGCAGCAGCCACCAGGGGGTGCGGGCCGGCGTCTCCTCCGCCGCCGTCAGGTCGCGCAGCAGGCGGATGGCGGGGAAGCGCACCGTGCGCGGAGCCGGCGGCGTGACGCGCAGCAGCCACCACAGCACCGGCAGGGCGGCCAGCGCGGTCAGGACCCAGGGGGCGGCGAAAGCGATCGGTGCGAAGCCCAGCATTGGCGGCGGTTCTTACCTGGGGGAAGGCTGGTGGTGGGGTTTGTGGGATGATGGCGTTCGATCCGTAGGCGCTGGAAAGCCCCTCTCCCCTCGCGGGAGAGGGGTTGGGGTGAGGGGGAGCCGGCGCCAGCCGGCCAGAAATACCCTTGTCCTTTCCGCCTGCGGCGGAATCCCCCTCATCCCACCCCTTCTCCCGCGAGGGGAGAAGGGCTTCCTGGAACGCTTGAGTGTTCGCCCCCCGCTCACACCGGCTCCTGCGCCAGCGCGCCCCACAGGGCGAGCAGGGCGGTCTGCGGCGGACGATCGGTGCGGTGGGTGGCGAAGCTCCAGCCGGTGGTGCGGGCCAGCGCCGACAGCCCGTCGCGCTGCGCCTGCAAGCGCTCGCGGTAGGCCTCGCGCACCGCCTCGACGCGGGGAACCAGCAGACCCGCCTCGTTCTCCAGCCCCTCGAAGGCGACCCGGCCGTCGTAGGGCAGGGTTTCCTCGGCGGGATCGAGCACCTGGACCAGATGGCCGCGCAGCCCCCGCCCGGCCAGACCGGTGACGGCGGCGTGAATCTCGGGCAGCGGCGACAGCAGGTCGCCGATCAGCACCACCTGGGCGTGGCGGGGCAGCGGCTCGACCCGCGGCAATGGCTCCGGCGCCGCGGCGGCCTGCGGGTCGGCCATCAGGCGGGCCAGACGGTCGACCGCCGACTTGCCGTGGTCGGGCCGCGTCCCGCTGTTGAGCAGCGCCACCCGCTCGCCACCGCGCGCCAGCAGCACGGCGGTGGCGAGCGTCAGCAGGTCGGCGCGCTCGCGCTTGGTCGGCAGGCCGGCGGCCGAACGGAAATCCATCGAGGCCGAGCGGTCGCGCCACAGCCAGACGCTCTGCGCCGCCTCCCACTCGTTCTCGCGGACATAGACCGGCTGGGTCTTGGCCGACTGGCGCCAGTCGATCATCGACGGGGCGTCGCCCGGCTGGTAGCGGCGGAACTGCCAGAAGGTCTCGCCCAAACCCACCCGGCGCCGGCCATGGACGCCCTGCGCCACCGTCGCCGCCACCCGCTCCGCCGCGACCAGCAGCGGCGGCAGGGCGGAGGCCAGCTCCTCCGCCCGGTGGCGGGCCAGCAGCGTCGTGGTTTGCGGGGCGGGGCTTCGCGGCATCGGCTGTCCAGTGGAAGGTTAAGCGAGCGGCGCGCAGAGGCGGTCGATGACGTCGTCCAGCGTCACCCCGTCGGCGCGCGCGGCGAAGTTCAGCGCCATGCGGTGCTTGAGGATCGGCTTGGCGAGCGCCACCACGTCGTCGAGCGAGGGCGCCAGCCGGCCATCGAGCACGGCGCGGGCGCGGGCGGCGAGCATCAGCGCCTGGCTGGCGCGCGGTCCCGGCCCCCAGGCGACGTGGCGTCGCACCTCGACCAGATCGGAGCTGTCGGGACGGCCGCGCCGCACGAGGTCGAGGATGCCGTCGACCACGCTCTCGCCCACCGGCACGCGGCGGACCAGCCGTTGGGCAATCTGGAGGTCGGCGGCGGACAGCACCGTCACCGCGCGCTCGTCGGCGGCGCCGGTGGTGGCGATCATCATCCGGCGCTCGGCCTCGCGGTCGGGGTAGTCGACGTCGATCTGCATCAGGAAGCGGTCGAGCTGCGCCTCGGGCAGCGGGTAGGTGCCCTCCTGCTCCAGCGGATTCTGGGTCGCCAGCACATGGAAGGGCTGCGGCAGCGGGTGGTACTGGCCGGCGACCGAGACGCGGTGCTCCTGCATCGCCTGCAACAGCGCCGACTGGGTGCGCGGGCTGGCGCGGTTGATCTCGTCGGCCATCAGCAGCTGGCTGAACACCGGGCCGGGCAGGAAGCGGAAGGAACGGCGGCCATTCTCGCCCTCCTCCAGCACCTCCGACCCCAGGATGTCGGCGGGCATCAGGTCGGGCGTGCACTGGATGCGCTTTTCGGCGAGGCCGAGCACGGTGCCGAGCGTCTCGACCAGCCGCGTCTTGGCGAGGCCGGGAACGCCGATCAGCAGGACGTGGCCGCCGGCCAGCAGCGTGACCAGCGTGCGGTCCACCACCTCCTGCTGGCCGAAGATGATGCGGCCGATGCGCTCGCGGACCAACCCCAGCCGGTCGCCAAGCGCCTCGATCTCCGCCATCAGGCGCTGGGGGTCCTCCGTGGCGGCCGTGACGGCGGAGGTGGGGGAATGGCCCCGCAGGCTGTCCTGTGCGCTCACGATCCGCAGCTCCCTGTCTGTTGGGCCTTTTGGCGGTTGGGCCTGTTGTCACTGAAGACTGTTCGAGGCGGGGTCCGATAACCAAATCCAGAAAAGCCAACTCTAGTGGACCTAACGGCCGAGTGTGGCGAAAATACGTAACGGTGAAGCGGCAAAACGGGTCAGTTCCATGAAGGTCGGTGGCGAAGGCACGAATGGCAAGCGCGCAGATGGCGCAGAGGGAACGATCCCCCTACCCCCGCGTATACCGACGGAGGAATCGTACGACATACGCATTGCGCGTGACGGCACCTGGTTCCACAATGGCGACCCGATCCGCAGGATCGAACTGGCGAAGCTGTTTTCCACCGTCCTGAAACGGGACGACGCGGGGGATTACTGGCTGATCACCCCGGCCGAGCGCGGCCGGATCGTGGTCGAGGATTCACCCTTCGTCGCCGTGGAGATGACGGTGTCGGGCAGCGGCGCCGACCAGATCCTGGCCTTCCGCACCAACCTCGACCACTGGGTCGAGGCCGGTCCCGACCACCCGATCCGCGTCGCCGACCATCCTGAAACCGGAGAGCCGTCCCCCTACATAGAAATCAAGAGCCGTCTGGACGCGCGCATTCTGCGGCCCGTGTTCTACGACATGGTCGAACGCGGAGAGACGCGGCGAACCGAGACCGGCGAGACCGAGGTGGGTGTATGGAGCAACAAGGTCTTCTTCGCGCTGGGCAGGCTGCCTGGCGACTGACGCTGGAGGATGTCCGGCGGCGCTTCCCGGCCAATCAGGCCAAGGGGCATCCGGGCGGGGCGCCGCACCCGATCAAGATCCGGGGCGACCACGACCTCAATCCGGGCTTCGGCCCGCCGCCCGGCGGCCTGCGCGAGGCCGCCGTGCTGGTGCCGCTGGTCGACCGGACCGACGGGCCGACCGTGATCTTCACCCAGCGCACCGCGACGCTGACCGCGCACGCCGGGCAGATCAGCTTCCCCGGCGGCCGCATGGAGCCGGAGGACGAGAGCCCGGAGGACACCGCGCTGCGCGAGACCGCCGAGGAGATCGGGCTGGAGCGCGGGCGGATCGAGATCGTCGGCCGGCTCGACACCTACGTGACGCGGACCGGCTTCCGGGTGACGCCGGTGGTCGGCGTGGTGACGCCGCCCTTCATCCTCACCCCCGACCCGACCGAGGTGGCGGAGGTCTTCGAGGTGCCGCTGTCCTTCATCCTCGACCCGGCCAACCCGCAGCGCCACAGCCGGGAATTCCTCGGCAAGCCGCGCTTCTTCTACGCCTTCCCCTACGAGCAGCGCTACATCTGGGGGGCGACCGCCGGCATGCTGGTCAACCTCCGCGACGTGCTGGGGGCGGCGCTGGAGCGGGCGTCCTCGGAACTGGGGGCGGAACTGGGGGCGGATCAGGCAGCGGACCGGGCGGCCCGGCAGGAAGGCTAGTTTCCCGTGCCGATGTTTCCCGTGCCGTGCCGCCGCCGATCGGGTAGCGTCGCGCCATGACCGTCGCCGCCCGCCTCGCGCCGCAACCCTGGATGACCGCCACCGAAAGCCGCGCCGTGATCGCGGCGCTCGCCGCCGGGGGCGCCGACGCGCGCTTCGTCGGCGGCTGCGTGCGCGACGCGTGGCTCGGCCGCCCGGTCAAGGACATCGACATCGCCACCCACGCCGAGCCGGAGCGGGTGATGGAGCTGCTGGCCGCCGCCGGCATCCGCGCCATCCCGACCGGCATCGCCCACGGCACCGTCACCGCCCTGGCCGGCGGCAAGCCCTACGAGATCACCACGCTGCGCCGCGACGTCGAGACGTTCGGCCGTCACGCGCGGGTCGAGTTCACCGACGACTGGATCGAGGACGCGGCGCGGCGCGACCTGACGATGAACGCGCTGAGCTGCACCCCCGACGGGCTGGTCCACGACCCGTTCGGCGGGCTGGCCGACATGGCGGCCGGGCGGGTGCGCTTCGTCGGCGACGCCCGGCGCCGCATCGAGGAGGACGTGCTGCGGCTGCTGCGCTTCTTCCGCTTCCACGCCCATTACGGGCGCGGCGAGCCGGACGCCGAGGCGCTGGCCGCCTGCGTCGCGCTGGCGCCCCGCCTGCCGTCCCTGTCGGGCGAGCGGGTGCGCGGCGAGTTGTTCCGCCTGCTGACCGCCCCCGGCGCCGCCTCGATCTGGCGGCTGATGATCGACCGGGGGGTGATGGCGCATCTGCTGCCCTTGGCGGCGGCGACCGACCGGCTGGAGCGTCTGGCCCGGCTGGAGCACGATCTGGAGATCGCGCCCGACCCGACCCGCCGCCTCGCCGCCGTGCTGGAGGCGGACCGCGCCGGCGCCCTGGCGGTGGCGGAGACCCTGCGCCTGTCCAACAGCGAGCGCGACCGCCTGGCCGCCCTGGTCGAGCCGCCGGCGTCGCTGGCGGTCTCCGACGATCCGGTGAAGCGCCGGCAGGCGCTCTACCGGATCGGCGACGCGGACCTCTACCGCGACCTCATGCTGATGGCGGCGGTGGCCGGAGTCGGGGCCGGAGTCGGGCCGCTCGACCTGACGCTGCTGCGCGCCGCCCTCGCCACAGCCGCCGACCTGCCGGCGCTGCGGTTGCCCGTCGCCGGGCGCGATCTGCTGGCGCTGGGGCTCGGGCGCGGCCCCGAGGTCGGCCGGCTGCTGAAGGCGGTCGAGGCGTGGTGGATCGCCGAGGATTTCCGGCCGGGCCGGGAGGATTGCCTCGCCCACGCCCGGCGGGAAATGGCCGCCCTGCCTTCCGGCGTCGCGCAAGCGCCGCCTTCGGTTCCGGCAGGGCCATGAAGAGGCCGACCGGACACCGACGGTCCGGCCCGGCCTCCCGCCGCCGTCCGGCACACCGCCTTACGCCGGATCAGCCATGCAATCCGGGCGCCTCCTGCCCGGTGCTCGCCACATACTCCGTGTAGCCGCCGCCATATTGGTGGATGCCGTCCGGCGTCAGTTCCAACACCCGGTTGGACAGCTTCGCCAGGAAGTGACGGTCGTGCGACACGAACAGCATGGTGCCCTCGTAGGCGGCCAGCGCCGTGATCAGCATCTGCTTGGTGTCGAGGTCGAGGTGGTTGGTCGGCTCGTCGAGCACCAGGAAATTCGGCGGGTTGAACAGCATGATCGCCATCACCAGGCGGGCCTTCTCGCCGCCGGACAGGACCCGGCACTTCTTCTCCACGTCGTCGCCCGAGAAGCCGAAGCAGCCGGCCAGCGCCCGCAGCGCGCCCTGGTTCGCCTGCGGGAAGGAGGCCTCCAGCGACTCGAACACCGTCTGGTCGCCGTCCAGCAGCTCCATGGCGTGCTGGGAGAAATAGCCCATCTTCACGCTGCCGCCGACGGTGACGGTTCCGGAATCCGGCTGGGTCGAGCCGGCGATCAGCTTCAGCAGCGTCGACTTGCCGGCGCCGTTGACACCCATGACGCACCAGCGCTCCTTGCGGCGGATCGTCAGGTCGAGCCCCTGGTAGATGGTCCGGCCGCCATAACCCTTGTGCACGTTCTTGAGGACGGCGACGTCCTCACCCGAGCGCGGTGCCGGGGGGAAATCGAAGGCCACGACCTGCCGGCGCTTGGGCGGCTCGACGCGCTCGATCTTGTCGATCTTCTTCACCCGGCTCTGCACCTGGCTGGCGTGCGAGGCCCGCGCCTTGAAGCGCTCGATGAACTTCAGCTCCTTGGCCAGCATGGCCTGCTGCCGTTCGAACTGGGCCTCCTGCTGCTTCTCCTTCAGCGCGCGCTGCCGCTCGTAGAACTCGTAGTCGCCGGAGTAGCTGCTCAGCGAGCCGTCGTCGATCTCGATGATCTTGGTGACGATCCGGTTCATGAACTCGCGGTCGTGCGAGGTCATCAGCAGGGCACCCTCGTAGCCCTTCAGGAAGCCCTCCAGCCAGATCAGGCTTTCGATGTCCAGATGGTTGCTCGGCTCGTCGAGCAGCATGGCGTCGGGCCGCATCAGCAGGATGCGGCCGAGCGCCACACGCATCTTCCAGCCGCCCGACAGGCCGCCGACGTCCCCGTCCATCATCTCCTGGCTGAAGCTGAGCCCGGCCAGCACCTCGCGCGCCCGGCCCTCCAGCTCGTAGCCGCCCAGCTCCTCGAAGCGGGCCTGGACCTCGCCGTAGCGCTCGATGATGGCGTCCATCTCGTCGGCGCGGCCGGGGTCGGCCATGGCCGCCTCCAGCTCCGCCAGCTCCGACGCCACGAGGCTGACCGGCCCGGCCCCATCCATGACCTCCGCGACCGCGCTGCGGCCCGACATCTCGCCGACGTCCTGGTTGAAATAGCCGATCGTGACCTGCTTCTCGATCGCCACCTGGCCCGCGTCCGGCAGTTCCTCGCCCGTGATCATCCGGAACAGAGTCGTCTTCCCGGCGCCGTTGGGGCCGACGAGTCCCACCTTCTCGCCCCGGTTCAGCGCGGCGGAGGCGTCCAGGAAGAGGATCCGGTGGCTGTTGTGCTTGCTGATGTTGTCGAAACGAATCATGTCCGGCTGGCTTCCCGTGGCGTGTCGGGCCCCTTATGCCACAGGATGCGCGCCGCGATGGAGTCCTGATCGGCCCGGCCCGCGGTCATGCCGGCGCGCTGGTTGTCGGAACGGTCCAAGCATCTCCGCTGGCGTCCCCGCCGCCCCGTCGGCATAATGCGGCGCGTTCCAAAAGGGGTAGATGACAACCACATGGCGCAGGCAAGCGTGAAGCGTGACATCCCTCAGCCGGAGGAGGACGCCACCGAGAGCTGGCTGCGCCGGAAGAGCCCCACCCTCCTGGTCCTCGTGCTGTCGCTGGTCATCGTCGCCGCCATTCTGTGGCCGCGCATGGTGGTCAACATCGGCTCCGGGCAGGCCGGCGTCCTGTTCCGCTGGTTCAGCGGCACCGAGCGCGGCCGGGTCTTCGACGAGGGCGTCCATGTCACCCTCCCCTGGGACAGCATGGTCGTCTACGACATCCGCCTCCAGACGCAGGAGCGCGAGTACACCCTGCTGACCCGCACCGGGCTGCCGCTGACCCTGCGGGTCGCCATCCGCTACCAGCCCGACCTGCGCATGCTGCCGCAGCTCCACGTCGCCGTCGGCCCCAACTACCTCGACAAGGTCGTCTTCCCGGAGACCGAGGCGGTGCTGCGCCGCTACGTCGGCCAGTACGACCCGGAGGAGGTCTACACCAGCAAGCGCGGCTTCCTCGAATCGGTGCTGATGGGCAGCCTGACCCAGGCGGAGAGCCGCTTCGTCATCATCGACGACGTGCTGGTCAAGTCGATCGAGCTGCCCCAGGCCCTGCGCGAGGAGGTCGAGCGCAAGCTGGTCCTCCAGGAGCAGGAGAAGGCCTACGTCCACCGCCTGGGCATCGAGCGCAAGGAGGCCGAGCGCAAGGAGATCGAGGCCGCCGGCATCGCCGCCTACCAGAGCACGCTGGCCCGGACGCTGACGCCGGACCTGCTGCGCTGGCAGGGGGTCGAGGCGACGCGCGACCTCGCCCAGTCGCCCAACACCAAGACCATCATCGTCGGGGCCGGAAAGGACGGGCTGCCGCTCATCCTCGGCAACGACCGCTGACCGGCGCGCGGCCCCCGATGCGTTTCCCCACCTTGCGTTTCCGCCCCTCCCGGCGCCGGCTCCTGGCCCTGTGCGCCGCGTTGGCCGGCACGGCGGCGGCCGGCGCCACCGTCCTGACGCGACGGCGGCCCGACGGCCCGCCGGTCATCGTCGCCGTCGGCCGGCAGAAGCGGCCGGGCATCCCCAGCGACCTGTTCTTCGAGGGCGTCACCCTGGCGGTCGAGCGGGTGAACGCGGACGGCGGCCTGCTCGGCCGGCCGGTCACCCTGCGCTTCGTCGAGGAGCCGCCCTTCAACAACCGCGCCACGCTGACCCGCGTGGTCGCCGGCACGCTGGACACCGCGTCGCGCATCGCCGACGACGGCCGGGTCGTCGCGGTGATCGGCCACCCCTCCTCGACCACCGCGATCACCGCCGCGCCGATCTACGAGCAGGCCAACACGCTGTTCCTGGCGACCTACGCCAGCAGCCTGCTGCTGACCGCCACCCGATTCTCCCGCGTCTTCGCCATGCTGCCGAACGACCGCGAGGCGACGCTGCTGCTCGCCCGTTACGCCGCCGAACGGGGCATGCGCCGCTTCGTGATCTTCAACGACGAGACCTCCTACGGCCAGGAAAGCGCCGGTTTCTTCGCCCAGGCCGTCACCCAGGGCGGCGGCGCCATCCTGCACCATGGGATGCTGAACAGCGGCAAGCGCAGCATCGACGCGCTGCTGCTGTTCCTGCTCGACAACACGCTCTTCCCGATCGGCGACCTGGACGGCATCTTCCTGTCCTCGGTCAACCCGGCCGACAACGCCGCCTTCATCCTCCAGGCCCGCCAGCTCGGCGTCCGCATCCCGATCCTCGGCACCGACACCCTCACCTCGGTCGCGGTCAGCGCCCAGGCGGGGTCGGCGATGCTGGAGGTGATCGCCGTCTCCGCCTTCGACGTCCGGGGCGACGCGCCGGAGGTCCGGGCGTTCGACCAGGGCTTCCGCGCCCGCTTCAGCACGGCGCCGTCACCGACCGCCGCGCTCGGCCACGACGCGGTGATGCTGGTCGCCCATGCGGCGGCGGCGACCCACGATCTCGACGCCGGCGTGATGGCCGACGCCATCCGGATCATGCGCTACGGCAACCCGTTGCAGGGCGCCACCGGCAGGGTCGTCTTCAACGCCGCGGGGCAGGCGACCGACACCGACATCTTCATCCTGCGCCACGACGGCACCGTCTTCCGCACCGTCGCCGGCTACAACCACACCACCACGACTCCCAGCGCCTCGACGCCGGAGCCGGAGACCGGTGCGGTCATTCCCACGTTCCGCCAGCCGATGGAGGCGAACTGATGTTCCTCGTGCACCCGCTCCTGCTGCTGCTCTGGCTTCTGCTCAGCGTCCTCATCGGGCTGCTCGGCCGCAACAAGCGCTTCGGCTTCATCGGGAATTTCCTGGTGTCCTTCCTGTTCAGCCCGCTGGTCGGGATCATCGTGCTTCTCGCCTCCGACGACCGGCCGCGACCGGCCGGCCGGTTCTGACGGGGGCCGGTTCCGACGCATGGATCTCTACCGCTTCCTGATCGAACGCAGCCGCAGCTCGCAGCGCGCGGTCATCGCGCTGGTCCTCCTGTCGGGGCTCAGCAGCGGCCTGATGCTGAGCGTCGTGAACACCGCCGCCGAAATGGCGTCGAACGGCAAGGTCGAGCTGCGCATCGTCGTGCTGTTCGCGGCGGCGCTCGCCCTGTTCGTCGTCTCCAAGCGCAAGTCGATGACCGACGCCTCGGTCGCCGCCGAGCGGGCGATCTGCGACATCCGCATCGAGATGGCCGAGAAGCTGCGCCGCTCGGAGCTGCTGTTCGTCGAGCACACCGGGCACGGCGACATCTACGCCCGGCTGACCCAGGACACGAGCACCATCTCGCAGAGCATGCCGGTCATCTTCAACGGCCTGCAATCGCTGGTCATCGTGCTGGCCGGGCTCGGCTACGTGCTGACGATCTCGCTCGACGCCTTCCTGATGACGCTGGCCTTCCTGATGGCGGCGGCCTGGAGCTTCCTGCAACGCCAGCGCACCACCATGCGCGACCTGGAGGTCGCGGTGGCGAAGGAGACCGAGTTCTTCGACGCGCTCGGCCATCTGGTCGACGGCTTCAAGGAAGTGAAGATCAACCACCGCAAGAACGACGACGTGTTCGACCGGATCAGCCACGTCGCCCGCGAGACCGAGGCGATCATGGTCCGGGTGGTCAGGCGCTACACCAACCATCTGGTGGTGTCGCAGACGCTGATCTACCTGATCCTCGCCGTGCTGGTCTTCGTGCTGCCGAGCCTGGAATGGTCGAAGCCGGAAACCATCATGAAGCTGACGGCCGCCGTCCTCTTCCTGGTGGCGCCGTTGGAGAACGTGCAGTTCGCCTCGCACTTCCACCTGAAGGCCCAGGTCTCGCTGCGCAGCATCCAGGCGCTGGAGCGGTCGCTCGACCGCGCGCTCGACCGCGAGGATCTCGCCGCCGATCCCGATCCGGCGCGCTTCGCCGATTTCCGGACGCTGGAGCTGCGCAACGTCGTCTTCCGCTATCCGGGCAGCGAGCACACCTTCCAGATCGGCCCGCTGAACCTGACGATCGAACGCGGCCAGACCACCTTCATCGTCGGCGGCAACGGCTGCGGCAAATCCACCCTGCTGAAGGTGCTGACCGGCCTCTACCAGCCGCAGTCGGGCCGAATCGTCATCGACGGGCAGGACGTGGCGCCGGCGGCGCTGCCGTCCTACCGCGAACTGTTCGGCTGCATCTTCGCCGACTTCCACCTGTTCGACCGGCTGTACGGGCTGGAGGGCACGGATCCGGCGCGGATCAACGCGCTGATCGCCGACATGGGGCTGGGGGGCAAGACCGAATACCGCGATGGGCGCTTCACCAACCTCGACCTGTCGACCGGCCAGCGCAAGCGGCTGGCGCTGATCGGCGCCCTGCTGGAGGACAAGCCGATCCATGTCTTCGACGAATGGGCGGCCGACCAGGATCCGGAATTCCGCGCCCGATTCTACGACGTCATCCTGCCGGGCCTGCGCGCGGAAGGGAAAACCATCATCGCCGTGACCCACGACGACCGCTATTTCGGCCAGTGCCAGCAGTTGGTGAAGCTGGACTACGGCGAGTTCGTCGCCATGGAGCACCCGCAGGCGGGGTGATCCGACAGGGGGCGCGCGCAGCAACAGAAGCCCTTCTCCCGCGAGAGGAGAAGGGCTTGCGAGCGCGCCCGGTTCAGGGGGTCGCGGTGGAGGAGGCGCCGGCCGGCGTGGCTCCGGAGGCCGCGTCCTTGACGGCGGCGGCGCGGAGCTTGGCCTCGTCCTTGGCGCGCCTGGCCAGTTCCTTGCCCTTCTCGAACTGCTCGCGGTAGAAGGCCTTGAACTTCGCGGCGTCCAGATCGGCGAGCGAACCGCCGGCCTGGTAGTGCTTCACGAAGACCCGGCCGATCGCGTAGGTCGAGGAGCCGGCCACCAGCGGCAGGGTGGCGACCGACAGCGCCCAGCCCACGCCCGGAATCACCTTCACGAGGCTGCTCGCCAGGGCGCCGGCGGTCAGGCCACCGACGCTGCCGGCCAGCGAGGCGATCACCGAGCGCCCGAGCGAGTCGCTGAAGGGCTTGCCGTAGAGCTGCGACAGCTTCTGGATCATGCGGAGCTGGATGGCCGCGATGCCGGCGACATCGACCAGGGGAAGCGGAACCGTGGCGACGGCCACCGACGCGATCACATGATCCTTGATCACGTTGTCGGCGGTCAGCCCGACGGCGATGCTCTCCTCCACCAGGGTGGTGGACGCCGCCGGCTCCTCGGCCGTCGTGGACGCGCCCGTGGACGCGCTCTCGAAACTCTCCTTGACCATCGGTCCTCTCCGTATCGGCGGGGTGAATCTGCGCCGGAGCGTGCCGCGATTCGAACGGTGCGAGCGGAACGCCGGCATCTTCGCCCGACAATAGCAGCAACCGTCCGCTTCGACAGCTTTCTCCGACGCCACTATCCGCTTTTCGCGACGTTCCCGCGTCAGCGCAGCAGGCGCAGCCGGGCCAGCGGCAGGGCCTCGTCGTCGTAATCCCCGTCGCGGTACCGCACGACGCACGCCTTGCCGCCCGCCTTGCGGATGGTCGCGGGGTACCAGACCTCGTCCTCCTCGGCGACCACCGCCGCGCCCGGACGGCAGCCGTCGAGCTCGGCGCCGGGACCGTCGGCCGTCCAGGGAATCAGCCGGTCCCGCCCGGCGATTTCGTCCATGTCGGACGAATAACCGTCGAATCGGACCCGGCAGCCATCGGCCCCACCCTTCGACCGGCCATCGGGGCCGAGCACCCGCGCCGGGTACCAGGCGCCGTCCGAGAAGGCGAAGACCCGCGCGCGCGGCTCGCACGCCGCGACGGCCGGCTCGGGCTCCCGGCTCCGCGACGCCGATTCGGGCTCGGCGGCGAAGCGGGCGCCGGGAAAGACGGACGACACCCAGGAGCGGAGCCCCGACACCCGGACGAACCACGAGCTGTCGCCATACTGCGCCTTTCCGTCGCCCGACGTGTTGATGCCGACGACGGCCCAGCCGTCGTCCGGTGCATCGCCCAGCGGCATCCAGGCCGAACCCCCGCTGTCGCCGGCGCCGAGCAGTCCGGCCAGCCGCGACGCCGGCCGCCGGGCGCCGCCAAACGGGTTCTCGATGCGGCCATCCTCGCGGGGCAGGAAGACCGTCAAATAGTTGCCGGCATCCTCCGCGGCGCTGGAGCGCCGCAACGCCACCGCCTCCTCGACCACGCCCTGGGCGGCGGCCTTGCCGCTGCCCCGATTGTAGCGCTCGTCCTCGCCGACGGAGCCAATTCCGCGCGTCCCGAATCCGACGAAGGTGATGGTCCTCCCCTGCTCCGCCCGTCCGGCGTAGAGCAGGGGCGCCGGACCGGAGTCGCGGACCGGACGGACCAGACGGACGATGGCCGCGTCGACGCCCGTGCGGTCCCCGTCGGGATCCGGGTCGTAGCGGGGATGGAGCCAGACGCGGTCGGCCCGGATCACGGCACCGCCGTCGGTGCGGAACAGCACATCGCGGGCGGTGGCCTCGTCGAAATTGTGCGCCGAGGTCAGCGCGTAGCCATGCGACTCGTCGTTGCCGATCCAGGTGGCGGAACCGTCGCCCCAGGTCTCGCCCCCGTCGTAGGACAGGGTCATCAGCGAGCGGAACTGCGGCTCGCCGGCCAGCCGGACGTGGGCGCCGAAGCCGTCGGCCTCGCGGCCCCGCGCGCCGCCCTCCTCGCGCCATGTGCTGTCCAGGACGACGACGGCCGGCAGACTGGCCGGCGTGAACAGCACGAACGCGGCCAGCGCCAGCCCCGCCCGACGCCGTACCTGGCGGCCGGCAGCCCGCCTCCCCCCACCGAATCCGGTCATGTCGCGCCGTCCCCCGATCGCCGTCCACGCCACTCGTCCCAGCCGGAGAAACGATACGACAGGATACACCGCGCTTCTCAAGCGTCTTCTTCGCGGCCCCACCCGCGTCAGCCCGGCCAGCCGCCCGCCTCTCCGGCCGGCTGGATGAGCAGATCGACCAGCGCGCGGACGATGCCGGGACGGAAACGCGCCGACGGGAAGACCGCGTGGATGCCGCCCTCCGGCAGGCGCCAGTCGGGCAGCAGGGCGCGCAGCCGCCCGGATTCGATGTCCGGCCCGACCAGATAGTCGGGGATCACCGACACGCCGGCCCCGGCCAGCACGCAGGCGCGCACGGCGGGGGTGGCGTTGGCGGCGATGGCGGCGGCCACCTCCACCGTCGCCGTGCCGCCGTCGGCGTGCGTGAAGGTCCAGCGCAGCGGGGTGCGCAGGGTGCTCTGGGCGACCCACGGCACGGCGGCAAGGTCGTGAGGCGTGCGCAGCGCCAGCCGGTCGGCCAGTTCGGGCGCGGCGACCAGACATTGCCGGAAGCCGCCGAGCCGCCGGGCCTGGTGGCTGCTGTCGGCCAGCCAGCCGATGCGGATCGCCATGTCCAGCTTCTCGGCCACCAGATCCAGGCTGTGGTCGGTCAGCACCAGTTCGGCGCGGCAACCGGGATGGAGCCGGCCCAGCCGCACCGCCGCCGGGGCGAGGATCGCCGTGCCGTAGTCGAAGGGCGCCGTCACCCGCACCGTCCCCGTCGGCGCGCCCGACGCCGAGGACAGGCAGGCGACCGCCTCCTCCGCCTGTTGCAGGATGGCGGCGCAGGTGCGGTGGAAGGCGGCGCCGGCCTCGGTCGGAGTCAGGCGGCGGGTGGTGCGGACCAGCAGGGTGGTGCGCAGCTCCTGCTCCAGCCGGGCGACGTGCTGGCTGACCACCGCCTTGGTGACGCCCAGCCGGTCCGCCGCCGCCGTGAAGGAGCCGCAATCCACCACCGCCACGAAATGGGCGATCCGGTTCAGGTTCAGGCCGTTGGTCATCGGGGTGCCCGTCGGATGCCGTTCGTCGATTGTATGGCTTGAGCTGACGGTTTGTCAAAAACGCGGCGGCTTTGCCTGACGATGGCGATGGCGCAGAGTGAAGCCGTCCAGCAAACCAGCCGAGGCGCCGCCCGCCATGACCGCCACCCTTCATTATCTCTACGATCCGCTGTGCGGCTGGTGCTACGGCGCCGCACCCGGCCTGCGCGCGCTGGCCACGGCGGCGGGGCTGCCGCCGCTGACCCTGCACCCGACCGGCCTGTTCGCCGGACGCGGCGCCCGGCCGATGGACCGCGCCTTCGCCGCCTACGCCTGGAGCAACGACCAGCGCATCGCCAAACTGACCGGACAGATCTTCAGCGACGCCTACCGCGACGGCCCACTGGCGCGGTTCGACCGGCCCTTCGATTCCACCCCGGCGACCCGCGCGCTCACCGCCGTCCACCGTCTCGCCCCGACGCGCGAGGCCGAGGCGCTGGAAGCCATCCAGCACGCGCGCTTCGTCGACGGGCGCGACATCACCGACCCCGCCGTGCTGTCCGAAACCCTGGCCGGCCTTGGGCTCGCCGAGGCGGCGGCGGCCGGCGTGGACGACGAGACGCTCGACCGGCGGCTGGCCGAAGGGCGTGCGCTGATGGCCGAGACCCGCGCCAACGGCGTCCCCACCCTGGTGCTGCGGACCGCCGACGGCGCCACCGCCCTGCCCAGCGACGGGCTCTACCGGGACACCGACCGGCTGATCGCGGCGCTTCGCCAAGCCGCGTCCGCCTGACCCTCCATCCGAACCAACCCGACTTATCCGGAGCCTCATCATGAACGTCGTCCTGCTCGGCGCCACCGGCAACGCCGGTTCGCGCATCCTCGCCGAACTGCTGGCCCGCGGCCACCGCGTCACCGCCATCGCCCGCAACACCGCCTCGCTCGCCCCGCGCGACGGCCTGACCGTCAAGAGCGGCGACGTCAACGACGCCGCCGCGCTGGCGCCGCTGCTGGCCGGCCACGACGCCGTCATCAGCAGCACCCGCTTCCAGTCGACCGACCCGCAGGTTCTGTTGGACGCCATCGCCACGGCCGGCGTGCCGCGGCTGCTGATGGTCGGCGGCGCCGGCAGCCTGGAGGTGGCGCCGGGCGTCGCCCTGATCGACACGCCGGAGTTCCCGGCCGCCTACAAGGCCGAGGCCTCGGCCGGCCGCGACGCGCTGAACACGTTGCGCGGGACGGAGAGCCTCGACTGGACCTTCCTGTCGCCGTCGGCCCTGTTCGCCCCCGGCGAGCGCACGGGCCGCTTCCGCCTGGGCACCGACCAGTTGCTCGTCGATGGCGCCGGCAACAGCCACGTCTCGATGGAGGACTACGCCATCGCCCTGGTGGACGAGCTGGAAACCCCGCGCCACAGCCGTCGCCGCTTCACCGTCGGCTATTGACCCGTTCACCCGTCGTCCTTCGCCGGGAGAAAGGCCGGACGCCTCCGCGTCCGGCCTTTTTTTGCGTCCAGCCACAATTTTGTCGAAAATTTTTCCGAACATCCCTCGAGCCCGCCAAGACAAGATGGGAGCCATCGACCGGACGCACAGTCGATCCTGGACAAACGACCAAAGGTGTAGCCGATGAAGCGGCCTTTCCTCGCGCGTCTTCTGGCGCTTGTCGTCTCGTTTCCCGCCGTTTCGGCGTCGGCGGACGTCGTTTACAACCGCAGCCTGGATCCGGATGCCAAGCCGGTCTTGCAGGTCGGCGGCGGCTGGGGGCAATTGGAACTCGGCCAGACCGAGGGCGCGCGGCGGCGGCTGGCGGCGCTGGGCTCCATCATGGCCAGCGGACCCGGTGACGAATCCGCCCGGCTGACCTACTACACGCCGCCGGTGCGCGGCTTCGAGGTGGGAGCGAGCTACACCCCGATGCCGCGCGGCACCGAGGCGCTGCCCGACCCGCGCGATGCCCGCCACATGGTGGAGGCCGCCATCCGCAAGAAGACCCGCATCGGCAAGGCCACCGTCCGCCTGACCGCCGGCACCAGCCGCGCGCGGGTGCGCGCCGATTCCCGGCGGGTGCCCCGCCAGTCCTGGATGGCCGGGGCGCAGGTCGGCTGGGAGGCCGTCCGGCTCGACAGCGACCTGCGCCAGCAGGTGACGGCCGACGGCGCCGCCTCGCGCGTCTGGAACACCGCGCTGGCCTATGGCGCCGGCAACGTCACCTTGTCGCTGAACCTGCGGCGCAGCTGGGTGGAGGGTGAGCCGGTGGCCGGCCTCTACCGGGCCGACGCCGCCTACCAGCTCACCCCGCGCTGGCAGCTGGTGGCCGACACCGACATCGCCGCCGCCGGCGGATCACCGGAGGCGGTGGTCACGGTGGGCACCCGCCTGCTGTTCTGACCGCTGCCACCAGCCGGGCGGCGGCCTCGTCAACCTCCTCCGCGCGGGTGGTGCGGCCGAGGCCGAAGCGCAGGCTGGCGTGGGCGTCCTCCGCCGAGCGGCCCATCGCCAGCAGCACGTGCGACGGCTCCGCGTCGCCACTGCGGCAGGCCGAGCCGGTAGCGAGCGCCAGCTCCGGCAGGCCGAGCAGCAGGTCTGCGGCGTCGATGCCGGAAACGGTGACGTTCAGGCAACCGGCCAGACCATTGGCGGCGCCGTTGCGCCGGATGCCCGACAGCTCCGCCTCCAGCCGCGCCCACAGCCGGTCGCGCAGGGCGGCGATGCGGCGCCCGTCCTCCTCCGCCCGCGCCCGCGCCAGCCGGCAGGCGGCGCCCAGCCCGACGCAGAGCGCGGTCGGCAAGGTGCCCGGCCGCCGCCCCCCCTGCTGGCCGCCACCCGCCGAGGGCGGGGCCAGCCGCACACCGTCGCGCACCAGCAGGGCGCCGATGCCCATCGGGCCGTTCAGCTTGTGGCCGGACAGGCTGAGCAGGTCGAGCCCCAACGCCGGCATGTCCAGCGCCCGCGTGCCCAGCGCCTGCACCGCGTCGCTGTGGACAAGGGCGCCGTGGCGCCGCGCGAGGGCGGTGACCCTGGCCAGCGGCTGGATGGTGCCGACCTCGTTGTTCGCCGCCATGACGGAGACCAGGGCCGGGCCGGTGCCGGCCGCCGCCGCCACCGCCAGCGCCCGCTCCAGGGCGTTCGGGTCGACACGCCCGTCCGCGTCCACCGGGACGATGGTCGTGGGGTGCCCGCGCCGCCGCAGTTCCGGCAGGCAGCCGAGCACGCTGGGATGCTCGACCGCCGAGACGAGGCAGGCCGCCCCCGGCGCCAGCGTGCCGAGCAGGGCCAGCGTGTTCGCCTCGGTGGCGCCGGAGGTGAAGACGACCGCGCCGGGCCGGGCCCCGACCAGGGCGGCGACGTGGCCGCGCGCCTCCTCGATGGCGTCGGCGGCGCGCCAGCCGGCGGGGTGGGCGGCCTGTGGGTTGCCGGCCGCATCAGGCGCCCACCAGGGCAGCATGGCGTCGAGCACCTGCGGGTCGAGCGGCGTGGAAGCGAGATGGTCAAGATAGATCGCGGGCATGATCGTCGCGCCGGACGGAATGGGGGCGGATCCGTGCAGGGTGGCGGACCCGCCCGCCGGGGCCAAGGACGTTCTGCGGCGAACCCGCGAATTCCCGGCCGCCGCGTCAGGTGGCGGTGATGAACCAGCTCGACTGGACCTGATCGGCCGTGACGCCGTTCAGCGTCATGAACCGCATCGAGCTGGTGCCGAAGGTGGCGACGAGCTGGGTTCCCCCGGCGACGTCGGTGGCGGTCCAGGCCGCGCCGGAGGGCAGCCCGATGCGGTCGCCCTCCGCCGCGTTGAAGTCGGTGACGACCAGCCCGCTGGCGGAGCACACGAACAGGTCGGCGCCGATGCCGCCGGTTATGACCGTGCCGCCATCCCCCTTCAGGGTGTCGTTGCCGGCCCCGCCCTGAAGGACGTCGTCGCCCACCCAGCCGCCGAAGATCAGGTCGTCGCCCGCCGAGCCGATGATGGTGTCGGAACCGCTGCCGCCGTTGATCGCCGCGATGCCGGTCAGGGTGACGTTGGAGAAATCGAAGACGCCGCCATCGGAATAGGTCTCGATGGTGACGTTGCCGTAGCCGCCGCCTTCGATGCTGTCGATGTTGGCGATCGACTTCAGCCCGATCCGGGTGTTGCTCGTCAGCGCGACGATCCGGTCGGTGTCGGCCGCGGCGCCGCCCTGAAGATGGAAGTAGCCGGTGCTGCCGTTCGTGAAGACGAAAAGGTCATTTCCGTCCCCGCCGTTCAGCGTGGTGTGCCCGATTCCGGCGACCAGCGTGTCGTTCCCGTTTCCGCCGAACAAAGCGCCGGTGCCGGAATGATCGTCCAGGTAATCGTTTCCATCCTCGCCGTACAGGTAATCGGTCCCCGTTCCTCCGAAGATGGAATCGTTGCCCGCCCCGCCAAACACATAGGTGGCTTCGAGATCGTAATACTGGGAGTCGCTGAAGATGGTATCGGCGCCGCTGGTCCCGTACTTGTACTTGGTCATGATTCTGCCCTTCGTCGGACGGTTGCACCGAATCCCGTCTAGCAGGGCAAAATTAAAACCGAGTATCGCATCACGGGTATAAATTCGAGCACCATCAATCCATAGGTACACCAACGATGCCGGAGCCACCTCTCGAATGAAAAGGCCGCCCATTCCCCCAACGGCGGATGGGCGGCCTTCGCAACCGGAAGAACGCGCGTGCGCGCCGTTACTTCAGGAAGGGCAGGTTCAAGCCCTGCTCGCGCGCGCAGTCGATGGCGATGTCGTAGCCGGCGTCGGCGTGGCGCATGACGCCGGTCGCCGGATCGTTCCACAGCACGCGGCCGATTCGCCGGGCCGCGTCGTCGCTGCCGTCGCAGACGATGACCATGCCGGAATGCTGCGAGAAGCCCATTCCGACGCCGCCGCCATGGTGCAGGCTGACCCAGGTCGCCCCGCTCGCCGTGTTGAGCAGCGCGTTCAGCAGCGGCCAGTCCGACACCGCGTCGGAGCCGTCCCGCATCGCCTCGGTCTCGCGGTTCGGGCTGGCGACCGAACCGCTGTCGAGATGGTCGCGGCCGATGACGATCGGCGCCTTCAGCTCGCCCGACCGCACCATCTCGTTGAAGGCGAGGCCCAGCCGGTGGCGCTGCCCCAGGCCGACCCAGCAGATGCGCGCCGGCAGGCCCTGGAACTGGATGCGCTTGGCCGCCATGTCGAGCCAGTTGTGCAGGTGCGCGTCGTCGGGAATCAGCTCCTTCACCTTGGCGTCGGTCTTGCGGATGTCGTCGGGATCGCCCGACAGGGCGGCCCAGCGGAAGGGCCCGACGCCACGGCAGAACAGCGGCCGGATGTAGGCGGGGACGAAGCCGGGGAAATCGAAGGCGTTCTCCAGCCCCTCCTCCTTGGCCATCTGGCGGATGTTGTTGCCGTAATCGACGGTCGGCACGCCCATGCCGTGGAAGGCCAGCATCGCCTCGACCTGCACGCGCATCGACTTGCGGGCGGCGGCGGCAACGGCGGCCGGCTGGCTCTCGCGCGCCGCGTCCCACTCGGCCAGCGTCCAGCCCTGCGGCAGGTAGCCGTTGACCGGATCATGGGCGGAGGTCTGGTCGGTGACGATGTGCGGACGGGCGGTGAGGTCGCTGGCGGCGCGGCGCGCCAGCTCGGGGAAGACGTCGGCGGCGTTGCCGAGCAGGCCGACCGACAGCGCCTCGCCCTTGGCGCAGGCCTCGTTGATCCAGCCCAGAGCCTCGTCGAGGTCGACGGTGTGGCGGTCGAGATAGCCGGTGCGCAGGCGCATCTCGATGCTGCTCGGCCGGCATTCGACCGCCAGCATGCTGGCCCCGGCCATCGTCGCGGCCAGCGGCTGCGCGCCGCCCATTCCGCCGAGCCCGCCGGTCAAAATCCATTTGCCCTTCAGGTCACCGTCGTAATGCTGGCGCCCGGCCTCGACGAAGGTTTCGTAGGTGCCCTGCACGATGCCCTGGCTGCCGATGTAGATCCAGGAGCCGGCGGTCATCTGGCCGTACATCGCCAGCCCCTTGCGGTCCAGCTCGTGGAAATGCTCCCAGTTGGCCCAGCGCGGCACGAGGTTGGAGTTGGCGATCAGCACGCGCGGCGCGTCGGCGTGGGTGCGGAAGACGCCGACCGGCTTGCCGGACTGCACCAGCAGCGTCTCGTCGTCGTTCAGCTCGCGCAACGCCGCGACGATGCGGTCGTAGCTGTCCCAGTCGCGCGCGGCGCGGCCGATGCCGCCATAGACGACCAGCTCCTGCGGCCGCTCGGCGACGTCGGGGTCGAGGTTGTTCATCAGCATGCGCAGCGGCGCCTCGGCGAGCCAGCTCTTGCAGCTCAGCTCGGTGCCCTGCGGCGCGCGGATGACGCGCTGGTTGTCGAGACGGGACGGCGGCATGGCGGACGGCATGACGATGGACTCCTGGTGGGAGGGTGAAAGGTTGGGATTCAGCCCGGCGGCATCTGGAAGCGCGCGCCGAGCCGGTAGCGGCTGCCCGGATGGACCAGCATCGCCACCGTCACCACGCAATTCTGAGCCCCATGGGCGTTGACCCAGGTGCGGCGGGTGACGCGCAGGCAGGGCTCGGCCGGCGGGATCTCCAGCAGCGCCGCGATCTCCGCGCTCGGCGCCACCGCCTCGATGACGTGCTCGACCTGCGGCGAGGCTTCCAGCCGGATCAGGTAGTCGCCGGGGGTCTGGCGGGAGAAATCCTGCTCCAGATAGGCCGGCGCCACCGCCGGGTTGACCCAGCGCTCCTCCAGCTGCACCGGCACGTCGCTCTCGCGATGGACCACCACGGAATGGAACAGGGTCGCCCCGACCGGCAGGTTGAAGCGGCGGGCCAGCCCGGAATCGGCGGAAATCGCGAGCAAACGCTCCACGCTGCACGAGTGGCGGTTGCCGCGCGCCGCGATCTCGTCGGCGATGCTGCGCAGCTCCACCACCTCCATGCTGGGTGGCCGTTCGGCGACGAAGGTGCCAAGCCCCTGCACGCGGGTCAGCAGCCCCTCGTCGGTCAGGTCGCGCAGCGCCCGGTGGACCGTCATGCGGCTGACCGAGAACTCCTCCAGCAGCCTGTGCTCCGACGGGATCTGGAATCCCTCCGGCCAGTCGCCGGAGCGGATGCGGCGGCGGATCGTCTCCTTGATCTGGGCGTAGCGCGGCTGCGCGACGGAGACAGCGTTCATCGGCGGACCCGTTCTCTCAGGACAGGGCGCGCGGGGCGCGGGCCACGCCCGCGTTCACCACCGCCCGGCAGGGGTTGAACCCGATGGCGTAGGACAATTCCGCCGGATGGTCGATCCCCCACAGCGCCAGATCGGCCCGCATCCCCGGCGCGATCACGCCGCGGTCGGCCAAGCCCAGCGCCCGGGCGGCGTGGCGGGTCACCCCGGCCAGCGCCTCCGCCGGGGTCAGCCGGAAGAAGGTGCAGCCCATCGACAGCATCAGCAGCAGCGAGCAGACCGGCGAGGTGCCGGGGTTGTTGTCGGTCGACAGCGCCATCGCGACGCCGTGGCGGCGCAGCAGCTCGATGGGCGGCATCTTCGTCTCGCGCAGGGCGTAGAAGGCGCCGGGCAGCAGCACCGCGACCGTGCCGGCCGCCGCCATCGCGGCGACGCCGGCCTCGTCGAGATGCTCGATGTGGTCGGCCGACAGCCCGCCATACTCGGCCACCAGCCGCGCCCCGCCGAGGTTGCTGAGCTGCTCGGCGTGCAGCTTCACCGGCAGGCCGTGGGCGCGCGCCGCCTCGAACACCCGGCGGGTCTGCGCCACCGAGAAGCCGATGCCCTCGCAGAAGGCGTCCACCGCGTCGGCCAGCCCGGCGGCGGCGACCGCCGGCAGGGTCGTGCCGACGACCTGCCCGATGTAGCCGTCCGGGTCGCTCCTGAACTCCGGCGGCAGGGCGTGGGCGCCGAGGAAGGTGGTGCGGACGCCGACCGGGCGGACCTCGCCGAGCCGGCGGGCGACGCGCAGCATGCGCAGCTCGGTGTCGGTGTCGAGGCCATAGCCGGACTTCACCTCGACCGTGGTGACGCCCTCCGCCAGAAGGCTGTCGAGGCGCGGCAGGGTGGCGGCCAGCAGCGAATCCTCGTCCGCCGCGCGGGTCGCCGCAACGGTGGAGACGATGCCGCCGCCGGCCCGCGCGATCTCCTCGTAGCTGGCGCCGTTCAGCCGCATCTCGAACTCGCGCGCCCGGTTGCCGCCGTGGACGAGGTGGGTGTGGCAGTCGATCAGTCCCGGCGTCATCCAGCCGCCCCCGCCGGAACGGACATCCGCGGCCAAAGACTCCATGGGGCCTGGCAGGTCGGCGCGCGGGCCGACGAAGGCGATGCGGCCATCCTTGATGCCGATGGCGGCGTCGGGAATGGCACCATAGCCGTCGGCGCCGGAGCCCCCGGCGTCGGCCATGGTGGCGACCGACAGGTCGATCCACAGGGTGTCCCAGGGCGCAATGATCGGCATCGGCGTTTCCTTCGAACGGTTCCCTCTCCCGCCCCGGGAGAGGGAAGGGGCCCATGCGGAGCATGGGAAGGGTGAGGGGCGATCGGAACATGGATTGCGCACCACGCCCGATCACCCCTCACCCTCCCCACGGCTGGCGCCGCGGGTCCCCTCCCTCTCCCGGGGCGGGAGAGGCCGAAAACAACCCGGTCAACCCTCTTGGCAGCGGGTTGCCTATACTTGTATAGTGTTGTCTATAATAACGAGGGCGCTTGCATGAGCAACCTGTTTTTTGCCTCGGCGCTGCTGCCGCGGGGCTGGGCCGAGGACGTGCTGGTCCGCCTCGACGGCCGGGGCCGCATCGCCGCGATCGAGACCGGCGCCCCCTGCCCGCCCGGCGCCGAGCGCTTCGCCGGGGCCGCCGTCGCCGGCATCGCCAACCTGCACTCCCACGCCCACCAGCGCGCCATCGCCGGGCTGGGGGAATCCTCCGGCGACGGCTCCGACAGCTTCTGGAGCTGGCGCGAGGTGATGTACCGCGCGCTCGACCGCATGGATCCCGACGATTTCGAGGCGGTCGCCGCCCAGCTCTATGTGGAGACGCTGAAGGCCGGCTTCACCGCCGTCGCCGAGTTCCATTACCTGCACCACGACCGCGACGGCCGTCCCTACGCCGACCCGGCCGAGACGAGCCACCGCGCCGTCGCCGCCGCGCGCGCCGCCGGGCTGCCGATCACGCTGCTGCCGGTGCTCTACAACGCGTCCGGCTTCGGCGGCGCGGCGCCGACCGCCGGGCAGCGCCGCTTCATCCACGACGGCGACGGCTTCCAGCGCCTGACCGAGCGCCTGCGCGCCGCCTACGGCGACGCCGACGACGTGCGGCTCGGCATCGCCCCGCATTCGCTGCGCGCCGTCCCCGAGGCGCTGCTCGCCGAGACCGTCGCCGCCCACACGGCCGCCAATCCGGCCGGCCCGATCCACATCCACATCGCCGAACAGCGCAAGGAGGTCGAGGACAGCCTCGCCTTCTCTGGCCGCCGCCCGGTCGAGTGGCTGCTGGAGCGCCACGCGCCGGACAGCCGCTGGTGCCTGATCCACGCCACCCACATGACGGAATCCGAGGTCGCCGCCGTCGCGGCCAGCGGCGCCGTCGCCGGCCTCTGCCCGACGACCGAGGCCAACCTCGGCGACGGCTTCTTCGCCGCCGACTCCTACATGGCGCGGGGTGGGCGCTGGGGCATCGGATCGGACAGCCACATCTCGGTCAGCCCGGTCGAGGATCTGCGCTGGCTCGAATACGGCGCGCGGCTGACCAGCGGGCGGCGCACCGTGCTGGCCGGCGGCCCGCGCCGCTCCACCGCCCGCCGTCTGGTCGAGGACGCCCAGGCCGGTGGCGCGCAGGCCACCGGCTTCGAGGCCGGGCGCCTCGCCCCCGGCCGGCGCGCCGACATCGTCGTGCTCGACACCGCCCACCCGCTGCTCGCCGCCCGCAAGGGCGACGCGCTGCTCGACAGCTGGATCTTCGCCGGCAACGCCAACCTCGTGCGCGACGTGGTGATCGCCGGACGGACCGTCGTCCGCGACCGCCGCCACCCGCGGGAGGACGCGATCGCCGAACGCTTCACACACACCCTAGGGAGACTTCTGGGATGAGCGACACCGCCTCCATCACTTTGGTTCCGGGCGCGCTGTCGCTCGACACGCTGCGCGCGATCTACCGGAACCGCCCGGCCCTGACGCTCGACCCGGCGGCCTACCCGCGCATGATCCGCTCGCGCGACCTGATCGACGCCATCGCCGGCGGCGACGAGGCGGTCTATGGCGTCAACACCGGCTTCGGCAAGCTGGCCCACACCCACATCGCGGCGGCCGACCTGGAGAAGCTCCAGCGCAACCTGATCCTGTCGCACGCGACCGGCGTCGGCGAGCCGCTGCCCGACGCGGTGGTGCGGCTGATCCTGGTCATCAAGGCGGCGAGCCTCGCGGTCGGCGCGTCGGGCGTGCGGCCCGAGCTGGTCGACGCGCTGCTGGCGCTCTACAAAGCCGACGTGCTGCCGATGATCCCGTCCAAGGGCTCCGTCGGCGCGTCGGGCGATCTGGCGCCGCTGGCGCATCTCTGCGGCATCCTGCTCGGCATCGGCCACGCCCGCGTCGAGGGCAAGACCGTCACCGCCGCCGAGGGCCTGAGCATCGCCGGCCTCGCGCCGATCGAGCTGAAGGCCAAGGAGGGCTTGGCGCTGATCAACGGCACCCAGGTTTCGACCGGGCTGGCGCTCGCCGGGCTGTTCGAGATCGAGCGCGGCTTCAAGGCGGCGCTGGTGGCGGGCGCCCTGTCGGTCGAGGCGGTGATGGGCAGCCACCGCCCCTTCGACGCCCGCATCAGCGCGCTGCGCGGCCAGCCCGGCCAGATCGCGGTCGCCGCGCTGTTCCGCGACACGCTGGCCGGCAGCCCGCTGAACGCCGCCCACCAGGGCCCCGACTGCCACCGGGTGCAGGATCCCTATTCCCTGCGCTGCCAGCCGCAGGTGATGGGCGCCGTGCTCGACCAGATGCGGCAGGCGGCGCGCACGCTGGTGATCGAGGCCAACGGCGTCACCGACAACCCGCTGGTGCTGGTGGATACGGGCGAGGTTCTGTCCGGCGGCAACTTCCACGCCGAGCCGGTGGCGATGGCCGCCGACCAGCTCGCCATCGCCGCGTCGGAGATCGGGGCGCTGTCGGAACGCCGCATCGCCATGCTGATCGACACCACCATCAGCGGCCTGCCGCCCTTCCTGGTCGCCGAGCCGGGGCTGAACTCCGGCTTCATGATCGCCCACGTCACCGCGGCGGCGCTGGCGTCGGAGAACAAGACCCACGCCCACCCGGCCAGCGTCGACAGCCTGCCGACCTCCGCCAACCAGGAGGACCATGTCAGCATGGCGACCTTCGCGGCGCGGCGGCTCGGCGAGATTTCCGGCAACGTC
Source organism: Azospirillum agricola (assembly GCF_020005195.1). NCBI lineage: Bacteria > Pseudomonadati > Pseudomonadota > Alphaproteobacteria > Rhodospirillales > Azospirillaceae > Azospirillum > Azospirillum agricola. Next base: position 236,050 of record NZ_JAIFZR010000007.1, read on the forward strand.
GCCGACATCGTCGGCATAGAGCTTTTGGCCGCGATCCAGGGGCTTGAGTTCCACCGGCCGCTGACGACCTCGCCGCGTCTGGAGGACGCCATCGCCACCGTGCGCGCGGTGGTGCCGCGCTACGAGGTCGACCGCTACTTCGCCCCGGATCTGGCGGCCATCGGCGCGCTGGTGCGCGGCGGCGCGCTCGACGACCTGATCCCGCTCGACCTGGAGGCCGCGCGATGACGGCCCTTGCCCCCTCTCCCGTCTTAGAGCTGACGCGCGGCGACGGCCCGCTGGTGGTCAGCATGCCCCATTGCGGCACGGAGCTGGCGCCGGGGCTGGCCGAGCGGCTGACGCCCGAGGCGCGCACCCTGTGCGACACCGACTGGCACATCCCCCGCCTCTACGGTTTCGCCGGCGGGCTGGGTGCCACGCTGCTGAGCGCCCGCTTCTCGCGCTTCGTCGTCGACCTCAACCGGCCGCCGGGGGGCGAGAGCCTCTATCCCGGACAGGCGACCACCGGCCTGTGCCCGGAGACCCTGTTCGACGGCCGCCCGCTCTACCGCGACGGCGCGGCGCCGGACGCGGCGGAGATCGCCGAGCGGGTCGAAGCCTATTGGCGCCCCTACCACGACGCGCTCGCGGCGGAGCTGGAGCGGGTGAAGGCGCGCCACGGCTTCGCCATCCTCTACGACGCCCATTCGATCCGCAGCCGGGTGCCCCGGCTGTTCGAGGGGCGGCTGCCCGACCTCAACCTCGGCACCGCGCGCGGCGCCAGCGCCGCCCCGGATCTGATCGCCCGCACGGTCGCCACCATGGAGCGCGCCTCGGCGGCGGAGGGCTTGAGCTGCGTCGCCGACGGCCGCTTCGTCGGCGGCCACATCACCCGCCATTACGGCCGCCCGGTGGAGAACGTCCACGCCCTGCAAATGGAGCTGACGCAGGACCGCTACATGAACGAGGAGGACGAGGGCGGCACCGGGCACGGTCCCGCCTTCGCCTACCGCCCCGACCGGGCCGGGCGGCTGCAACGCGTGCTGGTCCCGCTGCTGGAAACGCTGGCCGGTTGGCGGCCGGCCGCCTGAACGGCGGGGACGGGGGCTGGCATGGCCTCGCTCATGCGCCCCCGCCAGCGGCCCGGTTGGCGGCCCGGTTGGCGGCTTGCCCGGCGGATCGATGCGCGCGCCATTCAGCGCGCGTGATCTCCCAAAGCTCGCTCTCGTGCCGACCCGAAACATAGGCGCGCACGTCGGTACGGACGACGCGCATGCCGCTGCGCTCCGAGAGGCGCCGCGAGCCCCGGTTGGCGACCGCCTTCGGCACGCGCAGCACCCCATGCCCCAGCGCGTCGAACCAGACGTCGGTCACCGGTCCGCAGGCCTCCTCCATCAGCCCCCGTCCCTGCCAGGGCAGGCCGAGCCAGAAGCCGCGGTTGTTGTCCTCCTCGGTCATCAGGCTGATCACGCCGATGACCTCCTCCGGCCGTTCCCGCAGGCGGAGCGTCCAGTGGAACGCCTCCTCCCGCTCCATCGCCGGCAGGGCGACGTCGCGGATGAAGACAAGGGCGCCGTCCGCCGGGTAGGGCCAGGGAACACGGTCGTTCAGGAAGCGCACGATCTCCCAATGCGGGAAATGGCGCTGGATCGCCGGGGCGTCGGGCAGGGCCAGCGGCCGAAGCTCCAGGCGCGGCGTGGTGAAGCTCATCGCCGCGACGGGTATCCTGTCCATCCCCCTCCTCCCACCGGCACCCAGAAGCGCCAAAAAAACGCCCAAAAAAACAAGGGGAGCGCGCCCGGCCGGGCGCGCTCCCCTCGATCCTCGCGGACTCCGTTCATCGCATCAAGGGATCAGCGCATCACCGCCGCCCTCAATGCACCGACGCCTCCTGCCGCACCGCCGCCGGAGCCACCGCCGGCAGGGCGAAGCCGAGCGGCGGGCGTTCCGGCGCCTTGAAGCCGTGCGGGCGGTCCTCCTCGACCGGCACGCCGTCCAGCGCCAGACGGCCGTCGACCACCGACAGGGCCAACGTGGTCCGCGCCTCGACCTCCTCGTCGAGCAGCCGCTCGGCGATCGGATCCTCGACGAGCCCCTGCACCGCCCGCTTCAGCGGACGGGCGCCGAAGGCGGGATCCCAGCCGAGATCGCCCAGCCGCCGCTTGGCCGCCTCGTCGGCCACCAGCGTCAGGCCGCGCTCGGCCAGCCGCTCGTTGACGCGGGCGAGCTGGATGTCGACGATCCGCGCCATCTGGTCGCGGCCCAGCCGGCGGAAGATCAGCACGTCGTCCAGCCGGTTCAGAAACTCCGGCCGGAACGCCTTGCGCACCGCGTCCATCACCTCGACCGTCGCCCCGCGCACGTCCTCGTCGTCGCCCAAGGCGCTGAGCGCGTCCGCCCCGAGGTTGGAGGTCATGATGAGGATGGCGTGGCGGAAGTCGGCCGTCCGCCCCTGCCCGTCGGTCAGCCGCCCGTCGTCGAGCGCCTGGAGCAGCACGTTCAACACGTCCGGATGCGCCTTCTCAACCTCGTCCAGCAGCACGACCTGATAGGGCCGGCGGCGGATGCGGTCGGCCAGCGAGCCGCCGTCGTCGTACCCGACATAGCCGGGCGGCGAGCCGATCATCCGGCTGACCGCGTGCTTCTCCATGTACTCCGACATGTCGAGCCGGGTGATCGCCGTCTCGTCGTCGAACAGGAACTTGGCCAGCGCCTTCGCCAGCTCGGTCTTGCCGACGCCGGTCGGGCCGAGGAACAGGAAGGAGCCGGTCGGCCGCGTCGGGTCCTTCAGCCCGGCCCGCGCCCGCCGCACCGCCTTGGACACCGCGCGCACCGCGTCATGCTGCCCGACGACGCGCTCGGCGAGCTTGTCCTCCATGCCCTTCAGCCGCTGGCGCTCGCCCTCGAGCATCCGCTCGACCGGGATGCCGGTCCAGCGGGTGACGACGGCGCCGATGTCCTTGGCCGTCACCTCCTCGCGCTCGGTGCTGGCACGCGATTCGGCCTCGGCGAGACGCTTCTCCAGGTCCGGCACGACGCCGTAGGCCAGCTCGCCGGCCTTGGCCCAGTCGTTGTCACGCCGGGCGCGCTCCAGCTTCGTGCGGGCCTGGTCCAGTTCCTCCTTCAGGCGGCGGCCCTCGGTGCGCCGCGACTGCGAGGCGCGCCACTCCTCCTCCATGGAGGTCTGGCGGCCTTCCGCCTCGGCCAGCTCACGCTCCAGCACGCCCAGCCGCTCGCGCGAGGCCGCGTCGGGCTCGCCCTTCAGCGCCTCGCGCTCGATCTTGAGCTGGGCGACGCGGCGGTCCACCGCGTCGAGCGCCTCGGGCTTGCTGTCGATCGCCATGCGCAGGCGGCTCGCCGCCTCGTCGACGAGATCGATCGCCTTGTCGGGCAGCCGGCGGTCGGAAATGTAGCGCGCCGACAGGCTCACCGCCGCGACCACCGCCGCGTCGGCGATGCGCACGCCGTGGTGGACCTCGTACTTGCCCTTGATGCCGCGCAGGATCGACACCGCGTCGTCGACCGACGGCTCGTCCACCGTCACCGGCTGGAAGCGGCGGGCCAACGCCGCGTCCTTCTCGATGTAGCGGCGGTACTCGTCGGGCGTGGTGGCGCCGACGCAGCGCAGCTCGCCTCTGGCCAAGGCCGGCTTCAGCATGTTGGCGGCGTCCATCGCGCCGTCGGTGCGGCCGGCGCCGATCAGCGTGTGCAGCTCGTCGATGAACAGGATGATGCGGCCGGCGGCCTCCTGCACCTCGGCCAGAACGGACTTCAGCCGCTCCTCGAACTCGCCGCGGAACTTGGCCCCGGCGAGCAGCGCCGTCAGGTCGAGCGCCAGCACCCGGCGGTCCTTCAGCCCCTCCGGCACGTCGCCCGAGGCCAGACGCTGGGCCAGCCCCTCGACCACGGCGGTCTTGCCGACGCCGGGCTCGCCGATCAGCACCGGGTTGTTCTTGGTGCGCCGCGCCAGCACCTGGATGGTGCGGCGGATCTCGTCGTCGCGGCCGATCACCGGGTCGAGCCGGCCCTGGCGGGCCTCCTCGGTCAGGTCGCGGGCGTAGCGGGCCAGCGCCTCGCCGCCTGTCGTCTCGGTCTCCGCGGCGGCGGGATGGTCCTTGCGCTGGGCGTCGGCGGCGTCGGCCAAGGCCGACGCATCGACACCGGCGCGGCGGAACAGGGCGCGCATCGGGCCGCTCTGGCGGGCGAGGCTCTCCAGCAGCCGCTCGGCGCTGACGAAGCGGTCGCCGCCGGAACGCGCCGATTCCACGGCGCCCTGGAGCACGGCGGCGAGCGCCGGCGACATGTAGATCGGGTGCGGCCCGTCGCCGCTCTGCACGGCGGCGTGGGCGAGTTGCTCCTCGGTGGCGCTCTTCAGCAGGTCGGGGTCGCCCCCGGTGTCGCGCACCAGACGGGCGGCGACGCCGTTGGCGTCGTCGATCAGGGCCTTCAGAAGATGCTCGGGCAGAAGCTGCTGGTGGCGTCCGGCGAGCGCGGCGATCTGCGCGGCCTGGATGACGCCGCGCGCACGGTCGGTGAATTGACCGAAGTCCATTCGGCACTCCGTTTCCAGTGTCCCGCCCTGTCCACAGGCGCGGGGAGCGCCCTTGCCGGCCCGCCTCATGCGCGGCCATCCGGCGCCTCGGGACTCAAATGGTTAACGCAAAAGTCCCGATCAAGAGGGGGAAGAAGGGATACGGATGAAGAGTGGCGGGTGGCCGGATTGAGGGGTATAGGTCATAATGCCAAGCTATCGTTAGGTTTGATTCGATAGGGCTTTTTTGATCGGCGGGAGAATCAGGCGCGATGGATCTGCGGCAGCTCCGCTATTTCCTCGGCATCGTCGAGCATGGCTCGATCTCGCGCGCGGCCGATGTCCTGCGGGTGGCGCAGCCGGCGCTGAGCCTGCACCTGAAGCGGCTGGAGGAGGATTTCGGCTGCCAGCTCGTGCTGCGCACGGCGCGCGGCGTGGTGCCGACGGAAAGCGGCCGGCGGCTGGCCCAGCGCGCCGTCACCCTGATCGAATCCATGGACAGCCTGCGCGACGAGGTCCGCGCGGTCGAGGCGGTGCCGGCCGGCCCGGCGACGGTGGGCATCCCGACCTCGCTGGGGCCGGTGCTGACGGTGCCGCTGGCGCTGGCGGTGCGCCGCACCCACCCGCAGATCCGCCTGCGCGTGGTCGAGGGGCTGTCGGGCCACATGCTGGAGTGGGTGCTGTCGGGACAGCTCGACGTGGCGCTGGTGTTCGGAGCCAAGGACATGGGCGGGCTGACCGCCGAGTTCGTGGCGCGGGAATCGCTGCATCTGGTCGGACCGGCCGAGGACCCGCTGTTCGCCGGGCGCGAGTCGATCCCCTTCGGCGAGGCGCTGGCCCTGCCGCTGATCCTGCCCGGCCGCCCCCACGGCGTGCGCGAGGAGGTCGAGCACGCGGCGCTGCTGGCACGCGGCGCCGTGACGGTGGCGATGGAGATCGACGCGCTGGAGCAGATCAAGGCGCTGGTCGCCGAGGGCTGCGGCTACACCGTGCTGTCGGAGCGGGTGGCGCGCTACGGTCCGGTCGCCGAGCGGCTTGCCGGGTTGCCGATCGCCGATCCGCGGATCGACCGCAAGATCCTGCTGGCCCACGCCACCGGCCGCCCGATGCCGGCGGCGGCGCGCGCCGTCCACGCCATCCTGACCGACCTGCTGGCCGGGCTGACGCGCGACGGGGAGTGGCGATAGCTCCCTCCTAGCCCTCCGTCCGCCAGCGCACGCTCCAGGCCGTCAGCCGCTCGAAACCGGCGTCGAGCACCAGCGCCAGCGCGCCGACGATCAGGGCACCCTGGATGACGTAGGCCTGGTTCGAGCCGTTCAACCCGACGATGATCGGCAGCCCCAGGGTCTTCGCCCCCACCGTCGAGGCGATGGCGGCGGTGCCGGTGTTGACGATCACCGCCGTCCGCACCCCGGCCAGGATCACCGGCGCCGCCAGCGGCAGCTCGACCCGGAACAGCGTTTCCCACGGCCCCATGCCGAGGCCGCGCGCCGACTCGCGCACCGCGTCGGGCACGCCTTCCAGCCCGGCGATGGTGTTCTGCACCACCGGCAGCAGGGCGTAGAGCGACAGCGCGATCAGCGCCGGCAGCGGGCCGAAGCCGATCGACGGCACCGCGAGCGCCAGAACCGCCACCGGCGGAAAGGTCTGGCCCATGGTCGCCACCGCCTCCAGCAGGCCACGGAACTCCGCGCCCCACGGCCGGGTGACGGCGATCCCGGCGAGGCCGCCGGCCGCCACCGCGATCAGGCTCGACGCGCCGACCAAGGCCATATGGTCGAGGGTCAGGGTGAGGAAGGTCTCCGCCTCGTAGAGCGGCCGGTCGAGCGCCGGGTAGAGCGCGGCGAACAGCGGCTTCAGCGCCGGCATGCCCAGCACCAGCGCGGCCAGCGCCAGCAGGGCCAGCATCAGCCGCCCGGTCAGCGGATCGAGACGCATCGCGCCGGTCGTCACGGCGACACCGGGGGCGATACGGGGGGCGCCGAAGGATCGCGCACGAGGTCGGCGAGGTGCAGAACCCCGGCGGGGCGCCCCTCGCCATCGACCACCGGCAGGCGGTCGGCGCCGCGCGCCACCATTTCCGACAGGGCGCGGTGCAGCGGCGTGGCGCCGGACACCGGGACGCCGGGGACGGCGGGCTCCGGCCGGGCGCGCTGGGCGACGGTCTCCACCGCCAGCCGCTTCAGCCCCCACTCCTCGCGCCCGACCAGATCGCGCACCATCCCGCTCGCCGGGTCGGTCAGGATGGCGAGCGGCGGCGCGCACTGGACCAGCCGGCCATGGTCCATCACCGCGACGCGGTCGGCCAGCGCCAGCGCCTCGTCCATGTCGTGGGTGACGAACACGATGGTGGTCCCGGTCCCCCGGTGAATCGCCGCCATCTCGCCCTGCAAGGCGCCGCGCGTGATCGGGTCGAGCGCGCTGAAGGGCTCGTCCATCAGCAGGACGCGCGGCTCGGCGGCCAGCGCGCGGGCGACGCCGACCCGCTGCTGCTGCCCGCCGGAGAGCTGGTGCGGGTAGGCGGCGCGGAAGCGCCGGGGGTCGAGCTTCAGCAGTTCCAACAGCTCCGTCACCCGGTCGCGCACCCGCGCCTTCGGCCAGCCGAGCAGATCCGGCACCGTGGCGATGTTGCGCTCCACCGTCCAATGCGGGAACAGCCCGACCGACTGGATGACGTAGCCCATGCGCCGCCGCAGCGCCTCGGGCGGCAGCCCGGCGATGTCGGCGCCCTCGACGCGGATGGTCCCCGAATCCGGCGCGATCAGCCGGTTCATCATCCGCAGCAGCGTCGATTTCCCCGACCCGGACGGACCGACGAGGACGAGGAACTCACCCTCCTCCACCGTCAGCGAGACCGCGTCGACGGCGGTCCAGGACCCGAAGCGCTTGGTCACCCGCTCCAGCGCGATCATGCGGGGGCTCCCCTGGTCATGGCCCAGTCCCGGTTCCCGGCGGTCAGGGCGACGGCGAGCGTCAGCAGCGCGTCGGCGGCGACGGCGAGCAGGATGACCGGCACGGCCCCCAGCAGCACCAGATCGAGCGCGTTGGCGAACAGCCCCTGGAACATGATCGCCCCCAGCCCGCCGGCGCCGACCAGCGCCGCCACCGCCGCCAGCCCGACCGCCTGCACCAGCGTCACCCGAAGCCCGGTCAGGAACACCGGCAGGGCCAGCGGAAGCTCGACGCGCAGGAAGATCTGGCGCGGCGTCATTCCCATGCCTCGCGCCGCCTGCCGCACGTCGTCGGACACGCCCTCCAGCCCGACCGCCATGTTGCGGGTGATCGGCAGCAGCGAATAGACGGTCAGCGCGATCACCGCCGGCACCGGCCCGATCCCGCTGATCCCCAGCCCCGGCAGGAGCGTGGCGAGGGCGGCGAGCGGCGCCATCAGCAGCCCGAACAGGGCGATCGACGGGATGGTCTGCACGAGGTTCAGCACCGGAAACACCAACCGCCCGACGCGCGGCGAGCGCTGCGCCAGGATCCCCAGCGGCACGCCGATCAGCAGGGTCGGCAGCAGCGCCGCCAGCACCAGCGCACCGTGCCGCAGCACCGCGTCGGCGAAGACGTCGCTGCGGTTGGCGTATTCCTTGAGGATCGAGAGCTGGTCGAGCCGCCCGGCCGCCAGCTCCAGCGCCACCAGCCCGGCAACCGCCCCGCCGGCGGCGAAGCGCGCCCACGCCCCGCTCCAGGCGCCCAGGCGGAGCCGCCGCAGCGCGTCGGCCATGGCGAGCAGCCCCACCGCCGCCAGCACCCAGAACCCCGCCCCGAAGGAGGTCCGCGCGGCGGGGGAGGCCGTCGCCGCGAGCGTCGCGGCGTGGCTGCCGGCAAGCCACACCAGCCCGGCGGCGAACAGCCCGCCGGCCGCCGCCGAAGCCGACAGGAGCGGACGCGACGGCGGCAGGAAGGGAGCGGCGAGCAGCAACGCAGCGGGCGCCAAGACCGCCCAGCCGGAGGCGGACGCCGCGTCCAGCGCGTCCCACAGCGGCACGGGCTTCCCCGACAGCAGCCGGTTCGGCGCGAAGCCGAGAAAGGGAAGCGCGAGCGCGGCGGCGACGGCGACCAAGGCCAGCAGCAGCGCCACCCGGTTGCGGACATGTCCCTCTCCCGCCCCGGGAGAGGGAGGGGACCCATGCGTCAGCATGGGGAGGGTGAGGGGCTATCGGAACATGGATCGCGTCCCGCCACCGATAGCCCCTCACCCTTCCCGCTTCGCGGGCCCCTTCCCTCTCCCGGGACGGGAGAGGGACAGCATGCCCCACCCCACCCGCTCACTTCAAAAAGCCCTTCGCCTTCAGGTAGGCGGCGGCGACCTGCTTCTGGTCCTGGCCCTCCACCGCAATCTTCGCGTTCAGGCCGCGCAGCGTCTCGGCGTCCAGCGAGGCGAAGACCGGCTCCAGCGCCTCGCGAATCCCCGGGTTCTTCTCCAGCACGGCGGCCCGCACGGTCGGAGCCGGCTCATAGACCATCTGCGCGCCCTTGGTGTCGCGCATCACCACCAGATCGAGCGCCGCGATGGCCCCGTCGGTGCCGTAGACCATCGCGCTGTTGACGCCCGACGTCCCCTCCGCCGCCGCGCGGATGGTGGCGGCGGTGTCGCCGCCGGCCAGCACCAGGATCTGCTCCGGCTTCATCGCGAAGCCGTAGGTGCCCTGGAAGGACGGCAGCGCCGCCGGGCTTTCGACGAACTCGGCCGAGGCGGCGATCTTCGCCGCGCCGCCCGCCACCCATTTGGCGAAATCCTCCATGGTGGCGAGCTTGTTGGCGGTCGCCACGTCGCGCCGCACGGCGATGGCCCAGGTGTTGTTGGCCGGCGCCGGCTTCAGCCAGACGATTCCGTTCTTCTCCTGGTCGAGCTGCCTCACCTTCTCGTAGCCGGCGCCGGCGTTCTTCCACACCGGATCGCCATCGATGTTGAAGAAGAAGGCGCCGTTTCCGGTGTATTCCGGGTAGAGGTCGATCTCCCCGGCGAGCAGGGCGCCGCGCACGATCTTGGTCGGGCCGAGCTGGACCTTGTTGACGGTCGCCACCCCGTTGGCCTCCAGCACCTGGAGGATCATGGTGCCGAGCAGCCCGCTCTCCGCGTCGAGCTTGGAGCCGACGCGCACCGGGTCGGCGGCCCGCGCCGGTCCCGTCGTGACTCCCATCCCCAGCATCAGGCCCAGCGTCAGCACAGCGACGGCCCGTCGCGTCACCCATCCGTTCACGATCATCCCCTCCCCCGCACGCCGGCTTCCGGCCGGCCGGCCCGGACCGAATCCGGGAACAAAGGATGATCAGATTTGCCGCGCGCGGCAACCCACCCTTTCCGTCTCTCCGTTCCGGGATAGTACCACCGTCTTGCGGGGAGGCTTTTTGCCGTTTCGCCTGTTGTGCAAGGGGACGAAACAAGGGAGACCGCCATGACCGACCCCCGCGTGGGAAGCGCCACCGTCAGCCCGGAGGCCGAGGCCTTCTACACAGAGAGCATGCGGCTTCTGGTCGAGTCGGGCATCCCCTTCCTGCTCGGCGGCACCTACGCGGTCAGCGCCTACACCGGCATCACCCGGCCGACCAAGGACATCGACGTCTTCTGCCGGGGCGGCGACTTCCCGCGCATCCTCGGCCATTTCCAGGACCACGGATTCGCCACCGAGATCGAGGACGAGCGCTGGATCGGCAAGGTCAAGCACGGCGACCTGTTCTTCGACGTGATCTTCAACTCCGCCGCCGCGATCAACCCGGTCACCGACCGCTGGTTCAAGGAGGAGCACCGCGCGCTGATCTGCGGCGCCGACGTGCAGCTGGTGGCGCCGACCGAGATGATCTTCTCCAAGTCCTTCGTGCAGATGCGCCACAAGTACGACGGCCCCGACGTCGTCCACCTGATCCTGAAGCAGCACGACCAGATCGACTGGAAACGCCTGCTCGCCCACATGGAACAGCATTGGGAGGTCCTGTTGATCCACGCCCTGAACTTCCGCTTCATCTACCCGACGGAGCGCGACCGCATTCCCGACTGGCTGATCGACGAGTTGGTCGACCGCATGAGGGAGCGTGCCAAGCTGCCGGTGGCGCAGACCCGCATCTGCCGGGGCCGCCTGTTCTCGCGCGAGGATTACCGGATCGACGTGACCGAATGGGGGTTTGCCGACGTCGTCGGGGAGGAGCCGGGCCATGCATAAGGAAAGGCTGACCGTCGCCGCCATCGGCGACATCCATGTCGGCGAGACCACCGCCCACCCCTACCGCGAGCTGTTCCACGAGATCGCCGGGCGGGCCGACGTGCTGGCGCTTGCCGGCGACCTGACCAACCACGGCAAGCCGCGCGAGGCCGAGATCCTGGCCGAGGATCTGCGCGCCATCGGCATCCCGGTGGTCGCCGTGCTGGGCAACCACGACCACGAGTGCGGCCAGTCGGAGGAGAGCCAGCGCATCCTGGAGCAGGCCGGCGTCCGCTTCCTCGACGGGGCGCCGCAGGAGATCCACGGCGTCGGCTTCGCCGGGGTGAAGGGCTTCGGCGGCGGCTTCGGCAACCGCATGCTCGACAGCTTCGGCGAGCCGGCGATCAAGCAGTTCGTCCATGAATCGGTGAACGAGGCGATGCGGCTGGAAAGCGCGCTGCGCCAGTTGGAGACCGAGCGCATCGTCGTCGTGCTGCACTACGCCCCGATCGCCGCGACGGTGGAGGGCGAGCCGAGCGAGATCTTCCCCTTCCTCGGCTCCTCGCGGCTGGCCGAGACGATCGATCGCTTCGAGACGGTCCGCGCGGTGGTGCACGGCCATGCCCATCACGGCACCTACAGCGGCCACACGCTGCGCGGCACGCCGGTCTACAACGTGGCGCAGACCATCCCGAAGGACACCGGCCGCCCCTACGCCCTGATCGAGGTGTGAGGCGAAGGTTCTTCCTGCGAAAGCGCTCGGCACTGAGCAGGAGACCTTTTCAGCATGCGCCGACCCGGTTTGCCGGCCACCGGCCCCGAACCTCCGGCCGGCCGCCGGCACGGACGCGCACAATCGTTGGGTGCCTGGTTTTCTCGTGCGCATCCGCAGTTTGCGGTATCCTGTTCTCATGGAACGGAAACTCCTTTGCCGGAGGAGTTTCCCGATACCTCTTCACTACTTTGGCAATTCTACTCGCGCCTGTGCGGGATCAGCCAAGACCGACAGCACGAACATCGAACGGGTGCGGTGGCTTGGATTTGCGCGAGAATGGCCTGACGGACTGCGGGGAGGGTCGGCTGCGGAGGCGGCCCGCATCGCTCGTTTTTTCCCCGCCGGGCAGTCCGGCGAGGCGCAGACGATCAACGGTCTCTGCAAGACCGAGGTGATCCGGCGCCGCGGACCATGGCGCACCCCGGAAGCCGTCGAGTTCGCCACCTTGTAATGGGTGGACTGGTTCAACCAGCGGCACCTGCTCGAACCCATCGGAAACATCCCGCCGCCGAGGCCGAGGCACGCTGCTATGCCCAAGCCGAGGATGGCGCCATGGCGGCGTGACTCAACCAAATCAGCCTCCGGGAAAACCGGCGCGGTTCACCCACCGAATTTCCACCACCTTGACGGACGCTATCGTAAGGCACTGTATGATTCCCTGCGAAACGACCGGAAGAGGACCGCCCATGACGTCGGCAATCCTGTGGCTGAACGGCGCGCTGCTGGAGGAATCCGCGGCGCGCGTCGATCCGGCCGACCGCGGCTTCACGCTCGGCGACGGGCTGTTCGAGACGCTGCGGGTGTCCGACGACACCCCCCGCCACCTCGGCCGTCATCTCGCCCGGCTGCGCGCGGGGGCGGCGCTGCTCGACCTGCCGCTGCCCTGGAGCGACGCCGAACTCGCGGCGGCGATGGAACGGCTGCTGGCCGCCACGACCGGTCCGCGCGAGGGCTCGCTGCGGCTGACGGTGACGCGCGGGGTCGCCGCGCGCGGCGTGCTGCCGCCGGCGGCCCCCAGCCCAAGCCTTCTGATCACCCGGGGCGGCCTGCCGCCCGACGGGCCGGTGCGGGCGGTCGTCGCCACCGTCACCCGCCGCAACGAGCACTCCCCGTTGTCGCGCCTGAAGACCTTGAACTATCTCGACGCCATCCTGGCCCGGCAGGAGGCGGCGCGGCGCGGCGCCGACGACGCGCTGCTGCTCAACACGGCCGGCCGGCTGGCAGAGGCGAGCGCGGCCAACCTGTTCCTGCGCCGTGGCGACCGCCTATTGACCCCGCCGGTGGCGGAGGGCGCCTTGCCCGGCATCGCCCGTGCCCTGGTCCTGGAGGACCACGCCGCCGGATTGCCGGTGGAGGAGCATCCTCTGACCCTGGCCGATCTGGCCGGGGCCGACGAGGCGTTCCTGACCAACAGCCTCGGCCTGCGTCCCCTGGTGGCGGTCGACGGCGTTGCGGTCGGCGACGGACGGCCCGGCCCCATCTTCCGGTCGCTTGCGATAAATCATTGAATTGCTGGCCTGTCCGGCAATTTAATGCTCCCACAAAAACGAACCGGTGGGAGACGTTCAGGCGATGGCGGACAGGCTCGATTTCGGAAGCTTCGACTACGTGATCGCCGGGGGCGGCACGGCGGGCTGTGTGCTGGCCAACCGGCTGTCGGCCGATCCCGACGTCACCGTCCTGCTGCTGGAGGCCGGCGGCAAGGACAACTGGGTCTGGCTGCACATCCCCGCCGGCTATCTGTTCTGCATCGGCAACCCTCGCACCGACTGGTGCTTCAAGACCGAATCGGAGCCGGGCCTGAACGGCCGCAGCATCCATTACGCGCGCGGCAAGGTGCTGGGCGGCTGTTCCTCGATCAATGGCATGATCGCCATGCGCGGCCAGGCGCGCGATTACGACGAGTGGGCCGCGATGACCGGCGATCCGCGCTGGAGCTGGGACCGCGTGCTGCCGGTCTTCAAGGCCAGCGAGGATTACTGGCGCGGCGCTGACGACCTGCACGGCGCCGGCGGCGAATGGCGGGTCGAGCGGCAGCGGCTGCGCTGGGACCTGCTCGACCACTTCGCCGAGGCCGCCCAGCAGGCCGGCATCCCGGCGACCGACGACTTCAACCGCGGCAACAACGCCGGGGTCGGCGCCTTCGAGGTGAACCAGAGGAACGGCATCCGCTGGAGCGCCGCCAAGGCCTTCCTGCGCCCGGCGCTCGACCGGCCGAATCTGAAGCTCGCCATCGAGGCGTCGATCGACCGGCTGGAGGTCGCCGATGGCCGCGTCACCGGCGTGCTGTTCTCGGTGAAGGGCCAGCCGGCCCGCGCCTCGGCGCGGATCGAGACGGTGCTGGCCTCCGGCGCCATCGGTTCGCCGGCCATCCTCCAGCGCTCCGGCATCGGCCCGGCCGCGCATCTGCGCAGCCTGGGCATCCCGGTGGTGCTCGACGCGCCCGGCGTCGGCGGCAATTTGCAGGACCATCTGCAACTGCGCATGATCTACAAGGTCGATGGGGTGGTGACGCTGAACAAGCGGGCCGGCAGCCTGTTCGGCAAGGCGATGATGGGGCTGGAATACGCACTGTTCCGCCGCGGGCCGCTGGCCATGGCGCCGAGCCAGCTCGGCGTCTTCGCCCATTCCGGGCCGGAGGCGGCGACCCCCGATCTGGAATACCATGTGCAACCGCTGTCGCTGGAGAAGTTCGGCGATCCACTGCACGCCTTCCCGGCCTTCACCGCCAGCGTCTGCGACCTGCGCCCGGCCTCGCGCGGCTCGGTGCGCGTCGTTTCGGCCGACCCGGCGGTGGCGCCGGCCATAGCGCCCCGCTACCTGAGCGACCCGGCCGACCGGGCGCGGGCGGCCAAGGCGCTGCGGCTGACCCGCCGCATCGTGTCCCAGCCGGCGCTCGCCCCCTTCCACCCGCAGGAGTATCTGCCCGGCCCCTCCTTCCAGAGCGAGGAGGAGCTGGCGCGGGCGGCCGGCGACATCGGCACGACGATCTTCCACCCGGTCGGCACCTGCCGCATGGGCCGTGCCGACGACCCCGAGGCGGTGCTCGATCCGGAACTGCGGCTGAAGGGGCTGGGGGGCCTGCGGGTGATCGACGCCTCGATCATGCCGACGCTGACCTCGGGCAACACCAACACGCCCACCGTGATGATCGCCGAGCGCGGCGCCGCCCTGATGAAGGACGCCCGCAAGGCCGCGCTGCGGGTGTGAGGGTGGCCCTGGGATGGGGGAGGACGATCGATTGTCGATGTCCCCATGTGTGGACGGCCCCTCCGGTGCAAGAGTGAAATCCGCAGTGACAGCCGATAGGATGCATCCATGTGTCCGGCCTGTTGTCGCAGCGGGTGGCTGCTGGCCTTGATGAATTCCGCGGATCGACGCCCAAATCATCTCAACGCGCTCAATGGCGCTTGGTCCCCGTGGGTTTGATCGATCCCCGGCCCAGCCGGTTCGTCATCACGTCTCATCACCCTGGCACATCCACCCGCCGAGCAATCTCTCGCTTCGCCGGGTGAACAGCGACTACGCGGCGGACGGCGCCTCGTAGGTTTTTCCTCGTGTCATCACCGCCCAGGCGATGCGAGCGGTTTTGTTGGCCAAGGCCACGGTGGCCAGCTTCGCCGGCTTGCGCTCCGACAGCTTCGTCGCCCAGCTTCGGCTGGCGTTGTCTTTGCGGGCCAGACGCATGACCGCTGTGGCGCCGACGACGAGCAGGCGCCGGAGGTAACCGTCGCCCTGCTTGCTGATGCCAACCTGCCGCTCCTTGCCGCCGCTGCTGTGCGCCTTCGGCGTCAGACCAAGCCACGCGGCGAACTGACGGCCGGATCGGAACAGGGTTCCGTCCGGCACGGCAGCCGCAATCGCACTGGCGGTGATCGGGCCGATGCCGGGAATGGTCGCCAAGCGTCGGCTGACATCGCTGGCCCGATGCCAAGCCAGGATGCGCGCTTCCAACCGTTCGATCTCGGTGCCGAGATGGCGAAGTTGCTCGACGATCCCGTGCAGCGCCAGCTGCGCCAGTTCCGGCAACTGATCCTGTGCCTCATGCAGGGCTTCGATGATCGTTTTCACGCCGCCAAGCCCTTTCGCCGCGATGATACCGAATTCGGCAAGGTGCCCCCGCAACCCGTTGACCAGCATTGTCCGTTGTCGAACCAGCAAATCGCGGGTCTTGTGCAGCATCAAAGCCGCCTGCTGGTCGGTCGTCTTGATGGCGACGAACCGCATCGTCGGTCGCGTCACCGCTTCGCAGATTGCCTCGGCATCCGCCGCATCGGTCTTGCCGCGCTTCACATAAGGTTTGACGTAGGCGGGCGGCATCAACTTCACCGTATGCCCCAAGGCCGCAATCTCCCGGGCCCAATAGTGCGCCGTGCCGCAAGCCTCGATTCCGACCAAGCACGACGGAACGCCCTGGAAGAACTTCAGCACCTCGCCACGACGCAGTTGCCGGCGAACCAGAACCTTTCCCTCGGCGGTGATACCATGAACCTGGAAGACAGTCTTCGCCAGATCCAGACCGATCGTCACAAGCGTGGTCACCAGCCCCTCCTGTAAGGTGGTTTCTTCAACAACCTCAGCTTGACACCGTTTCCCGGTGATAAGGGCCGTCCACCACATCATCTCAGAGTGCAGGTTATGGGTGCTCTCGTATCACTTTATGGTTCCATCCAGAAAAACTCCTCCAAGCTGCGCAACAGAGGGCGCAGCTTCACCATCATCTCGCCGTGCTCGGCCAGTGGATCCGAATCGGCGACGATGCCGCCACCGGCCTGGGCGATCACCTGATCCGGCGTCACCGACAGGGTGCGGATGACGATGCTGCTGTCCATCGCGCCATCGAAACCGATCCAGGCGATCGCCCCGCAATAGGCTCCGCGCCGGGCGACCTCCAGCTCGTCGATGATCTCCATGGCGCGGATCTTCGGCGCCCCGGTGATCGAGCCGCCGGGGAAGGTCGCTCGCAGCAGGTCGACCGGCCCCAACCCGGTACGCAGCGCCGCCGTCACGACCGAGACAAGGTGGTGGACCGAGGCGAAGCTCTCCAGCCCGTAGAGCACAGGCACCCGCACGCTGCCGACCCGAGCCACCCGGCCCAGGTCGTTGCGCAGCAGGTCGGTGATCATCAGATTCTCCGCCCGGTCCTTGACGCTGGCACACAGGGCCGCCGCCTCCGCCGCATCGGCGGCCGGGTCGGCACGACGCGGACGGGTGCCCTTGATCGGACGGGTCTCGATCCGGCCGTCGGGCTCCAGCCGCAGGAAGCGCTCCGGCGAGGCGCTGGCCAGGGCGAGGCGGGGACCAAGGTTGAGGAAGGCGGCGAAAGGCGCCGGGCTGAGACCGCGCAGCCGCTCGAACAGGGCGTAAGGATCGAAGCCGGCCGGACGGTCGGCCAGGAAGCGCTGGGTGAAGTTCGCCTGATAGATGTCGCCGGCCCGGATGTAGGCCAGCACTCGCTCGATCTTCGCGCGGTATTCGTCACGGGTCAGTTCGCCGCGCCAGGACGCCGGGACGATCCGTCCGGGCGGCGGGACAGGGTCGGCGAAGCGGGCGGCCATGGCGCGGGCGCGGGGCTCGGCCTGCGGCGTCGCGGCGATCACCCAGGCCCGCTGCTCGGCGTGGTCGAAGGCGGCGACCACGTCGTAGAGGCCGAAGGCAAGATCCGGCTGGCCTCCCGGGTTGCCGTGACGGGCCGGCAGCCGCTCCAGGAAGCGCCCCGCTTCGTAGCCGAGAAAGCCCACCGCCCCGCCGGTGAAGGGCACCGGACCGGCATCCGGCCGCGCCATCGATGGTGCCTGCGCCAACAGGGCGGTCAGCGCGTCGAAGGGGCAGCCGGCGGCCGGCGCGCCGTCCAGGAGCAGACGGCCGTCCACGGCTTCAACCGTGCGGACCGGGTCGGCGACGAGGTAGCTGAAACGCCCATGCTCCGGATGCCGGGCGGCGCTGTCGAGCAGCATCGCCCAAGGCGCGCCGCTCCAGCGGCGGAAGGCCTGCGCCGGGCAGGCATACTCGACGGGAATCAGGATCATGGCGCGTCCGTCCGTGGCAGCGGCGCCGTCTCTACCCGATGACAGGCCGCACCGCCAGTGCCGTCGACTCCCCGCGCCTGCCGGGCATGCCCGACACGCCCATCCGGCTTCTCATCCAGGAGGCGGCGCGTGGCGGCCGGGAAGGTCCGCCGTACCATCGCCGACGGCCGTCACGGTGCCGGCGGGCGGACGGCGACGCCGGCCGCTTCCAGCGCGCGGCGAACGGCACCGGCCATGGCGACGGCGGATGGCGTGTCGCCGTGGACGCAGATGGTGTCGGCGGCGATCGGCAGCCGGGTGCCGTGCCGGCTGGTCACCGCCCCATCCAGCACCATGCGCACCACCCGCTCCGCCGCCAGATCTGGGTCGTGGATGACCGATCCGGAGACCGAGCGCGGTGTCAGCGTGCCGTCGTCCTCATAGGTGCGGTCGGCGAAGGCCTCGCGCAGCACGCGCAGCCCCAACGCCTCGCCGGCCCTGTCCATTTCGCTGAGCGGCGGGACGACGAACAGCAGGGACGGATCCACCGCCTTGACCGCGCGGGCGATGGCCGCCGCCAGATCCGCCTCGACCGCCGCCATGTTGTAGAGCGCGCCGTGCGGCTTCACATGGGTGACGCGGTGCCCGGCGAGCGCCGCGCAGCCCTGGAGCGCGCCGATCTGGTAGGCGACCATCCGCTCGATCGCCGCCGGGCCGTCGCCCCGGATGGTGCGGCGGCCGAAGCCGGCGCGGTCGTCGAAGCCGGGATGCGCACCGATGCGCACCCCCTTTTCCCGCGCCAGCCCGGCGGTTTCCGCCATGATCGACGGGTCGCCGGCATGGAAGCCGCAGGCGATGTTGGCCGAGGTGACGATGTCGAGCATCGCCCGGTCGTCGCCCATCGCCCAGGCGCCGAACCCCTCCCCCATGTCGCAGTTCAGATCGATGGCCGTCATGCGATGGTCCTTTCCTCGTTGCGTTCCAGTCCTCGTCCGCTCACTCCCAGCCCGTCACCATGCCGCCAATCAGGTTGAAACCCAACATGCGCGCGCTGTCGGTCAGGGCGAAACCGCCGGCCGGGCGCAGCAGGGAGGGCAGGCTGGCCAGAAGGGCACGGTGGCGGGCGTGCAGCGTCCGGGCGTCGGCCGGGGCGATCCTCCGGAACCAAACGGACTCACCCGGCCGCTTCTGGGCCAGGGCCGCCACGTCCGGGCCGATCACGCAGGCGATCTTCGGATAGCCGCCGGTGGTCTGGCGATCGGCCAGCAGCACGATGGGCCGGCCGGTGCCCGGCACCTGCACCGCCCCCAGCGGAATTCCGTCCGAGGTGATGTTGAATCCGCGCGCGTGCTCGATGGCCGGCCCGTTCAACCGGTAGCCCATGCGGTCGGCCTCGTGGCTGACGGTGAAGCTCTCCTCCAGGAAGGCGGCGATGCCCGCCGGCGTAAAGGCGTCGTCCTGCGGGCCGAGCACGACGCGCAGCTCATCCCCCCGCGCCGGCAGCAGTGACGGGTCCAGCGTCAGCTCCCCCCGGTCGGTTGCGGTATCGAGGCATAGCGGCAGCCGGTCGCCGGCCCTCAGCGCCCCGCCGGTCAGCCCGCCGAGTGCGGTGCGGGCGTGGGTGGCGACGCTGCCCAGCACGGGGGCCAGGGCGAAGCCGCCCTCGACCGCCCAATAGCCGCGCACGCCCTCGCGCAGTGCCCCGATCCGCAGGGTCTGGCCATCGCGCAGCCGCAGGCTGGTCCAGGCCGGAACCGGCTCGTCGTCGACCGTGAGGGCGGCGGCGCCGGCAACGGCGAGGCGGACCGGGCCGCCCTCGACCGTCAGGCTGTCGCCGGCCAGGGTGAACTCGACGGCGCCCTCGCCGGCCGGGTTGCCGACCAGCGCGTTGGCGGCGGCGTGCAGCAGCGGGTCGGCCGCCCCCGCCACCGACACACCGTAGCGCTGGTAGCCGATCCGTCCGCGGTCCTGCACGGTCGAGCTTGGACCGGCGGCGGCGACGCGCAAATGGCTGCCGGTCATGCCGCCGCTCCTCGGTCGGTGGGGGCATCGTCCGTGACCGTCTCGCGGTCAGGCAGCAGACCGTCGCGGGCGGCCAGCCGGTCATACTCGGCGGCCGGCACGGCGGCGAAGCGGACGCGGTCGCCGGGCGCCAGCAGGAAAGGCTGGTCGCGGCGCAGGTCGAAGATCCTCACGGGCGTGCGTCCCAGCAGATGCCAGCCGCTCGGCATGGCGGTGGGGGAGATGGCCGCCTGGGCGCCGCCCTGGATGACGCTGCCGGCCGGCGTCATCATGCGGGGATTCTCGCGGCGGGGCTGGTGCAGGCTCTCCGGCAACCCGCCGAGATAGGCGAAGCCGGGGGAGAAGCCCAGCATGTAGACCCGGTAGTCGGCGGCGCAGTGCAGGGCGACCACCTCGGCCGTGGTCAAGCCGGCACGGCGGGCGACCTCGTCGAGATCCTCGCCATGGACGCCGCCGAAGCAGACCGGGACGATCCAGCGCCGCTGCGGTCCGGTCGCCGCCTCCGACAATCCCCCGGCCAGCCCCAGCAGGGCGCGGCCGAGGCTGTCGGGATCCGTCGCCGCCGGGTCGAACACGACCAGCACCGAGCGGTAGGTCGGCACCGTCTCGACCACGCCGGGCAGGCCGGCGTCGGCGATGCGGCGGTCGAGCCGGTGGACGGCGGCGTTGAGGGCGGGGGCGATGCCCTCGCCCAGCTCGACCACCAGCGCGCCGTCGCCCGCCGGCAGCAGGCGGGGGGAGAGGACTGGCAATGACGGAGGGTGTTCGCTCATGGCTCCTCCTGCGGTCCGGACGGGCTCACAGCACCGAGAGCTGGGTGTTCAGCAGGTCGGTGATCAGCATGGCGCCGGGGCTGTGGGTGATGGCGATGGGCGGGCGGGCGTTGCGGATCGCGACCTGTGGCGTCACCCCGCAGGCCCAGAAGACCGGGACCTCGCCGGGCTCGATCGGCACCGCCTGCCCGTGCTCGGGGGCGGCGATGTCGCGGATGCCGATGGCGGCCGGGTCGCCGAAATGGACCGGGGCGCCGTGGACCGACGGGAAGCGCGAGGTGATCTGGATGGCGCGGATCGCGTCGCGCGGAACCATCGGCCGCATCGACACCACCATGCCGCCGGAGAAGCGGCCGGCCGGGACGCAAGCGATGTTCGTCTCGTACATCGGCACGTTGCGGTCGAGCGCGATGTGGCGCACCGGCACGCCGTCGGCCAGCAGCGCCTCCTCGAAGGAGAAGGAGCAGCCGATCAGGAAGCTGACGAAATCGCCGCGCCACAGGGCGGTGATGTCGGTGGGTTCCTCCGTCAGCACGCCGTCGCGGTAGACGCGGTAGCGCGGCACGTCGGTGCGGATGTCGATGTCCCGGCCGAGAGTCGGCAGCGCCGGGTCGCCGGGCTCCGACACCGCCAGCACCGGGCAGGCCTTCGGGTTCGCCTGGCAGAAGCGCAGGAAGTCGCCCGCCCAGTCGGCCGGCAGGATGGCGAGGTTGGCTTGGACATGGCCGGGCGCGAGCCCGGCGGTCGGGCCGGCGTGGGCGCCGGAGCGGATGCGCTGGCGCTCGTCGGCGGCGGAGAGGGGGGTGATGTTGGTCATCATGCGTGTCCGGGGATTGGGGTGATAGCCCCCTCTCCCCCCCGGGGAGAGGGTTGGGGTGAGGGGGTTGCGCTTGCCGGACGGTTTCGGCTGCGCCGCCCCCCTCATCCCGGCCTTCTCCCCAGGGGGGAGAAGGGGAAGAAGAAACGACTTGGAGTTACATGCCGAGATACGCCTGCCGGATCTCGTCGTTGCCGAGCAGGTCGTGGCCGGTGCCCTCCATCACCACGCGGCCGGTCTGGATGACGTAGCCGCGGTCGGCGATCTCCAGCGCGCGGTGGATGTTCTGCTCGACCAGCAGGATGGTGATGCCGCGCGCGCGGATCGTCTGGATGGTCTCGAAGATGCGGGTCACCAGCTTGGGCGCCACACCCCAGGAGGGCTCGTCGAGCATCAGCAGGTCGGGCTGGCTCATCAGGCCCCGGCACATGGCGAGCATCTGCTGCTCGCCGCCCGACAGCGTGCCGGCCTGCTGGCGCCGCCGCTCGCCCAGCACCGTGAAGGTGTCGTAGGCGAATTGCAGCGTCTCCTGCCGCTTGTGGGCGTCGGTCGTGGTGAAGCCGCCCAGCATCAGGTTCTGCTCCACCGTCAGGCGCGGGAACAGGCGGCGCCCCTCCGGCACCAGCACGAGTCCCTGGCGGACCCGGTCGTGCGCCGGGACGCTCGCCAGATTCCGACCCTTCAGCGTGATGGAGCCGCCGTCGAGCGCGTTCAGCCCGGCGATGGCGCGCAGCGTGGTCGATTTGCCGTTGCCGTTGCCGCCGACGATGGCGACGACCTCGCCCTTGTTCAGCGTCAGGCTGACGTCGCGGATGGCGGGGACGCGGCGGTAGCTGGACTGGATGTTGCGGACCTCGAGCATCGCGCTCACTCCCCCAGATAGGCGGCGATCACGGCCGGGTTTTCGGCGATCTCCGCCGGGGTGCCGTCGGCGATCTTGGCGCCGTAGTCCAGCACCAGCATGCGGTGGGCGATCGGCATGATGCCCTCCATCACATGCTCGACGATGATGCTGGCGATGCCGCGCCGGTGGATGCGGTGGACGAGCTGCGAGGCCTCGCGCACCTCGGTCGGGTTCAGACCCGCCATCACCTCGTCGAGCAGGATCAGCTTCGGCTCGGTGGCGAGCGCGCGGGCGACCTCCAGCCGCTTCTGCTCCGAAACGGTGAGATCCGACGCCGGGCTGTCCGCCCGGTGGGTCAGGCCGACGAAGGCCAGCTCGGCTTCCGCCTTGCGCCGCGCCTCGGGCACCCGCTTGCTGCGCAGCATGGCGC
Organism: Azospirillum agricola; assembly: GCF_020005195.1. Taxonomy (NCBI): domain Bacteria; kingdom Pseudomonadati; phylum Pseudomonadota; class Alphaproteobacteria; order Rhodospirillales; family Azospirillaceae; genus Azospirillum; species Azospirillum agricola. The sequence goes on from NZ_JAIFZR010000007.1 coordinate 258,372, forward strand.
CGACCATCACGTTCTCCAGCGCCGTCATCGATTGGAAGACGCGGACGATCTGGAAGGTGCGGGCGATGCCGAGCGCGGCGGCGGCCTCCGGCGTGGTGCCGGTGATGTCGCGGCCCTCGAAGGCGATGCGGCCGGTGGTGGGGGTGTGGAAGCCGGCGAGGCAGTTGAACAGCGTCGTCTTGCCCGCCCCGTTGGGGCCGATCAGCCCGACGATCTCGGCGGCGTGGATGACGAAGCTGATGTCGCGGTTGGCGACGAGCCCGTCGAAGGATTTGCCGAGCCCGTCGACGGCCAGCAGATGGGGAGCATTCATGGCCGGATCTCCGCGCTCTTCGACGCCTTTTTCGGCTTGGCGCCGCCCCCGGGAAGGTAGCGGCCCAGATGGCGGCGCAGATCGGACAGCAGGCCGAGCACGCCCGACGGGCTGAAGACGGCGACCAGGACGATCATCGCGGCGTAGATGATCATGTCGGTGCCGGATCCGGTGCTGCCGAACAGGGTGCGGCTGTACTCCTCGATGGTGATGAGGATCGCCGCGCCGAGCACGGGGCCGAGCAGCGTCCCCACCCCGCCGAGGATGGCGACCAGCGCGATCTTGATCGAGATCGAGGTCGCCAGGACGGAGCCCGGATCGATGAACATCTCCTTCTGGGCGTAGAAGCTGCCGCCCATCGCCGTCAGGAAGGCCGAGACGCTGAGCGCGATCAGCTTGTAGCGGGTCAGGCTGACGCCCAGCGCGCGGGCCGCCTCCGGCTCGTCCTTGATGGCGCGGAAATAATAGCCGATGTGGCTGCGCTCGATGGCCCAGGCGACCAGCACCGTCACCACCAGCAGCCCGAGGATGATGTAGTAGTAGGGCAGCTTGGACAGGAAGACCATGGCGCCGAGCCCGCTGCGGTCCATCGGCAGGGAGAGGCCGACGGCGCCCTCCAGGAACTCGCTGTTGGTGACGAGGATCTGGACGATCTCGGCCACCGCGATGGTCGCCATCGCGAAATAATGGCCCTTCAGGCGGAAGCAGGGCCAGCCCATGGCCAGCGCGAACAGCACCGCCACGGCGCCGCCCGCCAGCCAGCCGAGCCAGGGCGTCAGCCCGAGCCCGATCGCCAGCATGGTCGAGGTGTAGGCGCCGATGCCGAAGAACACCGCGTGCCCGAGCGAGACCTGCCCCGCGTAGCCGCCGACGATGTTCCAGGCGACGCCCATCTGGGCGGCCATCAGGATGAGGACCAGGAAGTTCAGCCGCGCCGGGTCGCTGATCAGCAGCGGCAGCAGGGCGGCGCCGGCGAGGAGGGCGACCGCCCCCGCCGCCTTGCGCCAATCAGTGACGTGTCCGTTCGTCATCACGCTTTCCCCAACAGGCCCTTCGGGCGCACCAGCAGCACGACCAGCAGCAGCGACAGCACCAGCGCGGTCTTGTATTCCGGACCGATCAGGAAGCCGCCCATCACCTCGATCAGGCCGACGATGATGCCGGCCAGGAAGGCGCCGGTGACGCTGCCGAAGCCGCCGAGCACGACGACGACGAAGGCGATCAGGATGAAGTTGGCCCCGACCTCCGGAAAGATCGGGAAGAAGGTGGCGATCAGCCCGCCGGCGATGCCGGCGCAGGCCGCGCCGATGCCCCAGGCCAGCGCGAACATCTTCTGCCCGTCGATGCCCATCAGGGTGGCGGCCTCGCGGTCGATGGCGGTCGCCTCCAGCGCGGTGCCGAGCCGGGTGCGGTGCAGGAAGAACCACAGCGCCCCGGTGACGCCGACCGCGCCGAGCGCCGCCACGACCTGCGGCAGGCCGAACTGGACCGGGCCGAGGACCACGTTGCCGCTGACCAGCGTGTGCGGAATCAGCCGATGATCGGGCTTCCAGAAGAATTGCGCCAGCCCGCGCAGCAGGATCATCAGCCCGAAGGTGGCGAAGATTTGCGACAGCATCGGCGCCTTCAGGATGCGGCGGATCACCGTCTGGTAGACGATGACGCCGACCGCGAAGAGCAGCAGCGCGGTGAAGGGCAGCGCCACGATGGGGTCGATGGCGAACAGCGCGAAGGCCCAGAAGCTGGCGTACATGCCGAGCATCAGGAATTCGCCATGGGCGAAGTTGACGATGTCCATCACGCCGAAGATCAGCGTCAGGCCGACGGCGACCAGGGCGTAGATCAGCCCGATCAGCAGGCCCGAGACGAGCACTTGGAGAAGTATGTCGGCGGTCATTGCCGCGCCCCCATAAGACAAGGTGGGCCGGAGGGCTCAGGACACGCCCTCTCCCGTCCCGGGAGAGGGAGGGGATCCGCCGCGAAAGCGGTGGGGAGGGTGAGGGGCTGTCGGGCGTGCGGCTTGATCCATGCCGCCGGTCGCCCCTCACCCTTCCCGCTTTCCGCGGGCCCCTTCCCTCTCCCAGGACGGGAGAGGGAGTGAACCCCCACTTGGAAAAGGCTCGGCGCCTCAGCGCTTGTCCCAGGCGGGCATCGGGTAGACGATGTCCTTGGTCGCCACGTCGAACGGCCACACCGTCACGTACTTGCCGTCCTGCACCTGGACGATGATCCCCTGCCCCAGTTCGTTCTGGCCGCTGGCGTCGAACTTCACGCCCTTCCAGGGCAGGATCAGGCCGCTCGCCGGGATGTCGGTCTCCTGCAACGCCTTGCGGATGGCGTCGGGCGTCGTCGCCCCGGCGCGGTCGATGGCGTCGACCAGCACGGCGATGCCGGTGAAGGCGCGCGCCGAGTTGCCGTTGAAGTTCACCCCGGCCTTCGCCAGCATCAGTTCGTTGACGCTTCGGATCAGCGGGTTGCGTTCGGCCTGGTCGAGCGCCCAGACCTCGCGGCTGATGATGTACTCGCCGTCCTTGCCGAGCGTCTTCAGGAACTCGCTGTCGTTGAAGCCGGCGTCGTTGGCCAGCAGCATGCTCGGCGAGAAGCCCAGCTCCTTGTAGGTCTTCATCGACAGGATGGCGTCGCCGAGATAGGAGCTTTGCATGATGATCGCCGGGTTGGCGGCCTTCAGGCGCTGCACCTCCGACGTCATCTGGGTGGTCTTGGCCGGGTAGAGGATCTTCTCGGCGATCTTGAACTTGCGCTCGTCCGACAGCTTGACCTGGAGCTTGGTCGTCTCGTTGCCCCACAGCGTGTTCTCGTTGAACAGGCCGATGGTCCGCAGCTCCTTGCCGGTCTTCTTCTCCATGTCGCCGAGGAAGGTGAAGAAGTTGGTGACGAACAGGTCGTCGTGCGGCGTCGTGCGGAAGAACCATTTGAAATTGCGCTGGGTCAGCGTCGCCGACGAGGATTCGCCGTTCAGGAAGGGCACGCCGTAGCGTTCGGCGACCTGGCTGGCGGTGGCGGTGACGTTGGAGAAGTAGGCGCCGGTCAGCGCGACGACCTTCTCGCTGGTGATCAGCCGCTCCGCTTCCGTGGCGCCGACCTGCGGGTTGCCCTGATGGTCGCCGAAGATCAGCCTGATCTTGGCGCCCTTCATGCGGGGCATGCCGGCGCCGGCGACCAGGCCGGGCGGGGCCGGGATCTCGCCGTTGGCGATGGAGGCGGCCAGTTCCGCCGCCGCCTTCAGCTCCACCCCCGTGGAGGCCGCCGCACCGGTCAGCGGGTAGATCACGCCGATGCGGATCTCCTCCTGCGCACGCGCGCTGCCCACACCAAGCGTCAGGCCCCCCAAGGCCGTGGTCGCCAACAAGGCCGCTGTCGCCATCATCCGCGTGATCGCCTGCCGGCGGGTGGCGCCCCGGCCGATGGCCTTCGCAACCGTAAACCGCATCGTGAATGCTCCTCTGTTCAGTGCCGTCGTTCTTCGTCGCTGGCGGGGGCGCGTGCCTTTGCGGCTGATGTGAGTGCGCCCTGAACGAATGATGCCACGAACAGTAACGATGCCGTCCAATCGTTTCTTTTGATCCGGATTGATAAGCGGGTTCTATCAATCGGCCGCCAGATCGCCTGCCCCTTGCTCGACGGCCGCCTGCCCGGTGTCCGTCAGCGCGTGCAGAGCGCCGTACTCGGCGGCAACCTCGACCGCCAGCCGGGCGACGACCGCCGCCATGTGGTTGTCCTGGTTGGCCGGGTAGGCGGCGGAGAAGGACAGGTTCGGCAGCGGCGACTGCGAGCGGACCAGCCGCAGCCGCCCGTCGGCCAGCTCGCGCTGGACGATGGCGGTGGGAATGACGCTGACGCCCACGGAATCGAGGGCCATCCGCACCACGCTGGCCAGCGAGCTGTTGCCGAACATCCGCACCGGCAGCCCGATGGAGGAGAACATCTCGCGGATCACGCCGTAGGGCTGGGTGGTGCGGGAGAAGGTGATGATCGGCCAGGCCGCGAGATCCTGGAGCGAGACCGGCTCCGCCGGGATGGGGAGCGACGGGCTGACGACCCAGCCCAGCGGGTAGTTGCCGACCGGCACCGTCTTGAAGCGGATGTCGGTGTAGGAGCCGAGCATCACGGCGACGTCGAGCTCATGGCGCAGCAGCGCCTCGCGCAGGCTGGGCGAGGTCTCGACCTCGATCTCCAGCGAGACGCCGGGATAGAGCGCGTTCAGCCGCTCGATCAGCCGGCTGAGCCAGGTGTGGACGACGGTCTCGGCGACGCCCAGCCGGATGACGCCGCGGATGGCTTGGCGGTCGGCGACGGCGTCGAGCAGCTCGGCGCGCAACGCCATCATCCGCTCGGCGTAGGTCAGCAGCACCATCGCCTGCGGGGTCGGGGCGACGCGGCGCCCGACCCGCTCGAACAGCAGGACGCCCAGCTCGTCCTGAAGCTGGGCGATGCGGGCGGAGATCGCCGGCTGCGTCGTGTTGAGCCGCTCCGCCGCCCGACGGAACCCGCCGAGCCGCATGGTCCAGATGAAGGTCTCCAGCGACTTCAGATCCAGCATCGCCCGCCCCACCGCCCATACCCGCGTTCAGAACGGACCGCAGCATAGCATGGCAAGCGCTGGAGCGGCGTCCAATCGATCCCCCCTCAGTCCCCGGCCTGTTCGGCCAGTTCCGCCTCGACCGCGGCCAGACGGGCGCGCAGGCGCTCGCGTTCGGCGAGCAGCGCCTCGCGGCGGCCGGGCGCCTCTGGCAGACCGGCGGCGGCCATCACGCCGGCCTGCCGCAGATCGCGCTTGAAACGGACGATCTCCGGCCGGGTCACGTCGGGGCGGATCAGGTTGCGCTGGTCGGCCAGCCGGAGCTGCTCCGTCGTCAGGGTCGCCAACTGGTAGACGGTGGCGTAGCTCGGCGGCAGCTTGGTGCCGGGCAGGCGGCCGCTGTCCACCGCCTCGGCGACCATGCGGAGTTGGTAGGCGACCTGATAGCCGAAGGGCAGCTCGTTCTCGACCATCGCCTGGAACTCGCCATGGGGCAGCCGGCTGCGTGCCTGCACGAGGTAACGGCCGATCAGCAGGAATCTCTCCTGCGCGCTGCGCCACAGAGTCGCGATCTCGTGGACGAACTCCTCGCGGCGGATCAGATCCAGCGGGGCTTCCGCCATGCGCTCGATCCGCTCGTCCACCGCCATGTGACGGCGGGCCTGCGCCTTGGAAACCTGCTTGAACCCGCTCATTGCATCAGCTCCAGCTCGTGACGGACGAAGGCCCAGACGCCGGCCATGTGCTCGACGCCCTTGCCGCCCTTCAGCTCCAGCAAGCCCAGACCCCGCCCGGCGGTGAACTGGATGTCCTCGTAGTCGGGCACCTCGACCGGGCAGATCCGGCCGTCGCCGAGCAGCTTGCGCTGCGCCTCGGTGAAGCCGCGGGTGCGCGGCTTGACGCGGTTCATGACGAAGGCGGCGTTCTTGCCGTAGCGGCGGACGAAGCGCATCCAGGGCCGCACCGAATCCAGGTCGTCGTCGGACTGGCCGGTCGGCACGACGATCAGGTCGGAGGACAGCGCCAGAAGCTTGAACTCCTCCGGATGGTCCTCGATGGAGGGCGGCGTGTCGATCACCAGCAGGTCGAAGCCCTCGATCCCGGCGAGCGCGTCGCGGATGTCGGAGGGGGTCATGCCCGCCTCGAAATGCGTGATCGGCACCATGCCGTCGGGGCGCTTGGCGAACCATTTGGTCAGGCTGCGCTGCGGGTCGAGATCGAGCGTCGCCACCGAACAGCCGTCGAGCGCCGCCGCCACCGCGATGTTGCGGCTCAGCGTCGTCTTGCCGATTCCGCCCTTCGGACCGTTGACCAGCAACCGTCTGACCGGCGCCGCGCCCTTGCCGTCCGTCATTCCCGACACCCTTTTTCGCAGAAGAACCGTTCGACCGATGTGTAGCAGACGCGCGCCACGGTTCAAACCTAAGACATGTCTTAGCTTTGACCGCAGGGGAACGCGCCCGAGCGTTCCGTCAGCGCGGCATCCGGCGGACCGCCCCGGTCACCAGACGGTGGACGGGCGCCGGCCGGTCGCTGGAGGCGGCCTCCCCGGCCTGCGCGACGGCGCGCAGACGGTCGGCGAGCGCGCGTTCGGCGGCGCAGGCCTCCTCGCACAGGTCGCGGATCTCGGCGATGCTCGGCCGCCATTTGCGCGAGCGGCGCCAGACGCGCGCGGCGTGGTCGATGGCCCAGGCGGGAAACTCGCCGAGATCGTCGGCCCAGTCCATCGCGAGCAAACGCTCCACATCCGGGGTCGTCGCCTTGGCCGGGTAATGGCTGAGCAGGGCCAGCACGCGGCCCAGCAGATGGTTGGCCGGGGCGGGCGCCAGGATGTCGCCGTCGATCTCCGCCAGGGCGCGGCGGGCCATCGCGGCGTGGCGCGGGGTGACGGTGTCGGGCGGCGTCCATTCCTCGGCGATGCCGGTGAAGCCGTCGTCGGTGAAGCGGCTGCGCCGCTCGACCCGTCCGCCGGCGAGCAGCGCGCGCAGCGGTTCGGGCAGCGCCTCGGTCAGCATCCGGCTGCGCTGGGCCGGGGCCATCGCCGGGTCGAAGGGCAGCGGCGAGGCGGCTGGCAGCGTGTGCAGGGGGCTCGGTTGCGGAATGCTCATGTCACATCCAGGGCGAGGAAGGGGGCGAGGAGGGGCAGGGCGAAGAGGTGGGAACGGCGTGCGCCAGGCTGCCGTTCAGTTGGGCCGCGACGCTGGCCCAGGCGGAGACGCGCTGTTCGGCCTCGGCGGCTCGCTGGGCCGGCGCGGAGACCGATGGAACCGTCTTGCGGGTGTGGGATGCCCGCGGGGCGGTCTTCGGCATGTCCTGCAACAGCCAGGAGCGCCATGCGGCGCCGACGTCGTGGTAACGGTAGCCGTGGGCCTGGCAACGGCGAACGAACAGTTCGGCGTGGGCATCGAGATCGGCATCGGGAAAGCGGCTCGCCGCCCAGAGCCGGTCTGCGTCGCCCGGGATCCAGTCGGCCGGCACCGTCCGGGCGACGGCGATGTCCGGCCGTCGGCTTGCTCGCGGATGCCCACCCGGCGCGCCTGAGGAGAGCGAGTCCGGAATTTGTTCTGGATGAGGTTGTTCCTGACTCGCCGCTGGACAGGGGGAGTCAGTCCCCGAGTCAGGGGGAGTTCGGCCGCAGGGCATGGAGTCCCGGCTCGCGATGGGGCTGAGGCTGAGCCGGTAGCGGCAGCTCAGGCGGCCGCCGTTGGTTGCGCTGCGATGCTCGATGGCGACGAGGCCCAGAGCCTCCAGCCGGCCCAGGATGCGGTTCACGGTGGGGCGGCTGCGCTTCAGCTTGGCGGCCAGCGTCGCCTGCGACGGCCAGCACACCCCGGCCTCGTCGGCAAAGGTGCTGAGCGCCGCCAGCACGGCCAGCCCGTCGGCGTCGAGATCGGGGTGGTCGAGCCACCAGGCCGGAATCCGGCCCCAGCGTTCGCCGGCAGGCCGTTCGGCCGTTGTGTGCTTGCAAAGATCGGTCATGCTGCTGCTGTCCTCCACCCGTCGCGGGCTCCTAGTCGGTGCGGAGGATTCGGAGCGGGCGGCGGGAAAGTCGAATCGCGGGCAACCGCTCCATGGAGCCTTTGCCCGCACACCGGAAGTCTTTCCTCGCGACCTTGGAGCGACAGCCCGCGACCCTGGAGTTCTTGCCCGCGTTTGCCGCCCGAATCGGGATCCTGGCGCGGTTCCCCGCGGAATTGGAGCCTTTGCCCGCGATTGGCTGCCCCAGCCATGGAGCGCTTGCCCGCGATTCCCGAAATCCGGCGAAATCGCGAGTCAGATCAAGGCGAAGACCGGCATGAACAGCGCGGGCGCGGCGCAGGATGACAGGCATCCGATGCAAGAAATGAGGGGAGGTTCGTCCGGCATCACGCGCGATTCCAGCCGTTTTGACCTGAGCATGGCCGTGGCGTGGCGGTGGAGGGAGGGGGACTGCCGATCGCTGGAGCCTTTGCCCGCGATTCCCGCCAATGCGCCGCCCGCCGGGGAGAGCGCATGGAGCGGCAGCCCGCGATTCCATCGGTTCCTTCCGGAGTTGCTCCGGAGTCGGCGCTGTCATGTCCCGGATTCGCGGCGGCGGGCCGTCCATCGCGGGCTGTCGCTCCATGATCGCGGGCAAAAGCTCCAGCATCGCGGGGAAAGGCGTCATGATCGCGGGCTGCCGCTCCATCCCGCCGGTGGTGAATCTTTCGGTTCTGTTGCGCCGTCGGCACCGCCGCGCCATGGTGGTCGCCGACACGCGGAGACACGACGAATGACCAAGATGGCCCCGACCAGCGCGGCCCAGCTCATCCTGTTCGAGCTGGAGGACCGGTCGCAGTCGCACCTGATCGCTTTGTACGATCTGGCGCCGCGCTTCGTCTTCGTCTCGCGCGACAACGACGCCAAGGACAAGACGGCCAGGGACAAGGGCGAACTCGTCACCAAGGACAGCTTCATCAAGTCGGTGCGGCGCGAGTTCTCCTTCCGCGGCCGCAACTATCGCCTGACCGTGCAGCCCGCCCGCATCGACCGCAACGGCCCGCCGCGCGGGGGCGAGCGCGCGCCCGGCGCGCCCCCGGATCTGGTTGAGGTCGAGATCTTCCCGTCGGAGCGCGAGCAGGTGGTCGAGCAGGTGGTGCGCCGCCTCGCCATGGACCGTTCGCGCCTGTCGCTGACCGGCGAGAACCGCGACAAGGTGCAGATGCGCTTCAGCCTCTATGAGATCCAACGGGAACTGCGGGCGGTCAACCACACCCTGTCGATCCAGGACATCCGCGAATCGCTGACCATCCTGGCGCGCTCGCGCATCATCATCTCCACCGGCCCGACGCCGGAGCCGGGAAAGAAGAGCCGGGGCCAGAACATCCTGGAATCGACCGCCTTCCCGGTGCTGGCGATCCGCTCGCGCCCCGACCTGACCGACGAGGAGGGCGGCGTCGAGGAAACCTATCTGGAGTTCAACCCGCTGGTCTCCGCCGCCATCCGCGACCTGGAGTTCAAGCCGGTCTCCTACGCCTGGCTGATGAAGCTGAAGTCGCCGGTGTCGCGCTGGCTCTACAACCGGCTGTCGATCGAATACGACACCGCCGAGGACGACGCCAAGCCGGTCGCCATCAGCGCCGACGAGATCATCAAGAACAGCGGCATGAACGAGTGGTCGCGTCTGCGCGACACGCTGCGGGTGGTGACGGCCGCGGTGGACGCGCTGGTCGACGAGGGCATCCTCGACCGGGCCGACAAGGAATACACCAAGGTCGGCAAGCGCATCGACGCCATCGACTATCTGCTGACGCCGTCCGCCAAGTTCCTCGACCAGGTGCGTCGCGGCCGCCGCGTGCAGAAGACCAACATCGACCTGCTCAAGGCGATCGTCGGCAATGTCGGCCGTCCGGATGGGTTCGTGCCGCTGAAGACCACCGACGCGGTCGAGATGCGCGGCAAGCGCGCCCGGCGGCTGCTCGCCGACGCGGCGCAGGTGTCGCTGCCGCTGAACGAGGACTGAGCGGCGGCGGGGAATGGTGGAGGCGGACCGCTCCTCGTTCAGCGGTCCGTGTCGTTTCCTGCCAATCCCGGCAACAGGGTTCGTGCCAGCAGCGTGACGGCGGTGCCGAGCAGGGCGCCGGCCATCACATCCGACACCCAATGGCGGTGACGCATGACGCGTCCGCTTGCAAGGACCGTCGCGCAACCATAGACCAGCGCCGCCTCTCCCGGCGTGGCCACGGCCGAGGCGATGGCGGTCGCGGCGGCGAAGGCGCTCGCCGCGTGACCGGAGGGGAAGGAGCGCGCGCTGATGCGGTAGCCGTCCCTCAGGCGCGGGTGGCATTCGTCGGGACGGCGGCGGCGGATCCGCGCCTTGATGGAGCGGCTGGCGGCGGCGGTCGCCATCAGCCCGACCACGCCCACTCCCCCGGCCCGGCGCAGCCGGTCGTTTCCGGCGAGCATTCCGACGCACCAGGTGGCGGCGAAGCCCGGAATCAGGATGTGCCGCTTTATGACGTAACGGCCCGCGGTGGCAATGGCCTGCTCCACCGCACCGGCCCTGCCGGTGCAGGCGTCGTGGAGGTGCGCGTCGATCCCGTCGATCCGTGTCAGGATCGGGCGCAGCGGTTCGGGCACCGGCGCTCCGTTGTATCCGATGGCGTCGCTCAAGGCTTACGCTCCTGCGGTTGCATGCCCCGGAGGAACGGTTCGGGGAAGGCGCGGTTCCGCCGGTCCGACGCGTCGTCTTCACTCACCGGCGGAGCGGGTCAGGCGCCGCGCCGCAGCCGGGCCTCCAGCCACAGGCTGTAGCGCGAGGCCAGCACGCAGAAGATTAGGTAGATCACGGCGGCGAAGGCGAAGGCCTCGTCGTAGAAACCGAGCCAGGCCGGATCCTTCGCCGCGTTGCGCGCGGTGTTCAGCACATCGAACAGGCCGATGACGATGACCAGCGTGGTGTCCTGGAACAGGCCGACGGCGAGGTTGAGGATGGCCGGAATCACCGTGCGCAACGCCTGCGGCAGGATCACCAGCCGCATCGCCGCCCAGTATCCGAGCCCCAGCGCGCGCGCCGCCTCGTGCTGGCCCGGCGGAATCGCCTGCAAGCCGGCGCGGACGATCTCCGCCAGATAGGCCGAGACGAACAGGATGATGGCGATCTGCGCCCGCAGCAGCTTGTCGATGGCCGAGCCCGACGGCAGCATCAGCGGCAGCAGCAGGGTGGCGACGTAGAGCACGGCGATCAGCGGCACGCCGCGCATCACCTCGATGAACGTGACCGCCAGCAGCCGCACCCCGCCCAGCGGGCTGCGCCGGGCCAGCGCCAAGAGGACCGCCAGAGGGAAGGCGCCGATCATGCCGACCGTCGCCAGCAGCAGATTCACGGGCAGGCCGCTCCATCGCTCGGTGGGCACCGACGGACCGTCCGGTCCGCCGGCCAGCAGCAGGACGACCACCGCCAGCCCGGCGCTCCAGCCGGCCACCCAGCGCAAGGGCGTCGTCCGCCGCCAGAGCGCCGGCGTCGCGCTCAGCGCCGTCATCCCGGCCAGGATCGCCAGCGCCGCCGCCGGCCGCCAGTGCCGGTCGGCGTCGTAGAAGCCGAACAGGATGTAGCGCAGCTTCTCGCCGATGAAGGCCCAGCAGGCGCCGGCCGCCTCGGCGCAGCGGTCGGCGGGGCCGGACCACACCGCGTCGAGCAGGGTCCAGCGCAGCAGCGGCGGCACCGCCCAGGCGAGCAGCCCGAGGCACAGCAGCGTGATGACGGCGTTCCGCTTTGAGCCGAACAGCCCGTCGCGCAAGCTTCGCCAGCGCGGCTCTGGGGTAATGCGCGGCGGCGCCAGCCCGCCGAGGGCTTGATCGGTCATCGCCGCCCCCGCCGTTCGAGCCGCCGGTTGTAAAGGTTCATCACGGCCGATACCGCCAGATTCACCGCCAAGTAGGCGCCCATCATGATCGCCATGGTTTCCAGCACCTGACCCGTCTGGTTGGCGCTGGTGTTGATGACGCTGACCAGATCGGGGAAGCCGATCGCCACGGCGAGGCTCGAATTCTTGATCAGGTTGAGGTGGCTGCTGGTCATCAGCGGCACGATCACCCGCAGCGCCTGCGGCACCACCACCAGCCGCATGGTCCGCCCGCGCGTCAGGCCGAGCGCCCGCGCCGCCTCCCATTGGCCGGACGGCACCGCCTGGATGCCGCCGCGCACGATCTCGGAGATCATCGCGGTGGCGTTGACCACCAGCCCGACCAGCAGCGCCGAGAATTCCGGCGACACGGTGGCCCCGCCGGCGAAGTTGAAGCCGGCCAGCTCGGGAAACTCGACCGCCAGCGGCAGGCCGGAGCCGAGAAGCAGCCCGGCCGGCACCCCCAGCGCGACCGCTGCGACCGCGACGGCCGACAACGTGCCGCCACCCCGATCCGCGCGTCGTCGCAGCGCGGTCCCCGCCATCGCCAGCAGCAGGGCCAGGGCCAGCGCCGCCAGCACCCGGCCGCCCGTCCCCTCCCCGGCGAAGGCCGGAAGCAGGATGCCGCGGTTGCACAGGAAGACCCCCGGCAGCGGGTTGAGCGCCTGGCGCGGGCCGGGCAGCGCCTGGACGATGGCGCTCCAGAAGAAGAGCTGGAGCAGCAGCGGCGTGCTGCGGATCAGCTCGACGTAACCTTGCGCCAGCACCGACAGCAGCGGGTTGCCCGACAGCCGCGCCACCCCCAGCGCGACGCCGAGCAGGGTGGCGAGGACGCAGCCGACCGCCGCCACTTTCACCGTGTTCAGCAGCCCGACCAGGAGGGCGCGGCCGTAGCTGTCCTGCGGGGCGTAGGCGATCACCGATTCGCCGATCTCGAAGCCGGCGGGCCGGCGCAGGAAATCGAAGCCCGGCGTGATGCCGAAGCGCTCCAGGCTGGCGACCGTGTTGCTCCCCAGCCAGACCGCCGCCAGCAGCACGACGCCAAGCAGCGCGAGCTGGACGCCGGAACGGCCGCCCCACCAGGAGGCGGCCGCCCCGGCCAACGTCCTGGCCGATCCGGAGCCGGGTGTGGATCCGTGTTCGTTTCGCACCGGACTCAGCCTTCCGTCACGACACCGTCCGGCTCAGCGGAAGGGCGGGGCGTAGAGCAGGCCGCCCTGCGTCCACGGCGCGTTGTAGCCGCGTTCCAGACCGACCTTGGTCTTCGGGCCGACATGGCGCTCGAAGATCTCGCCGTAATTCCCGACCGTCTTGATGATCGTGTAGAAGGTCTTGGGATCGAGCTTGGCGGCCTCGCCCAGGCTGGGATCGACGCCGAGGAAGCGGCGGATCGACGGGTCGCCGCTGGTCAGGAAGCTGTCGACGTTGGCCTGGGTGATGCCGAACTCCTCGGCCTGGATGGTGGCGTTGACCACCCAGTTGACGATCTCCAGCCACTGGTCGTCGCCGTAGCGGATCGCCGGGGCCAGCGGCTCCTTGGAGATGCGCTCGGGCAGCAGGACGTAGTCGTCGGGCTTGGGAAGCTGGGTGCGGGTGATCGCCAGATCCGAGGCGTCCTGGGTCAGCACGTCGCAGCGGCCGCTGGCGAAGGCCTTCTGGTTCTCGGCCGTCTCCTCGATCACCACCGGCTTGAAGCTGATCTTGTTCTGCCGGAAGAAGTCGGTGATGTTCAGCTCGCCCGTGGTGCCGGTCTGCACGCAGACGGTGGCGCCGTTCAGATCCTTGCCTTTGTTGACGCCCAGCGTCTTCGGCACCAGCAGCCCCTGGCCGTCGTAGAAGACCACCGGGCCGAAATGGAAGCCCAGCTTGGTCGCGCGGGTGAAGGTCTGGGTCACGCCCGACAGCAGGATGTCGAACTCGCCCGATTGCAGCGAGGGCAGGCGCTGCTGCGGCGAGGAGGAGACGAACTGCACCTTCTCCGGGTCGTTGAAGACCGCGATGGCGAGCGCCCGGCCGAAATCGACGAAGAAGCCCTGCCAGCGGCCGTTGCTGTCCGGCGCGAAGAAGCCCGGCTGCGAACCGACGCCGACCTTGACGGCGCCGCGCGCCTTGATGGCGTCGATGGTCGGCCCGGCCTTGGCCGCCCCGGTCAGCGCGAGGCCGAGCGCCACGCCGAGCGCGCCGGCCAGCAGCCAGCGCGCCGATGGCCCCTTGCTCGGCGAACGGGCGGGCGGGGTGGAGGGCGAGGACGAGGGGGAGTGACGCATGGTGGATTCCCGCAAGTGAGGTTTGTTGTTTTTCTGCCGCGCGTTTCAGGCTCGCACCGGCCTCGTGTCCATCGGCCCAGTATCGGTGCTGTGGAGACGCTCGAGACGGAGCGGTGCCGCGATCGGCGATATCTCTAATAATTTTATAGAGATTTCTCCCTGTCAACGGAATTGTGGAATTTTTCGAATCATACATGGTTTTTACGCGATACGGAAAAATTCCCGCACCTATCTCGATAAAAATAATAGACAAACAGCCCGTTTCGATTCCATCATCCCGTGAAATCACGCCGCCGCCGGCTCAACCGTCTCGGCGCTGATTTTCAACCCATTGTTCCGAAAGGGAAAGCAATGGCCTTGCCCGCCACTGCCCGTGCCGCCGCCGACACGCCGCCCCCGTCCAACGTGGTGTGGATTCCGCTGCCGGAGGGGATGGCCCTGCCGGTCTGTTCCGTGTCGTCCGCCGCCCGCAACAATGGCGCCGACGATGATGGCGCCGACGACGGCGACGACACGCTGTGGGGCCACCTGAGCGGCGCCTGGTTGCGGCTGTGCCGCCACCGCAAGGCCGCCTGATCCCTTCCGGAAGGAGAGTGTTCCCGTGACCGCGACATCCCCCGCCCAGCCTGCCCCTTTCGCAGCCGGTTCCTCCGAGCCGCCGCTGCCGATCCTCGACCTGAGCCGCCTCGATGGGTTGGCGGCCGAGCGCGCGCTGTTCCTGTCCGAGCTGCGCGCGGCGATCCGCCGCTTCGGCGCCTTCTACGTGACCGGCCACGGCGTCGGCCAGGGCACTCTCGACGACGCCTTCGCCCTGTCGCGCCGCTTCTTCGACCTGCCGGAACGCGACAAGCTGGCGATCGAGATGGTCCATTCGCCGCATTTCCGCGGCTACACCCGCGCCGGCTGGGAGCGCACGCGGGGCCGCGCCGACTGGCGCGAGCAGGTCGACATCGGCTCGGAACGGCCGACCCTGCCGACCGGCCTGGACGCCCCGGCCTGGGCGCGGCTGCAAGGCCCCAACCAGTGGCCGGACGCGCTGCCCGAGCTGCGGCCGACCGTGCTGGGCCTACAGGACGCGCTGACCGACGTCACCACCCGGCTGCTGCGCGGCGTGGCGCTCGCCATCGGCCAGCCGGAGGACGCCTTCGACTCCATCATCGCCGACGCGCCGACTCAGCTCGTCAAGCTGATCCGCTACCCGGGCCACGACACGACACGGGAGGAAGGCGTGTCGGGGCAGGGCGTCGGCCCGCACAAGGACAGCGGGCTGCTGACCCTGGTGCTCCAGCACCAGCAAAGCGGCCTCCAGGCCGAGACCGCCGACGGCTGGGTCGACGTGCCGCCGATCCCCGGCACCTTCGTGGTCAACGCCGGCGAGCTGCTGGAGCTGGCGACCGACGGCTATTTCCGCGCCGCGGTCCATCAGGTGGTGACGCCGGCCGCCGGCATCGACCGGCTGTCGATCGCCTTCTTCCTCGGCGCCCGCCTCGACGTGCGGGTGCCGGTGCTGCCGCTGCCGCCGGACCTCGCCGCCGAGGCGCGCGGGCCGGAGCGCGACCCCGACAACCCGCTGCTCCGGAACGTCGGCGAGAATTCGCTGAAGAGCCGCCTGCGCTCGCACCCCGACGTGGCGCAGCGCCACTACGCCGACCTGCTGGCCGCGACAGCCTGAGTCCCCCCTTTTTCCGAGGATTCCCCGATGACCGACCGTTCGCCGCGCTTCGAGACGCTCGCCCTGCACGCCGGCAGCTACCGCTCCGACCCCGCCACCGGCGCCGTGGCGGTGCCGATCTACCAGACCACCTCCTACCAGTTCCAGGACACCGGCCACGCCGAGCGGCTGTTCGCGCTGGCCGAGCTGGGCCACATCTACACCCGCGTCACCAACCCGACGACCGACGTGCTGGAGCAGCGGCTGGCGGCGCTGGAGGGCGGGGCGGCGGCGCTGGTGGTGGCGTCGGGGCAGGCAGCCTCCTTCTACGCGATCCTCAACCTGGCGCAGGCCGGCGACAATTTCGTCACCTCGACCGACCTCTATGGCGGGACCTGGAACCTGTTCGCCAACACCTTCAAGCAGATCGGCATCGAGGCGCGCTTCGTCGATCCGTCGGATCCGGAGAATTTCCGCCGCGCCACGGATGACAAGACCCGCGCTTACTACGCCGAGACGCTGCCCAACCCGAAGCTGAACGTCTTCCCGATCCGCGAGGTCGCCGACATCGGCCGCTCGCTCGGCGTGCCGCTGATCGTCGACAACACGGCGGCGCCGCTGACCGTGCGGCCCTTCGAGCATGGCGCGGCGGTGACGCTCTATTCGGCGACGAAGTACATCGGCGGCCACGGCACCACCATCGGCGGCGTCATCATCGACGGCGGCAACTTCCCCTGGGAGGAGCACGCCGCCCGCTTCCCGCTGCTGACCCGGCCCGACCCCAGCTATCACGGGGCGGTGTGGACGGAGGCGGCCAAGCCGCTCGGCCCCATCGCCTACGTGCTGCGCGCGCGGGTGACGCTGCTGCGCGACACCGGCGCCGCGATCAGCCCGGCCTCGGCCTTCCAGCTCATCCAGGGGCTGGAGACGCTGCCGCTGCGCATCCGCCAGCACAACGAGAACGCTATCAAGGTCGCCGACTTCCTGAAGAACCACCCGAAGGTGACCTCGGTGATCTTCCCCGGTCTGCAAAGCGGTGAAGCGAAGCGCCGCGCCGACGCCTACCTGAAGGGCGGCTACGGCGGGTTGGTCGGCTTCGAGCTGGCCGGCGGTGCGGAAGCCGGCCGCCGCTTCATCGAGAGCCTGAAGCTGCTCTACCACGTCGCCAACATCGGCGACGCCCGCTCGCTGGCGATCCACCCGGCAACGACCACGCACTCGCAGCTCTCGCCGGAGGACCAGCTGGCGAGCGGCGTCACCCCCGGTTATGTCCGCCTGTCGATCGGCATCGAGCATCCCGACGACATCATCGCCGACCTGGAGCAGGCGCTGGCCGAGGTGTGAGGGCGGTCGGGCAAACGAAGCTCCCTCTCCCGCCCCGGGAGAGGGAAGGGGCCCACGCGAAGCGTGGGAAGGGTGAGGGGGTATCCAAGAAACAGATGCGTCGATCCTTGGGTCACCCCTCACCCTCCCCATGGCGATGCCATGGGTCCCCTCCCTCTCCCGGGGCGGGAGAGGGCATTCATAAGAAGGGACGAAACGATGAAACGGATGTTCGGGATGCTCGCCGGCGCCGCCGCCCTGGCCGGGCTGGCGCTGTCGTCGCTGCCTGCGGCGGCGGCCGACAAGGTGGTCCGCATCGGCTACCAGAAATACGGCACGCTCATCATCCTCAAGGAGCAGGGGCTGCTGGAGAAGAAGCTCGCCCCGCTCGGCTACTCCATCGCCTGGACCGAGTTCCCCGGCGGGCCGCAGCTGCTGGAGGCGCTGAACGTTGGCGCGCTCGACTTCGGCACCACCGGCGAGGCGCCGCCGATCTTCGCTCAGGCGGCCGGCGCCCCGCTGCTCTATGTCGGCTACGAGCCGCCCTCGCCGAAGGGCGAGGCGATCCTGGTGCCGAAGGATAGCCCGATCCGGTCGGTCGCCCAGCTCAAGGGCAGGAAGGTCGCGCTCAACAAGGGCTCCAACGTCCATTACCTGCTGGTCAAGGCGCTGGAGAAGGAGGGCTTGAGCGTCACCGACATCGAGCCGGTCTATCTGCCGCCGGCCGACGCCCGCGCCGCCTTCGAGCGCGGCGCCGTGGACGCCTGGGCCATCTGGGATCCCTTCTACGCCTCCGCCTCGGCCGCCACCGGCGCGCGCACGTTGACGGACGGCACCGGGCTGGTGAAGAACCACCAGTTCTTCCTGGCCGCCAAGCCCTATGCCGCCGCCAACCAGCCGGCGATCGACGCCGTTCTCGCCGGCCTGCGCGAGGTCGACGAATGGGCCGCCCAGAACGTCAAGGCGGTCGCCGAGCAGCTCGGCCCGAAGGTCGGCCTGCCGGTCTCCGTGCTCGAGGTCGCCGCCGCCCGCCAGGGCTACGGCCTGCGCCCGATCGACGCCGAGGTGATCGCCGAGCAGCAGCGCATCGCCGACACCTTCTTCGCCCTGAAGCTGATCCCGAAGAAGATCGACGTCAGCGCCGCAGCACCGGGGAGCAAGTCATGACCTCGCCCCACGCGGCCCGAGAGGCCAACATCCTCTGGTTCATCCCGACCCACGGCGACGGCCGTTACCTCGGCACCGCCATCGGCGCGCGGGAGACCGACCAGGGCTATCTGCGGCAGATCGCGCAGGCGGCCGACAGCCTGGGCTATTTCGGGGTGCTGTTGCCGACGGGCCGGTCGTGCGAGGACAGCTGGGTCGTCGCCTCCTCGCTGGTGCCGGCGACCGAGCGGCTGCGCTTCCTGGTCGCCGTGCGTCCGGGGCTGCAATCGCCGACGCTGGCCGCCCGCATGGCGGCGACGCTCGACCGGCTGTCCAACGGGCGGCTGCTGATCAACGTCGTCACCGGCGGCGACCCGGTGGAGAACAAGGGCGACGGCATCTTCCTGTCGCACGCCGACCGCTACGCGGTGACGCGCGAGTTCCTCGACGTCTGGAAGGGCCTGTTCTCCGGCGCTCCGGTCAATTACGAGGGCGAGCACATCCGCATCGAGGACGGGCGGCTGTTTTACCCGCCGGTCCAGGCCGGCGGCCCGCCGCTCTATTTCGGCGGCTCGTCGGACGCCGCCAACGCGGTCGCCGCGACCTACGTCGACAAGTACCTGACCTGGGGCGAGCCGCCGGCGCAGGTCGCCGCCAAGCTGGCCGGCGTGCGCCGGCTGGCCGAGGCGCAGGGCCGCAAGGTCAGCTTCGGCATCCGCCTGCACGTCGTCGTGCGCGAGACGAACGAGGCCGCCTGGGCGGCGGCGGACGACCTGATCCGCCACGTCGACGACGCCACCATCGCCTCGGCGCAGGCGATCTACGCCCGGATGGATTCGGTCGGACAGCGCCGCATGGCGGAGCTGCACGGCGGGCGCCGCGACAAGCTGGAGGTCAGCCCGAACCTGTGGGCCGGCGTCGGGCTGGTGCGCGGCGGGGCGGGGACGGCGCTTGTCGGCGCCCCGGAGACGGTGGCGGCGCGCATCCGCGAGTACATGGACATCGGCATCGACAGCTTCGTGCTGTCCGGCTATCCGCATCTGGAGGAGGCCTACCGCTTCGCCGAGCTGGTCTTCCCCCTGCTGCCGCTGGCCACCACCACCGGGCGGGCGCGCGGGTCGGCGGCCAACAACGGTCCGTTCGGCGAGAGCATCGCCAACGGCCTGCCGCCCGCACTGCGGCAGGCGGCGATGTGATGGCGCCGCGCGGGATCGCAAACGCGGCGCTGTGGCGCGCGGCCCTGCGGCGGGTGGCCGGGCGGCTGGCGCCCTGGCTGCTGCCGCTCACGGTGCTGACGGCGTGGGAGCTGGCGGCGTGGGGCGGCTGGCTGTCGGCGCGCGTGCTGCCGGCGCCGAGCGACATCGCGCTCGCCTTCTGGACGACGCTGCTCGACGGCAGCCTGCCGCACCACGTCGCGGTCAGCGCCGGCCGGGCGGCGCAGGGGCTGCTGATCGGCGGCGGGCTCGGCTTTGCGCTGGGCTTCCTCAACGGGGCGCTGAAGCCGGCCGAGACGCTGCTCGACAGCACCCTGCAAATGCTGCGCAACGTGCCGCACCTGGCGATCATCCCGATGGTGATCCTGTGGTTCGGCATCGGCGAGGAGGCCAAGATCTTCCTGGTCAGCATCGGCGTGCTGTTCCCGATCTACCTCAACACCTTCCACGGCATCCGCTCGGTCGACCGCGGGCTGGTGGAGATGGGGCGGGTCTATGGGTTGGGCACGGCGGCGCTCTACGCCCGCGTCATCCTGCCCGGCGCCCTGCCGTCGATCCTGCTGGGCCTGCGCTACGCGCTGGGCATCATGTGGCTGACGCTGATCGTTGCCGAGACGATCTCCGCCTCGTCCGGCATCGGCTACATGACGATGAACGCGCGCGAGTTTTTGCAGACCGATCTGGTGCTGCTGGGGATCATCGTCTACGCGCTGCTCGGCAAGCTGGCCGACACCGCGACCCGCTGGCTGGAGCGCCGCGCGCTGGCCTGGAACCCCTCCTTCCACACCGCGCTGGAGTCCGCCACATGAGCGCCTTTGCCCAGGCCTTGCGCCGCCTGCCGCTGACCGTCCCCCGTCCGTTCCCGGCTGCGGCTGCGCCCGCCGAACACGCCGTCATCGAGCGGGCGCGGCCGCTGCCGCTGGTTCTCGACGGGGTGGTGAAGGAGTTCGCCGGCCGCCGGGTGCTCGACGGCATCGACCTGCGGGTTCCCGCCGGCCAGTTCGTCGCGGTGGTCGGCCGCTCCGGCGGCGGGAAATCGACGCTGATGCGGCTGATCGTCGGGCTCGACCGGCCAACCGCCGGCCGGGTGCTGGTGGACAGCCGCCCGGTCTCCGGCCTGCGGCCCGACGTGCGGCTGCTGTTCCAGGATCCGCGCCTGCTGCCCTGGCAGCGGGTGGCCGGCAACGTCGGCATCGCGCGCGGCCCCGGCTGGCGCGAGCGGGCGCTGGCGGCGCTCGACGATGTCGGGCTGGCCGGGCGCGGCGACGACTGGCCGGCGGTGCTCTCCGGCGGCCAGCGCCAGCGGGTGGCGCTGGCCCGCGCGCTCGTTTCCAACCCCGGCCTGCTGCTGCTCGACGAGCCGTTCGGCGCGCTCGACGCGCTGACCCGGCAGGAGATGCACGGGCTGCTGCGTCGCATCCGCGACGAGCACGGTTTCGGCGCCATCCTGATCACCCACGACGTGGCCGAGGCGGTGGCGCTGGCCGACCGCGTGCTGGTGCTGCGCGAGGGCCGGGTGGCGCTGGACCTCGACATCGGCCGTCCGGGGGAGCGTCCCGGCGCCTCGGCGACCGACCTCGAAACCCGCATCCTGAAGGAGGTGTGACGCGCTCTTCCGTTCCTGTTCCGTGTCCCGTTTGTCCCACATGGCTTGGTTGTCTTTAGCGTCCACGCACGACTTGACGGGGGAGCGTCCCAGACGCTCCCCCGCTTTTCGTTTGGGTGTTCGACGTGCCGGAACCGCCTGCAAGCCCTCTCCCCCCCGGGGAGAGAGTTGGGTGAGGGGGATGCATGGCGGGACATCAGCGAAAGAGAATGGGCGAAGGGGCAGGATGCCCCTTCGCGGCGCGCGTGCCGCGCGCCGGCCCCCTCACCCTCCCCACCGCTCCGCGGCGGGTCCCCTCCCTCTCCCCAGGGGGGAGAGGGCGATTATACCGGTCCCCCGCCGCTCAGGAGGCGGAGGCCAGGGGGGCCGCGTCCAGCGGCACGTCGGCGGGGAAGCCCTCCCAGTTCACGCGGGCCTCCGTGCGCGTCGGGGCGGTGGAGGGCAGGTCGCGCCGGCCCTCGGGGAGGATGCCCAGCTCGGGGAACAGCAGTTCGGCGACGCGATGCGCCTCCTCCAGATGCGGGTAGCCCGAGGCGACGATGGTGTCGATGCCCAGCGCCTGGTACTCGCGGATGCGGGCGGCGACCGTCTTGGGGTCGCCGACCAGCGCCGTCCCCGCCCCGCCGCGCACCAGCCCGACGCCGGCCCACAGGTTCGGGCTGATCTCCAGCCGGTCGCGGCGCCCGCCGTGCAGATCGGCCATCCGGTGCTGGCCGACCGCGTCGGACTCCTCGCGGAAGCGCTTCTGGGCGGCGGCGATGGTCTCATCGGACAGGTGGCTGATCAGGCGGTCGGCGGCGGCCCAGGCCTCGGCCTCGGTCTCGCGGACGATCAGGTGGACGCGCAGGCCGTAGCGCAGCGTGCGGCCGAGCGCGGCGGCGCGCGCGCGGACGTCCTCGATCTTGGCCTTTACCTGCTCGGGCGGCTCGCCCCAGGTCAGGTAGGCGTCGTGCAGCTCGGCGGCGAGCTGGTGCGCGGCTGGCGAGGAACCGCCGAAATAGAGCGGCGGGTGCGGGCGCTGCACCGGCGGAAACAGCAGCTTGCCGCCGTCCGACCTCACGTACCGCCCATCGTAGCGCACCGTCTCGCCGGCCAGCAGGCCGCGCCAGATGTGCAGGAACTCCCGCGCGTGGTCGTAGCGCGCGTCGTGGTCGAGGAAGAAGCCGTCGCCGGCCAGCTCCTTCGGCGCGCCGCCGGCGACGACGTTGAACAGCACCCGGCCGTTGCTGAGGCGGTCGAGCGAGGCGGCCTGCCGGGCGGCCAGCGCCGGGGTGAAGACGCCTGGGCGCAGCGCCAGCAGGAAGCGCAGCCGCTCGGTCTGCGGGATGATGCCGGCGGCGGTGATCCAGGGATCCTCCATCGACTGGCCGGTCGGCACCAGCACGCCGAAATAGCCGAGCCGGTCGGCCGCCCTCGCGATCTCCGCGAGGTATTTCGGATCGACCGGGCGGTGGCCGACTTCCGAGCCCAGGTAGGCGCCGTCGCCGGCGGTCGGCAGGAACCACAGGAAATCGGGCGGCGGCGGGGTGATGGTGGACTGGATGGCGGTCATGGGGGCGGTGCTCCGGTTCGGAAATCGCGGATTGGCGCATGGCGCGCCCCGGAATGATGCGCGGATCGGTCTGTGGCATGCAAATTTAAATCTATTAATAAAGTAGAGTTAAAATGTCGCACCTTTCCTGATTTTCTGTGAATAGGCGGGGCGGCCGTAGCGCCGAATCCCGCTTCGCCCGAACCCGGCGCTGTGCTTAGCTTTTTCAGGCGGTGCAGGAGGGATGGCGGATGGCGGGGACGATCAAGCTCGACCGGCACGAAAAGGGCATCCTGGCGGCCCTGCAGGACAACGCCCGGCTGACCATGCAGGAACTGGGCGAGGCGGTCGGCCTGTCGGCCTCGCCCTGCTGGCGGCGGGTGCGGTCGATGGAGGAGATCGGCGTGATCCGCCGCTACACCGTTCATCTCGACCCGCGCAAGCTGGGGCTGGCGGAATGCGTCTTCGCCCACGTCACGCTGGAGCGCCACAAGGAGAACGCGGTCGAGCAGTTCGAGACCGCCATCGCGGCGATGCCGGAGGTGCTGGAATGCTTCGCCGTGACCGGCGAGGCCGATTACCTGCTGCGCATCGTCGTGCCGACGACCGGGGATTACGGGCGTTTCCTCAGCGAGCGGATCTTCTCCATCCCGGCGGTCGCGCATGTGAAGTCCAGCGTGACCCTGAAGGAGGTGAAGTTCGAGACCCGCCTGCCGCTAACCCACCTCGACTGAGGCGCCCGCCGGGACGCCGAGCGCATCGGCCAATGCCGGGGCGAGGTCGCCGGCCCCAACCACCGTGACGCGCGCCAGCCCGAGCCAGCCGGCCATCCGCCGCAGCTCGGCCGCCAGCGCCTCGGCCACCGCGCCGGGGGCGGCTCCGGCCTGGGGGGCGGTGTCCGCCTCCAGGTGGGCGGCCTGGACCAGCAGGGCGCCGGCCTTGCGGTCGGCCTTCAGGTCGACGCGCCCGGCGATGCGCTCGTCCATCAGGAAGGGCAGCACGTAATAGCCGTGCTCGCGTTTTTCGGCCGGGGTGTAGATCTCCAGCCGGACGCGGACGCCGAACAGCCGCTCGGTGCGCTGGCGCTCCCAGATCAGCGAATCGAAGGGCGAGAGCAGGGCGCGGGCGGCGGATTTGCGTGGCCGGCGCGCGTCGGGCGACAAATAGGCCGGCTGCGCCCAGCCCTCCACCGCCACCGGCAGCAGGTCGCCGGCCTCGACCAGCTCGGCGACGCGCAGCCGGGCGTCGGCGGCGTCGAGCCGGTGGTAGTCGCGCAGGTCGCGCTCCGTCGCCACGCCATGGGCGCGGGCGGCGATGCGCAGCAGGGCGCGCTGGGCCTCGGCCTCCTCCGGCGTCGGGGCGGCGAGGACGGCGGCGGGCAGCACCCGCTCCGGCAGGTCGTAGAGCCGCTCGAAGCCGCGCCGTCCGGCGGTGGTGACCAGCCCGGCCCAGAACAGGAACTCCACCGCCCGCTTGCCGTCGCTCCAACCCCACCAGCCGCCGGCCCCCCGGCCGGCCCCGCTCAGCTCCGAGGCGCCGAGCGGCCCGCGCGCCGCCACCTCGGCCAGCACCGAGGCGACGTAGGGGCGGCGTTCGGCGGCGAAGCGCGCCAGCTCGCCGTAGATGCCCTCGCCGCGCTCGGCCCGCGCCATGCGCCAGCGGAACAGCGGCTGCTGCTCAACCGGAATCAGCGAGGCCTCGTGCCCCCAATATTCGAACAGCGCCCGCCGCCGGCCGCCATAGGCCAGCCGGTCGAGCAGCGGCGCCTCGTAGGCCCCCAGCCGCGAGAACAGCGGCAGATAGTGCGAACGCACCAGCACGTTGACCGAATCGATCTGCACCAGCCCGAGCCGGCCGATCATCCGGCGGGCGTGGCGCGCCCCGACCGCCTCCATCGCTTCGGCCCCGGTTTGGGGGCCGGCGGCCGCAGCGGCGAAGCCCTGGGCGGCGATGGCTATGCGGCGGGCCTCGCGAAGGGACAGCGTGTCGGAACGCGGCATGGGACGGAACGCGGCGGGTGGAGGAGCGGGGGCGGCAGCATACACGTCCTCCGGTCGCGGCACCCGCGCTTTTCGGCCGAGCGGGTGCTCAGGCGGCCTGCTGCTGCCCGTCGTCCGCGGACTCGCAGCCCGGCCCCCGGATGGGAAGCTGCACGCGGAAGACGGTTCCCCGGCCGACCTCGGTCTCCACGGCGATGCGGCCGCCGTGGCGGCGCACGACGATGCTCTGGCAGATCGACAGGCCCTGGCCGGTGCCGCGCCCCGGCGGCTTGGTGGTGAAGAAAAGGTCGAAGATCTTGTCGCGGTGCTCCGGCCGGATTCCGGCCCCGGTGTCGGCGACGCCGAGAACCACCGCGTCGCCCTCGCGCTTCAGGCTCAGCGTGATCAGGCCCTTCAGCGCCGCCGTCTCGGGAGCGGCCTGGTTGCGTTCCTCGATGGCGTGGGCGGCGTTGACGATCAGGTTCAGGATCACCTGGTTGATCTCGCCCAGTTCGCAGAAGACCGGCGGCAGGCCGGGCTCGATGTCGAAGGCGAGGTCGGCGACGTATTTCCATTGGTTGCGCGACACGGTGGCGGTGGTCTCCAGCGCGCGGGCCAGATCGGCCCAGCCCTTCTGGCCGCTGTCGGGGTAGGAGAACTCCTTGACCGCGCCGACGATCCTGCGCACCCGCTCCACTCCCTCCAGCCCTTCCGACAGGGCGGCGGGGATCTCCTCCACCAGATAGCGGGTGTCCTCGTCGAGCGCACCGGCCGCCTCGGTCAGCCGGATGGCGATGTCGGCGAAGGAATCGCGAACGAAGGTCAGGTTGTCGCCGATGTACTGCATCGGCGTGTTGATCTCGTGGGCAATGCCGCCGGCCAGCGTGCCCAGCGATTCCATCTTCTGGCCGTGCATCACCTCCAGCTCCAGTTCGCGGTTGCGGGCCTGCATGGTGACGAACTCGGTCATGTCGTGGGCTTCGAGCAGCACGTAATGCACGTCGCCGCCGGCCGAGCGGACGGGCTTGCAGCTCACCGCGAAGACGTGGCGGGCGCCGGCCTCGTTGGCGAATTCCAGGTCGAGCGCGGTCGCCTCGCCCAACGCGGCCGTTTCAGCCGCGTCGCGGATGGCGGCGCGGGCGGCCTGCTGGTCGCCGAACCAGGGGCCGTCCCACAGCGGCTCGCCGGTCACCTGCTCGCGCGCCAGACCGCGGAAGCTGAGCGCCGCGCGGTTGATCTCGACCACCGCGCCGTCGATCAGCATCAGCATGACGAAGGTGCCGACGCCGTTGAAGATCGCCTTCACCCGGCGGTCGCTCTCCGCCTTGGCGCGCTCCAGCAGCTCGATGTAGAGGCGGCGCTCGTAATGAGCGGTGGATTCCGAACCGATGCCGCGGTAGCCGGCGAAGCGGCCTTCCGCGTCGAAGAAGGGAATGCCGCTGATGGTGAAATGATGCGCCTTCCCGCGCGGGTCGCGGATGCAGTAGGAGAAGTCGCGGAAGGGGCGGCGGGCCTCGATGTCGGCGACGTGGCGGACCACGGAGTCCGGGCTGATGCCGCGCAGTCGGACCTTGACGCTGTTCTGGCCGATGAACTCCGCCGGGTCGAGTCCGGTCGCCAGCGCGAAGCCGTCGGTGAAGCGGGTGAAACGCAGCGCGGCGTCGCATTCCCACGCCCAATGATGGCCCGAGGCGGTCAGGGCCGCCATGAGCAGGTCGTGCGAGGCGTCGTCCAGGGGCTGGGCCGGCGTCTGAGCGGGGCGGTCGTCGGTCATGGCGCGGGCCTCCGTTTCCACGGTCGCCCAGTCTACCACTTTGGAGAATGGCGGCGCCAAGTCAGGGGCGCCCCGGAGACGGCGTTAACCCCTCGCTGGATTGCGGGGGGGAGGGGGGCGTGCGTCGCCGAACCTTCCTACGCCGCCCCGCTTCCCAGCACCGCCGCCGGGCGGCGCAGGACGGGATCGAAGGGGTTGAGCTGGTTGCGCACCCCGGCGGCCTCGCGGCGCAGGATGTCGACCACCACCGGCAGCCGCTCCTCGTTCAGCCGCTCGCTGATGGTGCCGACGCTGAGCGCGGCCACCGCGTGGCCCTCGCGGTCGAGCACCGGCACCGCGACGCCGGACATGCCCGGCAGCAGCCCGGTCGAGCGGCTGGCATAGCCGAGATCGCGCACCCGCGCGATCTCCGTGCGCAGATACACCTCGTCGAGGATGCCCACCCCCTGCATGCGCGGCAGGTTGAAGCGGATGACCTCCTCGCGCTCCTCCTCCGGCAGGAAGGCGAGGATGGCGAGGCTGCCCTGGCCGATGCCCAGCGTCACCCGGCCGCCGATGTCGCCGGTGAAGGAACGGATCGGGAAGGGCCCCTCGCTGCGGTCCAGGCACACCGCGTCGAAGCCGCTGCGCACCAGCAGGAAGATGGTGTCGCGCAGCGTCGCCGACAGCCGCAGCATGATCGGGCGGCAGATGTCGCGCAGGTTGTTGGGGTTGCCGGCGCGCGCCGCCATGGCGAACAGGTCGATGGCCAGCCGGTAGCGCTTGGAGCCCTTGTCGGCCTCCACCATGCCCTCCTCGACCAGCGTCTTCAGGATGCGGTGGACGGTGGGCGGCGTCAGGTTCAGCGCGCGGGCGACGTCGGTCAACCGCGCGCCCGCCTCGTTGGCCTCGGCCAGAAGGCGGAGGATGGCGATGCCGCGTTGCAGGCTGGATTTCGCACCCGCATCATCAACCGTCATGGGTTTTGCCCCGTTGTAAGCTCTGGTCGTTCGTTCCGCGCATCTATTCCGCATGTTGGAAGCTTTGGCAAATTCTTTTCTCTCCGTGGAAATGACCGTTGACGCGAAACGGTCATACACGGAACCATCCGTCCCACGCAGGAGGCCCAACGTCGCAAGAGGGAGTAACCCCGGTGTCGTTCCTCGAATTGAGAGACATCACGAAGACCTACGGCACTTTGAACGCCGTTTCCGACGTCACGCTGTCGGTCGAAAAGGGGGAGTTCGTGTCGCTGCTCGGCCCGTCGGGCTGCGGCAAGACGACCACCCTCCAGATGATCGCCGGCTTCGTCGACGTGACGTCCGGCTCGATCCATCTGGACGGCCGGGACATCACGCGCGCCAAGGCCAACACGCGCGGCCTCGGCATCGTCTTCCAGACCTACGCGCTGTTCCCGCACATGACGGTGTTCGACAACGTCAGCTTCGGGCTGGAGATGCAGCGCGTGCCGAAATCCGAACGGCGCGCCCGCGTCGAGGAGGCGCTGGAGCTGGTGCATCTGGCGCCCTACGCCGGCCGCTACCCGCGCGAGCTGTCGGGCGGCCAGCGCCAGCGCGTCGCCCTGGCCCGCGCCATCGTCATCCGCCCGCCGGTGCTGCTGCTCGACGAGCCGCTGTCCAACCTTGACGCCAAGCTGCGCGAGGCGATGCAGTTCGAGCTGCGCGACATCCAGCGCAAGGTCGGCACCACCACGGTGATGGTGACGCACGACCAGGCGGAGGCCTTCTCGATCAGCGACCGCGTGGTGGTGATGGAGGCCGGGCGCATCACCCAGATCGACCAGCCCTACCGCATCTACGAGCACCCGCAGACCGAGTTCATCTCGCGCTTCGTCGGCAAGACCAACCTGCTGCCGGGGACCGTCAAGGCGGTCAGCGGCGCCTACGCCTCGGTGTCGCTCGCCGGGGTGCCGGTGGAGATCGACAGCCAGTCTGGCGCGGACATGGGTGGCAAGGGCGGCGCGCTCGCCAATGGCGAGACGGTGACCCTGTGCATCCGCCCGGAGAAGCTGCGGCTGACCGACGCCGGGCAGGGCCGCCTGCCGGGCCGGGTGTCGGAGCGCTATTTCCTGGGCAGCCAGTGGCTGTACCACGTCGACGGGCCGCTCGGCACGCTGATGGCGGTGACGCCGAACGACGGCTCGGCGCCGCTCGACCTCGACGCGCCGGTCGGCGTGGACTGGTCGCCGTCGGTGGTGCGCGTCCATCGCGGCGCCATGGCCGAGGCGCCGGACCCGGCGCTGGAGGCCCACTGATGGCCGCCGTCACCTCGTCCCCATCCTCGTCGGCGCCGGGGCACGGGCGCTGGACGCCGCTGTTCCTGGCCGGGCCGGCGGCGCTGCTGTTCGCCGCACTCGTGCTGACGCCGCTGGTGCTGACCGCGCTGCTCTCCTTCAACGAGTTCGAGCACGCCACCGGCCGCACCCACGGCTTCACGCTCGGCCACTACCTCGCGGTGCTGACCGACGAGTATTACCTGGAAATCTTCCTGCGCACCTTCCGCGTCGCCGCGCTGGCCACCGCCATCTGCGTGGTGATCGGCGTGCCGGAAGCCTATATCCTCAGCCGGATGCGCAACCCGTGGCGCTCGGTGTTCCTGCTGGTGGTGCTGGCGCCGCTGCTGGTCTCGGTGGTCGTGCGCGCCTTCGGCTGGAGCATGCTGCTGGGGCCGGAGGGGCCGATCAACGCCGGGCTGGTGGCGCTGGGCTTCGGCCGGGCGCGGATGCTCTACAGCGAGGGCACGGTGATCGTGGCGCTGGTCCACGTCATGCTGCCCTTCATGGTCATCCCGGTCTGGACCTCGCTCCAGAAGCTCGACCCGTCGATCGAGCAGGCGGCGCTGTCCTTCGGCGCCTCGCGCGGGACGGCGATCGTCCGGGTGGTGGCGCCGCAGATCCTGCCCGGCATCCTGTCGGGAAGCCTGATCGTCTTCGGGTTGAGCGCCAGCGCCTTCGCCATTCCGGGGCTGCTCGGCGGGCGGCGGCTGAAGATGGTCGCGACCATCGTCTACGACCAGTATCTCAGCGACCTCAACTGGCCGATGGGTGCGGCGGTCGCCGTGCTGCTGCTGGTCGCCAACCTCATCATCATGCTGACCTACCACCGCGTGGTGGAGGGTCACTACCGCCGCCGGCTGGGGTGACGCCATGACCCGCAACGGACCCGTCGCCCTCTTCTTCCACACGCTGGTCGTTCTCTTCATGCTGGCGCCGCTGGCGATCGTCTGCCTCGTCGCCTTCACGCCGGAGAACACGCTGTCGCTGCCGACGCGCGGATTCTCGCTGCGCTGGTTCGAGGCGGTGTTCCACCACCCGGACTTCGTCCAGTCCTTCTGGAACAGCCTGTGGCTGGCGCTGATTTCGGCGACGCTGGCGGTGGCGCTGGCGGTGCCGGCGTCGCTCGCCATCACCCGCTGGGAGTTTCCGGGGCGCAACTTCCTGAACGCGCTGTTCCTGTCGCCGCTGATCATTCCGCATCTGGTGCTGGGCGTCGCGATGCTGCGGCTGTTCGCGCTGGTCGGCGCCACGGGCAGCTTCGGCTGGCTGGTGGCGGCGCACATGGTCATCGTGACGCCGTATGTGATGCGGCTGCTGATCGCCGCCATCGCCGGCTTCGACCGCAGCGTCGAGCAGGCGGCCTACTCGATGGGGGCGAGCGAGGCGACGGTGTTCCGCCGCATCACCCTGCCGATGATCCTGCCCGGCGTCACCGGCGGCTGGCTGATCGCCTTCATCAACAGCTTCGACGAGCTGACCATGTCCATCTTCATAACCTCGCCGTCCACCGTGACGCTGCCGGTGCGGATGTACATGTACGCGACCGAATCCATCGATCCGATGATGGCGGCGGTGTCGGCGCTGATCATCGGCATCACGGTGGTGGCGGTGCTGCTGCTCGACCGGGTCTATGGGCTCGACCGCATCCTGGTGGGTCAACGTTGAGAGCCGGCCGGTCCTGACAGAAGGGCCGGCCCCTTCGGAGTGCTTTTCCATGGCTTTGCTTCAGCGTGTGGCCGAACGCGGCCGGCGCGTGGTCCGCTTCGTCCTCGACGGGCGCCCGGTCGAGGCGCTGGAGGGCGACACCATCCTGACCGCGATGCTGACCAACGGCGACCGGCTGCGCCGGTCCGAGTTCGCCGACACCCCGCGCGCCGGCTTCTGCCTGATGGGCGCCTGCCAGGATTGCTGGGTGCGCACCGAGGACGGGCAGAGGCTGCGCGCCTGCGGCAGCTTCATCGAGGACGGCATGCGGCTGGTCAGCGAGGGGGAGTGGCAATCGTGAGCGCGCCCGTTCGCGAACCCTTGAAGCCGGTGATCGTCGGCGCCGGCCCGGCCGGAATCCGCGCCGCCGAGGCGCTGGTCGCCGCCGGCCTGCGTCCGGTGGTGATCGACGAGGCGGCGCGTTGGGGCGGCCAGATCTACCGCCAGCCGCCGGAGGGGGGATTCGTTCGACCCAAGTCCGCGCTCTACGGCTTCGAGGCCGGCAAGGCCGACGCGGTGCACCGCGCCATGGCGGCGATCCGCGACCGGATCGACTACCGCCCGCGCACGCTGGCCTGGAACTGCGAGGAGCGGGCGCTCGACCTGCTGTGCGACGGGGCCACGGAGATTCTGCCCTTCTCCCACCTGATCCTGGCGACCGGGGCGACCGACCGCGTGCTGCCCTTCCCCGGCTGGACGACGCCCGGGGTCTTCACGCTGGGCGGCTCGCAGGTGGCGCTGAAGTTCCAGGGCTGCGCGGTGGGCCGGCGGGTCGCCTTCCTCGGCACCGGGCCGCTGCTCTATCTGGTGGCCTACCAGTATCTCAAGGCCGGGGTCGAGGTGGCCGGGGTGTTCGACACCGCGCCCTTCGACGCCCAGGCCCGCGCCGCCGCCGGCATGCTGCGCGACCCGGCGACCTTTGCGAAGGGGCTCTACTACGTCGGCTGGCTGCGCGCCCATGGCGTCATCATCCGCAACGGCGTCCGCCCCGTGCGCGTTGATGGTGGGGAGGGGGGCGGCGAGCGGGTCGAGGCGCTGGTGTGGAGCCGCGACGGCCGCGAGGAGCGCACGCCCTGCGACGCCGTTGCCTTCGGGCTGGGGCTGCGCTCGGAAACCCAGCTCGCCGATCTGGCCGGCTGCCGCTTCCGCTTCGACGCGATGGACCGCGCCTGGCTGCCCGAACGCGATCCGGCCGGGCGCAGCTCGGTCGCCGGGGTCTACCTCGCCGGGGATGGGAGCGGCATCGCCGGAGCCGACGCGGCTGAGGCGGCCGGGGAGCGCGCCGCGCTGGCCCTGCTGGAGGATTCCGGCTTGGCCATCGCCCACGAGCGCGCCGCGACGCTCGACCGCCGGCTGGCGCGCATCGCCGCCTTCCGCCGGGCGCTGTCGGCCGCCTTCCCCTTCCCGGAGAACTGGGCCGGCGCCATCGCCGACGACACCATGGTCTGCCGTTGCGAGGGCGTCACCGCCGGCGCCCTGCGCGCCGTCGCCACCACCGGACAGGCGCGCGAGATCAACCGGGCCAAGGCGCTGACCCGCGCCGGCATGGGCCGTTGCCAGGGCCGCATGTGCGGGGCGGCGACCACCGAACTGCTGGCACGCGCGCTCGGCACCGGCCCCGACGGCGTCGGCCGCCTGCGCGCCCAGCCGCCCATCAAGCCGCTGCCGGTGGCGGCGGAGCCCGCAGGCAAGACGGAAGGAATCGCGTCATGAGGGAAATCCTCGACTGCGACGTCGCCGTCGTCGGCGGCGGCATCGTCGGCGGCTCGGCCGCCCTGTTCCTGCGCCGCATGGGCTTCTCGGTCACGCTGCTGGAGCGCGACTGGTGCGGCGCCAAGGCGAGCGGCGTCAATTTCGGCGGGGTCCGCCGCCAGGGCCGCCCGCTGGAGCAGCTTCCGCTCTCCCAGCGCGCCCACGCCATCTGGGGCCGCCTGCCCGAACTGCTGGGCACCGACGCGGAATATGTCCGCTCCGGCCACCTGAAGCTGGCGCGCAGCGAGGCCGACCTGCAATCGCTGATCGCCTACCGCGAGCGCAGCGCCGGTTTCGGCCTCGGCCTGGAGATCGTCGCCGGCGATGAGTTCCGCCGCCGCTTCCCGGCGCTGGGCGACCGCGCGGTCGGCGGCTCGCTCTGCCCGGAGGACGGGCACGCCAACCCGCGCCTCGTCTCCCCCGCCTTCGCCCGCGCCGCCGCCGCCGCCGGGGCGGTGGTGCGCGAGCAGACCCCGCTCGACCGGGTGGAGCGCGACGGCGACCGCTTCGTGCTGCTGAGCGGCGAGGCGCTGGAGGTGCGGTCGCGCTTCCTGCTGAACACGGCCGGCGCCTGGTCGCACCGCGTCGCGGACTCCTTCAGCGAGCCGGTGCCGCTGGTCTCGCTGCACCCCAACATGGCGGTGACCGAGCCGCTGCCGCGCTTCCTCGACGTCAACATCGGGGTCGAGGGCGGCGGCGTGTATGGGCGGCAGGCGCCGCGCGGCAACATGGTGGTGGGCGGCGGGCGCGGCTTCGCGCTCGACGCCGACCGCGCGCGGCCGCAGCGCGACGCCGTGCTGACCCTGATGCGCGACGCGGCGGAGCTGTTCCCGCAGATCCGCCACGCCCACGTCATCCGCTGCTGGACCGGGGTGGAGGGCTACACGCCCGACCGCAACCCGATCATCGGCCCCAGCCGCACCACCCCCAACCTGTTCCACGCCTTCGGCTTCTCCGGCGCCGGCTTCCAGATCGGGCCGGCGGTGGGGGAGGCGCTGGCCGAACTGGTCCGCGACGGCCGCTCCTCGGCGCCGCTGGACGCCTTCCGCATCGACCGTTTCCCGCCCGACACCATCACCACGCCCTGACCTTTTTGACCCCAGGAGGACGAGAGCATGCCCATCCCGCGTTCGCTGTCTGTCACCGCCCTTTCCACCGCGACCGCCGCCATCGGTCTGGCCGCCGGTCTGGCCCTGTCCGCCCCCGCCGCCGCGCAGACCAAGACGGTCTACATCGGGATGAACGGCGGCACGATGGAGAAGACCTACACCGAGAATGTCTTCCCGGCCTTCGAGAAGGCGACCGGCATCAAGGTGGTGGTGGTGCCCGGCACCTCCTCGGACATCCTCGCCAAGCTCCAGGCGCAGAAGGACAACCCGCAGATGCACGTCGTCTTCCTCGACGACGGGCTGATGTACCGCGCCATCGGCATGGGCCTCTGCCAGAAGACCGAGCCCTCGCCGGTGCTCGACGAGGTCTACCCGGCGGCGCGCATGAAGGGCGATCTGGCGGTCGGCGTCAACATGGGCATGACCGGGCTGGCCTACAACAAGAAGATGTTCGACGAGAAGGGCTGGGCCGCCCCGACCTCCTGGATGGATCTGGCCGATCCCAAGTACAAGGGCAAGATCGTCGTCCAGTCGGCCGCCAGCAGCAGCTTCGGCCTGCACGCCTTCCTGATGTACAACCGCATCCAGGGCGGCACCGAGGCCAACGTCGATCCGGGCTTCACGACGTGGCGCAAGACGATCGGCCCGAACGTGCTGGAATACATCCCCAGCTCGGCCAAGATCGCCGAGATGGTGCAGACCGGCGAGGCGGCGATCTTCCCGCTGACCCCGACCGGCGTCGGCAGCCTGAAGGAGAAGGGCATCCCCGTCGAGTACGCCCAGCCCAAGGAGGGTTCGGTCGTGCTGATGGTCGGCCAGTGCGTCGTCGCCAAGAACCCCGACAACGAGTCCGCCCAGAAGCTCGCCGCCTATCTGCTGGGCCAGGAAGCGCAGCTCGCCGCCCTGCGGTTCGGCGCGCAGATTCCGGCCAACACCAAGGTGCAGGCCCCGGCCGAGGTCGCCGACGCCATGAACAAGTTCCAGGGCTACATGAAGAACGCCGTCACCGTGGACTGGGACGTCATCAACGAGAAGCGCCCGGACTGGAACCAGCGCTGGAACAAGGAGATCGAACGGTAACGACGCCGTTTGATCATGCCGGGGCGGACAGCCGCCCCGGCCGTTTCCTCCTACCCGATTTCCAGCGGCACGCGGGTGTCGTACTTGACGCGGCTGATCACGGTGAGGGTCACAAAGCGCCGCACCAGCGGGTTCGCGTAGAGGACCCGCCGCGCGAACGCCTCGAAATGGCCCATGCTGCCGACGCAGAGCACCAGCACATAGTCGGTCAAACCGGTGACGCCGTAGCATTGCTGGACGCAATCCTCGGCGCGCACCGCCTTTTCGAAGGCGTCCATCAGCACCCGGTCGTCGCCCTTGAGCTCCACGTTGACGATGAGCTGGATGTGGTTGCCGATCCGGGCAGGGTCGAGCAGGGCGACCTCCCCGGCGATGATCCCGGCGTCGCGCAGGCGGCGGACCCGGCGCAGGCAGGTCGGCGGCGACACCGCGACCGCCTCGGCCAGCTCGATGTTCGAGATCCGGTTGTTGCTTTGCAGAAGAGCGAGGATCTTCCGGTCGATGCGGTCGAGCTCGATGTTGTCCATGGCGCTTGAGTCCATAACAGCGATCCGTGGCGGATGGGCGAAGGCGTTTCCGGACCGAACAATAGGCGAACGGTTTTTCCACGCTGGAAAAATCGACCCCCGACTTAGAAATTTCCGGAAGCGCCGATTGCGCTACAGTCGGGGCCACGGGCGAGACCGACAGGCCGCAAGGCTGGCGTCCCCGCCACATTTCCACCAGGATTCCGCCATGACATCCCTCACCGCCGTCGGGGTGGTGCGCGCCCGCGCCTGCGCCCATGCCCGCGCCCATGCCGCGCTGCTGTCGCTGGTCGCCGGCGCGCTCGCCATCGCCCTGGCGCCGATCCTCGTCCGCGTCAGCGAACTGGAACCGGTGGCCACCGCTTTCCATCGTCTGATCGTCGCCTTGCCCCTCTTCTGGCTTGGCACGCTCGCCGGAGCGCGCGGGATACCGGCCGGGGAGGCGCGGCCGGTATCCCGCACCGACGCGCTGCTGATGGCCCTCGCCGGGCTGATGCTGGCGGGGGATCTCGCCCTTTGGCACCTGTCGATCACCATGACCTCGGTCGCCAACGCGACGCTGTTCAACAACTGCGCGCCCGTCTTCGTCGCCCTGTTCGGCTGGTTGCTGTTCGGCGAACGGGTCGGCGGAGCGCTGGCGCTGGCGCTGGCCGTCGCCTTGTCCGGCATGGCTCTGCTGATCGGCGACGGCGCCGTCATGGCACCGAACCAGGGCATGGGGCAATGGCTGGGCGATGCCGTCGCCGTCGTCACCGGCGCCTTCTACGCCGCCTATCTGCTGATCGTGAAGCGCCTGCGCGCCGTCCATTCGACCAGCCGCATCATGCTGGGCACCAGCGCGGCGGCTGCGGCCGTCCTGCTGGGCGCCGCCCTGATCGAGGGCGGGCCGCTGCTGCCGCGGAGCCCATGGGGCTGGGGCGTCGTGCTGGCGCTGGGGATCGTCTGCCATGTGTTCGGGCAGGGGGCGATCACCCACGCGCTTGCCCGGCTTCCGGTGACCTTCTCGTCCATCGGCCTGCTGCTCCAGCCGATCGCGGCGGCGGCGCTGGCGTGGCTGCTCTTCGCCGAAGCGCTCGGCCCGGTCCAGTGGGCCGGCGGCGCGCTGGTCCTGCTCGGCATTGTCCTGGCACGCCGCACCCCCGCCGGTTGAAGGGGGCCGCCGGTTGAAGGGGGGGGAAGGGATCAGGAGCGCGCCGACAGCAGGCGCAGTGCGTTGGCGGTGACCAGCACGGTTGCCCCGGTGTCGGCCAGGATGGCCGGCCACAGCCCGGTGACGCCGATCACCGTCGTCACCAGAAACACCGCCTTCAGCCCGAGCGCCACGGCGATGTTCTGGCGGATGTTGCTCATCGTCCGCCGCGACAGCGCCACCATCGCCGCGACGTCGCCGACCCGGCCGTGCAGCGCCGCCGCGTCGGCGGTGTCGAGCGCCACGTCGGTGCCGCCGCCCATGGCGATGCCGACGTCGGCCGCGGCCAGGGCCGGCGCGTCGTTGATGCCGTCGCCGACCTTGGCCACCCGCTCGCCGCGCGCCTGCAATTCGCGCACGATGCGCTGCTTGTCCTCCGGCAGCAGCTCGGCGTGGACGGCGATGCCGAGCGTCCTCGCCACCGATTCCGCCGCGCGGGCGTTGTCGCCGGTCACCATCACCGCGCCGATGCCGGCCTCGCGCAGCGCCGCGACGCCGGCCGCCGCGTCGGGGCGCAGCTCGTCGCGCAGCGCCAGCAGCCCGGCCGGCTGGCCGTCGGCCAGCAGCACCGACACGGTCTTGCCCTCGGCGTTCAGCGCGGCGATGCGGTCCGCCTGTTCCGGAGCAAGGGCGGCGCCGTCGCCGGCAAGGATGCCGGCCGCCGCCTGCGGCGAGGCGAGCGTCACCGCCCGGCCGCCGACACGGCCGGCGACGCCCTTGCCGGCCAGCGCCGCCATGTCGGTGGCGGCCGGCACCGTCACGCCGCGTCCGGCGGCGGCGGCGAGGATCGCGGTGGCGAGCGGGTGGCTCGAGCCGGTCTCCAGCGCGGCGGCGAGGCCCAGCACCTCCGCTTCGTCCCCCGTCTCCTGCCCGGTGAAGGCGACGACGTCGGTCACCACCGGCTTGCCGCCGGTCAGCGTGCCGGTCTTGTCGAAGGCGACGGTGGTGATGCGGGCCAGCGTCTCCAGCGCGGCGCCGCCCTTCAGCAGCAGGCCGCGCCGCGCCCCGTTCGACAGGCCGGCGGCGATGGCCGCCGGGGTCGAGATCACCAGGGCGCAGGGGCAGCCGATCAGCAGGATCGCCAGCCCCTTGTAGATCCACTCATCCCAGGAACCGCCGAGCGCCAGCGGCGGCAGCAGCACGACCAGCGCCGCCAGCGCCACCACGGCCGGCGTGTAGACGCGCGAGAAGCGGTTGATGAAGCGCTCGGTCGGCGCCTTGCTCTCCTGCGCCTCCTCG
Source organism: Azospirillum agricola (assembly GCF_020005195.1). NCBI lineage: Bacteria > Pseudomonadati > Pseudomonadota > Alphaproteobacteria > Rhodospirillales > Azospirillaceae > Azospirillum > Azospirillum agricola. Next base: position 295,454 of record NZ_JAIFZR010000007.1, read on the forward strand.
ACCAGGCGCACCACCCGCGCGATGGTGTTGTCCCTGGCGGCGGCGCTGACCCGCACGCGCAGCACGCTGTCGCCGTTGATGGTTCCGGCGAACACGGCGTCGCCCTCGCCCTTGCGTCTGGGCACGCTCTCCCCCGTCACCGGGGCCTCGTCGAGCGCGCTCTCACCGGACAGGATGACGCCGTCGCCGGCCACCCGGTCGCCGGGCCGCACCAGGATCACCGTTCCGACGGCCAGCGCGGCGGCGGGGACGGCTTCGGGCGGCTGCCCGTCGCGCTCGACGAGCGCCGTGTCGGGGACCAGCCGGGTGAGGCCGCGGATGCCGGAGCGGGCGCGGCCGGCGGCCACCCCCTCCAGCAGTTCGCCGACCAGGAACAGGAAGACGACCATCGCCGCCTCCTCGGTGGCGCCGATGACGACGGCGCCGACGGCGGCGACGGTCATCAGCGTTTCGATGGAGAAGGGCGTGCCGGTCCGCGCCGCCGCCCAGGCCCGCTTCGCGGTGGGGACGAGGCCGACCAGCATGGCGAGCGGGAAGGCCCAGGCCTCCGCCGCCGGAACGGCGAGCCCCACCGCGTAGGCGAGTGCCAGCGCCGCGCCCGAGGCGATGACGAGGCGCGCCTTCGGCCCCTTCCACCACGCGCCCTCGACGGGAGCGTGGTGATGGTCGTGGCCGCCGTGATCATGGCTGTGCGTGTCGGGGTGGGAATGCCCATGCCCGGGCTCGTGCCCATGCCCGTGGGCGCAGCACCCGCCGTGGGCCGCCGGCTGCTGCCCGGCCGCCTCGACCGTTTCGCCGGGACCGACCCCGTAGCCCAGCGCGCGCATCGGCCGGACCAGTGAGTCGGTGGCGACCGACGGCTCGTGGGTCACGGTCACGGTGCCGCCGGGCACCGAGACATGGACCGCCTGCACGCCCTGCACCCGTCCCAGGGCCGTCTCGACCTTGGCGGCGCAGGAGCCGCAGTCCATCCCGGTCACGCGGTAGCGGGTGCGCCGGTTCGGCGGCGTGCCTTGCGCGTGTTGCGGGTGGGCGTGGTGGTCGGTCGTCGCGGTCATGGGAAATCCCCTTGTCTCGATCCCTTGTCTCGGAGCCTTGTCTCGGTCCGGGGCCAAGCGTAAATTCTCCAGTGACTGGAGGATCAAGAGGAGATTTGCGACATGGCGATGCTGTCCATCGGCGCCCTTGCCACGCAGACCGGGGTGAAGATCCCGACCATCCGCTATTACGAGAGCATCGGCCTGCTGCCCGAGGCGCCGCGCACCGAAAGCAACCGGCGCCTGTATGACGGGGCGGTGGCCAAGCGTCTGCGCTTCATCCGGCACGCCCGCGACCTGGGCTTCGAGGTCGAGGCGATCCGCCAGCTTCTGGCGATGGCCGACGATCCGGCCCGGTCCTGCCACGAGGCGGACGCGCTGGCCCAGGCGCATCTCGCCGACATCGAATCGAAGATCTCCCGGCTGGAGGCGCTGCGCGACGAGGTGCGGCACATGGTCGCGCGCTGCGGCCAGGGGCAGGTGCGGACCTGCCATGTGATCGAGGTGCTGGCCGACCACGCCCATTGCCTGCACGAAACCCACTGACGCCAGGGGAAGCGCCGCCGCGCGGCGGATGCGCGGGGGGAGTGGAACGTAGGATGGACAGGGCCGGAGACGGCCCCCTATAGTCGCCCGGCGTGATGTTCCTTGGGGGCCAGGGGGAATGCTGCTTCGTCAGGGCGACCACAGGGGGCTGTCGGCGGACCGGCAACTGGCATGGTCGCTCGCCGCGGTTGCCGGGGCGGTCAACGCGGCCGGCTTCTACGCGGCGGGACTCTACTCCTCACACATGACCGGCACGCTGTCGATCATGGCGGACCATCTGGCGCTGGGCGACGCCGCCGGGGTGGGGGTCGCGCTGGCGATCGTCATCACCTTCATCGTCGGCGCCGCCGTCTCGACCCTGCTCATCAACGCCGGGCACCGCCGGGAGCGCCACACCATCTACGCCTACAACATCCTGATGGAGGCGGCGCTGCTCGCCGGGCTGGGGGCGGCCGACCTCTGGCTTCACGAACTGCGCGGGCCGGCGCTGGTGATCGGCCTGAGCTTCCTGATGGGGTCACAGAACGCCGTGGTGACCCGCATCTCCAACGCGCGGGTCCGCACAACCCACGTCACCGGCATGGTCACCGACATCGGGATCGAACTCGGCAACCTGCTCGACGACCTCTACCACCGCCATACCCTGGCCCGCTCCTCGCCGACGATCGAGAAGCTGAAGACCCATGTGCCGACGGTGGCCGCCTTCTTTGCCGGCGGCGTGCTGGGGGTGATGGGCTATGCCCTGTCCGGGGCGCTGATGTTCCTGTTTCTCGCCGTGATCCTCGCGGGCTTCGCCGTGCCGTCCCTGCTGACCGAGCGGCGGGCGGGGATCTGAGGCGACGCGGGACGGACGGGGGCGCCCGCCCGGGCGGGGGATGGTCGGTCCATGCCGCCGTGGCGCGGTGGCAGGCGTTCTGCGGACTCGTCGCCGACAGCGTGGTCGAGCCGATCACGGGCAAGGCGGCACCACGCCGTACCCGGTACACCCGTGTCCGTGCCGTGGGCCTTGCTCGCCGCCCCACATGAGGCGCAGCGCAACCAGCCAATCACTCACGCCGCTGGCGGAACGCGGCGGGCTGTCGTCGGCCGAGATGGTGGCTGTGTTGGAGAATCCCGATGGGAGCCGGGGGCCGTCCCGGTACGGCAGGCCGGACAAAAAACAAAGCCGTGGGAACAGTCGTCCTCCCCGTCCGGTTTCATGAATCCGACCGATGAGCATCATCGAAAACGCCGCACCGACCGCTCGGCGGACCGGAACCAACCTTGCGTCCGTTGTGCATGCCAGACCACCCCGTTTCCGCGGCGAACATCCGGAAGGCTGGATCCGCGGACATCGGCGCCCGCCACGCCTGTCTTCGCGACGGGGAAGAGGAAGGAAACAGGAAATGGAGGGTCCCGGAGATCTCGAGATGTCGCGGCGCGGCCTGCTGTTCGGAAGCGCCGCCACCGTGGCGATGACCACCGTGCCGTTCGCCGGGCCGGCTCAAGCCACCACCCCCCAAGCCACCGCCAGCGAAAGGCCAGCCATGCCCGACGGCACTCCCGTCATGTCCAAGCTATCCTTCACCGTGAACGGCACATCGCACACGCTGCGGCTCGATACGCGGACCACGCTGCTCGACGCCCTGCGCGAGCATCTGCGACTGACCGGCACCAAGAAGGGATGCGACCACGGCCAGTGCGGCGCCTGCACGGTGATCGTCGATGGCCGCCGGCTGAATTCCTGCCTGTCACTGGCGGTGATGCACGAGGGTGGCAGCGTCACCACGATCGAAGGGCTGGGCAGGCCCGGCGACCTGCACCCGATGCAGGCGGCCTTCGTGAAGCATGACGGTTACCAGTGCGGCTACTGCACGCCCGGACAAATCTGTTCCGCCGTCGCGGTTCTGGACGAGATCAAGGCCGGCATCCCCAGCCATGTCAGCGCCGACCTGAACGCCGCGCCGCGGCTCAGCGCCGCCGAACTGCGCGAGCGCATGAGCGGCAACATCTGCCGCTGCGGCGCCTATTCCAACATCGTCGATGCGATCACCGACGTCGCGGGGAGGGAGTCATGAGGCCCTTCACCTATGAGCGTGCGACCTCCCCCGCCGCCGCCGCGGCGGCCGTGGAGCGCAATCCGGGCGCGCGCTTCATCGCCGGCGGAACCAATCTGCTCGACCTGATGAAGCTGGAGATCGAGACGCCGGTTCACCTGGTCGACGTCAACGGCCTGAAGCTCGACAGCGTGGAACCGACTCCGGACGGCGGCCTGCGCATCGGCGCGCTGGTGCGCAACACCGACCTCGCCGCCGACCCGCGCGTGCGCCGCGATTACGGCGTGCTGTCCCGCGCCCTGCTCGCCGGCGCGTCGGGCCAGCTGCGCAACAAGGCGACGACCGCGGGCAACCTGCTCCAGCGCACCCGTTGCCCCTATTTCTACGACACCGGCCAACCCTGCAACAAGCGCCAGCCCGGCAGCGGCTGCGCCGCCATCGGCGGGTTCAGCCGCCAGCTTGCCGTCATCGGCGGCAGCGACGCCTGCATCGCCACCCACCCCAGCGACATGGCGGTGGCGATGCGCGCGCTCGACGCCACGGTGGAGACGGTGCGGCCGGACGGCGCCTTGCGGACCATCCCGGTCGCCGACCTCCACCGGCTGCCCGGCGACACGCCACAGATCGAAACGGCGCTGGAGCATGGCGAACTGATCACGGCGGTCGCCCTGCCCAAGCCGGCCGGCGGCGCGCAGATCTACCGCAAGGTGCGCGACCGCGCCTCCTACGCCTTCGCGCTGGTTTCGGTCGCGGCGATCGTGCAGCCCGACGGCAGCGGGCGCGTGGCCCTGGGCGGTGTCGCGCCCAAGCCGTGGCGCGTCGAGGCCGCCGAGGCGGAGATGCCGCGCGGCGCCAAGGCGGTCGCGGCCAGGCTGCTGGCCGGGGCCAAGCCGACCGACGACAACGCGTTCAAGCTGCCGCTGGTCGAGCGCACGCTCGGCGCGGTCCTGGCCGAAGCGAAAGGCTGAGCCATGAAGTTCGATACCCCCGCGACGACCAACCCCATCGACCGCCTCGCGGTGGTCGGCAAGCCGACGCCGCGCATCGACGGCCCTCTGAAGACCACGGGCACCGCGTCCTATGCCTATGAACGGCACGACGCCGTGCCGGACGCGGCCTACGGCTATGTGGTGGGCTCATCCATCGCCAAGGGGCGGATCGCCGCGATGGACCTCGCCGACGCCAGGGCGGCACCCGGCGTTCTCGCCATCGTCACCGCCGGGAACGCCGGCAAGCTCGGCAAGGGCGAGAAGAACACCGCGACGCTTCTCGGCGGCCCCGAGATCGAGCATTACCATCAGGCCATCGCGCTGGTCGTGGCGGAGAGTTTCGAGCAGGCCCGGGCCGCCGCGACGCTCGTCCGCGTCACCTACGACCGTGCCGGCGGCGCCTTCGATCTGGCGCGGGCGAAGGACGGCGCCACCAAGCCCGAGGGCGGCGCGTCCGACAGCGAGGTCGGCGATTTCGCCGGCGCCTTCGCGGCGGCCCCGGTGACGCTCGACGAGACCTACACCACCCCCGACCAGACCCACGCGATGATGGAACCGCACGCCACCATCGCCGCCTGGGACGGAGACCGGCTCACCGTCTGGCTCTCCAACCAGATGATCGCCTGGACCACCGGCGATCTCGCCCGCACGCTGAACATGCCGAAGGAGAAGGTCCGCCTGATCTCGCCCTTCGTCGGCGGCGGTTTCGGCGGCAAGCTGTTCCTGCGGGCCGACACCCTGCTGGCCGCTCTGGGCGCGCGCGCCGCCGGGCGGCCGGTCAAGGTGGCGCTCCAGCGCCCCCTGATGACGAACAACACCACGCACCGGCCGGCCACGATCCAGCGCATCCGCATCGGCGCCGAGCGCGATGGCACCATCACCGCCATCGCGCATGAAAGTTGGTCCGGCAATCTGCCCGGCGGCGATCCCGAGACGGCGGTCGACCAGACGAAGCTGCTCTACGCCGGGGCCAACCGCCTGACCGCGCTGCGGCTGGCGCGGCTCGACCTGCCGGAAGGCAACGCGATGCGCGCCCCGGGCGAGGCGCCGGGCATGATGGCGCTGGAAATCGCCATGGACGAGATGGCGGAGAAGCTGGGGCTCGACCCGGTCGAGTTCCGTGTCCGCAACGACACCCAGGTCGATCCCGGGAAACCGGACCGCCCCTTCTCCCAACGTCGGCTTGTCGAATGCCTGCGTCAGGGCGCCGACCGCTTCGGCTGGGCCAGGCGCAACCCGCGTCCCGGAGAGAGTCGGGACGGGCGGTGGCTGGCCGGCCTCGGCGTCGCCGCCGCCTTCCGCAACAACCTGCTGACCAAATCAGCGGCGCGGGTGCGGCTCGACAGGCATGGCGGGGTGACGGTCGAAACCGACATGACCGACATCGGCACCGGCAGCTACACCATCATCGCCCAGACCGCGGCGGAAATGATGGGGGTGGGGCTGGACAGGGTGACGGTTCGGCTCGGCGATTCGTCATTCCCGGCGTCGGCCGGCTCGGGCGGCCAGTGGGGCGCCAACAACTCCACCGCCGGGGTCTACGCCGCCTGCGTCAAACTGCGCGAGGCGGTGGCGGGCAAGCTCGGCTTCAACTCCGCCGACGCGGTGTTCGCGGATGGGCAGGTCCGGGCCGGCAATCGCGGCGTCCCGCTCGCCGAGGCGGCGGGCGAGGACGGTCTCGCCGCCGAGGACGGCATCGAGTATGGCGACCTCGACAAGCGCTATCAGCAATCCACCTTCGGCGCCCATTTCGTCGAGGTCGGCGTCGACGCCGCGACGGCGGAGATCCGCGTGCGCCGCATGCTGGCGGTGTGCGCGGCCGGGCGCATCCTCAACCCGCTGTCGGCGCGCAGCCAGGTGATCGGCGCGATGACCATGGGCGTCGGGGCGGCGCTGATGGAGGAACTGGCGGTGGACCGGCGCGCCGGCTTCTTCGTCAACCACGATCTCGCCGGCTACGAGGTGCCGGTTCACGCCGACATCCCGCATCAGGAGGTGATCTTCCTCGACGAGACGGACCCGATCTCATCGCCGATGAAGGCCAAGGGTGTCGGCGAACTCGGCCTGTGCGGTGTCGGGGCCGCCATCGCCAACGCCGTCTACAACGCGACCGGCGTGCGCGTGCGCGATTATCCGGTCACGCTCGACAAGCTGCTGGACCGGATGCCGGAGGTGGGGTGAGCGGCCACCAAGCTTATCCGACTGTCCGGAGAACGGGGGCCGGCTCACCCCGCGCTTCTCCGGCGAGCCAGTCGACAAAGCCGGCAACCAGGTTTCCGGCATCGGCCTGACGTGGAATGAGCGCGACGTAACCCGTCCTCGGAACCCGGATCTCCGGCAGCGGCGTCATCAGCCTTCCGCTGGCGACGTCGATCCCGAGCATTGGCAGCGGGCCGATTCCAACGCCAATCCCATCCTCCACCGCCTGACGGGTCACGAAAAAATGGTCAAATATCTGGCGGGGACGCCCGGCAAGATGTTGGAGCCCCGCCGCCTCGAGCCAGTCCGCCCAGTCGCCGGCACGGGTTTCGCTTGCAAGCAGCGTATGTCCCTCAATGTCGGCCGGCTTCAGGATCGGCCGCTGCGCGAACAGCGCCGGGCTCATGATCAGCGTGTCCACATCATCCAGCACCGGGACGACGCGATGCTGAGGCCACACATGCTCCCGGACAACGCCGCGCCGGATCGCCACGTCGACGCCGCCGCGCAACTCCTCAAGCACGGTCGAAACCGTCGTAACCGCGACTTCGACGTGCGGATGGTCGGCGTGGTACCGATTGAGGCGCGGGATCAGCCAGCGCATCGCGAAGCTGGTCGGGGCGCTCACACGCAGGATGCGGCGCGCGTTGGGCCGGCCACAGGCTTCCGCCGCGACGGCCAGGCGATCGAAGGAAAGGCCGACCTCGGCGGCGAAGATTCTCGCCATCGGCGTCGCGACCATGCGGCGCCCGTCCTTCATGAAAAGCCTCTGCCCGAGCCAGCTCTCGAGCGCGGCGATCTGCCGGCTCACCGCGCCATGGGTGAGACCGAGTTCGGCTCCGGCTTCGGCATAGCTGCCGGTCCGGGCCGCGACCTCGAAAATGCGCAGGGCGTTCAAAGGGGGAAGGCGGCGCATGTGCGATCCATGAGAAAAAAGAACGGTATCCGTGATTCGAAGCACACCAGTCGATGAAACATCACACGTATACCATGCCCTCGGGATGGACCCAGCCGGGCAATGCCGATCGGAAGGCGGCGTGGCGATCAACTTCTGATCGGCGTCGGCCCCCCTTCCCGACGCACCGCGCGCCGACCCAGATCATTCACCGGCGCTGAAACCGGAGGGCTTCTCATCGGCTTCCGGCTTCCTTCGGAACGGCGCAACGGCTCGCTGGTGCGCGAAGTGGGTCAGGATGTCCGTGCGCTGCCGATCGATGTCCGCTGCGACGGCCGTTCGCAGATTGGGATGCAGGAACCAGTGGCAGGCATGGACCAGCTTGGGCAGGAAGCCGCGCCCCAGCTTGTGCGGCCCGCCATAGCCGCCCTCAACCGCCGTCAGGCCGCGCGCAATCGCCTGTTCCACCGTTCGGTGGTAGCAGATCTCGAAATGGAGGAAGCGCGGCTCCCCCCGGCAGCCCCAGTTGCGAACATATGTCCGCCCGTCCCCTGTGACGGACAGCAAGGCGCCGACCGTTACGCCGTCGATGTCGGCGAAGGTCAGGGTCACCGCATCCCCCAACCCGGCGCAAAGCCGCAGCAGGTAATCGGCCGTCAAAGGTTGGCGCGTCGTCCGCCGCCTGTGGATGTCGTTCAGCAGATCCAGGAAGAGCACGACATCGGCTTCCCCCGCCTGATCGCCGCGCACCTCGCGGATCCTCGCCCCGCCGGCGAGAACGGCGCGTCGCTCGCGCCGCAGCCTGACGCGCTTGCGGCTCGACAGGGACATGAGGAACTCTTCGAAATCGCGGTAGCCGGCGTTGCGCCACTCATACTGCACGGCGTGCCGGGTCAGCCATCCGGCCGCCTCGAAGCGGGCGCGGTCGTGCTCGTCGGGAAAGGCGGCGTGAATGGAGGACAGGCCGTGCTGCCGGGCAAGTCCCTCGATCGCGCCGATCATCCTCTCGGCCGTGCCGGGCGGGGCATCCGGCCTCAGCAGCAGGCGCCGCCCGGTCACCGGGGCGAAGGGGGCCGTGGTCAGCAGCTTGGGATAATACCGTCCACCCGCCGCTTGATAGCCGGAGGCCCAGTGCTGATCCACCCAATGCTCGTCCTCCGAGCCGCGCCGTAAATAGAGGGGCATCGCCCCGACCAACCGCCCGGCCGGATCGCGGGCGGTCAGATGCACCGCTTGCCACCCGTTGGCCGGACCCGCCAGCCCGCTATCCTCCGCCGCCCGCAGAGCGGCGTGACGCAGGAACGGCCCCTGGCCCGCCGCGCAGGCATCCCACTCCGCCGGATCGAGCGCGCCGATGCCGGATGCGACAGCGAACATGAGCGGAAGCGTGGAGCTTGCCCCGGCCGGGATGATGTCAGGCATGATCGTTCCGTGCAAAGACACAAAATTGCATTTCAGAAGCAGCTTCTAGAAGCAAACCCACCACCTCGAAAAGAGAAAATCATGCCAAGGACATCTTTCCTGAGAAATGGAGGTGCGGGACCGGGAGATTTCTTTTGCTGTAATGCATCAAATTGATTCTTGATTTCCGGATCTTCGCTGTCTAAAACCAATAATGGGTGGGAGTATCCACCATATGGATGGTTTTTTCACTGTGCCGATCGACATGTCATCCCCACCATGCGCCGTTTCGACCGACCGCTCGAAGAGGGCGCTTCTGACGGTCTTTCAGCCCAGGCTTCCGACCGCCGACCGGCTTCTCCCCTATCTCCGTTCGATCGACGCCAGCCATTGGTACACCAACCGCGGCCCCCTGCTGGCCCGCTTCGAACGGGCGCTGGCGGATCATTTCGCCGTCACGCCCGACCGCGTGGTCGGGGTGGCGAACGCCACCGCGGGCCTCAGCGCCAGCCTGCTGGCCGGTGGGTCGGAGGATGCCGGGCGCAATGGCAGACCGCTCTGCATCCTGCCCTCCTGGACCCATGAGGCGACGGCGGTCGCGGTGCTGCGCGCCGGGCTGACGCCCTGGTTCCACGAGGTGGCGGAGGATGATTGGCGGCTGTCTCCGGAGATGGTGGCCGACAGCCTGCGCGGCAACCCCACGCTGGGGGCGCGCGTGTCCCATGTGATGGTGACCGCCCCCTTCGGCGCGGTGGTAGAGGCGGAGCCGTGGCGTGCCTTTTCCGACCGTTTCGGCCTGCCGGTAACCATCGATGCGGCCAGCGGCTTCGACCGCCTGCGCGGCGGGCCGGTGGACGCGGTGGTGAGCTTGCATGCCACCAAAGTGCTGGGCATCGGCGAGGGAGGCGTGGTGATCGCCCGGGATGCCGCCCAGGCGGCGCGCATCCGCGATCTGGTCCAGCTCGGTCTTTCGGACGAGCGGGTTATCCGTCAGGCGGGCATGAACGCGAAGCTCAGCGAATATGGGGCCGCCATCGGCCTCGCCGCCCTGGAAATCTGGTCGGAGCGGCGTGCCACGCTGGAACGCCTGCACGCCCGCTACGCCGCGCGACTGAAGGGCGAAACCGGCCTGTCGCTCTGGGCGCCGGAGGGTGTTTCGTCGACACTGATGGTGCGGTTGCCAAGCCGCGTGGCGGTGGAGACCGGGCAGCGGCTGGTCGCGCAAGGGATCGCGACGCGCCGCTGGTGGCACGCCGGCTGCCATCGCCAGCCGGCTTTCGCCGCCTTTCCCCGCCAGCCCCTTCCGATCACCGAGGCGCTGGCGGATTCAGTCCTGGGGCTGCCTTTCCACGAGGGGTTGGCGGACGCCGACGTCGACGCGGCGGCCGACACGCTGCGGGCCGTCCTGCCGGGCTGAGGGCGGGAAAAGGGCCTCAGCCCGGCATCGGACGGAGCACGCGGACCTCCATGCCCCCGGCGCTGTCGGCGGCCGGCAGGCCGAGCGGGCTCCCGCTCGCCGTGAAGGGCAGCCAGCGCCCGGCCGCGTCCCACGATCCGGTCAGCCGCAGCGGTCCGCGATGATCGAGCGGCGCCAGCGACGCTCCCCAGCGGCGCAGCGCCTCCGTCATCGCCGCGCATTCCGGCGCATCGTTCAAACGGTGCAGCGCCAAGGGCGTGCCGCCCCGCTGCTCGCACAGCGCGCTGCGGATGTTCGTCACCAAACCGTCGCCACCGACTTCTCCTTCAACCACCCCGACCCGGTCGCTTGCCGACCAGAGCCAGGGCAGACCGGGGAGCGCCGCCCAGAGCGCGCGCGCTTCGGCCAAAGCCGCAGCCCCAAGCGCCGGCTGGGCGATCAAGCCATCGGTCTCCAGCGCCGCCATCGCCTCGCGTGGCGCGAGCAGACGGACTGGGCCGTCGCCCTGCCGCGGCTTGACCACCAGGAGCGGCAACGGAGCCCCGGCAAAGGTCCGCACGCCTTCCGGCGACGCGACGGTTGGAACGAAGGGCAAATCATGGCGCACGGCATGCCGGGCCAGCGCCATGCGGTCCGGTGCCGCACCGCCCAGAGACGCCGGCAGAGCGCCCGCCGGCGCCGTCCCGGCCTCATCTTCATCCCGTGGCCACAGGGCGGGCCTCGCCAAGCGGCCCGAGCGATCGGCCGGGGCCTCCCATTCGCCGGCCTCCTCGAATCGGCGGCGCCAGGGCTGGGGCAAGGACAGGCGGGAAAGGCCCAGTCCGGTGATCGACACGGGTCGGGGCGCCTCATCCGGCTCCGATGGCCAACCCAACCAGGACGATACGAGGGCCCGCACCAGATTTCGGCCCAGCAGCGCCCGCGCGACCGTCGTGCCGCCGAACCTTGCGCCGATCTCGTAGGGCACGAAACGCCCATCGGCCAGACGCTTGCCCTGGATGTTGAGCGGCCCGCGATGCCCGGCCGCCGCCAGCGCCGCGGCCCAGGCCAATCCGACCTCAGCCACCGCCCCATCCTCGATCAGCCGCACCGCACGGCGCAGCGGCGGCGCGGTGACGCCCTGGTCGCAGCAGGACGCCACCACCCGTCCATCCGGCCCGACCACCAGCTCGACGGTGGTTTCCAGATCGGTCAGCCCATGGGACCAGGGCATGGCATCCGGTTGGAGCGCGGCCTCCCAGGCTCCACCGATGCCCTGCGGATCCAGAAAGGGCTGGACGATCAACCGGGCATCGTCCGCCACCCGTTCCAGCTCCGCCATGGCGCGCAGCAGCAGCACGCCCTGGCTGCCGGCGCCGCTGCGTGGCTTGGCGATCAACGGGAAACCGTGCGCGCGGGCCATCGCGCGGGCCGCATCCCCGCCCAGCGCGGTCGGGGCGAAGGGAAGCCCATGCCGGACGGCGAAGCCATGGCTCCGCGCCTTGTCCGCGAAGACGGGGGCGAGGCCGGGTGGGGGCAATGGAATGGCCGTGTGGGGAAAGAATGCGGCGGCAGCGGCCAACGCCGGAATGTCCTCGTCCCGCCCGGCGAGCGCGAGATCGGGCGTTTCCCGCTCCAGCACCGCGCGCAACGCCGCCTCGTATTCGTCCCGGTTGGCGGTGTTCGGCACCCGGTACAGCCGGTCGCAGCCGAAGGCGGTCGGGGCGGCGACGCTGTTCACGCCGACGATGGTCAAGCCGGGCCGAAGACGGTCCAGGCAACGCAGGATGGCGTCGGCGACCAGGCTGCCCGCGCTGGTGATGAGCAGGCAAGCCATCAGACGCGCCCCCCCATGGCGGTCGCCGTACCGAGGCCGGGGAGCAGGCTGCGCATCGTCGCCTCGGGCGTGAAGCGCTCCACCACCTCCACCCGAGCCGCCGCGAGGATGCGGCGGCGGATGACCGGATCGTCCGCGCGCGCCAAGCCATCCGAAAGATCGGCGAAGTCGGCCGCGACCGTAACGAACACCCGGTCGCGCCCGAACAGGCGGTCGCTCAGGATCGTGGGCGGCGCCACGACCACCGCCCCGGCCGCCATCGGATGGGTCACCCGCTCGGACACGCCGCCGGAATAGGGCGGGCAGGCCACCACGATGCGGGCACGGCGGTAGAGCATCATCAGTTCCGCATGCGGGACCGCCGGCAGCACCTGGCTGTCGGGATGCAGACGCAGCCCGTCCGCGCTGCCGACCAGGGTGATCGGACGGTCGGCCAGCCGGTCGATCATCCGGCGGCGACGCTCGTTGCGGATGTGGTGGTCGGCAAGGCAAAGCAGAAGGCGGTGCTCCGGTCTTTCGAAATCCAGCTGGATGCCCAGGGCGCCGCACACCGCGTCGCACACCGAGCTGTAGGGAGACAGCGTTTCAGACAGACCGGTTTCGACGATGGCGTCGTACAGACGGTTGGTCGATCGGTCGGGACAACGGTCGCGCGCAAAGCTGCGGAATTCCTCGGGAGGGCGAAAGGTCACCGCCGTCAGGACCGCGATGTCCCGCCCCGCTTCCGACGGAGGATCGGGCATGGGCGGGCAGGCGGGCACATAGACCCGATGCGATCCGCATTTCGGTGCCCAGCGTTGCCACAGCCTTGAGAAATCGGAATCGAGAAAGGCCGTGGTCTGGGTGGGGGAATCCCGCCCGATCACCAGAGGCATCCAGGGACTGCATGGGCTGTCGTTGATCAGGGCGACCACCGGCGCGCCAAGCCGTTCGGACAGCGGCTTTACACCGTCGTGATCCTCGATCCTCACGCTGTTCACCCAACCGCCGTCGCTGAACACGGCGTGAAGCCGGATCGCGCGCAGTTCCTTAAACTCCGCCGGGCCGAAGCGGTCGAGATCCACGGACAGAGACCGAAAGCCGATCGCCTCGATCGCCGCCCGATAATTCGCGGAGGCAAGCCGCAAGGTGCCGTGCGGATCCGCCTCGGCCCGGGGAAGCACGACCGCAACCACCCCGCCTTCCCCAGCGGCGCGAACCTCGTCGGACATGGAAGGCGTTGAAAACGGCATGAGCATGAGAGGCAGGTTCCGATGTGTGAAACAGCGCGCGGCCGGGACCCCGCAATTTTCGTTGGCGTCAACGAAGTCCTGTGGTGATCGGCGCCGGAACCCTACCCCGTTTCACAGCCGCCTGCCACGCGCCGCAATCCCCATTTCCGCCGCGCCATTGCCGGCCTTGTGATCCGACTCCCGACCGGGACGGCAATCCCCGGATGTGCGGAGTGCAGCCCACCCTAGGGCGTCATGCCCAATGAAGGGCGTTCATTGAGACTTCGCCTGTCGAACGGCTGATCGGCACGCCGACGTCGAGGCGCGGGGAATCAGCGTCGGCGGAGCCACCCGGATGCGGTCGTTGACCGAGGTGGCGCCGCGGGACAGCAAATCCAGGGCCTCTGCCGCGATCCGGTCGAAGGGCACGCGGACGGACGTCAGGGGCACCGACAGCCGGCTGACGATGGGAACGTCGTTGTAGCCGACCAGGGACACGTCGTCGGGGACCGACAGGCCAAGCTTGACCAACGCCGACAGCGCACCGATCGCCGTGTTGTCGTTCATGGCGAAGATGGCGGTCGGCCGCGTCGGACCGCTCATCAGGCGTTCGGCGGCCTCGGCACCGGAATCGATCCCGAAGGTCGACTCGACGATCCAGGCCGGATCGATCGGCACCCCGGCCTCGTCCATCGCCGATCGGTACCCGGCAAGCCGGCCGCGGCTGCTCGAGGCGTAGCCGGGCCCCGCGATGATGCCGATGCGGCGATGACCGAGATCGAGAAGGTGCCGGGTGGCCAGATATCCTCCAAGCTTGTCATCCCCGACCGACGACATGCTGCGGCCGTCGCTGCGCAGCGCCAGGACATAGGGGACGCCGCGGGCCTCCAGCTGGACGGGAAAATCGTCATCCTCGCGTGCGGTCGACAGCACCAGCCCGTCCACCCCCCGTTGCAGGAGGCTCTGGGCCGCGGCGCGGTCCGCTTGCGGCTCGTCATCGGTCGTGGCGACGATGGCGAATCGTCCCGTCCGCGCGCAGGCGTGCGCCAAGGCCTCGTAGAGCATTGCCATGACCGTGTCGGTCAGCCGCGGGACGATGACGCCGATCGTGCTGGTGTTGCCGCGGCGCAGGCTGGCCGCCGAGACGTCGCGCACATAGCCGAGCTCCGCCGCGACCTGCCGGACGCGACGGGCCGTCTCGTTGTCGGATCGTGGCAGGCGTTCGTCGAGAATCCGCGACACCGTCGACTTCGACACCCCCGACGCGGCGGCGACGTCGTGCAGCGTCACGCGGCTTTGCTTCTCTTGTGGCTCGTCGCTGGTGAACACACCGGGTCCCTCGTGGATTGTCATCGGCGATCAAGATAACGCTTGACACCCAAATTGTTCAAGTCATAACGTGGGAACGTTCCCGGTAACGATCCATGCCCTTCAATCAAGGGGGGCGAGCCAGCGTCGCCACCGGGAGCGCTCCCCACGCAGACACAAATTCTTAGGGAAGGCATCGCAACCATGGCCATTGATTGGAAGGGGCTGAACCCCGCGCCCGTTACGCTGTTCAAGGACAACGGCGACGTCGATTTCGACGGCAACGCCCGTCTTGCCAAGTGGCTGGCCTCCATTCCCGGCGTGAAAAGCCTGGTCATCCTCGGGCACGCCGGCGAGGGCACCTTCCTCACCCACGACGAGCAGCTCGAACTGATCCGCGTCTACAAGGATGCGACGCCGCTGCCGGTCGTCGCCGGCATCACCGGCGAAGGCACCAAGGTCGCCGAACTCGAGGCGAAGGAGAAGTTCGAGGCCGGCGCGACCGGCGCCCTGGTCTACCCGAACCACGGCTGGCTGCGCTTCGGCTACCAGAAGGGAGCCCCCGTCGACCGTTACAAGGCCGTCGCCCAGTCCGGTCTCGAGTGCATCCTGTTCCAGTACCCGGCCGTGACCAAGGCCAACTACGACCTCGACACCCAGCTTCAGATCGCCGCCGTGCCGGGCGTCACCGCCACCAAGAACGGCGTGCGCGACATGAAGCGCTGGTACAACGAGATCCCGGCGCTGAAGAACGCGTTCCCCAACCTCGCCATCATGTCCTGCCATGACGAATGGCTGCTGCCGACGATGTTCGACGTCGACGGGCTGCTCGTCGGCTACGGCAACATGGCGCCCGAGCTGCTGATCGAGTATCTGGCGGCCGGCAAGGCGCAGGACTACCCGCTCGCCCGCAAGTATCACGAACAGCTCCTGCCGATCACCCGCGCGGTCTACCACCGCGGCTCGCACATGGAAGGGTCGGTCGCGTTGAAGCACGCCCTGCGGGCGCGCGGCCTCATCGACAACGTCAACGTCCGCGAGCCCCTGAAGCCGCTGGGCGATGGCGCCGACGAGGAAATCCGCGCCGCGGTGAAGGCGTCCGGCCTGACCGTGATCCAGAACGCTCTCGCGGCCTGATGCCAAGGCCGCCCGCGGGGCGGCCTCTCCCTTCCGCGATCCGGTCGCCGGCGGTCCTGACTTGACCAGGGCCGCCGGCGCGGAACCAATTCCGGGAGGGTCTCCGTCCGCCACAGGCGGCCGGCAATAAAAAAATACCGATCAGGCTTGAGAGGAAACGCCATGCTCGTGCAGACAACCGAGGATGTTGCCACCACCGCGCGCGACGCCGCGCCCGACCGCTTCGATGGCCAGGCCGACATCAGCGCCCGGCTTGAACGGCTTCCGATCACCCGGCGGGTCTTCTGGACCCGCAACATCATCGGAGCCGCCACCTTCTTCGACGGCTACACGGTCATCGCCATCGCCTACGCGATGCCGGTGCTTGTTCGTGAATGGGGACTGAGTCCGGAACAGACCGGCCTGATCCTGTCGATGGGCTATCTGGGACAGCTCATCGGCGCGGTCTTCTTCGGCTGGCTGGCCGAGCGCATCGGCCGCCTGAGCGTTCTCCTCTTCACCATCCTGCTGTTCGTGAGCATGGACGTCGCCTGCCTGTTCGCCTGGGGCGCGGCCTCCATGATGATGTTCCGCTTCATCCAGGGCATCGGCACCGGCGGCGAGGTGCCGGTCGCCAGCGCCTACATCAACGAGTACATCGGATCGAAGGGGCGCGGCCGCTTCTTCCTGCTCTACGAGGTGATGTTCCTGTTTGGTCTCGTCGGCGCCGGCCTGATCGCGCGGGCGCTGGTGCCGGTCTATGGATGGCAGGCGATGTTCCTCGTCGGCCTCGTTCCGGCCGCCATCCTGATCCCGCTCCGCTTCTTCATGAAGGAGTCGCCGCGCTGGCTGGCCTCCAAGGGGCGCTACGAGGAGGCCGACCGCATCGTCAGCCAACTTGAGCGGAGCGCCACCGCCTCGGGCCATCGGTTGGAGGAGCCAAAGCCTGTCGCCACGCGTGTGAAGGCCAATTCCGATTGGCGCGAGCTGTTTTCCGGCTTCTACCGGCGCCGCACCTTCACGATCTGGGCGATGTGGTTCTGCTCCTATCTCGTCGCGAACGGCATGATCACCTGGTTGCCGACGCTTTACCGGCAGACCTTCAACCTGCCGCTCGAGACGAGCCTGCTGTATGGATTGCTCACCTCGGTCGCCGGCGTCGTCGCCTCGGTCGGCTGCGCGCTGCTCATCGACAAGGTCGGGCGCAAGCGCTGGTACATGACCGCCTTCCTCGTGGCGCCGCTGCCGCTTCTGGCGCTCGCGTTCCTCGGCGCCACCTCGCCGATGGAGGTGCTGGTGCTCGCGGGGCTGGCCTACGCGATCGTGCAGACGATCACCTTCTCGCTCTACCTCTACTCCGCCGAGCTGTATCCCACCCGCATGAGGGCGCTCGGCACCGGGCTCGGCAGCGCCTGGCTGCGTCTCGGCTCCTCCACCGGCCCGATCCTGGTCGGTCTGCTGATGGGCTCGGCCGGCGTGCAGTATGTGTTCGCGACCTTCGCCGTGGTGCTGCTTGTGGGCGCGGTGGTGACGGCTCTCTTCGCGATCGAGACCAGGGGCCGGGTGCTGGAGGAACTGTCGCCCTGAGCGAACCGCCTGTGTGAGCCGCGACAGCGCCATGGCCGACCCGGCCATCCACGCGCGCGCGGGATGCCGCGGATCCCGGCCCCCTTCATCAATGGAATTCCTTCATGAAACAGACGCACGCGATTGGTCTGTGCGGCGCCATGGCCCTGTGCCTGACGAGCCCGGCTCTGGCGCAAAGCCGCTTCGACATACGGCTGGGCGGCGACGCCTACTTTGAGATGGGCCTGGTGTCGCAGTCCAACGACACGAATTTGCGGTCCACCGAAGCCCGTAACCGCTTCCGGTTGACCATCGTTCCGCTGGCCAAGGCGGACAACGGCCTGGAGTATGGCGCCTACCTGCGTCTGCGCAGCGCGCTTGCCAGCCGGGCGGTCGACGTCGACCGCAGCTACCTCTTCGCCTCGGGGGCCTTCGGCACGGTGCGGCTGGGGGTCACGCCGGGATTCGACGGCGAGATCTCCCACCTGACCAACGGCACCGGTCGCCCCATCGCCTACCTGCCTTTCGGCCTGTACGACCACGCGGCGGCCTGGGTCGGACCGGCCGGCGGCGCCCAGGGAACGGATCCGGCCACTGGACGCTACACCGGCGGCGATTTCCGCGGCGGCGTCGGCGACGCGTTGCAGCCTCCGGCGAGCCTGATGTGGCCGTGGCTGAACGCCGACGCCGGCGCCACGAAAATCCTATACGCCTCCCCGCGCTTCGCCGGATTGCAGGTCGGCGCCAGCTACACGCCGCGCAACGACAGTTCGAACACGGACATCAACCGCGGCAAGACCGGCTCGACCGCGGCGGCGCAGTTCACGGGGAACTTCCAAGACATCGTCGAGGTCGGCGCGAACTACAAGACCGCCCTCGGCCCGGTCAAGGCGACGCTGTCGGCCGCCTTCATGGGGGGCAGGGCGAGCGACAGCGGGGCCGCCGCCGACTCCTTCCGCAATCTCCGGGGCCACATCGGCGGCTTCCGCTTCGAGTATGAGGGCTTCTCGCTCGGCGGCGATTACCTGAACTATGGCAGGAGCGGGCAAAACGCGCGCTACGCCTACCTCGACGATGCATGGACCTGGCAGGTCGGCGCGCAATACGCCAGCGGCCCCTATGTCCTGGGGGCGGCCTACATTCGGACCGAGGATCCGGGGCAGGTGAACCGGCCCGGCAAGCGGACCTCCGACGTGTACGAGGTGGGCGCCGGCTACACCGTGGCGCCGGGGCTGAGGGTGCAGGTCCAATACGATCTCTTCGACACTACGAGCGACAAGGCCGTGACGGCCGTCACGGGGTCACCCGACGACCGGACGCATGTGGTGCTGGCCCGGACGTTGCTGGCCTTCTGAGGCGCTTCCGCCGGCGCGCGCCGCAACGGAGGTCGCGGGGGACGCCCGCTACCTCACCGGCGTTGCCGCAGGTCTGACGAAGCTCTTGCGGCCGCGCTTGAACCCCATGAGGAGCGCGGCCATTCCGCCGAAGGCGTCGGCGTCGGCGTCGGCGTCGGCGTCGGCGTCGGCGTCGGCGTCGGCCAGGAGCAGGGCGGTCGTCCGC
Organism: Azospirillum agricola; assembly: GCF_020005195.1. Lineage (NCBI taxonomy): Bacteria > Pseudomonadati > Pseudomonadota > Alphaproteobacteria > Rhodospirillales > Azospirillaceae > Azospirillum > Azospirillum agricola. The sequence goes on from NZ_JAIFZR010000007.1 coordinate 314,551, forward strand.
TCCAGCGCGGCATCCTCGATGGCTGCAAGCTTGGTGGCGTGGCCGACGGCGACACGGCCCGTCGGCCATAACGACGCGCTCAATCCCCGCTCCCCAGCCGGCCGTCCCACCCGGACCTTGGTGGCTGTACCGGATGGGACCGTGCCGACAGCCGCACATCCCTGTTGAACCGGGCAGGCAGGATCAGGAATGGACAGGATGAAGCACGACACCCTGCTGAGGCGCATGTTCGAGGCGGCCATCGCCGCCGCCCAGCCGGCGCTCTGCGTGCCGCCGCACCTGCCGGCGCCGTCGGACCTCGCCGAGGGGGCCGGCTTGTGGTGATCGGGGCCGGCAAGGCGTCCGCCGCCATGGCCCGCGCGGTGGAGGACCATTGGACGGGTCCGCTCTCCGGCCTCGTCGCCACCCGCTGCGGCTACGCGGTGCCCTGCGCGCGCATCGGGGTCGCCGGGGCCGCCCACCCGGTGCCCGACGCCGCGGGGTCGGAGGCGGCCCGGCGCATGACGGATCTGGTGCAGGGGCTGGCCGCCGACGATCTGGTGCTCTGCCTGATCTCCGGCGGCGGCTCGGCTCTGCTGCCGCTGCCGCTCGACGGGGTGACGCTGGCCGACAAGCCGGCGGTCAACCGGGCGCTGCTCGCCTCGGGCGCCAGCATCACCGAACCTCCGCCCCCGCGCCATCCTCATCACCGGAAAAGGAGGCGGCCCCGACGGGCCGCACGCACGCCATGCGCCGTCACCGCCACGCCAAGCTCATCGCCACCGTCGGACCGTCCAGCGCCGCGCCGGAGACGCTGCGCGCCCTGTTCCTCGCCGGGGCCGACGTCTTCCGGCTGAACTTCAGCCACGGCACCCACGACGACCATGCGCGCGTCCACGCCGCAATCCGCGCGCTGGAACAGAGCGTCGGACGGCCGATCGCCATCCTCCAGGACCTTCAGGGGCCGAAGATCCGCATCGGCACCGTCCGCGACGGGCGGCTGGCGCTGATTGCCGGCGAGACCGTCCGGCTGACGCCGTCCGGGACGGAGGGCGGCAAGGGGGCCATCCCGCTGCCGCATCCGGAGATCTTCGCGGCCGTCCTGCCCGGCCACGACCTGCTGATCGACGACGGCCGCATCCGCCTGCGCGTCACGGGCTGCGGCGACGATGTCATCGAGGCGCTGGTCGTCCATGGCGGCATCGTCGGCAACCGCAAGGGCGTCAACCTGCCCGACACGCCCCTGGCGCTGTCGCCGCTGACCGCCAAGGACCGCGCCGACCTCGCCTTCGGCCGGGAGCTGGGGGTGGACTGGATCGCCCTGTCCTTCGTGCAGAAGGCGTCGGACGTCCTGGAGGCCAAGGCGCTGATCGGCGACCGCGCCGGGCTGGTGGCGAAGATCGAGAAGCCGTCGGCGCTCGACGCCATCGAGGGCATCATCCACCTGTCCGACGCGATCATGGTGGCGCGCGGCGACCTCGGCGTCGAGATCCCGCACGAGGATGTTCCCGGCCGCCAGAAGGAGCTGGTCCGGCTTTGCCGCCTCGCTGCCAAGCCGGTCATCATCGCGACGCAGATGCTCGATTCCATGGTGGCGGCGCCGACGCCGACGCGGGCGGAGGCGTCGGACGTGGCGACCGCCATCTACGACGGCGCCGACGCCGTCATGCTGTCCGCCGAATCCGCCTCCGGGCAATACCCGGTGGAGGCGGTGTCGATGATGGACCGCATCATCACCAAGACCGAGCGCCACAAGGCCTACCGCTCGATCATCTCGGCCCTGGAGCCGGAACCGGAGGCGACCCCCTCCCACGCGGTCGCGGCGACCGCCGCCGACCTCGCCGACAGCATCGGCGCCTCGGTCATCGTCGCCTTCACCGCCAGCGGCAACACGGTGGCCCGCATCGCCCGCAAGCGCCCGCGGGTGCCGATCCTGGCGACGACCCCGTTCCAGTCGGTGGCCCGCCGACTCTGCCTGTCCTGGGGCGCGCACAGCGTGCTGTCGCAGGAGATCGACAGCCACGAGGGCATGGTCGCCCACGCCTCGGAGCAGGCGCTGGCGGAGGGGTTCGCGGTCCGCGGCGACCGGCTGGTCGTCGTCGCCGGCGTGCCGTTCGGGCGCTCCGGCAGCACGAACAACCTCCGTGTGGTCGATGTCTGATAAAGCCGAACCGTCACAGAAGGGCAATGCCGCGGCCATCTTGGCAAGGGGGTGGCGGGTTGAAGGACCGTCAATCTGTGCCGAACGGGACGTTACGATCCGGCATGAGAAGCGTGCGGCCAATGAGCACCCGTGGCCGTTTCGGAGCCCCCGGGGATGATCTCGACGGTCGCTGTCATGCCGGCCGCCAGTTCGACCTCGGAGGGCACCCGATCGATGCGGATGCGGACCGGGATGCGCTGGGCAAGCCGCACCCAGGAAAATGTCGCCGCTACAGTCGGCAGGCCGAGATGACCCGGCGTGTCGTTGCTGTTCTCGATACCGCGGCCGATGCTTTCGACATGGCCCGACACGGGCTGATCGAAGCCCATCAGCATGATCTCCGCCGGGCTGCCGACGCGGATTTGCCGGATCTTCGTTTCCTCGAAATAGCCGGTGATCCAGAAGCTGGCCGCGTCGAGAACGGCGACCTTCGTCACGCCGGCCGTGGCATAGTCACCAGGCCGCAGCCTCAGATTGGTGACATAGCCATCGACCGGCGAGCGGATGGTGGAGCGCGCGAGGTTGAGTTTGGCGAGATCGAGAGCCGCCACCGCCGCCTGATAGGCGGCCCCGGCCACCGTGGCCGCTCCGCCCGACTGCTGCACGGCCTCCTGGGACAGGACATCCCGCAATTGGCTGTGCCGCCGCGCCGTCGCTTGCCGAACGAGCATATCCTGTCGTTTGGCTTCGACGTCGGCCTCCGCCAGAGCCACGGCAAGCCGGAGCCGCTCGGGGTCGATCACGTAGAGAATGTCGCCCCGGCGGACATGCTGATTATCGACGACGGACACGGCGCTTACGGTGCCGGAGACTTCCGGTGCGATCTGCACGACATCCACGCTCACGCGCCCGTCGCGGGTCCAGGGCGTCCGCTCATGACGGTTCCACGCCTCCAGCGCGACAAAAGCGGAGGCAGCCACGAGGCCCAGGGTCAGGGCGTAGCGGCTGAGAAGGGACAGAACAGACTTCATGGCAATGTTCCAACGGAGGGCAGGCACTGCACGAGCAGACCGTAAAGAAGGACGAAGACGGCAAGCTCGACGAGCGCCCGATGAGCGAACAGGCGGTGAACGCCGGTGACGGCGAGGAGGCGGACCACCGCCATGGTGGCGACCAGGGCGGCAAGGGCGAGCACCACCAGACCGGGGATGAGGACGCCACCAACGCTGAGATCGACGATCATGAGCTACGTTCCCCCTCCGCCGTTCCACCGGAGCCGAGCGCGAATCGAAGGTCGATGAGCAGGTCGAGCATCCGCAAACGGTCCTTGATCGGGCTGTCGGCGATCAGGGCCGCCAGCGCCTCGATGCGCCGGACAAGATCGATGCGATCGACGGAACCGCTCCGGCCTCCGGTGCCGAAGCGTGCGGCGATCGCCAAAAGCAGTTCCGTCACCCTGTCGCCAACATCGCCTTCGATCCGTGGAACCGCCTTGCGGAGCTGACCTACGGCGTGACCGATGCGAAGATGGTGCAGCGTGTCGTCAAGGACGTCCGAATAGGCTTTCCCGGACACCCGCAATCTTGGAAGCAGCAACGCCGTCCGATCGATCATGAGGCTCGTCCAATGCGCTTCGTTGGGCGCAGCGCCCAGCGCGCGGCGTCCGACATCCCGCCGGCTTAGGTGAAGCAGCCGGTTGATCGCCGCGTCGGCCGGCACGGTCTGGAACAGGGACATGCTCAGCGCCCCGAATCCGACCGCCGCAAAGAGCGCGATCACCATGTTGAGGGACGCGGCGAAATCGCCGGTGTAGCTGGTGCCCAGACCCGAGAGGATCGGAATTGTGAGGGTGATGCCGAGCGCCCGGAATGTCGTCGGGAGCCGTGCCTGCAAGGAACCGGCGAACAGAAACGCCGGGGCGAGAACCGCGACGAGAACGGGGAAGCTCGTGATCTGGGGAAGGATGACGTAGCTGTAGGCGAGGCTGATCGCCACCCCATAGATCGAGCCGACCATATACCTGATGACGTTGGGCGCCGGCGTGTCGGCGTTCGCGAACAGCGTGCAGCATACGCCGAGAATGGAGACGGCCGTCCCGCCCTCCGGCCAGGCCGACCCGATCCAGAAGGCGCAACCGATGAGAATGCCGACGATGGCGCCCATGGCGGCCCGGGCCGCCATCCAGGGATCGCGGTGATAGACGTAGCCCTTCGCATGCTGCGGTCCATGAAGCGACGCCGCCTCGCGCGGGCGGTCGACAGTCCCGATGGTTCGTACGAGCCTGTCGCAGTCCTGGAGCAGGCCGATCATCTCCGCCAGATGTCCGGCGAGGTTGGCGGCCAGCCTGTCGCCAGGCGTGGCGGCGTCTGCGCCGAAACGTTTCCGGATCGCCCGGGCGCGGCCGATCAGGTGGGCCGCGGAGCCATTCCGTTCGGCCGTGTCGGCGGTTGCGATCCATGCTTCGACGTCACCGAGCAATGCGCCCAGTTCATCGGGCGCGCCGCCGTCCCCGGCGCCAAGGACATGGATCCGGTCCTCGATCTCCGTCGCGAGCGGAAGCAGTCGCGCAAGCCGGTCATGGACCAGTTGCAGCGTTTCACGACGCGGCGTCACGGGGGCCGCGTCATACGGCAGATGAGTTGCAAGCCCTTGCAGGACAAGAAGGTCCGCCGCAAGCTGGTTGCGGTCCCGGCGGTTCTCCCCCGGCGTTCCGTTGAGCACATCCACCGCCAGCCGCCGCGCGTCCCGCAGCGTTGCCGACAGCTTGCCGGTGAACTGACCCGTCATGCGCTTGGGCACGACGTAGCGGTGCATCAGGATGGCGCAAAGAATCCCGATGGATATCTCCTGGACCCGCACCGAAGCCGTTTCAAAGACCGTGCCTGGATCGAGGACACTGGGAAAACCAATCAGGCTCGCCGTATAGCCCGCGAGAACGAAAGCGTAGGCTCGCGGTGTGCGATCAAGCAGCGAGAAAAACAGGCACAGACCGATCCAGCAGGCCAGAACCGCGCTGCACGCGATCGGATCGTTCACGCAATTCGGAACGATCGCCACCGTCGCCACGGCACCGGCCATTGTCCCCGCGAAGCGATAGACGCCCCGGCTGAGCGATGCTCCGACGGAGGTCTGCGAGACGATATAGACGGTGACAATGGCCCAGAATGGTTTGGAAAGGCCGATGCGCAACGCGATGTAGTAGGCCAGCATCGCCGCGGCGAAACTCTTCATCGAAAAGAGGATCGCGTCCGCGTCCGCCCTCATGGCGGGCGTGCGGAGGATGGCGAGGCTTGGGCGCGGTAGGGCGACGCAGGCCTTGCGCAAGAGGGTGTTTGCGGCGTTCCCGATGGTCATGCCGCCAGTTGTGACCGATTTGCAGAATTAAATAAATTCGGTATTCTGTCAGAAAATACCCAAAAGCTGCCAATCGATGCCCTACTCACGATCAGCCGTCTCAGCCGTCTCAGCCGTCTCAGCCGTCTCAGCCGTCTCAGCCGTCTCAGCCGTCTCAGCCGTCTCAGCCGTCTCAGCCTTCGACCCCGATCTCATGGATCGGCCGGCTGTCGCGCGGCAGCTCGACTTCGCGGATCACGAGGCGGAAGTGCCGATGCACACGCATCGCAAGGGTCAGTTGATCCTTGCGCTGCATGGCGCCGTCACCTGCACCGCGGACAACGAGATCTGGATCGTGCCGCCCAATTGCGGAGTCTGGATTCCGGGCGGCGTGCCGCACAGCGCCCGTGCGACACCAAATGCGCGACTCAACTACCTGTTCGTGGAGCCAGGGGCGGCAGGCTTGCCCGAGGAGTGCTGCACTCTGTCCGTCTCCCCGCTGATCCGGGAAATGGTCGACCGGCTGGCCCACGAGCCTGCCGACTATCCCTCGGACGGCCATGCGGCCCGGCTTGCGAGGGTGACTCTCGACGAACTGGCCGACATGCCGCGTGAGCGCTTCAACCTGCCGATCTCCAACAATCCGAAGATCCGTGCGATCGCGGATGCCTTGACGGTGACCCCCTCCGACCGCAGCACATCGGCCGAATGGGCCAGGCGCGTGGCGATGAGCGAAAGGTCGCTGGCCCGTTTGATGATCCGCGAGACGGGTCTGACGTTCGGACGCTGGCGGCAGCAGCTTCACCTTGTCATCGCACTTCGGGAACTGGCCAGCGGTGCGACGGTCCAGAACGTAGCCGCCGAACTGGGCTACGACTCGGTCAACGCCTTCATCACGATGTTCAAGAAGGCTTTGGGAAGCACCCCCGCGCAATACTTCGCGCAACGCAGGGCGGAAAAGCTCTCACCCCAGAAACAAGCGTCAGGCGATTGATCAAGAGCAGGATCATTGAAATCTGTTGCCGCGCAGCTGCCGCTTTTAAAATGCGCAGGCCCTTCAAAGGCAGAAGGCGGGGCGTGCGCGATCCGTGAGGAAAATGAACGGTATCCGTGATTCGAAGCGCACTGGTCGATAAAACATCACGCGCATACCATGCCTTCGGGATGGACCCAGCCGGGCAATGCCGGTCGCGCCTCCGAGGAAACCATCAAAGATGAAATCGAGAGATTGGTGGAATCAGAAAAAGAAGAACTTGACCGGCGCCTGCCTCGCCCACGCGCTGCATGACGGGTATACCGACGCCCTCTATGTCTTCCTGCCGGTATGGCAGGCGCAGTTCGGCCTTTCCTATGCGGCGCTCGCCATCGTGCGCGCGCTCTATTCCGGGACGATGGGAGGCCTGCAAATCCCGGCCGAGCGGGCCCTGCGCGGCCTGTCGCCGCGAGCGGCGCTGATCCTGTCGACCGTCCTCGCATTGACGGGCTTGCTGATCATGGCGGCACCGTTCGGCTTTGCGGGCCTTTGCGTCGGCCTCGTCGTGGCCGGCATCGGATCGAGCATCCAGCACCCATGCGGCTCGATGCTCGTCACCGCCAGCTATGGCTCGGCATCGCGGCATCCACTCGGCGTCTACAACTTTTCGGGCGATCTCGGAAAAGCCGCGCTGCCGGCGCTCGTCGCGCTGCTGCTGCCGATTCTCGGCTGGCAGCCGGTGCTGGTGGTGATGGCGGTGCTTGGAATCGTCCTGTCGGTCGCCCTGATGCCGCTGGCGCCGGCTGCTCCCATCACCAGGACCGCAACGAAGGGGACGGCTTCCGGCCAAGGCCGCGGCGGCTTCGGCATTCTGACGACGATCGGCGCGCTCGATACGGCGACCCGCATGGGCTATCTGCTCTTTCTTCCCTTCCTCATCCATGGACAGGGCGGAGACACGGCGACGGTCGGGCTCGCTCTGGCCCTGCTGTTCATCGGTGGCGCGTTCGGAAAGGCGACGTGCGGCCGGCTCGGGGAGCGGCTGGGTGTCGTCGGCAGCGTCATGGCGACCGAAGCCGCCACCGCCTTGCTGATCGTGGCGACGCTGTTCACGTCGCTGACGCCGACGCTCATCCTGCTGCCGCTGCTCGGCGTCGTGCTCAACGGCACCTCTTCGGTGCTCTACGGCACCGTGCCGGAGCTTGCCGACGGCGATACGGGCCGGGCCTTCGCGGTCTTCTACACGAGCGTCATCGGTTCCGGAGGCCTGGCGCCGATCCTCTACGGCGCCATTGCCGATCACAGCACCCAGACGACCGGCGTGCTGGCCTCGGCGGCGACCGCCGCCCTGATCGTTCCGCTCGTCCTGACGCTGAGGCCCCATCTGAACACCTCCGGCGCGCAACCGCACGGGCGGGCCGGCGTCTCCCGGCACCGGATGTTGAGGTGGATCGGCCAAGGCCGGCAATGAGCCGCCGGCATTCCGCCGCTCCCGGATCCTCATGAATTTCCCGCAACCACAGGAGGGGTCTTCCAATGAACACCGTCCCTCGGGCGCCGCTGATTCTGATAACGGGTGGAGGGCGTGGCGTGGGCGCGGCGACCGCGAGGCTTGCCGCCGCCCAGGGCTACGATGTCGCGATCAGCTACGTCGCCAACGAGTCCGCCGCCCGCGCGGTGGCGGCGGATGTCGAAGCCCTGGGGCGGCGGGCCCTGCCCGTGCGCGCCGACAGCGCGGATCCGGCGCAGGTCGTCCAACTGTTCGACGCGATCGACCGGGAGTTCGGCCGGATCGACGTCCTGGTCAACAACGCCGCGGTGCTTGCGCGGCAGTCCCGGACCGAGGATCTCGACTTCGAGCGGATGCAGCGCATCTTCGCGGTCAACGCGATCGGCCCGATCCTCTGCGCTCAGCAGGCCGTCAAGCGCATGTCCTATCGCCACAACGGGCGGGGCGGCGTGGTGATCAACATCTCATCGGCATCGGCCCGGCTCGGCAGCCCGAACGAATATGTCGACTACGCCGCCTCGAAGGGCGCCCTTGAGACGTTCACGACCGGCTTCGCCAAGGAGGTCGCGCGGGATGGCATCCGCGTCAACTGCATCCGCCCCGGACACATCTACACGGAGATGCATGCGAGCGGCGGGGAGCCGGGACGGGTGGATCGCGTCAAGGATTCGATCCCCATGGGAAGGGGCGGTCAGCCTGAGGAGGTCGCGCGGGCGATCCTATGGCTGGCAAGCGCCGAGGCTTCCTTCATCACCGGCACATTTCTCGATGTCACCGGCGGCAAGTGAGCAACGCCGGCCCGATCACCGCCGGGGTGATCGGGCGGAAGGTGGCCGCACGGGCTGAGAGCCTGTCCTGAAAGATTATCCTCAAGCGAGGCGGCGGAGCATGAGGCGGATCATGGCGATGCCGATGAAGGTGACGGATGTTGAGAAATACAGTTCGTAATGGCTTGCAAGGCGGCGACAGCGTGTGAGCCATGACAGCGGTCGTTCGAGCAGCCACCGCTTGGGGAGGGGGCTGACCGGGCCGAAAAGGGGAGGGCCGCTCCGGGTGGGGCGGCCCTTGCGCTGCCGAATGAATTCCGAGAAAATTCCGGATGCCCATAACTAAGCACTTGAAGTTGCTTATGAAATTTTCAATGCACGGTGCAGACCATGCAGGGATCGAAGGAGCGCAGGATGTGCTGGACGGACAGCGGTGAGACCTCTTCCGGCCGCACCGGGGCGCCGACCAGCGCACGTTCCAGCGGTCCCGGCACGCCGTCGAGGTCGCGCGGGGAAAAATTCCAGGTCGTCGGGGCGATGATCTGGTAGCCGGCGATCCGCCCCTGCTCAACCCGCAGCCAGTGGCCGAGCGCGCCGCGCGCCGCCTCGGTCAGCCCGACCGCCTGGGCGCGGTCCGGCATCTGTCCTTGCGCGCACCAGGGGCCGGCGGGATCGAGGTTGCGCAGCCACCCCTCCATCGCGCGGGCGGTGCGGGCGATCTCCAGCAGGCGGGCGACGACGCGGCTCAGCACGTTGGCGCCGTCGTCGGCGACCAGGGCGCGGACCAGCGGATGGCCGTCGATGAGCTGACGGGCGACCGCTCCGGTCTCGTAGGGCAGGCCGGCGAGGCGCGGCGCCTTGCACCAGCTGTACCCCTCCTCGTCGGCGCCATCCGGCACGGTCGATCCGGAAAAGGGCGGGTGCGGGCGGTCCTGGCCGGCCATGCGGCTGAAGCGGTGGTGCTCGGTCACGTCGGCGGGGTCGTAGGACGACTCCCGGCCGTCGGCAAACGTTCCGCGCCGGTACAGATGGCCGCCATCCGGCAGCGGGTAGGCGCCGTGGCTGAGGAAACGGTCGTAGGCGCGGCCGAGCCCGGACAGCGCCAGATCGTCGGCGATCTCCAGGAACAGGCGGAAGTCGCTCTCCGGTCCGGCGCGGCGCCAGCGGTCGAGATCCTCCGCCGTCTCCAGGGCGAGCACGGCGTCGAGCGGCGCGCCGAACAGGCTGGTCTCCAGGAAGCGGCGGAAGGCGCCGACGATGGCGAGCAGCCGCACCCGGTCGCGCCCGTCCAGCGCGCGGGTGACGCCGCCCGGCTGGATGGTCAGGGTATGCGGCCACTTGCCGCCCATCAGCCCGAGGATGTGGAACAGTTCGGTGCGCGCCGCCAGCGCGCGGCGGACGCTGGTCCCCTGCGCCGCCTTGAAGCGCGCCTCGGCCCGCTCGAACCACGGCCGGCCGGCGTAGGCCGGGCGGGCGAAGTCGGGCATGAAGAACAGGTGGAAATGGGTCAGATGGTCGGCGACGTTCTCGGTCGCCGTCATCAGGTTGGTCGCCAGCAGCCCGTTGCGCGGCACCTCCAGCCCCATCGCCCCGGCCAGCGCCAGCGCCGCCGCGTGCGACTGCGAGACCGAGCAGATGCCGCAGATGCGCGGCGCCACCACCAGCGCGTCGAGCGGGGCGCGCCCCTCCAGAATGCGCTCGAAGCCGCGGAACAGCGGGGAGTTCACGTAGGCGGCGGCGACGGCGCCGTCCCCGATTTCCAGCCGCACCTCCAGGTCGCCCTCGACGCGGTTGAAGGGGCCGACGATCAGGCGGCGGCCGGGCTGGCCGGTTGGCGGCGGGGACGGTTCTGCGGTCACGGGGGTCAGCCCTTGCTGGTCTTGCCGGTGCCGCGCACCGAGGGCGGCACGACGATGCGGTCGGCGGCGGCGTTGCGGCGCACCCGTTCCGGCGTCGCCGCCTTGGCGAGCGAGGCCAGCGCCACGAACCACGCCTTGGGCATGTCGGTCGGCAGGCCGATGGGGATGCCGGCGAATTTCGGCGTCTCCAGGAAGGGGTGGCCGGGCTCCTCGAAGCCGGGCGCCGTGCAGTTGATGCAGGCGTAGCCGCCGCGCGTGCAGGACCCTTCGCCGTTCCACAGCCGCGTGTTGCAGTCGGCGTGCGCCTGGGTGCCGAGGCAGCCCATATGCTCCATCAGGCAGCCGAGGTCCGACGGTTTCTCGGCGCTGGCCTTGTATTCGTAATACTCGTTGCGCGGACAACCGTGATGGACGAGATGGTCGGCGTAGAAGCGCGGGCGCTGGTAGCCGTCCAGATCCGCCGCCGCCAGCGCGTCGTCGGCCAGCAGCATCAGCGTCTCCGTCACCCAGTTCGGGTGGGTCGGGCAGCCGGCGACGTTGATCACGGGCAGGCCGGAGCGGGAACGGAACTCGCCGCCCAGCGCCCCGCCGCGCCGTGTCCCCTCATACTGAAGGCCGCAGGCGTCGGTGATGTTCTCCCCCGCCGCGGTGATGCCGCCATAAGCGGCGCAGGTGCCGACGGCGACGACCTGCCCGGCCACGGCGGCCAGTTCGCGCACCCAGTCGATGGTCGGGCGGCCGGTGCCGGCCAGCACATGGAAGCGCCCGGTGCCGTTGGGGCCGCGCAGAAGCGAGCCCTCGACGCACAGCACGTCGAGCGGCTCGTCGCCGGCCAGGATGCGGTCGAACAGGGCGGTGACCTCGGGGCCGGTCTCCTCCGACAGGCTGGGATGCCAGAGCAGGCGGATGCCGGCGGTCTCCAGCAGGGTCGGCAGGTCGGGCGATTCGGCGCAGAGCAGCGACATGGTGCAGCCGCCGCAGCCACCCGATTGCAGCCACAGCACCGACAGCGGGCGGTCTCTCATCCATCCCCTCCCGTGGGAAGCCCGTCGCGGCGGGCGGGACCGGCCGCCGGCAGGGTCAGGGTGAAGACGGCGCCGCCGTCCGGGTGGTTGGCGGCGGTCAGCGTGCCGCCCTGGTCCTTGACGAGCTGATAGCTGATCGACAGCCCCAGCCCGGTGCCCTTGCCGACCGGCTTGGTGGTGAAGAAGGGGTCGAACACCCGGCCCAGCAGATCGGGCGGGATGCCGGGGCCGGTGTCGCGGACGGTGACGGTGACCATCCGCAGTCCAGCCGGGCCGCCGTCGGTGCGCGCGTGCAGCTCCAGCCGCCGCCGCGGGGCGCCGGCCATCGCGTCGATGGCGTTCTGGACGAGGTTCATGGCGACCTGATGCAGGTGCCCCGGATGGCCGGCGATGTCGAGCGCGTCGGGCAGGTCGAAGAGGACGGCCAGGTCGGGGGTCTGCGCCTTGGCGACCCAGGTGACCGCCGAGCGCAGCAGGGCGGTGAGGTCGAAGCGCTCGGCGGCGTGCTTCTGCTCCGAGGAGAAGCGGCGCAGCTCGGCGACGATGTCGCGCACCCGCTCGGTCCCCTCCAGCATGCCGTCGAGCGTCGCCGGGCTGTCGGCGCGGGCGCGGTCGATCCGCAGCTCCTTGCGCAGGGCGGCCAGCGCGTCCGGCGCCGCCCCCTCATGCACCTTGTCGAGATAGGCGGTCAGCCGCTCGACGTAGCGGCGCAGCGCGTGGGCGTTGCCGTAGACGAAGGAGATCGGGTTGTTCAGCTCGTGCGCCACCCCGGCGACGAGACGGCCGAGCGAGGCCATCTTCTCCGAATGGACGAGCTGCTGCTGGGTCTGCTTCAGCCCCTCGTGCGCGGCTGCGAGGTCGCGGTAGGCGCGGCGCAACTCGCCGATCGGGCGGCCGACCAGCACCAGCCCGATGGCGTGGCCGCGCTGGTCGTAGCGCACCGTGCTGTTGACCGAGACGGGGAAGGGACCGGTCGGGCCGCGCAGGCTCAGCTCGACGTCGGCGCCGCCCTCGCGCTGGAGGGCCGCCGCGCAGAGCCGGGCGAAGGCGGCGTGCGAGCCGGGATCGAGGAAGTCGCGCAGCGGCCGGCCGGCGAGGTCGCGGCCGGGGTGGCCGAGCGCGCGCTCGGCGGCGGGGTTGCTCTGCTCGATGCGGCCGTCGCGGTCGCAGGCGATCAGCACGTCGGTCATCGAGCCGAGCACGCTGGCGATGAAGGCCTGAGCCTCCTCCAGCTCGGCGTTCTTGCGCTCCAGCTCGACCTGCTGCGCCACGAGGTTGGCGTAGGTCTCGTCCATCTTCCGGATCACGTCGATCCAGGCGCTCTCGGCGTCGGCGTCCGACGGCAGGCCCGGCATGGCGAAGGGATCGGAAAGGGGCACGGTCATGTCGCGAGAGGTTTGGATTGTTCGCTTGCCACTCTAATCGAAGGGCACTCTAGCACGGCCCCTCCGGCGGGTGGGCGATTTCCGTCCCGGCAACGGGCGGGTCCGTTCGTTGCGCCGCACACAGACTTTGCTTGCCCTTTCCATCACACAGCGTACAAACGGTCCCCAGTTTTGAACGGACGGATCGGGGGAGACGTCGATGATCAAGGTGGTGCGGGCGAAGCTTCATTGTCTGCGGGTGACGGACGCCAATCTGAACTATCAGGGCTCCATCACGCTGGATCCGGAGCATTGCGAGGCGGTGGGCATCGTCCCGCTGGAGTTCGTCGAGATTTGGAACAAGAACTCCGGCACCCGCATCAGCACCTACGTGATCTACGGCGAGCGCGGGTCGCGCGCCTGCGTGCTGAACGGCTCGGCGGCGCGGAGCTGCCAGCCGGGCGACGAGGTGATCGTCGCCGCCTCCTGGTACTGCCAGCCGACCGAGATCGCCGCGCTGAAGCCGCGCGTGCTGACCTTCAACGCCGACAACAGCGTCGACAAGGCGCTGCATTACGACGTCACCGCGCTGGAGGAGGGCCGCTACGGCTTCGCCATCCGCGACGGGCTGCTCCCGGCCGGGCCCGAGACGGAGCTGGTATAATACCATGGTCAGAAAGTTTTGACTTCTGACCATGGTATCGGCCGCGACGGCGGCCGCGCGGGCTCATGCCCGCGAAGCCAAGGCCCGCGGACGCGGGCCGCCCGGCGTCTGAGGGACCGGAAAGTGCCGACCACAGGTCGGAACTTTCCGGTACTGGTATAAGGCGCGGACACGGCGAAGGGGCGGCCGAACGGCCACCCCCCCCCGCACCCGTTCCGCTCCGGTCAGGCGGCGTGGTGCAGCGCGTACCAGTCGGCGGTGTGCAGGGCGTCGGCGGAGGCCGCCAGGGCGGCGTCGGCCGCGCTGGCGCCGTCCGCGGTGTCCGTCGCCGTGGCGGTGGCGTCGGTCGCCGCCGTGTCGGCCGCGGCTGTCGTCACCGTGTGGGCCCAGACGTCGGTGGCCGCGTCGGTGGCCGCCGTGGCCGTGGTCAGCGAGGCCGCCGTGGCGGTCGCCGCCGCGCTGGCGCTGGCGCTGGCGGTGGCGGTGGCGGACGAGTCGGTGATCGTGCCGGTGCCCGTCGCGTCGGCCAGCGTCGCCTTCGCGGCGTTGGAGAGCACCAGGCTGAAGTTCTCGCCGCCCTCGGCGGCACCGTCGCTCAGCACCTTGACGGTCACCGTCTTCTCGGTCTCGCCCGGCGCGAAGGTCAGCGTGCCGTTGGTGGCCGTGTAGTCGGAGCCGGCCTTGGCGGTGCCGTCGGCGGTGGCGTACTTCACCGTCACCGTGTCGGTCGCGGCCTCGTTCAGCTTGACGGTGAAGACGGCGTCGGCCGTGCCGGTGCCGGTGGTCGAGCCGGCATACATCGCCTCCTTGATGATGTTCACCTTGGCGCTGTTGACGGTGTAGTCGTCGTTGAGGATGCCGCCGGTGTCGCCCGAGCCGGGGCTCCAGGCCCAGTAGGTCCAGCTCACCCCCTGCTCGCCGGCCGCGAGGTCGCTCTTGCCGTCGCCGTTCCAGTCGCCGTTCATGTAGTCGGTGATGGCGTTCAGCCACTGGGTGTCCTGGCTGGTGGCCAGCTTGGTGCCGAACTCGCCGACCAGCACGGGGGCGATGTCGTTCTGCACGATGTAGCCCCAGGCGTCGTTCCACACCGCCGGCATGTTGTTGGGAAAGCTGGAGTCGGAGAACCAGCCGAAGCCGGCCATCGACGGCGGGTAGTCATGGACCGAATAGACGAGCTGGTTGTCGACGTTGAACTCCACCGGGCTGGTCTTTACCCCGTCGAGGTTGCCGCCCCACCAGTAGGTGCCTTCCGACGACTTCTCGACGCCCTCGACGATCAGCAGCAGGTTCGGGTTGACCTGCTGGATGGCGTTGCCGATGCGCTCGGCCGCCGCCGCCCAATCGGTCGCCATGTTGCCGTCGCCCCAGGTGGCCTGCCCGTGCGGCTCGTTGTGCAGATCCATGCCGATGACCGACGGGTTGTCGGAATAGCGCTCGGCCAGCATCGTCGAGTTGGCGATCATCGTCGATTCCGGATGGGCGTCGGTGTACCACAGCCCGTTCTCGTTGGCCGAGGCGCCGTCGTCGGAGCGGTGGTGGTCGAGGATGATCTTCAGGCCGATCTGGTCGGCGTAATCGACGATCTTGTCGAAGACTTCAAGAGAGTTGAGACCCTTCAGGTCGGGGTTCAGGCTGTAGTCGATGCCGGTCGGCGTCTGGCCGCCGTTGTCGAGCATGGCGTCCGACCAGGGCAGGCGGATGGTGTTGAAGCCCAGATCCTTCATCTGGTCCATCATGGTCTGGTAGCTGTCCTCCCACAGCCCCTGCGGCACGAAGGCGTAGCCTTCGGCGCCGAACCAGTTGACGCCGGTCAGCTTCACGGCGTTGCCGGCGCTGTCGATGATCTGGCTGCCCTCGGTGTGGAGATAGCCGTCGGCGATGGTCGTGGTCGTCGTGGCGCCGCCGGTGGGCTCCTTCACCGTGGCGTCGCCGACCGAGACCGTCGGGGTGGAGGGAGGCGGCGTCGTGGTGCCGGTGCCGTCCGTGCCGCCGCCCGTGCCGGTTCCGTTGTCGACGGTGGTCGAGCCGGAGGCGAAGTGGGACTTGTCGGCGTCCACCACCAGCGTGCCGTTCCACCACAGGCCGGACTGGCCGGCCACCACGTCCTTGCCGTCGAGCGCGCCCTTGTCGTAGGTGACGCTGCTGTCGGTGGCGGTGTGGGTGTGGCCGTTCACCGTGACCGAGTTGACCGTCAGGTTGCGGTCCTGCCCGTTGATCACGGCGTCGTTGTCGTACTGGATCTGCACCTTGTGCGCGGCGTCGGCCGTCACCGAGGTGGTGAAGCTGTAGTCCTGCGCGCTGGTCGTCGCCGTGCCTTCGCCGATCGCCTTGCCGTCCACCAACACGGTGAAGTGGGCGTTGACGCCGCCGGCCGCCGTGCCCTGGGCGTTGACGGTGATGGTCGTGGCGTCGGCGGCGCTGCCCATGGTGCCGCCACCCGTGCCGCCGCCACCCGTGCCGCCGGAGGAGCCGGTCCCGGCGCTGGTGCCGGGGGCGACCACGGCGGTCGCCTCCGTCTTGAAGGTCAGCGCGCCGTCCCACCACATCCCCGACTGCCCGGCCAGGACCGTGCCGGCTCCGGCGCTGTCGTGGCGCTCGTAGGTGGCGCTTCCCGGCAGCAGGGTGGTGCCGTCGACGACGACCGACTGGACGTAGAGGTCGCGGTGCTGGCTGTTCACCGCGTCGTTGTCGTAGACGACCTGGATGGTGTGGCCGACGCTGGTGTCGAGGTCGGCGGTGAAGCCGTAGGCCTTCGAACTGGTGGACGAGGCGGTCGCCTGTCCGACCTCCTTGCCGTCGACCAGCAGGCGGAAATGCGGAGCGACGCTGTCGCCGGACTGCCCGTAGGCGTTGACGACGATGCTGCGGGCGCTGGCGGTCGAAGTGGCGGTAGCCATGGAAAATAATCCTTCTTCGTTTGCGTTGACGCCAACGGTGGCCCGAATTTGTTAACGGGACATTGCCAAATTTGGTTAAAATGCCTGCCGTCCCGTGGCAAAGATGTGACCCGCTTTTCTCCGCTTCCCTGGCGCAGGACTGCCACAGGCGAGGGCTGCCGGGCGGGGGGGAGCCCTGAATCGCAACCGTGGGCCTGTCTCTTTTTGTGCACAGCCGAACAGCGCAGGAGAAAGTCAAAGGGGGCGTATCACCTTCATGTCGGCCGGATGCTTCGGCTCATGTCCAAAATTTTCCCAAGAAGGTGAAGGAGCATCTTTTTGGTTCGCTGGCATCCGGCCGATATTTGCTTGGAATGATTGCGAGAAGTGGTGGCTATGATTGTCAAAGAAGGACAAGGGCAGCCATCGGGCTGCCGAAGGGTTTGCAAGGAACGGCCGATAGACGCTGACGGTCGGTGGATTTTCGGGCGCCATCAGCCGTGTGCTGAAGAGAGGGGAGTGCCGGCGAAGGATCTCCGGCGCCGGCGCCGGTGCTGCGCATGACCTCTTCGCCGCCGGCCGTGCGAAGAGAAAAGAACCGTCAATGGTTAATGCCGGCCGTGTATCAGGTTGAGGTTGGCGGCGATTCCGGCTGATTTTGTTAAAAGAATAAATACCTATATCCATGCAAAAGAATAAGGCGCGCCGGACGGGCGCGCCTTGAATTCCGAAAAGGGCGGGGTGGTCAGCGCCGCAGCGGGACGGCGCGGCGGACCAGGCGGCGGTCGAGGTCGGCGGTGGTCACGGTCGGCTCGCCCAGGCTGCGCATGGCGAAGGCGAAGGTGTCCATCACGCGGTCCAGGCTGATCTCCTGGTCGTCCGGGCGGCGGCTGACCGACACCACGGCGTAGCCGGCGGCCCGCGCCACCGCGGCGTCGCCGCGCAGGCCGCGCACGCCCCAGCCGGCCAGCGCCGTCTTGCAGCGGAACAGCTCGGCCGCGAAACCGCCGGCCGACTGCGTGCGTCCGACCACATAGGCGGCGGCGACCGCCAGCGGCGCCAGCAGCCCGTCCCAGTCCAGACAATCCTCACGCGACACCCAGACGCCGCCGACCGAGCAGGCGGCGGCGCCGATCGCCTCGCCCAGCCCGGCGCGGAAGGCGCGCAGCGAGGCCACGGCGTCGGCCGCCGGCATCGGCTCCACCCGTTGGCCGTCGGGCATCAGCATCAGGCGGCCGGCCCAGTCGGCCGAGGGGGGAAGCTGTTCGGTCAGGCGAGCGAGCAGCGCCTCGCGGGCGGCGGCGAAGGGAACGACCTCGGACATCGGGCCTTGCACATGTCAATGGCTGGGGTGGCGCAGAAGAAGCCGCAAGCCGCCCCGTCTGTCAAGATCCGCGACGCCGCATCCGTCAACCGGAGCGTGCATCGGGTCGCTTGTCACAGCAGAGACGGGGCTGGACCGGGGCCGGGCAGGGGCGGCGGCCATGCTCCGCCAAGGGTTTCCGGAAAAAAATCGCGGGCCTGCGATTTTGTGCTTGCCAGCCCGCCGCCAGCAGCCCTATAAAGCGCCTCCCAACGTTCCCGGTTAGCTCAGTTGGTAGAGCAGCGGACTGTTAATCCGCTTGTCGCTGGTTCGAGTCCAGCACCGGGAGCCAAAGCGCGGGTGTAGCTCAGTTGGTTAGAGCGCCGGCCTGTCACGCCGGAGGCCGCGGGTTCAAGTCCCGTCACTCGCGCCATTTTCCTTTCCCTCTGCGGAATTTCCACTTCCCCCCAGATCGAATGCGACGATGGCGGCTGCCCCACCGGGCAGCTTCGCGCTATGATGCGTGGTGTTTCCAACAATCGGTCCGCCCAGCGGGTCGTTTCCGGGGGAGAACCATTTCATGCGTCTGTCGGGCAAGGTAGCCGTCGTCACTGGCGGCGGATCGGGATTCGGCGAGGGGATCGCGCGGCGTTTCGCCGAAGAGGGCGCCCGCGTCATCGTCGCCGACCTGGACGAGGCCGCGGCGGGCCGGGTCGCCGATTCCATCGGGGAAACCGCTTTGGCGGTGCGCGCCGACGTCGCGGTCGGCGAGGATTACGAGGCGATCGTCTCGGCCGCCGTCGGCGCCTTCGGCCGGCTCGACATCCTGATCAACAACGCCGGCTACACCCACCGCTACGGCTCGATGCTGGACGTCGACGAGGCGACCTTCGACCGCATCTACGCCGTCAACGTGAAGTCGATCTATCACAGCGCCATCCACGCGGTGCCGGTCTTCCGCGCCCAGGGGGGCGGGGTGATCCTGAACATCGGCTCGACCGCGGGCATCCGGCCGCGCCCGAACCTGACCTGGTACAACGGTTCCAAGGGGGCGGTGCTGACGCTGACCAAGTCGATGGCGGTCGAGCTGGCCCCCGACAAGGTGCGGGTCTGCGCCATCGCCCCGGTGGCCGGCGAGACCGGCATGCTGCACCGCTTCATGGGCGACGACACGCCGGAGCGCCGCGCCCAGTTCCTGGCCTCGATTCCGCTCGGCCGCCTGTCCACCCCGCGCGACATCGCCAACGCGGCGCTCTACCTGTGCTCCGACGAGGCGGATTTCCTGACCGGCGTCTGCCTGGAGGTCGATGGCGGGCGCTGCGTGTAGGGCCGGCGGGGGCTTTCCGCCAGCCAATTCCGTCCCTTTGCCCGCCGCTTCCTACCCCCTCTCCCCCCCGGGGAGAGGGGGATGCGTCGGGGCCGTTCCGGGGAGGGCGGGGGCTTCGGGGCTTGCCTCGTCCGGCGGAGCTTCCGCCATGGCCGGAATCTCCTGCCCTGCGTCCCCCTCACCCCAACCCTCTCCCCGGGGGGGAGAGGGGGGGATTTGCGGGTTGGAGGTTGTCGGCTCCGGCTCCGGATCGGGGAAGATGGCGGCGAGCAGGCTCTTGACGTCGTCGGTCGGGCGCAGTGCGCCGTAGCCGGGGGCGTTGCAGTCCCAGTCATACTCGCCGAAGCCCCGGAAGGCGGCGATCGCCGGGTCGCTCGTCCAGGCCTTGCGCAGGGCGAGGCGGCGCAGGTCGGCCGGAACCTCCCGGCGGAGGAAGGCGGTGTAGTCGCTGCCGGCGTCCAGACTTTCCACAGGCGGCAACTCGGGCGACAACTCGGGCGGCGCTTCGGGGAGCGCGTCCGGAACCGGCGCGGGCGGCGTCGGCTCCGCAAGCTCCATTGGCTGCGCCTCGGCTTCCACCTCCCGCGCCGTCCGCTTCAGGCGCGACCAGCGGCCGAGAAATCCCTCTTCCCCGTCCTTCTCAGCCATCTCCGCGCTCCGGCTTGCGGCGGGCCAGCGCCTCGGTGTCGGCACGGTCGCGCTTGCGCTTCTGAAAGGGACGGTCGACGAAGTAGCGCGCGACGAAGCCGTCCATCCACAGCGCCAGCGCCGACGGCAGCGGCAGCGGCTCGATCAGGTCGTCGCCCGCCTCGGAATGGGTGTCGATCTCACCGGGATCGACGGTGACCGACAGCAGTTGAACGCCCAGCGGCCCGCCGCCCGGCCGCAGGATGACGTAGGCGGTCGGCCGGCCGCTGTCGAGGTTGTGCTTGTAGTTCTCCGCCTCGCTGGGGAACAGCGCGATTTCGACGGCGCCGGCGTAGTAGCGAACCCAGCCGGGACCTTCGTCGATCAGGCTCCAGTCCGTCCGGCCGGGGCTGGGCGGGATGAGCGCGGTCGGCTGCCAGGACGCCTCGACCCAGGGATTGTCCACGCGGCGCCGTTCGACGATGACGCCGACGTTGCGGCGCTGGCCGCGGTCCGGCGATCCGCCGGGCAGGGCAGAGCCGGACGGGTTCGGGGCGGGCGGCGGAGGAGTGGTGCGGGGCATCGGCGTGCTCCGGAAGGGAAGGGCCGGAGCGGAGGGATCCGGTTCCCGTTACAACGCCGGGCGGGAGCGTTGGTGCCCGCGCCCTGTTGTTTCCTTCGGAGCGCCGCTTTTCCGACACTCCCGCCCGCCCCCTGTTCCGAACGAGGCACCCAGCCGATGCGCATCACCATCGTCGCCCTTTTCCTGTCGGGCCTGCTGGCCTTCGGCGCCGCGGCCGAGGACGCCGCCACCAAGGGCGCGCTGGCCCAGGATCCCAACATCCAGAAAAGCCAGGAACCGCAGCCCGACCCCCAAGGCACGCGCCCTCCCAACCCGGTCACCAACGCCGACACCGAGAGCACCGAGCTTCAGCAGGCGCTGGCCGCCGTGCGCCGCGCGCCGCCCGACCTGAATGGCAACCCGGTGCCGCGCCCGAACTGGCTGGCGAGCGAGCCCGACCAGGGCAACGAGCCGACCCGCTCGCAGAACCCGTCGGATCTGAGCAGCCAGGAGATCAAATAGGGGAACGGCCTCAGCCGGAGACCCGGCGGGTGCGGACGCGGATCAGGCCGCTGCCCTCCGGATCGGCGCGGTCGGGCTTCAGCATGGCCTCCAGCAGCTTCACGTCGCTCGACCAGTAGGGCACGTACCAGCTCCGGTCGGGATCCATCACCAGCACCCGCCGGCTCGCCGCGTCGTAGGCGCCGAGCGGGGCGATGTGGCCGAAGCCGGGCTCGCCAGTCAGCGTGCCCTGGTCGTAGGCCAGGATGATGATGTCGCCGGCGCTCTCCTCGTTCTCGGTCAGGATGCGGCGCAGATCGGCCAGCGTCTCGGGCGAGGCGTCGCGCGGGCGGAAGACCTCGACCTCGGCGGCGGTCAGGCCATAGGCGTCCAGGCTGCGGCGGACATACAGCTCCAGTTCGGTGAAGGAGACGCCCTCGCCGTTCTCGCCCACCGCCTCGCGCCAGCGGTCGTCGCCGACGGCGTCGAGAAGCTGCTTCTGGGTGACGAGCCGCTCCGAGGCCAGATCCGGCACGCCGCGCAGCGCGTTCAGCATCATCGTCACGCTGGCCAGCGAGCAGGCGGCGCCCGTCGCCTGCGGCACGTAGAAGGGCGACAGCGCCCAATAGTCCGGCGCCAGGGCGGTGCGGACATACTCGGCGGCGCGGGTGATCGGCACCGTGTCCGGACCGAACTTGGGCTGGGTGTCCTCCTGCGCCCGCGCGGCGTTCGCCGTCGCCGCAAGGATGCCCAGCAGCGCCAGGACGGTCGTCATCTTCATGGAGATCATCGAGAACGGTCTCTGTCCGCGCAGTCCAAACCCAACGCCCAACCCAACGCCGGCTCCGGCCGGCGGCCGCGTTGCCGCCAGGGTTCCCATATGGTGCGCTGCGGCGCAACGGCCAAGCCGGGGATACCCGAATTGCGGAATCGGCGGAGGCTGGATCGGGGAAGACTGAAACGGCATGGGCGGAGCGCTCCTTTCCACGCGGGAACCTGTCCCTGGGGAAAACAGCGCTCCGCCCGGCGTCGGCGGACGGGGATGGGGGGCTTACCCCGTCAGCGTCACACCCCGTCCCAGAAGACGAGCATCCCGGCCGCGTCCAGGCCGACGATGCCCATCTTGCTCCAGGCGAGGTCGTGGATCCCCATGGCGAAGGCCGGGGAGGAGGCCTGGAGCGAGTAGTCCCCGTAATAGGGGTTGTTGAACATCGCCTTGCCGATCACGTCGTTGTCGCCGTAGGTCGGCACGTTGTGGACGAGGTTGCGGTCGATCACCGGGTTGTTGGCGGTCAGCAGCTCGATGTAGTCGTCGAGCGGCAGCGTGCCGTGCACGATGTTGCCGGTGATGGTGTTGTTGTAGGGCATGCCGACGGCGCCGTGCACCGGCTGCCATTCGACGCGGATGAAGTCCTCCTTGTTGCTGGCGATGACCGCGAAGTTGTTGGTCACCAGGTTGTTGTCGCCGCCGTGGATCTGCACCGAGGCCCAGTCGGCGTCCTTGATGAAGTTGTCGCGCACGGTGACGCCGCCGGCCATGTCGTCGAGGTAGATGCCGAAGCCCTTCTGGCCGTGCAGCCACTGGTCGGCGTTGCTGGTGGCCAGACCGCCGGCGTGCTCGATGCGGTTGCCTTGGATGATCAGGCCGCTGTCGGTGCTCGACCGCCCGAGGATCTCGATGGCGCCGCCGTCGGCGGTCTCCAGCCCGGTGTGGGAGATCTTGTTGTACTGGATGATGTTGTTGTGGTTGGCGGTGTTGGTGGTGCCGCCGTAATCCTTCAGCGAGATGCCGTAGCGGGCGCTGTGGTCGATGTCGTTGTTGGAGATGAGGTTGTTGTCGACCCCGGTGCCGATGATGCCGGCCACCGCCTTGCGCACCTCGCCGATGTTGCTGATGCTATTGGCGTAGATCAGGTTGCCGTTGCTGCGCCCGTCCAGCTCGATGCCGCTGTCGGCCAGATGGTTCAGGCTGTTGCCGGCGATCTGGTTGTTGGAGGAGGCCGAGGTCAGCTTGATCGCCGTGCCGACGTTCAGGAAGCTGTTGTCGCTGATGTGGTTGCCTGACGCCTTGATCAGCTCCAGCGCGTTGCCGTCGGTCTTGGTGTTGACGAAGGACAGCCCGTCGATGGTGACGTTGCTCGACCCGTTCAGCCGGATCAACGTGCCGAGCCGGGCGACCTCGACGCCGGACGCCTCGAAATCGGCGCTCGCCGCCTTGTAGACCAGCTTGCCGTCGCCGGGCCGCCACGCGAACTCGCCGGCCTGGTCGACGTAGGCGGCGTTGTTCAGCAGCTTGTAGGTGGTGCCCTCGGCGAACGGCAGCGAGGCGCCGTTCTTCAGCACGATGGTGCGGGTGGCGGCGTTGAAGCTGGCGATGCTGGTCAGCGTGTCGCCCAGCCGCTCGGCGTCCATCACCTGGATCAGCGTGCCGGGCTGGATGTCGGACGCGCTCACCTCGCCGCTGTGGAAGCGGATCTGCGAGCCGCTGGGGCCGGCGGCGGCCGCGTCGGCGAACTTCCAGCCGCTGGTGACGTCGGCGCTGTCGTAGGCGTATTTCTCGGCCAGATGCTGGCGCACCCCGCCGACCGTCAGGTCGAGGGAGGAGGCGGTCGACAGCTTGGCGGAATAGATCCCGTTGCCCTCGCTGACGAAGCCGGTGACCTTTTCGCCGCCGCTCAGCACCGGCTTCTCGCCGGGGTAGTTCTGGAAGCTGTGGCCGTTGTCGGCCGAGGTCAGCTCCAGCGTCTTGGTCAGGTGGTAGGTGCCGCCCCGGATGTAGGTGGTGTCGATGGAGGCGTCGGCCCGCATGGCGGCCTGCGCCTTCTCCAGGCTGGCGAAGGGGCCGTCGGTGCCGTCGGCGTTGGGCGCCGACAGCTTGCCCGACCACGTGTCCTTGCCGTTGGTGGCGACGTAGAAGGCGGGCTTGGTCGGGGCGGCTGGCGGGGTGGGCGGGGCCGGCTCGAACAGCTCGGCGCCGGCCTTGATGTTCAGCGCCCCGCCCCAGTAGAGCCCCTCCTGGCCCTTGACCACGTCCTTGCCGTCGACCGCCCCCTTGTCGTAGGTGACGATGCTGTCGGTGGCGGCGACGCTGTGGCCGTTGATGGTGACCGACTTGACGAACAGGTTGCGGTCGACGCCGTTGACCGTGCTGTCGTTGTCGTACCAGACCTGGACCGTGTGGCCCTTGGTGGCGTCGAGGTCGGTCTTGAAGGTGAAGGGGGTGACGCTGCCGGTGGTGGCGCGGCCGTCGCCGATCACTTGCCCGTCGACCAGCAGCTTGAAGTGCGGGGCGACGCCGCCGGCCGAGGTGCCGTAGGCGTTGACGACGATCTCGGTCGGCGTCAGCACCGGCGGCGGGGGAGGCGGCGGCGGCGGCACGTAGGGGCCGCCGAAATACTCCTCCGGCACGCCGAAGGTCAGGGCGCCGCCCCAGAACAGCCCTTCCTGGCCGGCGACGACGTACTTGCCGTCGACGGCGCCCTTGTCGTAGGAGGCCATCTCGGAGGTCGCCGCGATGGTCTGGCCGTCGATGTCGATCGACTTGACGTAGAGGTTGCGGTCGACGCCGTTCACGGTGGCGTCGTTGTCGTACCAGATCTGGATCTTGTGGGCTTCGTTCGGGTCGAGGTCGACGGAGAACTTGTAGTCGGTGGCCGAGGTGGCGGAAACCCGCGCGTCGCCGATCACCACGTCGTCGACCAGCAGCTTGAAGTGCGGCGGCACGCCGCCGGCGCTCACCCCCCAGGCCTTGACCGTGATCTGGCTGGTCATGGTGGCGGGGGGAGGCTCGGCCGGGGTGGTGGGGGCCGAGGCGAACAGCTCTCTCGGCAGGGCGACGTTGAGGGCGCCCGGCCAGTACATTTCAGTCTGGCCGGCGATGACGTTCAGCCCGTCGATGGCGCCGGTGTCGTATTTGACCGAGGGGTCGATGGCGAGGATGCTCTTGCCGTTGATCTCGAAGGACTTGACGAACAGGTTGCGGTCGACGCCGTTCACCGTGTCGTCGTTGTCGTAGATCAGTTGCAGGCTGTGCGCCTTGTCGGCCGGAACCTTGGCGGTGAAGACGTAGCGGGACTGGGTGACGGACGCGACGGTCGCGTCGCCGATGACGGCGCCGTCGAGCTTGAGGACGAAATGCGGCCATTTCCCGCCCGCGACCGAACCCCAGGCGTTGACCGCGAAGACAACTTCGATCAGGCCGTCGGTTGCGCTTGCCATGATGAACCTCCAGGATGCCGCAGAATGACGCTGCATCCGGAGGTTGGTTTATGGACTTTAACGGGGTCCTAAGCCTTTTGGTTAGTTTTTTATGAATCCAATAGATTCCCGTGACAATATTTGGACATGACCGGGAAGAAAAAATATGCCAAGTGATCAGGGGTTTCTGCGTGGATCGGCCTTGGGGTCTGGATGAAATGAATCAGGGACTTTGAGAAGAACAGCGCATCATTTGTAGTGAGTGCGCTCCGTGGCAGGCAACCTGGAATTTTGGTTTTTGAAGCCGGTTCCGGTTAGGATGTTCCCTGGAGCGCCGATCAACCGGAATTGCATGGCGTCGGCCTCGCGGCTTCCGGCCTGCGCGAACCTCAAGCGGACAGAAAAACCCTGGCTGGTTCGCGATGTTGTGGCATCAATGGGTTAAGCCTGCGGGACGCCGTTCACCGGCAAGGACGCGGACCGGTGGGACGGGGTTCGCGCCAGAGCGGGGATTGTGGGTTCTTGGACAAGTGGATAAGGATTGGCCGTCGCCCTCCGTGCGGGGGCGTGGATTGAAACATCAATGTTTGCGAATCCTCCATATTTTCGGCAAGTCGCCCTCCGTGCGGGGGCGTGGATTGAAACAGTGATCGGCTCGTGCATCCGGAAGCGGAGTGCTGTCGCCCTCCGTGCGGGGGCGTGGATTGAAACTATGCGGGCTGGTGCGGGACGTACTTGGTTCACGCGTCGCCCTCCGTGCGGGGGCGTGGATTGAAACCCGTGCGCTCCGTGATGCGGTCTACGCTGCGGCGGGTCGCCCTCCGTGCGGGGGCGTGGATTGAAACCGGCCCTCCGAGCAAGCGTGCGGCAGTTCGAGCGTCGCCCTCCGTGCGGGGGCGTGGATTGAAACCCGCGCCAGCTCCACCACAGCCGCGCCCAAGCCGTCGCCCTCCGTGCGGGGGCGTGGATTGAAACCCCCCGCTGCCGGTGTGCTGGGGGGTGCGGCGCGTCGCCCTCCGTGCGGGGGCGTGGATTGAAACAGCGGTGGAGTTGTCGCCGGACGAACTGACCGCTGGTCGCCCTCCGTGCGGGGGCGTGGATTGAAACCGTCCAAGTAGTGCCGGAGATGGCGTAGACCTTGAGTCGCCCTCCGTGCGGGGGCGTGGATTGAAACCTCGATCACACCCAGACCCGGCTGCTCGCCGACGGCGGTCGCCCTCCGTGCGGGGGCGTGGATTGAAACATCGTGCAGGAGAACCTTCAGCGCGCGATCAAGTCGCCCTCCGTGCGGGGGCGTGGATTGAAACGTCGCGATGGACGCGCCGCTGCCGGCCGTCAACAGGTCGCCCTCCGTGCGGGGGCGTGGATTGAAACTGGTCGTTGATCGGGAACAGGATGGCCGACCAGCGTCGCCCTCCGTGCGGGGGCGTGGATTGAAACTTCTTGGTGTCCTGCCAGCTCTTGTTGTTGAGGGCGTCGCCCTCCGTGCGGGGGCGTGGATTGAAACCACCGCCTTCTCGGCGATCTCGGCGCGCTGCTCGTCGCCCTCCGTGCGGGGGCGTGGATTGAAACGCGAACAGACGAAATCTCTTCATGCTGAGGCGAGTCGCCCTCCGTGCGGGGGCGTGGATTGAAACTGCGCGCCATCGGCGAGGACTACGACAAGGCGACGCGTCGCCCTCCGTGCGGGGGCGTGGATTGAAACTACCGATTCGCTGGGAAGCAGAAGCGGCACACGAGTCGCCCTCCGTGCGGGGGCGTGGATTGAAACGTCTTCGACACAGTTTTCCTGCGCAACCTAGAGTCTGTCTGATTTAAGTAGGATCGTATCCTGCATGTCGGATATATGCGGCGCACTCGTGAGGCTGGAAGTGCTCCAGCAGGTTTCCGATGCGCCGCCATACGGCTTCGATCGTCCTTTCCTCGGCTTTCCGGACCAAGGTTTTGAGCTTTGCGAACATCATCTCGATGGGATTGAGATCAGGACTGTAGGGCGGCAGGAAGAGCAGATGGGCGCCGACATTCCGTATGGCGTTGCGCGCCGCGGCTCCTTTGTGACTGCCCAGGTTGTCGAGAACGACGACATCGCCCGGTGCCAGGGTGGGCACCAGGAATTGCTCGACCCAGGCCGTAAACATGGTCCCGTTGATCGGCCCATCCAGGACCAGAGGAGCCACGATCCTGTCGTGACGCAGGCCTGCCAGGAAAGTCAGCGTCTTCCAATGGCCGTGGGGAACTTTGGCGAGGTAAGGCTGGCCCTGCGCACACCAACCCCGGGTGCGGGTCATGTTGGTCTTCACCCAGGTCTCGTCGATGAAGACCAGGCGCTTGGGATCGATCTTATGCTGGTGGGCTTTCCAGCGCGCTCGGAAGCGAGCCAGCTTCGTCCCATCCTGCTCCTTGGCCAGCAGCGTTTTTTTTGAAGCTGAGGCCCAACCGGCGCACGCATCGCCAGACGGTGTCCGGCGTCACCACTGTGCCGCGTTCCGCCAACTCCGCCGTCAGCGCCCGGATCGTCAGGTCGCCCTTCTCAGCCAGCCGCTCGCGCAGCCAATCCACCGCCTCCGGCCCCAGCACGAAGGGACGATGACCGCCCATCTTGCCCGGCTCAAGCCCTTGTCCGGCACGTTGCTTCTGACCGATCCGCACTGCCGTCGCAACTGAGACGCTGAACTGCTGCGCCACCGCGCGGGTCGTCAGGCCACTCGCCAACGCCGCCGCAATCCGCTCACGAAGATCCAGAGACAACGGACGTGCCATCAGGGTTGATCTCCCAAATCAGTCAACCCGTTGAATCACACATCCGCTCCCTCGGGAATCCCCATCTCCGATTCAGACACAAACAGACAGACTCTAGGAGCGTCGCCCTCCGTGCGGGGGCGTGGATTGAAACGGCCCAAACACCGGATCGGTCAGCATGGGCGCGACCGTCGCCCTCCGTGCGGGGGCGTGGATTGAAACACCGTGGTCAAGGACGTGGACCGGCTGTCCAACCGTCGCCCTCCGTGCGGGGGCGTGGATTGAAACGGCGAAACGGCGACGCAGTACGCCAAGCTCGCCGGTCGCCCTCCGTGCGGGGGCGTGGATTGAAACACCCAGGCGACGGGCAACGTCGGCCGGGCCGGCAGTCGCCCTCCGTGCGGGGGCGTGGATTGAAACCTCCAAAGCTTGGAGCTTGGTGTCCATGTTGAGCGTCGCCCTCCGTGCGGGGGCGTGGATTGAAACTTGAAGATCGGGTCCTCGGGATCCTCTCCCGGCTGTCGCCCTCCGTGCGGAGGCGTGGATTGAAACACGTCCATCGACGTGGTGCGCTCGGATCGTCAGGTCGCCCTCCGTGCGGGGGCGTGGATTGAAACTGAGTTTCGCTGTGTAGGGATGCACGGCGCACACGGTCGCCCTCCGTGCGGGGGCGTGGATTGAAACGCACTGTCCTTCTGGATCGGCGTGTCGAAGTCGAGGTCGCCCTCCGTGCGAGGGCGTGGATTGAAACGACCACCCCACCACCTTCACCAGAAGCTGGGGCGTGGTTGAAGGCAAGCGCCTTCCCCGAAGCTTCCCAGCACCGGCGCCGGTCATCCCGGCGCTGGTGCCCTTCGGGCCGGTCAGCGCCGCAGGCCGCGCCGTTCCATTTCCTCCTCCATCGCCCGGCGGTCGCGCTGCATCTGGCGCTGTTCGTCGACCAGCCGGTCGTACTGGTCGCGCAGGTCGCGGTCGGAGTAGCGGCGGTAGGGACCGGCGTTCGCGCTGCGGTCGTTGGAGGACCCCTCGTAGCGGCGGTCGTCGCGGGTCGCGCCGCGGTCTTGGGCGCCGCGGTCCTGGGCGTTGCGGTCCTGCGGGTAGGCGTCCGGGTTGACCGCCCGGTTCAACTGGTCGAGCGCGCCGCCCCAGCCGTTGTTCTGCGACTGGGCGGGAGCGGGCGACGACAGGGCAAGCAGGCCGGCGACGGCCAGCCCCAGGCAGGGTGCGATCTTGCGCATGCGGTGCACTCCCATGATGGATCATCCTTTTGCGGGACAACCGTCGGGAGGGCGAAACGTCACGCCGGACCGTCAGGCGGGATCGGGACCCAGCCGGCTGCGGCCATGCGGGGCGCCGAGGTCCAGCGCCGGCCCCTTGGGAACCACGCCGGTCGGGTTGATGGTGGCGTGGCTGCCGTAGTAATGCCGCTTGATGTGGTCGAAATCCACCGTCCCGGCGACCCCCGGCGTCTGGTAGAGGTCGCGCAGGTAGCCCGACAGGTGCGGGTGGTCGGCGATGCGCCGCAGGTTGCACTTGAAATGCCCGACATACACGGCGTCGAAGCGGACCAGCGTGGTGAACAGCCGCCAGTCGGCCTCGGTCAACCGGTTGCCGACCAGCCAGCGTTGCGTCGCCAAGCGTTCGTCCAGCT
Organism: Azospirillum agricola; assembly: GCF_020005195.1. NCBI lineage: Bacteria > Pseudomonadati > Pseudomonadota > Alphaproteobacteria > Rhodospirillales > Azospirillaceae > Azospirillum > Azospirillum agricola. Next base: position 343,951 of record NZ_JAIFZR010000007.1, read on the forward strand.
CGTCCAGCGCCGCGAACAGCGCGTCGAAGGCGGCCTCGTACTTGTCCTGGGCGGTGGCGAAGCCGGCCTTGTAGACCCCGTTGTTCACCCGCTCATAGACGAAGGCGTTGGTGCGGTCGATCTCGTCGAGCAGCTCGGGCGGGCAATAGTCGGTGTGGCGGTCGGTGAAGGCGTCGAAGGCGCGGTTCAGCATGCGGATGATCTCCGCCGACTCGTTGTTCACGATCCGGCCAGTCGCCTTGTCCCACAGCACCGGAACGGTGACCCGCCCGCTGTAGCCGGGATCCGCCCTGGTGTAGACCTCGTGCAGGCGGGTCGATCCGGTGATGGGGTCGGGGCTGGAGAAGGTCCAGCCCTCGGCCAGCATCAGCGGATCGACGATGGTGACGCCGATGACCGCCTCCAGCCCCTTCAGGGCGCGGAAGATCAGGGTGCGGTGTGCCCAGGGGCAGGCCAGCGACACGAACAGGTGGTAGCGGCCGGCCTCCGCCGGAAAGGCGGTGGAGCCGTCCGCCGACACCCGGTCGCGGAACTGGGCCTCGCTGCGGACGAAGGCGCCGCCGGTGCTCTTGGTGTCGTACCACCGGTCGTGCCAGCGGCCGTCGATCAGCAGGCCCATGGTCCTGTTCTCCCCTTGAGGCGTGCGTGCGTGCCGGAACGGCGTCAGCCGTGCAGCTTGGCGGTGATCTCGGCGACGTGGCGGCCCTGGAAGCGGGCGCCCTCCAGCTCGACCGCGCTCGGCTGGCGCGAGCCGTCGCCGCCGGCGATGGTGCTGGCGCCATAGGGCGAGTTGCCCATCACCTCGCTGACTCCCATCTGCCCCTGGAAGGAGTAGGGCAGGCCGACGATCACCAGCCCCAGATGCAGCAGGACGATGTGGGTGCTGAGGATCGTGCTCTCCTGCCCGCCATGCTGGGTGCCGGTGGAGGTGAAGACGCTGCCGACCTTGCCGACCAGCGCGCCCTTGGCCCACAGCCCGCCGGTCTGGTCGAGGAAGTTCTTCATCTGCGACGTCATGTTGCCGTAGCGGGTCGGCGTGCCGATGATGATCGCGTCGTACTGGGCCAGCTCCTCGACGGTGGCGACGGGGACGTGGCTCTCGTCCTTGTAATGGGCCTTCTGGCGGATCTCCTCGGGCACCAGCTCGGGCACGCGCTTGACCGCCACCTCGGTGCCGGCGACCGAGCGGGCGCCTTCCGCGACGGCCTCGGCCATCGCCGATACGTGACCCCAGCTGCTGTAATAGAGGACCAGAACCTTCGCCATCGTCGCCACTCCCCTGTTGATGCCTGTGGTTGAGCCGGCCGGGCTCGCCGGACGCGGTGAAGGGAGAGATAGTGCGGGAAGCGGATTATGGTAATACCGCTTCTTGGCATCTCATTGTTCTATGCTGTACAACAATGCGATGGATCGCCTCGACGACATGCTCGCCTTCATCAAGGTGGTGGACACCCGGAGCTTCACCGCCGCCGCGGACCGGCTGAACCTGTCCAAATCCGTGGTCTCCCGCCGCATCGGCGAGCTGGAGAACCGGCTGGGCGCGCGGCTGCTCAACCGCACCACCCGCAAGCTGAGCCTGACCGAGGTCGGGCAGGCCTATTACGAGCGCTGCACCCGCATCCTCGCCGACCTGGAGGAGGCGGAGCAGGCGGTCGCCGACCTGCACGCCGCCCCGCGCGGCCGGCTGCGGGTGAACGCGCCGGTCAGCTTCGGGGTGATGCATCTGGCCGCCGCCGTCGCCGAGTTCCTCGAACGCCACCCGGCCATCGAGATCGAGATGGACCTGAACGACCGCTACGTCGATCTGGTGGACGAGGGCTACGATCTGGCGATCCGCATCGGCCGGCTGCGCGACAGCTCGCTGATCGCCCGCAAGCTGGCCCCGGCGCGGGTGGCGCTCTGCGCCAGCCCGGACTATCTGCTGAAGCACGGCACGCCGAAGACGCCGGAGGACCTCGCCGGCCACCGCTGCCTGATCTACACCAACGTGCCGACGCCCGACGTCTGGCACTTCCTGGTGGACGGCGAACTGCGCGGGGTGCGGGTGTCGGGGCCGCTGCGCGGCAACAACGGCGACCTGCTGCGCGACGCCGCCGTGGCCGGGGCCGGGATCGTGCTGTCGCCGACCTTCCTGTGCGGCGAGGCGCTGGCGTCCGGCGCGCTGCTGAGCATCCTCGGCGAGCATGTGCCGTCGGAGGCCAGCGTCAACGCGGTCTACCCGCAGAACCGCCACCTGTCGCCCAAGGTGCGGGTGTTCGTGGATTTCCTGATCGAGCGTTTCGGCCCGCGCCCCTACTGGGACTGCACGCTGCTGGAGGCGTTGCAGCCGGATCCGGCGTGAGCCCCGCCTTACGAGGACGGCGGCGTCGGCCGGCGGCGCGAGCGGAGGTTGAGCGCGGTGATGAAGTTCGGCTGCTGGCCCACCACCGGCCCCTGCGGCACCGGCTTCTTCGTCGGGGTGGCCAGGAAGCCGCCGACGCGCGAGCGCAGGTCGACCGCGCCCTGGGCGGCGGTGTCGGCGTCGGCCTTGACCTTGCGCCGGACCTCGGGATCCAACGTGTTGAAGGCGCGCGACGCGAATTCGAAGGCCGGCTTGGACTTGGTGGCGATCACCTGCCGCAGCGCCTTGGACACCAGCACCGTGTCGAGCCCGCCCGGCCCGTCGACGCCGTCCAGCACGTCGGCCAGGATGCCGATGGCCTGAAGCGTGCGGTGGTCGTCCAGCGAAAGGTCGAGAGGGTCCATACGGGTCATTTCCGGTCGTCGCGGGGGTCGGTCGGGCGGAAGCCCTTCCATCACCACCGATGGCACGATACGGGAATCATAGTGCCTGCGCCAGCCTCTGGCAACGCGGGGCGGATCGGAAGCCGTCCCAGGGGTCGTTCCGGTTCCGGATCGGTCCGGCCGATTCCTGGCCCTCACCCCCGGTTCACCAGCGCGACGCCGGCCACCGCCACCGCCATGCCGGCGAGCGCCACCGCGCTCAGCCGCTCGTCGAACATCGCCCAGGCGACCAGCGCCGTCACCGGCGGGGTCAGGTAGAAGAGGCTCGACACCCGCGCCGCCGCACCCCGGCGGATCAGCGCGAACAGCAGGAAGATGGCCCCGACCGACAGCACGAAGCTGAGCCACAGCAGGGCGAAGATGAACTCGCCGGTCCACTCGATGCGCATCGTCTCGGTCAGCGGTGCGGCCACCGCCAGCACCAGCGCGGTCGCCGCGTATTGGATGGCGGTGCCGCTGCGCAGATCCATCGCCGCCCCGTGGCGCTTCTGGTAGAGCGTGCCGGCGGTGATGCCGAGCAGCGCCGCCAGCGCGAAGCCGAGCCCGACCAGATGGTCGGCGTCGATGGCGAACTTCTCGCGCACCACCAGCGCGACGCCGGCCAGACCGAGCAGCAGGCCGGCCCATTGCCGCCCGCTGACCCGCTCGCCGAGCAGCGGGCCGGAGAGCGACGCGATCAGCAGCGGTTGCAGGCCGACGACCAGCGCCGTCACCCCGGCCGGCAGCCCGTGGGCGATGGCGAGGAAGACGCCGCTGAGATAGACCCCGTGCACCAGCAGCCCGGCCAGCGCGATCCGTCCGGCCGCCGTCCAACTCTTCGGCCAGGGCGCGCGGGTCGCCAGCGCCACCAGCGCCAGCACCGTGGCGACCAGCGCGAGCCGGACCAGCAGGAAGGTCAGCGGCTCGACATAGGGCAGCCCGTATTTGGCGCCGATGAAGCCGGTGCTCCACAGCAGCACGAAGACGGCGGGCATCAGGCCCAGCCAGTCGGGGCCGGTGCCCGCCGTCTTCTCGGTCACGGTCTTCTCGGCCACGGTCTTTTCGGCCGCGGTCTTCTCGGTCATGGAACGCCGTCTCCCGTCACGTCCGTCCGGGGGTCAGCCCGGCGCCGGGACGGGCTGGGCCGGCTGGCGGCGCGTCTCGGCGACCGCCTGGATGTGGTTGCGGAGATCCGCATCCTTCTGCACCAGCCGGCGGAAGTCCTTCTCATCCAGAACCAGGAGCTGGCAATAGCCCAGCGAACGCACGTCTGCATTGCGCCGCTGGCGGGTCAGCAGCGCCATCTCGCCGAAGAAGTCGCCGGTGCCGAGCTTGACCGGCTCGGCGAGGTTGGGGACGAGAACCTCGACGGCGCCGGACGCGATGAAGAACATGGCGTCGCCCCGGTCGCCGCGCCGGACGATGGTCTCGCCGGGCAGGGCGAGGCGGGCGCGCAGCAGCGTGGCGATCACCGCCACCCGCTCCGCCGGCAGCCCGGCGAACAGCGGCACCCGGCGCACCAGCTCGGCCACGTCGAAGCGGACGTCGAGCTGCGGCAGCCGCTCCAGCACCCGGCGGCGCTCGTCCAGGTCGCGCTCCAGGTCGGTCAGCACCTCCTGGCTGATCAGCGATTCGGCGTGCAGGGTGCGGTAGTCGGCCTGCTCCAGCCGCAGGGCGGCGCGGCCGACGTAGCGGCTTTGCAGCACCATCGCGTAGTCGGGGTATTGCAGCTTCATCGCCGACAGCGCCTGCTCGACGAGGCCGAGCCGGCCGATCAGCAGGCCCTCCAGCTCGAAGGCGACGTCCTCGCCCAGCATGCGGGACAGCTTGCCTCGGGTGAAGACCAGCAGCTCGCGCAGCACGGTGCGGACGGCGACCAGGATCTCGAAGCGCATCGACAGGCGCCGCGCCAGCGGCCGGTGGATGCCGAGCCGGCGCTGCAACAGGCTGGCCCCCCGCATCCAGAAGGAGAAGGCGATGAAGGGCTCCTCGAAGGCGCGGTAGCCGGAGCGCCCCTGGGTCTTCACCGCGTCGAGCAGGCGGCCGGTGCGCCCGGCCAGCATCTCGACGACGGCGCGCGACACCACGCCCTCGGAGAAATGCTGGTAGTAGAACTCCTCCTCGCGGTTGACGAGGATGACGAGGCCGATGGTCACGCGCTCCTCGTCGGTCAGCGGCGCCTCCTCCCGGCGTTCGCGGTCCATCGCCTGGAGCCGCGCCTCGTAGCGCGCCAGCATCACGTCGGTGACGGGGGCGTCGACCTCATAGGTGCGGGCGACGCCGGCGACGCGGTCGCGCAGGCTGTCCATCGACAGGGCCAGCGCCCGGTTGCGCATGGCGCGCTCGACCGGCGTCAGCTTGTCGAGCCCCAGCAGATGGATCAGCGAGCGCAGCGTCGCGCCGTTGATGAACAGGGTGACGAAGACGAAGCCGGTGACCATCACCGCGACGAAGCCCTGCACCCGCTCGGGCACCCGGATGTTCTCGGTCACCGCCAGCGCCAGCGTCAGCGAGACGGCGCCGCGCAGGCCACCCCACAGCATCACCGCCTTGTAGGAGTGGCTGACCTTGTGCGACAGCCCGGCCCAGGACAGGATCGGCAGCAGCCCGAACAGCACCAGCGCGCGGGCGGCGAAGGCGGCGACGGTGACGACCAGCACCAGCCCGACCTCGGCCCAGCCGGCCTGGCTCAGCAGCCGCGGCACCAAGAGCGCCGTCAGCAGGAAGATCAGCGAGTTGGCCCAGAAGCCGAGCTGGCGCCAGACATGCTCCATCGCCCCCCAGGTGGCGTGCGAGATGCGGGTGCGCCCGACCGAGGCGATGACCAGCGCCGAGGTGACGACGGCGACGACGCCCGACGCGCCGACGTAATGCTCGGCCAGCACGTAGGACAGGTAGGCGAGCGCCACCGTCATGGTGATCTCGGCCATCGGCTGGTCGCGCATCGGCTCCACCAGCGTGCAGACGACCCGGCCGCAGAGATAGCCGGTGACGACGCCGCCGGTGAAGTCGCGCAGGAACTCCAGAGTCGCGGCGAGCGCGCCGCCGTCGGCCTTGCGGGTCAGCATGCCGAGCAGCAGCGTGAACAGCGCGATGGCGGCGGCGTCGTTCAGCAGGCTCTCGCCCTCGACCAGCGTGGTCAACCGGCGCGGGGCGCCGAGGTCGCGGAAGACGCCGATGACCGCCGCCGGATCCGTGGTGGCGACGATGGCGCCGAGCAGCAGGCAGGAGACCAGGCTGAGCGTGGTGAACAGGCTGACCGCGTAGCCGACCGCGAAGGTGCAGACGAAGACCGCGACCACCGCCATCAGCAGGATCGGCCCGATGTCGTCGAACAGCCGGCGCACGTCGACCGTCAGCGCCGTCTCGAACAGCAGGATGGGCAGGAAGATGTGCAGCAGCAGCTCGGACGAGACGTCCAGCTCGGCCAGCGAGTTCAGGAAGTCGTGGAACGGCCCGGTGCCGGGGCTGCCGGCGAAGGTCTGGATCGCGGCGCCGAGCGCCACCCCGACCGCCGCCAGCAGCACCGTGTAGGGGAGCTGGAAGCGCGCCGCGAGCGGCGGGAGAAAGCTCACCAGGGCGAGAAGCCCGGCGACTCCAAGGACTTGAATGGCGATGTCGTGCATGGTTCCGTGTGCCGGCTGAGGCGTGGGCTGCACGGTATCGCCCGGATGTGGCGGGAGCAAGGCCGCCGGCCGCCCCGCGCTGCGGCAAATTTCGGCGTGGCCTGTGGCCGGGAGGAGGCGCTGGAGGGGGCAAGGCGCCGCCCGCCCCATGGCGCCCCGTTCAGGGCCGGTAGCAGCGCGCCATGTCGGCGCCGATCGCCTCGCATTGCAGGCCGTTGGAGAATTTGAAGCGCATCGGGCCGGTCTTGCGGACGCTGATCAGCGTCTTGTCCGGGCTTTCGCCGAAGGCGACCCAGGCGGTCGAATCGAACCGGGTCTTCAGCCCGTTGCTGAGGGTGACGCGGCCCTGGCGGTCCTTCTGCACCTGGACGCCGGTGTTGAACAGCAGATGCGGCCCGTCGGCCTGGGCGGCGAGGCCGTTGGTGCAGTTCACGCCCTCCGGCTGCACCGCAACGCATTCGAAGGGGCGCGGTTGTTGGGCGGTGAGCACCATCGCGTAGATGGCGACTTCCAGGACGTTCATCTGCATGGGCGCGGCATCCGGCTTGGACGAGGCTTCATCCCTTCTTAGAGAAATTCCCCGTGCGACGGAATAGGCCATGGCGACGCGGGGCGACGGCCGACGCGCGGACCTTTCCGGCATGGCGGCGCAAGGTCATAGACGAACGCGGGAATTGCCAAGGTGACGGCGCGCATCCGAGGATTGGGGAATAACCATCGCGCGTCGCCGTGCGCGGAGGGCGTCCCAGAGCAAGAAACGGGTGGGTGCTTTTAACGTGAACGACTTTGGGGGAGCGCCGGCGTGAGAATGCGGTTCAGGCTGATGCTGCTGGTCGCGGGCGTCGTTGCCCCGCTGATCGTCTTCGCCGGAGCCGTGGCGTCTTGGTTGCTCGCCGAACAGAGACAGGCCGCCGTCCTGCGCATGGAGGCGGTGGCCGGCGCGCTCGCCCTCGACCTCGACCATGAGCTGGAGAACGCGCTGACCCTGCTGGAGACGCTGGCCGCCTCGGAAGGGCTGGCTCGCGGGCAGCTTCAGGACCTGCGGCGCGAGGCGCTGGTCATGCTGCAAAGTCGTCCCCTCTGGTCGGCGGTGATCCTGTCGGACGCGGCCGGCCGGCCGCTGATGAACACGGCGGCCCCGATGGGGGCGCCGCCGCCGGGCAGCCGCGGGCTGGCGCTGCTGGAGGCGGTGCGCCGGTCGGAGGGGCCGGTCTTCTCCGACCTGTTCGTCGGCACTGTCCAGCGCCGGCCGCTGCTGGCGGTGGCGGTGCCGCTGCGCCACCGGGTGTTCCAGGGCGCCCTGTCGATGACCATCCCGGCCGAGACCATCGAGCAGCGGCTGGGCGCCCTGGCGCTGGCCGGGGTCATCCCGGCCGGCTGGGTCGCCCTGGTGGCCGATGGCGACGGCACCATCGTCGCCCGCTCGCCGGGGGGCGAGGCGGGAGGCGGCCGGACCACCGTCATCGCCCCCCCGGCGGCCGGGGCGGGCGTGACGGTCCAGTCGCTCGACGGGGTGGCGATGCGGGCGGTCGCGCGCCGGTCGCGGCTGGCCGGCTGGACGGTGCATTGCCTGGCGCCGCCGGAGGTGGTCGAGGGGAGGCCCGGCGCCACGCGGTGGCGTCTGCTCGGCTTCGGCCTGATGGCGCTCGCCGTCTCGCTGGGTTGGGCGGCGCTGTTCGCGTGGCGCCGGCCGGAGGCGGCGGCCCCCGTCCTGGCCGATGCCGCGCTGGGCGCCGTGCCGGGCGCCGTGCTGGATCCGGGCGCCGGGAAGGGCGGTGCGCGACAGGGCATGGTGGAGCACCAGTTGCGGGAGGCGTGGGGCGAGGCCCAGGCCGCCCAGCAGGAGGCCGAGCAGGCCAACCGCGCCAAGACCGCCTTCCTGGCCGCCGCCAGCCATGACCTGCGCCAGCCGGCCCAGTCGCTGGTGCTGTTCGCCGAACTGCTGAAGACCAAGCTGCGCGGTCACCCCCACGCCCACATCGTCGATTCGCTGCTGGACTCCGCCGACACGCTGAACCGCACGCTGAACGGTCTGCTCGACATCTCCAAGATCGACGCCGGCTTCGTCCGCACCGACCCGGAGCATGTCGCCCTGGCGCCGCTGATCGACGAGCTGCGGCGGGAGTTCGCGGAGCCGGCGGCCGCCCGCGGCCTGCGGTTGCGCGCCGTTGCCTGCGGTGTCACGGTGCGCACCGACCCGGTGCTGCTCGCCCGCCTCCTGCGCCACCTGGTGGAGAACGCGCTGGCCTTCACCGAGCGCGGCGGTGTGCTGATCGGCTGCCGCCGGCACGGCTCCCAAATCCGGCTCGACGTCGTCGACAGCGGGCGCGGCATTCCGCCGGAACAGATCGAGGCGATCTTCGAAGCCTTCGTCCGGCTCGACATCCCCGACCAGTTTCCGTCCGACCGCGACCGTCCGCAGGGATCCGGGCTCGGGCTCGCCATCGTGCGGCGGCTGGCGGCGGCGCTCGGGCATCGGCTGGAGGTGGCCTCGACGGTCGGCCGGGGCACGCGCGTTTCCATCGGCCTGCCGCTGGCCGCGCCGCGCCCGGACCTGTCCGGGGCCGCGGGCGGCGAGGGGGCCGAGATCCTGCCGCCGTTGCGGCAGCCCGGCCTGCTGCTGGTGATCGAGGACAAGCTCTATGTCCGCACCGCGATGACCTCCGTGCTGTCCGAATGGGGGTTCGAGGTGGTCGAGGCGGCATCGGGCCGCGAGGCGGTCCGGCTGCTGGCCGGGCGCTGCCCCGACCTGATCGTCGCCGACCAGCGGTTGCACGACAGCGAGGGCGGGGATGCGGCGATCCGCGTCGTCCGCGCCGCCTGTGGGGAGGGGGTTCCGGCGGTGATCGTCGGCGCCGATTCCTCGCCCGCCATGCGCGCCGCCGCCCGCGAGGCGGGCGCCACCCTGCTCGGCAAGCCGGTGTCGCTGCACGAGCTGCGCAAGGTGATCCGCAAGGAACTGCACCGGGGCTGAGCCCCGCGCAACCCGGATTTCCCCGCATCCCCCGACCGAAGGGGGGATATACCCCCGACCTGTCCGTTTTCCCGAGGGTTGCGATCCGCTGCACGGCAGGATTGTTCAGCGCGAACGGGATATGAAATACGACGACGAAGTAACGCCTGTTTTTCAACCTTGAGCTGGGTGCCCGTGCCGCCGGACCGGAACCGGCGGGCCGGGCGTGGACCATCGCTTCCTCCGTGCCTTTCCCCTGCTGCGCCCGGCCACCGCCGGGCGTGGACGCCGCCGGCTTGCCTCGCGCAAGCCCCCTTCCAGCCCGCCTGACGCAGGACCCGCCATGCCGATGACCGCCGAGGATCCCCTTGCAGGCCAACGCCGGCGGACCGCTGCGCTCCACGCGCAGGTGGTCGCCATCTCGGCCGTCGTCAACATAGCCGCGCTGGCGATGCCGGTGGCGGTGCTCCAGGTCTACGACCGCATCATTCCCAACCATTCGCAGAACACCGCCGTGGTGATGGTGGCCGGGGTGACGCTGGCTTTGCTGGCGGAATTCATCCTACGGGTCGCGCGCTCGCACATCCTCGGCCGCCTCGCCACCCGCTTCGAGCGGACGATGAACCGCCGGGCGGTGTCGCACCTGTTCGCCACCGACCTGAAGACCTTCGAGACGCTGCCGGCCGGCACCCATCTGGAGCGCATGGGGGCGATCGCCACCCTGCGCGACCACGCCTCCGGCCAGACCCTGCTGGCCATCATCTATGACGTCCCCTTCGCCGCCGTCTCGCTGGCGCTGATCGCCTATTTCGGCGGTGCCCTGGTCGCCGTCCCGCTCGCCGGGATGGCGCTGATGGCGGTGGTGGCGCTGCTCTCCGGGCGCGACGCGCAGGCGGTCCAGGCGGCCGTCGCCCGCACCGAGGACCAGCGCTCCAGCTTCATCATCGGCCTGTTCTCCGGCATCCAGTCGGTCAAGGCGATGGCGCTGGAGGTGCCGCTGCTGCGCCGCTACGAGGCGATCCAGGCCAAGCGCCTCGCCGCCACCACCAACGCCGAGCTTGGCGCCCAGCACCTCAGCGAGAGCGGCCAGTTCATCGCGCAACTCGGCAGCCTGGGCACCGTCGCCTTCGGCAGTCTGCTGGTCCTGGGCGGCACGCTCAGCATCGGCGGCCTGTCGGCCTGCACGCTGCTGGTCGGGCGGACGCTGGCGCCGGCCCAGGGGTTGATGGCGCTGTGGCTGCGCCGCCAGTCGATGGAGGTGGCCACCGCCAAGCTGAACGACCTGTTCGACCTGCCGGCCGAGGCGCCGGCCACCGGCATCCTCGACGCCAGCACCGCCGTCCCCCGCCTGACGCTCGACTCGGTCAGCTTCGGCTTCTCCGCCGGGCGGACGGTGCTGCGCGCCGTCGACCTGGAGGTCCGCCAGGGCGAGATCGTCGCGCTGGTCGGCCCGACCGGCGGCGGCAAGTCCACCCTGCTGTCGCTGATCGCCGGCCTCTACCAGCCGACCGGCGGGCGGGTGCAGCTCGACGGGCTGCCGCTGGACGTCTACGACCCGGCGACGCTGCGCGGCGTCATCGCCCTGCTGTCGCACCGCGAGACTCTGTTCCGCGGCACGGTGATCGACAACATCACCATGTTCCAGCCCGAGAAGCTGCCGGCCGCCATGGTCGCCGCCGAGCGGGTCGGCATCGTCGACACCATCCACGCCATGCCGCACGGCTTCGCCACCATGGTCGGCGACGGCGCCACCGACCCGCTGCCGCGCGGCCTCGCCCAGCGCATCGCCATCGCCCGCGCGCTGGTGCGGAAGCCGCGCATCATCCTGTTCGACGACGCCAACGCCTCGGCGGACGACCAGGGCGACAAGGTGCTGCTCTCCCTGCTCGACTCGATGCAATCCGACTGCGCGATGCTGTTCATCAGCCACCGTCCGCTGATGCTGAAGCGCGCCACCCGCATCTACCGGCTGTCCGACGGGCAGCTCGACCGCACGCCGGAGCTTGCCGCATGACCCAGCTTCTCGACTCCAGCGGCGGCGAGCGCGAGGCGCTGCTCCCCGGCCTGTCCTTCCTGCGCCGTTCCCCGGTGCCGGTGGACGCCGACAGCGCCCCCGACCTGACCGCCACCCTCATCCTGCTGCTCCAGCGTCTGGGCTGGCCCGGCGGCCGGCGCGAGTTCGCCGAGGCGCTGCCCTGGGCGCCCGGTCCGGTGCCGCTGACCGACCTGCGCGACGTCGCCGCCCGGCTGGGCTTCGCCAGCGAGGCGCGGCACGGCGCGCGCTTCTCCACCGCTTCCCTGCGCGCCGCCATCGACGTCGCCCATACCCGCGACGGCACCCTGCTCTATGTCCCCGATGCCGGGGTTCCGGGCGGCGTTCCCGGCATCGTCGAGATCGCCGACGGCGTTCCCACCCTGCTGCGGTCCGACGGGCCGGTGGTTCCGGTGCGCGGCTCGCTTGCCCGCGGCACGCTGGTCACGATCGTTCCGGGCGACCGCGCCGCGCCGCCGGCCGGCGACCGCCGGGCCTGGATCCGCGACCGGCTGGCCCCGGCGCTGCCGCTGGTCCTCGCCGCGCTCGGCCTGACGCTGTGCGCCAACCTGCTGGCGCTGGCCAGCCCGCTGTTCGTGATGACCATCTACGACAAGGTCATCGCCGTGGGCTCGATCAAGCTGCTGGTGGCGCTGGGCATCGGCGCCGTCGGCGCGCTGGCGGTCGAGATGCTGATGCGCCGGCTGCGCAGCCGCGTGATGTCGCACGCCGGGGCCCGGCTCGGCTACGTCGTCGGCAACGCGGTGTTGGCCCGGCTGCTGCATCTGCCCAGCCTGATGACCGAGCGGGTCGCCGTCGACGCCCAGGTGTCGCGTATCAAGGATCTCGACCGGGTGCGCGACCTGCTGACCGGCCGCTGGCCCAGGCCTGCCTCGACCTGCCCTTCGCTGCGCTGTTCCTGGCGGTCATCGCGCTGCTCGCCGGCTGGCTGGTGCTGGTGCCGATCATGGCGGTGCTGGTCTATCTGGCGGCGGCGCTGATCGGCAAGGCCCTGACCCGCTCGCGCGTCACCGCCGCGGCCACCGCCGGCGTCCGTCGGCAGGAGCTGCTGCTGGAGATCGTCGAGCGCATGGCGGCGATCCGCTCGATGGGCGCCTCGGCGATCTGGGCCGCCCGCTACGACGCGCTGGCGGCGCGGATGGCCGAGGCCAACTTCCGCAACGCCCAGGCCAGCAACACGCTGGCCACCTTCAGCCAGTCGCTCGCCACCCTGTCGGGCCTGGCGACGCTGGGCTTCGGCATCGAGCTGGTGCTGACCGGCGTGCTGACCACCGGCGTGCTGATCGGCACGATGATGCTGGTGTGGCGCACGCTGGGGCCCTTGCAGAACGCCTTCCTCGCCAGCACCCGCTTCGGCCAGCTCCGCGCCTCGCTGCGGCAGGTCGAGACGCTGATGGCGACCCAGCCGGAGCGCAGCGAGGCGGTGCGCACCGAGCGCGGCCCCGACATCCGCGGCCAGGTCACCTTCAGCCATGTCACCTTCCGCTATGGCCGCGAGGCCGAGCCGGTGCTCGCCAACCTCAGCTTCGACGTCGCCGCCGGCGAGGTGATCGGCGTGGTCGGCCGCAACGGCGGCGGCAAGTCGACATTGCTCAAGCTGGTCGCCGGCCTCTACGGCCCGCAGGGCGGCTCGGTCCGCATCGACGGGCGCGACATCCGCCAGTTCGATCCGATGGCGCTGCGCCGCTCCATCGCCTTCGTCCCCCAGGTGCCGCAATTCTTCGACGGTTCGCTGGCGGAAAATCTGCGGCTGGTCGCGCCCACCGCCGACGAGGCGGCGTTGCGCAACGCGCTCGACCAGGTGGGCGCGCTGGAGGCGGTGGAGGATCTGCCCGACGGGCTGAACACCCGCTTCGACGCGCGCAACGTGCCGCTGCCCGCCGGGTTGCTGGCGCGGCTGTCGCTGGCCCGCACCTATCTGCGCGACGCGCCGATCGTGCTGCTCGACGAGCCGGCGGCCAACGTCGATTTCGAAGGCGAGTTCGCCTTCACCTCGACGGTCGACGCCTTCCGCGGGCGCTCGACGGTGTTCTTCGTCACCCATCGCCGCGGCCATCTCGCCATGGCCGACAAGGTTCTCATCATCGAGAACGGCACCACCCGCTATTTCGGCACCGCGGACAAGGTTCGCGACCGCATTCCGAAGGGGATGATCAGATGGGCCACATCGTCGCCAGCCGCCGCCTGACCGCCGCCGGCATCCACGTCTCATCCGCCGACTTCGCCACCGAGGAGCTGGTGTCGGATCCGGGCGTCCGCCCGCTGGTGCAGGCCACCGCGCTGATCGTCGGCGCCCTGGTGCTCGGCGCCACCGGCTGGATGGCGGTGACTCCGGTCCAGGAGGTCGCCGTCGCCTTCGGCGAGATCGTCCCGGCCAGCGCCGTCCAGGCGGTGCAGCATCTGGAGGGCGGCATCGTCCAGGAGCTGTCGGTGAAGACCGCCGGCGTCGTCGTGGTGCCCGGCGGGCTGGTGGCCAGGATCGTGCCGCTCGGTGAGGAGCTGGTCGCCGACGTCCGCGTCTCGACCCGCGACATCGGCTTCGTGGCGCCGGGCCAGCCGGTGAAGGTGAAGGTCGCCGCCTTCGACTACGCCCGTTTCGGCCGGGTCGAGGGCACGCTGAAGTCGGTGTCGCCGACGACCTTCTTCGACCAGGACAAGACGCCCTACTACCAGGGGCGGGTGACGCTGGCCGCGAACCATGTCGGCGACAACCTGCGCCAGCACCTGCTGCTGCCCGGCATGACGGTCGAGGCCGACATCGCGACGGGTGAGAAGACCGTCCTGCAATATCTGTTGAAGCCGATCTACACGACCCTGGACGGCGCCCTGCGCGAGCGCTGAGCCGCACGCCGCCGGCCCGTCCTCCCGACCGCCCTCCACGGCCTCCCCGCCGCTTCCCCCGCACAGGATTTTCGCCATGGCCGAGACCGATCCGAAAGCCGCCCCGTCTTCTTCCGCTTCCGGCAACGCCTCCTCTTCATCCGCGGCGGCGGCTCAGGCGGCGGTGCGGGAAGCCGCCCAGGCCCAGGCCGACGATCAGCGCTTCCGCCGCCTGCACGCCCTGGAGCGTCCGAACACGGCGCCGGCCGCCCAGCCGCGCGCCGAGGGCGAGAGCCTGACCAACCTGCACAACGGCAGCCGGACCGAGGTCTTCATCGACGATGACGCCACCCCGGCCGCCGGCTTGGTGGTGGAGAAGGCGGCGGCACCGGCGGTAATCGGCGGCGGGAGCGGCGTCGCGCCGTCGGACCTGTCGTCCTCGAACGCGGCGGTCATGCTGCCGGCAGGCCCGGCTCCGGAGAACAACCCGGTTGCGGGCGACTCATCGACGACCTTCCTGACCCTGGGGGAAATGGACGGGACCTCGGCGGCGCTGGACGGTTCGGGGGGACGGTGTCGGGCAGCGGCCCGGTCGGCTTCGCCGCCGCTCCGGGCGCCGTCGAACGCGACGCGGTGTCCGAGGCGGGCCCGACCGCCAGCGAAGGCGGCACGGGGAGCGGCACAGGTTCGACCGGCACGGAAAGCCTTGCGGTTCCGACCGCCGGTGGGAACGGCCCGGGCTCGACTGGCACCGGGAGCGATTCGGGCTCGACCGGCACCGAGAGCGGTTCGGGCTCAACTGGCACCGTGGCGGCCGAGGCGGATGCGCCGACGCTGACCGTCACGGCGGCCGTCGGGCTGGAGGACCAGCCGATTGCCCTGTCGATCGCCAGCGGGTTGGTGTCTCCGGCGGTGGGCGAGAGCCTGAGCGTGGTGATCAGCGGCGTGCCCGCCGGAGCGGTGCTCTCGGCCGGCATCAACAACGGCGACAGGACTTGGACGCTGACCGGCACCCAGCTCTCCGGGCTGACCTTGACGCCGCCGGCGGACTTCAACGGCAGCCTCGGGCTGACGGTGACGGCGACCGCCTCGGTGAACGGCACCCAGGCCAGCCACAGCGAGGCGCTCACCGTGGCGGTGGCCCCGGTCGCCGACGCGCCGAGGCTGACCGTCACGGCGGCTGTCGGGCTGGAGGACCAGCCGATCGCCCTGTCGATCGCCGGCAGTCTCGTGGCGGCGGCTCCGGGCGAGACGCTGAGTGTCACCGTGGCCGGGGTTCCGGCCGGGGCGACCCTGTCCGCCGGCACGCACAACGCCGACGGCACCTGGACTCTCACCAGCGCCCAGCTTTCCGGTCTGACGTTGACCCCGCCGCATGATTTCAGCGGCAGCTTCGGGCTGACGGTGACGGCGACCGCTTCGGTCAACGGCACTCAGGACAGCCACAGCGAGGCGCTCGCCGTGACCGTGGCGCCGGTCGCCGACACACCGACCCTGACCGTCGCTTCGGCCAGCGGCCTGGAGGATCATGCCATCGCGCTTGCGATCGGCAGCGCCCTGGTCAGCCCGGCGCTGGGCGAGACCTTGGGGATCGTCGTCGCCGGGGTTCTGGCCGGCGCGGTGCTGTCGGCCGGCGTCGACAACGGCGACGGCACCTGGACGGTGCTGCCCTCGCAGCTGTCCGGCCTGAAGGTGAGCCGCCCTACGGCTTCTCCGGCACCCTGCCGATCACGGTGACCGCCGTGTCGCAGGAGGTCGGCGGCGCCACCGCCTTCACCCAGAAGACGCTGGCGGTCACCGTCGCCCCGGCCGCCGGGGCGGTGCTGGCGGCCCTGCTCTCGGCGGTGCCGCTCAACGGGGTGGAGGATGTCGGGCTCGACCTCGGCTCGACCCTGCTGGGGCTCAACCTCGGCAGCATCGCCTCGGTGTCGATCGGCGGCATCCCGTCGGGGGCGACCCTGTCGTCGGGCGGGCTGCTCAACATCAGCGCCAACAACATCGGCGTCAGCCTGCTGAGCGGGCTGAAGCTGAACATGCCGGCCAATTATTCGGGCGACTTCCAGCTGACCGCCTCGGTCAAGCTGGTCGGCGGCCTGATCACCCTCAACAAGGACATCGCCGTCCACGTCACCCCGGTGGCCGACCTGCCCGTCCTGTCGGTCGGGGCGACCATCAACGGCGTCGAGGACCAGGCGATCGGCCTGAACATCAGCGGCAGCCTGCTCGACATCGACGGGTCGGAAAGCATCACCGGCCTGGTGGTGTCCGGCCTGCCGGTGGGCGCGACGCTGAACCACGGCACGCCGCTCGGCAACGGGTCCTACGCCCTGACCACCGCCGACCTCGTGGGGCTGACCATGACCCCGCCGGCCAACTACGCCGGCACCCTGGCGCTGACCGTGACGGCCACCGCCAAGGACGGCACCGCCGCTTCCGCCTCGGCCAGCGGCACGCTGTCGGTGACGGTCAAGCCGGTGGCCGACACGCCGTCGCTGACGGTGGCCGACGTCACGGTCCATCAGGGCCACGACCCCAGCCTGTCCATCGGCGCCGCCCTGCTCGACACCGACGGGTCGGAGGTGCTGTCGGTGGTGGTCGCCGGCCTGTCGGCGGGCGCCCGCCTGTCGGCCGGGCTGAACAACGGCGACGGGAGCTGGACGCTGACGGCGGCCCAGCTCGCCGGGCTGCGGCTGACGCCGCCGCACGACAGCACCGACGACTTCACCCTGACGGTCACGGCGTCGGCGCAGGTCGCCGGAGCCGCGGCGCTGGAGGCCACCGGGGCGTTGCACGTCAGCGTGCTGCCCGATTTCGGCGGCGGCCTGTCGCTGACCGCCGGCTTCGCCGTCGCGCCGTCGCGCCGTCGCTCGGGCTGTCGGCGCTCGGCACCCAGATCGTCGTCGGCGCGACGATCGCGCTCGGCACAGGCTTCCACGACGGCGACTGCCTGACGCTCGGCGGCTTGCACACCGAGACGGACGCTTCGGGGCATCTGGTGATCGCCGGCACCGGCATCCAGGTGACCGGCGGTGGCTACGACGCGGCCAACCACACGCTGACGCTCAGCGGCGAAGCCTCGGCTTCGGTCTACCAGTCGGTGCTGCGGTCCATCCGTCTCGACCCGTCGGACGACGCGGGAGCCCGCTCCATCGCCATTGACCTGTTCGGCCATGACGGGCCAGCTATGCCGCTGGGTCATCAGGGGATCACGCTGGATGTCGGGCTCGGTGCGTCCGCGGCCACCGGAACGGTGCTGAGCGGCGTGCTGGGCCTGCTGGACGGCGGGCACGACGGCGTGGTGGCGGCGGCGAACGCGCTGGGACAGGATGTGGGGCCGCTCGCCGACGCCCTCCTCCATAACAGCGGGGACGGCGGCGTATCCTCGACGCTGCCGGACGATCCCCTCCACAACGCGGCAAACTATCTGCATGCTTAGGAAACTGCGCGTTCTGTGTGTCGACGACAGCCCGTGCATGCGGGACATGCTGGCCACCAGCCTCGTGCGCCTCGGCTACGAGGTGGTGGCTGCCGGGGACGGCGCGGAGGCCCTCGCGGCCCTGCGCGCCGACCCGAGCATCTCCCTGGTCATCAGCGGCTGGATGATGCCGGGCGTCACGGGGGTGGAGCTGTGCAAGCGGATCCGCGCCCTGCCGCGCCCCAACCACATCCATGTGATGCTGCTGACGGCGCGGCAGGGGCAGGAGAATTTCCTGGAGGCGATGGCGGCCGGCGCCGACGATTTCCTGAACAAGCCGGTCGACATGCCGACCCTGGCGGCCCGCCTGCGGGTGGCCGAGCGGATCCTGACGCTCCAGCAGCGGATGCAGCGCAACAACACGCTGCTGGCCCAGGCCAACCAGAAGCTGCGCACCGCCTACCGCCGTTTTCAGGAGGACATGGAGGCGGCGGCCCGCGCCCAGCGCAGCCTGCTGCCCAAACCGTCGATGACGCTGGGGGCCGCCCACTTCCTGTCGTCCCTGACCCCCTCGATCGAGATCTCCGGCGACGTCTACAATTACCAGGAGCTGCCGGACGGCTCGGTCGGCTTCTATGTTCTGGACGTGGCCGGGCATGGCGCCCGCGCCGCGCTCCTGTCGGTCATGCTGTGCCGGCTGCTGACGGTCGAGGCCTTCGTCAGCAAGGAGGACGGGATCACCCCGCGTCCGCCCCACGCCATCGTCGCCGACCTCAACCGGCAGTTCCAATGCGACGACAACGTGACCGACTATTTCACCATGATCTGCGGTGTGCTCGACCGCGACGGCCGGACGATGCGGATCTGCCAAGCCGGCCACCCGCCCCCCGTCGTCCTGCCGGCACGGGGCAAGCCGCGCGTCGTCGGCACCGGCGGCTTTCCGGTCGGCCTGTTCGAGGAGGCCGATTACGCGAGCATCGAGATTTCCCTGGCACCCGGCGACCGGGTGTTTTTCTATTCCGATGGGGTGACCGAATGCGCGTCGCCCGACGGGTCGCTCTATGGGGTGGAGCGGCTGCTCCAGGTGCTGGAGCTGACGCGCTCCGCTCCGCTGGATCGGATGGTCGCGACGTTGCAGGCCGAGCTGCGCGGCTGGCACCAGCGCGACAGCTTCGACGACGACATCTCGGTCGTCGCCTGTGAGAGCATCGCGGCCGAGGTCTGCTGACCGGCGAAGAGAGTTCCGCCAAGGAAGAACGATCCAAGAAGAACGAGAAGGGAGCCTGCGCAATGATCAAGTCACAAACCATCGGTTCGGTCCTGGTGCTCGCCGTCGAAGCGCCGCGCCTCGACGCGGCGCTCGCCGTGCGGTTCCGGGAGGAGATGCTCCAGCATCTCGCCGAGGAGCCGGGCCGGGTGGTTTTCGATTTCTCCGGGGTGACCTTCCTCGACTCCAGCGGGCTCGGCGCCCTGGTGTCGGTGGTCAAGCGGGTGAACCATCACTGCAAGCCGGTGCTCTGCGGCCTCCAGCCGGCGGTCCGCACGATGTTCGCCCTGACCCGGATGGACAAGGTGCTTCAGGTCCGGGGCACCGTCGACGAAGCGGTCGCCAGCCTTGCCGCCGAGTGACGACCGGCCGGCGCCCGAGGCGGCGCTCCTCCTGGCGGTCGCCAGCGACCTGGAGAATGTCCGTCTCCTGGCCGAGGCGGCCTGCCGGGCGCTCGCCCCCGTCCTCAGCGACGAGGATCTCATCAAGGTCGAGATCGGGCTGGTCGAGGCGGCGAACAACGTCGTGCTGCACGCCTGCCGGGGGCGTGGCGAGCACAGCATCCGGCTGTCCTGCCTGCTGCGCGACCGGACGGTGACGCTGCTGCTGGAGGATGACGGCGTGCTGCCCGATGGCGATCTGAACCGTGGCGGCGCCCCCGCCGACGGAACGGCCATCGATGGGGCGGCCGTTCCCTGCGACGGCACCGACGATGCCACCCTGCCGGACGGCATGGCCGAATGCGGGCGGGGACTGTGGCTGATCCGGCAGTGCTTCAGCTCGGTGCATTTCGATTCGCAGGACGGCATCAACCGGGTCTGGCTGCGGTTCGACCGGGGGGCGTGAGCGTCCGCTTGTCCCGTCCACCGCCCGTCCGGTCCGCGCTGCGTCACTCCGCGACGCGGGCGTCCGTCTCGAGCGCGGGCGCGCGGCCCGGCCGGTCTACCTGGAGCCGGTTGATCGCCTCGGCGAGCGTCGAGATCTTCACCGGTTTCAGGAAGAAGGCGTCGGCTCCGGCCTCGATCGCCGAGGCCTGGTCGACCATCCGGCTGTAGCCGGTGTAGAGGATGCAGGGCAGGTCGGGGCGCCGGTCCTTCAGCCGGCGGATCAGGGTGATGCCGCTGATGCCCGGCATGGTCTGGTCGGTGATGACGAGGTCGAAGGCGTCGGGATCCTCCTCGAACGCCTCGATGGCGTCCCGCGGGTCCTCGCAGACCGCCACCTCGTGGCCGATCCGCTCCAGACCGACCGACACCATGTCGCCCATGTCGCCCTCGTCGTCCACCACCAGCACCCGGCAGCGGCGGCGGGCGTGGAGCCGCGCCACGTCGGCGAACTCGTCGGCTTCCTCCGCCGGGACGGCGTCCGTGCAGACCGGGATGAAGACGCGCATCACCGAACCGGCCCCCGGCCGGCTGCACACGACCAGGCCGCCGCCATGCGCCTGGACGATGCCGAACACCACGGCGAGGCCGAGGCCGGTGCCCTCGCCGAGATCCTTGGTGGTGTAGAAGGGATCGAAGGCCTTGGTCATCACCGCCTCGTCCATGCCGGCGCCGCTGTCGGCGACCTCGAACAGGACGTGCGGCTGGCCGAGCCGGGTCGGCAGCACCTTCTGGACCGTCCAGCCGGCCTCGGCGCAGTCGCCGGCCGGGTCGGTGTCGCCGTTCCACAGCCGGGCGGCGACGTCGATTCGTCCCGTCTCGCCGGGCAGCGCGTCGCGGGCGTTGATGGCGAGGTTGACCAGCACCTGGACGAGCTGGGTGCCGTTCGCCCGCATCCGCGGGAGCTCGTCCGGGACGGCGATCTCCAGCGTCACGCTGGACGGGATGGCGGAGCGCAGCAGGATCGCCGCGTCCTCCAGGATGCGGCCGGGCAGGGTGGGGGCCAGGGCGGCGTTGCCCGCCCGCGAGAAGGCGAGGATCTGGTGGACCATGTCCTTGGCGCGGTCGCACACCCGGCGGATGCGCCCGGCGTAGTCGCGCTGCGGGGTTCCCGCCGGCAGGTCGCAGAACAGGAAATCGGCGTAGCCGGCGACGGCGCCCAGCAGGTTGTTGAAATCATGGGCGATGCCGCCGGCCAGCCGGCCGACCGCGTCCATCTTGTCCATCTGCGACAGGCGGCGTTCCAGGTCGGCCTTCTCGCTGGCGGCGGTCAGGCGGGCCGAGACGTCGCGGCCGATGATCACCACGTCGCCGTTGAGCCGGCGGGTGAAGCGCAGATCCATCGCCGCGATGCGGACGCCGAAGGGCGTGCGGTAATTCTCGATCACCCCTTCCCAGGAGCCCTCGCGCTCCAGCGCGTCGAAGACTCCCAGTTCGGTGCGGCGGCGGGTGGTGTCGGGGTCCTCCAGCGATTCCATGTGCTGGCCGAGCACGGCGTCGGCGTCCCGCGCGCCCACCAGATCGCAGGCGGCCTGGTTGAGGTAGAGGATGCGCTGGGCGGCGTCGAGCAGGACGATCATGTCCGGCGTCGAATCGATGGCGGCGATCATGCGTTCGACGTCGCGCGCGTTGCGGATGACCATCTCGCGCAGCTCCCGCCGCTCGCCCTCAGAGCGGCGGAGGTCGTCGAGCGCGCGGGCGATGTCGCCGATCTGGTCGCCGCGCTCCAGCATGTGGGCCGGCAGCGGAATGTGGTGGTTGCCGGAATCGAGCATGCGCACGGCGGTGCGCAGATGCTCCAGCGGCACCCCCGCCATGCGGTGGACCAGCGTGCGCAGAACGAGCAGGAAGACGCCGAGGATGACCAGGGTGGCCAGCCCGAAGAGCAGCATGCCGGTGTCGAGGCCGGGCAGCGGCACGTCCAGCAGGATGTATTGCGGGTAGTCGCTGTCCAGCCGGGGCAGCGGCAGCCCGACGCGGTGGACGGTGCCGCCGCCGTCGGGCAGGTTGCGGATGCCGGAGAAGGGCGCCCCGGCGCGCAGCGCCCGCGCCTCCTCGGCCGTGAGGTCGCCGGGCCGTCCGTCCTCCTCGACGGTCGGCTCCTGGCCGATCCGCGTCCGGTCGTCGGCGAAGACATAGCGGCCTTCCATCGTCAGGATCGCCAGACGGTTGCCCGGCACCGCATGCTCGACCGACTCGCCGATGCGCAGCCAGTCGAGGGCGTCGATGTCGTAGCCGATGACCCCGACGACCTCCTGGTCGATCATCAGGGGTTCGACATGGGTGGAGACGCCGGCGGCGCTGCCGGGATCGGGCCGCAGGCCATGGACCTGCGCCCGTCCGGATTCCGCCGCCCGCTCGATCAGCGCGCGGTCGGTGTCGTCGAGCGGCTCCCCCTGTTCGATCCGCCCGTTGCGCCGGGAGAAGACCGTCGCGTCGGGCGCCGCGACGGGGCCGCCGTGGGCGGAAGGTTCGCCCGCATCGGCCAGACGCGGCACGATCCAGAACTGCGACAGCTCCGGCGTGCGGGCGATGGTGCGGCGGCCCAATTCGTCGAGCGCCGCCCGCTGCACGTCGGGGCTCTCGTTGTGCGCCGCCACCGCCAGCCCGATCAGACGGACTCCCTCCAGGGTCCGGGAGCGGGCGTCGGCGACGCGCTCCCGCACCTCCCGCGCCAGGGCCTGGGCCTGTTCGCCCGCCAGCCGGTCGCGTATGCCGGTTCCGGCCCATTGCGCGGCAAGCAGGACCATGGCCGTCAGAAGGATGGCCATCACGGCGGCGGCCCGGATCAGTCGCTTCGACAGGGTGTCGGGGGCCGCGACGGCCGTCTCTTGGGAGTAGGGCATGGAATGCTCGACCGCGTGGAGGCCCGAGGCAGGCTTGGCGATGGGAGGGCGTTACGGAGGGCCGCCGTTGAACAGGCCGGTTTCCTGGGCCCGGCGCACCGCGTCCGCCCGGTTGCGCGCGCCCAGCTTGCGGAAGATGCGGCGGGTGTGGAACTTGACGGTGACCTCGGCCAGATCAAGCCGCTGGGCGATCTCCTTGTTGGTGGCGCCGGTGGCCAGCAGGCCGAACACCTCGCGCTCGCGGTCGGTCAGGGAAGCCTGTTCGGTGGTCTCGTCGTCGCCGGCCTCGTCCTTCTCGGTCGCCGGCTGCGGCCCCTCTTCGCCGGCCAGCGACAGGGCGATCTTGATCGGCAGCACGGTGCCGCCTTCGGCCACCACCTTCAAGGAGGGGGCCAGCACGCGATGGGGGGTCGTCTTGGGCAGGAAGGCGGCGGCGCCGCAGCGCAGGGCTTCCATCACGATCGCCGGCTGTTCGGCGCCGCTGACGACGGCGACCGGGCCGCGCACGCCGAGCGTCCGCAGCCGCGAGATCGGGTCGCTGTCGCCGACGCCGGGCATGTGCCAGTCCAGCACGACCAGATCGAAGGCGATGCCGGCCGGATCGACCTCGCCGAAGGCGCCGTCTTCCAGGGATCCGATGAAAACGATGTCGGCGGACGGCCATTCGAACCGCACCGACAGCTCCAGCGCGTCGCGGAACAGCGGGTGATCGTCAGCGACCAGAATCTTCAAGACACGTCCCCTTTGGATCGGTTCCTCCGACCGCAAGCTCCTTCTGGATGGCAACTTATCGCTGATAACGTTAACGATTTATGATCGCAATGGAAGGTTGTTTTTTATCATCAACCATCTCCAGAGATCGTTGTCATGGACTTTCTCATCCAATCATAAGCCTTGCTCATAGTGATCAAGTGCCTGAAATATCTGCCTATTTTGCAGTGCGCGCGTCATCGGCAGCCGGCCGGCCCCCCCTGGCCGCCGGCTCAGAACAGCTCGAAGGAGTCGCTTGCGCCCGTGTGGCGTACCTTGCCGAGCAGGGCGAGGCTCAACGCATCCTCCATGTCCGCCAAGGTGATTTGCGACAGCAGCCCCTCCGCCCAGGCGCGGTCGACACCGGCGCCATGATGCAGCGGAGCCAGCGCGGCCCTCAGATGGGCGAAGGCCGTGACCGTGTTCTGGATTCGCTGCTGGGCATGATCTTGGAACTGGAGGTTGCAGATGATGCGCGGCACCGCCTGCCCGATGTCGGCCGAGATCGCCGCCGACTGGCCGACCGATTCGGCGAGCGCCGCCGTGTGGCCGGTCAGCGCGCCGCCGTCGGCCAGCACGCCGCGGACCGTCTCCATGCCGCCGCGCAGGTCGCGTCCCATGTCGCCGACCGCCTGGCGGATGGCGGTGGACACCGCGTGGATCGAACGGGAGAGGTCGCGCACCTCGTCGGCGACGACGCCGAAGCCGCGGTCCTGCTCGCCGGCGCGCGACGCCTCGATCTTGGCGTTCAGCGACAGCATGACGGTCTGCTTGTTCAACTGGTCGATCTGGCCGGTCAGCCGCTCGACCTGGGCGACGGTCGCGGCGCAGGCGTCGATCACCGCCAGCATGCTGCGGGCGCTGCCGGCGATCCGCTCGGCCCGCTGCACGGCGTCGCGGCAGGTGCCGGCCAGTTCGTCGGCGATGGCGGTGAACTCGACCGTCTCGCTCTGGACGCTGACGCGCCGCGTCCCGGCGATGATCCACTCCAGCACCGCCGGCTGGCGGACCGCCAGCGCCGACAGCTCCTCGAAGTCGGTGCTCGGCGTGGTGACGCCGCCCTCGATGATGGCGGCCGTCTTCTCCATTTCGCCGGCCAGCCCGGTGATGGCGCGGTCGACCGTGGTGAGGCGCCGCTCCTCGGCCGTCTCGCCGGATGCCGCGCGGTCCTGTCCGAAAGAGCCGTCCATGCTTCCGTCCCCCGTCAAAGATGCGGTTGCTTGGGTGCGTGCTGCGCCAGCAGCCCGACCAGCGTCGCGGTGATGCGCGACAGCGGCACCTCCTGCTCGACCGCGCCCGTCTCCCTGGCGATGCGCGGCATGCCGTAGACCACGCAGCTCCGCTCGTCCTGGCCGATGGTGCGGGCGCCTTCCTCGTGCATCCGCTTCAGCCCCTCCGCCCCGTCGCGTTCCATCCCGGTCAGGATCACCCCGATGCCGCGCCGGCCCGCCGCCGCGGCGACGGAGCGGAACAGGACGTCGACCGACGGGCGGTGGCCCTGCACCTTGTCGCCCTCGTGCGGGCGGCAGAGATAGGCGCCGCCCTCGTGCGCCAGTTCGAGATGCCGGCCGCCAGGGGCGACATAGACGTGGCCGGCCCGCAGCCGCTCGCCCTGTTCGGCCTCCTTGACGCGCACGGCGCTCATCGCGTCGAGCCGCGCGGCGAAGCGGGCGGTGTAGGCCATCGGCATGTGGACGGTCACCAGGGTGGCCGGCATGTCGGGCGGCAGGGTCACGATGATCTCGCGCAGCGCCTCCACCCCGCCGGTCGAGGCCCCGATGGCGACCACCGCGTTGGACGCGGCGAAGCCGAGCGGCGCCGGCCGGCAGGGGACGTGCCCGGCGCCGTATCCCCCGGCGCCGCAAGCCCCGGCGCCACCGTCGAAGGCGCGCTGCGCCAGACGGCGCTTGGCCGAGGCGGCGTGCACCACCTTGTCGGTGATCTCGCGGGCCAGATCCTCCAGCCCGCTGCGCAGGTCGACGGTCGGTTTGGGTACGAAATCCACCGCCCCCATCTCCAGCGCCCGCAGGGTGACGTCCGCCCTCTCCTGCGTTAGCGAGGAGATCACCACCACCGGGGTCGGCCGCAGGGTCATGATCTTTTCCAGGAAGGACAGCCCGTCCATGTGGGGCATCTCGATGTCGAGCGTCACCACGTCCGGGTCGGTGTCCTTGATCGCCACGCGGGCCTCAAGCGGGTCGCTGGCGGTCGCCACCACCGCGATGCACGGGTCGGTGTCGAGGATCGCGCGGAGCAGCCGGCGCACCAGCGGGGAATCGTCCACCACCACAACGCGGACCGGAACCGTTGGCGTGCCGGGCGATCGGCCGGGCAGCATCAGCTCTCTCCTTCGGGGGCGATGCGCTGGTAGATCGTGCCGCCGGCCGGACGCAGCGGGATCCGCCGGTCGAGCAGCGATTCCGAATGGCCGAGATAGAGGAAGCCGCCCGGCCGCAGCAGCGCCGCCAGCCGGCCGCACAGCGTGGTCTTGGTCTCGCGGTCGAAATAGATCTTCACGTTCCGGCAGAAGATCGCGTCGAACGGTCCCTTGACCGGCCAGGGTTCCAGCAGGTTGAGATGGCCGAAGGACACCAGGGCCCGCGGCTCGCGCCCGACCGTCACATGCTCCTGGCCGCAGGGCTCGAAATGACGGCGCAGCTCGGCGGGCACCGCGCCGCGCACCGCCTCGCCCCGCCCCGGTAGAGCCCCGCGTCGGCGCGGTCGGGGGCGGTGGTGCCGAGGTCGGTCGCCAGGATGCGGGCGCCGCGCTGGGCGGAATCCGGCGCCGTCTTCAGCAGGGTGAGCGCCATGCTGTAGGGCTCCTCCCCGGTGGAGCAGGCAGCCGACCACAGCCGCAGCCGTCCGCCGCCGCGCGCGCCAGGGGGCGACCACCGCGCTGGCCAGATGGTCGAAATGGTGCCGCTCGCGGTAGAAGGCGGTGACGTTGGTGGTCAGCGCGTTGACCAGCCCGACCATTTCCTCCTCGCCCTTGGGCGAGCGCAGCAGCTCGACATACTCCTTGACGCCGGACAGCCCGAGTACCCGCAGCCGCTTGACCAGACGCGCCTGCACGAGGTCGCGCTTGCCGTCGTTGAGCTGGATGCCGGTCCGCTGCCGTGCGAGTTCGGTGACGTAGCGGAAATCCGCGTCGCCGAGAATCGCCGACGACCTGGAGGCCGGGGGGTGGGAGGCTGCTTGCCGGGAGGCGGTCGGTGCCATCGCGTTCCGTTCCGGGGCGGTTGTGGGACGTGTCATGCGCCCGCCGCCCCTCCCCCGCTGGGCGGGGAAGGGGCGGCGGGGGGCTCAGAACTGCGACCAGTCGATGTTGCGGGCGTTGCGCTGGCCGGCGCCGGCGCCGGCGGCGCGGCCGGGGAGCTGGGCGATGGCCCCCGCCGGCGCGGCCGTCGGGGCGGCCAACGCTGCCGGGCGTTCGCTCCGGCGGGGGGCCTCGCCGCGCACGCCCCTCGACTGGGTGGCCGGCTGGGCGGCGGGGACCGCCTTGAGGACCGGCGCCGGCGCGTCGGAGATCCGGAAGAAGCTGACCAGGGTCAGCAGCCCGGCGGCGCTCTCCTGGAGGGTGCGCGACGAGCCGGCGCTCTCCTCCACCAGGGCGGAGTTCTGCTGGGTCATCTGGTCCATGTTGGAGATGGCGCGGTTGATCTTGTCGATGCCGACCGTCTGCTCGCGGCTGGCCTCGGCGATCTCCGAGACGATGTTGGCGACGCGCTTGATCGAGGTGATGATCTCGTCGAGCTGGCCGCCGGCGCTGTTCACCAGGTCGACGCCCTGGCGGACGTGGCCGCTGCTCTCCAGGATCAGCGACTTGATGTCCTTGGCGGCGTCCGACGACTGCTGGGCCAGCGTGCGGACCTCCTGCGCCACGACGGCGAAGCCCTTCCCGGCGTCGCCGGCGCGCGCGGCCTCGACCGCCGCGTTCAGCGCCAGCAGGTTGGTCTGGAAGGCGATCTCGTCGATCACCCCGATGATGTCGGAGATGCGCTGCGAGGAGCTGGCGATCTGCCCCATGGCGCCGACGACGTTCTTCACCACCTCGCCGCCGCGCACAGCGACGTCGCGGGCGCCGAGCGCCAGCTGGTTGGCCTGCTGGGCGTTCTCGGCGTTGGCCTTGACGGTGGAGGCGATCTCCTCCATCGCCGCCGCCGTCTCCTCCAGGTTGGAGGCCTGCTGCTCGGTGCGCTCGGCCAGATCGACGGCGCCGTTGGCGATCTCGTCGGCGGCGGCCGCCACCTCGGTGCTGGAGGCCATGATCTTGCGGGTGGTGTCGGACAGCCGCTCGGTCGTGGTGTTGGCGTCGGTGGACAGCAGCTTCAGCAGCCCGTCGTAATCGTCGCGGACGCGGCGGTTGAGATCGCCCTCGGCCAGCGCGCTGAAGAGCTGGCCGATGTCCTCCAGCGCCGATTCCATGCGCTGGCACAGCTCGTTCAGCGATTCCGCCAGCACGCGCTGGAACGGGCTCTTGCCGGCCGGGTCGAGCCGCATGAAGAAGTCGCCGCGCGAGGCCGCCTGGACCATGGCGCCGATCTCCTCCTGGATGGCCTTCTGGGCGGTGACGTCGGCCCATTCCACCACGGTGCCGACCCGCTCCTTGCGGTCGTTCCACACCGGGCTGACGATCAGCACGAAGTTGCGCCCGCCGATCGGCAGCGCCGCCAGCATGGCGTCCAGCGTGTCGTGCTCGTGGTGGCCGTCGCGGGCGCCGTCGCGCAGGGTGCCGAGCAGCTCCTCGTTGCGCAGCAGATACTCGCTGCACTCGTCGAAGAAGGTCGCGCGAAGCTCGTCCATGATGTCCGGGGGAACGCCATCGGCTGCGGCTCCCATGCGGTCGGAAAGGAGGGCGGATGCCGGCGGGAGGCCGGCCGCTCAGGGGCAGACGCGGCGGACGACGTCGAGCAGCTTGTCGGGGGTGAAGGGCTTCACCAGCCAGCCGGTGGCGCCGGCCGCCTTGCCCTCGGCCTTCTTGCCGTCGGCACCCTCGGTGGTCAGGATCAGGATCGGGGTGCGCTGGAAACCGGGCTTCGAGCGGACATGCCGGACGAAGGTCAGCCCGTCCATGTTGGGCATGTTGACGTCGGTGATGATGAGGTCGACCGGGTCGCCGTTGATGCGCTGGAGCGCCTCCACGCCGTCGCCGGCCTCGCGGACCGAGAAGCCGGCGCTGTTCAGCGTCAGGCGCACCATGTCGCGCATCACCTTGGAATCGTCGACCGCGAGAACATTCTTGGCCATGGGGCGCATCCTTTGCGCTAGCGGGTGGAGGAGGGCGGCGGGATCAGGGAAGGGAGACGCCCGCAAGGTCGAGCAGCGACACCAGCGCGGGCGACAGGTCGGAAACCGCCGCCGCGCCGCCGCGGCGTTCGGCGGTCTGCACCGCGCTGAGGATCGCCGCCAGATCCGGCATGCTGAGGAAGTCGATGCCGTCCAGGCTGATGGCCAGCTGCTGGCCGGGAGCGGCGTCGCGGACGGCCTGCGTCAGCCCACCCACCAGATCGTTCGTCGAGCCGAAGAACTGCGAGACAGCGATCATGCGAATATCTCCTCGCCTGACCGTTTTCAAACCATGCTGGACGGGACCGGCGCGTTCGGGGTGCGAGAGCCTGTGTTGGGCCATCCCGGCGGCGGTGACGGTGGGCATCCGTGGTCCCCGCTGACTCGACGATGACGAAGTACAGGACGCATTCCACTCTCGTCGTCGGATAGGTATCCGCCGGAAAAGGGATATCGTGGGATAGTATCCTGGCTCCGGCCGTCGCCTTTTCTCAGTGCTTGAGCGGGATGCATGCCTGTGCATGCGCATCCTGCCCTTCCAGCGCCGTCCGCTCGGCGACAGGCGCGCGGGCCGGACCGTATTCGATGTGCGTGGCGATGGCGTACATGGCCAGACGCCGGCCGCTGGGCTGCTGCTCGGCGATCTCGCGCAGGCGCTGCACCATGTCCAGCAATTCGTTGCGATGTTCTTCGGTCATGACGGGCCCACCTTTAAAAGAGATCGACGCTGCCGGATGCGGCGCCGAGAACCATCGCGACGCCTTGCTGTCCGTCGAGGACCGTGGTCGGCGCGTGCCGGGCCGCGATGCGCGCCAGGCTGAACATGGTCGAGGACACGTCGAGCGGCCGCTTCCGGTTGCTGCCGATCATCCGTGGCCGTGCGGGCCCGATGGTGATGGTGAACATGGTCGCCTCCCGTGCTTGGATGGACGTTTCGCGTCTCAAGCCAAAGCGGGGCCGTGGCCGGACCGGGGTCGGGCAAGAGCTGGGCGTTGATTTGAGAAGGGGCCGGGACGCCGGGGCGAGGCATCGCAGTGAGGTCCGCGCCACCGCCGTCTTGGCTGTGATCCCAATGTACCCCATTCGATTTGGGACTACCGCCTTGGTGAGGGATAGTCCTACTGAGAAAAAGGCTATCCCCGCCTATCCCCACCTATCCTAAGGGCGGAAGGGGGGGCACGAACCGGGCGGCCGGCATGGCTGGCGACGGGGGCGGTCCGCCCCTCACTCCCCGATCAGGCGCTGGACGATGCCGCGGAGCTGGCGCGGCGTGATCGGCTTGTGGACCACGGCCAGCCCCAGGGCGGCGGCCTCGCGCTCGCATTCGGTGCCGATCTCGCCGGTCAGGATGATGCCGGGGATCGGCCGGCCGGCCCGCTCGCGGATTCTCACGATGGCCTCGGTCCCGACCTTGCGGTCGCGCAGCCGATAGTCGGCGACGATGATGTCCGGCGCGCGGCGGATGGATTCCAGCCGTTCGAGCGCCTGGTCCGTCGAGCCGGCCATGACGACGTCGTAGCTCCATTCCTCGAAGATCGTGCGCAGCCCGGTCAGGACGATCACATCGTCGTCGATGACGACGGCCAGCCGGCCGTGCCCCTCGTCCGCCGCCGTGTCCGCCGCCACCGTGCCGGCCGCGATCCTCGCCGCTTCCGCTCCGGCCGGTGCCGCGGGTTCGACGGCGGCGCGCGGCACCTCGATGGAGAAGACCGAGCCCTTTCCAGGCTCCGAGCGCACCAGCACCGGGTGGTTGAGCAGCCGGGACAGGCGCTGGACGATGGCGAGCCCCAGCCCCAGCCCCTGGCTGCGGTCGCGCTCCGGGTTGCCGACCTGATGGAACTCCTCGAACACCTTGGTCTGATGCTCGGCCGAGATGCCGATGCCGCTGTCCTGCACCTTGATGCAGACGCTGTCCCGCACCGTGTCGCACTGGATCCGCACGTGGCCCTGGTCGGTGTAGCGAAGGGCGTTCTCCACGAGGTTGCGCAGCATGCGCCCGAGCAGCAGCGCGTCGCTCCGCACGGTCAGGGCGGCGCAGGCGGTCGAGACCTCGAAGGCCAGCCCCTTGCTGGCGGCGATCGGGGCGTAGGCGGCGGCGATCTCCTCCAGCACGGGGCCGAGCGGCAGGTCGACGATGCGCGGCGCGATCACCCCGGCGTCGAGGCGGGAGACGTCGAGCAGGCTGTCGAGCAGGTTCTTCAGCGTGTCGAGCGCGCGTTCCAGCGAGGTCAGCGGCCCGCGCCCGCGCGCGGCGTCGACATGCGGGTGCAGCGCGCCGGCGAACAGCAGGGCCGATTGCAGCGGCTGGCGCAGGTCGTGGCTGGCTGCGGCGAGGAAGCGCGACTTGGAGACGTTCGCCTCGTCGGCCTTCTCCTTGGCGTCGCGCAGCGATTCCTCCATGGCCTTGCGGGCGGTGAGGTCGATGTTCAGGGCGCTGAAATGGACCGGCCGGCCGCTGCGGTCGCGCTCGACCCGGCCGACGCTCAGGATCCAGCGCGTTCCGTCCTGGGGATGGAGGACGCGGTATTCGATTCCCTGGTCCGGCTCGCCGTCGTCCAGCACCCGGTGGAGGTGCGCCAGAACCGCCTCGCGGTCGGCCGGGTGGACCTGCTCAAGGAAGGTGTCGCGGTTGGGCGTGACGGTGGCCGGGTCGAGGCCGAACAGGCGGTAGTTGTTCTCCGACCAGTTCACCGTGCCGCTGAGCAGGTCGATGTCCCACAGGGCGGCGTTGGCGGCGGAAAGCGCGATGTTCAGGCGGTTCTCGGTCCGTTGCAGGGCCTCCTCCATCGCCTTGCGCTGGGTGACGTCGATGTTGATCCCGCTGAACTGCACCGGCGTGCCGTCCTCGTCGGCGCGGACGCGGCCGATCGACAGCACCCAGCGGACCCGCCCGCCGGGATGCAGGACGCGGTATTCCAGCGTGACGCTCGGCTGGTCCGGCACCGTGGTCCACTCCACGGGTGTGGCGGCGTGGCGGTCGTCGGGGTGGAGGATGCTCCGCCAGCGGTCGGTGGTCGCCGGGTCCGTGTCCGGATCCAGGCCGAAGATGCGGTAGCTCGCCTCCGACCAGTAGCCGCCGTGTGTGCGCAGATCCCAGTCGAAGGTGCCGGCCTGGGCCGATTCCAGGGCCATGCTGAGATGGTCGTTGCTCCTGCGCAGATCCTCCTCGGCCTTGCGGCGGCGGGTGATGTCGAGCAGGTAGAGGGTCAGCCCGTTTTCCGAGGGGAAGGCCCGCATCCAGAACCAGCGGCCGCTGCGCGTGCCCTGGAACTCGACGTCTACGGTCCCCCGATCGGCCATCGCGCGCTGCATCCTCTCCCACAACGGCCCGGCGGCCAGCTCGGGAAAGCCGTCCCGCAGCGACAGGCCGAGCAGGTCCCGGCCGCCGGGGGAGAGCGCCCGCGCCTTGTCGTTGAGGTAGGTGAAGCGCCAGTCGCGGTCGAGCTCGACCACCCCGTCCACCGTGCTCGCCAGCACCGACGCGGTCTTGAGCGCGCTGCGCTGCGCCTGCTCGCGGATGCGCAGGAACCAGCGCAGGCCCCAGGCGGCGCCGATCCCGGCCAGCAGCGACAGCCCGCAGAAGATCAGCAGGGAGCGCAGGGCGGCGATGTCGACCGACCGCATCGCCGCGTCCTTGTCGAGACTCACCTGGAAGTAGAGGCCGCGCAACTTCACCGTCGGTGGCGAATAGGCGATGACCCTCAACGTCCCGTCGCCGCCGCGCTGTTCGACGACTCCTCCGTCGTCGGCCTTCAGCAGGGGCCGAAGCTCGTCCGGCAGGCGCTGGCCGGGCGCCATCGGGGTTGCCGGGACGGCGGCGAGGATTCTGCCGCCGCCGTCGGCGATCAGCACGGTCGCATGGTCGGGCAGGGATTTCTGCGCGAGATACTGTTCCAGCCAGCCGATGTCGAGCAGGACGGTGACGACGCCGGCGCGCTCGCCCCGTGCGTCCTGGTAGGCGAGGGCGAAGGGGATGACCGGCCGGCCGGTGGTGCGCGCCGCGATCGCCTGTCCGGCGACGATGCCGGTGCCGCGCAGGGCCTCCTCCCGGTAGGGCCGGTCGGCGACCGAGATGCCGACGGCCGACGGCGTGGTCGAACACCAGATCAGGTTGTCGCCGTTGCTGATGCTGACCGCCAGATAGCTCGGGTACTGCTCCTTGAGCCGCCGGATCGTCGCGTTGCAGGCCGCCCCGTCCATGCGTCCGATGCCCATCTCGGTCAGGGTGACCAGGATGTTGTGGATGTTTTCAACCAAGTGTTGCTGTTCTGCCTCGATAAGATCAAGAATTCGGCTGGACTCCTCCTGAATTTCCAGCTCACGCGTGTGGCGAAGCTCCGAAATGCTAAGAATTTCGAAGCCCAGGAGCGGGAGAATGACCAGAAGGGGCAAGGCAAGCAGGCGGCGCACCGATTTTTCCGGATGGCCCGCCATGGCGGGTGCTGTCACGCTGGCTCCCCTCACTCGCTCTTATTGTTCGATAATCTTGCCACGAACCATCCGTCAAGGTAACCGCCCGACCGCTTTCGTCCAGTGGGGGCATCCCTTATCGGAGGGGACGAAGACCGGCGGCTCCCCTTTCCGGCGCGGCGGCGGGCCGGACGCCGCGGCTGTGACTGCGATGTGAACGGTTTGTCAACGGGGTGACTGCCAGCTTGGCAGTGGGAAGCGAAGCACCTATCGTGACGGTATAGACCGTTCCGCACAGCGAGCATCATGGCGAAGAGACCGACCGAGCTGACCTATTGGGTCGATGAGAAGCCGCCCGCCCTGGCCCTGGTCCTCCTCTCTCTCCAGCATTTTGCCCTGGTGGCGATCTTCCTGGTGGTGTCGGTGACGATCGCCCGCATGGCCCAGCTCGACGCCGAGGCCGGCAGCCGGCTGGTCAGCCTGACCATGATCGCCGGCGGGGTGGCGACCATCCTGCAATGCCTGGGGCGCGGCGGGCTCGGCTCGGGCTTCATGGTGCCGGCGACGACGACCACGATCCTGTTGCCGCCGGCGGCGCTGGCGCTGGCCAAGGGCGGTTTGCCGCTGCTGTTCGGCATGAGCGCGCTCGCCGGGCTGCTGGTGATGGCGCTGTCGCGGGTCATCCACCGGCTGCGCCCGCTGTTCCCCACCGAGATCGCCGGATTCGTCGTCTTCATGATCGGCCTGACCGTCATGATCCTGGCGGTGCGCCAGCTGATGGGCATGGGCGTCGCCGAGGGCGACTACGCCCGCTACGCGGCGGTCGGCCTGCCGGTGCTGGCGGTGATCGTCGGGCTGAACGTGTGGGGCGGCCGGCGGCTGCGGCTCTACTGCTCGCTGATCGGCGTCGTCTTCGGCTACGCGCTGGGGATGGCCGAGGGCTGGCTGGCGCCGCTCGACCTCAAGCATCTGGAGGAGGCGCCGCTGCTGGCCTTGCCGCAGCCGGGCAGCTTCGGGCTGGCCTTCGACCTGGAGCTGCTGCTGCCCTTCCTGATCACCGCGCTGGCGATGGCGCTCAACTCGGTCGGCGCGGTGACGGCGGCGCAGAAGGCCAACGACGCCGAGTGGAAGCGCCCGGACATGGGCAACATCGGGCGCGGCATCCTGGCCGACGGGCTGTCCAACGTGGTGGCCGGGCTGCTCGGCGGCGTCGGGCAGGCGGCGACCTCGGGCGCGGTCGGGCTGTCGGTGGCGACCGGGGCGACCAGCCGCACCATCGGCCTCGGCGTCGGCATCCTGCTGGTCGCGCTGTCCTTCTCGCCGAAGATCGCCACGGCGCTGCTGATCATGCCGCCGCCGGTGGTGGGTGCGGCGCTGCTGTCGAGCGGCTGCTTCCTGGTGATGAACGGCATCCAGGTCATCAGCTCCCGCATGCTCGATTCGCGGAAGATCTTCGTGCTGGGCATCGCGCTGGCCTTCGGGCTGGCCCGGCTGGTCGATCCGCATTTCTTCGAGACGCTGCCGCACTGGATCCAGCCCTGGGTCGGTTCACCGCTGACCGTCGCCGTCACGCTGGTGATCCTGCTGAACGCGACGCTGCGCATCGGCACCGGCACGCGCAGCCGGGTGCGGCTCGACATCGCCCACCTGTCTCCGGAACAGCTCACCGAGGTGGTGACCGCCCAGGGCCAACTCTGGGCGGCTGAACCGGAGACGGTCTTCCGCGTCCGCTTCGCCTTGCAGGAGGCCTTCGACCTGCTGAGCCAGAACGACATGGTGATGGCGGAGGCGGGCGGCCGCCGGCCGCTGGAGTTGCAGACCCGTTTCGACGAGTTCACCTTCTCGGTCACCCTGACCTACGCCGGCCTGCCGCTGACCATGGAGAGGACCCGCCCGACCGAGGACGAGATCCTGGAGGACGAGGACGGCATGCGGCGGCTGGCCTCCTACATGATCGGCCGGGTCGCCAACCGGATGACGTCCAGCGTGCGCGACGGCCGCTGCGAGGTGGTTCTGACCTTCAACGCCTGAGCCGCGGCGCCCGGTTCGCCGCCGTCGCCGTGCGAAAAGTGGCTTGATCGAAAGGGGGCGGGTGATCCGATCGGGCGTTGGCGGCGTACAGGGGCGCATGTCCGATTCACGCATCCTCTCCACCCGCACCCGGCCGACCCATCACCCGAGCGATGCCTTGCTGGTCGGCTACGGCGCCGGCTGCCTGTGCGAGGGGCTGTCGCTGGCGGTGGCGCTGCATCTCCTCCACTGCCCGGACTGCCGGGCGGCGCTGGCCGCCGTCGACGCGGTCGGCGGCGCGCTCCTGGAGGAGTGCCCGCCCGACCCGCTGGAGCGCCTGACCCTGGCCGACACGCTGGCCTGCCTGGACCGCCTCCCGGAGGCCGCGCCGCCGCCGCGCGCCGGCGGGGCGGGGGAGCGGGCGGCGCCCGGACTACCGTGGCCGCTGCGCCCCTATGTCGCCGGATCGCTGGAGACGGCGCCCTGGCGGCGCCTCGCCCCCGGGGTGGAACGGGTGAGGCTGCTGCGCGGCGCGCGCGGCGGCGCGACGCACCTGCTGCGGGTCACGCCCGGCACGGCGGTGCCCCACCACGGGCACGCCGGGCTGGAATTGACGGTGGTGCTGTCGGGCTCCTTCACCGACGAGCGGGGGCGCTACGCGGCGGGCGACATGGCCGAGGCCGACGGCGACGTGCGGCACCGGCCGGTCGCCGATCCCGATGCCGCCTGCCTGTGCCTGCTCGCCACCGACGCGCCGCTGCGCTTCACCGGCCTGCTCGGCCGGCTGCTGCGGCCCTTCCTCGGGCTGTGATCGGGTGGGTGCCGTGACGGCCTGTCACGCCTCGCAGGCGGCCCGGTAGCGTTCCATCGCGCGGCGGATGTCGTCGGGGATCGGCATCGAGGCGAAATCGTCCAGCGAGGTCGTCACCACCGTCAGGCTTCCGGACAGCCGGACCTGCTTGTCCACCTCGCCGTTGATGCGCAGCTTCAGGGAACTGCGGCCCAGCCGCTCGATCAGCACGCCGAGCGTCAGGGTGTCGCCCATCCGGCTGGGGATGATGAAGTCGCATTCCGCGTGCACGATCGGCAGGCCGAGCCGCCGGTCGAGGATCATGCTGGCGTAGTCGATGTCCAGGCCCTGCGTGAACCAGTCCTCGACCACGCCGTTGAACATGTCGAAGTAGACCGGGAAATAGACGATCCCGGCCGGGTCGCTGTGGGAGAAGCGAATGGGCCGCTGCACCCGGAAACACCCCGCCGGCAGGGGCCGGTGGCCTGGGGGATGGCCCAGGGGGTGATTGGGGCGGCCGGGCCGCTCGCTGACGTCATGCATCTCTCGGTCGATCCCCTTTTTCCGCGAGGCCCCTCACATGGGGGCACCGGGCGCCGCCGTCAAACCGGTCGCGGCGAAACCCAACAATCCGGGAAAAAGACCTTCCGTTCAACGACTTC
The DNA here is from genome assembly GCF_020005195.1 of Azospirillum agricola. Lineage (NCBI taxonomy): Bacteria > Pseudomonadati > Pseudomonadota > Alphaproteobacteria > Rhodospirillales > Azospirillaceae > Azospirillum > Azospirillum agricola. The sequence goes on from NZ_JAIFZR010000007.1 coordinate 380,486, forward strand.
CTGCAAGATACGGGAAATCCTGACAAAATCGGCCCTCTGCGATGTTGCCGAAATGCTGCATCGCGTCAGGCGGCCCGCCCCGGCCGTGCGCGGGGAAGGCCTATGCGGTACGGCCGATGTCCCTGCTTTGCCACGGTTTTGCACGTTTTCGCGAGAAACATCACACAAAGATCCCGCGCCGCCTGTCCATGCTCCCCGCCACAACGAGTTTTGACGCAACGAGATTTGGGAGATCGACCCATGGCCACCACCGCGACGAAGATCGTCGTCAACGCGCAAGGCCGTGCGGCCGCCGGCACGAACGCACATTTCAAGCTGCTGGTCGACGGCGTCAAGGTGGGCGAAGGCACCGCCGACACCACCGCGAAGACCTTCACCTTCACCGCCACCCTGGCGGCCGACACCGCCCACAAGGTGCAGATCCAGTACGACAACGACGCCGTCATCAACGGCCAGGACCGCAGCCTGACGGTGAACTCGATCACCATCGGCAACAAGACCGTCACCCCGACCGACAGCATCGTCAGCTACGACAAGGGCGCGCTCGACGGGCGCGACGTCGCGGCCGGCCAGAAGGACATGTGGTGGAACGGCACGCTGGTCGTGAACGCCGACAAGAGCTTCTTCCCGGCGACCACCACCACCCCGACGACGCCGACCGCCGGCAAGACCGACACCATCGTCGTCAACGCGCAGGGCACCCCGGCCGGTGGCGTGAACGCCCATTTCAAGGTGCTGGTCGACGGCAAGCCGATCGGCGAGGGCACCGCCGGCACGACGGCCAAGGATTACACCTTCACCACCGACGCGGCCGACAAGGCGGCGCACAAGGTGCAGATCCAGTATGACAACGACGCCGTGATCAACGGCCAGGACCGCAGCCTGACGGTCAACAAGATCACCATCAACGGCCACGCCTACAACCCGACCGACAGCGCGGTGACCTACGACAAGGGGGCGCTGGACGGCAGGGACGTGGTCGCCGGCCAGAAGGGGATGTGGTGGAACGGCACGCTGGTGGTCAACGCCCCGGCCTCCGACTTCCCGGCCCCCGGCACGACGCCCACGACGCCGACCACCCCGACCAACCCGGCGCCGACCGGCCCGGCCTTCTACGTCGCCGCCAACGGCAAGGACAGCTGGTCGGGCAAGCTGGCCGCCCCCAACGCCGACGGCACCGACGGGCCCTTCGCCAGCCTGACCAAGGCGCAGCAGGCCATGCGCGCCGACCCCACCATCGACACCACCTACGTGCGCGGCGGCGACTACACGCTGAAGAACGTGCTCTGGCTCGACGGCCAGGATTCCGGCGTGACCATCGCCGGCTATGGCAACGAGAAGGCGGTGATCCACGGCGGCTCGACGGTGTCGATCGGTCTCGGCGGCGCCAAGAACGTGACCATCGAGGGTCTGAGCTTCACCGGCGGCACGGTGGACGGACACCATGTCTACGCCGACAACGCCGCCGGCCTGACCTTCGCGAACAACAGCGTGACGGGCGGCGGCTACGGCATCACGGTGCAGAACAGCGCCAACAGCCAGGTCGTCAACAACCAGTTCAGCGGCACCGGCGCCGAGGCCATCTTCGTGAAGGCCGGTTCCAACGCCACGATCGTGTCCAACAACCTCATCAAGCACCCGAACGCGGCCGACCGCGGCGACGCCGGCATCTGGATCAACGGCAGCTCCGACGTCAAGGTCACGCACAACCAGATCGAGGATTCGCCGGAGAAGGCCATCGCCGTCGGCTCGGTCGAGACGACGGGCAGCGACGCCACCTACCGGGCGACCATCGCCTTCAACAAGGTGATCGACGCCAACCTGGAATCGAACGACGGCGGCGGCATCTACCTGATCAACCGCCAGCAGACCCTGACCGACCACATCGTCGTCAACAACGACGTGACCGGCACCACGGCGACCAACCCGACAAGCCCGGTGGCGAGCTGGGGCATCTACCTCGATGACTGGACCAGCGGCGCCACGGTGAAGGGCAACTACGTCCACGGCAACATCGGCGGCGTCTTCCTGCATGGCGGCTGGAGCAACAGCGTCACCGACAACCTGATCGCCGGCAACACCGGCGCCCAGATCGGTCTCCAGCAGGACGTCGCCTGGGGCGGCTGGAAGGGCGCGGTGATGTCCAACAACGACATCACCGGCAACCTCATCGACACCTCCAAGGGCGTCGCCGTCCATCTCTACGGCCCGGCCAACATGGGCAGGTTCCACGACAACGACTACACCAGCCTGGACACCAACGCCCGGCTGTTCGAGGCCTGGCCGCAGGTGATGGCGAGCGGCTCCAGCGGCACGCTGAAGAACTGGCAGGCCGCCGGCTACGACAACGGGTCGGGAGTGCTGGACGCGCATTTCGTCAACCCCTCGGCGGGTGACTACACGCTGGCCGCCGATTCGCCGGTCTACCAGCACGGCTTCGACGTGCTGCCCTTCGACCAGATGGGCCTGCTGCACGCCTGATGCCGATGGGGTGGGGCCAGGTTTGCCCACACCCCATCCCTTCCGCCTAAATCCCCCGTCCGGGCTTGACACTATGTCCTCGGCGAAAAGCCGGAGCGGAACCGTTGGGGTGGCGAAGACGTTATTGCTTCGGAACAGCCGCTCGGCCAGACGCCGGGGGCATCTTGAAGTGAAGAGTCACCACCCCAACCTGTAGCATCGGTAATGCCGAACCCGATGTCTGGCGCTTTCCAAAGCAGAATCCGCGCGAATCCGCGCGGGGCTGCCGCCGGATACGGGGACGCTCCGCTGCCGGCCAAGAAAACGGCCAAGAACATTCAAGAGGGAACAATGGATCGTCGTGACACCTGGATGAAGGACCCCGAGCTGAAGGCCGCCTACGAGGCGCTCGGACCGAAGTTCCGGCGCGAGGTCGAACTGGCGCAACAGCGCCGCAGCGAGCGCGGCGCCCACGCCGTGGTCGCCTCCTCGTCCCGCAAGCCGGCGCGCCAGCCGGTCGTCGTCCGTCGTTGATAGGGTCCGCCGTTGAGCGGGCGTTTTTTTTTTAGCCTTTCCGTGTCTCCAGACCCCGCATGACCAGCGCCCACACGCCTTCGAAGGCGGCGGCGATGCCGGGATCGGACCATTCCGCCGCGTGTGCCGGGTTGTGGAAGCGGGCGGTCGCGTCGAGCAGGGCGCGGCCCGTCGCCTGCGGATCCGCCGTCGCGAACACGCCTTGCGCCACGCCGTCGGCGACCATGCGCGCCAGATCGGCGGTCAGGGCGGCGACATGCCCGGCCACCACCTCGCGCGCGTCGGCGGCGAGAGTCATGTAGGTCGCGAACATCTCCGGATCGTCCAGCACCTTGGCGTGCTTGGCGCCGATCAGCGCGTCGAGCCAGCGGCGCAGCCGGGCGGGCGCCGGCCCGTCCTCGGCGGCGATGGCGGCGAGCGGGGCGGAGACGCGGGCGAGCCAGCGCTCGGTCACCGCGTCGCGCAGCGCCGCCTTGCTGGGGAAGTGCCGGTACACGCTGCCGTGGCTGACCCCGAGCGCGCGGGCGACATCGACCACCGTCGCCTTGGCCGGGCCGTAGCGGCGGAGCACCTCCTCCGCCGCCTCCAGGATACGCTCCGCGGTGAGGACCGTCTCAGCCATGGGAGCCCATCCCGGCGCCGTGCCCGTTAGGAGCGGCGCTCGCTGTCGAGCATCGCCATCTGCTGCGGGGCGTAGCGGTCGCCGGCCGCAGCATTGGGCGGAACCGCCCGTTCAATGGCGGCGAGGTCGTCTGCGGACAAATCAACGTCAAGGGCTCCCAGGGCTTCGGCCAGCCGGTCGCGCCGCCGCGCGCCGACCAGCGGCACGATATCCGATCCGCGCGACAGCGCCCAGCCGATCGCGATCTGCGCGACGCTGACCCCCTTCGCCTCGGCCACCGCCCGCAGCGCCTCGACCAGCGCCAGATTGTGGTCGAGATTCTCCCCCTGGAAGCGCGGGCTGTGGCTGCGGAAGTCGCCGGCCGCCCGGCCCTGTTCCCTGGTCCAATGGCCGCTGATGAGCCCGCGCGACAGCACGCCGTAGGCGGTGACGCCGATGCCCAGCTCACGGCAGGCCGGCAGGATCTCGGCCTCGATGCCGCGCGAGACCAGCGCGTATTCGATCTGCAAATCGCAGATCGGATGCACGGCGGCGGCGCGGCGGATGGTGTCCGCCCCAACCTCCGACAGGCCGATGTGGCGGACGTAGCCGGCCTTGACCATGTCGGCGATGGCGCCGACCGTCTCCTCGATGGGCACGTTGGGGTCGAGCCGCGCCGGCCGGTAGACGTCGATGTGGTCGAGCCCCAGCCGGTTCAGCGTGTAGGCCAGCGCCGTCTTCACCGCCGCCGGCCGCGCGTCGTAGCCGAGCCAGTTGCCGGCCGGGTCGCGCTGGGCGCCGAACTTGACGCTGACCTGGAAGCGGTCGCGCGGGACGCCTTTCAGCGCCTCGCCGATCAGCAGCTCGTTGTGGCCCATCCCGTAGAAATCGCCGGTGTCGAGCAGCGTCACCCCGGCGTCGAGCGCCGCGTGGATGGTGGCGATGCCCTCCGCGCGGTCGGACGGGCCGTACATGCCCGACATGCCCATGCAGCCGAGCCCCAGCGCCGATACCCGCGGGCCGGTCTTTCCAAGCGAACGCACGATCATGATCCCCTCCATCGAAACGCGATGGAGGGAGTATTGCTGATCGACTGACAGATTTCAATATCTGTCAGTCGATATTCGTCAAAATCGTCAGGAGACCGGAGGGCCGGCCGCGCGGTCCACCAGGATCACCCGGAAGTCGTTGACGTTGGTGCGGGTCGGGCCGGTGACGATGAGGTCGCCGAGCGCCTGGAAGAAGCCGTAGCCGTCGTTGTTGGCCAGATGCGCCTTGGCGTCGAGGCCGAGCGCGGCGGCGCGGGCCAGCGTGTCCGGGCGCAGCAGGGCGCCGGCGTTGTCCTCCGTCCCGTCGATGCCGTCGGTGTCGAAGGCGGCGGCATGGATGCCGGGATGGCCGTCAAGGGCGACGGCGAGCGCCAGCAGGAACTCGACGTTGCGGCCGCCACGCCCGCTGCCGCGCACGGTGACGGTGGTCTCGCCGCCCGACAGCAGCACGGCGGGAGCGGGGGCGGGCTGGCCGTGGCGGGCGATCTGGCGGGCGATGCCGGCGTGGACCTTGGCGACGTCGCGCGCCTCGCCTTCGAGATCGCCGAGGATGACCGGGGCATAGCCGCGCTCGCGGGCGACCGCCGCCGCCGCGTCGAGCGCGTCCTGCGGGGTGGCGATGATGGTGGTGACGGCGCCGGCCAGACGCGGGTCGCCGGGCTTGGGCGTCTCGTCCGCGCCGCGCTCCAGATGGGCGGCGACGCCGGGCGGCGGGGTGATGCCGTATTTGGCGAGGATGGCGCGGGCGTCGGCGAAGCTGGTCGGGTCGGGCACGGTCGGGCCGCTGGCGATCACCGACGGGTCGTCGCCCGGCACGTCCGACACCAGCAGCGAGACGACGCGCGCCGGGTGGGCGGCGGCGGCGAGCCGGCCGCCCTTGATGGCCGAGAGATGCTTGCGCACGCAGTTCATCTCGGCGATGTCGGCGCCGCTCTTCAGCAGGGCCTTGGCGACGGCGCGCTTGTCGTCGAGCGAGACTCCGGGGGCCGGCAGCGCCAGCAGCGCCGAGCCGCCGCCGGAGATCAGGCAGAGCACCAGATCATCGGCGGTCAGCCCCTGCACCAGGGCGAGGATCCGCTTGGCGGCGTCCTGCCCGGCGGCGTCGGGCACCGGGTGCGAGGCCTGGACGACCTCGATGCGCTCGGTCGGCAGATCGTGGTCGTAGCGGGTGACGACCAGCCCGGTCAGCGGCCCCGGCCAATGATCCTCGACCACCTTGGCCATGGCGGCAGCGGCCTTGCCGGCGCCGATGACGACGGTCCGTCCCTTGGGCGGCTCCGGCAGCGCCGCCGGCAGCCGCGTGTCGGCGACCACGGCGCCGAGTGCCGCCTGGAACAGGGCGTGGAGCAGGGTGTCGGGAGCGGCGGTGTCGGCGGCGGCGTTGGTGGTCATGCGGGCTCGGCCATGGTCATGGGGAGAGGGGCGGGGCGCCTAGAATGCACCGGATGCGGCGGAAGGCCAACGGTTGGTGTGGGGAGCGAAGTTCGGCGAAAAATCCCTCTCCCGGGGCGGGAGAGGGAACCAACCTCGCGGTTCAGGCAAAAGCCTCACACCGCCTTCACCTCGTGGTTCGCCATCAGCTCCAGCGCCTTGAGCAGGCCGGAATGGTCCCACTGCGCGCCGCCCTGCGCGGCGCAGGCGTTGAAGAGCTGCTGGCAGCTCGCGGTGTGCGGCAGCGCCAGGTTCAGCGCCTTGGCGCCGCTGAGCGCCAGATTCAGATCCTTCTGGTGCAGCTCGATGCGGAAGCCGGGGGTGAAGTTGCGGTTGATCATCCGCTCGCCATGCACCTCCAGGATCCGCGACGAGGCGAAGCCGCCCATCAGCGCCTGCCGCACCTTCGCCGGGTCGGCCCCGGCCTTGGACGCGAACAGCAGGGCCTCGGCGACCGCCTCGATGGTCAGCGCGACGATGATCTGGTTGGCGACCTTGGTGGTCTGGCCGTCGCCGTTGCCGCCGACCAGCGTGACGTTCCTGCCCATCTTGTCGAACAGTGGCTTCACCGTGTCGAAGGCCGCCTGCGGGCCGCCGACCATGATGGTCAGCGAGGCCGCCTTGGCGCCGACCTCGCCGCCCGACACCGGGGCGTCGAGATAGTCGCAGCCGAGCGCGTTGATGCGGGCCGCGAACTCCTTGGTCTCGATCGGCGAGATGGAGCTCATGTCCACCACGATCTTGCCGGCGCCGAGGCCCGCCGCGACGCCCTTCTCGCCGAACAGCGCGGCGGCGACGTGCGGGGTGTCCGGGACCATGGTGATGATGACCTCGGACGCCGCCGCGACCTCCGAGCCGCTCGGGCAGGGGATGGCGCCCTTGGCCGTCAGCTCGGCCGCGACCGGCTTGATGTCGTGGACGTAGAGCGTGTGACCGGCGTCCAGCAGATGCCCCGCCATCGGGGTGCCCATGATGCCGAGACCGATGAAACCGACCTTCATGGCCGTGGTCCTTTCTCGCGTGAACAGTGGGGAGATGCGTGCGTGAGGCGTCGGGCCGTCAGGAACGGTAGGGGGCGAACCAGCCGAGCCCCTCGCCGGTCACCGTCTTCGGCTTGTACTCGCAGCCGACCCAGCCGCCGTAGCCGATGGCGTCGAGATGCTTGAAGAGGAAGGGATAGTTGATCTCGCCGGTGCCCGGCTCGTTGCGGCCGGGGTTGTCGGCGAGCTGGACATGGGCGATGCGGGGCAGGTTGGCCTCGATCGTCCGCGCCAGATCGCCCTCCATGATCTGCATGTGGTAGATGTCGTATTGCAGGTAGAGGTTGCCCGACCCGACGCGGTCGATGATGTCGAGGGCCTGCTTGGTCCGCTTCAGGAAAAAGCCGGGGATGTCGCGGGTGTTGATCGGCTCGATCAGCAGCCGGATGCCGGCCCCCGCCAGCGCGTCGGCGGCGTAGGCCAGATTCTCGACGAGCTGGTCGCGCGCCTTGTCGGAGCAGGCGCCGGTCGGCAGGATGCCGGCGAGGCAGTTGATCTGTTTGCAGCCCAGCGTGCCGGCGTAGTCGATGGCCTTGGCCACGCCGTCGCGGAACTCCGCGGCGCGCTCGGGCAGGATGCCGATGCCGCGCTCGCCCGCGCCCCAGTTGCCGGCCGGCAGGTTGTGCAGGACTTGGGTCAGCCCGTGCTGGCGCAGCTTCTCCGCCAGCACGTCGGCCGGGAAGTCGTAGGGGAAGAGATACTCGACGCCACGGAACCCGGCGTCGGCCGCCGCGGCGAATCGGTCGAGGAAGGCGTGCTCGTTGTAGAGCATCGTCAGGTTGGCGGCGAACTGCACCATGGCCGAACTCCCGGTTGCGTCCTGGCCGCCGTCCGGGGATGAGGCGGCCTTTGCAAGGGAGCTTGACCGCCCGGCAGGTCCTGGAGCCAGTTCGGCGAACGGCTTTTTCACGCAGTGGAAAGCAGGCGCGGAAGCCCGGATTTCATCGGAAATTTCGAGGCAGGAGAAAGTTGAAACGAACCCAGATGCGCTGCGATCGCTTGGTCATTATTTTCACGCAACATGGCTCGGCACCGTCAAGGACAGAACACCGTGAGGATTGGGAAAAATTTCATCGTTGCACTGACGATCGTGTTTTGCGTCCCATCAATGTCTTTTGCGGACGGTCGTAATGGAGAGCGAATTTTTTTCGAGCCGCTGCGCGGTATGCCACGGTAAAGACGTCAGAGGAACAGGGCCTCTAGCCAATAAAAGCAATCCTCCAACACCTGATCTTACGACGCCGGAGTTCAGGAGGCGCTTGCGCGATTATCCCGGTGTCATTGTGTCGTCTGTAATACTTCGTCCGAATGGCGATCTGACTCCAAGAACCCTGCGAGAAAACGGTGTGAATTTGCCTGCTTTCGCATGGACCGTTAAGGATTTTCGCGATCTGAATGAGTATATGAGCGACATGATCCTGAAAGCCAAATGACCGCAGGGCGCGGCTGAACCTGGGCGCGCCATTGCTTGGGCCGCCGAGAGACTGATGGCAGGGGACCAAAGACCGCTGCCTTTCCGGCCGCCGGACCTGGCCTCCCGTTCCAAGGCCAGCCTTCGGCGAAAAGGAGGATGCGGCGCTCCAGGGAACCAATGCGGAATGAAATTGACCTTTACGTAAACGTCAATTAGCCTTTGCGCCACCAATCATCCGTGACGCCAGCGCCGCCGCGACGCCCTTTCCGCCGGAGGAGAAGACCCGTGTCCAACGCCAGCCCCTACCCGCATCTGCTCGCCCCCCTCGACCTCGGTTTCACGGTGTTGAGGAACCGGGTTCTGATGGGCTCGATGCACACCGGGCTGGAGGACCGGCGGCGCGACTTTCCCAAGCTCGCCGCCTATTTCGCCGAGCGGGCGCGCGGCGGGGTCGGGCTGATGGTGACCGGTGGCTTCGCCCCGAACGTCGAGGGCTGGCTGTCGCCCTTCGGCTCGACGCTGGCCAGCCGGTCGGCGGCGTCGGCGCACCGGGTGATCACCGACGCGGTGCATGCCGAGGGTGGGAAGATCGCGCTCCAGATCCTCCACGCCGGCCGCTACGGCTACAGCCCGCTGTCGGTGGCGCCGTCGCGCATCAAGTCGCCGATCACCCCCTTCACCCCGCGTGCCCTGACCGGGCGGGGCGTCGAGCGCCAGATCCGCGCCTTCGTCCGTTGCGCCGTGCTGGCGCGCGAGGCCGGCTATGACGGGGTCGAGGTGATGGGGTCGGAGGGCTACCTGATCAACCAGTTCCTCGTCGCCCACACCAACCGGCGGACCGACCGCTGGGGCGGCTCCTATGAGAACCGCATGCGCTTCCCGGTGGAGATCGTCACGCGGATGCGCGAGGCGGTCGGGCCGGACTTCATCATCATCTTCCGCCTGTCGATGCTCGACCTCATCCCCGACGGCAGCGATTGGGCTGAGGTGGTCCAACTCGCCAAGGCGATCGAGGCGGCGGGCGCCACCATCATCAACACCGGCATCGGCTGGCACGAGGCCCGCGTCCCCACCATCGCCACCAGCGTGCCGCGCGGCGCCTTCGCCTGGGTGACGCGGAAGCTGAAGGGGGAGGTGGCGATCCCGCTCTGCACCACCAACCGCATCAACGCGCCCGACGTGGCGGAAGACATTCTCGCCAGCGGCTGCGCCGACATGGTGTCGATGGCCCGCCCGCTGCTGGCCGATCCGGAGTTCGTCAGGAAGGCCGCCGTCGGCCGGCCACAGGCGATCAACACCTGCATCGCCTGCAATCAGGCCTGCCTCGACCATGTCTTCTCGCGCAAGCGGGCGAGCTGCCTCGTCAACCCGCGCGCCTGCCACGAGACCGAGCTGCCCTTCCGCCCGGCGGAAACGCCCAAGCGGTTCGCCGTGGTCGGCGCCGGCCCGGCCGGGCTCGCCTGCGCCACCGAACTGGCGGCGCGCGGCCACGCGGTCGATCTGTTCGACGCCGCGAGCGAGATCGGCGGCCAGTTCAACATGGCCAAGCGCATCCCCGGCAAGGAGGAGTTCCACGAAACCCTGCGCTACTTCCGCCACCGGCTGGAGGAGACCGGCGTGGCGCTGCGTCTCGGCCGCCGGGTCGGGGCGGCTGACCTGATTTCCGGGGAGCTGGCGGGCGGCGGCTACGACGCGGTGGTGCTGGCGACGGGGGTGGTGCCGCGCGACCCGAAGATTCCCGGCCAGTCGCACCCCAAGGTGCTGAGCTACCTCGACGTGCTGCGCGGCGACAAGCCGGTCGGCCGCCGCGTCGCCGTGGTCGGGGCCGGCGGCATCGGCTTCGACGTCTGCGAGTTCCTCGCCCATGGCCAGGGCGATGGGCACAACGGCCCGTCCCCCAGCCTGGACCGCAACCTGTGGCGTCGCGAATGGGGGGTGGGCGATCCGGCCGAGGCGCGCGGCGGCGTTGCCGGTGTCCGCCCTCAGGTGGCTCCGTCCGAACGCGAGATCGTCCTGCTCCAGCGCAAGGCGAGCAAACCCGGCGCCGGGCTCGGCAAAACGACCGGCTGGATCCACCGGGCGGCGCTGAGGATGAAGGGGGTGGAGGCGCTGGCCGGGGTGAATTACGAGCGCATCGACGATGCCGGCCTGACCATCAGCTTCGGCGAAAAGCGCGAGCGCCCCCGTCTGCTGGAGGTCGACAGCATCGTGCTGTGCACCGGGCAGGAGCCGCTGCGCGACCTCAGGGCTCCGCTGGAGGCGGCCGGCGTCCCGGTGCATGTGATCGGCGGCGCCGACGTCGCGGCCGAGCTGGACGCCAAGCGCGCCATCGGCCAGGGGGTGCGGCTGGCGGCGGCGCTCTGACCGCCGGCCCCCTGTAAAGCACGCTTGACAGGCTGGCCCCGTTCGGGAAAAGTAAAGGACGCTTTACACGAACGGAGGAGAGGCATGACCCGGAACGGGACGCTGCGGCGCGGGGCGGTCGAACTGGCCGGGGCGATGCTGCTCTACACGCTGGTGCTGATCGGCTCGCTGACCCTGGTGCAATCGATGCCCGAGGGAGTGGGCCGCACGCTGGTCGCCGTCTCGCCGATGCTGCCCTGCTTGGTGACGGTCTGGGTGATGCTGCGGCAGTTCCGCCGGCTGGACGAGTATCTGCGCCTCAAGATGATGGAGGACATCGTCGTCGCGGCGGCGATCACCGCGCTGGCAACCTTCACATACGGCTTCCTGGAGAACATGGGCTGGCCGCAGATCTCGATGTTCGCCGTCTGGCCTGTCATGGGGACCGCCTGGGCGCTGCGCAGCGTTCTGCGCGGCCTGCTGGAAGCCCGCGAGATGCGGCGCGGATGAGGAATGTCCTGCGCGAGCTGCGCGCCGAAAAGGGCTGGAGCCAGGCGGCGCTGGCCGAGAAGCTCGGCGTCTCCCGCCAGACGGTCAACGCGCTGGAGACCGGGCGCTACGATCCCTCGCTGCCGCTCGCCTTCGGCATCGGCCGGCTGTTCGGCCGTCCGCTGGAGGCGATCTTCTTCGATGAGCCCGAAGAGCGGGGCGGGGACGGCTGAACGGCCTCATCACCGCTCCATCTTGGTCGACAGGAAGATCGACGACATCGTCTTGTCCACCCCCGGCAGCCGGCCGATGGTGTCGAGCGCCGCGTCCATCGCGTCGTGCGTCTCGGTGGCGACGGTGGCGCACAAATCATACTGGCCGCTGATGCTGTGCAGCCGGGTCAGCTCCGGCATCTTGCGCAGGGCGTGGACGACGCGGTCGGCCAGCTTGGCGTTGACGCTGATCATCACCAGGGCCGACACCCCGCGCCGCGGGGCGGGGGCGCCCAGCCGCACCGTGTAGCCGGCGATGATGCCCTGGCGCTCCAGCCGGGCGATGCGGTCCTGCACGGTGGAGCGCGAAAGCCCCAGGGCCCGGCCAAGCGCCGCCGTGCTGGTCCGCGCGTTCAGCGTCAGCAGGTCGAGGAGCTGGCGGTCGAGGTCGTCCATGGGCGGGCCAATCGTCGGAGGGCGCTGGTTGTGTATCCGGGGGCGTCCCCACCGGCAAGCCGGCTTCCTTGCCCCTCAACCCGAAACATGGCAGTGAAGCGGGGATTTTGTGGGAGCTGGAGAGCGCGATGCGGGTCCTGATCGCCGACGACACCATCGTCGCGCGGACGATGCTGGCGAGCTGGATCAAGGAGATGGGCTATGAGCCGATTCTCGCCGGCGATGGGGCGGAGGCGCTGGAGATCGCCTTCCGGGATGGATTCGACATCGCCGTCATCGACTGGGAGATGCCGCGCCTGACCGGGATGGAGGTGATCCGCCAACTCAAGGAGCACCCCCGCACCGCCTACGGCCACCTGATCCTGGTGACCGGGCGCAGCGACCAGAACAGCCTGATCCAGGCGCTGGACGGCGGCGCCGACGATTTCATCCGCAAGCCGCTGGCCCCGGCCGAACTGGTGGCCCGCGTGCGCGCCGGCGCCCGCATCGTCGAGCTGCGCAACCGCATCGTCCGGCTCGCCGAGACCGACCCGCTGACCGGCGCCGCCAACCGCCGCAGCTTCCTGGAGCGCGCCGGGGCGGCGGCGGCCGACGCCGGGCGTCGCCAGCGCTCGCTGTCGGTGATGCTGCTCGACATCGACCATTTCAAGCGGGTCAACGACACGCGCGGCCACGCCGGCGGCGACGCGGCGCTGAAGCGACTGGTCGAGTGCTGCGGCGCCACCCTGCGCCCCGGCGACCTGCTGGGCCGTTTCGGTGGCGAGGAGTTCGCGGTGCTGCTGCCGGAGACCAACCCCTACGTCGCGGTCGGCATCGCCGACCGGCTGCGCGCTGCGGTCGAGGCGATGGTCATCCCGCATGACGGGGAGGATTTCCGCATCACCGTCAGCATCGGCGTGGCGGCGGTGGGAGCCGACGGGCCGGACAACGGGCTCGACATGGCGCTGCGCCGGGCCGACGACGCCCTCTACCGCGCCAAGGATGGCGGCCGCAACCGGGTCGAGATGGCGCGCTAGGGCAAGCGTCGCGTCACGGCCACTTCACCTCGGGCGGCAGGCTCATCAGGATGGCCTCGGTGTTGCCGCCGGTCTTCAGGCCGAAGGTCGTGCCGCGGTCGTAGAGCAGGTTGAACTCCACGTAGCGGCCGCGCCGGACGAGCTGGTGCTCGCGCTGCTCCGCCGTCCACGGGCGGTTCATGTGCCGCCGCACCAGCTCCACATAGCTGTCGAGGAACGCGGTGCCGACGTCGCGGGTGAAGGCGAAGTCGGCCTCCCAGTCGCCCGAATCGAGCCCGTCGTAGAAGATGCCGCCGACCCCGCGCGCCTCGTTGCGGTGTGGCAGGAAGAAGTAGCGGTCGCACCACTCCTTGTAGCGCGGGTAATAGTCCGGGTCGTGGCGGTCGCAGGCGGCCTTCAGCCCGGCGTGGAAATCCGCCGTGTCCTGCGGATCCTCCAGCATCGGCGTCAGGTCGGCGCCACCGCCGAACCAGCCCTTGGTCGTCACGATGTGGCGGGTGTTCATGTGGGTCGCCGGCACCAGCGGCGAGCGCATGTGCGCCACGAGGCTGATACCCGCCGCCCAGAACTCGCCGGTTTCGGCGGCGCCCGGGATGGTGGCGCGGAACTCCGGGCTGAAGACGCCGTGCACGGTCGAGATGTTGACCCCGACCTTCTCGAACACCCGGCCCTTCATCACCGTCATGGTGCCGCCGCCGCCCTCGCCGCCGCCATGATCGGGGCGGACCCAGCTGCGGCGCTCGAATCGGCCGGGGGGGCGGTCGGCGTGGGTGCCGGTGAGCGCGTCCTCCAGCCCCTCGAAGGCGGCGCAGATGCGGTCGCGCAGTTCGGCGAACCAGGCGGCGGCGCGGGCCTTGCGGTCTTCGGTGGCTTGAGACGTCATGGGGGGCTCGTCTGATCGGGGGCGGTGTGGCCGGGTGCGGAGTGGGCGGATGCAAGTGCGGCCGTCTGCCGCAGGGCCTCACCCAACACCATCGCCGCGCTGATCGCAACGTTCAAGGAGCGGGCCGGCGGGCGCAGCGGGATGACCAAACGGGCGTCGGCCGCCGCGTGCACCGCGTCCGGCACCCCGGCGCTCTCCCGCCCGACGAGGATGCGGTCGTCGGGGGCGAAGGCGAAGTCGGTGTAGGGCATCGCACCCCGCGTCGTCAGCAGCACCAGCCGCCCCGCCGGCCGGGCGGCCGCGTAGGAGTCCCAGGAACTGTGGCGTTCCCAGTCGAGATGGTCGATGTAATCCATGCCCGCCCGCCGCAGCCGGCGGTCGTCGAGAACGAATCCGCAGGGCTCAATCAGGTCGAGCGCCACCCCGAGACCCGCCGCCAGCCGCATCAGCGTCCCGGCGTTCTGGGGAATGTCGGGTTCGAAAAGCACCAGCCGCATGGCCACTCCACGGAAAATGCTTGGTTATGCGTACAAACTAATGCTGCGCCCTGATGCTGCAATGCGGCGCGCGACAACTTGTCCGTCCACAAAGGCTTTCCAAGATGGCGGCGCGACGGTATACCGCACCCCGAAAGACCGGAGCCCAAAGCTCCGGAGCGACGCGGCGTGCCCGAGGTTCATCCACCCGGCGGACAGGCCCGTCAAGTCGTGATACAGAACGGTCCATCGGTCGTCCGGCGTGGTCTTGGCGCGCCGGGCATGCCTTGAGGAGAAACAGGCTTATGGCTCAGACCACGCATCCGCCCGGTCCGGGTGGCCACGCGGCCTCCGGCGACGGTTCCACCCGTCGCGACTTTCTGTACCTTGCCACCGGTGCGGTTGGCGTCGTCGGAGCCGCCTCGGCGGCCTGGCCCTTCATCGACAGCATGAACCCGGCCCGCGACACGCTGGCGCTGGCCTCCATCGACGTCGATCTGGCCCCCGTCGCGGAAGGCCAGGCCATCACCGTCACCTGGCGCGGCAAGCCCGTGTTCGTCCGCCACCGCACCGCCAAGGAGATCGAGGAGGCCAAGACGGTCAACCTCGCCGACCTGCGCGATCCGGCCGCCGACGACGCCCGTGTCAAGAAGCCGGAATGGTTGATCGTCATCGGTATCTGCACGCACCTCGGCTGCGTGCCGCTGGGGCAGAAGGTCACCGACCCGCGCGGCGATTTCGACGGCTGGTTCTGCCCCTGCCACGGCTCGCACTACGACACCGCTGGGCGCATCCGCAAGGGTCCGGCCCCGGCCAACCTCGTGGTTCCGACGTACGCCTTCACCGGCGATACCAAGATCCGCCTCGGTTAAGCCGCCCCAAGGTTCAGGAGACCCCGAGATGGCTCAGGCTCAAGCCACCAAATTCAAGAATCCGCTCGTGAACTGGATCGACAGCCGTCTGCCGATCTTCACGATGCTGGATCACGAGTACAACCACTACCCGATGCCCCGCAACGTCAACTACCTGTGGGCGTTCGGCGCGATTGCCGGCATCATGCTGGTGATCATGATCGCCACCGGCCTGTTCCTGGCGATGCAGTATTCCTCGCACACCTCGCTCGCCTTCGATTCCGTCGAGCGCATCATGCGCGACGTGAATTACGGCTGGCTGCTGCGCTACGTCCACGCCAACGGCGCGTCGATGTTCTTCATCGCCGTCTACATCCACATGTTCCGCGGCCTCTATTACGGCTCCTACAAGGCGCCGCGCGAGATCCTGTGGATCCTGGGCGTCATCATCTTCCTCGTCATGATGGGCACCGCCTTCATGGGCTACGTGCTGCCGTGGGGCCAGATGAGCTTCTGGGGCGCCACCGTCATCACGAACCTGTTCTCGGCCTTCCCGATCGTCGGCGATCCCATCGTCACCCTGCTGTGGGGCGGCTTCTCGGTCGACAACCCGACGCTGAACCGCTTCTTCGCGCTGCACTTCCTGCTGCCCTTCGTGCTGCTGGGTCTGGTGATCCTGCACACCGCGGCGCTGCATGTCTGCGGCTCGAACAACCCGCTGGGCATCGACGCCAAGGGCCCGCAGGACACCGTGCCGTTCAACCCGTACGTCACCGTCAAGGACGGCTTCGCGGTCGTGATCTTCATGATCGTCTACGCGGCGTTCGTGTTCTTCATGCCGAACTACATGGGCCATCCGGACAACTACATTCCGGCCAACCCGCTGGTGACGCCGGCGCACATCGTGCCGGAATGGTACTTCCTGCCCTTCTACGCCATCCTGCGCGCGATCCCCGACAAGCTGGGCGGCGTCATCGCCATGTTCGGCTCGATCGCCCTGCTGATGGCGCTGCCGTGGCTCGACACCTCGAAGGTCCGCAGCTGCAAGTTCCGTCCGATCTACCGCCAGTTCTTCTGGATCCTTGCGATCGACGCGCTGGTGCTCGGCTACGCCGGCGCCATGCCGGCGGAAGGCGCGTGGCTGATCATCGCCCGCGTCGGCACCTTCTACTACTTCTTCCATTTCCTGGTTCTGCTGCCGGTGCTGGGCAAGCTGGAACGGCCGCGGCCGCTCCCCAACAGCATCAGCGAATCCGTTCTGAAGGGCGGTGGCCGCGTTGCCGCTGGCGCTGCCGCCAAGCCGATGGAGAAGGCGTGATGCGCGCGTTGAAGACTGCCATCCTCTCGGCCGCGCTGGCGCTCGGCATCACCGCCCTTGGGGCCGGCGCCGTCCAGGCCTCCGAATCGGTCCATCTTCCGAAGCAGAGTTGGCCGCATTCCGGCATCTTCGGCACCATCGACAAGGCGTCGGCCCAGCGCGGCTTCCAGATCTACAAGGAAGTCTGCTCGACCTGCCACGCCATGCATCTGGTGCCGATCCGCACGCTGGCCGGCATCGGCTTCTCGGAGGACGAGCTGAAGGCGCTGGCCGCCGGCTACGAGGTCCAGGCCGGTCCGAACGATTCGGGCGAGATGTTCATGCGTCCGGGCGTCCCGGCCGACCGCTTCCCGTCGCCCTTCCCCAACGACCAGGCGGCCCGCGCGGCCAACGGCGGCGCCCTGCCGCCCGACCTGTCGCTGATGGCCAAGGCGCGGGTCGGTGGCGAGGACTACATCCACGCGTTCCTGACCGGCTTCGAGGAGCCGCCGGCCGGCGTCAACCTGATGCCGGGCATGAACTACAACAAGTACTTCCCCGGCCATCAGGTCGGCATGCCGAACATCCTGCAACCCGACGGCGTGACCTACGCCGACGGCACCAAGGCCACGGTGGAGCAGCAGGCGCACGACATCGCCACCTTCCTGACCTTCGCGGCGGAACCGCACCTCGACGCGCGCAAGCAGATGGGCGTCAAGGTGATCCTGTTCCTGATCGTGCTGGCCGGGCTGATGTACGCGACCAAGCGCAAGCTGTGGAGCAACCTGCACTGACGGCTGTTCCCTAGCCTCGTGATTTTCGACTGGACAGGGCGCCCCTAGGGGCGCCCTGTTTGGTTTCGGGGGTATCGTTGTCGGGCTTGCGAGGACGAAGGGAACGGACGGGCGATGGTGGACAGTCTGATCGACGAGATCGTGGATTTCTGGTTCGACGAGGCGACGAAGCCTTATTGGTTCCGGCGGTCGGACAGCTTCGACCGGGCGGTCGCCGACACGCTGGGGCCGCATCACGAGACGGCGGCGCAGGGCGGATTCGATCACTGGATGGAGGATGTCGACGGCTGCCTTGCGCTGTGCGTGCTGCTCGACCAGGTGCCGCGCAACAGGTTCCGCGGCGACCCGCGGGCCTTCGCCACCGACGCCAAGGCCCGCGCGGTGGCCGAGCACGCGCTTGCCAACGGCTTCGATCTGGAATGCACGGCGGACGAGCGCATCTTCCTCTACCTGCCCTTCGAGCATCACGAGGACATCGCCAGCCAGGGCCGTTCGGTGGCGCTGTTCCGCGATCGGGTCGGCGATCCGGAGACCATCGGCTTCGCCGAGCGGCACCGTGAGATCATCCAGCGTTTCGGGCGTTTTCCGCACCGCAACGCGATCCTCGGCCGCCCCAGCACGGCGGAGGAGGAGGCCTTCCTCCGGGAGCCGGGGTCGTCCTTCTGAGGCGGCCGGTCAGCCTGGCGGAACCAGCCAGCGTTTCAGCGCCGCCAGCAGGTCGGCCCCGCGGACCGGCTTGACGACATAGTCGTTCATGCCCGCCGCCAGGCAGTGCCTACGGTCCTCCGGCTGGGCGTTTGCGGTGACGGCGATGATCGGGATGCGGCCCCGCTCCCCCGACAGGGAGCGGATGGTCGCGGTCGCCGCGATTCCATCGACGTCGGGCATCGACACGTCCATCAGCACCGCCTCGGGCGGCTCGGCGGATTTGGCGACGGCGACCACCGCCTCCGCCCCGCCGGTCGCCAGCTCGACCGAGAAGCCGGCGCGGGACAGCAGGCCGGCGGTGACCATCCGGTTGGTGGCGCTGTCGTCCACCACCAGCAGCCGGCCGCCGCGCGCCCGCGCCCAGTCGAGCAGCCGGTCGGCGTCGCTTTTCGGCGCAAGGCTCGTTCTGAGAGCCGGTCCGACGCCCGGCCTCGCCTCCACGGCCAGTCCATCCTGCAAAATGTCACCGTCCATGGCTGGCCTTTGGCAAAATGCAAAGCAGGTTGCACAGCGGGTTGCGGAGACGCACAGTGGCGGCGCCGATTCCGGCCGGGCTCTCCGTTCCCAGCAAGCGGTGGGCCAACCGGGCCGGCGCCGGGGTGAACAGGCCGCGACGACGACGGAAAGACGACAGCCGACATGAATGGAATCGACCGGGGATGGATCGTGTTCGCCGCGCTGAACGGCGCGGTGGCGGTGGCGACGGGGGCCTACGCCAGCCACGGGCTGGCGGGCGATCCACGGGCACAGGAGCTGTTTCGCACCGCCGGGCAATACCAGATGTGGCACGCCCTCGCCCTGGTCGCCGTGGTGGTGCTGGCCGGCCGGGCGGACGGCTGGGCGCGGGGGGCGCTGCGGCTGGCGGGATGGCTGTTCGTGGCCGGCATCCTACTGTTCTGCGGGACGCTCTACACCCTGGCGACGAGCGGCCCCTTGCCGGTCGCGATGACCGCGCCGGCCGGCGGCTGGTCCTTCATGCTGGGCTGGCTGGCGTTTGGCGCCGCGGCGTTTGGCGTCACCCGCCGGACGGAATGACGCGAATCGCGGGGGAGGAAGGGGAGGGGGAGCGGCTCAGGTCGCGGCGGCGGCGGGGTGCCGGATGGCGAGCGGTTCCGCGTCCTCGTCGCTTCCGGCTTCGGCTTCGGTGACCGCCGCCCCGGCCGGCTCGCAATAAAGGCCGTGCAGCGTCGCCATGATGGTCTGTGCCTCGTGCCCGTTCAGCGAATAATAGATGTTCTGCGCGCTGCGGCGGGTGCGGACCAGCTTGTCCCGGCGCAGCCGGGCGAGATGCTGCGACAGCGCCGACTGGCTCAGCCCGACCAGTTCCTCCAACTCGCCGACCGACCGCTCGCCCTGGCTCAGATGGCACAGGATCAGCAGACGCCGCTCGTTGCACATGGCCTTCAGCAGCGCGCTGGCGCGGCGGGCGTTGGCCTGCAAATCCTCGATCTTCATCGCGTTACCGTCGCCCGCCCGGGGAACAAAAAGGTTTGTATGCAATCTTATTCATGACGGTGGCGTTTTGTCCACCTGTGGAAATCCGGCAGAGAAAACCCCGTGGCCGATCGCGAAGGCCGCCATCGTCCCGTTTCCTCGTTCCTGCCGGGCTTCCGTTGGGGCCACGCGCTGTCGCGCCCGGTTGTCTTGCCGGTCCGGCGCATTTATGGTAAACGACCCTCATGGTTGAAACCCGACGCACCGGCGACCGTGCCAACGAGGCGATCCGCTCCGAGCCCGGAGGCGGACGGGTTCCTGCGTCCGGCGCGGTCGGCCCCCGCGCGCGGGCCGAGGGGGTGGGGCGCGGACGCCAGCGCATTCCCAGCCTGCGCGAACTGGCGGCCCTGGTGGTCAACGGGGTCCTGACCCTGCCGCGCAACTACCGGCGCGGCATGTTCCTCGACGTCGAGATCTGACGGCCCGGTCATTTGATCGCGAGCAGAACCACCCCGGCGGTGATCAGAACCACGCCCAGCCAGTTCACCCCCGACAGCCGCTCGCCCAGCACAAGAACCCCGAACAGCGCGACGAGGACGACGCTCAGCTTGTCGACCGGGGCGACCTGCGAGGCCGGGCCGAGCTTGAGCGCGCGGAAATAGCACAGCCAGGATGCGCCGGTGGCCAGACCGGACAGCACGAGGAACAGGGCGGTTTTCGGGGAAATCGACGCGGGCGACAGCGATTCCCCCGATGCGACGAAAAGTCCGACCAGCAGCAGGAAGACGACGGCCGTCCGGATCAGGGTGGCGACGTCGGCGCTGATGCTTTCGACGCCGAGCTTGGCCAGAATCGCGGTCAAGGCCGCGAAACAGGCCGAGAGCAGCGCCCATACCAGCCACGCCGGCAGGAGACCATCGCTCATTCTCTTGATTTCCTTCGTGTTTCGTGTGCTTTCCTGAACCGGACCAGCCCGCCCGTTCCGGCTCAGTCTGCCGGAAGCCTGGTCCATCGCAAGGTCTGCGGGCCAGCCCGCCGCAAGGATGGATGAAATCCGGCCCGAGGCGGCGCCGGACGGCGTGAGCGCTATCACGCGAATTCAAGACTTTGCAAATAAGACTTATTAGCGATAGGATGCCGGCCACTCATCCGATCGGTCGGGGGCGCACCGATTCCGATGCCCGGCGCGGACGCTCCGCGTCTTGACGTCGGCGGCGTCCTTCGACGCCCAGACATCCGGCGAAGATCCCGCAACGCTTTGGGAGTGGTGATGACCATCGTGACACGGCGAAGAGACATGCTGACGGCTGGCTTGGCGCTCGGGCTGGTCGGGCTGGCGCCCCTGCCGGTCTTCGCCCAGGAGATCTCCGTGCGCCATGCCCGGGGGGAAACCCGGCTGCCGAAGACGGTGAAAACAGTGCTGACCTTCGACATGGCCTCGCTCGACACCCTCGACGCGCTCGGCGTTCCGGTCGCCGGCGTGCCGACCGGGCAGAAGCCGCCCCGCCTCGCCAAGTATGACGGTGCCGGCACCGCCAAGATCGGCAGCCTGTTCGAGCCCGACTACGAGGCGGTGAACGCGGCGCAGCCCGACCTGATCATCGTCAGCGGCCGCGCCGCGCCCAAATACGCCGAACTTGCCGCCATTGCGCCGACCATCGACCTGTCGGTGAGGACCGAGCGTTTCGTCGACAGCGCGGTCGAGAACGCGCAGACCCTGGGCCGGATCTTCGGCCGAAAGGCCGACGTGCAGGGGCGCGTCGACCGGCTGCGCGCCTCCATCGCCGAACTGAGGACCATCGCCGCCACGGCGGGCCGCGGTCTGCTGGTCCTGACCACCGGCGGCAAGGTCACCGCCTACGGTCCGGGCTCGCGGTTCGGTGTGCTGCACACCGAATACGGCGTCGTGCCGGCGGTCGAGACTCTGGACTCGGCGAACCACGGGCAGGCCATCTCCTTCGAGTTCATTCTCAAGACCAACCCGGACTGGTTGTTCGTGATGGACCGCGACGCCGCCATCGGCGCCGGCGGGCGGCCGGGCCGCCAGATTCTCGACAACGACCTCGTGCGCCAGACGACCGCCTGGAAGAAGGGGCAGGTCGTCGATCTCAACGCCGGGAACTGGTACATCGCCAGCGGCGGTCTCGCGGCGATGCAGGAGGATGTCGACGCCCTCGGGACGGCGCTGACGGGAAAGTCGTGATCATGCCCGGTGTTGTCCGCGGGACGGCCGGCGAACCGTCATGATGGGATCCGCCATGACGGGGCGGCTTGCCCTGGCGTCGGTCGGCGTCGGGTTGCTGGCGGTCGTCAGCCTGTTCGTCGGCGTCGGCGACGTGACGCTTGCCTCCCTGCTTGGCGGGGAATCCGTCCAGGCTGCCCAGATTCTGCTGATCAGCCGCATCCCGCGCACGCTGGCGCTGATTCTGGCCGGCGCGGCGATGGCCGTCGCCGGCCTGATCCTGCAAATGCTCGCCCGCAACAAGTTCGTGGAGCCGTCGACGGCGGGAACCGCCGAATCGGCGGTGTTCGGCATGCTGGTGGTGACGCTGCTGGCGCCCGACACCCCGGTCATCGGCCGCATGCTGATGGCGGGGGGCTTCGCGCTGGCCGGGACGGCGCTGTTCCTGGCGATCCTGCGGCGGATGCCGCTGCGCTCGCCGCTGGTCGTGCCGCTGGTCGGCATCATGCTGGGGGCGGTGATCACCGCGGGGACCGAGTTCGTCGCCTACCGCTACGACCTGATGCAGTCGGTGCGCAATTGGGAGACCGGCGACTTCTCCGGCGTGCTGCGCGGGCGGTACGAGCTGCTGTGGATCAGCGCCGCGCTGACGGGAGTCGCCTACGTCGCGGCCGACCGCTTCACCGTCGCCGGGCTGGGGGAGGATTTCACCACCAACCTCGGGCTGAACCACCGGCGGGTCGTCTCGCTCGGGCTGGTCATCGTGTCGCTGGTCACCGCCGCCGTCATCGCGACCTGCGGGATGATCCCCTTCCTCGGCCTGATCGTGCCCAACGTCATCAGCCTGATGTGGGGCGACAACATGCGCCGCTCGCTGCCCTGGGTGGCGCTGCTCGGCGCCGGGCTGGTGCTGGCCTGCGACATCGTCGGCCGCCTTGTGATCCACCCCTACGAGATTCCGATCGGCACGATGATGGGCATGGTCGGCAGCGCCGTCTTCCTCCATCTGCTGCTGCGGAGGAACGGCCATGCCTCCTGATCTCCGGTCAGCCAGCGGAGCCGCCAGTGGAGCTGCCAGTGGAGCCGGCGGGCGGGCCGGATCGCCGGTCCTCCTCCTCGCCACCCTGTCGGTGCTGACGGTGGCGTCGATCATCCTGTTCCTCACCGTCAACGCGCGCGGGAACTGGGGATTCATCCTGAGCTTCCGCGGCACGAAGGTCGCGGCGATGGTGCTGGTCGGCTACGCGGTCGCCGTCTCGACCGTGCTGTTCCAGACCATCACGAACAACCGGATCCTGACGCCCTCCATCATGGGCTTCGACGTGCTGTACCGGCTGATCCAGACGGTGCTGGTCTTCCAGCTCGGCTCGGCGGCCGTGGCGGAAATCGACCCGCGCCTGCGCTTCGGCGTCGAGGTCGGGGCGATGGTGGCGTTCTCCTGGCTGCTCTACCGCTGGCTGTTTTCCGGCGGGGTGCGCGGGCTGCATCTGCTGATGCTGGTCGGGATCGTGTTCGGCGTGCTGTTCCGCAGCCTGTCGAGCTTCCTCCAGCGCATCATCGACCCCAACGAGTTCCTGGTGGTGCAGGACCGGATGTTCGCCAGCTTCAACCGCGTCGATGGCCAGCTGCTCGCCGTCTCGGCGTTGGCCGTCCTGGCGGTCTCGGTCATCATCTGGCGGCGCATGGCGCTGTTCGACGTGCTGGCGCTGGGGCGCGAGGCGGCGATCAACCTCGGGGTCGACCACCGGCGGGCGGTTGCGCTGGTGCTGGTGCTGGTGTCGGTCCTGGTGTCGGTCTCGACGGCGCTGGTCGGGCCGGTGACCTTTCTCGGGCTGCTGGTCGCCAACTTCGCCTACACGCTGGTCCGCACGCACGAGCACCGGGTCATCCTGCCGGTCGCGGTCCTGCTCGGCATCCTGACGCTGACCGGCGGCCAGCTCGTCCTGGAGCGGGTGCTGGGGCTCAACAGCGCGCTCAGCATCGTCATCGAATTCCTCGGCGGGATCGCCTTCCTGTTCATTCTCGTGCGGAGATCGGCCCGATGATCGAGGTCCGGAACGCCAGCAAGTCCTACGGCCGGACGATCGTCGTCGACGATGTGTCGGTCACGCTGCCGGCCGGCGGGGTGATCTCGCTGATCGGCGCCAACGGGGCCGGGAAATCGACCCTGTTGTCGATCATCAGCCGGCTGCTGCCGATGACGGCGGGAACCGTCGTCGTCGACGGGATGGACGTGACGACCACGCCCGGCGACGTGCTGGCGCGTCGCCTGTCGATCCTGCGGCAGGACAACCAGATCATGGCGCGCCTGACGGTGCGGGACCTGATCGCCTTCGGCCGCTACCCGCACAGCAAGGGGCGCCTGACCGTCGAGGACCGCGGGCACATCGAGCGGGTGATCGACTATCTGGACCTCGGCGCCGTCGCCCACCGCTTCCTCGACGAACTGTCGGGCGGCCAGCGCCAGCGCGCCTTCATCGCCATGGTGCTGTGCCAGGACACCGAATACATCCTGCTCGACGAGCCGCTGAACAACCTCGACGTCAAGCACGCGGTGGCGATGATGGCGCTGTTCCGCCGCACCGCCGACGCGTTCGGCAAGACCGTCATCCTGGTGCTGCACGACATCAACTTCGCCTCCTGCTACTCCGACCGCATCGTGGCGATGCGGAACGGCCGCATCGCCTACGAAGGGCCGCCGGAGGCGATCATCACCACGGACGTCATCCGCGAGGTGTACGGCGTCGAGGCCGCCATCCACGAGATCGACGGCCAGCGGATCGCCCTGTACTTCCGCTGAACGCCGACGCCGGGCCGCTCATTCGGCCGGGCCGGGCCCGGCCTTCTGGTCCCAGGCGAGCGACGGGGTGTCCGTTCCGGCGACGGAATAGAGCGCGCCCGGTGCGTTGCGGGTCTTCTGGAACTCCTCCAGCGTCTCGCCCCGCATCGCCGCGTAGATGTGCAGGTTGGAGGTGCCGACCACGGCGCCGAGCTTTTCCAGCATGAAGAAGATGACGCCGTAATGGATCATCCCGCGCCAGTCGCGGTCGCGGACCAGACGGCGCTCCTCGCCGGTGAGGCCGGCCTCATCGAACGCGGCCTCGGGATCGGCCAGGAAGCGGGCGCGGTGGGCCGGCTCGACCATGCGGTGCAGGAAGCGATTGAGCCGGTAGGCCTTGACGCTGGTGGCGTGGGTGAAGGGGTAGGTGCCGGTCAGTTCCCCGGCCCCGGCGAGCTGCCGGCCGATGTGGGCGCGGTGCTCCGACAGGATGTCGGCGGGCGGCTCGATCGCCTCGTTCTCGTAGATGACGGTGGCGATGCCGGTCATCGAGGGCAGGTAGTAGGTCTGGTGGATCTTGCGCACGCTCGCGGACATCGCGCCGCGCATGACCAGCCACATGATCACCTCGGCCCCCTCCATGCCGCCGAGGCGGGCGAAGTCGGCGTGCGTCATGCGGGTCAGCGCGACCGGGTCCTTCTCGATCATCTCCAGGAACCGGGCGTCCCAGGCGGTGTTGTTGAAGCCCGCCCGCTCGCCGTGCACCTGGTGCGACAGCCCGCCGGTGGCGACGATCACCACCTTCAGATCCTCCGGGTAGCTCTCGATGGCGCGGCGCAGCCCCTGACCCAGCTTGTAGCAGCGCCGCGCCGAGGGGATCGGGAACTGGAGCACGCCGACCTGGAGCGGGACGATGGGAACCGGCCAGTCCGGCTCGTGCGGCATCAGCATCGACAGCGGCGAGAAGCAGCCATGGTCGAGCGGGCGCTCCTGGAAGAAGGACATGTCGAACTCGTCGGCCATCAGCGACTGGCCGATGTGGTGGGCGAGCCCGGTGTGCCCCTTGACCGGCGGCAGCGGCCGGGTGCCGCCGCCCTCGTCGGCGACGCTGTAGGACCCGCCGATGCCCAGCGTGAAGGCCGAGTAATGGTCGAAGAAGAAGGAGGTGATGTGGTCGTTGTAGATGAAGAACAGAACGTCCGGCTTCTTTTCGTCCAGCCATTGGCGGACCGGCTCGTAGGCCGCGAAGATCGGCGCCCAGACCGGGTCGTCCTGCTTCCGCCGGTCGAAGGCGAAGCCGATGGTCGGGGTGTGCGAGGTCGCGATCGACCCGACGATGCGTGCCATGTGGTCCTCCCGGGAGTCTTTTGTGCTTGTGGTTCCGCCGGGGCGCTCCGTCGGTCCCATCGTCATGACCGGGCTTGTCCCGGTCATCCGCGCGGAAACCGGAAGCTTGCCCGTGGATGCCCGCGCCAAGCACGGGCATGACGTGTCGGGGGAACCGGGGCTGCCTGTGGAGCGGCTGGTCCGGTCCCCCTCCCTAAGACATGTCTTACTTTTTCTGCGCCTCGATGGCGTTCAGCACTTCGCGCGCGATGCGCAGCGCGTCGCGGGGGACGTCCCCGTCGAAGCGCGCCCGCACGCCGAGGTCGGACACCCATTGCTGGTGGGCGGCCGTCGCCGCCGGCAGGAAGTTGCTGACCCCGGCGTGCTCCAGCGTCGCGGCGACCTCGCGCATCTCGGCGGCGCGGCGCTTTCCGTGGACGACGACACGCTCCATCACGTGATCCGCCAGCGCGGCGAAATCGAGCTTCGACAGCGACGCGGTGAGCGACGGGATGATGCGGTCCTCGATGCCGAGCTTCACGGCGGCGGTGACGCACTCCATTGTCACGCTCTCGAAGCCCTTGATGGCGATGCTGCGGATCATCTTGACGGTCGAGGCGTCGCCGGTGCGGTCGGAAACGGTCTCGAAGCTCATCCCCAGGGCGGCGAGGATCGGCTCGACCGTGGCGGCGGCCGGGCCGCTGATCAGCAGCGGCGTCTCGTGCCGGCGCGGGTGGACCGGGGCCATCACCGCCACGTCGACGGTGCCGGCGCCGGCCGCCGCCACCCGCTCCGCCGCCTCGGCCTTGCGGAAGGGGGCGGCGGAGTTGATGTCGAGGAACAGCATCCCCGGATGCACGCCGGGAAGCACGCTCCCGGCCGCCGCCAGCACCTGATCCGCCGTCACCGCGGAGATGACGAGGTCGGCCCACGCCGCCGCCTCGGCGGCGCTGTCCAGCGGCATCACGCCGAGCGCGCGGCATTCGGCGCGCTTGGCGTCGGCCCGCTGCGGGTCGTCGAACAGGATGTCGTAGGCGGCCACGCTCACCGGGCCGCGCGTGCGCCAGCCGCTGGTGAAGGCTTGGGCGGCTTCGCCGAAGCCGATGAAGGCGATGTTCACGTCGCTCATGCTGGGTGTCCCCGTGTTGTCCGGGCCGCTCAATGCAGGCCGCCGCCGATGCCGCACAGCGCGTCCAGCCGGGCCGGATCGTCGATCAGGCTGCGGCTGGCGCCGTCGAAGGCGATGCGGCCGCGGCTCATCACCATGGTGCGCGGCGCGAAGGCCAGGGCAAGCTTGGCGTGCTGCTCCACCATGATGATCGACAGCCCACCCTCGTCGCGCAGGCGCAGGAGCGCGTGGAAGAGCTGCTCGACGATCACCGGGGCCAGCCCCTCGAACGGCTCGTCGAGCAGCAGCACGCGCGGGTTGGTCAGCAGCGCCCGCCCGAAGGCCAGCATCTGCTGCTCGCCGCCGGAGAGCTGGTTGCCCATGTTGGCGCGGCGCTGCTGGAGGCGCGGGAACAGCTCGTAGATCCGTTCCAGCGTCCAGGCGCCGGGGCGCAGGCCGACCAGCAGATTCTCCTCGACCGTCAGCGAGGGGAAGATCTCGCGCTGCTGCGGCACGAAGCCGATGCCGGCCTGGGCCCGCCGGTTGGGCCGCAGCGCGGCGATGTCCCGGTCGCCCAGCCCGATGCGGCCGCCGTGCAGCCGGGTCAGCCCCATGATGGTGGCGAGCAGCGTGGTCTTGCCGACGCCGTTGCGGCCGATGATCGACAGCTTTTCCCCGGCGGCGAGATCGAAGCTGAGATCCTCCAGCACCACCGTGGCGCCGTAGCCGGCGCTGACGTTGCCGAGCGACAGGCCGGCCTTTTGCATCTCAGGCATGGATGCCCTCCCCGAGATAGACGGACTTGACCGTCTCGTTGTTGGCGATCTCGTCCGGCGTGCCGCGCGCCAGCACGGCGCCCTGCACCAGCACGGTGATGCGCTGGGCGAAGCGGAAGACAAGGTCCATGTCGTGCTCGATGATCAGGATGGCGAGGTCGCTGGCGAGGCTTTCCAGCACTTCGATGATGGTGCCGGTCTCGGTCGAGGGGATGCCGGCGGCCGGCTCGTCGAGCAGCAGCACCTTGGGCCGCAATGCCAGCGCGATGGCGATCTCGACCAGACGCTGGCGGCCGTAGGGCAGGGACTTCACCTCGCGGTTGCCCCAGGGGGCGAGGCCGAGGCGGTCGAGGATGTCGTAAGCCTCCTCGCGGATGACGCGGCGGAGCGTCGGGCTCGGCAGCGGGCGCCAGCCGTGGTTGTGGTGCTCGTCCAGCGCCAGGATGACGTTCTCGGCCACCGTCAGGCTGTTGAACAGCGTGTTGATCTGGAAGGTGCGGACCATGCCGCGCTTGACGCGGGCCTCGATCGGCAGGGCCGTCACGTCCTGGCCGTCGAGGATGACCGAGCCGGAGGTCGGCGGGATCAGGCCGGTCAGCAGGTTGACGAAAGTGCTCTTGCCGGCGCCGTTGGGGCCGATCAGCGCCTCGAAGGTGCCGGGCTCCAGCGAGAAGTTGATGTTCTGCGCCACGGTCAGGGCGCCGAAGCTCTTGTTCAGCCCGTGGGTCTCCAGGATCGGCGGCAGCATCAGCGGACCTCCCCGCGCTGGAAGAACGAGAGCAGGCGGTCGACCAGCCCGATCAGCCCCTTGGGTGCGAACAGCACGATCACCGCCAGCAGCAGCCCGAGCCAGAAGTACCAGTAGGCGGGGTCGAGCGCCGACAGGCGGTCCTTGAACAGCGTGAACACCACGGCCCCCAGCAGGGCGCCCCACAGGCGGCCGGCGCCGCCCAGCGCGACGATGATCAGGATCTCGCCGGACAGGCTGAAATGCAGCACGTTCAGCCCGACGAACTGCGAGGTCTGCGCCAGCAGCGCCCCGGCGATGCCGGCCAGCGCCGCCGAGACCACGTAGATCGACAACAGCCGCTGCTGCACGTTGGTGCCGATGGCCTGCATGCGCACCCGGTTCTCGCGGATGCCGACCAGGGAGCGGCCGTAGGGCGAGCGGGTCATCAGCACGGCCAAGCCCACCACCACCGCCAGCACCGCCAGCGTGTAGAGGAAGGCGGTCAGGCCGAAGATGTCGAAGTCGAACAGCCCGAGGATCGGGGCGATCACCATGCCCTGCAAGCCGTCGGCGCCGCCGGTCAGCGGCTTGGCCCGGTTGGCGATCTCGTAGACCAGCGAGGCGAAGGCCATGGTCAGCATGAGCTGGCCCAGCCCCTTCGTGCGCAGCACCAGCACGCCGGTCGCCCCGCCCAGCGCCGCCGCGACGAGCCCCGCCAGCAGCAGGCCGGACAGCGGCTCGGTCCAGCCGAGATGGGCGGACGCGATGCCGACCGTGTAGGCGCCCAGCCCGAAGAAGACGGCGTGGCCCAGCGTCACGATTCCGGCGAAGCCGACCAGCAGGTCGACCGACAGCGCGAAGATCATGGTGATGGCGACCTGGCTGGCGAGCAGCCAATAGGCCTCGCCGAACAGCAGGGTGGCCAGCGCGCCGAACCCGAGCAGGGCGGCGATGGCGAGGTCGCCGCCGGACCGGCCCATCGCCAGCCCGCGCCAAGTCGAGGGCGTGGCGGCGCCGGATGGCGTGGCGGCACCGCCGGATGCGGACATGCTTTTCACGCGTTCAGTCCTTGCGATTGGCCTTGGAAGGGGACTCGTCATCGGTCAGCTCCGCACGCCGAACAGGCCGGCGGGCTTGGCCAGCAGGATGGCGATGACGACGCCGTAGATGAAGAAGGCGCCGAATTCCGGGATCAGGTACTTGCCCGCCACGTCGACCACGCCGATGCACAGCGCCGCCAGGAAGGGGCCGAAGATCGAGCCCAACCCGCCGACCGCGACGACGATCAGGAACAGCACCAGATATTCCTGCCCGTAGGTCGGGGTGATCGACAGGATGTCGGCGCCGATGCCGCCGCCCAGCCCGGCGATGCCGGTGCCCAGCGCGAAGGTCAGGGTGAACAGCAGCTTGGTGTCGACGCCGATCGCCTCGGCCATGTTGCGGTTGTCCACCGCGGCGCGGATGCGCATGCCCATGCGGGTGCGGCCGATCAGCAGCCACAGCGCCGCCAGGATCGCCACGCCGGCCACGATGACGAAGGCCCGGTAGGACGGGAATTCGACGTCGCCCAGCGCGATCTGGCCGGACAGGCTGGCGGGGATCTCCGGCTGCTGCTGCAACGGGCCGAAGGCGACGGTGAAGCCGGCGATGGCCATGAACAGCAGCGCGATGGAGAACAGCACCTGCCGCAGCTCGTCGGCGCCGTAGAGTGTGCGGACGACCAGCCGCTCGATCACCGCCCCGGCCAGCGCCACCACGATGAAGGCGGCCGGCAGCGCCACCCAGAAGGGCAGCCCGAGCGACCGTGTCGCCATGACGACGACGTAGCCGCCGGCGGCGGCGAAGGCGCCATGGGCGAGGTTGGCGAAGTTCATCAGGCCCATGGTGATGCCGAGCCCGACGGAGACGATGTAGAGGACCATCGCGAAGGCGAGGCCGTGGAAGAGGATGGTCAGAGCAGCCGTGATCACGGGGCCGCCTCCTTCGGGCAAGAGCGATGCTGGAACAGGTGATTGGGTGGGGTGGGTGGGGCGGATCCCATTCGAAGCCCTTCTCCCCTTGTGGGGCAGGGCTGGAGAGCGCCAAAGGCGCTCGTAGGCACTGCTGGTTGGGATGAGGGGGATTCGCCGAAGGAGAAAGATTTGCCCCCCTCACCCCAACCCACGAAGCCTGCGATCGCCTTTGGCGCTCTTCGGCTTCGTCCCGCAAGGGGAGAGGGGCTTCAAGCGGCTCTCCAGCCTTACTTGCCGGCCGCCTTGCCCGGATCCTTCACCGCCTGGAAGGTCTCGAACTCGACGTTGCGCAGCGCGCCGTCCACCTTCTCGACGCGGCGGATGTAGATGTTCTGCACGACGTCGCGCGTCTCCGGATCGATGGCGATCGGGCCGCGCGGGCTCTCGGCCTTCCAGTGGCGCATCGCCTCGACCGCCGCCTCGCCGGTGAACTTGCCCTTCAGGGACTTGATGGCGCCGTGGATCGCCGCCATCCCGTCATAGCCGCCCACCCCCATGAAGGTCGGCACGCTGTCGGCCCCGTAGGCCGCCTGCCACGCCTTGACGAAGTCGGCGTTGGCCTTGCTGTCGTGCGAGGTCGAGTAGTGGAAGCCGGTCACCACGCCGATGGCCGCGTCGCCCATGTTGGGCAGCTCGTCCTCGACCGACACCTCGCCGGAGCCGATCAGCCGGACCCCGGCCTCCTTCAGACCGAGGCTCTGGTACGCCTTCATCAGCGCCGTCGATTGCGTGCCGCCGGGCAGGAAGACGTAGAGCGCGTCGGGCTTGGCGTCCTTCACCTTCTGCAGGAAGGGCACGAAGTCGGGGCTCTGCACCGGCACGCGGACCGAGGCGGTCACCGTCTTGCCGGCCTCCTTCAGGCCGTGGGCGAAGGCCTCCTCCGCCTCGATGCCCGGCGCGTAGTCGGACACCAGCGTGTAGACGCTCTTGATGTCGGGCTGCTTGGCCGCCCACTGGGCGAGCGGCACGGTGATCTGCGGCAGGGTCTGCGACACGCGGACGATGTAGGGCGAGGACTTCGTCGTCGCCCAGGAGGCGGCGTTCATGATGACGAAGGGCACCTTGGCCTGGGTGGCGATCGGCGCGATGGCGTTGGCGTTCGGCGTGAAGATGATGCCGGCCAGCACATCGACCTTGTCGCGCACGACCAGCTCCTGCGCCAGCCGCTTGGCGACGTCGGGGGCCGGGCCGGTGTCGTCGCGCACGATCAGCTCGACGCTGTCGTCGCCGAGGTCGTCCTTGTGCAGCGACTGGTAGAGCTTGGCGCCGCGCTCGATCTGCTGGCCGAGCGAGGCGGTCGGCCCCGACAGCGACACCACCAGCCCGACCTTGTAGGTCTTGGCGGCGGCGGTGCCGGCCAGCGGCAGCAGGGCGGCGGCGGCCACGGCGGTGCCGAGCATCAGGGAACGGAGAGACATTCGCGTTTTCCTCCCGAGGGGATTCTTCTTGGAGCTTGTCTTGTCGGTGCTTGTCTTGGAGCTCGGCGGCGCCGCTCAGCGGCCCAGGTCTTCGAGGCGGTCGACATAGACCAGCCCGGCCTCGGCCAGCGCTGGCCGCATGCCGTACATGTCCAGCCCGAGTTCGCCGGCGGCGAGCCGCTTGCGCTTGTCCTCCTCGTTCGCCGCGCGCTTCAGCCCGGCGGCGGCGACTTCGGCGACGCGCGCCGCCGGCACCACGACCACCCCGTCGTCGTCGGCGACGATCGCGTCGCCCGGATTGACCAGGGCACCGGCGCAGACCACCGGGATGTTGACCGAGCCGAGAGTCGCCTTGACCGTGCCCTTGGCCGACACCGCCCGCGCCCAGGCGGGGAAGCCCATCTCCTGGAGGCTCGCCACGTCGCGCACCCCGGCGTCGATCACCAGACCGCGCACCTTGCGGGCCATCAGCGAGGTCGCCAGCAGGTCGCCGAACATGCCGTCGCTGTTGTCGGCGGTGACGGCGACGACCAGGATGTCGCCGGGCCGGCACTGCTCGACCGCGACGTGCAGCATCCAGTTGTCGCCGGGCTGGGCCAGCACGGTGACGGCGGTCCCCGCCACCCGCGCGCCGGGCCAGACCGGGCGCATGTAGGTCTTCATCAGCCCCAGCCGGCCCATCGCCTCGTGCACGGTGGAGACGCCGAGCGTGCCCAGGCTTTCCACCGCCGCCGCGTCGGCGCGGTCGATCTCGCGGACGACGATCCCGGTCCTCATGCCAGCTCCTCCAGCACCATCGGGAACACCCGCTGGTAGGCCTCGCCGTAGGTCATGCCCTGGGCGGTGCCGTAGGTGGCGCTGCGCCCGGAGTTGCGGCCGCCCTGGGCGCCGCGCTGGAGGGCGACGCGGGTGTAGTAGTCCCACAGGTGGCGCTGGGCCGGCAGGAACTCGAAGGCTTGGCGCTTGATGTCCCAGACCTCGTCGATGTTCAGGATGACGTTGGGCTTGAAGTCGCACTGCTCGGGCTGGTGCGGCTCGAACAGGAAGACCGGCGGGGCGCCCAGCGTCTTGGCGCCGGGGTTGTGGCCGGCGGCCTGCGCGATGATGCGCGCCTGCTGGGCGAAGCGGCCGGCGTCCGGGTGGTCGTAGTTATAGGGATCGGCCGACGGGTGGGTCAGCACGAAGTCGGGCTGGACGTCGCGGTAGATGTCGACCAGCCGGTCGAGCATGGCGCGGTTGAGGTCCAGCGGGTAATCCTCGGTGTCGAAGAACTCGATCTCGGCGCCGAGCAGTTCGGCCACGCGCACCGTCTCCTCGTGGCGCTGCCGCTTCACCGCCTCCAGCGTGGCGCCGGGCTGCTTCCAAGCGCCCTGGCTCTCGCCGCGGGCCCCGTAGGACAGGCAGACGACCTTGACGCGGTAGCCGCGCTTGACGTGCAGCGCGATGGCGCCGCCGGTGCGCCAGACGAAGTCCCCCGGATGCGCGCTGACGACCAGCGCGCTCTTCTGCGATTGCGTGCTCATGGCGATGTACGGTCTGTTGTTTGGACGACCGTCTTATTTGGACGGGCGTACAAATGCTAGGCAGGACGACAGTTCCCTGTCAACATGAATGTGACAGCTGTGCAAATTGAAGATACGACCGTTCAAATCATTTGTACGATCGACCAAGGGGCGCTAGGATGGCGCCGTCCGACCCGCTTTGTCCGGAGGTTCCTTCCCGTGCCCGTCCCGATGCCGCAACGCCAGACCTCGATGCGGGAGGCCATTCTGGAGGCCGCCGAGGATCTGTTTTCGCGCAACGGCTTCCGCGCGGTGTCGATGCGGGAGATCGCCCAGGCGTCCGGCGCCAACCTCGGCAGCATCAGCTACCATTTCGGTTCGAAGGACGGGCTGCTGCGCGCGATCTACGAGCGGCATTCCGGCCCGATGAACCGGCGGCGCGGCGAGTTGCTGAGCGAGGCGCAGCGCATCCGCGACCCCGACGACCGCCTCGCCGCGATCGTCCGCGCCTTCATCCTGCCGTCTCTCTCCGAATCGGAGGGCGGCGTCGGCGGCGGCGCCCGCTTCGCCCGGCTGCGCGCCGTCGTCATGGCGGAACGCCACGAGGAGGCGCAGAAGATCATCGCCGAGACCTTCAATCCCATCAATCTCGCCTTCCTCGACGCGCTCCAGGCCTGTCTGCCGCGCCTGTCGCGCGCCGACATCGTCTGGCGCACGCACTTTTTGCTGGGGGCGGTCAGCTACACGCTGATCAACCCCTGGCGCGTCGCCCGCCTGTCCGACGGGGTGGCGGACGGCGAGGACACCGAGGAGGCGTTGACCCAGATCGTCCGCGCCGCCGTGGCTGCCTTCCGCGCGCCGGCCGGCACGGACGCGGCATCCTGAGACGCGGCATTCCCATCCGTTGAGGAGCATTCCCATGACCGAGCAGATCGGCATCCGCTGCGCCCTGATGCGCGGCGGGACCTCCAAGGGCGCCTATTTCCTGGCCTCGGACCTGCCGGCGGATCCGGCGGCGCGCGACCGCATCCTGCTGGCGGCGCTGGGGTCGCCCGACCCGCGCCAGATCGACGGGATCGGCGGCGCCCACCCGCTGACCAGCAAGGTCGCGGTGGTGTCGCGCTCGGAGCGGCCCGGCTGCGACGTCGATTACCTGTTCCTCCAGATCGTGCCGGACAAGGCGATCGTCTCGGACGCGCAGAATTGCGGAAACATCCTGGCCGGTGTCGCCCCCTTCGCCATCGAGCGCGGGCTGGTGGCGCCGACGGGCGAACGCACCACCGTGCGCGTCTTCATGGTCAACACCGACGGTATCGCCGAGGTGACGGTGGAGACGCCGGGCGGCCGCGTGCGCTATGACGGCGACGTCGCCATCGACGGCGTGCCGGGGCGCCACGCGCCGGTGGTCCAGGCCTTCCTCGACACCGAGGGGTCGGTGTGCGGCGCCCTGCTGCCGACCGGCCGTGTCCTGGACGTGATCGCCGGCGTGCCCTGCACCCTGATCGACAACGGCATGCCGGTGGTGGTGATGCCGGCGGCCGCCTTCGGGCTGACCGGCTTCGAGGACGCGGCGACGCTGGAGGGCGACGCCGTCCTGAAGGAGCGGCTGGAGGCGATCCGCATCGAGGCGGGCGAACGCATGGGGCTGGGCGACGTGCGGACGCAGACCGTCCCGAAGCTGACCCTGGTGGCGCCGCCGCGCGACGGCGGCATGGTTTCGACGCGGACCTTCATCCCGTTCCGCCTGCACGATTCCATCGGCGTGCTGGGGGCGGTGACGGTGGCGACCGCCTGCCTGCTCGACGGCGCGCCGGCCAACGCCCTGGCGGTGGTTCCCGCCGGCTCGTCCAAGCGCTGCGACGTCGAGCATCCCACTGGCCGCCTGACCGTCGAGATCGAGCTTGAGGCGCGGGGCGAGGGGATCAAGCTGCGCCGCGCCGCCCTGGTGCGGACGGCGCGCCTGCTGATGGATGGCACCGTGTTCGTGCCCGGCGCCGACTGAAGGGCGGTCCGCTTCGGCTGCGGGACGGCTGTCCGCGATCGCGGACAGCCTGCCGGATGGCCGGTCAAACCGCCGCGTCCGGCACCGCCGGCTTCGGCTTCCTCCGCCGCTCGGTCAGTTGCGAGACCAGCCGGTAGAACAGCGGCACGAAGAAGACCGCCAGGAAGGTCGCGGCCAGCATGCCGCCGATCACCCCGGTGCCGATCGAATGGCGGCTGCCGGCACCCGCGCCCGCGCTGATCGCCAGCGGCACGCAGCCGAGGATGAAGGCCAGCGAGGTCATGACGATCGGGCGGAAGCGCAGCTTGGCCGCCTCCATCGCCGCCTCCTGGACGCTGCGGCCCTCCTGGCGGAGCTGCACCGCGAACTCGACGATCAGGATGGCGTTCTTCGCCGCCAGACCGATCAGCGTCACCAGACCGATCTGGAAATAGACGTCGTTCTGCAACCCGCGCAGCCAGATCGCCAGCACCGCGCCGAACACCGCGAAGGGCACCGCCGTCACCACCGCCAGCGGCAGCGACCAGCGTTCGTACTGCGCCGCCAGGATCAGGAAGACCATGACGATGCCGAAGAGGAAGGCCTGCGAGGCCGAGCCCTGGGTCGCCTGCTCCTGGAAGGCGGAACCGATGAAGCCGATCGAGAAGGTCTCCGGCAGGGCCTTGGCCGCCGCCTCCTGGATCGCCGCCAGCGCCTGCCCCGAGCTGTAGCCGGGCGCCGGGCTGCCCATCACCTTGGCCGCCGGGAAGACGTTGAAGCGCTCCATCAGGTCGGGGCCGATGACGCGCTGCACCGTCACCAGACTGTCGAGCGGGATCATGTCGCCGGCGTTGGACTTGACGAAGACGTGGCGCAGATCGTCGGGCTTCTCGCGGAATTCCGGCTCCGATTGCAGGTTGACGCGGTAGGCGCGGCCGAACAGCGTGAAGTCGTTGACGTAGAGGCTGCCGAAGCTGCTCTGCATCGTGTCGAAGATCACGTTGAGCGGCACGTCGAGCGCCTTGACCTTGTCGCGGTCGATGGTCACCCGGTATTGTGGCACGGCGGTCGAGAAGGTGGTGCGCACGCCGGCCAGTTCGGGGTGCTTGGCGGCCTCCTGCACCAGCGCGTTGGTCGCCTGCATCAGCGCCTCGGCGTTGCCGCCGCCGCGGTTCTGCACATACAGCTCGAAGCCGCCGGTCGT
This sequence comes from Azospirillum agricola, assembly GCF_020005195.1. Lineage (NCBI taxonomy): Bacteria > Pseudomonadati > Pseudomonadota > Alphaproteobacteria > Rhodospirillales > Azospirillaceae > Azospirillum > Azospirillum agricola. Next base: position 416,992 of record NZ_JAIFZR010000007.1, read on the forward strand.
GCTCATGCCGGTGATCGGCGGCGGGTTGAAGGACAGCACCATGGCGTCCTTGATGCCGCTCGCCATGCCCATGAAGGTGCCGGTCAGCTTGCGGGCGTCGAGCGCCGGGTCGGTGCGCTCCGACCAGTCCTTCAGCGTCACGAAGGACACGCCGGCGCTGGTCTTGTTCGACATCGACAAGAGGTCGAAGCCGGCGAAGGTGACGACGTCGGCCACCGCAGGCTGCTTGGCCAGCATGCCGTTGATGGCGTCGGTGACGGCAACGGTCCGGCTCAGCGAGGCGGCCGGCGGCAGCACCGGCATCATGAAGACGTAGCCCTGGTCCTCCTCCGGCGCCAGCGCACCCGGCACTCGCTGGAACAGCATCGCGGTGGCGCCGAGCAGCCCGGCGAACAGGATCAGGCTGAGGAAGGCCCGGCGGTTGAAGAAGCGCACCCCGGAGAGATAGCCGTTGGTCGCCCGCTCGAACCAACGGTTGAAGATTCGGAAGGGCAGGATCGGCTCGGCGTGGCCGGGCTTGAGGATCAGGGCGCAGAGCGCCGGGGTCAGGGTCAGCGCCACGATGCCGGAGATCACCACCGACACCGCGATGGTGATGGCGAACTGCTTGTACATCTGGCCGACCAGTCCGCCCATGAAGGCGACCGGCACGAACACCGCGCACAGCACCAGCACGATGGCGATGACCGGGCCGCTGACCTCCTCCATCGCCTCGAAGGCGGCGTCGCGCGGCGACAGCTTGTCCTGCGCCATGATGCGCTCGACATTCTCCAGCACGACGATGGCGTCGTCCACCACGATGCCGATGGCCAGCACCATGCCGAACAGGGTCAGCAGGTTGATCGAGAAGCCCAGCAGATACATGCCGGCGAAGGTGCCGATCAGCGACACCGGCACCGCCAGCAGCGGGATGATCGTCGCCCGCCAGTTCTGGAGGAACAGGAAGACGACGCAGACGACCAGGATCAGCGCCTCGATGAAGGTGTGGATCACCTCGTCGATCGAGACCTGGACGAACTTGGTGGTGTCGAAGGGGATGGAGTAGGCGACGCCCTCGGGGAAGCGCTTGGCGACCTCGGCCATCTTGGCGCGCACCGCCTCGGCGGTGGCCAGCGCGTTGGCGCCGGGCTGGAGATAGACGCCGATGGCGACCGCCGGGCTGCCGTTGTAGGTGGCGGAGAAGTTGTAGTCCTGCGCCCCCAGCTCGACCCGTGCCACGTCCTTCAGGCGCAGGGCCGCGCCGTTGCTGTCGGCGCGCAGGATGATGTTGCCGAACTCCTCGGGGTCGAGCAGGCGGCCGGGGGTGGTGACGCTGTAGGTGAAGGCCTGCGGCGTCGCCATCGGCTCCTGGCCGAAGCTGCCGGCGGCGAACTGCGAGTTCTGCTCGCGCACGGCGGCGGCGACGTCGCTCGGCGTCAGGTCGAAGCGCGCCAGCTTGTCCGGCCGCAGCCAGATGCGCATGGCGTAGTCCTTGGCCCCGAACAGCGAGGCGTCGCCGACGCCCGGCGTCCGCTTCAGATCGTCGATGACGTTGAGCAGCGCGTAGTTCGACACGTAGACCGGATCGTAGCGCTTGTCCGGCGAGGACATGGTGACGACCTGGAGGATCGAGGTCGAGCGCTTGCGCACGGTGACGCCCTGGCGGCGCACCTCCTCGGGCAGGCGGGCCAGCGCCGCCTGGACGCGGTTGTTGACGTCGATGGTCGCCTGATCGGGGTTGGTGCCGATCTGGAAGGTGACGGTCACCGACACCGTGCCGCTGGAAGACGCGGTGGAGCGCATGTAAAGCATGCGGTCGACGCCGTTGATCTGCTGCTCCAGCGGGGCGGCGACGGTCTCGGCGATCACCTCGGCGCTGGCGCCGGGGTAGGTCGCCGAGACGACGACCTCGGGCGGGACGATCTCGGGGTACTGGGCGATCGGCAGCGCCCGCATCGCCATCAGCCCGGCCAGCACGATGACGACCGACAGCACGGTCGCGAAGACCGGCCGGTCGATGAAGAAGCGGGAGATCATCGCGCGGCCTCCTTGGCGGGGGAGGCGGCGGGAGCCGGAGCAGCCGGAGCGGGGGCCGCCGGGGCGACGGCCTTGACGGTGGCGCCGGGGCGCACCTTGATGACACCCTCGGTGATCAGCCGGTCGCCGATCTTCAGCCCCTCGGCGACGATGAAGCGGTCGCCGACGGCGCGGCCGAGCTTGACCGGGCGGATCTGCGCCTGCACCGCGCCCTCGCCGGGCACGACATAGACGAAGGTGCCCTGCGGCCCCTGCATCACCGCCTTCTGGGGCACGGCAATGGCGTTCTTCAGCGTCATGCCCTTGACCACCGCGCGGACGAACTGGCCGGGCAGCAGCCGGTTGTCGGGGTTGGCGACGACGGCGCGGGCGCGGATGGTGCCGGTGCGCGGGTCGACCGTGCTGTCGGTGTAATTGATCTGGCCGCTGCCGCCGAGAACCGTCCCGTTGGCGGTGCGGACGTCGACCGGCAGATGGCCGTCGGCCGGGGCGGTGACGGTGCCCTGGGCGATCTCCTCGCGGTAGATCGTCGCCTCGGCGTCGGGGATGGCGAAGTTGACGTAGACCGGATCGAGCTGGGTGATGTTGGTCAGCAGCCCGTTGCTTCCGGTGTCGACGAGGCTGCCCTCGGACATCGTCTCGCGGCTGGTGACGCCGCTGACCGGCGCCTTCACCTGGGTGTAGTCGAGGTCGATCTTGGCCGCCCGCACCTCGGCCTCGGCCACCGCGACGCTGGCGCGGGCGAGGTCGAGCGCCGACAGCGCCTCGTCGCGCTCGCGCCCGCTGACCGTCTCGCGCTGGAACAGCGGCTCGATGCGCTTCCAGTTGCGGTCGGCCTGGAGCAGCCGGGCCTGCTCCTGGCGGAGCTGCGCCTCGGCGCGGGCCAGCTTGACGCGGTAGGGCTCGGGGTCGAGGCGGAACAGCACGTCGCCCTGCTTGACGACGGAGCCCTCGACGTAGGTGCGCTCCAGCAGGATGCCGCCGACGCGCGCCCGCACCTCGACCTCGCGCGAGCCGGCGACGCGGCCGGCGTATTCGAAGCTGAGCGGCACGTCCTGCGCCTGGACGAGGATGGCGGTCACTTCCGGAGGAGGCGGGGCGGTCTGCGCCAGCGCCGGCCCGGTGCAGACGGCAAGCAGCAGCGACGCGGCGAGCGGCGCCGCGAGGAAACCAGGAAAGGCGTGGCGCGCGGAACTTGCGGTCATGGCGGCTTCCGGACGGGGCTGTCGGGGGAAATGATGCGCCCGTTGTATACAGACATTCATGCATGTATGTAAAGCGGCAGGGCGACACCTGAGGGCAGGCGCTGTATAAGGACGCCCGCGAGGGAAGGCCGATGGTACGACGGACGAAAGAAGAAGCGGAGCAGACCCGCAACGCCATCCTCGACGCCGCCGAGGCGCTGTTCTTCGAGCAGGGCGTCGCGCGCACCACGCTGGAGGGGATCGCGCGGGCGGCCGGGGTCACCCGTGGCGCCGTCTATTGGCACTTCCACGACAAGGTCGATCTGTTCGAGGCGATGCAGGCCCGCGCCAAGCTGCCGCAGGAGGACGTCTTCCACGGACTGCTCGATCGGGCGGACGCCTCGTCCCTGGAGGCGCTGTGCGCCACGTTGAAGGAGGTGTTGCAGCTGATGGTCACCGACCAGCGCCGCCGCCGTGTCTTCACCATCCTGTTCCACCGCTGCGAGTATGTCGAGGAGATGCGTGGGATCATCGAGCGCAAGCAGGCCCGCACCGACGAATTCATGGAACGCGCGACCCGATTCTTCGAGGCGGCGGCGGCGCGGGGGGATCTGGCGCCGCACTGGCTGCCGGCGGCGGCGGCGCTGTCGATGCACGCGCTGCTGATCGGGTTGCTGAGCCGGATGCTCCAGGGCGGCGCCCCGGACGAGCGCGCGGTCGCTTTGGCCCAGGAGTGCGTCACAGCCTTCTTCCGCTCCCTGGCGATCTCCGGCGATCCGACCGCGGGAGCCATCGGCGCTCCGACGTAGCAGGGCAACACCGAAGCATGGGCTGACGCGAAAACGCCACGGAACCCGTTACCACGCTGTCCAGCCCTTTCCCCAGGGGGGAGAGGGCTGGACAGCGGTGTTGCGATGGGATTCCCTCAAACCACCGGCGTCGTGAAGCTCACGCTCGCCGGCCGGCCCGGCAGATCCAGCTCTGCCTGCACGGGGGCGCAGCGGCTGATCACCCGTCCACGGCGCAGCACCAGCAGCCGGGCGGCGCGCGTGCGGATCGCCTCGACCGGGCTGCCGGCCTGGAGCACCACCAGATCGGCGTTGCAGCCCGGCTCCAGCCCGTAGCCCTCGAGATGCAGCAGCTTGGCCGGGTTGACGGTGACGGCGTCGAAGCAGGCGGCCATGCCGGCCTGCCCGGTCATCTGCCCGACATGCAGCCCCATGTGCGCCACCTCCAGCATGTCGCCGGAGCCCAGCGGGTACCAGGGATCCATCACGCAGTCGTGCCCGAACGCCACCGTCAGCCCGGCGGCCATCAACTCCGGTACGCGGGTCATGCCGCGCCGCTTCGGATAGGTATCGTGGCGCCCTTGCAGGGTGATGTTGATCAGCGGGTTGGCAATCACGCCCAGATCAGCCTCCGCCATCAGCGGGATCAGCTTGGAGACGTAGTAGTTGTCCATCGAGTGCATCGAGGTCAGGTGCGACCCGGTCACCCGGCCCTGCATCCCCAGCCGCTGCGCCTCATAGGCCAGCGTCTCGACATGGCGCGACAGCGGGTCGTCGCTCTCGTCGCAATGCATGTCGACCAGCAGCCCGCGCTCCGCCGCGATCTCGCAGAGCAGCCGGACCGAGGCGGCGCCGTCGGCCATCGTCCGCTCGAAATGCGGGATGCCGCCGACGACATCGACCCCCATGTCGAGCGCCCGCTTCAGCCGCTCCCCGGTGCCGGGGGAGCGCAGCACGCCGTCCTGCGGGAAGGCGACCAGTTGCAGATCCAGATAGGGCGCGACGCGCTTCCTGACCTCCAGCAGCGCCTCGACCGCCAGCAGGCGCGGGTCGCAGACATCGACGTGGCTGCGGATCGCCAGCAGGCCGCGCGCCACCGCCCAGTCGCAATAGGCCAAAGCCCGCTCGACGATGGCCTCCTGGACGAGCTGCGGCTTCAGCTCGCCCCACAGCGCGATGCCCTCCAGCAGCGTGCCCGACTGGTTGACGCGCGGCAGCCCGTAGCTGAGCGTCGAATCCATGTGGAAATGCGCGTCCACGAAGGGCGGCGTCACCAGCCGGCCGGTCGCGTCGATCTCGCTGCCCGCTTCCCCGGCCAGCTCCGGCGCGACGGCGGCGATGCGGCCGTCCTTGACGCCGATGTCGACGCCCTTGCGGCCGTCCGGCAGGGTGGCGCGGCGCAGGACCAGATCGAACATCAGCGTTCTCCTTTGCGGTAGGGCACCATCAGGGCGCGCGGGTAGGAGGCGCGGCGCGCCACCAGAACCAGCGCCAGGATGCTCAGCAGATAGGGCATCATCAGGAACACCTGATAGGGCAGGATTCCGCCGGCCACCTGCTGCAACCGCAGTTGCAGCGCGTCGAAGACGGCGAACAGCAGCGCGCCGAGCAGCGCCTTGCCCGGCCGCCAGGAGGCGAAGACCACCAGCGCCACGCAGATCCAGCCGCGCCCGTTGACCATGTTGAAGAAGAAGGCGTTGAAGGCCGACAGCGTCAGGAAGGCGCCGGCCAGCGCCATCAAGGCGCTGCCCGCCATCACCGCGCCGATGCGCAAGGCCGTGACGTTGAGGCCCTGAGCCTCGGCCGCCGCCGGATTCTCGCCGACCAGCCGCACCGCCAGCCCGACCGGCGTGCGGTACAGCACGTAGGCGACCAGCCCGACCAGCGCCAAGGCGAGGTAGGTCAGCGGCGTCTGCGCCAGCGCCCCCGGCAGGTCGAGCGGCTGGAAGGGCGTGATCGTCGGCGGCGTGCTCGCCTGCGGCAGGACGAGCCGGTAGACGTAGTAGGACAGGCTGGTGCCGAGCAGCGTGACGCCGATGCCGGTGACGTGCTGTGACAGGCCGAGCGGCACCGTCAGCAGCGCGTGCAGCAACCCGAGCAGCGCTCCGCAGCCGGCCGCGAACACCACGCCGGTCCACAGGTCGGCGCCCTGGTAGACCGCCATCCAGCCGGCCATGGCGCCCAGCGTCATGATGCCCTCGATGCCGAGGTTGAGCACCCCGGCGCGCTCGCACAGCAGCTCCCCCAGCGTGCCCAGCACATAGGGGGTGGCGATGCGCAGAACCGCCGTCCAGAAGGCGGCGGAGACGAGAATGTTGAAGACTTCCCCGAGGATTTCGGTCACGTCAGCCTCGCCGCAGGCGGTAGCGGGCCAGCAGCCCGGCGACCAGCATGCAGAGCAGGCTGGTGGCGACGAGCACGTCGGCGATGTAGTTGGGCACCGGCATGGCGCGGCTCATGGCGTCGGCGCCGACGAAGATGCCGGCGATGAACAGCGCCGCCCCGACCACCCCCAGCGGGTGGAGCTGCGCCAGCATGGCGACGACGATGCCGCTGTAGCCGAAGCCGGGCGACAGGTCGAGCGTCAGGTAGCCCTTCAGCCCGCAGACCTCCGCCGCCCCGGCCAGCCCGGCGAGTCCGCCGGACAGCAGCGCGGTGCGCAGCATGACCCGCGTCACCGGCATGCCGGCGAAGGCCGCCGCGCGCGGGTTGGCGCCGACCGCGCGGTTCTCGTAGCCCCAGATGGTCCGCGTGTCGATCAGCCAGAGCAGCGCAGACAGGCCGAGCGCGATGGCTAGCCCGGCGTGCAGGCGGGTGCGCTCGACCAGCTTGGGCAGCTCGGCGGCCGGATCGACCGGGGCCGACTGCGGCCAGCCCATGCCCATCGGGTCCTTGAGCGCGCCCTCCAGCAGCATCGACACGAACAGCAGCACGACGAAGTTCAGCAGCAGCGTCGTCACCACCTCGTCGACGCCGAAGCGGACCTTGAGCACCGCCGGTCCCAGCAGGGTGACGCCGCCGGCCGCCATGCCGGCGAGCAGGACCAGCGGCATCAGCGCCCAGGCCGGCAGGTCGAGCATGCCACCGCCCAGCACGACGGCGGCGAGCGCGCCCATGTAGAGCTGCCCCTCGGCGCCGATGTTCCACAGCTTGGCGCGGAAGGCGACGGCGGCGGCCAGCCCGGTGAGGATCAGCGGGGTGGCCCTGGTCAGCGTCTCGGTCAGGGCGAAGCGGGAGCCGACGGCGCCCTCGATCAGCAGCCCGTAGGCGCGCAGCACCGGCGCGCCGGTCCAGGCGACCAGCAGGGCGCAGAGCGCCAGCGCCGCCAGCACGGCGCCCAGCGGCGCCAGCAGCCGGACGGCGAGCGGGGTATCGGTGCGCGGTTCAAGCCGCATCGACGATCTCCGGAAGGATGTCCCAGTGCCCGGCCATCAGCAGGCCGAGCTGGCCGACCGACACGCGGCCGTGCGGCAGGAGCGGGGTCAGGCGCCCGTGGTGGATGACGGCGATGCTGTCGGCGAGCGCCAGGATCTCGTCGAGATCCTCGGAGATCAGCAGCACCCCGGCGCCGCGCGCGCGGGCCTCCAGCAGCCGGCCATGGACGTAGGACACGGCACCCACGTCGAGCCCGCGCGTCGGCTGGCTCGCCAGGATCAGGTCGGGCCCGTGCGCCAATGTGCGGCCGAGGATCAGCTTCTGCATGTTGCCGCCGGACAGAAGCTGCGTGCGGGCGTCGGGCCCCGGACAGCGCACGTCGAAGGCGGAAATCACCTCGCGGGCGTAGGCGCGGGCCGCACCCCGGCGCAGCACGCCGAAGCGCGAGAAATCCCGGTCGCGGTAGCGCTCGGCGATCAGATTCTCCCACACCGCCATGGCGCCGACGAGGCCGGCGCTGTGGCGGTCCTCCGGGATGCGGGCGACGCCGCGCCGCACCATGCCGGCCGGATCGGCGCGGTCGATCCGCTCGCCCTTCAGCGCGGCGTGGCCGCCGTCGGCGTGGATCAGGCCGCTGACCAGCTCGGCCAGCGCCGTCTGGCCGTTGCCGGACACGCCGGCGATGCCGATCACCTGATGGCGTCGCACGGTGAGATCCAGCGCGTCGAGCAGCGGGCGGCCGTGGCCGGAGGCGACCGTCACGCCGGCCAGCTCCAGCACCGGGGCGCCGGGCTCCAGCGCGGCGGGGGCCGGCGGCTTGACCTCGCGGCCGACCATCAGTTCGGCCAGCCGGTGCTGGTCGGTCGAGGCCGTCGCGTGGGTGGCGACCAGCTTGCCGGCGCGCAGCACGGCCACCGTGTCGCTGGCGGCGAAGACCTCGTTCATCTTATGGCTGATGAAGACCACCGCCAGCCCGTCCGCCGTCAGCTTGCGCAGCGTGTCGAACAGGCCGGCGGATTCCTGCGGCGTCAGCACCGCCGTCGGCTCGTCGAGGATCAGGATGCGGGCGTCGCGGTAGAGCGCCTTGAGGATCTCCACCCGCTGCCGCTCGCCGACCGACAGGTCGCCGACCAGCGCGTCGGGACGGACGCCCAGCCCGAAGCGCTGGGCCAGCGCCAGCAGCTTGCGCTTGGCCGCCGCGCGGTCGGACCAGGGCCGCCACAGCCGCTCGGTGCCGACCGCGACGTTGTCGAGCACCGACAAATTGTCGGCCAGCGTGAAGTGCTGGTGGACCATGCCGATGCCGGCCCGCAGCGCCGCCTTGGGCGAGCCGGGGGGCAGCGGACGGCCGAACGCCTCGATGGTTCCGGAATCGGCCACGTAATGGCCGAACAGGATGTTCATCAGGGTCGTCTTGCCGGCGCCGTTCTCGCCGAGCAGCGCCAGCACCTCGCCGGCGCGGAGCGTCAGCGAGATGCCGTCGTTGGCGAGAAGCGGGCCGAAGCGCTTGGTGATGCCGTCGAGGCGGAGAACGATCTCCGCCTTTTCAGGCACCGCGCTGGTCGCGGGTGTGGGCATGACGGGGAGGGGTCCGATCACATCGTCGACTTGGGCTCGCCGTCGTCGACCTTGACGGTGAATTTGCCGGCGCGGATGTCGGCCTCGCGCGCTTTGACCTTGGCGATCACCTCGGCCGGGATCCTGGACTCGAAGGTGCCGAGCGGGGCGAGGCTGGAGCCCTTGTGCTCCATCTTCGAATAGGGGCCGTAATCCTCGGCCTTGTAGCTGCCGGCCTTGACGGCGGCGATGGCGCGGTCGACCGACGGCTCCATGTGCCACAGCGCGCTCGCCACCACGGTGTCGGGGTATTGCGGCTGGGTGTCGATGACGTTGCCGATGGCGAGCACCTTGCGCTCCTTGGCGGCGTCGGACACGCCGAAGCGCTCGGCGTACATCACGTCGGCGCCGCGGTCGATCATGGCGAAGGCGGCTTCCTTGGCCTTGGGCGGGTCGAACCAGGAACCGATGAAGCTGACGGAGAATTTGGCCTTCGGGTTGACCTCCTTGGCGCCCTCGATGAAGGCGTTCATCAGGCGGTTGACCTCGGGGATCGGGTAGCCGCCGACCAGGCCGATGACGTTCGACTTGGTCATCGCGCCGGCGATCATGCCGGTCAGGTAGGCCGGTTCCTGGATGTAGTTGTCGAAGACCGAGAAGTTCGGCTCCTGCAGCTTGAAGCTGGAGCCCATGACGAAGGCGGTCTTCGGGTAGTCCTTGGCGACGGCGCGGGCGGCGCGTTCGACGCCGAACACCTCGCCGAAGAGGAGCTGCTGACCGGCCTCGGCGTACTGGCGCATGACGCGCTCATAGTCGGTGTTGGCGACCGATTCGGCCCAGACATACTCGATCTCGCCGCGCGCCTCGGCGGCCTTCAGCGCGGTGTGGATGCGGCTGACCCACTGCTGCTCGATCGGCACCGTGTAGACGCCGGCGACCTTGACCTTGCCCTGCGCCCAGGCCGGCAGGGCGCCCGCCATCGCCCCGGCGACCGCCACGGCCGCGACACCACCCAGCACGGCCCGGCGCGCCACGCGCGCGGCCTTCGCGAATCCCCGAACACCCATCCGAAACCCCTCCGTCGTCGTGCCCGGCGGCGCGCACCCGCGCGCGGCCGCCGATCTGCGCCCATGCGCAAAGCCCCGGCTTGTTGCAACGGCGGTGCCACGCGACGCCGCCCTTGCGGCTCCGTCCGGCCCCCGCGCACCCAGGGATCACGAAATTGGCATGTGACCGAAAGATGGGCAACATTTCCGTAGCGAAGGTCGGGTTTCGCCCAATCGGGCGGCATGAACAACACAAATATTTGTATGATTTTCGGTATTATTTTCTATATTTACAGTAGATAAAAGAGCGGTCTACCATGACGCTGCGGTGTTGGACGGCCTCTGCGTATCGGGCCTGCCGGCGCCGCGACCGTGAAACCGGCGGGGTGGGGTGGCTTTGTCCCTCCGGCATCCCGCTCCGCCGGTGTCCGGTCGTCCGCCCCATCCGACCACCATTCCGAGGCCCGCCGTGCCCGACGCCGCCTTTCCCACCCTGACCGCCACGCCACTCGGCCCGACCATCGGCGCCCGCGTCACCGGCATCGACCTCAGTGTAGCGCGCCGGATGGTTTGACGTGATCCGCCACATGGTTTGACGTCATCCCGGCCACCCGGCAGTGTGGTTGATGACGGCTGGCTCGGTGCTCACCAACGCGGCATCCTTGAGGGTGCGGGCGTGCTGCATGGTCCGCCCGTACCAGTCACCTACAGCGGCAGCCAGGGCCAGCCCATCGGCCGGTGTGGGAAGCGGCAGGCGGCTATTGTCCTGGGTGATCCAGCCGGCCGAATAACCGTCCGACCATGGGACGGTCCCGGCCTGCGCCAGCAACGCGGCGATGGACATACCGCCGAGGTCGGCACGCCCCTTGTCGGAGACGTCGATCATCTTGCCGAGATAGGGGGCGCCCAGCACCAACCTGCGATCCCGCTCGGCGTTGATGGATGCGACCTTGGCGTTGCGGGCGGTGTCGAGCTGCGCTGCCAGCTCGGCCGGCGAGAGGTCGACGACGTCGTACCGCACCGTCACCGCGTCGGCGCCGAGCGTCCACGCCTCCTCCGGGTGGCGGACGAGCCGCTGCTCAGCGGTGATGGACGGCGGCTCGTCGACCACGGGCAGCCGCCGGACGTCGGGGCACAGCGTGGCCCAGTCCTCCGCCGTCCAGGCGCTCCAGGCCAAGGCCGGATGCTGGGTGCCGTCCGACCCGGCGAAAGCCTGCTCCTGGTAAAAGACGCGGAAGGTGTTGTCAGGCCACACGAGCGCGGCCGGGAATTGCACGGACATGATGGACTCCGTTATCAGGCGGCGACGAGGATCTTGAGGTAGAGGGTGGTCGCGTTGTTCCAGCCGAGCACCGCTTTGCCGGGCATGGCCGGCGGGAAGACTTCGACGATCAGCGCAGTGTTGGACACCGAGGAGGTGGTCGCGGTGACGGCCGGCGTGACGGTCGAGTTCGGTATGGTGCTGATGGTCTGCGCCGCGATCTGGATCGTTGATCCTGATGCCCACCAGAGTAGGTTGGCTTTGCCGTCGGGCAGGATGTTGTCCGGGTTCTGATACCACCAAGTATTAGTGGCAGGATTTGTTGCGTATTGTGTGAACGTGGGAACGTAAGTCCCAGCAGAGAACTTGATCTTGCCCCAGGCGCTGAAATAGCCGTTGGTCTCGTACTGCCAGCACTCGCACTCCATGGAGTTGCCCATGCCGAACACAATGTTGCGGTTGTTGCTATAAGGCGGGGCGAAAGACCTGATCTCCGTCCAGGTGCCACCGCCAGCCCCGGAGACCGCATAGACCTTGTAGGTGAAATTGTTGCTCAGATCGACGATGCCGGCGACAACGTGCGTGGCGTCCAGCACAGCCACGCCGCGCATGCCGTTGATGCTGGAGGCCGGGACCGGGTTGGTCGCCGAGAAGGTGGTGCCGCTGACGGAATGCACCCACCCACCGTCCACCCAGGCGTTGCTTCCAAGCGGCTGCAAGCGGTCGGCGAGGGGGCCGGGACCGAAATCCACGCTGGAGCCGCCCAGGTTGTAGACACCGTAATCCTTGTTGATGGCGCCCAAGGATACGTTGTTGGAGCCGTCCAAGGTGAAGACGAAGGCGTTGCAACAGGTCGTGCTGCCGCCATTGCGCTCCGAGGAGTACCAGACCACGGCCTGGCTGTCGTTGATCCGGCGGGTCACCATGCGGGCGCCGTTGCTACCGACCACGGCGTAACCGCTGGGAGCGAACTGCGTTGTAAATGCCTGCCGACTGCCCCACGAAATCGTTGAACCCGACACCGTGAAGACGCAGAAGGACATCACCGTGTAGCAGTTCAGCCCGTTCGTCGGCGCTTCGGGCCAGATCACGACACCTTTCGTCGCCGTCAGCAGCACGACGCCATAGGCCCCTCGGGCACTGCCGTTCATGGATGTGGCGAGCGGCCACGGCAGCGCTGTTGCCGCGCCATCCTGAGCCCCGGTGTAGCTCGCCCAGGGTGAGCGCATATTGCCACCCATCATCATGTTGCCGCCCAGCAAGTCGCAATGTTGAGGGCGGTGGAGGCGCAGCTCCGGCGGGACCAGGAGGCCGGAAGGACGGCGGGCGAAGTTGTCCATGGTCAGAAGCCGCCGATGAAGGTTGCATCAATGGCCGTCGTGCTGACGACCTCGCACACGATCTTGTCCCGCTTGCCGGCCGTCGTGGACGCTACCGGAGCTGTGCCATTCGGAAATTTGAAGTAGCTGCCGAAGCTGACCGCACGGTTGCCGGAGACGTCCTGCGTGGCGTTGATCGTGAACTCCATGCCGACCATCGCCGCCGTGATCGTCGGATTGGGGAAGACCGTGGCACCCCCCAGGGTGACGGCGAACTTGTTGCCGGCCGTCAGGTCCAGCGTGATGGAGGACGCCCACGCCGGCGTGACCGCCTTCGGCACCACAGGTCGGAACAGAGCGATAGCCCCCGTTGCCGCGACGCGGAACACCTCGACACCACCCGCAACTGCTGTCCAGACCCCAGACGAGACCAAATAGAAACCGGACCCCGCCTCGCCGATCCGCAAGGCGAGGCTGCCCAAGGTGCCGGCGATGGTCTGGAGCCAAGCTGTCAAGGTGTTGGGCGAGGCCGCCAAACGCCAATGCCCGGCCGTCGCAACATAGCTCACTGTGGTGACGAGGTCGGCAGAGAGGGCGCCACCGACCAGAGCCGTGCCCCGCGCGTCGCACAACGGCTTGACGGGTGCCGTACCCACCACCAGCGTCACCGCGTCGGTGTTCGCGGCCGGCGTCACGAACCGCACGGTCAGACCATCGTACAGGCCCGTGACCGGCACGGCCGGCGTCACGACCAGGGCGTTGGTGGTGCCGGTGGTGCCGGTCGCCAGACCGCCCCAGATCGTATCGCCCGCGCCCGCCGCAGCGACAGCGGCGGCGGTCTCGGTCGCCAACCGGTCGGCGTGTACCAGCGCGACCTGCTCCTCGGTCTGCTCGGCCTGCTCGCCGACCCACTGCGTCATCGCCCCCACAGCCCGGACCGCCGCCGGGAAGTTGTCGACATGGCCGGCAATGGTGCCGTCCTCGCTCTCGTCCATGCCGCCGGGATTGGTCAGTGAGACGGGATCGCTGTTCCAGTAGCCACCCTTGGCGCGGTCGATTTCGGTGGTCGGGCGTGATGTCATCCGATGATCTCCAAAAGCTTCAGCTCGGTCGACCAGAGGTCGCCTTCGTTCTGCGTCACGCTGATGCCCCCCTGTTCCAAGGTCGCCAGCCACGTCCGCCGCCACAGGTGACGGGACTGGGTGATGTCCTCGACCATCAGCAGTGGACCGCTGCTGCCGAGGCCCTGCCCCATGTCGAAGAAGTGCATGGCTTCGTCTTCCGACAGGTCGACAAAGCGCACCGTCTTGCGTCGTGGCGCCGGCCGGACGTCGACGATCCGCCGGCCGCCCGGCGTGGTGTCGACGGGCGAACTGTTGACCGGCTCGATCACCAGTCCCCAATCGTGCGGCCATTCCGGCCGGAAGGCCCGCGTCACGAACAGGTGCCCGAGGTCGAGAGGAAATCCCTTGTTGTCGATCTCGACCCGCAGCGCACGACAGCGTGGGGAGTTCGGCGGGCGCGTCACCAGCTGGCGCGTCTTGCCGGCAAGGTCGCGCTCGGACGGCCCCAACCGCCACCAGTTCTTCTGGAAGTAGGACGCTGCCGCCGCCCGGCCGGCGCGCGGGTACACCGGAAGCACCGGCGCGGACGGCCCGCCGACAAGGATGGCGCCGGGGGAACGGTCGACCGGGTCGCTGTACCATGTCAGCCGGTAGCCGGCCGCACGGTGCAGGGTGCCGCCGGCCAGCACGATGGTGTCGAACTTGGTGCGATCGGGAAAGACGATGTCAAACCATGCGTCGTCGATCTTGCCGGAGACGCACCGGGCCGTCACTTCCTTGACGGTCGGGTCCAACAGGTTCTCGACGGAGCGCGCCCAGTTCCCGCCCGACAAGGTGGCGGTCAATGCGAGGTTCTCGTCCAACACAGCGGCGTTGCCGGCGCTCATCCGAACAGCCTCATCGTCATCAAATTGCGCCTCGGGCTGGCGATTTTGCGGCCGATGTACAGCAGCGGGTCGGCCATTCCCTCCGGCGGGTAGTCGAGCAGGATCGTCTTGCCCAGCGGCAGCGCGAGGCGCGCGGCGGTCGCCTCGACCGCGATCCACAGGCTCCGGCGGGGCGTGTTGTCAGCGCGCGGGCCGAGCACCGACAGCAGCCGCGCGGCCAGGGCCTCCATGTCGGTCTGGCTGGTCAAGGCCGTCTCGATCTCGATGGGGCGGGCGTCGGGCCAGCGGGCCTGCGTCGACGGGGCCGAGGCGACGGCCTGACGCCATTCGTCAGTCAGCCACCGTCCCCGGTCCGTGTCCCGCACCGAGGTCGCCTGTGAGGAGCGGGTCAGCGTCCGGTGGTTGCGCCGGCCCTTGATGGTCACTTTCCACGCCGGCACGGCGAGGGACGGATCGTCGACGCCGATGTCGAGCACCTGCCCCTCCGTGATGGTCATCGCCGGCGCGCCGGGCACGTCGATCACCACGGCCTGCCACGCCCCCAGCGCGTCGGGCACGGCCACCCCGCCGGCCGACCGCTGCATCAGGTCGATGACCTCGCGGTATCGCACCTCGCCCGGCCACCACGCACCGATGGGCGCGGCGTTGGCCCACGCCGTCAGGGTGGCGCCGATGGTGCCGGCGCCGCGCTTGCCGAGCGCCCAGCGGATGGCGTGCGGAGCGGTGGCGATGTAGGTGCCGCCGGCGTCGCGCCGGCCGCGCGGGGTGAAGGTGATCTCATTGCCCAACGTGCCGCCGAGCCGGATCAGGCCGCGCGGGGTATCGACGGCGTACTGGGTCGCCGAGAGGGTCGCCGTGTCGAAGCCGGCGCCGGACGACGTCGCGACGAAGCCCATGCCGGCCGCCGCCCCGCCGTCCCAGAACGCCGTCATGCCATCCGCCGGCCCGGCGTCCCACTGGTAGGCGCGGCTGATGGAGTTGACGACCACCGCCGGCACGTTGTCCGGCTGGCCGAGGCACAGCGGCACGCTGTTGCCCTTGCCGGCCTCGGGAGTACCATCGTACCCCACTGCGCCGGCGTTGGTGCCGCCATAGGTCCGCGTCTCGACCGCATCGTCCAGCGCCGCCCGCAGATCATAGATGTCGATCGTCACGCGCCGAGCCTGCTGCCGCGACAGGGCCGGCTGCGCGGTTTCGCCCCGGCCCCGCATCACCGGATCCCAATCGCGCCACCACAGGCCGTCCCGCCCCCGCCGAACCTCAATCGCCCCGATCGCGCAGCCGGCGAGGTAGCTCAAGGCACCGTCGCCGTTGAGCAACTGAAGCTGGCCGGCGCCGACGTCGGCCGCCAACGTCGACAGGTCGGCCGACACACCGGTGGCGTAGGAGGGCGGACCGTCGAGCCGTTGCCGGATTGCCATGTTGGGATAGTCCGGATCGTCGTGCGGCAGCGGCAGCACCGCGCCGTCGCCGAGGAACAGCGTCTCGGCGGTCCCGTTGGGGCGCGTGAGGTCGATCTTGGCGGCCCAGACGTCGCTCATGAGCCGGCCAGCTTTCGAACCTGCACGGCGAGCTGACCATGGGAGCGGGACAGGTCGGCGATGGCCTCGGCCATGTCGGTGACGCGGGACGACAGGTCCAATATCAGCCGGCCGATGTCCATCACGGCGCTGGTGACGCCGCCGATCGCCGTGACCATCGGCGCCATGTCCACCGACACGCTGACCGACTTGGGCGAGAGGATGTCCTTGGTCTGCTCGTGCGTCCAGTAGCGGGCCGGGCCGGTCACCTCCAGCTCGGCGCCGCGTTCGCCGACGATGCGGGCGCCGCCGACATGGTGACCGCCGGTTGCAAAGCCGGGGATGGACCGATCGTGCGCGAGCTGGGCGAACCAGTCGCCGGTTGGCCCGCCGTTGGTGGCGCCGCGTGCCGCGTCGATCACGGCCCGCCAAACCGCCGGATCGGTGCCCAGCGCGTTCGCCTGCGCAATCTTCTCGTTGTACAACGAGACGCCGTTGGCGTTGACCTGATCGGCCGACAGCCGGCCGGAGGCTTGGTCGCCGAGCAGCGTGTTGTACCGGCCAAACCAATCGGTCATCCAGGCACCGGCGCGCGTGGCTGGCGTCTGGACCGGCGTCCGGCCCTCGCGAATGGCGGCGACGATGTCGGCCAGCAACCCGGCGCTGGTGGCGCCGCTGTCCGACATGGTGTCGTTAAGGCGCGAGAGCCAGTCGATCTGGCGATCGAGGCCCTGCGCGCGGCTCGTCTCGGCCGTCGCGAGCGACCGCGCGAGATCGCGGGTCGCGGTCCAGATGCCCTGGACCTGTTGGAGACGGCGGTCGTACTCCTCGGCACCCAACCCGTAGGCGCGGGCCTCCTCCAGATAGCGCTGCCCGAGCGTGTCCATCTTGCCGGCGGCGTCGACGGCGGCCTGCCGCTCCTCGTCGGACGGTCCCGGACCGCCCAGCGCCAGCTTGGCCTGATAGTCGGTCAGGACGCGGGCGGCGTCGGTGAACTGCTGCTCGGTGGTGTCCAACATGGCCTTGGCGCCGAGGTTGGACAGGTCGCGGTTGACCAACAGGCCGTCGACCGCCGACTGCATGCTGTCGCCGACCCGCGTCCAGTCGGCCGCCGCCTGACGCGCCGACGCGGCGGCGGTCCGCCACTCCTCGCCGACCTGCTGCGCGGCCTTGCTGACGGCGCTGGTCCACGTCTGGTCAACCCGCTGGCTGGCCTGCGACGCGCTGTCCCGCCCGGTGGTCCATGCGCCCGTGATCTGCTCCAGCACGGTCGAGTACTGCTCGCCGGTAATGACGCCGGCGGTCAACAGGCGCTCCAACACGCCGTAGGTGTAGGTCAGATCGCCAGCGGTGGCGGCGCCGGAGCGGGCCGTCACCAGGAAGGCGTCCAGCTGCGTCGCAAACGCGCCGACACCAGCGGCGGCGACATCGATGCCGGCATCGGCGAGGATGTCGGCGGCCGAGCTGGTGCGGGTCGGATCGGCCAGGGCGGCGACGCTGGCCGACCCGGTCCGGATCGTGGCGGCCAGGGTGGCGGCGCTGGTGGTGGCGTCGGTGTAGGCGCCGGTCAGCGTGCCCAGCACCGTCTGGTACTGTTGCGTGGTGATGACGCCGGACCGTAGCAAGCCCTGCAGCTGGCCGTGGGTATAGGTCAGGTCGGCCGCCGTGGCGGTGCCGGCACGGGCCGTCGTCAGGAAAGCGCCCAGCTGCGTCCGGAAGCCGGCAACGCCGGCCGCCGTCTCGACGATGCCGGCATCGGCCAGAATCGCGCCGGCGTCCTGCTTGCGGGTCGGGTCGATCGCCGAGGTCACAGTCCAATCGCCCTGGCGCAGGGTGTTGGCGACGGCCATGGACGTCTGCCACGCGGTGGTGATGCTCTGGATGGAGGCGTTGTACTGCTCGGCGGTCAGGGCACCGGATCGCCACTGCTCATCAATCTGGCCAAGGGCAAAGGTGAGGTCGCCGACCGTCAGGGAGCCGGTGCGCGCCGACAGCTCCACCGCGTCGATCGTCCGGCCCATCCGCTCCATGCCGCTGATGGTCATGTCGAAGCCGTTGGCGGTCATGCGGGTGACGGCCGAGAGGCGGGCGGACGGATCAAGCAGCGCCGCGACGGCGGTGTCGCCCTGCGCCTGGATCAGGTTGACGTTGGTCAGGTAGTCTTCGCGGGCCTTGGCGAGGTAGCGGGTCTGCAAGTCCACTTGCTGCCCTGCGGTGAAGCCAGCGGCGGCGAGACTGGGCGCCAACGTCTCAAAGTTGATACGGGCCTGTTCGGTGACGGCGTCCAGACCGCGCAAGGGCTGGACCACCGGACCGAGGCCGAGCATCGCCGTTAGACCATTCTGAAGCGCCGGCAGCAACTCCGCGTCGGTTGCAAGGCCCAGTTCCCGAGCCTTGCTGGCCCAATCGACGATGTTGGTTTTGACCTTCTCACCCAGTTCCTTGGCGCTCTTCGTGAACTCAGCCAGCTGGTTGTTGGTCGGATCCAACGACGCCGTCAGCGCATTGAGCTGCTGACGGAAGCCCGCGGCATACTCGACGTCGGTGGCGAGGTCTTCGGCCTTCGTCGCCTTGCTGTTGGTCAGCGCTGTCCGGACGTCCGCGTTGACGCCGCTGACGTAACCACCCGCGTCGAGGCGCTTCAGCGTGTCGCGGATGATCCCCGCGACCATTTCCTCCTGCGACCCGTATTCCTGTTTTTCGCCGGCCGTGTTCCCCGCAAGCATGGGGGTGTACGACCACTTGTTGTCCTTCTGGTAATACTCGATATGCCCGAAGTTCATTTCGGACTGGCCGGATCGGAACGAAGCGCCGATGCCGCTGATGATGGTGTTGACGGACTGCGACACGGCGTCGGTGATCGCCGTCAGGTCGGTGCCGTCCATGCCGTTGTCGCCGGCGCTCGGTCCGCTCTTGGTGCCCGTCTTGTCGAGGTACAGATTGCCGGCCGCGTTGGGGCCGACCGACGCTTTGACGGTGCCCAACAGCCCCATGATGGCGCCGACCACGGCGCCGACCGCCGCGCCTACCGGCCCGCCGAGAGAGGACAATCCCATGATGGTGGCAAGGTACCCGGCACCAGCGCCGAGGGCTGCGCCCGAGAGACCGCCGACAACCTTAGAATTGGTGGCGGTGCCAAGGTATCCCCCGATCATGCCCCCAAACGCGCCCGCACCGGCAGCGCCGAGATAGGCGGATATCCCGCCATTGACGGCAGCGCCCGCCCCTTGCGCGCCGGCCGTGCCCCAGCTGTTGTACGCTGCAAGGCTGCCCGTGGCCGGGTTGATCGTCGTGGCGGCGAATGTCGCGGCTTGTCCGCCGACCGCCGGCACGATGGTGGAGGTCGCCGTACCGATCCCCAAGGCATTGGCGCCCCAGAGGTCGACCTTGTCCATCAGGCTGACGCCGCCGGTCAGCTTGTCGAACGCCCAGCCGCCGCCCTTGGACAGGGCGGTGTTGGTCAGGCTGCCGGTCAACCCGCCGCCCGACTGGGCACCGGTGGCGGAACCGCCCACGGAGAAGAGCGACGGGGCGTTGCCACCCGTCATCCAGTTCTTCATGGGGTTCAGAACGGTGAGGGTCAGCGCAGCCTGGATGACCTCCGACATGACCGCCTTGGCGATCGACCCCCAGCTGATGGTCGAGGCGGTGCCCTGCGCGAAGGCTTCGGTGATGGCGCTGCCGACCCGGTCGAACGCCTGCTCGCCCAGCCGGCCCAGTTCGGTCCACAGCGCGCCCTGCTGCTCGATGTCGGCGCGCAGCCGGATGGCCGCGTCGTGCTTGCGCAGCAGCGCGGCGACCTCGTCCTCGGTCGCGTTCGGGAACTGGCGACGGATCTCCAGCTCGGCGCGGGCGAGTTCCAGGGTACGGGTGCGGATTGTCTCGCCTTCGCCCTGAAGGGACTGCTCCAGCTGCAACAGCTGGATCTCTTCATCCTTCGAGCGGAGTGCCTGATTGTAGCCCTGCTGCTGCTGCCACTTCACCAGCTCGGCCGTCTTCGCGCCGATCGCCTTGGCCCGTTCGCCGTCGACGGCCACGCCTTCCTTCTCGACCTGCGCGGCGGCCTGATTGCGGATGGTGGCCTCGGCCACCGCCCTGGCGCCGCCCAGCCCGGCTTCGGCCAGGGCCTTCGTCGCGGTGATCTGAAGGTCAAGATCGCGGTTCCACTGCGCGGCGGCGAGCGTCCGCCGGGCGGCGTCCTCCTCGGTCAACCGCGCCGCCAGCTCGCCATGGGCGCCGGCGCCGACCTTCAGCGTCTCGTTCTCGATCTGCTGCGCCAGCGTCACCGCCGCGACCGCCGCGCCGCCCTTCTCGGTGGCGGCGGCCATGTCGAGCAGCTGGCGGGCCTGCCGGCTGCTGGCGGTGGCGGCCTCGCCGGCCTGACCGGACAGGCCGGCCATGGCCTCGCGCAGCTTTCCGGTCCGGAAGGAGGCGGCGTTGGCCTGGACGATGACTCCGTCGCGCAGGGCATCCGCGACCGCCTTGTCGGCCTGCGCGGCGGCGATGGTGGCCGGGTTTCCGCTGGCTTGCGCCTTCGCCAGCTTGTCGGCCGCCGCCGCCGCCTCGTTGGTCAGGCGGACCTGTTCCGCGCTGTCGGCGTTCCGCTTCGTGCGCCACGCCGCCGTCAGGCCGGCGCTTTCGTCGTCGGTCAGCGGCCGGCCCTTGTCCTGCTCGGCCTGATCCAGCGTCTCGTACAAGCTCCGGAACTTGGGCGAGACTTCGACGGTGGCCGCCTCACGCTTCAACCGTGCGATCGCCGCCGCGACCGGGGAAATCTTCTCCTCCAGCTGTCCCATCAGGAAGGCGGCGTCGGCGGCGGAAATCCCCAGCTTTTTCAGCTCGGCCGGCGGCAGGGCGAGAACGCGCGTCAGAACGTCGGTCTGCGTCCGCAGCTCGACCTCCGACTTGGTCAGCAGGCCGTTGCGGGTGACAACCAGGTCGACGGCGTCGGCGGCATCGGCGAGGCGGCCGGCCAGCTTGTCGGTGACCGACTGACCAGCTTCCGCCGACCCCCACATTTCGGCCCAGCCGTCCTTCGCGTCGCCGAGCGCGGTCTCCAATGTCCGTAGCTTCGCAAGGCTCGCGTCGATGTCCTTCTCGACGTCGGCCAGCTGGCCGTCCGTCATGGCGAGGTTGCGTTTGGCGTAGACGCCGCCGGCACCGGCGGCGTAGCGGGCGCGGTCGGCCTCCAACTGGCGCCGCCGGTCGAGCAGGCGATCCAGGGCGAACTGCTCGCGGACCAACGCTGCTTCGTCCGTCTTCCGCGTTCCCCAGGACAACGCGCTGTCGGCCGTGTTCAGGGCGGTCGTTCCAGCGTTCAGGATGCTGATCCAACCGTCAATCAGAAGCCTGCCGCCGTTGGCCAGGAACCGCTGCTGCGCATTCTCGATCCGCTGGAACGCGGCTTCGACGGATCCCGATGCGCGCTCGGCCTCTCCGGCGTAGCCCTTCAGCGCCTTCAGCAGGGTGTCGCGGAAGACCTCCGACGTCACCCGGCCTTCGGCGATCAGCTTGCGGAAGCCACCGGTCGGCAACCCGGCTGCCTTGTCCAGGTCGAGCAACAGGCCGGGCAGCGGCTCGACGACCTGATTCAATTCCTCCATGTGGACGATGGGCGAGGCCAACGCTTGGCTGAGGCCGTACATGACGTCGCCCATCCGGCCGGCGTCCGCCGCGTACTTCACCTGTGCGTTCGCCAGTCCTTCGGTGAAGGCGCGGGCTTGGTCGACCGTCACCAGACCGGACCGCGACAGGTTCAGCAGGCGGGCGTAGCTGTCGGCCAGGACGGCGGTGCTCTGTCCCAGCCGGTCGGCCGACTTCGACAGCCAATCCTGATTGTCGCGCAGGGCGGCGCCGGTGCCCACCAAGCTGGCCAGCCGGCGTTCCAACTGCTGCGCCTGCGACGCGGCGCCGATCAGCTCGCCGCCGAAGGCGAGCACGCGATCGACCGCCAGCAGAGCGCCCATGGTCTTCAGGCCGCCGGCAAGGGTGCCAAGCATGTCCGTCAGGCCGGATGCCCGGTCGTTGGCCCCGTCCAGCGCCGCGCTGAACGACCGCGTCATGCCGCTGTGAACCGACAGGATGTCGGCGGCCTGCCGATGGACGGCCGCCCCATCGGCAACCGTCCGCTGCAACAGCTTGGCGCGCTCCGAGACCTCCCCCATGTCGGCGGACAGTGCGCCGGTGGCCCGGCGATGCTCCTCCAGCGACACAACCCCGGAGCGGTCACCGACACGGCGCAGTGCGGCGCCGGCATCGTTCGCGGCGTCGCCCAGCCGCCCCAGGTCGGTCACGCTGTCCCCGGCCACGCCGCGCAACCCGGCGCCGGTGGCGGTCGCCGCGAGCTTGTCCATTTCCTCGCGCGACACACGGACACCACCGATCAGCCCGGCGGCGTCGGCGGTGAACTGGAAAGCGACCTTCATGTTCGCCACGATGGAACCCGGAAAAAGAACAGCGCGACGGCCATTATCGACCGTCGCGCCGTCCCCGTTCGACGGGGCAATCTGCGGGGGGATACCCCGCTATCCCTTGGTTTTTGGCGGGTTCTTCCGCTTCCATTCCGCCAGCCAGATGCCGCCCGCCTCGGCCTCGGCCGCCTGGATCAGCACCAGCGTGGTGCGGTCCCAGGGCACCCCGTACCCATCGGCCAGGACGCGCAACTGTGCCCAGTCCAGGCCGATCGGTGGGCCTCCCAAAGCGGGATACCGCCACAGCCGTTCCGCCGCGATGAACAACTCGAAGACCGGCCACACCCCGGCCCACACCCGCACGATGTCCGGCGCCTCCTCCCTCGCCGCCTCGGCGACCGGCTCCGCGCCGGTCAGCTCCGCCCAGTCGCCCACCGTGGGGTTGGGCGAGACCGCCCGCCGCCGCTGGGGGGAGGAAGCGTCCGCCCCAGCCCAGCGACGGACGGCCGCGATCAGTTTCCCCGCTTCGGATCCCCGTTCAGCACGAGCAGGAAGGCCGTCCACAGCGCGGCGCGCACGGCGCGGTACTGGCACAGCCGGCCGATCAGGTCGGGCGAAAACTCACAGGGCGTGCCGTCCTTCTCGGCGAAACCGTGCCCCTCCGGCAGGTCGACGACGAACGCCTTGAGCTGTTCGGCCTGCTGAAGCCGCAGCTCGCGCCGCAGCTCGGTCAGCCGGCGTTCGGCGGCGGCGCGCTCGGCGTCGTCGGTCGCTTCGCTGCGCTCCCGCTCCACGTCGGCGATGCGTTTGACCTGCGCCTCGTTGTGGCGCTGGACCTGCTCGGAGACGTCGTCCAGCTCGTCCTCGGTGGGCACGCGGAAGGTGACGTAGGCGGTGCGGGTGACGAAGCCCTGCTGCGACTTGCCGCCGCCGGTCCGCGCCGAGGTCGGCTGCTGGATGTGGACCGGGCTGGTGACGGTCAGATCATCGTCGAGAACGAAGACGGGTTTGCTCATGGAAAGGGATCCTCTGTTTCGGGATTACGCGGCGGCGGCCGAGGCGAAGATCGTCCAGTCGGTACCCTCGGTCAGGGGCACCGCCTTGCCGGACAGGTCGAAGACGAAATCCTTCTTGCTCTCGCCGGGCTTCGGCGGGTCGAGCTGCCAGCGGTCGGCGCGGATCACCACCGCGTCGCCGGCGTCGACGCCGTGCTGAAGCACGAACGTCCCGAAAGCGCGGCTGACGCAGAGGGCGAAGAAGTCGATCGACGCCATGGAGGGGGCTTCGATCTTGGCGGTGAGGCTGGCCTTGGCGTCGTTGATGCGGGCGCCCTTGCGGCCGACGCGCGAGACGTACTCGACGGTGTTGCCGGCGTCCCAGCCGAAGCTTTCCAAGACGACGTCCTGGCCGAAGAGGTTGGCCAGCGGCGTGTTCTCCGTCGACACGACCAGGGGGTCGGGCCACGCGGTGTAATCGGGCTCGATCTCCAGCACGAGCACCGGCGCCGCGTAATCGGCCGTCACCTCGATCTCGAAGTACGGGAAATCGTCGGCGGTCCCGCTGGCCTTGATGGTGCAGCGCCCGCCGAGCATGCGCCACCGCTGGACCTTGGCGGCGTCCTCCGGGTCCGGCAGGGTCAGAACCACTTCCAGGCTCTTGTGGCCGGCGCGGTCGCTCGACGGGCTGTAGGTGCAGCCGGCCGGCGTCAACGCGATGGTGAAGACGTCGCCGGCGGCGAAGTTGGTGCCGATCGCGCTGGGGGTGATGACCGCGCCGCCCGGCAGCTGGAAGGGCGAGGCCGTGGTCATGACGACGCCGGTTTCCGAATAGGCCGGGTCCGATCCCAGGGCGGGCGCCGCGACCGTGAAGGCGGCCACGCCGGTGCCGCCCGGCGTCGTGCAGGTCAGCGTCGCGGTGCGCGGGTGGACACCGCCATAGGCCGTGGTTCGGGCGTAGGCGAAGGCGCCGGTGCCGCTCGTCTTGACCGCCGTGGCGGCGATGGTGGCATTGGCCGTCGCGGCGACCTGCGCGCGGACCGCGCCGCCGGCGCGGGCGAAGATGTCCCAGCAGGGAATGCCGGCGGTGCCGGCGCCGACCAGGGCGACCTTGGCCGACAGCTTGGAGCGCTTGTTCAGCAGGATGGAGGCGTTCGCGCCGAAGAAAGGCTTCACATACGGAAGCTCCTTGATGTCGGCTTCCAGCGGCGTCCACGTCACGTCCCACAGGCGGATGGCGTTGGCGCCGGTCAGTGCCGCCGCGCCGTCGCCGAAGGCGGTCTCGACGTCGGCGAGAACGGCTTTATGGTCCCAGTGGACCGGGGAGCTGGGCAGGGTCGCCATGATGGCTTACTCCTCGCCGCCGGCGGTGCGGCGGCGCTTGGTGATGGGGGGCGCCTCGGCGGTGTCGCCGCCGATCGGCGCGTCGACGGTGGCGGGCGCCGGCTCCGGACTGGGGACGGCCGGCGCCGGGGTGACGGGGACCGGGCCGTGCGCCTGGTCGTGGACGATGGTGTCGATGGCGCGTTTCACGACGCCTCCCTGCTGTGAAGTTTCCACTCGGTGACGAAGCTGATGGTGCTGGCGACGCTGCCGGCCGCGCCGGCGCCGCCGAGCCCCTGAAGCTGGCTTTCGGTCAGCGCGAAGCCGGCGTAGCCGCTGGCGGGCGACCAGCCGGCAAGCGCCTGGATGACCCGCAGCTCCAGCGGCCAGACTGCGGCGCGGGCCAGGGCGCCCGAGGCGTCGCCGGCGTGCGACTGCACCAGCACGACGCCGAGGCCCTGCGTGATGTCGTGGCTGATGGTGCCGACGCGGCGCTGGAACTGCACGTTGAAGCCGGTGGCGATGACGAAGGCGGCCGGCAGACGCGGCGGCAGGCGGCGTTCCGCCACCAGCGTGGCGAAGTCGGTCTCGCCGGCGATGTCCGGCAGCTCGGCGGCCGGGATGCGGTCGCGCAGACGGTCCTGCACCGCCGACGCCAGATCGACCGGCACGAAGGCGCTCATGCCGCGCCCCGGATGCCGGCTGCCCCGGCCAGCCAGTCGCGGGCGATCACGCCCAGCTCGGCCATGCCGCCCTCCGACACGCCGAGGTAGGGCCGCGCCGGCATGGTGACGTCGTGCGCCTTGACGGTGTGGGTCTCGCTGTAGTTGGCCTTGGACTTCTTGGCAAAGCTCCAGTCCGCGAAGGTCCGGCTCGCCCGCCAGGACGCCTTCGACGTGTCGCCACGGTGGTGCCAATACATGGTCTGTTGCCGCTCCGGCATGTGGATGGCGCCGCCGAACTGGTGGATCGCCGCATAGACGACGTTGGTGCCGACCTCGAAGGCCGTGGGGCTGACGTGGCTGGCGATGGACTGGCGCAGGCGGGCGGTGTCGGTCAGCGTCTCGCCGTTCTCGGCGAGCGCACGGACCGAGGGCGGCCACGGATTGCCGTCCGGATCGGTCTGCGTTTCGAAACGGCGGGCGGTGTCGAACTCGACCTGCGCGGCCAGCGTCTCCATCAGGTCGGTCAGGTCGCGGCCGGCGGTCTCCAGTCCGCCGAGCAGCCGGCGCAGCTCGGCGTCGTCGATCCGGACCGAGGCGCCGGTCGGGTCCGCCATCACCAGTCCCGCAGGTTCTCGCGCCCGAAGGCGCGGGGCGCGGCGTCGACCTCGATGCCGGCCGGGGCGGCGGGCGCCGCCTCGACGCCGCCGACGTCCAGCTGGACGGTGCCGGCGGCGATGTCGCGCAGGGTCCGGATCGCAGCCTGACAGTCGGCCGTGATCTTCTCCGGCGCGGTGTCGACGTGCAGGGCGGCGACGGCCAGCCGGGCGGCGACGTCGGTCAGCAGCGGCGGCACGACCGTCAACGGCAGCGTGTAGCGGCCGGACAGATGACCGTCGATCACGCTGTCGGCCGAGGCGATCGCCTGCTCCAGCACCGTGTCGACGATGGCGCCGGTGTAGGGCGCCTCGCGGTCGGTCAGCTGGCGCAGCTTCGTCTCGGTGTAGCGCCGAACCAGATCGGCTTTGGTGACGTAGGGCACGGGCGGTCTCGCTGGATGGTTTGACGTGGCGACGGGGATCGGCGATCCCCGCCCACCTCATGAGGGCGATGTCAGCCGGACGCGCCGCCCTTGCCCCGGCCGGTCTTCGCCGGGGCGGCGCCATCCTCGGACACCGACCCGGCTTCCTGCTCCGGCAGCGGGTCGACCTCGATCACGACCAGCTGGGGTTCCCGCTTCAGCGTCCAGTAATCCTCCATGCCGAAGGTGCCGGCCGGATGGCGGACCTGCTGCGCCGGATGGTGGATGCCGCAGCGGCGGAAGCCTTCCGCCGGCCGGGCGACGATGATCAGATCCTGCTTCTTCTCTTCCATGCTTCCGCTCCTTCAGCCCAGCCAGGGCACGACAACGAGTTCGGCCGAGCCGGCCCAGACGTTGCTGCCGCCGCCGGTTTCGGTGACGGCCTTCAGCACTGCCCTGGCCTTGCCCTCGTTGCTCGGGCCGCAGACCAGATGAGTGCCGCTCGTGTCGAGGGGGTCGCCGCCGTCGCGGGTGAAAAGCCCCATCTTGGTGCGGGCATCTTCATAGGCGTCCTTGTCCAGCGGCGCCTTGGAGCCGAAGGCGAGCTGCCAGAACCCGAAGCCGACGTTGCAGCGCCCGGCCGTGCCGTAGCGATACTCGTTGCGATCGAAGACGACCTCGTCGGTATCGCCGTCCATGCGCGTGAAATCGAAGCTCTTGCGCGACTGGAAGACGATCGGCTTGACCGCCCGGCTCAGGTCCATCAGGAACCAGGGCGATCCGGAGCCGGCCTGCATGTTGCTGACCGACACCGTGCTGCCGTCCGCCGCCGTCACCGGATGGTCGGTGTCGAAGAAATACTGCCCGTCCCAGCAGCGGGTGAAGAAGCCGCCCTTCAGCAGCTCGAACACCAGCTTGTTGGGGAAGCGACCGCCGGACTGGCCCAGCTCGCTGATGAACGGCGTGTAGATGCCGTAGGAATCATCCTCGATCTTGTCGCGACCGATGCCGATGGTCAGTTCCCACGCCCTGTTGCGGATGCTGTAATCCGCCGTGTCGAGGGAATGGATGACGCGGGGGCCGACCCATTCGCGGATGCCGGGCAGGTCCTTCATCCAGCCGTAGTTTTCCGCCGCGTGGGTCGAGTTCACGACCATGGCGACGGTGCGGTAGGCGTCGGCGCCGGCCACGCTCCGCAGACCGCCCATGAAAGCGGTTTGAAAGCCCGTGAACAGGGCTTGAAGGTTCGGACGGGTCAGGTCCATGGAATGCGGCTCCTTACAGCTCGATCCAGACGCCGAGGGCGTCGACATTGCGGACGATGCCGGCGGCCGGCCGGGCGCCGCCGCCGTTGGTCTTGGCGACGGTCTGGTCGTCGACCGCGTAGACCGTCTTCCCGTAGTCCCCCAGCGTGATGGCATCGGCGCTGGGGGAGTTGGCGAAGCGGAAGACGCCGCGGTCGAACTCGACGCTGGTGGGTAGGCCGGCCAGCTCGGTCGAGGCGCGATGACGGGCGCAGCCAAGCATGGTGATGGACGCCTGCGGCCTCGCCGGCACCGCCAGCCCGGCCGAGGTCTGCCCGACCAGGGAGCCGGCGAAGACCGTGGTTGTCGGCGCCAGATCACGCGCCCCGTGGGTGAAGCCGTTGTTGGCCTTCGGCGTGTTGCGATCGTTGGAGAGCGCGACCATGGATCAGGCTCCCTTCCCGCTGGCGGCCAAGGTCGCCTTGAAGGCGTCCTCGGTCAGGCCCATGGCGGCGCAGACCGCCTTCTGCTCGGCGGTCAGACCGCCGGACTTGACGTCCTGGCGGGCCTGCTCGCCCGGCGTCAGCACCGGCACGGCGCTGCCGGCCAGCCGGTCGAACAGCGGCTTGTCGGCCGCCGCAAGCGCCAGCAGCTCGGCGCGCTGGGCGGGAACGAACTTGCCGGCGGCGATGGCGGCGTCGACCTCGTCGGCGATCTTGTCCCCCTCCAGCGTCTTCAGCCGGCTGGACAGGGTGGCGACCTGCGTCTCCAGCACGGTGGCGGCGGTGGCGTTCGTCTTCAGCGTCGTGACGGCGGCGACCAGCTCGGCCGGGGTGGCCGTCGCGGCCAGACCGGCGGCCGAGGCGATGGCCGGCAGCTGATCGGCGGTCGCCTTCAGGCTGGTGACGGCGGCGGCCAGCTGCTCGGCGGTGGCGCCGGCGGCGAGGCCGACGGCGGCGCACAGCGCGGTGGCCGGGCCGGTGCCGGCCTTCAGGGTGGTGACGGTGGCGATGGCGGTGGACTGGTCGGCCGACTTGGGCAAGCCAAGAGCCTCCAGCAACGCCACGAGAAACGGATCCATGCGATCTCCGTGGGCATGAGCGAGGGCGGTGAGCTGCGGCAGCGCCGGCCGGTTGACCAGGGCGGCGCCGATGATGCGGGTGATGGCGCGGTCCTTCTCGGCGTAGAGGAAGGACGGCGAGAGGAAGCGGTACTCCTTGGACGCGATGGCGCGGGCGCCGGCCTCGGTCCACTCGACGTCGGCCCAGACCTCACCGTAGGCGTTGACCTCCAGACCGGTGATCCAGCCGGCCGCCGGGGCGGGACCGCCCTTGGGCGCGGCCAGATCGGCGGCGTGGTCGTAGTCGATCGCCAACAGCCCGTGGGGGGCGGCGGCGAGCGAGGCCCGCACCACGGCGGCGGCGTCGGTCAGCGTCCACGACGCGCGACCGTCGGATGGTTTGACGGTGCCGGCCGGCAACAGCTGGATGCGGCGCGGCGGCGTGCCGGCCGTCGTCAGATCCGTCAGGCCGGCGCAGGTCGCGACGGTTTCGCCCGCCAGGCCGGCGGTGCAAAGGGCCGGCGCCGGCACCGCGAGGGCACCGGCGCCGTAGGGGGAGAAGGAAGGGCGCGTCGTCGTCATGCCGCCAGTTTGGCGACTTGGCGCGCGTCCGTATCCGGGACGAGTTGCGGGGGGATTTTCCGGCACTTTGGAGGTGGCGGCGCCCAGACGGGGCACCTCGCCCGGCGGGATGGCCTCACGCCGCCCGTTTAAACAGGTTTTTAAACCGGTTCGGGGGGCGGCGGCCCCGGACGTGCGTCGCAGACGGCAAAACGCATGGGCGGGCGTTTGGCGGGCTGGACGCGATGGGGGCGTCCGCTTATGTAAGAGAGGAGCCTGTGATCATGACAACCGGGAAACCGCCGGTCCGGTTGGGTGGATGGGAAACCGTCGATCCTCACGGGGAAAGTGGCGTGCCCCCTTGGTCACAGGCTCCTTGATCACGCCTTCCCGTCGACCCGGACATAGCGGGCGTCGCGCTCGATGTCGGCGGGCGCCACCAGTCCGCCGGTGACGACGAAGTTGCCACGCACCGAGGCGCGGTTCGGCGTCTTGGTGGCGAAGTTGACCCGCACCACGATCTTGCCCAGCTTGCCGTCGCGGCCCGGCGGGTCGAAGACATAGAGCAGCGCCGGGTTCAGATGGTCGAAATAGACGGCGGCCGGCTCGGCCAGGATGGTGGGCAGGCGCTTGACGTCGGCCGGGAGCAGGCGTTGCGCCTCCTTCTTGGCGTCGCGCAGCAGGTGCGACAGGCCCTTGTCCGACACCATCAGGGCGCCGCTGTCCGGCATCAGCTCGGGCTTGTTGTCCGCCAGCCAGCGGACGATGGGCGGGGACAGGGTGCCGACCGGCCGCATGTCGCCACGCGGACGGGCCAGATCGAGGGTATCGACCCACCGGGCGAACTCCGGTTGGATTTGCCGGGCCAGCGTCGGCGGGTCGGCCACCTCGGCCGCCAGCTCGGGCGGCAGCTCTGCCATCTTCTCCAACAGCTGGCGCGCGCTGGACGCGGTGCGGGCGGCCTTGCCCTTGTGGTAGGCGAAGCCGGGATCGACGCCGGCCGGCACCTCGACCGTCTCTCCGGTGCGGCGGTTGAGCCACGGGCGCGGGTCGAGCGGCGGCGGGTTTGCCGTCACGGTCCAGCCGGCCCGCTCCAGATCGCGGACCGAGAGCTGCTGCACCGTGCAGCGGCAGCCCCAGCCGCAGGGCGGGCTGTGGGTGTCCCACCAAGCGTGGCCGACCGGCAGGATGGTGCCGTTCCAGGCCAGGTGGTCCGGCCGGGTCCGGTCATCCTTGACGGCGACGTAGCGGAGGTACGGCCGGGCCGGCGCCAGCCGTTCGATCCGCTCCCACTGGCCGGCCGCCATCGCCATGCGGACGTTGGTGTCGAAGATGGTGCGCAGCCGGCGCGGGCTGCCGAGCTGGACCGCCTTCTCCTCTCCGGTCAGCGGATCCGTCTCGACCGACTGTCCCCACCAGCCGCGCGCCTGAAGCATCGGCTCCAGTCCCTTGCGCCACTGGTCGAAGCTCTGCCCCTCCTTCAACGCCGTCACCAGCGAGGCATGGACGTCGGCCAGCAGGTCGACCTGCATCATCTTGGCGACGGTGAAGGAGACGGCGTGTTCCGCCTCCCACACGTCCTGCCACGCGAAGCCGACCCGGTGGCCCTTGGCTTCCAGGAAGCGGATCGCCTGTTCAGGCGGCAGGGGTGTGAGAGACGGAGCGGGCATGAGCTGCTACTTGGCTAGGGCTGTACGGATGCGGGACGCTGCGGTTTCAAAGATGGCCGGTGACTGTTCGATGCCGATGAAGCGGCGGCCGGACTGGATGGCCGCGACACCGGTGGTGCCCGACCCCATGAAGGGGTCGAGAATGACGTCGCCGGGCTGGGTGATCCGTAACAGGTCGGCCATGAGCGCCGTTGGCTTGCCGGCCATGTGATGCTTGTCCGCCGCCCGCACGGGGTGGCGGAAAACACCCGGAAGACAGGGGGCGTCAGGGCCGGGCCGGTGCGGTCCGTGGCTGGCCCACAACAGGTATTCGGCTTGATGCCGAAACCGCCCCTTGTCGGGCCGGCTCCCTTCCGTCTTGTCCCACACGACCGTGCCACGCCAGACCAAACCGGCGGCCTGGATGGCGTCGCTGGTCGCGGGTGCCTGACGCCAGTCGGTGAAGGTGGCAAACACCCCGCCCGGCTTGAGCAGCCCATAGCAGAACGATGCCCAGAGCGTGAACCAGTAGGCGTAACCGCGCTGGTCTCGGTTGTCGCCCAGGAAGTCGGGATAGCGGCCTGCCTTCTTGTCACCGAAGATGTATTTCTGGCTCGTGATGCCCATTCGAGCGCCACGGGATTGGCCGCCGCTGGAGTAGGGTGGATCGGTGAAGACGTGATCGACGGAGCCGGCTTCCAAGGTCGGAAGAACATGCAGGACGTCGCCACGAAACAACACCGCCGTTCCATCGCCAAGGGTGATAGGGGCGAAACGATCAATCGCAATGTCCACGAACTCTCTCTATCGAGTCGGGCGCTCTCGGGCGCTCGGGTAGGGGGTTCATGACCCTCACATGATTCATGGTGCCGCAACGCGGACACTTGATTTCGAGCATTTCTGCGGTCCCGCGCGCCAAAAGCCGGCGGCAGGATCCACAACGGATTTCCTCCATGGGTCGGATTGCCTATGGTGCCCGCCCCCAGCTGGGGAAGCGGGACGGCCGTGAGACGGCCTATTGCGGTCGTGCGAGGCGCTCCCTCGCGGTTCGGGCTGTTGACGCAGCCCGACCCCCGCCGGCCGCCCGGCTGAGGGTATTTCAAAGCTTGGACAGGCTCAGCCGGCATCACTGCCTACCGCCCCCGCCTTGGCCGCAACCCGTGCCATGAACTGACCGCGCGAAAGAGCGTCGGACAGCACGCCGGTGTGATCGGCGCCGGCGACGTCGACCAAGCGGGCGACGAAATCCTCGGCGCTGGTCGCGCCCTCGGCCGCCGCCAGCACGGCGGTCACCAAGGGAGCGGCCAAAGGCCGCCAGTCGGCCAGCAGCTCGTCGACCATGCCGTCAACCGCGTCGGGACTATGGGCGCCATGGGAGGCCAGTGCGGGGGCGTCACCAGCTGGCGCCGGATCGGCCGGTGGCTCCGGCGGCGTCCCTGAAGACGGCGGGGCCGGAGCGCCCAGCAACTCGTCTTTCGGATCGGGATCCGCAAAGCCGAACCGGTCGCGCACCTCGGAGGCCGACACCTTCAGCCCCAGCGGCACCAGCCCCTTCAGGGCGTCGAGCTGGAGCTTCAGATCCTTGGTGTCGGGACGGCCGATCCGGATCGTCGGGTAGGCGTCGCGATGCCCCAGATTGAGGATCACGGCCGGCACGACCAGATCGCGCTTCAGCGTCACCATCAGCTGGCGCGCGTCGGCGCGCTCGATGTCCTCCTGGACCTGCCGGTGTTCCTGGCCGACCGCGTGCCCGCCGGCGATCGCGTCGGTGGTGGCGGTCTGACCGAGCACCAGCTTCGACGTCTGCCGCTCGAAGAACTCCACCAAGCCCTGGAACACGGCGGCGTTGGCGGCGGCCTTGCTCGCCTCGACGAACTCCAAATTCATCGACTGGGGGATGATGGCGGCGGCATCGGCCGCGATGTTCCGCACCGCGCGCAGCAGCGCCGCCATGTCCTCCTTCGACGCACCCGGCCCGTAGCGACCGACGCGGATCGGCTGCCCGTACGTCTCCACGAAGGACAGCCAGTCCTTGGTGCCGAAGCTGGTGAACAGCCACGCCCAGCAGGCCGGCCGGGCGAGGCCGCCCCGGATCGGGACACCGGATTTCGTCCGGGGCTTATGGACGATATACTTGAAAGGGTCGAGGTCGCGGCCCTCAGCGTAACCCGGCTCGCGCAGGCGCAGGGTGGTGCCGTCCGTCCGGTTGAACTGGAACCATCGCGGATCACGCCAGACGATGCCGGCCGGGAGCCAGGGCTGCCGGCTCATGTCCCAGACGATCTCGGCGACCGAGAAGCCCTTGCCGATGCCGTCGAGCAGGTCGTAGAGCACGTCGGCGAAAGCATCGTCGGCGATCACCAGACGAATCAGGTCGGCCGCCTCGATGTCCTCGGGCTTGTCGCTGGCCGCCTCCACCGTCACGTCGAGCTGGGAGACGGACAGGCGCCGGGTTCCCAGAACGGACCGGTAATGGATGAACTTCTCCTCGATCTCCTCGGCAAGCGCCAGATAGGCGGACGGGTCGCCCTGCTCGGCCTCCAACAGGATGGAGCCGAGACGGCGTGGCGTCAGACCTTGCGACGGATGCTCAGCCAGGACGCTGCGGACGCCGGTGACGGTCGGGGCGGACAGCTCTTCCGCCAGCACCTCGCGGACGATCGGCTTGCCGGTGACGGGATCGAGGATCGGGGACGTGATGCGGATGGTCGCCATGGGTCAGTATCCTCCGGCGCCGAAGCCTTGGCCCCGGTCGTCGTCGTCGGTGAAGTCGGGCATATCGTGGCGGCGGTTGGCCTCGGCGCTGCGGGCCGGCTCGTAGCCGTAGCTCTGCGCCGGCAAGCGGCTGGCGTAATGCGCCAGGACGGCGGCGATGCCGGCGTCGCCGTGGCGCTTGTAACCGTCCGTGCCGGTGGTACGCGCCTGATGGCGCTTCAACTGGGCGACGCCGTCGCGCATTTCGAACTGGCCGAAGTCGACCAGGATGTCGGCGTCCTTCGCCAGCAGCATGGCGGCGCCTTCCAGCGCTGCCTTGAAGGGCGGCATGTTGACCCGGTACCACTCGGTCGAGAACTTGACCTCCTCGACCCGGTCCGGCCCGAAGAGCTGGCGCATGCGCTCGGCGAGGCTGGCGCCGTTGCCGCCGGCGTCGATCGCCGCCTTCACCAGACGTGGCATCCGGTCCAGCACGTAGCGGACGATCAGCTTCTGTTCTTCGTCGGGGACGTTGCGCAACTCGAACACGAAGGCGGTGCGCAGGGTCAGGTCGGACATGATCTGCGCCGGCCAGCCGACCGAGGCGTCGCGCAACCGGGCGTAATCGTGGCCGTAGACCGACTGACGGGTCGGGTCGAGACGGTCGAGCAGCGGCTTCAGATGCTCCTCGCACCACGCCAGGGCGACGGCGGTGCGGGCATAGTCCGGCAGGTCGACGAAGCCGGGTTCGCACTCCCAGCGCAACACCGGGATCTCGGCCGACATGCGGGCCACGACCAGGTCACGCGGCAGCCAGGTCCCACCCTTGTTTTTCGGGATGACCCGCAGTTCCTCGTCGGCCGCGTCGCCGTAGCTGGCGTAGATGCCAGCCGCCCAGGCGTCCTCGGCCTCCTGGCTCCAGTCGTCGCCCTTGACCAAGCAGATGCGCCGGAACAGCCCGTCCTTCAGGGCGTCGTCGAAGGTGACGCGCAGGACGGGATACGGCTTCTTGCCGGCCCGGCAAGCGTCGATCAACTGATTGAAGGGATGGGCGGTGCCGTTGTGCGTGCTGATGACGGCGACCTTGCCGCCCCAGATCAGCAGCGCCATCGCCGCCTTCAGCAGCTCGTCCAGATCGTCGTGGAAGGCGGCTTCGTCGATGATCACATAGCCCTGCCGGCCGCGCAGGGAGCGCGGGCGCGAGGCCAGGGCGACGATCTCGAAGCCGCTGGCGAAGCTGATGCGGAATGCCTTGATGCCGTCGTCGGACCCGTCGTCGAACAGCTCCTCCGACATCGCCGAACACGCCTTGTCGAACAGCCGCGCCCAGGCGCCGCAGGTGTCGATGAACTCCCGCGCCATGTCGAGGTTGTAGCCGATGTAGAGCGTGTCCATGCCCTTCGCGGCCTTCCCGGCCGCGCTGGTCAGGACGGCGTCGGCGGCGATCGCCCAGGTGTAGCCGATGCGGCGGCTCTTCTCGACGACGACGACGGGGAAGAGCGCCGTCGTCTCCAGCAGATGCTTCTGGTAGGCCAGAAGCAGGTCCATGGGCGGACCGCCGTTGTGGCCGAGAGACGGGATCTCGGCGGGCAGGCGTCCGAAATCCTCGGCGGCGGGGCGGGGTTTCATGGCGCCTTCCGGATGCCGAGAAAGTCCTTCTTGATGTCGGCGATGGTGTCGGCCGACAGCCCCTTGCGCTTGGCGGTGGCCTCCATGGCGGCGATGGCGCGCTTGTCCGCCTCGGTCTGGAGACGGAGGATCAGCTCGGCGTCCGTCTTGCGGGCACTGGCGAGCTTCTGAATGGAGGAGGTCAGGAACATGACCTGCTCGGGATCGAAGGTGACCGGGCCGCCTTCCTCGCCATCCTCGCCGGCGCCGGTCAGCAGGTTCATGATCAGCGCGTGCCCCAGCTCGATGTTGAGCCGGGCGACCTTGGTGTCGGGTTCGTCGCCGAGCTGGCGCACCAAGCCCTCGGCCATGGCGCGGGACTGGCGCAGGCGTTCGCCGATCTTGTCCATCCCCTGCACGTAGCGGCCGACCGCCGACCGGGAGACGTCGACGTCGTGGCGGCCCTCGGCGCGCAGGGCTTGGAGCTTGGACAGCAGCTCGTCGATCGTCCAGCCATCCTCGCGCAGGCGGCCAAGCTCCTCACGGATTTCCTTCGGCAGGCGGTCGAGGGTCGAACGGGGGGCCATGGGTCAGCCCAGCGACGGCAGCTTGACGCCGGGCAGCGGCGGGCCGAGACGACGCAGATGGTTCTCGCCGTTGGTGCGCAGCGTCGCCACCAGCACCGGGCCGACCTGCTCGGTGGCGACGGCGTCCAGACTGGCGAGATAGGCAATCTGCTGCGTCACCTGCTCGCGGGTGACATGATGACCCAGCGCGTTGACGGCGGTCTGGATGATGGAGGCGTTGCCCCGGTTGCCCGGCGCCTCGGACAGGACGCGCAGGATACAGAGGCGCAGGTCTTCGGTCAGGTGGGCCTGGAAGCTCATCACACTTTGGCCTTCAGCAGGAA
Source organism: Azospirillum agricola (assembly GCF_020005195.1). Lineage (NCBI taxonomy): Bacteria > Pseudomonadati > Pseudomonadota > Alphaproteobacteria > Rhodospirillales > Azospirillaceae > Azospirillum > Azospirillum agricola. The sequence continues at coordinate 453,146 of NZ_JAIFZR010000007.1, forward strand.
GTCTTCGATCCGGGTCACGCTGGCCGCGATGCGGTTGAGCAACTGCTGTTGCGCCTCGCTCTGGCCTTTGAGGGTGGCGAACTCGCCGCGCATCTTGGCGAAGTCGTCGGCGGTGGGCAGGTGCGTGAGGTCGCGTTCGATCAACGCGACGCGGGTGCCCAGCGCGTCATGGTCGGAGCGCGAGACGTAGCCCGTGCGCAACGACCAGACGATCCAGGCCAGCACGGTGTTGAACACCAGCGCCGCCGCCCAACCCCATTTCGTCACCGCTTCCATTGCTTACGCTCCCGTTCCAGTCGTTCTTCGCAGTCCACGCACCGCGTCGCGGCGCGGTAGGCGTCGCGGCGCCCCTGTGGGATGGCCGCGTCGCATTCGATGCAGGTGGCGGTTCCTGCCCGCGCCAGCCGGCCACGGACGGCGGTGATCGCCACCGCCGTGTCGTGGGCGCTGCGCGCCTCGCCTTCGTCGCCGAAGTCCACGTCAGCCCAGCGGCGGCGTGGGGGCGGTCGGGTCGAGCGGGGCGACCAGATCGAGCCGGCCGGTCAGGCGCTCCTTCAGCCCCTCGGCGTCGATGCGCAGATCCTTCAGCAGGGCGGGCATCTTCGGCAGCAGGTAGCCGGCCGCGACCGCCACCAGTTCGGACCGCGTCGAGAAATCGGTCAGCGGGCTGCCCTTCATCAGGGCTTTTTCACGGGCGTACATCAGGGCGTAGGTCATGCCCTGTTCCAGCCGCTCGACCAGCAGGCTTTCCCGCCGGACGTGCAGCAGGTCGGCGCCGCGCTTGATCGCCCAGGCCAGCAGGGTGCTGATGCCGAGGAAGGCATAGTCGAGAAGGGCCGAATACAGCTCCTTCGGCAGCGCCACGCTGTAGACGTCGGCGGCCAGGGCGGCGCGGTTGGCGAGAACGAACAGGGCGGCGACGGCGCAGAGCGTCCATCCGATGATGCGCAAGATCGGGATCCTTACAGGTGCGGCGCGACGAGACGATTGAAGCGGGCGACGAACTCTTCCGGCCGGCCCTTGCCCTTCGGCGTGTTGTAGACCTGCTTCCAGACGCGGGCGTGCCCCTCGATGTCGCCGGGGGCGGCGAGGCGGACGGGCGAGCGGTAGTAGATCAGCCGGGCCACAGCCGTGGCGTAGGCGAGGTTCGTGCACAGCTGCACGGCCGGTGACGGCCAGGAGGCGGCGAGGCCGGACAGGCGCGCGGCCAGCGTCGGGCGGAAGCGGAGGAAATTGGTGTGGAGGTCGTCGAGAGTGGCCGGCTCGATCTGGTACAGGCCATAGGCCGGGCCGAGCTGGCGATCACCGGCGCCGGTGATCTGGTCGAGGGCACGGAAGCCGCTCTCGACGGCGGCGGTGCCGAGAAGGAGTTCGACGGCGGCCTCACTGTCGAGGCCGGGGACGTCGGGGCCGCTGATGGCGGAGAGGGTCGGCCGCACGACGAACAGGGCGAGGTGGCGGACCGAGAGGCCGGAAGGCGCGGGGGGGTTGTCCATACCCCCTAGTTTCGAGCATCGCGCCCGAAGGGTTTACCCCTGGAGTTGTGACCGGCCGACCTGTCGGCGATCAGGGCGGGGCAGCCGGTGCAGCAACCGAATTATGCGTTACGACGCACCCGTAACGCGCAATGGCGTCAGGGCGCTTTCCGAGTGGCGGCGTCCAGCTGGCGCAGGTCGGCCACGGACAGCTTGCCGGTGGTGACAGCCGCCAGCAGCAGCGGCGGCTGGCGGGCAAGGAAGGCGTCGTCGGCCTCGGCCGCCGCGACCGGGGTGACCTCCTCGGCCGGTGGCGTCAGCTTGTAGACGCGCCCACAGCAGGGGCACCGCAGCGTCACCGGTTGCGGCGCCGGGTAGGCCGGTTCCAGATCGTCGGTCAGCCGATCGACGGTGCCCTCGCGCAGCGCCAGGGCGCGGGCGATCGGGCGCGACGACCAGCCGGCCAGACGCAGCAGGCGGGCGTTGTGGTGGTTGATCGACCAGCGGCCGGTGGGGATGGGGTATTCCTCCCCGCCGAGCCGGGAGGCGATCAGGCGCGCGGCCCGCCGGCCGAGCGTCTGCACCAGCGGGTGATCGTCGCGCAGGCGGGCCACCTTCGGGATGTAGAGCTTGCTGTCGCCGAAGGCCGCCGCGAAGCGGACAGCGACACCGTCGCCGCACAGGCGCTGCACGTCGGCCAGCACGCCAGGCAGGTTGCGGATCGGTAAGCGGGGCGTGGTCATGGCGTCGCCTCCCCGGTGCGCTCGGTCCAGCGCTTCAGCTGCTCGATGGCGCGGCTGGCGTCGGCCGGCCGGAGCCATTGCAGGGCGTCGACGCCGATCCGGGTCTTCAGCCACGCGGCCAGGGCGGCTTCGCTGCGGTCGGTGACGGCGCCGCTGTCGGCCAGGGCCAGCCACATGGCGCGCACCTTGCGCTGCTGCTGCGTCAGGGCCGGGCGCACCGGCCGGCCCGGCTTCCGGCCGGCGCCCAGTCCCTTCAGCGCGGTGATGAGGGTGGCGCGCTCCCGGCTGGTGAGGGCGCCGGCGCTGTCGGTCCGGCCGCTGGAAACCTGCGAGACGCGGGCGCGGTAGCAGTCCTCCGATAAGGCCAGTTCCTTCCGCATGGCGTGGATGGCGGCGAGGTCGCGACAGCGTGCGGCTTCGGCGGATGGTTTGACGTTTCCGGTCATGACGCGGACGCGGCCTCCTTGGCGGCGGATGGTTTGACGTTGGCCGGGTCACCCTTGCACTTGGGGCAGACACGGCCTTTCTGTTCGATGGCAACGGCGCGGCCGGCAACCCAACCGGTCTCGTGGCCGCAAACCTCGCACTCCAGCTGTATCCTTGGGTGCCGCTTGCCGGGACCGGGGAGGCCGGCGTCGACCACATGCAGGGTGCGCGGCTTGGGCACCGCTGGACGGCGAGGCTTGCGGAACAGGTCGAGCTGTTTCATGAGAAGCGCTCTATGGCGTCGTTGAAGCGGGCCGCCATGTCGGGTCCCGACATGCCGGCCGACCGGCACAGCACGACCAGGGCGTCGATCAGGGCGTACGGATCCGTGTCGAGCCGGACGGACTGGGGACGGCCGGCGCCGATGGCGACGACGCCGGCGAGCAGCCCTTCCAGCTCGGCGCGGAAGTCACCGACCACCGCGTTGCCCCGCCGCAAGCGGTGGAGCGCGGCGCCGGCGGCGATCGCCAGCTTGACGGCGGCGGCGTCGGGCATCAGCCCCTCCGCTGCACGGGCGGATCGCCCATGATGGTTGTGGCGGCAGCGTCGCGCAGCAGGCCAGCAAGGTCGGGCAGACCGGACGCCCAAGGACGCTCGGGGAGGCGCGCGGGAATGCCGCGCACCCGCCGGAGGGTCCGGACGTGCGGTCCGTCGACCAAGAACGCCACCTCCTCGGGGTGACCGGGCAGGCCAGCCACCAGAAGAACAGGAACGACGCCGTCGAAGACGGTGATGGACAGGGCAGCGGGAGGGGCACTCATGTCCCTCTCCCGCTCGTGCGCCGGAGGTGGCGGAGCGTCTTCACCAGCTTCGGCGAACGTGGCTGCTTGGCCTTCCAGTCGGCCAGCCGGGCGTGGTAGGTCCGGGCTTTGAGGATCGCCGCCCAGCCGCCGACCTCCGCCCGCAGCTCGTCGAGGCGCCGATCAAAGGCGGTCTGCTGTTCGGCGTTGCCCTCGTCGAGCCGGACATGGGACAGATGGTCGTAGACGAGAGCCAGGGCCAGGGCGGCAGCCGGCACCCCCTTGGCGATTGACGCCGCCAGGGTGTGCAGGTTGTCGTGATGGTCCGCACGCTGGCAGGCCGACAGATCGTAGAGGTAGAAGCCGGCTTCCGTCGGGGGGCCGTTGCTCAAGGCGTCGATCAGCTCCCAGATCGCGGGCTTGGACAGGCCGGTCATGGCATCAGCCCTTCCATGGCTCGGGTCAGGCGATCGTCGTGCGGCCATGCATCGACTTGCCAGTTGTTGTGGCAGGTCGGGCAGTCGCTGTAGGTGTGCTTGGTGGGCGCGCAGGCGACGGCGACCTCACGCAAGGTGGCTGCTGCCGTGATCAGGGCGCCGTTGCTCGGATCGGCCTTGGCCGCCGCCTCAACGGCGGCAACCTGAAGGTGAAGGGGATAGGCCGCCATGCCGTCAGCCCTCCCCATTACCGTCATGGAGCCGCTGCTCGCACGCTGCCTCGGCGATGGCCTTGTCGCGGGCAGTGCGATAAGCGCGCAGAGCCTCCCAGGTGGCGTCGCCTACAGCACGTCGAGTGCGATCAAAGGCCCGCCACGTCCGATACACCTCCTTCTGCGTGGCGTCGGACACCAGCCGCCAGTGCGAGAGGCACATCAGCTTGCCGGTCTTCTGGGAACCGGCGCAGCTGGGAACGGGGCAAGGACTGCTCATGCCCGACCCTCCGGATGAACAGTGGAACGCGCCCCCAGCTTGACCACCGCCCCCTCGGGCGCGGTGCCGGCGGCCATGGCGGCCTTGGCCTCGCGCATCTGCCGGACCGCCGCCTCCAAACTGATGATGCCGGCATCAAGCGCCGACAGGTCGTACGTCGCGGCCAGGGTGCAGGACACAGTCATATAGGTGGACAACAGCGCTTCCATGGTCCGGTTCAGACCATACCGCGCCTCGACCAGCGCCAGCCCGCCGGTCGCTGCGGTGACCTCGGGACGGACGCCGGGATGATTCAATCCCTGCTCGTGGATTGTGCGGATCAGGTTGGACATCAGGCGGCAGTCCTCTGGCAACTGGCGACGATGGCGGCAGCCACGTCGGCGACGGTGTTTCCGGCGGAAACCACCAGGTTCACCCCCCAGCGGGCGGTGATGGCGGCTTCCAGGGTCTCGATGGCGGGCACGGTCAGCAGCAGGCCGACCCGCATGCGCAGGGTGACGGCGACCAGGGCGGCTTCACCGCTCCGGCCCATGCCTTCCCCGATCCGCAAACGCAGCCAGTGGGTGACCGCTTCGTCGAAAGTCGGGCGATCAGCCATTGGACCGCTCCCGGTTCTGGACCATGCGGGTGATCCGGCTGCCGAGGCGGTCGCCGCCGTCCTTGGCGTCGCGCGCCATGGCCGAGCAGCAGTGCTGGCAGAACCGGTATTCCGTCCGCTTGATGGCGCCGGGTTCGTCGCCGTCCTCTTCGGATCCGGCCTGTTCGACCAGATGCCGGCAGCGGGTGCCGGGGGTCAGCGTGCCGCCGCAGGTGTGACAGCGGGGCGGCTCGGCCACCGTGATGATGGTGTCGGACACTCGGCGCGTACCGAGGTCGCCGAAGTCGCCGTCGAAGGGATTGACGATCAGCGCGTCGGCTTCGCTGAAGGTGAGGATGGTAGCCATGAAGTCTTTGCCTTGGGTGCAGAAGGTGGAGGTTCGTGTCGGTCAGGGCCGGCCCCGGCGGGTGTCCGGCGGCGGGGGGTGCATCGGGATCGGTGGGGCGGCGCACAGCCACCGGCCGGTGTCGGTCTGCGCAAGGATTGCCGCCGCCAGTCCACCGTCCGCCGGATCGGTCAGCAAGCAGGCGTAATCCCCGCCCGCCCGGCACCGGAGCGTCGAGATCCGTCGCATGACGACGCGGCGGCCCTCGGCTGCGGGGATCTCGATCTCGACCAGGGCGCCAGGACGGAGCGCGGTCATCACCGGAGCCGCACGACATGGGAGGTCATCTGACTGGACTGGTAATCCACGGTGTCCTTGCAGCTGCGGCACACGCGGTTGCCCGGTCCCTCGCTGGCGAAATCCTCGCCGCAGCACAGGCAACGCCGCTGGCGCAGGGTATGCCGCTGGTCCTGCTGCGGGGGCGGTGCGTCGACCAGGGCATCGCGCCCCAGCGCCGTCAGCCGCAGGATGCTGGTGTTGCCGATCCAGCCCACCACCACGACCCAGCCGCGCTTGATCAGGTCGGCGCGGATCTCCACGCCGTGCAACTCGGAGTGGCCCAGCGCAGTGCCGAGGTCGTGACCGTTGATCGTCGATCCGGCGGCTTCGGCGTCGGCGACCAGCCGCAGGGCGCGCAGGGCTTTTGCGCGGCTGTGGGGCACGGGCTGGGCCAGCGGCGGGACCACGCCCGTCTTCAGCGTGGTCTGCCCGTCCGGCGTAACCCGCACGCGACCGGGCCAGCTGCCGCGCGGCGGTTCGATGATCTCCAACCAGCTCCGGCCGAGCAGGGCGCGGCGCAGGTTGGGGCCGGTGCTGTCGGCCAAGCCGAGGCGCGCGGCAAGCGCGATGGCGGACAGGGTTTCGCCGGCCGCCTCGGCGTCGGCGTAGGCGCGCAGCATGCGCAGGAGGTTGGCCTCCGTGTACTGGCGGACGCTCATGCCGCATCCCCCCCGCCGAACTGGCCGGCCGGCGCGGGCCGGGACGTCGGCGCCGTCCGGAGAGCCGCAGCTAGGGCGCGCAGGAGGATGGCGAGCCTGAACAGCTCGTCAGCGCTGTAGGGGGTATAGCAGCGAGCGACGGCCCGGCCGCGCACCGGCTCGGCCTGCTGGGCGAGCCGAACGCCGATCCGGAAATCCACCTGCTTGGCATCGTCGGCCAGGATGATGAGGCGGTCGGCCAGAACGTTGGTCTGGGCGGGCGCCTGCTGGCTGGGGGTTTCAGCCAGCCGGTCGAGCTGGGCGGCCAGGGCGTCCATCTTGGACGCCACGGCGGTGCCGGGGTGATTCATGACGGGGACCTCCGGGGGCAGGATCGGCAGGCGTTGCGCAGCAGGCCGCCGAGAAGGGAGCGGGTACGGGTGGCAGTGGCCTGCTCGCGGGCGCAGCGCGCGGCGTCGATCGGGCCGAGGATCGGGCAGGGTTCGGGGGCGACGGCGAGGCGGGCGGTGACCGCCGCCTCGATCCGGTCGAGGCCGGCGCCGTAGCGGTTGGCGATGACCAGCGAGACGGCGGTCTTGCCGTAGCCGATCAGCGCGCCGGCCTGGGCGAGGCCCTGGGCGTCGGCGAGCTGGGCGAGCGCCGCCACGAAGGCGGGCGGGTTGCCGCCCCAGGCGGCTGAGGCCTTGGAGGAAAGCGCGGTCATGCCGGCACCTCTTCGGCCATGGCCTCGCGGTTCGGATCCCAGAGCGATCCATCACGCAGGCGCATGGGTGCGTCCGGCCCCGTGTTCATGGACGACTTCAGCCGATAGCGGGCACGGTGGCCGGACGCACCGGTGGCGTGAGGGACCATCACATCCAAATAGCCGTGCGTGTGCAGAAGGCTGACGTACTGGCGCGTGTTGGCGAGGGATGCGCGCGCGAGGTGGGACAGCTCGTCGATCTGGAACCCACCGCGTAGCGGTTTGATGGCAGCCCACATGCGTTCCGAGGCTTCCGGCCGCGTCGTGAGCCGACCGGACGCGTCGAAACGGGGAAACCGCCGACCAACATCCCGAACCAACTCATAGACACGGTGCGTGCTGGCAGTGTGCCCGTCCTGAACCTTCAAAATGCCCGCAGCGAGAGCTTTGCGGACGAAGTTGCTGGCAAGACTGCGGGACACGCTAGGCCCGACCAGATCGCGAAGCCGGAAGGTTTTCAGCCGCCGGATTGTGGCCCAGCATTCCCGAGTTTCGGCGTAACGCCGGGGCGGGTCGCGGCGCTCTTCGGAGACGCCCACCATCAGAACCTCCGCACGGCGGGCGCGGCGCCGGTGTTGATCCGCTGGCCGGCGTAGGCATCCCGATCGATGCGCCGCAGGCCCTCGCCAGCCGCGAAGGCTGAGATGGCGACCAGATTGACCGCGACCCTGCCGGTCGAGCGGTAGGTCTGCTCCAGCAACTGCACCAACAGATCGTCGGCCACGTCGACGCGCGGGCAGTACAGCCCCGCCAGCTGGCGGGCGTCGTCGAGGTCGCAGGGCTCGGCGGCCACGAAATCCAGCACGCGGCGGTGGAACCGTTCGTACCGTTGCAGCTTCTGCGGCAAGCCCTCCTCGCCGATCAGGACGATGGACGCCGTGCCCGGCGCCGCCATGTCGTGCAGCGCGCGGACCTTGTCGATCATGTCCTTCTTGGCGAGGTGATCGGCCTCGTCGATGATGAGCGGGCGGCGGCTGGTCTCCAGCTCCTCAGCGATCTTCGCCGCCAGTTCGTTGTTGGTGGCATGGGGCAACGGCGCCAGCCCCATAGCATCGACCACCGCCCGCAGCATGGCGCGCGGCGTCCAGAAATCGTTGGCCTCGACGTAGTAAGCCATGTGGTCGGACGCACCGACCCAGGCGGCGGCGCGCGATTTCCCATCGCCGCTCCGGCCGTGGAAGACGCCGAGGCCGGGCACGTCGGGGCTGCGGCCCTTCAGCTTGATGACCAGCTCTTCCAGCAGGGTCAGGTTCCGAAGGGGGGCGAAGGACGTGGACCGGCGAGACGGAGTGGATTTCGACATGATCTTCTCGCTTTTCTTTTGGGCGCCCGCCGTCACTCGACGGCGCGGGCGAAGGCCGCCTTACGGGCGGCGTCGTTCTTGCGGGCGCGATACCAAGCGGCGGTCTCGATGGTGTGCAGCCAGTCGAGATCCTCCTCGCTGACCTCGGCGTCGGCGGCGATCCGCGCCTCGATGTCCTGGGCGCGGCGCCACCAGCGATCCTCCGGCTTCTCGGCCGGGGTGGCGGGGGCGGCGATGCGGCGGGCGATGTCGGCGGTGCGGGCCTGTTCGGCATCGTCGCGCGGCCGGGAAACGGTCGGGGTGGCGGCTGTGACCGCGCGCTGGGCGGCGATCACGCCGGCCGAGGGTTGGACGGGCGGAGGAAGAGCAGCGACCGGCGGCGGCGCGGCGGTGGGCAGCGCGGTGACGGTGGCCGCCGGCTTGCCGATTAGCGCGTCGGCCAGCTCATGCGCGGTGAATTTCTTCTTGGCAGAGCGGAGGGCGGCCTTCCCGGCGACGATGAACTGCCTTTGCAGCGCCTGGGCCTCGGCCGCCAGGGCGGCGCGGGACAGGCCGGCACGCTCGGGGTTCTCGGCGATGCACAGGAACTCGAAGGGTTCGGAGCGGTAGACCCACACCCGGCCCATGTCCTCCGGATCGAGGCGGACGTCGAAGCGCTCGCCGGTGTTGATGTGGGGGATCAGCTCGACCGCCCAGAAATCCGCGTTTTCGACCCGGATGCCCTTCTTTCCGACCGCGCGGTCGCCTCCGTCCGGGGCCGGCATCAGCAGCAGGTCGAGCTGGCGCTCATCGACCAGCCGGGCTTCCCGGCCGGCGCAGCTCTCGGCCAGGGCGGCGGGGGTGCGGTCGCCCAGCCCTTCGTGGGGCCGGTGCTGGTAGACGTTCTCGACCCAGGTATCGGAGAGGTTCTGAAGCTCCAGACCGGTCAGCTGCGCCTGGAAGACGTCGGCGTCGGCCTCGCCCATCCGGGCGGCGAAGGTTTCGCGGGAGCGGATGGCCTGACGGGCGGCGACGTTGTGGCCGACATAGCCGGGCAAGAGCGGCATGAAGCTGTGCTGCACCGTGCCGATGGCGCGCTCGACGTGCGGCTTCTGCTCGGGGCTGTAGGGGGTGCAGGTCGGATGGGCGGCGCCGAGCACGAAGTAGGCGCGCTCTGCCTCGCGGGAAACGAAGTCGGATCCGTTGTCCGTCTTGATCGCCTCGGGCATGCCCCAGGCCAGGACGGCGCGGCGGATCAGCAGCAGGACGGCCGAGGTGCGCGGCACCTTCGTCACCAGCACCATGATCCGGCGCGTGTAGACGTCCACCACGACATAGATGGAATGACGCCCGTCCGTGAGCATGACGTCGGCCGGGCTGGCGTCGATCTCCCAGAGCTGGTTCGGGCGCTCGATGCCCTCGCTGTAGGAGCCGACCGCCGCGCGGTGGCGGTTCTTCCATTCGTCGGGATTGGTGAGCGCTAGATGAAGCTGGCGGTTCTTGGCCTTCCAGTCCTGCCACAAAACGCCCAAGCGCCGCTCACTGGGCATCGGACGGCTCGTGCCGTCGAACAGTTCCAGATCCTCGCCGAAGCGCTGCACGAGGAGCCGGCGAACGGCCTGCATCGACAGGTTCGGGTTCTCCACCAGCACGGCGACCATGTAGCTCTTGACGTCCATGACCGCGCTGTCGAGCACGCCCGTGCCCTTGCGGTTGCCATAGCGACCGGCAAGGCCCGCTGCGTCGCCCGTCGCACGGGCCTTCGCCCAGCGTTCCAGCGTCGACATGCTGATGGTCGGGCTGGCGGCGCGGACCCAATCCGGCACGTCGATCTGCCGGGCGTTGTAGAACCCGACGAACTTGTGGCGGGCGGGCGTCAGGGCGTCGCCGCTGGCTTCCTTGAACCGGTCGAAGGCGAGCAGGATCGCCAATTTGTAGTCCTGCCGCAGCTGCGCTTCGAGCGTACTGGGCAGAGCGGACACAGGAGCCTTGGCGACGGCGGGCAAGGCCGGAACGGCAGTCACCACCGCATCGGATGCCGCCTGCCGGCCCAGCGCCAGCCGTGCTTCTTCCGGCAAAGATGAAACGTGGTATTCAAGGCCGCCGCCGCGTCCTCTCCGAGGACGGGTAGGCCCCCAGCCTTCAGCCTGCGCCCGCTTCAGAAAACCTTGCTTCGATCCAGGGATCCCTGGGAGGCCCAAGGCTGCCCATTTAGTGGGAGAGCGCCATTCCGTCGCCATGACACATCAAGCCCGTGTGCGACCGGTCAGCGCCGGCCGCAGGTTCATGTATTCACGGAGCATTGCGTCACCGGCTTCAAGCATGCGGCCGGCTTCAAGTTCGTCGATGCGGCCATCACCAAAGGCGGTGGCAAATTCAGCAAACAGGCTTGAGGCATGTTGGGCGATCTGACCAACATTTTTCGGGATCGCTTCGGCTTCCGGATCAATTGCGATGGGAAGAAGTGTGCAGTTGGCTTCTACTGCCAGCCATTCTGTGACAACCGGAGAGCCGCAATACCTTTCCAGTGCGGCAACGATATCGGCTGGCATGTGCGAGTTGACGTCCTCCTCGCTGTCGTTGGAGTAACGGAAGAGCTGCGAGCGACTGACCCGCGCGACCATCGCAGCACGCGGGTATCCACCGCATTGTTCGATCAAATCCGCGACAGCCGCCTTCAGAGTGCCAGGGCGACGTTGCTTGTAGGGGGATTTAGACATCGTTGTTCCCGTTGTGCCTGTGGCGGTTGCTCTGAGAACGTCCGGAAGCATGATTTCGGAGGATGTAATGAAACTACGGGCTGCTCTGTTCGACGTTGATGCGGAACGTTTCTTGGCACCCGCCTTGGCTGGTTTGTGTGTGGCAGTCAGGTCTGGAGCGGCGCCTCTGTCCTTGGCTTTGGTCCGGATGACCGGGCTGCTTCTCAACTGGGCGTCGGCAAGCATGGCTGTAGGCCAGCTTTACCGGCGACGTTACGCAGCCTCCCGTGAAGGCACGGGGCGGGTGCGCCGAAGCCGCATTCCTGCGGCGTCATAGCGATCAGGAAACAGGGCCTGCACCGGCAAACGAAGCTTTGCCGCAATGGCTTGCTCCCAGCGGACCGACCCCATCCTCAAAGCGAGTGCACCAGCCTGTCGCGTGCAGCCAAGCTCCTGCGCGATAGCAGCAAGGCTGCTGCCCGCAAGCTTGTAGCGCGAAGTTTGGTTTGACGTGACGCGCAGGATGGTTTGAAGTCAGCCCTCATTTGGAACGGCAGCGCGTGTCGCACCCTCAGAATCAACCAGAAGGCGTTCTCGGTCCGCTTCGGCCGGTTCGGTAATCGGATCGGCGTCGCGATCCAACCCGATGGCGGCGCACGGCTTCGCATCAAGCGCTTGGTCCAGTTCGGACGTTTGGGGCTTTCTGATGTCGGCCGGGTTGAACGTATGAAGCTGGTCACAGGTGTAGCAACGCACGGTGACCGGTTCGGGAGCGCCCACAGGCTCTTCCATGCCTTGACACAGTCTTTCGACGGAGGTGATCCGCAACGCCAATGCCTTGGCAATCGCCTTCACACCCCAGCCTTTGGAGCGAAAGACCCGCACCCGATGATGCGAGAGCGACCAACGGGCCGTGGGGATCGGGTATTCCCTTCCGCCCATTGCCGCCGCAATGGTGATGGCCGCTTCCCGTCCAAGCGTTTTGACTAAAGGGTGGCCATCCTTCAGTTTTTTGACTTTAGGGATGTAGAGCTTGCCATCCCCGAACGCTCTCGCGAAGCTTTCGGCGGCTCCATCCCCAAGAAGTCTGGAAATATCACCCAAAATACCGGGCCAGCCCACAACAGGAATGCCGTTATCGGTAATCCTGAATTTGCCCTTCGCCATCACTCTTTTCCTTCTCAGAGCGGTGTGACAAGCGCCAGTGCATTCCGGCACTGGCACCGTCTTCACAGATAGGACGACACCACCAATTCGGCGGAACCGGCCCATTCGTTGGCGATCGCCACCGACCGTTCGTCGGGCGGTTCACCCACCGTCACCACGCGCGTGGTGTTGTTGACGACGCGACGGCCCGCGCCGTCCAATTCGTCGGGAACGACCAGGATCGTCGGAGAGACGCCCATCTTGCGTCCGTTATCGCCACGCACCGACGTCATGGCCGCGCGCGCGGCCTCGTAGTTCTCGACCGTCAGCGGGGCCTTGCTGCCGTAGGCGAGTTGCCACAGGCCGAACCCGGCGTTCACACGCGCCCAGACGCCGTAGATGAACTCGCGGTTGTTGAACACGTTGCCATCGGTGGGGGCGTCCTGCCGCTGGAACTCGTAATCGCGGCGTTTTTGATCGTGCCCCGGGGTGTGGTGTCTGAGGAGGCTTCGTGTTCCTCGGCGCGCTGAGGCTGCCGGTTTACTCCGCTGAGATGACAAGCGGGTCGCCCGCAGGGTTGCACAGCACGGCCAAGCTTTCCATGGTCATGTAGCGTCGGCATACAGCCCACTCGTCGTGTTGCTCCAGCAGCAGGGCGCCGACCAGTCGGGTGACGGCGGCTTCGCATGGGAAGATGCCGACGACATTGGTGCGCCGCTTGATCTCGCCGTTCAGGCGTTCCAAGGGGTTGGTGGAGTGCAGCTTGGTGCGCAGGTCCTTGGGATAGGCCATGTAGGCCAGCACGTCGAACTCGGCCTCGTCCATCAAGGCGGCCAGTTTGGAGAAGCGCGGCCGCAGGCTGTCGGCGACGTGTCGCCACTGCTCGTGGGCGGCCTGGGCGGTCTCCTGGGCAAAGGCGGTGCGGATGGTGGCGGCGACCATCGTCTGGTGCGCCTTGCCGACGCAGGCCAGGAGGTTCCTCATGCAATGAACACGACACCGTTGGAGTGTCGCGCCCAGCACCTTGGAAGCGGCGGCCTTCAGCCCGAGATGAGCATCGGCGATCACCAGTTTCACTCCGCGCAGCCCCCGGCGCGTCAAGGAGCGCAGGAACTCGCTCCAGAAGATTTCGGCTTCCGACAGCCCGAGACCGAGCCCCAGCACCTCGCGCCGGCCATCGGTGGTGACGCCGATGGCGAGTATGGCGGCAACCGAGACGATGCGGCCGTCCTGGCGCACTTTGACATAGGTGGCGTCCAGCCACACAAAGGGCCAGTCACCCTCCAGCGGCCGGTTCAAAAACGCCTGGACGCGCTCGTCGATGTCCTGGCACAGGCGGCTGACCTGGCTCTTCGAGATGCCGGTCATGCCCATCGCCTTGACCAAGTCATCGACGTTGCGCGTCGAGATGCCCTGCACGTAGGCCTCCTGGATCACCGCGACCAGCACCTTCTCCGCCGTGCGCCGTGGCTCCAGGAAGGCCGGGAAGTAGGAGCCGCGCCGAAGCTTGGGGATCCGAAGGTCGATGGCCCCGGCGCGGGTTTCCCAGCTCCGCTCGCGATACCCGTTGCGCTTGGTCTGCCGCTCGTCCGTGCGCTCGCCGTAACCGGCGCCGCACAAGGTTTCGACCTCCAGTTCCATCAGCCGCTGGGCGGCGAAACCGACCATCTCGCGCAGGAAGTCAGCGTCGGCGCTCTTCCCAATCAGGTCCTGAAGAGCGATCCTGTCCTCGGTCATCGTGGTCTCCGTCACAGTTGATGGTCGTCAAGCAACCTCAACTTACCGAAGACACACGGTGACCGCCTGCTTCCGAACGGCTGGCCCGCCTGCGCCAGCTAGGGGGGAGCGCTCCGGCGGGCCAGCCTCACGTTCGGACACCACTCACCGGGACGCGACCGCGTTTTTGGAACACCAGGGGCTTGATCGGTCGGGAACCATCGATCAGGAACCACGCCGGTCCGTCGCCATCCTGCATGTTGCTGTGCGGAACGGTCACGCTCTCGGACGTGTGGATTGGATGGTCTTCGGCGAAGAACGGCTTTCCGTCATAGCAGTGGTCGGCAAAGCCGGAGGCGAGCAGTTCATACACCAGAGAATCCGGGTGACGACGGCTTTCGTAACCCATGTTCTCGAACAGCGGGGTGAACACGCCCGCCTTGTCGTCTTCGATATGGTCTTGCGAAACGCTGATGGTCACCTCGAAGGGGCGGTTCTCAATCGCGTAACCGTGAACCTCAAGGTTATGGACGATACGCGGCCCCACCCATTCCCGCAGGGCGGGAAGGCTGCCAAGCCACGCGTATTTCTCCTCGCCGGTTTGGCTCGGCACCTCCATGGCGATCTTCTGATAGGTGCTGGGAGCGCCCTGGAAGCCCTTGTTGAAGCTGGTCTTGAAGCCGGTGAACAGGTTGTTCAGGTTGGGCGCGGTGATGAGCATGGAAGCCCCTTACAGGTTCTTGGCGAATTCGGCGGGATCGAGGTTCATGCTCGTGCACAGCGCGAGTTGATCCGCCGTCAGGCGCCCGGACGCGGCATGCTCGACCGGGGTGAAACCCGGCACTAGGTCGCGGGACAGATTGGCGAAGACCGCCGGGGCGACGTTCGTGAAGGTGTCGAAGCTGTTCGGGTTCTGCCGACACAGGGCCAAACCCCAATCCCGTTGCGCCGGGGTCATCTTCCCCGCGCAGATGGCCGCATCGACCTTCGCAACAGCCTGTTCATCGGACAGGTTGGAGCGCATCGACGCCAGGGCCACGGACGCTTGGTCATAGAGCGTCCGGGGCACATAGAGGGCCGGATCGGGGATCGCCGCCGCAGTCGCTGTGCTGGTCCCTCCCTTCAGCTTCGTGATGGTGGCAAGGACGGTGGTTTGGTCGGCGTCACCGGGCAAGCCCAGCGCCTCCAGGACCGCCAAGAGCGTGGGGTTCATCGTGTCTCCTTGGGACGATGCAAGAGCGGGAAGCATGGTCAGGGCGGGCCGATTGGTCAGCCCGGCGCCGATGATGCGGGTGATGACGCGGTCCGGCGTGTGCAGGAAGGACGGCGACAGGAAACGGTATTCCTTGGACGCGATGGCGCGGGCGCCCGGAACGGTCCAATCGACCTTGGCCCAGATGCCATCATTCCGGCCTTCCAGGCCGGTAATCCAGCCAGCGGCGGGCGCCGTGCCACCCTTCGGCACCGCGATATCGGCGGCATGGTCATAGTCGATGGCGAGCAAGCCGCGCGGCGCGGCTGTCATCGACGCGACGATGACGGCACCGGCATCTTTCAGCGACCAGCCGGGGCGACCGTCGTTGGGCTGGACGCTGCCAGCGGGCAGCAGTTGAACCCACTCCGGTGCCTTTCCATCAGTCGGCAAGACCATGGTCAACGCGGAGCAGACGACGGTTTCGGTCAGCGAGGTCATGGGAATGCGCTTGGTGGTTGATGCCACCAGTTTGCCTTTCCCACTCAATCTTTATCAGGAGGCGAGTTCAGGGGGTATTTGCCTCTAGACCCCCTACCAACTGAGAACTGTTTTGCGCTACCCGCCTACCCGCTGGCTGTAACGCAAAACGCCCCACCAAAATGGCGGGGCGTCAGGGTCCTGTTGATGATGTTTTGTATCAAACCGGTGATATTCACACCGCAACAGATGTGTGATCCGATATGCTCGTTATGCTTTCCGAAGCCATATCAAGAAAAATAATCGCCTTATCCAATTCGACATTATTCGTGAAAATATCATTCATCTTCTCAATGGATAATTTTATACGTACGATATCCCCCGTCAAATTCGGTTCGACGTTGCCTGCCACGTAATCAAGCACGCGGCGAGGCAGCGCCTTTTCCACATTCTGGAAGATGGACCGGATTTCAGTAGCTTCATCAGCAGAGTAGATTGCTCCGGGATAGGCCGGAGCGAAGTGGTTGATGTTGTCGGAATGCCGTTCTTGGGCCATGATATCGAGCCTCCTATGGGTTCGCCCGGTGGCACGGTGGCGGGGCACGGTTTCCAGGCCATAGAGCCCCGCCACCACCTTTCCGGTAGTGGATTGGAAATTTACTTCGCTGCGATTGCTAAGATGCGGCGGGCTTTCGTGATGGTGACAGTCAGTTCCAGCCGCACGAGATCGGATGCGAGCACCATGGGTGCCGCCGGTTCCATGCCTGTAGCGGCGGGCGACGCTGTGTCCCAGCCGCTGCCGCCAAAGGTGCCGAGCAACCATCGCTGCACGTCGATGGCATGCCGGGACCGACTTCGAGCGACCAACGCTACAGCGGCCTCGACAGTGAGAAGGCGATTGGTTTTCCCATTCACCCCCTTGACCGGACGGAGGATGGAAGCACCCTCAAGCCGCAGTTCTGGGAACGTGGATACGGCGTGCTCTACCGAAGCGCGGGCTGTGTGATTTCCTGTGGCTCGCATCACATCGTTGGCAAGGAGGTAGGACACGCCATCCACGTTGAAGACATGGATGGGCGTCACTCCGCATCGAAGCATGCACACGGGCGCGAGGCGCACGATACGGCCTACACGCTTGTTGGCTATGGGGTCTGAAGCGAGAGCGACAGGAGGTGGTTCGTCAGGATTTGTCATGGCGGCCCCTGAGGTGATGCACCATTGATAGGTGATACACTTACAGCACCATGGGGCGTTGTCAATGCATAGAGTGATGCACCTTGACCACTCCTAACGGTGTGCTATGGTGCGCTCATGGCGATTAATCCTGAAACCACCGTGCGAAAGATCGTTTCCATCCCACGTGAGCTGTGGGATGGCATTAGCGACTATCGCTTTGATCAGCGCATGAACACTGAGGCAGAGGCGATCCGACGCCTCCTTCAGCTTGGACTTGCAGCCCAGAAAGCTGGGTACGCTGTGAAGGCAACCGGCGAAATTTGCAAGAAAGACGAGTGACGTCCAACCTCGAATATGCCTTTTTAGTTGCCATTTGGCGGGATTACAGATGTAGGAGACTTGGACAATGTCCAAGTTCGCGCGCAGCCTACCGGACACAGAAACTAAAATTCCTATGAAAATCAAGAAATTATGGAATTTCTAATACACAAGAGCAACTCGGACACTGATGTCCGAGTTGCTCAAGGATTTCAGCAAGGAATCTTCCCTGGAACTTCACAGAATTATCTCGTTTAAGTTGTTCCCTTGAACTGGAAACAGTTTCCAGTTCCACGTCGAAGATCAAGCGCCATAGAGGCTTGAATTATGTTCTAAAACAATGCGTTGATGAAACTGAAAACCACTTAGGCGAACTGGGAAGCGCAGTTCCCAGTTCTACCTATGAGCACGCGATCTGGAACCGCCAAAGGCTTGATTTGCCTTGCTCTACCAGTTCCGGCGACGTCAGACCAAGCCGCGAATCAGCAAACGAAACTTGGTTTGACGGTAAGGGGACGCTTCAGACGGGAAACCTAGAATTTCCAACGCCTTCGCATCCCATCGGATCCCCGTAAATCCCATCGGATCCCACCGTCCAACTACGTCAGACCATGGTTCTCTTTACAGCCCGCTGTCGGCGTCGGCCGCCGCAGAACTGGAGGCGCTGCTGGTCCATCATCAGGTGCTGTTCTTCGAGAAGCAGCCGCTGACCCCGGCGCAGCAGCGCGCCTTTGCCGCCAGCTTCGGGCCGCTGCACGTCCACCCAGTCTACCCGAACGTCCCGGATTTCCCGGAAATCATGGTGCTCGACACCGGGCCGCACAACCCGACCGACAACGACGTCTGGCACACCGACGTGACCTTCGTCGAGGCGCCGCCGGCCATCGTCGCACTGTCGGCCAAGAAGGTCCCACCGTCGGGCGGCGACACGCTGTGGAGCAGCGCCTTCGCCGCCTACGAGGCTCTGTCGGAACCGCTGCGCCGGTTGCTGGAGCCGCTGAAGGCGGTGCACGACTTCACCCGCTCCTTCCCCGAATGGCGCCACAACGCGCCGGGCGTGTACGAACGCTGGCTCGAGGCGCGGGCCAAGAATCCGGTGCGTGTCCATCCGGTGGTCCGCACTCACCCGGTGAACGGCCGCAAGGCCCTGTTCGTCAACGAGAACTTCACCGCCCACATCCTCGGGCTGAGCCCGAAGGAGAGCGACGGCATCCTGCGCATCCTGTTCGAGCATGTCACCCGGCCGGAATTCACCGTGCGCTGGAACTGGAAGCCGGACGATCTGGCGCTGTGGGACAACCGCTCGACCCAGCATTACGCGGTGAACGACTATCTGCCGCACAGCCGCCTGATGCACCGCGCCACCGTGCTGGGCGACCGTCCGGTGTGAGGGCCGTTTCCGCAGCTGCTGTCTCGGCATCATCAACCCTCTCCCCAAGGAGGGAGAGGGCCAAGTCAACGGCTATGGGAGGTCCGGAAAGTCCGGCGGCACCGGCTCCACCGCCGGCAACCGTGCGACGGCCTTCAGCGTGTCTTCGGCGATGCCGAAGTTCCGCACGTAGGAGGTTGCCGCCTCGCGGTGCGGCTGGAAATCCCACGGCGTGTGGCGGCCCGTCAGCAGGATGCGGTGGGCGAACAGGCGGCGGTTCTGGCTCTCGATCACCGCCTGCTTCAACGCCGCCGCGTCCCAGCGCCGCGCCACGGCGGCGGCCAGCGACGCCTCGACCTCGGCCAGCAGCGGGTCGCCGGAGCGGTTGACCAGCTCCCGCGGGTCGCTCTCCAGGTCGAAGAGCTGCGGCGGGTCGCCCTCGCAGGCGATGTACTTGTAAGGGCCGCGCCGCACCATGAAGGCCGGGGCGAGGACGCCCTCGCCGAGATACTCCGCGTATACGGCTCCGTCGCCCTCGCGCTCCCGGCCCTCCAGCAGCGGCAGCAGGCTGGTGCCGTCGAGCGGGTCGACGGGCGGCGGCGCCCGCCCGCCGATCAGGTCGAGGAAGGTCGGGAACAGATCGACGTGCGACACCGGATCGGACACCCGGCCCGGTTTCCAGCGCCCCGGTGCGTGGATCAGCAGCGGCACGCGCGACGACCATTCGAAGAAGGTCATCTTGTACCACATGCCGCGCTCGCCCAGCATCTCGCCATGGTCGCCGGTGAAGACGACGATGGTGTCGTCGGCCAGCCCGGCCCGCGTCAGCGCGGTCAGCAGCCGTCCGACCAGCTCATCGACGTAGCTGACCGAGCCATAATAGGCGTGGCGCGCCGTGCGCATCCGCTCCGGCGTCAGGTCGTAGCGATGGATGCTGTCCATCACATGCAGGCGGCGGCTGTGCGGATCCTGCTCGGCCAGCGGGATCGCCGGGACCGACGGCGCGTCGATGGACTCGTGGTCGTAGAGGTCCCAATGCTCCGGCAGGCAGTTGAACGGGTCGTGCGGGTGGGTGAAGGACACCGTCAGGAAAAAGGGCACCTCGTCGCCCTGCCCGGCGCCCGTCCGCCCGTAGTCGTAGATCTTCTGCACCGCCTGGTGGGCGGTCTCCTCATCGAAGTCGATCTGCAGGCTGCGGTGGCAGGGGCCGGCCTCGATGACGCTGGCCATGTGGTGCGACCAGTCGTAGGTCAGCGCGCCGTTCGCCCAGTCCGGCGTCCAGCCGAAATCGGCCGGGTAGATGTCGGTGGTCAGCCGCTCCTCGAAGCCGTGGAGCTGGTCGGCGCCGACGAAATGCATCTTGCCCGACAGGCAGGTGCGGTAGCCCGCCGCGCGGAAGTGATGCACGAAGGTCGGCACCGAGGAGGCGAACTCGGCGGCGTTGTCGTAGGCGCCGATGGCCGACGGCAGCCGACCCGACAGCAGCGAGAAGCGCGAGGGCGCGCAGAGCGGGTAGCTGCAATAAGCGTTCCCGAACACCACGCCTTCCGCCGCCAGCCGCGACAGGTTGGGCGTCCTGACCAGCGGGTGACCGTAAAAGGGCAGGGCGGGGGCCGCCAGCTGGTCGGCCATGATGAACAGGATGTTGGGGGGACGGGACGCGGACACGGCTCGACTCACTCCGGGATGATGGAAAGACCTCACGACTTGCCCTTGGCTCACAATTTGCCTTTCCAGGGCACCAGCCACGCCTCCAGCAGGCGCATGCCGTAGGAGAAGGCGAAGGCCCACACGGCGATGACGCCGATGCCGACGAACACCACGTCGGTCGCCAGGAAATGCGAGGCCGACATGATCATGAAGCCGATGCCGCGCGTCGCCGCGATCAGCTCGGCCGCCACCAGCGTGCTCCAGCCGACACCGATGCCGATGCGCAGGCCGGTCAGGATCTCCGGCAGGGCGCTGGGCAGCACGATCTCGCGGAAGATCTGCCAGCGGGTGGCGCCGAGCGACAAAGCGGCGTTGACCCGCTCGACCGGCAGCGCCCGCACCCCGGCCTGGGCCGACAGGCAGACCGGCGCGAACATCGCCAGCGTCAGCAGCACGATCTTCGAGACCTCGCCGATGCCGAGCCAGATGATCATCAGCGGCAGGTAGGCCAGCGGCGGCAGCGGCCAGTAGAACTCGATCGGCGTGTCGAAGACGCCCTTGGCCCAGCGGTTCAGCCCCATCGCCAGCCCGAGCGGGATGCCGAGCGACGCGGCGACGAAAGCGGCGGTGAAGATGCGGAACAGGCTGGCCGAGACATGCTCCCACAGGGTGGCGCCGGCGTAGCCCTCCTCGGCGATGGCGAGGAACTGGGTCAGCACCTCCTGCGGGCCGGGCAGGAACAGCGGCGGCACCAGCCGGTACTCCGCCACCAGGAACCACGCCCCGATCAGCACGAGCGCGGTGGCGAGGCTGATCGGGGCGGTGCGGGCGCCGTCGAGGCCGAAGGGGTGCAGACGGACCAGCTTCGGCGTCGCCGGCGGGGCGATCGCCGACTCGTCGCGGCGGGTCAGGTCGGTCATTGCAGCCGTCCCTCATTGTGTGGGCCCGCGTGATGGGGCCGGTGGACGATGTCGCGGATCTCGTCGTACAGCTCGGCGAAGCGCGGTGACGACAGAATCGCCCGCACGTCGCGCTCGGCGGCGAACTGGCGGACGAAGTCCAGCTCGAAGCGGGCGACGATGCGCCCGGGGCGCGGCGACATCACCACCACGGTGGTGCCGAGGAACAGCGCCTCCTCGATGGAATGGGTGATGAAGAAGATGCGCTTGCCGGTGCGCGCCCAGACGTCGATCAACAGCTCCTGCATCTGCTCGCGCGTCAGGCTGTCGAGCGCGCCGAAGGGCTCGTCCATCAGCAGGATCTTCGGGTCGGTCGCCAACGCGCGGGCGATGCCGACGCGCTGGCGCATGCCGCCCGACAGCTCGTGCGGGGTGGAATCGGCGAAACCGTCGAGCCCGACCAAGCCCAGCAGCTCCTCCGCCCGCTCGCGCCGCCGGCGCGCCGGGACGCCGGCGAATTTCAGGCCGAGCGCGACATTCTCGGCGACACTCTTCCAGGGCAGCAGCGTGTCCTTCTGGAAGACGACGCCGCGGTCGGCGCCGGGCCGCTCGACCGGGCGGCCGTCGAGGGTGATCGAGCCGTCGGACAGCGGCAGGAAGCCGGCGATGGCGTTGAGCAGGGTCGATTTCCCGCAGCCCGAGGCGCCGAGCGCCACGACGATGCTGTTGGCGCCTATGTCGAGCGAGGCGCGGTCGAGCGCGTGGACCACCCGGCCGTCGCGGGCGGGAAAGAAGACGCTGGCGTTGTGAACCTGGAGCATGGCTTCCCCTTGTCCGCCCTCTTGCCGGCCGGTGACCGCAGCGATCAGCGCAGGCCCTTGACGTATTCGGCGGTGAAGAACCCGCCGTAGCTCGGCAGCACGGTGGTCACCTTCTTCTGCTCCTTCAGGAACTCGGCGGTGTCCTTGAGGATCTTGGCCGCACCGCCGCCTTCGCCGCCGGCCAGCCAGGCGGTGGTCGCCTGCTGCTCGGCCGGGACCAGCGACAGGTTGTTCAGCGCCGAGGCCTGGTCGGCCGGGGTGCCGCCCAACAGCTTGGCCAGCGTCCTGGCATTCTCCGAGTCCGGCCCCCAGGCCGCCTTGTCGTTGCGGAAGGAGGCGCTGTACGTCTCGACCACCCCGGCGAAGCCCTTCAGGAAGGCCGGGTTGTCCTTGGTGAAGGCGGCGGTCGCGATCCAGGCGGTGAAGGTCGGGGCGCCACGGTCGGCGACCTGCCGCGAGGTCAGCAGGACCGTGCCGGTCTTCTTCAGCTCGGTCAGCGCCGGATCCCAGACGAAGGCGCCGTCGAGGTCGCCGCGGTTCCACGCCGCGACGATGTCCGGCTGCGAGATGGCGAAGACCTGGGCGTCGCGCTCGCTCAGCTTCTCCTGCTTCAGCACGGCCAGCAGCTGGTAATGGTCGGTCGAGACCGGGGCGGCGGCGAGCTTCTTGCCCTTCAGGTCGGCCGGCTTCTCGATCCCGGAGCCGTTGCGCACCACCAGCGCCTCGTCGGTGCCGGAGATGGTGGCGAGGTGGAAGGCCTTGACGTCCAGCCCGCGGCTGGTCGCCGCGGCGAAGGGGCTGGAGCCGACATAGCCGACCTGAACGTCGCCCGACGCGATGGCGGCGAAGATCTCGGCGCCGGAGTTGAATTTGCGGAAATCGATCTCGGTGCCGGTCGCCTTGGCGAAGTCGCCGTTGGCGATGGCGACCGAGGAGGGCAGGGCGTCGGTCTGGTAGCCGACGACGATCTTGCTGCCCGCCGCCTGGGCGGTAAAGGGAAGGGCGATGGTCAGGGCGGCGAGCGCGACTTGATACATGGTCTTTTTCATCGGTGTCTTCCACGAAAAGAATGGATGATTTGGAAACGGGGCGCGTCGTCTTGGCCAAGGGCCAGGCCGAAATGCGTTCGACGGATCGCTGCTCTCCATGCCTGAAAAACTCTAATGCGCGGATCGCGGCGGACGCAATCCTAAAAACGCATAAATCTATAGAAAAATAGGAATTAACAGCAAAAATTTTTCGTCATTACGAGAGGGGCGACCGAAAAACCAATTTACGAAATAGGGAAATCGGTTCAATAATGCTGGTATTGGTGTGAAATATGCGCCGACAGCGCGTTCGCATCGGCGAACCGGCCCGTCCGCCCGCCCCATGGCCGGGCTGTGGCCTCAAAGGAAGGAGAGGACAGGATGCGAGGCTCGAACGACATCGATCTGATGGTGACCGCCTCCCTGATGCCGACGCCCGATGGACTGCTGCTGCTGGCGGCGCTCGACGGGAGCGCTCCGCCCAGCGGTGGAAGCAACCGTGTTTATCGAGCTTGAACTATGCCCTTGGAGCAGCCGCCCACCCCTGTTTAGCTCCTGCCTGCCTCGGTATCGAGTTGGAGGACAGAGACCAAGTTGAAGGTCGGGACTGCTCGCCGGCCAGCCACTTCCGTATGTCGGTTCAGCGCCAGAAGCAGACAAGGTAAGCTCTGAACGACTACGAGATTTTTCCAGAAAACGGTCAGACAAGCTGTGTGTTCAAAACCTATCGTCAATGTAGGTTAGCAGACGGCCTCCAGGAGCGGTCAAACCGCCGGATTGCGAACAGTGATCGTCATCTCCCTTTTGTATATTCTGCCGTACCCTTTCCTGAGTGGAATGTGACTGTGGTCGCTATGATCTTTTTGCGTGCAATGGCATGCAAATGTCATCCGCCTTGGGGCAGGGTGAGAAGGACGAACCACTTTGAAGGGGCTTGGAGATGGCGATCATCGTTGGAACCTTGGGGAATGATGTTTTCAATGGTAGCAATGGCGCCGATACAATTTCCGGCGAAGCAGGGAACGATTTTATTGATGGCGGTGGTGGCGACGATCTTCTGATTGGCGGTAAGTATATGTTTGCCCCTGCAATCAAAGTATCTGGTCACTTTGGTACTCAGGCAGGTTGGAGTTCCCAAGAGGCAACTCCGCGAATGCTCGGCGATGTAAATGGTGATGGCCGGGATGATCTGGTGGCTTTCGGCAGCCGCACCTGGGTGGCTCTTGGCAACGCTGACGGAACCTTCTCATCGACCTACATTCAAGCTTCATCTTATTTTGGAGCTGATGTGGGTTGGACCTCACAGAACGCGAATCCAAGGATGTTGGGCGACATCAATGGCGATGGCCGGGATGATCTGGTGGCCTTCGGTAGTCGGGCATGGGTAGCGTTGGGTGTTGCGAATGGGACATTCTCCTCCACATTTATACAGGCTTCCACATACTTTGGAACGGATGTCGCCTGGACTTCGCAGAACGCAAATCCTCGCATACTTGGCGATGTGAATGGCGATGGCCGGGATGATCTGGTGGCTTTCGGCAGCCGCACCTGGGTGGCTCTTGGCAACGCTGACGGAACGTTCTCGTCAACCTTCATACAGGCGTCTTCCCTATTTGGTACAGATATGGGTTGGACCTCCTTCGATACTACACCGCGCATGCTCGGTGATGTGAATGGTGATGGCCGGGATGATCTGGTGGCTTTTGGCAGTCGTACCTGGGTGGTGCTTGGAAATGCCGATGGAACCTTTTCTTCCACACTGATCGATGCGTCGCCTTTGTTCGGATCGGAGACCGGCTTTACCTACCAAAACACGGGCCCACGGATGCTCGGCGACGTAAATGGGGATGGTCGGGCCGATATCGTGGCGTTCGGAACCAGAACCTGGGTGGCTTTGGGGCGCACAGACGGGACATTTGAGTCCTTCTTTGACGCTTCGTCGTATTATGGCACGGAGTCCGGTTGGACCACTCAGTCCACGATGCCTAGGCTATTGGGAGACATCAACGGGGATGGCCTGTCCGACATTGTCGGCTTCGCCAGCGATGGTGTCTATGTTTCGTTGGCGACGACCGATGCCGATACGCTTAGGGGGGGTGAAGGAAACGACACTCTCCAAGGAGGGCCGGGAGGCGACGTGCTTGACGGAGGCGCCGGTACGGACTTTGCCTCCTACGCCGGTACGTTCGCAAGCGTCCATGTCGATTTGGCTCTGGGTGTTGGTACTGCGGGCGATGCCAGAGGAGATATCCTCATTGGAATCGAGAACCTGGAAGGTGGAAGCGCAGACGACATCCTTAAGGGTGATGGGAACGACAATCTGCTCAAGGGCGCTGATGGCGCAGATGTGCTCGATGGGCGAGGTGGGAATGATACGCTCGACGGTGGGGTCGGTGCTGACACACTCATCGGCGGCAGTGGTAATGATATCTATATCGTCGATCAGACAGGGGATTTGGTGATCGAGAATATCGCTGAAGGCATCGACGAAATCAGAACCACTCTTTTTGTCTACACGCTCGGCTCGAACCTTGAGATTTTAACCTATACCGGTTCCAGCAATTTCTCCGGTATCGGCAATGATGGCGATAACATTATCAACGGCGGCAACGGAGCCGACACACTAAACGGCGGACTTGGCATCGACACGCTCGTCGGCGGTGATGGTAACGACACCTATATAATCGATCATACTAACGATCAGATCATTGAAGGTGTTGGTGGCGGCGTGGACACCGTGCGGGTAGCTGCAAACGTGTATGGGCTCAACCCAAATATTGAGAGCCTGACATTTATTGGTAGCGGAAACTTTTTTGGAACCGGAAACGCGTCCGCGAACACGATCATTGGGGGAACAGCTGCCGACACCCTCGACGGCGGAGCTGGGGCTGACACATTGATTGGGGGAGCCGGAAACGATGTCTATGCCGTAGACGATCTCGGGGACGTGGTAATCGAACTGGCCGGTGAGGGCATCGACGAGGTACGCACCACGCTGGCTAGCTACACCCTGGCCGCCAACGTCGAGAACCTGACCTTCATCGGTTCGGGGGCCTTCACCGGTACAGGCAACGGATTGGCCAATGTCATTCAGGGCGGTACGGGCAACGACACGCTGGACGGCGGTGCCGGGACCGACACCCTGCGCGGCGGTGCCGGCAACGACACCTATCTCGTGAGCGACGCCGCAGACTTCATCGTCGAGAACGCCGGCGAAGGAACCGACGAAGTGCGCACCGGTCTGACCAGCTACACCCTGGCGGCCAATGTCGAGAACCTCGTCTACACCGGCGGTGCCGCCTTCATCGCCACCGGCAACACCGGCAACAACCTCATCACCGGCGGAGCGGGCAACGACAGCCTGACCGGCGACGCCGGCAACGATACACTGGACGGCGGAACCGGGGCAGACACGCTGGTCGGCGGCACCGGCAACGACACCTACATCGTCGACAATACGGGCGACGTCATCACCGAACTGGCCGGTCAGGGCACCGACACGGTGCGCACCGGCCTCGCCAGCTACACGCTGGGGGCCAATGTCGAGAACCTCGTCTTCACCGGCTCCGGCCCCGTCACTTTCACCGGCAACGCCCTGAACAACAGCCTGGCCGGCGGAGCGGGAGCCGATCTTCTGAGCGGGCTGGACGGCAACGACACACTGAACGGTGGGGCCGGGGCCGATACCCTGATCGGCGGTACTGGCAACGACACCTACGTCGTCGACAACATCGGCGACGTTTTGGTCGAACTGCCCGGCGAGGGCACCGACACCGTGCAGAGTTCGATCAGCCATACCCTGCTGGCCGACTTCGAAAACCTGACGCTGACCGGCTCCGCTGCCATCGCCGGAACCGGCAACGCGGCCAACAACCTGCTGACCGGCAACGGCGCCGCCAACGTGCTGAGCGGGCTGGCCGGTGACGACACGCTCAACGGCGGCGGTGGGGCCGACACGCTGGTCGGTGGAACGGGCAACGACCTTTACGTTGTCGACAACGCCGGCGACAGCGTCGTCGAACTGGCCGACGAAGGGACCGATACAGTGAACGCCTCGGTGTCCTGGATGCTCGGCGCCAACGTCGAGAATCTGACGCTGACCGGCTCGGGCGCGATCAACGCCACCGGCAATGACCTGGGCAACGTTCTCACTGGCAACAGCGGCGCCAATGTGCTCGACGGTGGGCTGGGCGCGGACAACATGGCCGGCGGGGCGGGCGACGACGTCTACATCGTCGACGATGCCGGCGATTTGGTGACGGAACTGGCCGGCCAGGGCACGGACGAGGTGCGCACCAGCCTGTCGGTCTACGCGCTGGGCGCCAACGTCGAACGGATGACCTACACCGGCGGCGGCTCGTTCAGCGGTGCCGGCAACGGCCTGGACAATCTCCTGACGGGCGGGGCGGGTGACGACACGTTGATCGGTGGCGCCGGAAACGACACCCTAGCTGGCGGACTGGGCACGGACAGCCTGGCCGGTGGGCTTGGCGATGATGTCTATCTGGTCGACGGCGCGGGTGGGCAGGTCATCGAGCTTGCTGGGGAAGGTTGGGACGAGGTGCGCACCGGCCTGTCCTCCTACAGCCTGACCGCCAATGTCGAGGCGCTGACCTTCTCTGGAGCCGGCACCTTTGCCGGAACCGGCAACGACCTCGACAACCGGCTGGTGGGTGGCATCGGCAGCGACACGCTCAGCGGTGGTTCCGGGACGGACACGCTTGATGGCGGTGCTGGAGGTGACCTTCTGATCGGCGGTTTCGGCGATGACCTCTACATCGTCGACAGCCCGGACGACCAGATCGTCGAACTGCTTGGCGAGGGCATCGACGAGGTCCGGACCGCCTTGGCCGGCTACACCCTGACCGATGGGGTCGAGATCCTCACCTACACCGGTTTGGGTTCCTTCAGTGGGGACGGCAACGGGCTGGACAACCGGCTGCAAGGCGGGGCGGGGGCCGACACGCTTGACGGCGGAGCCGGCAACGACACGCTGATCGGTGGCCTCGGCGATGATGTCTACCGGATCGACAGCGTTGGCGACGTGGTGGTCGAAACGGCCGATGGAGGCATCGACGAGGTGCGAACGACGCTGTCGGTCTTCACGTTGGGCGACAACGTCGAGCGGTTGCTGCTGCAAGGCGGTGCCGGTCTCGGGATCGGCAACATGCTGGACAATGCCCTGGTCGGTGGATCGGGGAACGACAGCCTGGAGGGCTGGTTCGGCAACGACACGCTGTCCGGCGGCCTGGGCGACGACCTTCTGACTGGCGGCGAGGGGGCCGATCTGTTCGTCTTCGCCACCGGCGACGGCCAGGACCTCATCACCGATTTCGATGCCCTGCTGGGCGATCGGATCGGGGTGGCGGCCGACCGGACCTACACCGTGACCAGCGACATCAACGGCGATGCGCGCATCGTCTTCGGCACCTCGGATGCTCTGACCCTGGCTGGTGTTCAGGCCTCCGCGGTGTCGGCGTCCTGGTTTGTGACTGTGTGAACCTCTGGTGGGGGAGGCAAAAATGCCTTCCCCGCTTCTCCATCATCCGGGCAGCATACCGTTACGAGAGTCGCATATCATACGCCGGGCATGTCCGCTTTGGGTCAGATTCGGACGTTCGAGACTGCCTCGAAAGCGAGAGCTGAACCGGTGGTGCTCCGCGTCAAGGCGGGCGCGGACGCGCCCCCGCCCTGCGGGCGGCTTCGGCCTTGACCCGTCCGCGCCGCCGGTTCGCTGTGTTCGGCATCGGTCGGTGGCGAGCGCCGACCGTCGGCCTTTTACGCGGGCTTGGCTTCCCAGTTGGCTCCCTTGGCGAGCATGGCGTTGAGGCGGACGATCAGTTTGCGCATGCAGGCGGCCAAGGCGACTTTCGGCGGCTTTCCCCGTCCGATCAGACCCTGATAGAAGTCGGCGATGACGCCCTTGGCATGGGTGGCGGCGGACAGGGTTGCCAGATACAGCGCACGGTGGACGTCGGCACGCCCGCCAGCGATGTGGCGTTGGCCGCGCAAGGTGCCGCTGTCGCGATCGAAGGGCGCGACGCCGACCAGGGCGGCGATCTTTTCCCCGGAAATTCGGCCCAGCTCTGGAAGCAGGACGGCCAGCGTCACCGCCGTCACCGGACCGATGCCCGGGGCGGTCTGGAGGTTCTGCACCGTTTTGGACAAGGACGACAGGGCCTTGGTCGCCTGGGCGATGGCGGCGTCCAGGGTGGCGATCTCCCGCGCCAGATGCTCGACCGCGTTGGTCAGCGCCTCCCGGGCGGCGGCTGGGGCATGGAGGCTGCCCTTGCCGAGGTCGGCGCGCTTGTCGACGAGCAGGCGGCGTGCCTTGATCAGGCCGGCCAACTCCTCGCGGGCCGGATCGGCCGGGAGCAGCGGTTCCGCCGTCTGGGTGGCGGTGAACTCGGCGATCACCGCCGCGTCGAGGCGGTCGTTCTTGGCTCGCCGCCCCTTGGCTTTGGCAAAATGGCGGACCCGCGCCGGATCGAAGACCCGGACCGACACTCCCGCCGCGCGCAGTGCGTTCCGGATCGGCCGCTCATAGCCACCGCTGGCTTCCAGGCCGGCCACCCCGATCGCCCGTTCCGCGATCCAGGCCACCAGCTCCTGATGTCCCTCTGGCGTGTTGGCCACCCGATGCTGGCCGGCGCCGGGGAACACGCCAACATCCAGAAAATCCTTGCCGCAGTCGATCCCCACAGCTCGTTCGGGTTCCGGCATCCTCGTGATCCTTCCTTGTGATGCGAGCTCGGGCTCAAGCAACCGTTCGGACTTGCAAGGATGGTTGGCCGCCCTCAAGCTTTCGCGCGGCCTCAAGGCCATGGGAGCGACGGGGTCGGTCAACCCGGACGGACCGGTCGCCACCGACCGTCCGGGCTTCAATATGGACCGGAGCCGTCATACAAGGGAGCAGGACGGCGGCCCCGACGCCACCGGTCTGGCGCTGCTGCTCGGCGGCGCGACGCTGGTGCTCGGGTTGCTGGCGATGTTGCCGGCTGGGATGGCGTGATCTGGTCCCGCTGTCTGCCTCTGCTCCCTAGAGTCTGTCTGATTTAAGTAGGATCGTATCCTGCATGTCGGATATATGCGGCGCACTCGTGAGGCTGGAAGTGCTCCAGCAGGTTTCCGATGCGCCGCCATACGGCTTCGATCGTCCTTTCCTCGGCTTTCCGGACCAAGGTTTTGAGCTTTGCGAACATCATCTCGATGGGATTGAGATCAGGACTGTAGGGCGGCAGGAAGAGCAGATGGGCGCCGACATTCCGTATGGCGTTGCGCGCCGCGGCTCCTTTGTGACTGCCCAGGTTGTCGAGAACGACGACATCGCCCGGTGCCAGGGTGGGCACCAGGAATTGCTCGACCCAGGCCGTAAACATGGTCCCGTTGATCGGCCCATCCAGGACCAGAGGAGCCACGATCCTGTCGTGACGCAGGCCTGCCAGGAAAGTCAGCGTCTTCCAATGGCCGTGGGGAACTTTGGCGAGGTAAGGCTGGCCCTGCGCACACCAACCCCGGGTGCGGGTCATGTTGGTCTTCACCCAGGTCTCGTCGATGAAGACCAGGCGCTTGGGATCGATCTTATGCTGGTGGGCTTTCCAGCGCGCTCGGAAGCGAGCCAGCTTCGTCCCATCCTGCTCCTTGGCCAGCAGCGTTTTTTTTGAAGCTGAGGCCCAACCGGCGCACGCATCGCCAGACGGTGTCCGGCGTCACCACTGTGCCGCGTTCCGCCAACTCCGCCGTCAGCGCCCGGATCGTCAGGTCGCCCTTCTCAGCCAGCCGCTCGCGCAGCCAATCCACCGCCTCCGGCCCCAGCACGAAGGGACGATGACCGCCCATCTTGCCCGGCTCAAGCCCTTGTCCGGCACGTTGCTTCTGACCGATCCGCACTGCCGTCGCAACTGAGACGCTGAACTGCTGCGCCACCGCGCGGGTCGTCAGGCCACTCGCCAACGCCGCCGCAATCCGCTCACGAAGATCCAGAGACAACGGACGTGCCATCAGGGTTGATCTCCCAAATCAGTCAACCCGTTGAATCACACATCCGCTCCCTCGGGAATCCCCATCTCCGATTCAGACACAAACAGACAGACTCTAGGAAGAGGACGAGGGTTTGCGGACGTAGAAACGGGCGGCGTGGCGGCAAATGCACCGCAATCGGCTGTCCTCGGCATCTGAGCCATCGCTGGCCCGGCCCGGCCCGGCCCGGCCCGGCTTGGCCCAGCCCTGGCCCCGGCCTGCGGCCGCTTCATGGCCGAGGCGGTGCCGGAAAGGGCTTCTGGTTGTCGGACGGGAAAGCCGGTGTGACCTTGGGCGCGCTCACCGCCCCGTCGGTGCGTGGAGCATCGCCAGGGAGGGCGTGGCGGCGCGTTCCATGGCGCTGGCCCATTCGGTCATCGTGACGAAGCGGACCCCCTGCCGCTTGCCGTTCTCCAGGATGCCGGGCAGCGCCTCGACCGAGGCGGCCTTCGTGCTGTGCATCAGGACGACGGCGCCCGGCGCCAGCCTTTCCTGGACCCGGCTTGCGATCGCGTCGGGCCCAAGCCCTTTCCAGTCCTGGGAATCGGCGGTCCACAGCACCGTCCGCAGCCCATGGGCCTGCGCCTGCGCGGTGACGGCGGCATCGAAATCGCCGTAGGGCGGCCGGAACCACGCCGGATGGATGCCCATGCCGGCCAGGGCCGCGTTGGGCTTCGCCAAATTCCAGTCACGCTGCCCGGCCGTGAGATCGGTCATCAGCGGATGGGTCTGGCTGTGGCTGCCGATCTCGTTGCCGGACGCGGCCATCGCCAAAACGATGTCCGGGTGCCTGGCGATCTTGCCGCCGATGCAGAAGAAGGTCGCCTTCGCCTCGTGCTGCCGCAGGATCTCGAGGATGCGGAGGTCGTTCGGGTCGGGGCCGTCGTCGATGGTCAGCGCGACCACGCGGGCCTCGGGCGACGTCAGGTCGACCTGTCCAAGGTCCAGCGGCGAGCCGGGGATCAGGTGCTCGGTCGCGAAGGGGGCGGCTCCATGGGTGGCGGCGTGGCTTCGCTGCCGGGCGGCGACGGGAAACGGGGCCAGCGACAGGGCGAGGGAGGCGCCCAGGACGGCGCGGCGGCTGATCCCCATCATCCGCGCAAGCCGCAGCGTGCAAGGCGATCCGGCGCAGGGCGGATCGTTCCAAAGGAAGGCATTCTGGTGCGTCCGCCCCGAAACAGCGATCAGAGGGCGCAAGCTTTGACCGGGCAGGCGATCGCGGGCAAAGGCTATCGCGCTTCCGAGGTTTTTTCCGTGCCAAGGCGTGCGCTTTCGGCAACGGCATGCACCGGACGGGCCATGCCGGCGTGCGTTCAGTCCATCGCGGCCTCGCCGTCGGTGAAGGGTGGATGCTCGGGGCCGTCGGCTGGATCTTCGACAGGCCCCGATGTCGCCCGGACGCGACGCCGGCTCTCGGGAAATTCAACGCGGAAATTGGCGTGGCGAACGGGAGACCTTCGCAGGTTGGTGGATTCTTGAACAAGGACAATTATCAGGCTAGCCTTCCGCGCAAACAGCACGGCTGCGAGGCGAAGCGCCCGGACAGGGCGCCATGTCCCGGGAGGGTGTCATGCGCGGTGAGGACACGGACTTCATCCATCGCCTGCTGAGGCGGCGGCCCGAACTGGAATCCGATGTGAAGCGGAAGCTCGCCAGCCGCCAGGGCGGCGGGCCGGAGGGGATCGAGAGCGCCGCCGTGGCGCCGGAAACGGTGGAGGACGCCCTCCGCCGCGCGGACATGGCGGCCATCGAGACGATCGTGTCCGAACAGCGCCCGGTCTTCTTCGCCGCCAGGGACGCCGCGGGGCAGCCGCGGATCGACCGCGAGAACGCCGCCATCCGTGGCGCGGAAGCGCGGTTCCTCAAGGACAGGCTGGTCGAACGGGAGGCCGTGGTCGCGCCGCTGCTCGACCGGATCGGCCGGATCGACGTGGAGGGGATCGCCGGGATGCCCTATGTGGGAACCGGCTGGATGATCGATGACGGCATCGTCGTCACCAACCGCCATGTGGCCGAGGTGATCGCGCGGCGTTCGGGCCAGGGCTACAGCTTCCGCATGGGCGCCTTCGGGCGGCCGGTCACCCTGTCCTTCGCGACCGGCCATCTCCACCGGGACGACAACCCCGGCCTGTCGGTCCCGGTCGCCAGCGTGCTCTACATCGAGCCGGAGGACAGCGATGTGGACATCGCCTTCCTGAAGCTGTCCGCACGCCCGGAAATCGGCACGCTCTCGTTCCTGCCGATCCTGCGCGGCGGCGTGCCCGAGACGGAACCGCTCTGCGTGCTCGGCTATCCCGCGAAGGCACCGCCCCGGATCATCCCCGACCAGGCGCTGATGCGGGATCTCTACCGCGACGTCTACGACGTGAAGCGCGTGGCGCCCGGTTTCGTCGCCCGGCAGGAGCCGCGTCTGATCACCCACGACTGCACCACGCTCGGTGGGAACTCCGGCTCGGCCCTGGTCGTCATGTCCACCGGCGAGGTTGCCGGACTGCATTTCGCCGGCATCTATCTCAGGGAGAACCAGGCGGTCCCGGCCAGTCTGCTCCACGACTATCGCGAGCGCCGCCGCTGGCTGCGCCCGCCGTCGGTCGAGGCGCGGACCGGCCGGGGGCCGGCGACGACCGCCACCGCGCCGGCCACCACCACCATCACCATCACCGTCGCGGATGGGCGGATCGATGTCGCCGTCGCCGCCGGTGCCGGCCTCGGCGGGGCCACCGGCGGCGCTCCGCCGGCCTCGGCCGTGGAGGCGGCCGCCGCGGCCTTTCTGCGCGAAGGCCCGCGCACGCTGGTCGCCGCCCGTGTCGGCTACCCGGAGGATGGGCAAGGCGACGGCGGCGCCCCGCTCATCGTGGCCTCGGTCCGGCAGAGCCAGCTCGTCGAATCGCGGGACTGGCCGGACAGCTTCCGGGGGGTTCCTGTCCGCTACGAGGCGGCGACGCTGTCCGAACAGTGGGACGCGCGCGCCACGGACGAGGCCGTGACCGACATCGCCTACGACGACGACGCCCGGCGTGGGCCTGAGTTCCGGCTCGAACCGGTCACCGAGGAGATGACCGTCCGCGCGCATCTCAGCCCGGAGCACGGTCTGGAGGAATTCGAGAATTTTCTGGCGGGCGCGGGCGCCCGCCTCGACGCGGCGATGTACGAGGCCCAGGGGACCAGGATCGCCGAGGGGATCGAGGGCGTCCTGGTCCGGGGTGTCGAGGTGGAACTCACCATCGACCGGAGGTCGGCGCCGAAAGAGCCCGGAGAAGACGCCGGAGAAGACACCGGCCGGGATGCGGGCGATCCGCTGACCGCCCCGGTGAGCGCGGAGTTCGCGCGCTGGGGCAGGGAGGGATGCAGGTTCCGATACCGGGTGGTGCCGTCCGGGGCCGGCGGCCTTGTCGCGTCGGCGTACCACATCAAGGTGACGGTGCGGGACGACGACCGGTTCTGGCTGTCCTCCGGCAACTGGAAGAACGGCAGCAGCCTGCCCCCCGTGGACGAGGCCATGCGCGTCAGGGCGACGGAGACCGACCTGCCGGGCAACCGTGACTGGCATGTGGTGGCGGCGAGCCCCACCCTGTCGGAGAGGTTCCGCAGCCACATCCGCCAGGATCACCAGCGGTCCGGGGAGCCGGCCGGGCGCGAGGCGGCCGCTTCGCGGCTCCTGGTCCTGGTTCCGGCCGCGACGGAGGCCGTCGAGGAACGGCGGCCGCCGAGCCGCGTGCTTCCCCCGCTGGAGGTGTCCGGCCGCATCAGGGCGCACCCGCTGCTCACGCCCGACCGTGGCGGCCGGATCTACAGCGACGCGGTGCTCGACCTGATCCGCTCGGCCCGGCGGACGCTGCTGTTCCAGATCCCCTACATCGGCATGCGGGGGGATCCGGCGGTCCACCGCGGCAACATCGACGAACTGATCGATGCACTGACCGAGAAGCTGCTGACGCTGGACGACGCGCGGGTCCTCCTGCGGGCCGGGAACAGCCGCTTCTCCGACAACCGGCACGTCGCCTGGTACCTCCGTTCCAAGGGGGTCGACACGGACCGGTGCCTGCGCGCGATCGAGAACCACCACGCCAAGGGGATGGTCGTCGACGGGGAGCGTGTGCTGGTCGGCAGCCACAACTGGAGTTCACAGGGGGTCAGCGTCAACCGCGACGCCTCGGTCATCTTCCACGACCGGCGGATCGCCGGCTATTTCGCCGAGGCGTTCGAGATCGACTGGGACCGTTCGAACCGGGTCCCGGTCAAGCGCTTCGTCCGGGAGATGCCGGAGATCCTGTCCTTCGTCGGCGAGGCCGCCTCCCCGCCGTCCGGCTTCGCGCTGCGGCCGCTGGACGAGGCGATGGGCGATGCGATGAACGGGGACGCCGCCGGCTGACCGGCCGGGCGCAGCACCAACCGTGGAACGGGTGAGGGGACGCATGGAGGGGGACACCGATGCCGCGCTGAGCCAGTCGCTGCGGCAGATCAGCATCGTCAGGGCGCCGTCCGGCCTGGAGGGGGCGGGCCCGCCCGCGCGTTTCCTGATCGTCCGCCCCCAGGGTGGCCGGGAGGAGGCCGAACGCCGGCTCGCCGCCCTGTTTCCGGACGAGCCGCACGCGGTCTCGGTCATCGACGAGGACCGTTTCGTGCTGGTGTTTCCCAACCGCAGCTTCCCGCCCGTCCCCTCCGACGGGATCGCCGCCGCGCTCGGCGAGCGGCTGGCGGACGCGCTCGACGCGCCGGTCGCCGAGCCCGACCTGCCGCGCTTCGCCACGCCGGCGATGCCGGACCGGACGCCCGGCCTGGAATCGGTCGATGATTTCCCGCCCGGCTGCTGGGTTCCGGAGGAGTCCGAACTGGAGGCGACGCCGCTGTGGGCGCTCGACGCCATGAAGGTCCGCGCGGCGTGGCGGCTGTCCCAGCGGATGGGGCGGCCCGCCATGGGCAGCGGGATCGTCGTGGCGCAGCCCGACACCGGAATCACCGCCCATGTCCAACTCGCGGACGTCCGCCTGGCCGGGGCCTTCAACACGCTGGGGGATGGCCCGCTCGACGGCGCCGCCGACCCGCTCGACGACGCGTTCGGCCAGAATCCGGGCCATGGCACGGCCACCGCCAGCGTCCTGGTCAGCCCGGCCCACGGCGATTCGGACAAGCTGGTCGGCAGCGCGCCGCTCGCCAGCCACATGCCGATCCGGGCGCTGCGCAGCGTCTGGCTGCACGAGGAGCTGCCCCTCGCCGCGGCGGTGGATCTCGCCGTCGAGAAAGGCGCGCATGTCGTCACCATGTCCTTCGGCGGGGTCGCGCTGCCCTTCTCGCCGCTGCGGGCGGCCATCCGCCGCGCGGTGGCCAGGAACGTCATCGTGATGGCGGCGGCGGGCAACTGCGTCGGTCTCGTGGTCTACCCTGCCCGCTTCTCCGAATGCCTCGCCATCGGCGGCACCGATTCGCGGGACGGCAAATGGCCGGGCTCCTGCTCGGGCAGCGCGGTCGCCGTCTCCGCCCCGGCGCAGAACGTGCCGCGGGCGTCGATCAAGCCACGGCCCGCCGGTTCGGTCGGCCAGGGGCAGGGCACCAGCTTCGCGGTGGCGCTCACCGCCGGCGTTGCGGCCTGCTGGCTCGCGCATCACGGCCGCGACCGGCTGATCCGCGAGGCGGCGGCGCGTGGCGAGACGTTGCAGACCATGTTCCGCCGGCTGGTCCGCGCCTCGGCGCGGCGGCCCGCCGGCTGGGACGCGACGGCGATGGGAGCCGGAATCGTCGATGCGGAGGCGCTGCTCGCCGCGCCCTTCGACCTCGGCCTCGGCACCGAATCGCCGGGCTTCGAGGCGGAGGCCCGCGCGCCGGCCGACGAGATGCGCGGCTTCCTGACCGAGCTGCTCGGCGAGGATCCGGGGCTCGACGACGGCCCTCTGCTCCGTCACGGCGCGGCGCTCGGCTCGGCGCTGCTCGCCCGCCGGCTCGATCCGGACGCCCCGCTGCCCATCGCCGCGGATCTCGTCGCCCGGCTCGGCGGTCCGGTCGCGGCCCGGCTGGGGGTTGGCGCGGCCATGCCGGCGACCCGCAGGACCGATGCCGACGCCCGCGACGCCCAGGCCGAGCGGGTCGGGCGCCTGCGCCAAATCCTCGCCTTCGGCAAGGCGACGGCGGGCGGCGGCGGATCGGTCGAATCGGCGGCCGGCGGCGGGGCGCGGGAACTGCCGGCCCCCGACGAGTTGTCGGCCCGCCTCGACGCCCTGCTCGGGCGTCCGGACGACCGCTCCCCCGCCGAGCGCGCGGACTTCGAAAAGGCGATCGGGTTGATCCGGCGCCATGGCACCAGCGGCCTCGCCAGGCTGCACGATCCGCTGGCCGTGGTGCCGCCGACGGAACTCGCCGCCATCGAGGCGGTGGTCAAGGCGGACGGTTCGCGGCCGAGCCTGCTGGTCCGCAACGGCGCCATCGACGAGACCCATCCGATGATCGGGGGCTGGAGCAACCGTCTGACGGCCCTGCGCGAGCCGATCCGGACGCGCGCCGCCCTGTGCGGCCGCATCCAGCCGACCAACGGCCACGCCAACCGCTATTGCGGCACCGGCATCCTGGTGGATTCCAAGGGGCCCTGGGTGCTCAGCAACTTCCACGTTCTCCAGCAGGCGCTGCAAAGCTACCCGGTGTTTTCGGTCAAGACCGAGCGGGGGCTGCGCATCGTCCGCGGCCTGGAGATCGATTTCCTCGGCGAGTCCGGCAACGCCGAGCGGGACCGCTGGTCGATCGAGGAGGCGGTGTTCCCCAACGGGGCCGGCGAGAGCTTCGGTTGGATCGACGCGGTTCTCCTGCGCCTCGGCAGATCGCTCGATGGCCGGGGGCTTCCGGAGCAGGAGCCGAAGCGGATCGCCTTCTCCCCGGATCCGGATCTGGCGGCGGGGGCGTTGCCGCTGCTGGGCGTTCTCGGCTTCCCCAACCGTCCACCGGCGACCGAGGGCACGGTGGACGGCATCGACTGGGGCTGGGTCGTCGGGCAGCTGTTCGACGGCCGCTTCGGCCTGAAGCGCTTCGCCCCCGGCGAGTTCTACCGGGCAGTCGGCAGCCACGAGAGGGACCGGGAGACCCGCTACGCCTTCGGCCATGACGTGACCACGTTGCGCGGCTCGTCCGGTTCCCTCGTCTTCAGCCTCACCGGGGCCGGGAATCCCGCCTTCGGCCTCCACTTCGCCGGCTACGACAACGATTCGAACTTCGCCCTCACGACCGAGGCCCTGGGGCGCGGGTTCGAAGGACGCGGCGTGGGTTTTCCATGAGCGACGCGGCCGTCGCGGTGGAGGGCGCCGGCGCGCCGGGACCGGATTTTCCGGATGGGGCGTTGCTTCTCGCGCGCTGGATCCGCCTGTCCGAGGAGACGGCGCAGACCCTGTACATCGAGCTGCGGCGCTCGCGGCCCGGTCTGGTTGAACTCCAGACCGCGCTGCGGGGCGCCGCGGACCTGGGGAGCATCGCGGATGTCCGGGTGCGGAACATCCTGGCGCTGTGCCATGCGGCCGACAACGCCGGCGAGCTTCCGCGCTACTGCTCGATGATCGCGGCCCAGGAACGGGCGAGAGGTCGCCCCGCCGATGAGATCAGGGAGATCGTCGGCCGGGTGGGGCATCCCGGCGAGCCGCAGGGGGTGGTCAACCGCGCGCGCGGTGTCGCCGATCCGTCCCTGTTCGGCACCCTGGATCTGATCACCAGGGCGATCGGCTATGTCGAGGTCGTCAATGGCGGCCGGCGCAGCGTGATCGGCACGGCGCTGCTCGTTCGCCGCGATCTGGTCATCACCTGCGCCCATGTCGCCTTCGACCCCCGGCCCATCGGCAGCGAGATCGTCACCGGACCGCCGCCACACGACATCCATCGGATTTGCTTTCCCCGGACGCAGGGGGCGCAGGAGGCGCGCCTGCACCGCAACCAGCCTTTGCTGGAGTACAGCAACGCGCATATGATCGGCATCCAGAAGCTCGACCGGTTCGTGGACGCCGCGGCGCTGCGCCGTCTGGATTTCGCGCTGCTCCGTCTGGACCGGGCGATCCAGGGGGTCGAGCCGATCGACATCCAGCACCCGATCCCGGCGAGGTTCAGCGGGCTGTCCTTCGTCATCGGTTTTCCCGGCTCCGCCAACCCATGCTTTGACGCCGACACGATCATTCGCGACGAACGGGTCGGTGGCCGCCTGATCCACATGATGAACACCGTCGAGGGCATGAGCGGCGGCTGCGTGATCAATCAGAACGGCGTGCCGATCGGGCTGCACGAGGGCTCGATCCCGCTGCTCGACGAGGCGGGGAACCCGCGGACGGACCACGACGGCGTCGGGGTCGTCGAGAACCGGGCGATCCTGCTCGGCGCGATCTCGTCCCATCTCGACAGGCTTCCCGCCAACCCCCTGCGCTCGGCCGAACGGTCGCTTGGCATCGTCATCCACGACGAGGCGCTCGTCACCCGCCTCGGACGGCGGGGCGCGCAGCTGCTCAACAGCCCCGAGGCGCAGCCGGGATGGGAGAAGCTCGTCCGCGAGATCACGGCCGCCAAGGACGGCGTGCCGTGGACGGCCCACCCCTGGTTCGCCGGGGACGGCACGCGCAAGGAACTGGAGCGCTGGTTCATGGCGGCGGCCGATGCCGCCGGGACAAGGAGCCGTGTGGCCTTCGTCGGAGGCGACCGCGGCTGCGGCAAGACCTTCACCATCGACGTGCTGAAGCGTCTGGTGGCGGAGCCCGACGCCGATGTGATCCGCGTCGCCTGGACCGAAGGCGACAGCACGCTGGCGACCCTCGCCCGTTGCGCGGCCGAAACGCTGCCGCCGGCGACCGGGACGCGGACCGCCGACGGCCATGTGCGGTACGAGGATGTTCCGAATCTCGTGGCGGCGCTCTCCCGGTACGGCGGGGTGGACCGGGTGACGGGACGTCCCGACCGGCCGCTCTTCATCGCCATCGACGCCGGCGACGGCACCGGGTCGGTCACCGAGCCCGAAGGCTGGATCGACGCCGTCGTCGCCCTGTCCCGCCAGCCCTGGGCCCGCCTTCTGCTGTGCGGGCTGCCCGCCGACCTGAAGGACCGGGTGGAGAGAGCGCTTCCACGCGAGGCGGAGTACAGGACCTTCGTGCTCGAGCATGTGAGGCCTTGGGACATAGTGGATTTCCTCGAGAAATTCGGCATGGCGGCCGAAGCGGACCAGACCGCCGCGGCGGCCGAGGCGGCCTTCGGCGCCAGCCGCCTGCCTGTGGAGAAAAAGCCGTTGACCACGACGTTCGCCGCGCTGTTCGCGATCGGCTGGCACCGTGGCCTGCTGCCGGAGCACAGCGAAGCCCTGGGAGACGGCCGATGATCAGCATGACGAGCCTGCTCGCTGCGTCCAGGGACGTCCAGCCCGACACGGTGGCCACGGCGGCGGCCGAGTTGCGTCTCGCGCTCGCCCTGCGCGGCTGGGTCGACCCGATGCGCTTCATGCCGGCCGGCGTGCCGGAGGAGCTTCACAGCGCCGTGCTCGACGCGGTTGCGCCGGACGTCCAGACCTCCTGGAAGTCGCATCCGGGCTGCTGGTTCCTGCGCGACCAGGAGCGGCGGCATCGGCTGACGACCAGCGGGGCGGACGCGCTGGAGCGGGCTTTCCAGGCGCGGGATGCGGCCGACCGGCGCGACCCGGTGCGGCGGGCCCTGGCCCTGCGCCGGCGGCCGATCCCCCGGGATTTGTCGAGGCTGTCCACCGAGATCCTCACCGCGCTCGGCAGCACGCTGTCGTGGTTGGACGCCGCGCCTCCGGATGGGGGCGGGAACTCCTTCTGGGCCCGCGAAGCCGACCGCAGCGGCGTGCAGGAGCGGCTGGCGGCGACCCTCGCGCGCCGGCGCCGGCTCGCCGACGTGGAGCGGATGACGGCGCGGCCGCTGCGTGGACGCGGGGAGGCGCTGAGCGGGCTGGTCGAGTGGGCGACCGGGGGGCCGGGCGGGGGCGGGCGGTTCCTC
The DNA here is from genome assembly GCF_020005195.1 of Azospirillum agricola. NCBI lineage: Bacteria > Pseudomonadati > Pseudomonadota > Alphaproteobacteria > Rhodospirillales > Azospirillaceae > Azospirillum > Azospirillum agricola. The sequence continues at coordinate 493,934 of NZ_JAIFZR010000007.1, forward strand.
TATCTGTCGGGCGTCGGCGGCGCCGGCAAGTCGACGGTGTTCGCCTATCTGGAGAAGGTTCTCGCGGATTCGCCGGCGAGACCGCTGCTCGTCCACATGGATTGCGACAGGCCCGGCTTCGACCCGATGGACCCGATCGCGCTCGACCTCGCGCTGTTCCGGCAACTGGCCGTGGCGGCGCCGGAGCACGCGCCGGCGCTGATGGGAACGGTGCAGACCCTGGCCTCGGTCACGGCGGGCACCGACCGCGACTATGGCGGGACGGTCCGCGGAGGGCGGCGCGGCGGCCGCCTCCGCAAGGCCGAGGAGGATGAGGCGGTCCAGTCCTTCGTTGGGTTGGAGGCGGCGGTTTCCCAGAAGCTCTCGCAGCGCGATTCGGTGTCCTTCGACATCCTGTCGCTTCTTGGCGGCCGCAGCGTCGTCCTGCTGTTCGACACCGCGGAACTGATGCTCGCGCGCGGCCGGGCGGCGGGGCCTGTGGGGGCGGCGACGGCGGCGACGGCGGACTGGATCGCCTCGCTGCGCACGCTGATGAACGGCGCCGACGTCCGGGTCCTGATGGCCGGGCGCAATCCGCCGCAGGCGCCCGAGGTGGAGGCTTTCGTCGGGCGGATGCGGGAGCATGGCTGGATGGTCGGCGAGCCGGTGGAGCTCGGCGCGCTGGAGCCGCCGGACGCCGCCGCCGTGCTCGGCGACCTCGGGGTGGCCGATGCCGCCGCCGCCCGCGCGGCCGCGGTCCTGCCGCGGACCCCGCTGATTCTCAAGATCGCCGCCGATGTCTACGGCATCGGCGGTCCGGTGCGTCAGGAGTTCATGGAACAGCTCGACCGGGAGGTGATCGATCCGCAGGTGGTGCGCCGCTACCTGACCGAACGGATCGTCAACCATCTCGCGTCGCCGGCGGCCCGCTCCTATGCCCTCGCGGCCATGGTGCTGCCCCGTGTCACCGTGCCGTCGCTGGCCGGGGTCGTTCTTCCGGTGGTCGACGCGGCGACCGGGGGCGCCGCCGGGCAGGGTTCGCCGCGGCAACGGGGCAAGGCGGTCTTCCAGGGGCTGAGCGACGCCGGATGGCTGGTGCGCCTGGAGCCGGACGGCCGCAGCCTGACCTTCCATCCCGAGATCCGCCGTCTCGGCCTGGAGTTGATGCAGAGCGATCCGGGTCTCAAGCGCCTGCTTGAGGACGTGCGGCGGGCCGCGCTGGCGTGGCACCGGGGCAGGCGGGGGCGGCCGGACGCCACCTTCCGTGCCTATTACGAGGCGGTGCTCGGCGGGGCGACGGCCGGCTGGCGTTGGACCGACGCCAGGCTCGGCCTGCTCGGCCCCGCCGTGGAGGATCTGCCGGAGACCATCCTGCCGGCCTCGCCCGGCTGGACCCTTGGCGTTCCGGCGGCCCGCCCATCGAACCGGACATGGCGGACCTATGTCGAGGGCTGGGGCGTTCGGGATGGCGAGGGGGAGCGGCTGGTGAGGCGCGGGCGCGCCGAGGAGGCCCTGGAGCTTTATCGCTTCGAGCCCACCCGCCCGCGGGGCCTGCCCCCGACCTTCGTGTTGCAGGCCCTGGCCGACGCCGGGCATTTCCGGGCCACCGAGGTGGATACCGAGGGGGTTACGGAAGAGATCCGGATGGAAATGGACCGCAGCAACGGCTCGTTGCCGAACATGCTGCGCTCGCGGCTGTACTGGCTCGTCCGCTACACGCTGCTCGGACGGCCCGGCCCCTTGCCGGATCCCCTCCATGCCGTGCTGAAAGAGGCGGCGTGGCGCTTTTCCGGATCGGGGCCGGTGCTGCTGTTTCCGGCGATCGCCGCGGTCGCAGAGGCCTTCGCGCCCGGACGCGGACCGATCGCGCCCGACCGGTGGTTCCGCATCCGTGGCGCCATCGAGTCCGAAACACGGATGTTCCTGGTCCATCACCTGCACTTCGGCCGTGAGGCGATGTGGTGGCCGCATCTCGACGCCCTCTTCGTGCCGCAGCCCGATTGGCCGGACGTCGCCGGCGGTCAGGTGGGGAGGGATCCCTGGGAGCGTTTCGCCAGACTGGCGGGATGGTTCTTCACGGAGCGGCTCCATGTCCGCTCCGTGCACTCGCTTGTCGAGTTCGGCGGCGTTCTCCGGGAGATGCGCGAGCCGGTGCGGATCTCGATCGATCACCGGACGGAGCCGGATGGCGCCGTCGCCCTGCTGCGGGGGATGACGACGGAGTTCCACCGGCCGCTGCGGGCGGCGGTCACCCGATGCGCCGGTGCCTCCGATGAACTGCGGGCCCGGCTGATCGAGGCGGCGGACCATGTGCTGCTTCGCCTGCCGTTCCGTCCGAAGGAACTCACCGACGGTGAATGGCGCCGGCGCGTCGACCGCGACTTCGGGGCGGCGTTCGGCCTGCTGATTCCCTTCGTGGATCGGGCGCGGCGTCTGCCGCGCTTTTGCGAAAATCTGCGGTGGGTGGCGGGCGATGATCCGGATGGGGCGGATCTCGCGCTGGTGGCGGATAGCTTCCTGGCGTGGGACAGGGCGATCTGCCGCGGGATGACCTCCGAATGGCCTTGCCCGCCTGCTTAGGGAGCGCGGGACCCAGCCGATTCCGGCGGGCGTGTCCTTCAGCCCGTCTCCGGCCGGGGCACCCCCGGCTGGTTGAACAGGTAGGGCACGAAGCTGCGGTGGTGCTCGTTCACCCGCAACTCGCTGCCAATCGGCGGAAAGGCGCGCTGCTGGCAGTCCGTGCGTTCGCACAGGCGGCAGTTGACCCCGATCGGAACGGCGGCCTTCATGTCGGCAATGTCGATGCCGGCGGCGTAGACCAGTTCCGGCGCGTGGCTCGCCTCGCAGCCGAGCCCGACGGCGAACTGGCGCGACGGCTTCAGATAGGCGCCGCCGCGCTTGGTCACCGTGCGGGCGATGCTGATGTAGGTGGCGCGGTCGGGCATCTGGGCGAACTGCACCAGGATCTTGCCGGGCTGGGCAAAGGCCTCGTGGACGTTCCACAGCGGGCAGGCGCCGCCGAAGCGCGCGAAGTGGAAGCGGGTCGCCGAGTGCCGCTTGGTGATGTTGCCGGCCATGTCGACCCGCACGAAGTAGAAGGGCAGGCCGCGCGCGCCCGGCCGCTGCAAGGTGGACAGCCGGTGGCAGACCTGCTCGAAGCTGGCGGAGAAGCGGCTTTGCAGCTGCTCGACGTCGTGGCGCAGCGCGCGGGCCTGCGCCGCGAAGGCGCGGTAGGGCAGCACCAGCGCCCCGGCGAAATAGTTCGCCAGCCCGACCCGGCAGATCGAGCGGGCGTCGTCGCTGGAGAATTTCGCCTGTTCGACCAGCGTCTCGATGACGTCGCCGTATCCCAGCAGCGCGATCTGGTTGGCCATGTGGAAGGCGCGGCTCGGCCCGTTCAGCAGCGCCGACAGGCGCAGCGTGCCGGTCGAGGCGTCGTAGCTGCGCATCGCCGTGTCGCCGGCCTCGTCGGCGACGATCTTCACCCGCACGTCGTGGCGGCGCTTCAGGTAGGCGGCCAGTTCGTTGAGCAGCGAGCCGGAATGGATCTTTTCCGTGTTCCACAGCGCCTCGGCCGCCTCGTCGAGCGGGCCGATGTAGTTGTTGCAGTAGTGGAAATAGTCCCGCACCTCCTCGTAGGGGAATTGCGGGCCGGCGAAGCTGTCGCCCTGCTCCTGGTTCGACAGGCTGTCGGCCAGCGACTGCACCCGCTCGTGCAGTTTTTGATAGGCTTGATGGAGGCTGAGGACCCGGCGGGCCAGCTCCGGGCTGGATCCCACCGCGCTGCGCAGCTCCGCCGCCGTCAGCGGCGCCCCGGCGAAGAGCGGGTCGGCCAGCGCCTCGCGCAGGTCGGCGACCAGCCGGCTGTCCTCGTCCTCCAGGAAGCTGGACAGCTCGACCTCGAACATGGCGGAGACCCGCATCAGCACCGGCAGGGTCAGCGGGCGCTGGTTGTTCTCCAGCTGGTTCAGGTAGCTGGGTGACAGCTCCAGCGCCTTGGCCAGCGTCGCCTGCGTCAGGCCGCGCTGCTCGCGCAGGCGGCGCAGCTTGTAGCCGAGGAACAGTTTCTTCTGCGCGCCCATGGGATCCTTCCGCCGCAACCCGCCGGCCCAGAGCAACCGACTTCGCAATCTTGGCAAAGCGCGAGCCCCGTTTGCAAAGGCATTCGCAACTTCGCACGTTTTTGCGAAGAGCTGTTTGAACGCCTGCGAAGTTTGTGAATAATCCGCGACGGTCCGGTGAGGGAAGGCGCCTCCGCAACCGGAGCGGAGCAAACGGCGCCAGGGACAGATTGGGAAACGCCCGATGCAAGACATTCTGGCCAAGTTGGAGTCGATGCGCGCCGGGGCGCGGCTGGGTGGCGGCGAGAAGCGCATCGCCGGCCAGCACGCCAAGGGCAAGCTGACCGCGCGCGAGCGCATCGACCTGTTCCTCGACGAGGGGTCGTTCGAGGAGTTCGACATGTTCGTCGAGCACCGCTGCATCGACTTCGGCATGGAAAGCCAGAAGGTCCCCGGCGACGGCGTCGTCACCGGCCACGGCACCGTCAACGGCCGCCTCGTCTTCGTCTTCAGCCAGGACTTCACGGTATTCGGCGGCTCGCTGTCCGAGGCCCACGCGGAGAAGATCTGCAAGATCATGGACCAGGCGCTGAAGGTCGGCGCTCCGGTGATCGGGCTGAACGATTCCGGCGGCGCCCGCATCCAGGAGGGCGTCGCCTCGCTCGGCGGCTACGCCGAGGTGTTCCAGCGCAACGTGGATGCGTCCGGCGTCATCCCGCAGATTTCCCTCATCATGGGGCCCTGCGCGGGCGGTGCTGTCTACTCGCCGGCGATGACCGACTTCATCTTCATGGTGAAGGACAGCTCCTACATGTTCGTCACCGGCCCCGACGTGGTGAAGACCGTCACCCACGAGGTCGTGACCGCCGAGGAGTTGGGCGGCGCCATCACCCACTCCACCAAGTCGGGTGTCGCCGATCTGGCCTTCGAGAACGACGTCGAGGCGCTGCTGCAACTGCGTCGCTTCGTCGATTTCCTGCCGGCGTCCAACCGCGAGAAGGCGCCGGTCCGGCCCTGCCACGACCCGCTCGACCGCCAGGATTTCTCGCTCGACACGCTGGTGCCGGAGAATCCGAACAAGCCCTACGACATGAAGGAGCTGATCCTCAAGATCGTCGACGAGGGCGACTTCTTCGAGCTTCAGCCGGAATACGCCAAGAACATCATCATCGGCTTCGCCCGCATGAACGGCTCGACGATCGGCATCGTCGCCAACCAGCCGATGGTGCTGGCCGGCTGCCTCGACATCGACAGCTCGAAGAAGGCGGCGCGCTTCGTGCGCTTCTGCGACGCCTTCGAGATCCCGATCCTGACCCTGGTCGACGTCCCCGGCTTCATGCCCGGCACCAGCCAGGAGTACAACGGCATCATCAAGCACGGCGCCAAGCTGCTCTACGCCTACGCCGAGGCCACGGTGCCGAAGGTGACCGTCATCACCCGCAAGGCCTACGGCGGCGCCTACGACGTGATGTCGTCCAAGCATCTGCGCGGCGACATCAACTACGCCTGGCCGACGGCGGAGATCGCCGTGATGGGCTCCAAGGGTGCCGTCGAGATCATCTTCCGGGCCGACATCGGCGACGCGGCGAAGATCGACGCCCGCACCGAGGAGTACAAGCAGAAGTTCGCCAACCCCTTCGTGGCGGCGTCGCGCGGCTACATCGACGACGTCATCATGCCGCACGGCACCCGGCGCCGCGTCACCAAGGCGCTGGCCATGCTGAAGAACAAGCAGCTCCAGACCCCCTGGCGCAAGCACGACAACATCCCGCTGTGAGGGCCGCCGGCATGTTCGAGAAGATTCTCATCGCCAACCGTGGCGAAATCGCCTGCCGCGTCATCCGCACGGCGCGCCGCATGGGCATCAAGACCGTCGCCGTCTATTCCGACGCCGACAAGAACGCGCTCCATGTCGAGATGGCCGACGAGGCCGTCCACATCGGCGCCGCCCCCTCGGCGCAGAGCTACCTGCTGATCGACCGCATCGTCGACGCCTGCAAGAAGACCGGCGCCCAGGCCGTGCATCCCGGCTACGGCTTCCTGTCGGAGAAGCGCGAGTTCCAGGAGGCGCTGGCCGCCAACGGCATCGCCTTCATCGGGCCGGACGCCCACGCCATCCAGGCGATGGGCGACAAGATCGAGTCCAAGAAGCTGGCCAAGGCGGCCGGCGTCTCCACCGTCCCCGGCTATCTCGGCGTCATCGCCGACGATTCGGAAGCGGTCACCATCGCCCGCGACATCGGCTATCCGGTGATGATCAAGGCGTCGGCCGGCGGCGGCGGCAAGGGCATGCGCGTCGCCTGGAACGACGAGGAGGCGCGCGAGGGCTTCCGCTCGGCCACCAACGAGGCGCGCTCCAGCTTCGCCGACGACCGCGTCTTCGTCGAGAAATACATCCAGCAGCCACGCCACATCGAGATCCAGCTTTTGGCGGACGGGCAGGGCACCTGCCTGTACCTGCACGAGCGCGAATGCTCGATCCAGCGCCGCCACCAGAAGGTCATCGAGGAGGCGCCGAGCCCCTTCCTCGACGCCGCCACCCGCAAGGCGATGGGCGAGCAGGCCGTCGCGCTGGCCAACGCGGTGCAGTACAAGTCGGCCGGCACCGTAGAGTTCATCGTCGACGCCGAGCGCAACTTCTACTTCCTGGAGATGAACACCCGCCTCCAGGTCGAGCATCCGGTCACCGAGCTGATCACCGGCCTCGATCTGGTCGAGCTGATGATCCGCGTCGCGGCGGGCGAGAAGCTGGCGCTGCGCCAGGAGGACATCAAGCTGGACGGCTGGGCCATCGAGGCGCGCGTCTACGCCGAGGATCCCTTCCGCAACTTCCTGCCCTCGACCGGCCGCCTCTCGCAGTACCGTCCGCCCGCCGAGGATCCCAACGTGCGCGTCGACACCGGCGTGTTCGAGGGCGGCGAGATCTCGATGTACTACGATCCGATGATCGCCAAGCTCTGCACCTGGGGCCCGACCCGCGACGAGGCGACGGCCCGCATGCGCGAGGCGCTCGACCAGTATTACATCCGCGGCGTCAGCCACAACATCCCGTTCCTCGCATCGCTGATGGCCAACCAGCGCTTCGTCGACGGCCGGCTGACCACCAACTTCATCGCCGAGGAATACCCCAACGGCTTCCACGCGTCGGATCTTCCGCCGGAGGATCCGGCGATCCTGGTCGCCGTCGCCGCGGTGATCCACCGCGCGCTCAACGACCGCGACATCCAGATCTCCGGCAAGCTGCCGGGCAACAAGGTCACGGTGCGCGACGACTGGGTGGTGGTGCTCGACGGCACGGCGCACCCGGTGCATCTGCACGAGGCCGGGGCCGAGGGGAAGCGCGTCGCCTACGCGGTGGAGATCGACGGCGCCCGCCACACCGTGCGCAGCGACTGGCACATCGGCGAGCCGCTGTTCCGCGGCACGGTCGACGAGCACACGGTCTGCGTCCAGGTCGACCGGCTGGGCATCGGCTACCGCCTGCACCATTCGGGCGCCCAGGCGGTGGTGAAGGTGCTGACGCCGAACGCGGCGCGGCTCGACGCGCTGATGCCGGTCAAGGCGCCGCCGGACATGTCGAAGTTCCTGCTGTCGCCGATGCCGGGCCTGCTGGTCTCGCTGGCGGTGGCGGAGGGCCAGGAGGTCAAGGCCGGCGAGGTGCTGGCCGTGGTCGAGGCCATGAAGATGGAGAACATCCTGCGCGCCGCGCAGGACGGCACCGTCGCGAAAATCCACGCAGCTCCGGGCAGCAGCCTGGCGGTCGATCAGAAGATCGTGGAATTCGCGTGAGGCTGTAGAAAAAGTTAGGGAGGAAACGCCCCATGATGACCAACGGTCTCGCTGTTGATCGTCGCTTCGCCCCGCTGCTGAGCCGTGTCGCGCCACGCGGCGGGGCCGGCACCGCACTTGCCACCGCCGTCACGGCGGCGCTGCTTGGCAGCCTGCTGCTGGCCGTCTCGGCCAAGGTGCAGGTGCCCTTCTGGCCGGTGCCGATGACCATGCAGAGCATGGTCGTCATCCTGCTCGGCATGGCCTACGGCAGCCGGCTTGCCGTGGCGACGGTCGGGCTCTACCTGCTGGAGGGGCTGTGCGGCCTGCCGGTGTTCGCCGGGGCGGGCGCCGGCCCGGCCTACATGGCGGGGCCGACGGCGGGTTATCTGCTCGGCTTCCTGCTGGCCGCCGGGGTGACCGGCCGGCTGGCGGAGCGCGGCTGGGACCGCAACCCGCTGACGGCGGTCGCGGCGCTGACCATCGGCCACGCGCTGCTGTTCGTGCCGGGCGTGGCGTGGCTCGGCGCGCTGTTCGGGATGGAGAAGGCGCTCGCCGTCGGGCTCTATCCCTTCTGGGCCGCCACCCTGCTGAAGACCGCGCTGGGCGCCACGCTGCTGTGGGCCGCCTGGGCGGCGCTTGGGAAGCAGCGGCAGGGCTGACGCCTTAAGCCCTTCTCCCCCTCGTGGGAGAAGGGTTGGGATGAGGGGGATTCCGCCGAAGGCGGAAAGAAGAGTTGCGGCCCCCTCACCCCAACCCCTCTCCCACGAGGGGAGAGGGGCCGAGTTGATACATTCATATTGCCTCGTTCACCGCCACATTCATCTAAGCCCGCTTTCCGCCAGGAGACGTCGATGACCGAGTTCCCGCAGAAGAGCCTTGCCGATTGGGACAAGCTGGCCGCCAAGGATCTCGGCGCCGACGGCGACCTGTCCAAGCTGGTCTGGAAGACCCCGGAGGGGCTCGACGTCAAGGCGCTCTACACCGCCGCCGACCTGGAGGGAATGGAAACGGACAGCCTGCCCGGCTTCGCCCCCTTCACGCGCGGGCCGCGCGCGACGATGTACGCGGTGAAGCCCTGGACCATCCGGCAGTACGCCGGCTTCTCGACCGCCGAGGAATCCAACGCCTTCTACAAGGCGAACCTCAAGGCCGGGCAGATGGGCCTGTCGGTCGCCTTCGACCTCGCCACCCACCGGGGCTATGACAGCGACCACCCGCGCGTGGTGGGCGACGTCGGCAAGGCGGGCGTGGCCATCGACAGCGTCGAGGACATGAAGATCCTGTTCCAGGACATCCCACTCGACAAGATGTCGGTGTCTATGACCATGAACGGCGCGGTGCTGCCGATCCTCGCCGGCTACATCGTCGCGGCGGAGGAGCAGGGCGTCAGCCAGGACAAGCTGAGCGGCACCATCCAGAACGACATCCTCAAGGAGTTCATGGTCCGCAACACCTACATCTACCCGCCCGAGCCCTCGATGCGGATCATCGCCGACATCATCGAGTACACCTCGCAGCACATGCCGAAGTTCAACTCGATCTCGATCTCCGGCTACCACATGCAGGAGGCCGGGGCGACGGCGGTCCAGGAACTGGCCTTCACTATCGCCGACGGGCTCGAATACGTCCGCGCCGCGATGTCGAAGGGGCTGCCGGTCGACAAGTTCGCGCCGCGCCTGTCCTTCTTCTTCTCCATCGGCATGAATTTCTTCATGGAGATCGCCAAGCTGCGCGCCGCGCGGCTGCTGTGGTCGACCCTGATGCAGCAGAAGTTCGCTCCGAAGGACGTGCGCTCGCTGGCGCTGCGCACCCACTGCCAGACCTCGGGCGTCTCGCTGACCGAGCAGGACCCCTACAACAACGTCATCCGCACCACCATCGAGGCGATGGCGGCGGTGCTCGGCGGCACCCAGTCGCTGCACACCAACGCCTTCGACGAGGCGCTCGGCCTGCCGACCAAGACCTCGGCGCGCATCGCCCGCAACACCCAGCTCGTCATCGCCGAGGAGACCGGCGTCACCAAGGTCGTCGATCCGCTGGGCGGCTCCTACTACGTCGAGAACCTGACCCACAGCCTCGCCAAGGCGGCGCTGGAGCTGATCGAGCGGGTCGAGGAGATGGGCGGCATGACCAAGGCGGTCGAGAGCGGCATGCCCAAGCTGCTGATCGAGGAGGCCGCCGCCCGCCGCCAAGCCGCCGTCGACCGCGGCGAGGAGGTGATCGTCGGCGTCAACAAGTACCGCCCGGCCGACCCGGAGATGGTGGACGTGCTCGACATCGACAACACTGCCGTCCGCGAATCGCAGATCGCGCGGCTGAAGGCGATCCGCGCCAGCCGCGACGAGGCCAGGTGCCGGGCGGCGCTCGACGCGCTGTCCCAGGCGGCGGCCGACAAGACCGGCAACCTGCTGGCGCTCGCGGTCGAGGCGACCCGCGCCCGCGCCACCGTCGGCGAGATCTCCGACGCGCTGGAGAAGGCGTTCACCCGGCATGTCGCGGTGATCCGCTCGGTGTCGGGCGTCTATGGCTCGGCCTATGACGGGGACGAGGGCTTCAAGAGGATCCAGGACGACATCGCCGCCTTCGCCACCGAGGAGGGCCGCCGGCCGCGCATCCTGGTGGTGAAGATGGGGCAGGACGGCCACGACCGCGGCGCCAAGGTGATCGCCACCAGCTTCGCCGACATCGGCTTCGACGTCGACATCGGGCCGCTGTTCCAGACCCCGGAGGAGGCGGCGCGGCAGGCGGTGGAGAACGACGTCCACGTCATCGGCGTCTCCTCGCAGGCCGCCGGCCACAAGACGCTGGTCCCGCAGCTGGTCGAGGAGCTGCGCCGCCAGGGCGCCGGCGACATCCTGGTGGTGTGCGGCGGCGTGATCCCGCCGCAGGATTACGATTATCTCCACAAGGCCGGTGCGGCGGCGATCTACGGTCCGGGCACCAACATCCCCAAGGCGGCGTCCGAGATCCTCGACATCCTGCGCAAGCGGAAGGTGGCGGCGTGAGTGGAGCAATGGGGAGGAAAGCGTCCTCCCCTTCTTGTTGATGCCGGCCCTCCCCTGGACAGTGCCGTTCCACGCGCCTAGAATCTGTTCGTGGATGGATTGCAGGAGGCGGCGATGACCTCGGGCGTGGCCAGGAAGGATGAGGTTTCCACGCCGGTGGAGGCCGTGGAAGGCAAGCCGCCTCGGCTGACGGAAGCCGAGAAGCAGCGTTGGATGGAGGAGAACCGCGAAGCTTTCGCGGCGTATGACGCTTTCGTCGAGAAATACGGCGTCTTCGGCGACGAACATCGGCTTTTTTTGATGCGGTTTCTGGATGTGTGCCGCAATCCGGCCGCCAACGGGAAGCCGGGCCATCCGATCCCGTACCTGCTTATCGTCCAAGGCGATTATGTCGCGGTGTCGACATCCCGCATCGTTGTGCCCCTGGCAAGGCCATCGGCCGCCGATCTTCCCATTCGGACCATCATGCCGACGATCATGGTCGGGGCCGAACCCTTCATCGCCGTCACGCCTCAGATGGGTTCGGTTCCCGTGACGCGGATCGGAGCGGTGGTAGGCTCGGCCCTTGAATTCCGTTCCGAAATCCGCCGCGCCATTGACGTGCTGACGGACGACTTTTGAGCGTCGCCGCCGAAACCGACCTCTACGCTCCGGTCAAAGCCTTCCTGGAAGGGCAGGGCTACGACGTGAAGGGCGAGATCCGCGGCTGCGACCTCGTCGCCACCCGCCCCGGCGGGCCGCCGGTCATCGTCGAGCTGAAGAAGCGCTTCACGCTGGATCTGGTCCTTCAGGGGGTCGACCGGCTGGCGCTGACCGATCTGGTCTATCTGGCGGTGCCGCAGCCGGGGCGACGGGTCGCCGGGCCGTCGCCGCTCGACACCGATGTGAAGAAGCTGTGCCGCCGGCTCGGGCTCGGGCTGCTGATCGTCGATCCGGCGCGGGCGGAGGGGCATTGCGTGACGGTGCTGCTCGACCCGGTTCCCTACACGCCGCGCAAGGACAAGACGCGCACGACCCGGCTGCTCGGCGAGCACGCGCGGCGCGTCGGCGACCCCAACCGGGGCGGCTCGACCCGCGTGCCGATCGTCACCGCCTACCGCCAGGACGCGCTGCGCTGCGCCCGGCTGCTGCGCGGCGGCCCGCTGACGGTGGCCGCGCTCCGGGCCGCCGGGGCGCCGAAGGACGTCGCCGCCATCCTGCAACGCAACGTCTATGGCTGGTTCGAGCGGGTGGCGCGCGGGACCTATGCCCTCACCCCCGCCGGGCTCGCCGGGATGGAGGGCTTCGCCCACGCGCTGGCCGAAGCGTGACCTTTTCCCTGGCTTGCCCTTATGATGGGCGGAGCCAGCCACAAGCGGGGACCGTCCGCCGTGACCGACTACATCAGCCATCTGGTGGTGTTCTTCGTCGTCGTCGATCCGCCGGGGCTGGTGCCTCTCTTCATCGCGCTGACGCGCGGCTTCGACACCCGGCACAAGCGCATCATCGCCCTGCGCGGCACCGCCATCGCCTTCGCCGTGCTGGTCTTCTTCGCCTATTTCGGCAAGGTCGTGCTGGAGACGCTCTCCATCGGGATGCCGGCCTTCCGCATCGCCGGCGGGGCGCTGCTGTTCTGGATCGCCTTCGAGATGCTGTTCGGCAGGCGTTCCGAACGCAAGGAGCGCGACACCGGCGAGGCGATGACCGACGAGGACGCCCACGACGTCGCCGTCTTCCCGCTGGCGGTGCCGCTGATCGCCGGGCCGGGCGCCATCACCTCGATCCTGCTGCTGATGGACCGGGCGGGCGGCACGGTGGCGGGACAGGCGGCGGTGCTGGGCGCGGCGGCGACCGTCATCGGCGGAGTGGCGCTGATCCTGCTCGGCGCCGATCTGGTGCGGCGGGCGCTGGGGCGCACCGTCATCCACACGGTCAGCCGGGTGCTCGGCATCGTGCTGGCGGCGCTCGCCGCGCAGACGATCATTTCCGGCATCACCAGCGTCTACCCGCCCCACTGAAGCCGTCCTGACGGCTGCGTCCGTTTGCCGCACTGACCCAGATGGAGGGCGGAGGGAACCGCTCTCCCGGTTGCGGCGTTCCCCCGGGACGACGCGCCGTGCCCCCGCCCGGCGCGCTCCAGCCCTGCTGCGCCGGGAGGAAGACGGGCCATGGATCTCGATCCGCTGATGCTGTCGCGCATCCAGTTCGCCTTCACCATCTCCTTCCACATCCTGTTTCCCAGCTTCACGGTCGGGCTCGCCTGCTGGATCGCGCTGCTGGAGGCGCTGTGGGTCGGCACCGGCAAATGGATCTACCGCAGCCTGTCGGAGTTCTGGACGAAGATCTTCGCCCTGTCCTTCGGGCTGGGTGTGGTGTCGGGCATCGTCATGTCCTACCAGTTCGGCACCAACTGGAGCCGCTGGTCGGACACCGTCGGCAACGTGCTGGGCCCGCTGATCCAGTACGAGGTCGTCACCGCCTTCTTCCTGGAGGCCGCCTTCCTCGGCATCCTGCTGTTCGGGCGCGACCGGGTGCCGCGCGGCATCCACCTGATGGCGGCCTGTTTGGTGGCGCTGGGGACGGTGCTGTCCTCCTTCTGGATCCTGTCGGCCAACAGCTGGATGCACACGCCGGCCGGCTTCGAGATCCGCGACGGGCGCTATTTCGTCACCGACTGGTGGCGGGTGGTGTTCAACCCGTCCTTCCCCTACCGGCTCGCCCACATGCTGACGGCGATGTTCCTGACCACCAGCTTCGTGGTGGCCGGCATCAGCGCCTGGTACCTGCTGAAGCACAAGCACCACGAGCACGCCCGGCTCGGCCTCGGCATGGCGCTGGGGATGGTCACGCTGCTGGCGCCGCTGCAAATCGTCATCGGCGACCTGCACGGGCTCAACACGCTGGAGCACCAGCCGGCCAAGATCGCCGCCATGGAAGGCAGCTGGGAAGGCGGCCCGCGCGCGCCGCTGATCCTGTTCGCCATTCCCGACCCGGCCACCGAATCCAACCGCTGGGAGGTCGGCATCGACGGGCTGTCGAGCCTGATCCTGACCCACGACCTGAACGGCTCGGTCCCCGGCCTGAAGCAGTTCCCGCCGGACGAGCGGCCCGACCCGCGCCTGATCTTCTGGACCTTCCGGCTGATGGTCGGGATCGGGCTGCTGATGCTGACGGTCGCGGTGATCCATCTGGTGTTGCGGCTGCGCGGGCGGCTCTACAGCACGCCCTGGTTCCACCGGATCCTGGTGGGGTGCATGCCGGTCGGTTTCGTCGCCATCCTCGCCGGCTGGTTCACGACGGAGGTCGGGCGCCAGCCCTGGGTCGTCTACGGCCATCTGCGCACCGCCGACGCGGTGACGCCGGCGCTGACCGGTGAGGCGGCGCTCGCCTCGCTGCTGACCTTCGTGGTGGCCTACACGATCATCTACGGGGCGGGGACCTTCTACCTGATCCGCCTGCTCGGCATCGGGCCGGCCGACCGGCCGCCGCTGCCCGACCCGCTGGCGCCGGAGGGCGCGCAATGGATCAAGCGGCCGATGGCGGCCACCGAGGAACCGGCCCGCATCATCGCCAAACCGGGGGAGTGAACCGCCATGGACGGAAGCGAAGGAAGCCTCCTGACCCTCGCCTGGGTCGGCATCGTCGGGTTCGCGGTGTTCATGTATGTGCTGATGGACGGGTTCGACCTCGGCATCGGCATCCTCTACCCCTTCGTCCCGCGCGAGGAGGACCGCGATACCATGATGAACAGCGTGGCGCCGGTGTGGGACTTCAACGAGACCTGGCTGGTGCTGGGCGGGGCGGGGCTGTTCGCCGCCTTCCCGATCGCCTACGCGGTGGTGCTGCCGGCGATGTATCTGCCGTTGCTGGTCATGCTGGTCGCGCTGATCTTCCGCGGCGTCGCCTTCGAGTTCCGCTTCAAGGCGATGGCGCAACGGCACTGGTGGAACCGTTCCTTCTTCGTCGGCTCGCTGCTGGCGACCTTCGCGCAGGGGGTGGTGCTGGGCTCCTTCCTCCAGGGCATCCCGGTCGAGGGGCGCGACTTCGCCGGGACGATGCTGCACTGGCTGACCCCCTTCAGCCTGTTCTGCGGGGTGGCGCTGGTCTTCGGCTACGCGCTGCTGGGGGCGACCTGGCTGATCTGGCGGACGGTCGGCCGTTTGCAGGACTGGTGCTTCCGGGCGTCGCGGCGGCTGATGGGCTTCGTGCTGGCCGCCGTCGCCGTGGTCAGCCTGTGGACGCCCTTCCTGCTGCCGGAGATCGCGCAGCGCTGGTTCTCGATGCCGAACCTGATCCTGCTGTCGCCGGTGCCGCTGGTCACGGCCGGGCTGGCGGTGGCGCTGTGGCGGGCGCTCGACAACGGGCGGGAACGGGCGCCCTTCTTCCTGGCGATGGCGCTGTTCGGCCTGTCCTATCTGGGGCTGGCCATCAGCCTGTGGCCGACGCTGATCCCGCCCTCGGTGACGGTGTGGCAGGCTGCCTCGCCGCCGGAGACACAGGTCTTCCTGCTGGTCGGCATGGCCTTCCTGATCCCGTCGATCCTGGCCTACACCGCTTACTCCTACTGGGTCTTCCGCGGCAAGGTCACGGGGAGCTTCGGTTATCATTGAGCCCCGCCGCCGCCTTGCCCTAAAAAGGCCGACGGACGGAAGGAGAGGGTGCCTATGGACATCGACATCAGCTTTGCCGAGGCGATGCTGCGCCGGGGCGCCGGCCTGTTGCAGGAGACGGAAGCGGCGGAGGGCGGACGGACGGACGCCTTGGCCGGCGGCGAGCCCTTCGCCTTCCTGGCGCGGCTGCTGGCGACCGCGGCGGCGACCGACGCGCCGCTGGTGGTGCTGAGCGAGGGCGGCCATCCCGATCTGTTCGACACGGCCGGCCGCCGGGCCGGCGAGCCGCTCGGCACGCGGGCCGGCCGGCTCGCCGCGACGCGCCAGGCCGAGCGCGCCACCATGTACGAGTTCGACGGCACCGGCCCGCTGACCGGCAACCGGATCGTCGCCGCCCTGCTGCGGCCGGAGGAGCGCGACGATCTGCTGGATGTCTATGTCGCGGTCGGCCGGCTGCGCGGCGGCGAGGCGCAGCTGACGGTCGCCCCGGCGCTGCTGCGTTTCGACGCGGCGGTGCTGGGGACGACGCTGGGGCTGATCGGCGACGCGGCCTTGCGCAGCGTCAACGCGGCGACGGCGGCGCTGGCCCACGCTTCCGCCATTCTGCCGATGCCGGGCCACGAGGAGGGCGGCATGCCGGCGGCGCTGCTCGACCTCTACTGGCACGCCCTGACGCTGGCCTCGGTTCGCAGCGAGGGCGGGCTGGCCGGGGGCGGGCTGGCCGGCCTGCCGGTGCAGGGTAACGCCTGAGCGGCGTGGATGATGGGCCTGTTCGGCAGGCAAGCTTCCGCATCGTCCAGGCATCGTCATGCCCGGTCAACGCCCCTCACACCGTCAGGAACACCTTGGTGGCCGGCAGGCGTTGGGCGCGCTCCGGCTCCGGCTTGGCGCTGCCGATCGCCTTGCCGGAGATGAGCACCGCCCCCGCCGCCGTCATCTGGCGGCAGGCGACGCTGCCGTCGACGTTGGACGCCCACACCTCGAAGCCGGCCTGGGAGGCCGCCTTCACCGCCTCCTGCACCGCCTGGGCCATGCGGTCGCGGCGCAGCCCGGTGTTGTGCAGCAGCGCGGCGTCGAGATGGAGGATGTTGACCCCCAGGGGTCTCAGCGCCGGCAGGCGGGGGTCGTTGACGTCCAGTTCGGTGGCGATGGTGCCGCCGATGGGGGTCAGCTTGGCGATGATGTGGCGCAACAGGCCGGTCGGCACCCGGTCGTCGATGCCGGTCAGAAGGAAGCCGATCTGTCCCCGCGTCAGCAGCCTGGCGGCGTCGTCGAGCTGGCGCTCCACCTTGTAGGCGCCGATCTCCTGGAACACCGGCAGCGCCAGCGGGACGATGACCGTGCCCGCCTTGCGTCCGATCTCCGGCGAGGCGGCGGCGGCCATCTGGTCGCGCACCGCCGTGTCGATCAGGTGGCATTGCAGGTCGCACATCATCGCGTCGGCGGCTCCGCGCAGCAGCGTGCGCTCCTCCGGCACGAAGGCGCCGTCGACGCGGCGGCGGCAGCGGATGCGGGAGCCGACCACCGTCTGGCTGCGCGAATCCCACAGCGGCAGGTAATCGATGCGCATCGTCGCGGCAATGTCGGCGAAGGTTTCGCGCGGTGGCTGCCCGTCGGCCCCGTCGCGCAGCGCGCTGGCGAACAGCGTCTTCAGGGTGCGGCTCAGCTCCGGATCGCCGGCGGGGGCGTCGTCGGCGTCCCCACCCCCGCTTCCACCGGAGGCGGCGGGCGCCGCGTCGATGGCGCCGCCCGGCCGGCCGGTCAGCTGGGTCTTGCCCAGGGCGTGGGTCAGCCGGGTGCGCAGCAGCGTCATGCGGTCGGCCGCCTCGGCGCGGTCGGTGGTGGCCAGCACCATCAGGCGCGTGCCGGCGCCCAGATCCAGCATCACATCCGAATCGGTCAGCGTCTCGGCCAGCACCCGCCCGACCACCGAGGCGATCTTGGCGCGGGCGCTGGCCGGCAGGTTGGCGTGGTCGCGGTGGATGTCCTCGGGCGAGAGCAGGAAGACGCGCCCCTTCAGCGACTCGCCCGCGATGTCGGCGATGCGTTCCAGCGGGGTCGGCGGCGGTGGCTGGCCCGTCCCGTCGTCGATGCCGCTCTCGCGCTTCAGCCCCTTGAACAGGCGAACGAACTGCTTCTGCTTGAGATCGACGGCCTGGCGCGAGCGGGCGAGCCGCGCCTCCACCGTGGCGACCAGCACGCGGCGGTCGACCGGCTTGGTCAGATAATCGTCGGCGCCGGTCTCGCGGCCGGCGATCACGTCCTCGCGATCGGTCAGGGCGGTCAGCAGGACAATCGGCATCTCGGCGAGGTCGGGATGCCCGGTGCGCACCGCCGCCAGCATCTGCAAACCGGTCATCACCGGCATCGAGATGTCGGACAGCACGAGGTCGGGGGGGGCCCGCTCGATCAGCGACAGCGCGTCCCGCCCGTTCGCGGCGGTGGCGATCTCGTGCCCGGCGTGGGTCAGCACGATCTCCAAATTGTCCCTCAGGTCGATCTCGTCCTCGACCAGCAGTATCCGGGCCATGGCGCCTTGTGTCCTTCCCTGGTCGGGTTCCGGTCTAGAGCGGATCGCGTAAAACCGGAATCGGTTTGGAGCGTGAATCCGCTCGTCATCAAAAGGCTAAAGTTTCGTGCGTTTCTTATTAAACGCACGAAACTTTAGCGTGTCGGGATGCCGCTCAACGGCAGGTGCAGGGTGAAGACGCTGCCGCGCCCGACCTCGCTGCGCACCTCGATCCGTCCGCCATGCAGACGGGTGAGCTGGCCGGCGAGGTAGAGGCCGATGCCCGTGCCGGCGATGCCGCTGGCGGTCGAGGCGCGGAAGAACTTGTCGAACAGCCGGGGGATCTCGTCGGGCGGGATGCCGACCCCCTCGTCGGACACGGCGACCAGCGCCTCGTCCCCGGCCGTCACCGCCTGGACCAGCACGCGGTCGCGGCCCGGCGAGTATTTGACGGCGTTGTTCAGCAGGTTGGCCAGGGCGAGGTCGAGCATGCGGGGGTCGGCGGTGAGCGCTCCCGGCAGCCGGCCGGTCTCCAGCTCGATCCGGTGGCCGGAGCCGGCGCTCTGCACGCGCTCGACCACGGCGCGCAGCAGCGATTCCAGATCGACCGGCTCCGGCTTGGCCACGAGCCCGCCACCCTCCAGCCGGGAGACGCTGAGCACGCTCTCCATCAGCTCGGTCATGCGGGCGACCGAATCGCGGATCATGGCGAAGCGCTTGGCGCGCTGCGGCTCGGTGATCTGGTAGGGACCGGCCAGGATCTCGCAGGCGCTGTCGATGATGGCGAGCGGGGTGCGGAACTCGTGGCTGACCATGGCGACGAACTCGCGCTGCTGCTTGGCGGCGGCGCGCTCGCGCTCCAGCGCGTTGCGGGTGATCTCGGCCTGCCGGACCAGCTCGCGTTCGGCCCGGTGCAGGCGGTGCTGGCGCAGGCCGGCCTCGACCGCCTCGATGACATCCTCGATCGGCGCCGGCTTGTTCAGGAAGCGGAAGACATGGCCGCGGTTGACCGCCTGCACCGCGGTGTCCTGGTCGGCGTTGCCGGTCAGCATGACGCGCACGGCGTCGCCGTGGCGCCGGGCGCATTCGGTCAGGAACTGCACGCCGTTCATGCCGGGCATCCGCATGTCGGCGATGATGACGGCGACGTCCGGCTCGCCGTCGAGCAGGGCCAGCGCCTCCTGCCCGCCGAGCGCGGTCAGCAGGGTGTAGCGCCGGCCGAGATGCCTCCGGTAGCCGGACAGCACGTTGGGATCGTCGTCGACCAGCAGAATCTTGTCGTGTCGGTCCGGCATCCCCTGCGCCCCTCATCCTTGGGATGAGAGAAAGGTGTGCAGGTTCCATGCCGCCCGCCAAGACAGAATTGACGGCGGCTGGGTGTCATGCCGCAGGAAAAAGGGACGCCGGCCTTCGCGAAACGCGCTGCAAATTGCCACGACCCGGATGCCGTTTCGCAAGCGGGACGATGGGGCTGGCCGCCGCGGGCTGGCCGCCGCGGGCTTGACGCTTGTCAAGGCGGGCGGCGACACTCGGTCGCAGGATGGCGGCATCGAACCGGAACAAACGCCCCGGAGACCGCCCGCCATGACCGCCCCGACGACCTCATCCCCCGGCTTCGCCGCCGGTCCCGCCCGCGACCGGACGCCCGTGCTGTTCCGCTACGGCTTCCGCCCCTTCTTCCTGCTGTCCGGAATTGCCGCCTGCGGCCTGATCGCCGCGTGGGTCGCGGTGCTGATCACCGGCGCCTGGCCGGCCGGTCCGGTCGGGGCCGCCGCGTGGCACGGCCACGAGATGCTGTTCGGAACCATCGTCGCCGCCGTCGCCGGCTTCCTGCTGACCGCCGTGCCGAGCTGGACCGGGACGACGGCGCTGTCCGGCGCTCCGCTGGCCGGGCTGACCGTGCTGTGGCTGGCCGGGCGATTCGCCGTCTTCCCGTGGTCCGGGGTGCCGCAGCCGCTGGCGGCGCTGGTCGACCTCGCCTTCCTGCCGGCCCTGGGCGTGGCGCTGGCCCGGCCGCTGCTCGCCGCCGGCAAGCTGCGCAACAGCGCCTTCCTGGTCCTGCTGGCGCTGCTGACGCTGGCCAACCTGCTGATCCATCTGGAATGGCTGGGTGTGGTCGCGGACGGAATCCAGCCCGGCGTCACGCTGGGGCTGGGCATCGTCCTGATGATGGTGACGGTGATCGGCGGGCGCATCCTGCCGGCCTTCACCCGCAACGGGCTGGGCGCCCAGGGGCACAGGGTGCGCTCCTGGCCCTGGGTGGAGCGCGTGGTTCTGGCATCCACCCTGCTGCTGGTCCTGGCCGAGCCCTTCGTACCCGGCGGTGCCGCGCTCGGGCTGCTGATGCTGGCGGCGGCGCTGGCCCACGCGGTGCGGCTGGCCGGCTGGCAGGGCTGGCGGGCGTGGCGCTCGCCGATCCTGTGGGTGCTGCATCTCGGTTATCTGTGGATCCCGGCCGGGCTGACGCTGAAGGCGCTGCACCATCTGGCCGACATCCCGGCCGCCGCCGGTCTGCACGCGCTGACCGCCGGCGCCTTCGCCACCCTGATCCTGGCGGTGATGAGCCGCGCCTCGCTCGGCCACACCGGGCGGCCGCTGGTGGCGTCCTCCGTGACGGTGGCCGCCTATCTGCTGCTGACCGTGGCGGCGCTGGCCCGCACCGCCTCGCCGCTGCTGCCCGTGGAATGGCTGTGGCCGGCGTTGCAGGGCGCCGGGCTGGCCTGGGTCGCCGCCTTCGCGCTCTACCTCGTGGCCTACGCGCCGGTCCTGCTCCGCCCGCGCGCCGACGGCCGGCCGGGCTAAGCAAGGGAGTCTCCGACGCGCCGTTCCCGCTCCGGATCGTCATGCCCGGCCTTGTGCCGGGCATCCACGACCGCAAGCCACAGCGCAAAGGGGGCTGTGTGGATGGCCGGCGCGAGCCCGGCCGGGACGGATTGGGCGAGGGTCTGTCTGGACGGCGGTGCCGGGCCGGGAGACCGCGAGGCGGCGGCACGTCACTGTGGGTGACGGTTGATCGCCAGCGTCACCTCAGGTGACGGTCGATCGCCTCGTTCATCTCGGTCTCGCGGAAGGGCTTGGATAGCACCGGGCGGTGCTGGTGCGCGGCCGGCAGGCCGGCGGCGCCGTGGCCGGTGGTGAAGAGGAAGGGGATGTTGCGTGCGCTCAGCGCGTCGGCCACCGGATCGACCCGCTCGCCGCGCAGGGTGACGTCGAGCAGGGCGGCGTCGATGCCGCCCTCGGCGATCAGCGCCAGAGCTTCCGCCACCGTGCCGGCCGGTCCGACGACGCCGACATTCTGGGTCTCCAGGGAGTCCTCAATGGCCATCGCGACGAGAGGCTCGTCCTCGACGAGCAGGATTCGCAAAGGCTTCTGTGGGGAGGATTCCATGTGGTGCTCGGCTGGTGGACAGAAGTGGAGGTCGGACGAGAGCTTTCGCGGGGGCCGGTCCCTTTGTCCACCCCGACCTTGGTCATCCTCCTTAGGGACAGCTTGCGCCCCGTCCCCCATCATCCCAGATCGTCCAGCGCCTGTTGCAGCGAGGGGTAGAGCGCCTCGACCAGCGACCCGTCGGCCCGCACCGGGACCGGCAGCGTGTCGGCTCCGACCAGCGCGCGGGAGAGCGTCAGGCCCCCGACCTCGATGTAGCCGCCGCGCTCGCCATACTGCCCGACGATCCAGTCTGGCGCCTCCGGGTCGCCGTCCAGCCCGTTGTGGTGCGACACCAGCGCGTGGCCGCCGCCATCCCCGGCGCGGCGGTACCAGGCGTGGGCCCCGTCGCCGAGGTCGAGCGGGCGGAAGCCGGCGCCGGCCATCCGCTCCCGCACCTCGGCCCGTGCGTCCTGGGGGACGCCGTGGCTCCGGCCCTCCGGCGGGTCGCCGCCCGCCTGCCCGGCCTGGTGCCGGTTGTCGTTCAGGGGGTGAAACCGTTCCGCAGCGTCGCTCATGTCCGTTCGCCGACCGTGATCCATGACGAAACAACAGCGCAGCGGCCGGTTTGTGCCGGACGCGTTCGGGGGTGTGCGTT
Organism: Azospirillum agricola; assembly: GCF_020005195.1. Taxonomy (NCBI): domain Bacteria; kingdom Pseudomonadati; phylum Pseudomonadota; class Alphaproteobacteria; order Rhodospirillales; family Azospirillaceae; genus Azospirillum; species Azospirillum agricola. The sequence goes on from NZ_JAIFZR010000007.1 coordinate 515,873, forward strand.
CGGGGCGGGTGTTCCGGGGGAATGGGGCCGTCAGCCGCTTCAACCGTTTGTCCCAGCAAACTGGTTGGTGGAAATCTTCCAGAAATCACGCTTTGATTGTGTGATCCTTCGCTATCACTCCACTACTCTCCGTCCCTTCGTGCCGCTATTACCAGGGAACCTCCCCGTGTCCGGAAGCCTTCTCCTCTCGGCGACCCAACGCGCCATCCAGCGCCTGCGCGACCACAGCCGCCAGTGCGACAGCGTCGAGGCCCGTGGCTGCCTGATCGCGACGGAGCGCTGGCTGGTCCACATGCTGCTGCGCGAGGAGGAGCGCGAGGCGGGCATCCCCGGAGCCAGCCTTCCCTGAACCGTGTTCCCTGAAACGGCAACGGCCCCTTCCCGGTGGGAAGAGGCCGTCGCGGCGTCCGGCCCCCTTGTTCGTCCGATCAGCCGAGGGAGGCGATCTCCCCGGCGCGCTTGGAGTTGGCGGCGGCGTGGTGGTCCTTGGCGAGGACCGTGTAGACCGCCGGCAGGACGAACAGGGTGAACAGCGCGCCGATCAGCATGCCGGCGACGATCACCAGACCGATGGAGAAGCGGCTGGCCGCACCGGCGCCGGCGGCGATCAGCAGCGGCACCAGCCCGACCACCATCGCCGCCGTCGTCGTCAGGATCGGGCGCAGGCGCACGCGGGCGGCGCCCTCCTCACACCCGCTCGAAGATCGCGGCGATGCCTTGGCCGCCGCCGATGCACATGGTCACCAGCGCGTAGCGGCCGCCGGTGCGGTGCAGTTCGTGGATGGCCTTCACCGTGATGATGGCGCCGGTCGCCCCGACCGGGTGGCCGAGCGAGATGCCGGAGCCGTTCGGGTTGACCTTGGCCGGGTCGAAGTCCAGCTCGCGGATCACCGCGCAGGCCTGCGCCGCGAAGGCCTCGTTGGATTCGATGACGTCGAGGTCGGCGACCGACAGACCGGTGCGCTCCAGCACCTTGCGGGTCGCCGGGACGGGGCCGATGCCCATGTAGTCCGGCTCGACGCCGGCGTGGGCGTAGCCGACCAGACGGGCCAGCGGCTTCAGCCCGAGCGCCGCCGCGCGGGCGCCCGACGCCAGCACCACGGCGGCGGCGCCGTCGTTGAGGCCCGACGCGTTGCCGGCCGTCACCGATCCGTCTTTCTTGAAGACCGGCTTCATCGCCGCCAGCGCCTCGGGCGTGACACCGGCGCGGACATGCTCGTCGGTGTCGAAGACCACCGTGCCCTTGCGGGACGCGATCTCGACCGGGACGATCTGCTCCTTGAAGCGGCCCTCGGCGATGGCCTGGGCGGCGCGGCGCTGGCTTTCCGCCGCCAGCGCGTCCTGCGCGGCGCGGTCGATGCCGTAGCGCGCCGCGACGTTCTCGGCGGTGACGCCCATGTGAATCTTCTTCCACGGGTCGTGCAGGATGCCGTTCATGTAGTCGACCAGCCCGCCGTCGCCCAGCCGCGTGCCCCAGCGCGCGGTCGGCATGATGTAGGGGCCGCGGCTCATCGATTCCGCGCCGGCGCCGATGGCGACGTCGCAGTCGCCGAGCGCGATCGCCTGCGCCGCCGAGACGATGGCCTGGAGGCCCGAGCCGCACAGCCGGTTGACGTTGAAGGCCGGGGTCTCCAGCGGGATGCCGGCGTCGATGGCGGCGACGCGGCTGAGATAGGCGTCGCTGGTGTCGGTCGGGATGACGTTGCCCATCACCAGATGGCCGATGGCGTCAGGGGCGGCGCCCGACCGCTCCAGCGCCGCCTTGACCGCGACGGTCGCCAGCTTGGTCAGGGGCACGTCCTTCAGGCTGCCGCCGAAGCCGCCGATGGCGGTGCGGGCGGCGCCGACGATGACGATGTCGTTCTGCATGATGGTCCTGCTTCTCCGGTTGGTTCTTGTGTTGGCCCGTCGTCGCCCGGTGTCGTCCTTGCGGTCAGCGTCCGCGGAACACCGGCTTGCGCTTGGCCAGGAAGGCGGCGATGCCCTCGCGGAAATCCTCGCTGGCGGCGGTGGCACGGAAGGTCTCCCCCTCGTCGTCGAGCTGACGGTCGAGCGTGCTGGTCCAGGACTGGCGCATCAGCCGGCGGATCCCGGCGTAGGAGAGGGTCGGGCCGGCGGCCAGACGGGCGGCCAGCTTGGCGGTCTCCTCGGCCAGCGACGCGGCCGGCACCACCCGGTTGACGAGGCCGAGCCGCAGCGCCTCGGCGGCGTCGACGCTGTCCGACAGCATGGCCAGTTCCATCGCCCGGCGCAAGCCGACCAGACGCGGCAGGTGGTAGGTGCCGGAGCCGTCCGGCGTCGCGCCGATGCGGGCGTAGGCGAGGTTGAAGGCGGCGTCGTCGGCGGCGATGCAGAGGTCGGCGGCACAGGCGACGCTCATCCCCGCCCCGGCGACCGGGCCATGGACCGAGGCCAGCACCGGCGCCTTCAGCCCGTCGAGGACGCGCAGGGCGGCGTGCAGGGAATCGATGATCGCGCCGGCGACCTCCGGGGCCCTGGCCGGATCGGCGTTGAAGCGGGCGAGATCGCCGCCGGCCATGAAGCCGCGCCCGTTGCCGGCGATGACCAGCACGCGCGTCTCCGCATCCTCCGCCACCGCCCGGCAGGCGTCGAGGAGGGCGGCGGCCATCTCCTCGTCCAACGCGTTGAGGACGGTGGGACGGTTCAGGCGGATCCAGGATACGGTGCCCTCGCGGGACAGGAGCACCGGCGCTGCGGCTTCGGTCATCACACACTCTCCAGGCAGGAAGCACATCCGGACGATCCCTACCTTCCGGAATGCAGGTTACTTGAAAGTAGCCTATGGCGATCCGCGATTACCGTCAATGGGCGGGACAAACAATCAGCGCCCTTGAATCAAGTGCTTTCCTGTTTCAAGAGTCCTTCTCCCGCAAGCGGAGAGGGGACCTCCGGCGATGGCTCTGTCGGAGGCTGGCTGGAAACAACGTTGCGTGAAAAGCTGCGTAATTTCAGTTTGTCATGCTTTGGTTGAGTTGCGACACAACCGGAAGCTATCAGTGGCCAGGGCTGAAATCACGCGCCCGAAGCATCATCGGGGCGGACTGCGCCATGCAAGCGATGCGGAATGGGCGGTGATTTCCCGTGACCTGTCTGGCCTCTGCCGGCGCGGGCGCCCTTACCGCGTGGCCTTGCGCGAGGTGGTGAACGCCACATCCTCCACATTGGGCAGACCGGCTGCCAATGGCAACTTCCGCCCAGGGATCTTCCAGCGTTCACGACAGTGGCAGGGAAACTGACGCCTTGCCAAGGGCTTCGAGGCAACCGTCGAACGCGCCTTGGCGTGGCTCTTCATCGCCAGTGTCAAAATGCTCGTCCGGCGCGCTGCGCGAACGTGACTACAGCCAGAGCGATACAGTTTTAAACTCTGACGCAATGGCGAAAATTTAATCGCACCCACTATTTGTATTGAAAAATTAAGTGGATTCTCCCTTATATCTCAATGAGCGCCAGACAGTTATATCTGTTCCATGGCTTTCCGGTTGAGTTGTCGGCTGTGATCGACCGCTTTTCTCTATCAATCCATCGTTACGAGCGGATCGCATAACAGGGCCAAGCGCTCGAGCTTCACTTGGCTTCTCAAGTCCGGTTTTCCAAACGTCATCTGGTGTGAAATACTCTTTTGCTTCCGCCACGCTCTTAATTGCTGCATATGCTTTTTTCCTCCATTCGCTATCTGTCATTTTTTCTTCTCTCGTATTGATCGTATATTAAATACGCCATCAGCACAAATAAGACGCATGAATCTTACTTATGCTAATGTTCAATTATCATATTATATGATCAACTGTGATAAACATCAAGTGTAAGAATAGATTTTTGGCAATACTTTAGAGTCTGAATTCTTGAGCGTTTGGTTTTCGACGGCCCATTCACTCCAGCGCCAGCACCGGGCCGAAGGCGACCTCCAGGCTGGTTTCGTGGAGGCCGAGCTTGGCCGGGTTGCCGGGCGTGAGGTTGGTGGCGCGGATCAGTCGGCGGCGGATGCGGCCATCCACCATGTCCACGTCCAGGACGTTGACGCAGCCGTAATCCTGCTCGAAGGCGCACAGCCCGCCGAGCCCGGCGCCGCAGGCCCAGGACAGCAGCACGCGGTTCACCCCGTCATGGGCGAACAGCGCCAGAGTCGTCCAGCCCGGTTCCAGCAGCAGACGCTCGAAGCCGGCGACGACCCGCTCATAGACCGCCGCGAAATTGTCGCCGCCGGCAAAGCAGGCGCCCTCCAGCGCGGCGTTCTCGAAGCCGTAGACATAGGCGGCCTCGCGATTCTCGCGGGGGACGCCGGTCAGCCGGCCGGCGCGGATCTCCAGGAAGGAGGGATCCTCCTCCACCGTCAGGCCGCGCCCCTCGACCGCCAGCTCGGCGGTCTGGCGGGTGCGCGGCAGGCCGGAGCAGACCACGCGGTCGAGCGGCACCGCCGCCAGCAGGGCGCCGGCCGCCCGCGCCTCCTCCCGGCCACGGTCGGTCAGCGGCGCCAGCTTCGGGTTCAGCGGCCGGCCCTCGGCGTCGTAATAGGCGACGTGGCCGTGCCGCATGACATACACGCGGCGGCGGGCGGCGGTGCCGGCCAGCGGCGGAAAAAGGGACGGGGAAGCCGCGCTCATCGTCCGGCCGCCAGCAGCTTGGGGTTGGACACCGCCAGCCGCGCCCGCGTCAGGTCGAACAGCACACGGCGCAGCGCCGCCTGCGGTCCGGCGGCGTCGAAGCGGCCGTCGGTAATGGCGGCGCACAGGCGGGGCACCAGCACCGCCAGGGGCACCGACAAAGCGCCCTCCTCGCCGATCAGGCCGCCGACGGCGGCGGCCAGCGCCGGTTCGGCCTTATCGCCGGCCGCAAGCTCGCGCTCCGCCGTCGCCAGCGCGTTGGCGATCATCAGGGCGGTGAAGCGCTGCTCGGCCGGGACCAGCGGCAGGATTGAATCCCGGAAGCTGCTGAGCGCGATGGCGACGAGGTCGCGGGCGTCGGGTTCGTCGTTGATCATGGCTTTCCCACTCCCGTCCAATCGGACGCAATCGCGTCCAGATGCCGCAGCAGATCCAGCTCGATCTCCGGCAGCATCCGGCCGGTCAACGCCAGCTCCAGAGACGGCTCGGTGCCGGAGCTGTGGCGCATCCCCTGCTGGAGCGCCACGGTGGCCCAGCGCAGATAGGCCGCCGTCTCCCAATAGGCGACCGCGCGCTCGTCCACCGGGCGCCCGGCGGTCTCCTCGTAGCCGGCGTAGAGGTCGGCGCGGTCGGCGATGCCGCCGGCCTCGCGGTCGTAACGGCCGAAGCGCCAGCAGGCGGCGCAGAACCAGGCCAGATCCTCCATCGGGTCGGACCAGCCGGCGAATTCCCAGTCGATGATGGCGGTGAGCCGGCCGTCCTCGACCATGTAGTTGCCGGTGCGGTAGTCGCGGTGGCAGAGCACCAACTCGCCCGGCTCCGGCGCGTTGACGGTCAGCCAGCGCAGCCCGAGGGCCAGCACCGGGTCGGTCTCGGCGAAGCGGCCCATCCAGCGCCGGTAGTCGGCGATGCATTGCAACGCCGCGCTCGGGGCGGGCAGGGGCAGGAACTCCAGCCCCGGCGCGCCCGGCCTCACCTGATGGATGCGGCCGAGCTGGCGGCCAAGCTCGCGCGCCAGCGCGCGCTGCGGCTCGGCGTTCTTCACCACGCGGAAACCGGCGGCGACGCCGCGCGCGCGGGTCATGATGTAGAAGGGCGCGCCGAGCAGGGCCGGGTCGGCGCCGATGAACAGCGGCTCCGGCACCGTCGCCCCGGTGGCGAAGGCGCGCTTGAGGACCGCCGCCTCCTCCGCCTTGTCGAGGCTGGCCGAGACGCCGGACGCCGAGCCGGTGCGCAGCACGCAGGCGTGGTGTCCGGCCCGCGGACCGCCGTCGATGTCCAGCGTCACCGCGAGGTTGAGTGAGATCGCCCCGCCGCTCAGCCGGCCCTCGTCGGTCACCGTGACGCGACGCGCCCCGGCCCGCGCCGCCAGCCAGGGCTCCAGCGCGGCCTTGCGGGCGTCGTCGAGGAAGGGGGCGCCGCTCACGACCAGCTCCAGAAATCGTCGCCCTCGGCCAGATAGCTGCGGCTCAGCACCATCTTGTGGACCTCGGACGCGCCATCGACCAGCCGGGCCTGACGGGCGTAGCGGTAGATCCATTCCAGCACGGTGTCGCGGGAATAGCCGCGCGCGCCGCAGAGCTGGATCGCCGTGTCGGCCGCCTTGTGCAGCGTGTCGGCGACCTGCACCTTGGCCATCGACACCTCCTTGCGGGCGAAGCTGCCGCTGTCCAGCGCGGCGGCGGCCTTCATGGTCAGCAGCCGGCCGATCTCGATCTGCATCGCCGCCTCGCCCAGCATCCACTGCACGCCCTCATGCTCGGCCAGCGGGATGCCGAAGCTTTCGCGCTCCTTCACATAAGATCCCGCGATCTCCAGGCAGCGCTTGGCGAGGCCGGTCCAGCGCATGCAGTGGGTCAGGCGCGCCGGGCCCAGCCGGATCTGCGTCGCCTTCAGCCCGTCGCCGACCTTCATCAGGACGTTCTCGTCGGGGATCTCCAACCCGTCGAAGGTCAGCTCGCAATGGCCGCCATGCTCCTCCGGCCCCATGATCGGGATGCGGCGGTCGATGCGCCAACCCGGCTGGTCCTTGTCGAACAGGAAGGCGGTCAGCCCCTTGCGCGGGTCGTCGGAGGTGCGGGCGATCAGGATGAAGTGCCGCGCCCCGTCGGCCCCGGTGGTGAACCATTTGCGGCCGTTGATCACCCAGCGGTCGCCCTTGCGCTCCGCCGTCGTCTTCATCATCGACGGGTCGGAGCCGCCGCCGGGGTGCGGCTCGGTCATCACGAAGGAGCTGCGGACCTTGCCCGCGACGATCGGCGCCAGCCAGCGCTCCTTCTGCGCCGGGGTGCCGACCATGCTGAGCAGCCGCATGTTGCCGTCGTCGGGCGCCGAGCCGTTGAAGCAGACCGGCCCGAAGATGGAGCGGTTCATCTCCTCGTAGCAGGCGGCGACGCCGATCATCGGCAGCCCCTGGCCGCCGACCTCCCTGGGCAATTGCAGCGTCCACAGCCCGGCGGCCTTGGCCTTGGCGCGCAGCGCCTCCAGCGGCGCCTCGGCGATGTTCTCGTGCTCGTCCCAGTTGGCCCGGTCGGCCTCGACGGGCAGGATCTCCTCCTCGACGAAGGCGCGGACGCGGCGCCGGTAGTCCTCGATGGCGGGCGGCAGCGTGAAGTCCATGATGAGCCTGTCCTTCTAGAGCGAGGAGACCAGATGGCCGCCGTCGGCGGCGATCACCGATCCGGTCATGTAGGAGCCGGCGTCCGACGCCAGCAGCAGCAGCGGCCCGTCCAACTCGTCGAGCCGGCCGAGGCGGCGCTGCGGAATGCGCTTGATCAGCGTCTGGCCGGCCGGCGACGCGAAGAAGTCGGCGTTCATCTCGGTTTCGAGATAGCCGGGGCACAGCGCGTTGACGCGGATGTCGTGGCGCGCCAGCTCCAGCGCCATCGCCTTGGTCAGATGCACCACCCCGGCCTTGGAGGCGATGTAGGAGGAGAGCTGTCCGGCGACGCGGAGGCCGAGGATCGAGGCGATGTTGACGATGGCGCCGCCGCCCTTTCCGCCATTTTGGCCCTTGTCGCGCATCCGCCGCCCGACCTCGCGCGCCACCCGCGCGCAGCCGGTCAGGTTGGTGTCGAGGACGCGGTCCCACTCCTCCTCCTCCATGTCGAGGAAGGGGCGGCTGGTGGTGATGCCGGCGTTGTTGACGAGGATGTCGATGCCGCCGAGCGCGTCCGACGCCTCGCCCACCGCGCGGCGCACCGACGCCGGATCGGTGACGTCCATCGCGATGGCGACGGCGCTGCCGCCGGCCGCCTCGATGGCGGCGCGGGTGTCCGCCAGCGCTTCGGCGCGGCGGGCGGCGATGGCCACGCGGGCGCCGGCCCGCGCCAGCACGCCGGCGAAATGGCGGCCGAGGCCGCTGGATGCCCCGGTGACGAGCGCGGTGCGCCCGGTGAGATCGAAGCTGACGCTCATGCGTCGTCCTCCCTTGGCGGAATCCTGCGGGAAACGGTGCCGCTTGGCGCGGCTTGAAACGATGACGGCCCAAAAGCGGCGATGGTCAAAAAACGAGCGAGCGCTCGTTTTATACAGCGCTTGCCCTTCGCCGGCAACCTGTTTCATGGTAAGGGCGGAGGCGCCGGGATGGCTCTGGCGCGTACGGGTGGGAAGCGGATGGACAGCTTGCGGGAGTTTCAGGCGCGGTTCGACCTGTCGATGGAGGCGCTGTGCGCCCGCATCCTCGACCGCCACGCCGCCACCATCCGCGTGAAGAAGCCGGCGGTCGCCGTCGCCAATCTGGCCCGCATCGTCGAGACCACGCTGACGCTGGCCAACCGCAAGGGCTTCCATTCGATGAGCCTGCGCGAGCTGGCCGAGCAGTCGGGGCTGAGCATGGGCGCGCTCTACGCCTATTTCGACGGCAAGGACACGCTGCTGATGATGATCCTCGGCCAGGTCGTCGGCGCGGTCGACGAGGTGCTGGGGCATCCGCCGGAGGGGCTGGCCGGCGATCCGGTCGGCCGGCTGCGCTGGCTGCTGGCGGCGCACCTCTACCTGACCGAGACGATGCACCCCTGGTTCGTCTTCGCCTACATGGAGGCCAAGGCCTTCTCCAGGGAGGGCCGCGACCTCGCGGTGGCCAACGAACTGGCGACCGAGCGGCTGTTCGCCGGGGCGCTCGAGGACGGGGTGCGCGGCGGGCTGTTCGCGGTGTCCGACGTGGAGATGACGGCCGGGCTGATCAAGCCTCTGTTGCAGGACTGGTACGTCAAGCGGGCCAAGCACCGGAAGCGCGGGGTCACGCCGGAGCGCTACGTCGAGGCGGTGACCGGCTTCGTCGAATCCGCCATCGGCCTGCGGCGGACGGTGGAGAAACCGGCGGTTGGTACGGGGGAGAGCGCCTCCACCGCCTGACCGGGCCGGACGCCGGACGAACCTTCCCCCGATGCCATTGCGCTCGCGGCGAAAACCGGCCAGCTTGCGGGCCTGTGCCGGGCCTCGGCCTGGGGAAACGGGAAAGGAGTCCGGGTGAGCGTGCTGTCGTCCCTGCGTCGTCATTTCGATCCCGGCTCCTACGAGCGGGGCGAGCGGTACCAGCGCGAGGGCCGCGTCAGGACCCTGCACGCGCACCAGGGGCCGGGCGGTGGGGTGCGTCTGGCCGCGACGGTGCGGGGGTCGCAGCGCATGCCTTACGCCCAGGTCATCCTGCTGCGCCAGCGTGGCGACGCGGTGACGGCGATCGAGGGCGAATGCGACTGCCCGGTCGGCTTCAACTGCAAGCATGTCGCCGCCGCGGTCATCGACTGGGCGCTGCGCGAATCGCGCCCGGCGGAGGCGCCACGGCCGCCCCCACCTTCCGGGCCGCAGCCTTCCGCCGCGCTGACCAGCCTGCTGTCGCGGCTGGACGAGGCGGCGGCGGCCGATGCCGGGGACAGCTACCCCGACACGGTGCGCAAGCGTCTGGTCTACGCGCTGCGGCTCGACGACGGGCCGAACGGCGCCGAGGTGGTGCTGCGGATCCTGTCGGTCTCGCTGCGCAAGGACGGCGGCTATGGGGCGGACGACAGGCCCTACCGCCACGAGCCGGGCCGCAACGCGGCGCCGGGGAAATTCGTCACGCCCTCCGACCGGGCCATCCTGTCGATGATGGCGCAGAGCCGGCTGGCCGGCGCGCGGCAGGGCGACGGCTGGGCGCTGCGCGGGGACTGGTCGGCCGGGCTGGTTGAGCGGATGCTGAAGACCGGGCGGCTGCACTGGGACGATTTCCGCGCCAACCCGCCGCTGCGCCCCGGCCCCGCGCGCGCCGGGCGCGGGGTCTGGCGGGCCGACGCGCTCGGCCGCCAGCGCTTCGCCCTCGCGCTCGATACCCCCGCGGCGCTGGCGCTGCCGACGGCGCCGCCACTCTACATCGACCGCGAGCGCTGGGAGTGCGGCACCGTCGAGGCCGACGTCCCGCCCAACATCGCCGCCGCTCTGCTCGGCGCCCCGCCGCTGCCGCCCGCCGACGTCGCCGCCTTCCGCAGGGAGGCCGGGCGCTTCGCCCACCTGTTGCCGGCGCTGCCCGAGCCGCCGGCGCGGACGGAGACCCGGCGGGTCGTGCCGCGCCCGGTCCTGCGGCTGCAACTCGCCGCCACGCCCTACGGCGCCCACCGCTTCATCGGCCACGGGTTCGAATCGGCGATGGCGCCGGCCGTTCCGGCCGCGTCCCTCGCCTTCGACTACGCCGGCCGGCGCGTCGCCCACAACGCCGCCCCGGCGCCGCTGCAATGGATGGAGGACGGCGCGCTGATCACGGCGGAACGGCTGCGGCCGGAGGAGGAAAGGGTTGCCGCCCGGCTCGACGCCGCCGGGCTGATCCTCAACGAGACGCCGCTGGCGGTCGGGCGCGGGCAGCCGGTGCGGCAGGAGCTGTTCATCTTCCCCGGCTCCGCCGACGGCTTCGACGAGTCCCTGGACTGGCTGCATTTCTGCCATGGAGAGCTGCCGGCGCTGCGGGCCGAGGGCTGGGCGGTCGAGGTCGATCCCGACTTCCCCTTCCAGCTGCTGGACACGCCGCGGGGCTGGGCCTTTGAGATCGGCGATGGCTCCGGCCTCGACTGGTTCGGCCTGTCGCTGGGCATCGAGGTCGGCGGCGAGCGGATCGACCTGCTGCCGGTCCTGCGCTCCGTGATCGCCGTTTTGGACAGCGTCGAGCCGGCCGACCTGATGACCGACGAGGAAGTCCTCGACGCCCACGACGCCCCGGAGGGGGACGGGGAGGGCGCCACACCGCCGCGCGGGGGCGTCATCGACCGGGCGCTCGACGCGCTGGCCCCCGAGGGCGTCCTCTTCGTGCCGGTCGGCGAGGGACGCTTCCTGCCGCTGGACGTCGAGCGGCTGCGGCCGATCGTCGGCGTGCTGATGGAGCTGTTCGGCCTCCAGCCGGACGGGGCGGGGGAGGGGGAACTGCGCATCGGCCGCGCCCATCTCGGCGACCTCGCGGCGCTGGAGGCGGCGGCCGAAGCCGCCGGCATCCCGTTGCTCGGCGCCGACGCCGTCCGCCGCATGGCGCGGACCCTGCGCGAGGCCGGCGGGGTGCCCGCCGTGCCGGCCCCGGCCGGGCTGGGCGCCACCCTGCGCCCCTACCAGCAGGCGGGGCTGGATTGGCTGCAATTCCTGGCGGCGCACGGTTTCGGCGGCATCCTGGCCGACGACATGGGGCTGGGCAAGACGGTGCAGGCGCTCGCCCATCTGCTGGCCGAGAAGGAGGCCGGGCGGCTCGACCGCCCCTGCCTGCTGGTGGCGCCGACCAGCGTGCTCGGCAACTGGCGGCGCGAGGCCGAGCGCTTCGCCCCCGGCCTGCGGACCTTGGTGCTGCACGGACCGCAGCGTAAGGCGGCGCACGGCGCGCTGGGTGATTTCGATCTGGTCGTCACCTCCTACGCGCTGCTGCCGCGCGACCGCGCGGTGCTGGAGGCGCAGCCCTGGCACCTCGTCCTCTTCGACGAGGCGCAATACCTGAAGAACCCCACCTCGCAGGCGACCAAGGCGGCCGTCGCGCTGGAGGCCCGGCAGCGTCTGTGCCTGACCGGCACGCCGGTGGAGAACAGCCTGGACGAGCTGTGGTCGCTGTTCTCGGTCGCCGTGCCGTCGCTGTTCGGCGACCGCACCGGCTTCCGCCGCCAGTTCCGCACCCCGATCGAGAAGCACGCCGACGCCGACCGCCAGCGGGTGCTGGCCCGCCGCGTCCGCCCCTTCCTGCTGCGCCGCACCAAGGACGAGGTGGCGGGCGAGCTGCCGGCGAAGACCGAGATCCAGGAGACGGTCGATCCCCAGCCCGGCCAGCGCGACCTGTACGAGACGATCCGTCTGGCGATGGACGCGCGGGTGCGCGAGGAGATCGCCCGCAAGGGGCTGGCGCGCAGCCGCATCACCATCCTCGACGCGCTGCTGAAGCTGCGGCAGGTCTGCTGCGACCCGCGTCTGGTGAAGCTGGAGAGCGCCCGCAAGCGGGTGGCGAAGGGAGCGGCCTCGGCCAAGCTGGAGCTGCTGCCCGAACTGCTGGCGGACGGGCGCCGCATCCTGCTGTTCTCGCAGTTCACCTCGATGCTCGACCTGATCGAGCCGGAGCTGGACAGGCTCGGCATTCCCTTCGTCCGGCTGAGCGGCGACACGCGGGACCGCGAGACGCCGGTCGGCCGGTTCCAGTCGGGCCTAGTGCCGCTGTTCCTGATCAGCCTGAAGGCCGGCGGCACCGGCCTGAACCTGACGGCGGCCGACACGGTGATCCATTACGATCCCTGGTGGAACCCGGCGGTCGAGGACCAGGCGACCGACCGCGCCCACCGCATCGGCCAGGACAAGCCGGTGTTCGTCTACAAGCTGGTGACCGCCGGAACGGTGGAGGAACGCATGGTCGAGCTTCAGGAGCGCAAGCGTCGCCTGGGCGAGGCCGTCTACGAGCGAGCGGCCACCGAAGCCGACCTGCTGACCGCCGACGACCTGGATTCGCTGCTGGCACCCATCGGGGAGTAGGGAGCCGGCTTCGGGCGGTTCGGAGGAATCTCAAAAGCGCATAATTTCTCTTATGGAAAATATGACGGTTCCTCGTGGAAACCGTCGTCTTGGGAAAAGGATGCCGGAACCTGCCGCTGGGGTGGGTTGCAACCGCGGCGGCTTGACCGTTCGGGCCGCCGGTGGTCGATTGCGTGGCCTTGCCAACAAATTCTCCCCACGGATCGCCCTCCATGAGCATCGACAGCGCCTCCGGCCCCTCCGCCGCCGAATCCCGCAGCGGCAGCCCGGCGGCCGGCCGGGCGGCTCGCCTGTCCCTGGGGCATCCGCTGCTGCTCGCCGCCAGCCTCGTGCTGGTGGCGCTGAACCTGCGGCCGGCATTGTCCAGCCTCGCGCCGGTCATGGGGGACGTGGTGCGCGACACCGGCATGTCCGCCGGGCAGGCCGGGCTGCTGACCACCTCGCCGGTGCTGTGCCTCGGCCTGTTCGGGGTGGTTGCCCCGCGTCTGGCCCAGCGTTTCGGCACCGAGCGGACGATCTTCTTCGTGCTGCTGATGCTGGGGGCCGGCGTCGCCCTGCGCGGGGTGGGCAGCTTCCCGGCGCTGTTCGCCGGGGCGACGCTGGCGGGGGCCGGGATCGGCATCATCGGCGTGCTGCTGCCCGCCGTGGTGAAGCGCGACTTCCCAAAGAAGATCAGCCTGATGATGGGGGTCTACACGATGGCGCTCTGCGCCGGAGCGGCGACGGCCGCCGGCCTGACCGTGCCGCTGGAGCGCGCCCTCGGGCAGTGGACCGGGGCGCTGGCCTTCTGGGCGCTGCCGGCGGTGGTGGCCGCGGTGGCGTGGCTGCCGCAGATGCGCGGGCGCCCGAGCGACGCCGGACAGGGCGGGGCGTCGGTGCGCGGTCTGTGGAGGAACGGGCTGGCGTGGCAGATCACGCTGTTCATGGGGCTGCAATCGTCGCTCGCCTACATCGTGCTCGGCTGGATGGCGCCGATGCTGCGTGACCGCGGGCTCGATCCGGCGATGGCGGGGCTGGTGGTCTCCGGTTCGGTCATGACCCAGGTGGTGTCGGCGCTGTTCGCCCCGATGCTGGCGACGCGCACGCCGGGCCAGAGCCTCGCCGCCGCCGCCATGCTCGGTTGCAGCCTCGTCGGCATGATCGGCTGCCTCTACGCGCCGCTCGCCACCATCGGGCTGTGGGCGGTGATCCTCGGGATCGGCCAGGGCGGCGTCTTCGCCGTGGCGCTGACGCTGATCGTGCTGCGCTCGCCCGACAGCCGGGTCGCGGCGCATCTGTCGGGCATGTCGCAGAGCGTCGGCTACACGCTGGCCTCGACCGGCCCCTTCGCCGTCGGTCTGCTGCATGGCTGGAGCGGCGACTGGCACGGCTCGGCCCTTCTGTTCGTCGTCGTGGCGGTGCTGGCGACCGTGTTCGGCATCCTCGCCGGCCGGCCCCGGCAGATCCGGCTGTGATGTATTGGCGTAATAAATTTGTGATATAAAATATATACACAAGCGCGATAACATTTTCCTATCCGGTGACACTGGATTGGGAAATCCACATGCCGCACGCCCACCCGCGCCTCGCCGCCGTCCTTCCGCCGTCCGATCTTCCGCAGTCCATCCAGGGCGGCAGCCACGCGCAGATCCTGCAACTCGTGCTGGACAACATGGCGGAGGGCGTCTGCGTCGCCGATCTGGACGGGCGCATCATCACCGCCAACCCGGCGGCCGAGGCGGTGTTCGGTCCGCTGCACGCGGTGGTCTTCGACGAGCGCTTCGGGCCGGGCTTCCGGCTGGACGACCGGGGCACCCCCTGCCCGCCCGCCCTGCGGCCGATGACCCGCGCCATCCGCGGCGACAGCATCGAGCGCCAGAGCCTGTTCATCGAGGGCGCCGCCACCGCCGCCGCCGATGGGGAGGCGCGGCGCGGCACCTGGATCCGGCTGAACGCCCGCCCGCTGCTGGAGCCGGACGGGCGGATCGTCGGCGGCGTGCTGGTCTTCCGCGACATCACCCACATCAAGTCCACCGAAGACCGCATGGCCTATCTGGCGCAGTTCGATTCGCTGACCGGCCTGCCCAACCGCTTCCAGTTCCGCCAGCGGCTCGACCGGGCGATGGCCGGGGCACGGACCGCCGGGCGGCGGTTGGCCGTGCTGTTCCTCGATTTCGACAAGTTCAAGGAGATCAACGACACGCTGGGGCATGAGCTGGGCGACGAACTGCTGGTCGCCATCGCGCGCCGCATCACCGGCAGCCTGGGGCCGTCGCTGTTCGTGTCGCGACTGGGCGGCGACGAGTTCACCGTGATCGTCGAGGACGCCGAACGTCGTTCCGCCGTTGCGGCGGTGGCGGAACGGGTGCGGGAGGCGCTGGTCGAGCCCTTTCCGCTGGCCGGCAACGTCTACGGCCTGTCGGCCAGCATCGGCGGCGTGCTGTTTCCCGACGACAGCGAGGCCATCGACGACCTGCTGCGCAAGGCCGACATGGCGATGTACCACGCCAAGGAGCAGGGCCGGAACAACGTCCAGTTCTACGATCCCGCGATGACGGCTGTGGCGGCGGAGCGGCTGGCGATGAAGACGGCGCTGGCCCAGGCGCTGGAGCGCGGCCAGTTCTTCCTGCACTATCAGCCGCTCGTCGAGGCGGCGACCGGCCGCCCGGTCGGGGTGGAGGCGCTGCTGCGCTGGCGCAGCGAGGCCTTCGGCCTCGTCTCCCCCGCCAAGTTCATCCCGTTGAGCGAGGAGACCGGGCTGATCGTCCGCATCGGCCGCTGGGTGCTGGAGACCGCCTGCCGGCAGGTCCGCGCCTGGCAGGAGGCGGGGCATCCGCCGGTCGAGATCGCCGTCAACCTGTCGCCCCGCCAACTCCGCGACCCCGAGCTTCTCGACCATGTGCGTGGTGTGCTGGAGCGCACCGGACTGGCCCCCGGGCAACTCGTGCTGGAGATCACCGAGGGGCTGCTTATCGAGGACATGGCGCTCAGCCGCCGGGTGCTGACGGCGCTGAAGCGGCTGGGCATCCGGCTGGCGCTCGACGATTTCGGCACCGGCTACTCCAGCCTCAGCTATCTCAACAACCTGCCCTTCGACATCCTGAAGATGGACGGGTCCTTCACCCGCAACCTCAGCGACGGTGCCGGGGAGAACGCCGGCGGGCAGGCCATCGCGCGGGCGATCATCGCGCTGGCGCGCAGTCTGGATATGATCCTGGTCGCCGAAGGGGTGGAAACCCCGGCGCAGCGCGACTGGCTGGTCCGCAACGGCTGCGATCTGCTTCAGGGCTACCTGCCCGGCCGACCGGCCCCCGCCGGGGAGGTGGCGGAGAGTTTGCGGGCGACGGAGCGGTTGCGCGCCTCCGCATCGGAAGAGCATGGCGACTACGTGATATAAAGGGAAGTTGCTGCGCTTTTAAAAATCTACTTGAATAATAGGTTTAAAGAATTATTCTCGCATTCTGCGACGGTGGAAAGACGCCCTTTTTGGGCTCTCCGCCCGTCGTGGCCGATGGCGCTCGCAACGCCGGCTTGGCCTCGGGATCGGCGGCGTGGATTGTGGGATGGGTCCGCGCCGCCGCTTCCGTCCGGCGGACTCCGCCGTCCGCGTACAGCCAGGGAAAAACAACCGGGAAAAACAGCGGGCGTGGAAGCGGGGCAGCGGCCAATCCGACCCGAAGGCCGGGGAGCCCCTGCCCCGCCGGGTCCCGCAGCAGGGCAAAGCCGACCGCCGCGCCTGTCCGGCGGTCGGTTCCCCGCCCTTACTTGCGGACCTTCGTGATCTCGGCCTGGAGATCCTTCAGCAGATCGGCACCGCCCTCGGCGGCGTACTTGTCGAAGGCCGGCTTGACCAGCTCGCGCATGCGGTCCAGCTCGGCAGCGCTCAGCTCGTTGATCTGCATGCCCTTCTCCTTGAGATAGGCGATGCTCTGGGTCGAGGCCTCGCGGCTGTCCTTGCGCTCGAAGTCGCGCGAGGCGATGGCGGAATCCTGGACGATCTTCTTCTCGTCGGCCGACAGCCCGTCGTACCAGCGCTTGCTGGCCAGCAGGATCCACGGGCTGTAGACGTGCTTGGAGATGGTCAGGTACTTCTGCACCTCGTAGAACTTCGACGACTGGATGGTCGTCACCGGGTTCTCCTGGCCGTCCACCGTGCCGGTCTCCAGCGCCGTGAACAGCTCGGAGAAGGCCAGCGGCACCGCGTTGGCGCCGAAGCGGTTGAACATGTCGATGTAGACCGGGTTCTGCATGACGCGCAGCTTGACGCCGCCCAGATCCTCCGCCTTGGTGATCGGGCGCTTGCTGTTGGTCAGGTTGCGGAAGCCGTTCTCCCAATAGACCAGCCCGACCAGCCCCTTCTCGTTCAGGGAGTTGATCAGCTTCTGGCCGAACGGGCCGTCGAGGACGGCGTCGGCCTCCTTCTCGTCGTTGAAGAGGAAGGGCAGGTCGTAGACGCCGAAATCCTTGACGATGCCGACCAGCGTGGCGGTCGAGCCGACCATCATCTCCTGCGCGCCGCCGATCAGGGCGTTCTGCATCTGGATGTCGTTGCCCAGGCTGGCGTCGCCGAAACCCTTCACCTTCAGCTTGCCGCCGGAGCGCTTGGACATCTCCTCGGCGAAGAATTTGACGGCGCGGCCCTGGTTGCTGCTCTCCGACAGGCCGTAGCCGAAGCGGATGATGCGCGGCTTGATGTCCTGCGCGGCGGCGACGGTGGGGATCAGGGCGGGGGCGAGCGCGGCGGCGGCGAGGCCGGTCGCCAGCAGCAGGGTGCGGAACAGCTTCATGGTGTCGTCTCCCTTTTCGTAGGCTTCGTGGGTCGGTTCTTAAGGCGGTGTCAGCGGAACAGGTGCAGCGGAATGGTGATGATCTCCGGCACGGCGATCAGCAAGCCCGTCAGGACGAGGTAGGTCAGCAGGAACGGCCAGATGCCGCGCGTGGCGCTCTCCAGCGAGATCTTGGCGACCCCGCAGACCACGTTCAGCACCGTGCAGACCGGCGGGTGGATCAGGCCCAGCGTGCCGATCAGCACGAACATCACGCCGAAATAGGTCGGGTCGATGCCCGCCGCCACCGCCAGCGGCGTCAGCACCGGGCCGAGCACCAGGATGGTCGGCGTCAGATCCATCACCGTGCCGACCGCCAGCAGCAGCAGCGCGATGGCCAGCATCAGCAGGCGTGGCTCGCCCATCAGCGGGTGCAGCAACTCGGTCATCTGCTGCGGCAGGTCGGCCAGCGTCACCATGTAGGAGGACACCAGCGCCGCCGCGCACAGGAACATCACCGTGCTGGTGGTGCGGGCCGCCTGGACCAGCAGCGGCACGATCTGCGCCAGCGTCACCTGGCGGTAGACGAACAGCGCGACGAACAGCGAGTAGACGGCGGCGACGACGGCGGCCTCGGTGGGCGTGAACAGCCCGCCGCGCAGGCCGCCGATGATGATGACCGGCAGGGCCAGCGCCCAGATGCCGTCCACCACCGCCTTGATCCGCTCGCGCCCGCTGGCCTTGGGCTGGAGCTTCACCGTCATGTCGCGGACGACGAACATCCAGGCGCCGACCAGCCCGATGCCCATCAGCAGACCGGGCACGATGCCGGCCATGAACAGCGCGCTGATCGAGGTGTTGGTGGTCACGCCGAAGATGATGAAGGGCATGCTGGGCGGGATGATCGGGGCGATGATGCCGCCCGACGCGATCAGGCCCGCCGAGCGCGGCACCGGATAGCCGTGGTCGCGCATCATCGGGATCAGCAGCGTGGCGAGCGCGGCGGTGTCGGCGATGGCCGAGCCGGACAGGCTCGCCAGCATCACCGAGGCGCCGATGGTGACGTAGCCGAGTCCGCCCTTGATGTGGCCGACGAGGCTGACCGCGAGGTTGATGATGCGCTGCGAGATGCCGCCGGCGTTCATCAACTCGCCGGCCAGGATGAAGAAGGGCACCGCCATCAGCGGGTAGTTGTCGGCGCCGCTCAGCATGTTCTGGGCGACGAGCTGGGCGTCGAAGAAATCGAGATGCACCATCAGCGCGACGCCGGTCAGCATCAGCGCGAAGGCGATGGGCATGCCGAGCAGCATGAAGCCGAACAGCGAGCCGAGGAAGATCGTCAGGGTCATGGCGGCGTCTCCGTCCGCAACATCAATGTTCGGCGAGGGCGGCGGCGCCCGGCGCGGCGTGGGGCTCGCCGGCGATGCGCGCCTCGGGCGCGCCGCAGACGATCTTCCAGAGATTGACCAGCACGGTCAGCGTCATCGCCAGCGCCGGGAAGAAGCCCGCCGCCGCGTAGAAGGCCATCGGGAAGCGCAGCACGGTGGAGCGCGTCTCCAGCCCGATCAGCAGCTGGAACCAGCTTCCCTCGATGAACAGCCACAGCGCGTAGAGCATCAGCAGATGGGCGACCACGGCGCAGGCGCGGCGAAGCTTCGCCGGCAGCCGGGCCTGGAGGATCTCCAGCCCGAGATGCTGCTGGTGGCGCAGCGCCACCGTGGCGCCGAGGAAGACCAGCCAGACGAACATCAGCCGCGCGATCTCCTCCGCCGCGACGATGCCGCTGTTGAACACGTACCGCAGCACCACGTTGCCGAAGACCAGCCCCACCATCACGGCCAGCATCGCCGCCATGATCCATTCGGTGATCCGCTCCAGCAGATCCGCCACGCGCTTCATGCGTCCTCCCCGGCGGCCGCGCCGCTCTCGTCAGGCTTCAGGTCGTAGAGGGCCGCGAGGCGGAGGCGGGCGTCGGCCACGATCTCCCGCGCGGTCAGGGTGATGTCGTAGGTCAGCGCCGTCTCGTCCGCGTCCGGCGGCTCCAGATCGGCGAACTGGCTGTCGATCAGCGCGGTCGGCATGAAATGCGCGGTGCGCGCGCCCATGCGCGACGCGATCAGCGCCTTGTCGCCACGCAGATGCAGGAAGACCACCCGCCGGCTGTCGCCGCGCAACTGGTCGCGGTAGCGCCGCTTCAGCGCCGAGCAGGCGACGACCAGCATTCGGCCCTCGCGGTCCGCGTCGGCGATGAAGCCGGCCAGCACCGCCAGCCAGCCCACGCGGTCGGCGTCGGTCAGCGGGATGCCGGAGGACATCTTGGCGATGTTGGCGGTGGGGTGGTGCTGGTCGCCCTCGATGAAGGTGCAGCCCAGCGCGTCGGCCAGACCCTGCCCGACGCTGGACTTTCCGCAGCCGGCAACCCCCATCACGACGACAATCGGCGGTCCGATCATGACCCCTCATTCCCGGTCGGGTCCGGACGGCGTTCGATTTCGCCTTGCCCGGACCTTATGTTAGCGCTACCATCACGGCGTCGCGTCAAGACCCACGGCCGGGCATCCTGAACAAGGAACCGGCGGACGGAGACGACGCTGCGGCGAGGTGTCGATACTGTTAGCGCTAACTTCGAACGCCGTAAAGCCTTTTGTTCGGGTTGCGAACCAACAGACGGTGCGGACGGATGCCGAGGCATCCGGACCGGAGCCGGGGAGGCCGGATGTGACGAAAAGCACCAGCGCACGCCATGGACGGCGATCCGCCTTGCCAGCGGGGACCGCTCCCGCCCATCATCCCGCCCCCGGACGGACGGCCCGCGCCGGGCGGCAGCGCAAGGGAGGGGTTCGTGGCGGCTCGCGGTAACGGTCGGGATGGCGAGACGCGCGACGCTGGAACGCGGGATGGCGGGGTGAGGACGCGCAAGCGGCGCTCCTCGCGCACCGGGCGCGCCACCATGGCCGACGTCGCCGAACGGGTCGGCGTCAGCGCCATCACCGTGTCGCGCGCCTTCAAGCGGCCCGAGCTGGTCGCGCCCGAGCTGCGCGAGCGCATCCTGGGCGAGGCGCAGGCCATGGGCTACGTCCCCAACCAGGCGGCGAGCGCGCTGGCCTCGGCGCGCTCGATGACGGTGGCGGTGCTGATCCCGTCGATGACCAACACGGTGTTCGTCGAGACGCTGGCCGGCATCCACGAGATCCTGCACCCGCGCGGCTACCAGATCCTGATCGGCGTCTCGCACTATTCCCCGGTCGAGGAGGAGCGGCTGCTGCGCACCTACCTCCAGTTCCAGCCCGACGGCATCCTGCTGACCGGCAACGACCACACGGCGGCGACGCTGACCTATCTGGCGGCGCTGCGCCGCCCGACCGTCCACATGATGGAATTGTTGGACGATCCCGGCAGCCACAGCGTCGGCTTCTCGCAGTTCGAGGGCGGGCACCTGATGACCCGCCATCTGCTGGAGCGCGGCTACCGCCGCATCGGCTTCGTCGCCGTGCAGCTCGATCCCCGCACGCTGGCCCGGCTGGAGGGCTACCGGCAGGCGCTGCGCGAGGCCGGGCTGTACGACCCGGCGCGCGAATGGCGCCGGACGGAGCCGTCGTCGCTCAGTCTCGGCGCCGCCATGCTCGACCGTGTGATCGACGAAGGGTCGGACTGCGACGCGGTGTTCTTCTGCAACGACGATCTGGCGCAGGGCGCGCTGTTCCAGTGCCAGCGCCGGGGCATCCGGGTGCCGGAGCAGCTCGCCATCGCCGGCTTCAACGACCTCGCCGCCTCGGCCTGGACGACGCCGACCCTGACCACGGTGGCGACGCCGCGCTACGGCATCGGCCGGCAGTCGGCCGCCATGCTGCTCGACCTTATGGAAGGGCGCGAGCCGGCGACGCGCCGGCTGGATCTGGGGCTGACCTTCATCGCCCGCGAAAGCACCTGAGACCCGTCCCCTCCCCGGCCGTCCCCTCCCCGGCCGTCTCGTCCGGGCCGCCTCAGCGGGCGCCGCAGGCCGGCAGCGGCTGCGCCAGAAGCGCCGGCCACGCCCCGGCCCAGCCGTCGGTGTGGCCGGCGGCCGTCCGCTCGCGGCGGATGCAGGCGATGGAGCGGCCCGACCGGCCGACCGCCTCGGCGAAGGCCTCGGCGATCTCCGGCGGCACCACCCGATCCCGGAGGCCGGAGAAATGAATTTGCGGCACCTGGGAGAGACGCTCCACCCCGGCCAGGGGCGACAGGGTGCCGGAGGGGGTGTCCACCCCATGCAGGCGGTCGACCCAGGCCGGCTCCAGATTGCCGGCCACGGTGCGCAGGCTGGCCACGTCGGACCGGCGGGCGGCCAGCAGGGCGGCCAGGGCGCCGCCGCCGGAAAAGCCGATCAGATGCAGGCGCTCGGCCCCCGCCCGTTCCTTCAGGATGGCCACGGCCTGCTCCAGGGCGGCCAGCGTCGCCGGGGTGAAGCGCCGTTCCGTCCACCAGCGGGGATCGTCGCACAGGGGCTGCGGCTGGGGTGCCGCCCGGCGGTACTGGCAGGGACGGGCCAGGACCGCCACCGCCGGGGCCGGGTCCAGCGCCGCCAGACGCAGCGCCACCGGCTCCACCGGGGTTGGGTCGGGGGACGGGCGGGACCGGTCGAGCCAGGCCAGCCCGTCGCCTTCGATGTAGAGGGACAGCGCCGATGCCTTCGCCGTCCGCTGCCAGACGGCCAGCGCGAACGGTCCGGCCGGGACCGTTCCTGGCATCAGCCCCGCCATGGCCGCCAGGGCATCGGCGCCGTCCCGCCGGGCGGACGGCCCGGCACAGGCCACCAGGAGGGGCGTCAGGGCAAGGGGCGTCAGCAGCACCGCACCCCGTCCGCCCCACGGACAAGGGCGAACCCCGTGACGCTCCGCCACCCTTGCCATGGCGCCTGTTCCTCCCGACGGCCGGCTTGCGGTGGTCAATATTGGATGCGGACGCGCACCCCGCCGCCATGGGCCTGGTAATCCTCGCGCAGCCCGTAGGTGTAGGCCAGATTGACCGTCACGTTGCTGGCGGTGGCGAGGTCGAGGCCGGCGGTGAAATCGCCGCCGAAGCGGGCGGGGTCCGCCCCCTGGGTGACGAAGGCCGGGCTGCCCACCGGCAGGAAGCGGGCGGTGGTCTCCGGCCGCTCGCCGGTGAAGTCGTAGTTGGCGACCGCCTGGAGATAGGGGTCCAGGTCAGGCCGTCGGCGGTGTGGTCGTAGGACACGCGGGCGCCGAGGCTGCCGGTCAGGGCGTTGTTGCGGGAATCGTCGACCGACAGGTTCAGCGGCCCGGCGCCGCTCTCGGTGTAGCCGTTGACCCGGCTGTGCACATAGGCCAGCCCGGCCATCGGCGTCGCCTGCCATCCGCCGCCGAGCGCCAGCGGCATCCCGGCGTCCACCCGCGCGCCGAGCTGCCAGCCGCGATAGTCGGCGTCGGCGGCCTGCCCGGTCAGGCCGATGTACCGGCGGGAATCGTACCCGCTGATGCCGGCGTTCACCTGCCCGACCACGTAGAAGGGCTTGCCTTCGTACTGGGCGTAAAGGCTGAGGTTGCCGCCCTTCACGCTGGTTCGGTCGCCGCTGGAGGAATCGCGCCCGTCGATGTGCGACGCGATGTAGGTCAGGGCGACGCCGACGCGGGTCTGGTCGGCCACCCGCGCGTCGGCGCCCAGCGCCACGCCCAGCGTGCGGTCGAGGTAGCCGTCCTGCCCGTCGCGGCGGTCCTGGCGGGCGCCGTAGCCGAAGGGCTGCACCCACAGCCCGAGCCCGTCGGTCAGGTCGCCGGTGGACACGCCGGCCCCGCCGCGCACCGACAGGGCGCGGCCCAGGACGGTGGTGGCGACCGCCTTCGCGGTGGGCGACGGCGTTGGTGGCGGTGGCCGACGGGTTGGCGGGCTGGAGCTGCTGGGCGGCGGGCGGCACGGTCGGCGGCGCTGGCCAGCGACGACAGCGCGTCGAACATCGCGTCGAGATCGGTGGAGGCGGTGGCGGCGAGATTCTGCATGGCGAGCGCAATGCCCTCGCCCGGCAGCAGCGCCGGACAGGGCTCCGGACCGCACCCAGGCCCGCGTCTGTTCCGCCGCCGTCAGGGGTTTGACGGTCACGGTGGTCACCGTGCTGTCCGGCAGCGTGGTCGTCTGGGTGACGGTGGTTCCGGTGGTGGTCGTGGTCGTCGTGGTGGTGCCGGTCCCGGTGCCAGTGGTCGTCGTTCCGGTGGTCCCGGTCGTGGTCGTGCCCGTCGTGCTGGTGGGCGTGCCGCCCAGCGCGTTCTGGCACGCGCCGGTGCCGGTCACCGCCTTGGTCGTCAGGTTGACGCGGCAGGTCACCGCCTCCGTCGCGCCGCGGAAGCTGTAGGTGCCCTCATACACGATCTCCGTCGCGGAATAGGAGATGTTGGTGTAGTTGACCACCATCGGTTGCGCGAAGTCCGGACCGCCGC
>NZ_JAIFZR010000008.1:0-142500 GCF_020005195.1 Azospirillum agricola
TTGTGCCCCTCCAGCATCGGCAGCACCGCCTTGCGCGAGGCGGATGTCCAGCAACCGAAAATCGCCGCCACCTTGTCCTCGGCCAGCAGTTTGCGCGTCTTCTCGGCGAAAGTCGGCCAGTCGCTGGCGCCGTCCTCCTGACTGATGCGGATCTCGCGACCGAGCACGCCGCCCATCTCGTTGATCTGCTGGATCGCCAGCATCTCCGCCTGGATCGAGCCGCCCTCGCTGAGCGCCATGGTGCCGGTCGCCGAATGCAGGATGCCGATGGTCACGCTGTCGTCGGTGACGGCGAGGCCGGTGGTGTTGACCGTCGCCGTCGCCGGGCCGCTGACGCTGCGCTTCCGGCCGGCAGAGGCACCCGTCCGCCCGGCGGCGGCGGAGCGGCGGCGCAGGGCCGCTTGCAGGCTGACCTCGGCCAGGAAATTGTTGACCTCCTGGCTGAGCTGGTCGGCGCGCTGCGACACCTGACCGGCGGCGTCAAGCACCTGCCCGGCGGCCGTGCCGGTGTCGGACGCCGCCTCGGTCACGCCGGTGATGCTGCGGGCGACCTCCTCGGTGCCGCGCGCGGCCTGCTGGACGTTGCGGGCGATCTCGGCGGTGGCGGCGCCCTGCTGCTCGACCGCGGCGGCGATGGTCGCGGCGATCTCGTTGATGTCGGCGATGGTGCCGGCGATGCCGCGGATGGCGCTCACCGCCTCGGCCGTCGCCGACTGGATGGCGCCGACCTGGGTGGAGATGTCCTCGGTCGCCTTGGCCGTCTGGTTGGCCAGGGTCTTCACCTCGCTCGCCACGACCGCGAAGCCCTTGCCGGCCTCGCCCGCACGGGCTGCCTCGATGGTGGCGTTCAGCGCCAGCAGGTTGGTCTGGCCGGCGATGCCGTGGATCATCGTCACCACCTGCCCGATGCGGTTGGCGCTCTCGGCCAGCCCCTGGACGACAGCGTCGGTGCGCCTCGTGTCATCCACCGCCTTGCCGGCGATGCCGGCCGAGGCGGCGACCTGCCGACCGATCTCCTGGATCGAGACCGACAGCTCCTCGGTCGCCGTCGCCACCGTCTGGACGTTGACCGACGCCTGGCCCGACGCCGCCGCCATCGCCGCCGACAGCCGGTTGCTGCGGTCGGCGGTGCCGGTCATCGTCGTCGCCGTCTCGGTCATCTCGCCGGCCGCCGTGGAGACGGTCTGCACCAGATGCCCGACCTTGTTCTCGAAGGCGCGGGTCAGGGTCTCCAGCCGGACCGCACGCTCCTCCGTCGCCTTACGCTCGGCCTCGCGCTCCGCGTCGCCGGCGGCGCGGGCCGAGGCGTCGGCGGCGAGCTGGTCGAACGCGGCGCGCAGATCGCCGAGATCGTCGCCCGTCCGCTCCCGGCCGGCCAGCGCCGCCGCGTCGGCGGCCAGCCGGTCGAGCGGCCCGCCGACCCGGCGCGCCAGCGCGCCGTGGAGCGTGGCGACCGACAGCAGCGCGGTGGCGGCGATGCCGGCGAGCGCCGCGCCGGTCGAGCCGGTCGTCAGGACGAGGGCGGCCGACAGCGCGGCGAGAGCGGCGACGGCGGCGCCGGAGACGGTGGCGATCTTGGCAGGGTTCATCAGGGTTCCCCGGACTGTGATGACGTTCGGCGGCACGGCGGCGTGGTTCTCACACCGACAGCAGGCGGGCGACCTTGGCCTCGTCCACCTGGTCGCGCGTGTCCTCGTGGACGATCTCGCCGTTCTCGATGACCAGCACCCGGTCGGCGATGTCGAGCGCGAAGCTCAGCACCTGCTCCGACACGACGATGCTGAGCCCCCTCTCGTCGCGGATGCGGCGCAGGGTCCGCCCCATCTCGCGGATGATCGAGGGCTGGATGCCCTCGGTCGGCTCGTCGAGCAGCAGCACCTTCGGCTTGCTGGCCAGAGCCCGCGCGATGGCGAGCTGCTGCTGCTGGCCGCCCGACAAATTGCCGCCGCGCCGGCCCTTCATCTCCAGCAACACCGGAAAGAGTTCATACAGATCGCCCGGCACGCTGCGCCCGCCATGGACGGTCAGGCCGGTCTCGATGTTCTCCTGCACGGTCATCGCCGGGAAGATCATGCGGCCCTGGGGGACGTAGGCGACGCCGTGGGCCACCCGCTCGTAGCTCTTGAGGTTGGTGATCTCGGTGTCGCCGACGCGGACGGCGCCCGAGCGCGTCGGCACGATCCCCATCAGCGACTTCATGAGCGTGGTCTTGCCCATGCCATTGCGCCCCATGATGGCGACGATCTCGTTGGGCGCGACGGTGAAGTCCAGGCCGTGCAGAACCTCGCTCTGGCCGTAGGACACGCGCAGTTGGTTGACGGACAGCATCTTCAATCCCCTTGCTCTCAATGGCCCAGATAGACTTCGACGACCTTCGGGTCGTTCTTCACCCGCTCCATCGAGCCTTCCGACAGGATCTTCCCCTGATGGAGCACGGTGACGCGGTGGGCGATGTCCTCGACGAACTTCATGTCGTGCTCGATCACCAGCACCGAGCGGTTCTGGATGATCCTGTTGAGAAGCTCGGCGGTCTTCTTGCGCTCGTTGACGCTCATGCCGGCGACCGGCTCGTCGAGCATCAGCAGCTCGGGGTCCTGGATCAGCAGCATGCCGATCTCCAGCCACTGCTTCTGCCCGTGGCTGAGATACTCGGCGCGCTGGTCGAGATGGTCGGACAGGAAGATCATCTCGGCGATCTCGGCCACCCGCTCGCGCACCTCCGCGTCGCGCTTGAAGGCGAGCGCTCCGAACACCGTGCGGCCGCGGGGGAAGGAGATTTCCAGATTCTCGAACACCGTCAGGTCGTCGTAGATCGACGGGTTCTGGAACTTGCGCCCGACCCCGGCCTTGACGATCTGGTGCTCCTTCATCGCGGTCAGTTCCTTGTTGCGGAACCTGATCGAGCCGCCGGACGCCCTGGTCCGCCCGCAGATGAGGTCGAGCACCGTCGTCTTGCCGGCGCCGTTCGGGCCGATGATGACGTGGATCTCGTTGGCGTCGACGTAGAAGGACAGGTCGTTGACCGCCTTGAACCCGTCGAAGGACACCGTCAGCCCTTCGACCGCCAGCAGGTAATCCGTCGGATTGGCCATGGGGGTGCGCTCCTCAGTCGGCGGCGGTGTGGGGCGGGATGATGGTGGCGGGAGCGGAAGCGGCGACGCCGTCGGGACGGCCGCGCGACAGCAGGCGCTTCAGATGCGGGGCGAGATGCTGCTGGTAGAGCCCGGCCAGCCCGTTGGGGAAGACCATGACCACGCCGATGAACAGCGCGCCCATGGCGAACAGCCACAGCTCCGGGAAGCTTTCCGACAGCAGCGTCTTGGCCCAGTTGACCAGCAGCGTGCCGTAGACCGCCCCCAGCAGCGACAGCCGGCCGCCGACCGCGCAATAGATGACCATCTCGATCGACGGCACGATGCCGACGAAGGACGGCGACATGAAACCGACCTGGAGCGTGAACATCGCGCCACCCACCGCCGACAGCGCGGCGGCGAAGCAGAAGACGAAGATCTTGAAGTTCGCCACGTCGTAGCCGGAGAAGCGGACCCGGTCCTCCTTGTCGCGCAGCGCCACCAGGATGCGGCCCAGCTTGGAATGGCGGACATAGAGGCAGAGCAGGATGCAGCCGATCAGCAGCGCGGCGTTGACGAAGTAGAGCACCAGCTTCGCCTCGTCGGTGCGGATGTCCCAGCCCTTCAGCGTGCGCAGGTCGGTGATGCCGTTGATGCCGCCGGTGTAGCCCTGCTGGCCGACGATCAGGATCGTCAGGATGGCGGCGAAGGCCTGGGTGATGATGGCGAAATAGACGCCGCCGACCCGCCGCTTGAACATCGCCAGCCCGACGACGAAGGCGAGCAGCGCCGGCACCGCCACCACCGCGACGATCGAGAAGGTCAGGCTGTGGAAGGGCTCCCAGAACCATGGCAGCGCGGTGAGCTGGTTCCAGTCCATGAAGTCGGGGATGCCGGGGGTCGACTGGATCTTGGTCGCTTCCGGGCTCGACGCCTCCAGCTTCAGGAACATCGCCATGCAGTAGCCGCCGAGCCCGAAGAAGATGCCCTGGCCCAGGCTGAGGATGCCGGCGCTGCCCCAGC
This sequence comes from Azospirillum agricola, assembly GCF_020005195.1. Lineage (NCBI taxonomy): Bacteria > Pseudomonadati > Pseudomonadota > Alphaproteobacteria > Rhodospirillales > Azospirillaceae > Azospirillum > Azospirillum agricola. The sequence continues at coordinate 4,095 of NZ_JAIFZR010000008.1, forward strand.
ACAGCACCAGCCCGAGCGCGACGAAGGCGTAGGTCAGGTACTTGCCGACCATGTTCAGCCGGAAGATGTCGAGGCCGAGCGGCAGCACGACGACGATCAGCAGGGCGAGCAGCAGGACCCCGGTCATTTCCCCGGTTACGCGGAACGGGGATCCGCTCTGGATGGCTGTCTTCTTCATGGTTTGCCCCTCACCGGCGGACTTTGAGGACGAACAGGCCCTGCGGGCGCAGCATCAGGATGGCGACGACGGTCAGCAGGGTCAGGACCTTGGCCGTCGAGCCGCTGAGGAAGAACTCCATCGTCGATTGCGCCTGCGAGATGGTGAAGGCCGAGGCGATGGTACCGATCAGGCTCTGGGCACCGCCGAACACGACGACCAGGAAGGTGTCGACGATGTAGAGCTGGCCCGAGGTTGGGCCGGTCGAGCCGACCATGGTGAAGGCGCTGCCCGCCACCCCGGCGATGCCGCAGCCGAGCCCGAAGGTGTAGCGGTCGACCTTCTCGGTGTTGATGCCGACGGCGCCGGCCATCGTGCGGTTCTGCATCACCGCGCGCACGCCCTGGCCCCAGCGCGAGCGGAACATGACGACGTAGATCACCACCGTGATGGCGATGGTCAGCCCCATGACGAACAGGCCGTTGATCGGCACCTCGATGCTGTCGGTGACGGCGACCGAACCCATCAGCCAGTCGGGCAGGACGACGCCGACCTCGCGCGCGCCGAAGACCGAGCGGAAGATCTGCTGGAGGATCAGACTGAGCCCCCAGGTCGCCAGCAGCGTGTCGAGCGGCCGCTTGTAGAGGAAGCGGATCATGCCCCACTCCACCAGCATGCCGAGCAGCCCGCTGGCGACGAAGGCGAGGACCATCGCGACGAAGAAGTAGAAGGGGAACAGGGCCGGCGCGTGCTGCGACACAAGCGTCGAGCACAGGTAGGTCACGTAGGCGCCGAGGATCATGAATTCCCCGTGCGCCATGTTGATGACGCCCATCTGCCCGAAGATGATGGCGAGGCCCAGCGCCATCAGCACGAAGACGGAGAACAGAATGAGCCCGGCGAATCCCTGCATCGCAAAGATGGAGCCGAGTTCGGCCAGGCTGTAGCCCTCGAACATGATGGGAACTCCTGTGCAGTGTTCCTGCGGCGCTCCCCCCCGGCCCTCCCCCGCTCTCGCGGGGGAGGGCCGGGGGGGAGCGCTGAGAAGCCCCTCTCCCCTTGCGGGAGAGGGGTTGGGGTGAGGGGGAGCCGGCTTCAAGCCGGCCGGAAACGCCCTCTTTTTTCCGCCTTTTGGCGGAATCCCCCTCATCCCAACCCTTCTCCCACAAGGGGAGAAGGGCTTCTCAGTGTCTACGGAAAGGTTAGAGTGGGGGGCTAACGCCGCCCCCCCAGCCCCCTTACTGGTAGCCCTTGGGGAACGGATCCGGCTCGATCAGGTCGGCGGTCTCGAACACCACGTCGAACTGGCCGTCCATGCGGGCGCGGCCGACACGGGTCTTGCTCCACAGATGATGGTTGGCGTGGACGCGGACATAGCCCTCCGGCGCGCCGGTGAACTCGATGCCGTCCGAGGCCGCGGCGATCTTGTCGACGTCGAAGCTCTGCGCCTTCTCCGCCGTCAGCTTCCACAGCCACGGCCCCAGGTAGCCGGCCTGGGTCACGTCGCCGATGACGCTCTCGCCGCCCCACATCTTCTTGAAGGCGGCGACGAACTTCTCGTTGTTGAGGTTCTTCAGCGACTGGAAATACTTCATGCAGGCGTAGGCGCCGGCGATGTTCTCGCCGCCGATGCCGAGCATCTCGTCCTCGGTGACCGAGATGGTCATCAGGGTCTGCTTTTCCAGGTTGATGCCCGCCGCCTTGAGCTGCTTGTAGAAGGCGACGTTCGAGCCGCCCACCACCGAGGCGTAGATGACGTCCGGCTTGGTCAGCTTGATCTTGTTGATGACCGAGTTGAACTGGGTGTGGCCGAGCGGGAAGTATTCCTCGCCGACGACCTTCTGCCCGTTCTTCTCGATGTGCTTGCGGGCGATCTTGTTGGAGGTGCGCGGCCAGATATAGTCGGAGCCGATGAGGAAGAAGCTCTTGGCGCCCTTCTCCTTCGACACCCAGTCGAGGCCGGCGAGGATCTGCTGGGTCGCCTCCTGGCCGGTGTAGATGACGTTCTTCGACTGCTCCAGACCCTCGTAGAAGGTCGGGTAGTAGAGCATGCCGTTGTACTGCTCGAACACCGGCAGCACCGCCTTGCGCGAGGCGGACGTCCAGCAGCCGAACACGGCGGCGACCTTGTCCTCGACCAGCAGCTTGCGGGCCTTCTCGGCGAAGGTCGGCCAGTCGCTGGCGCCGTCCTCCTGGATGACCTCGATCTTGCGGCCGAGCACGCCGCCCATCTCGTTGATCTGCGCGATCGCCAGCTTCTCCGCCTGCACCGAGCCGGTCTCGGAGATCGCCATGGTGCCGGTGGTGGAGTGCAGGATGCCGACCTTCACCGTGCTGTCGGTCACCGCCAGCTTGGTGGTGTTGACCGCGTCGGTCGCCAGCGCCTGGGCGGCGGCGTTGCGCGTCAGCAGGGTGACGGCGGGCAGCGCCGCCATGCCGAGGAGGAGTTTGCGCCGGAACGGCGAACGCAGGCCGCCATTGGTCTTATCCGAGGACATGGAACCTCCTGATGTGGGCGATTTGTCTTTTTGAAAGGCGGGGGATCGGCGGAAGCGGCGCCGTATCAACGGGGCCGATGGTCGGGCCAGTGGTGCATCGCAGCAATACGTGGATTTGCGTATAGGGGTACGTCCCCGCAAATCGTTATAGGATGGTCCAAATCACCGCTGCCACCAATCCACGAACCACCAAGAGGCGAGCGGAGACGGCCGGTCATCGCGTGATGAGCATCGGCCTTTTTACTCGATCGTTTTTTGTGGATTTTCGCCCACCACCGCCGCTGTACAGAAAGACGTCCGCCTGACATCCTCAAGAGAGACCCGCTTACAGTTTGTTGATCGAACAAACCGAAGAGGTGCCATGGCGAACCAGCAACGGGTGGTCGCGGTCCGCAGAACCTACAACCGCTGGGTCGCCAACCAGACCCTGGAGGATTACGCCCTGCGCTTCACCGCGCGGAAGGCGCGGCGCTGGTCGCCGTTGCGGGTCGCCAACACGGCGCTGGGCTCGATCTCCTTCCTGGCGCTGGAGGCGATCGGCGGGGCGATCACGCTGAATTACGGCTTCACCAACGCCACGCTGGCCATCCTCGCCACCGCCCTCCTGATCTTCACCACCGCCCTGCCGATCAGCGTCTACGCCAGCCGCTACGGGGTGGACATGGATTTGCTGACGCGCGGCGCCGGCTTCGGCTACATCGGCTCGACCATCACCTCGCTGATCTACGCCTCCTTCACCTTCATCTTCTTCGCCATCGAGGCGGCGATCATGGCGACCGCGCTGGAGATGGTGTTCGGCCTGCCGCTCGCCGCCGGCTACGTCGTCAGCTCGCTGGTCGTCATCCCGCTGGTCGCCTTCGGGTTCACGGTCATCAGCCGCATCCAGCTGTGGACCCAGCCGGTCTGGCTGGCGCTGCACGCCCTGCCCTTCCTGTTCATCGCCGTCCAGGACCGCGCATCCCTCACCCAATGGGCCGATTTCACCGGCATCCAGAGCGGCGACGCCGGCGGCGCCTTCGACGTGGCGCTGTTCGGCGCCGCCGCCTCGGTGGTCTTCTCGCTGACCGCGCAGATCGGCGAGCAGGTCGACTTCATCCGCTTCCTGCCGCAGACGCCGAAGGAGGGCGGCTGGCGCGGCCGGTTCGGCTGGTGGGCGGCGCTGCTGGCCGCCGGGCCGGGCTGGATCGTCATCGGCGCGTTGAAGATGCTGCTGGGATCCTTCCTGGCGGTGCTGGCGCTGAACCACGCGGTCCCGCTGGAGCAGGCGGCCGAGCCGACCCGCATGTATCTCGCCGCCTTCCAGTACGTGACGCCGTCGCCGCAGCTCGCCCTCGGGCTGACCGGGCTGTTCGTCGTGCTGTCGCAGATCAAGATCAACGTCACCAACACCTACGCCGGCTCGATCGCCTGGTCGAACTTCTTCTCCCGGCTGACCCACAGCCATCCGGGCCGGGTGGTCTGGGTGGTGTTCAACGTGGTCATCGGGCTGATGCTGATGGAACTCGGCGTCTACAAGACGCTGGAGCCGGTGCTCGGCCTCTATTCCAGCTTCGCGGCGGCCTGGATCGGCGCGCTGGTCGCCGACCTCGTGGTCAACAAGCCGCTCAAGCTCAGCCCGCCGCAGGTCGAGTTCAAACGCGCCCATCTCTACGACATCAACCCGGTCGGGGTCGGCGCCATGGGGCTGGCGGCCGTCGCCTCGGTGCCGGCCTTCCTCGGGCTGTTCGGGCCGACCCTGAAGGGCTACGCACCCTTCCTCGCCTTCGCCACGGCCTTCGCCGCCGCCCCGCTGATCGCCTGGGCCACGCGCGGCGAGTACTACATCGCGCGCCGCCCCTTCGAGGGCTGGAACCGCGAGGAGGCGATCCGCTGCCGCATCTGCGAGCACGCCTTCGAACCGGAGGACATGGCCTTCTGCCCGGTCTATGCCGGGGCGATCTGCTCGCTCTGCTGCTCGCTCGACGCCCGCTGCGGCGACGGCTGCAAGAGCGAGGCGCGGCTCGGCGTGCAGCTCCGCCGCGTCCTCGACGCGCTGCTGCCGGTCCGCGCGGCGAGCGCCCTGAAGGCACGGTTCGGCCATTATCTCGGCGTTCTGCTGCTGCTCGCCATCGCCATCGGCGCGGTGCTGGCGCTGGTCTATTTCGAGGTTGCGGCGGTCAACGAGGACTCCCGCGCCGTCATCCGCAGCACGCTGTGGAAGGTCTTCTTCATCCTGATGATCGTCGCCGGCGTCGCCACCTGGCTGTTCGTGCTGGCGCGCGAGAGCCGCCGCGTGGCGCAGGAGGAATCCCACAAGCAGACCGCCCTGCTGATGCAGGAGATCGCCGCCCACGAGCAGACCGATGCCCAGCTCCAAAAGGCCAAGGAGGCGGCGGAGACCGCCAACCTCGCCAAGAGCCGCTATCTGGTCGGCATCGGCCACGAGTTCCGCACGCCGCTGAGCGCCATCTTCGGCTACGCCCAGATGCTGGAGCGCGACCCCGCCATCCCGCCGCACCGGGCCGACGCGGTGAAGGTGATCCGCCGCAGCGCCGAGCATCTGTCGGGCCTGCTCGACGGGCTGATCGACGTGTCGAAGATCGAGGGCGGACGCCTCCAGCTCAACCGCGGCGAGGTGCGCTTCGTCGAGCTGCTCGACCAGTTCGTCAGCATGTTCCGCCTCCAGGCCGAGGCCAAGGGCATCGAATTCCGCTTCGAGCCGGTCGAGGAGCTGCCGCCGGTCGTCGTCACCGACGAGGGGCGCATCCGCCAGATCGTCATCAACCTGCTGTCGAACGCCATCAAATTCACCGAATCCGGCGTGGTGACGCTGCGCGTGCGCCACCGCAGCCAGATCGCCGAGTTCGAGGTCGAGGACACCGGCCCCGGCATCGCGCCGGAGGATCTGGAGCGCATCTTCGAGCCCTTCGAGCGCGGGGCGGCGGCGAACCAGATGGTTCCCGGCATGGGGCTCGGCCTGACCATCACCAAGCTGCTGACCGAAGTGATGGGCGGCGAGATCACCGTGACCAGCGAGGTCGGCCGGGGCAGCCGCTTCAAGGTGCGGCTGATGATGTCGGCGGCGATGCTGTCGGCGGCCCCCGCCCAGCCGGAGCATCTGATCCGCGGCTACAGCGGGCGGCGGCTGACCGTGCTGGTCACCGACGACGACATGGCCCACCGCAACCTGATCGGCGAGATCCTCGGCGAGCTGGACTTCACCGTCGTCAAGGCGGCGGACGGACCGAGTTGCCTGACGCTGGCCGAGCAGCACCGGCCGGACATCATCCTGCTCGACATCTCCATGCCCGGCCTGAACGGCTGGGAGGTCGCCCGGCTGCTGCGGCGGACCGGCCACGAGGCCGCCACCATCGTCATGGTCTCCGCCGACACCCGCGAGGACCGCGCCGCCCTGTCTCCCGCCGCCTTGCCGCCGGAAGCGCCGCACGACGGCTTCGTGGCCAAGCCGGTGTCGATCCCGAAGCTGCTGGCCTGCCTGGGCAAGCTGCGCCCGATCGCCTGGGAGTACGAGCAGCCGGCACCGCCCGGCGATGCCACGGCCGCCCGGCCCGGCTTCGCCGAGTCCGACCTGCCGCCGCAGCACCACATCGCCGAACTGCTGCATCTCGGCCGCATCGGCTATGTGCGCGGCATGCAGGCCAAGCTGGCGGAGATCGCGGCGGCGCACCCCGACCTCGGCGCCTTCGTCGGGCGGATGCGGACGCTGGTCGCCAACTATGACCTGAACCAATACATGGCCACGCTGGAGGCGGTGCACCGTGATGACAGCCCTGACGAAGCCCCCGGACATGAAACCACGTGACGTCGTCCTCGTCGTCGACGATTCGCCCGAGGCGCTGAGCTTCCTGACCGACTCGCTGGAGGAGGCCGGGGTCACGGTGCTGGTGGCGCTCGACGGCCGCCGGGCGCTGACGCTGCTGGAGCAGGTGACCCCCGACGTCATCCTGATGGACGCGATCATGCCCGGCCTGGACGGCTTCGAGACCTGCCGGCGGCTGAAGCGCAACAGCGCGGTCGCCCATGTCCCGGTCATCTTCATGACCGGCCTGACCGAGACCGAGCACATCCTGAAGGGCTTCTCGGCCGGCGGCGTCGATTACGTCACCAAGCCGATCGTCGCCGAGGCGCTGATCGCCCGCATGTACGCCCATCTCGCCAACGCCCGCGTCGCCCAGAGCACGCGCGCCGCGCTCGACGTCACCGGCCGCTATCTGCTGGCCGCCAACCACAAGGGCGAGGTGCTGTGGTGCACGCCGCAGACCAGCCGCATGCTGGAGGCCGCCTTCGGCCACGATTCCCAGCCGGGCTTCACCCTGCCGGAAGAGGCGCGGGTCTGGCTGGAGGAGCGGCGGCGCAACGGACCGGGCCGCAAGCCCGACACGGTGGTGATCACCGCCGAGGCGACCGGCCTGCGGCTGCGCATCAGCCCGGTCGGCCAGACCGGCCCCGACGAGCTGCTGCTGCAACTGACCGACGAGACCGGCGCCGGCGAGGACGCGCGGCTGAAGCAGAAGCTGGCGCTGACCGCCCGCGAGGCCGAGGTGCTGATGTGGGTCGCCAACGGCAAGCCGAATCGCGACATCGCCGAAATCCTCGGCCTCAGCCCGCGCACGGTCGACAAGCATCTGGAGCAGATCTACGCCAAGCTCGGCGTCGAGAACCGCGCCGCGGCGGCGGCGATGGCGGTGCGGACCCTCAACACGCGGTGAGGGGCTCCAGCCTCACGCCGTCCGCCGCCCCGCCATCACCGAGGCCACGAAGACGAAGCAGACCGCCGCGGCGAAGAAGGCCAGCCCATGCGGCACCAGATCCATGGCGAGCCCCGCCAGGACCGGCCCGAGCAGCGCGCCCACCCCCCACATCAACCCCATGACGGCGTAGATGCCGACCAGCTCGGACCCCTGGAAACGGCTGCCGACCACCGCCAGCATGATGGTGTAGATGCCGACGAAGGCGCCGCCCCAGACGAACAGCAGGGCGTAGGTGGCGGCCTCGCTGGCCAGGGCGAAGGGCCAGAGCAGGGCTCCGAGGGTGGCGGCGGCCGCCAGCAGGACGACCAGCCTCATGCGGTCCATCTTGTCGCCCAGCCAGCCGATCGGCAGTTGCAGCAGGATGGCGCCGACCATCATGCAGGTCATCAGCCGGGTGGCGCCGCTCTCCGGCCAGCCGAGCTGCGTGGCGTAGATCGCCAGGAAGGACAGGCCGGCGGTCTCGATCGCCGCGTTCAGCATGATCGCCCCCATCGCCACCGGCGCCAGCCGGATGAAATGGAGCGGGCTTTCCCGGGACGGCCGGTCGAAGGCCGGCGCCCGCACCTTCGGCGAGGCGACGAGCAGGGCCGCCAGCAGGGCGACGCCGGCACCGGCGAGATAGGCCGCCGCCCCACCCGCGCCGATGACCGACAGCATCAGCGGCCCCAGCGCGAAGCCGACCGACAGGGCGGCGGTGTAGACCGCCATGGCGCGGGCGCGCGTCGCCTCCGTGCTCAGGCTGTTGGTCCAGGTCTCCGACAGCACGAACAGCGCCTCCGATGCCGCCCCCAGCAGGATGCGCAGCGGGAACCACAGCCAGATCGGGGTGGCCGGGAAGGCGGCCAGCACCAGCGCCGCCAGGACCAGCGCGCCGACGACCAGGCGGCGGATGCCCAGCGCCGCGACGATTCGCGGCAGCAGCACCGCCATGGCCAGCACGCCCAGCGCGTGCATCGCGGCGTTGGCGCCGATGAAGGTCTCGCTCAGGTTCCGGGCCGCGAGATCGAGGGCGATCAATCCGGCACTCAGGCTGTAGGTCAGGCCGAACATCATCGCGATGGCGATGACGGCGGCGCGCGACAGCAGGGCGGCCCCGCCCCCTCCGGCGCCGGGGTTTTCGGAAAGGGTGTCGGTTCCGGTCACGATGCCACAGCTCCCACGCTGGTGTCGGCGGCGCGCAGCCGCGCCAGGAAGTCTCGGAAGCGTCCAGCCCAGGAGAGGTCGCGCCGCTCCACGATGCGGGCCAGGGTCCGCGCGTAATCGAGCACGAGGCCGGGCGTCCAGGTCATCGACGACGCCCGGCTGCGGATCAGCGCCGCCACCCACAGATCCGGATCCGCCAGCAGGCGGGCCAGACGCAGCCAGGGGGCGCGGTCGGCGAGCACCCCCTCCAGCGCGGCGTCGAGCGCGGCGGCCACGACCACCGAACAGTTGCGGTTGGTCAGGTTGTAGCGGTTGTCCTGGCGGTAGCCGGCCCAGAACACGCGCAGGCGGCGCGGGCTGAATCGGCGGAACTCGACGCTGGCGTCGGCCTCGCACCAGGAGGCGACCTCCTCGGCGTAGGAGGCGAGGAAGCGGCCCTCGACGTCGTTCTCCGGCTTGGAGCTCAGCGTCTTGAGCAGGCTCTGGCCAGTGTGGTCGATCTCGACGGCCGGGTAATGGCTGATGTAGAGGTCGGGCGCCATCTCCAGCGCGCTGTGCCCGGTGGAGATGATCCCGTTCCGGTCGACCGCCGCGATGTAGCGGTCGATCAGCGGACGACGCGCCCGCTCGCCGATCGACCCGGCCGGGGTCCAGACGCGGACCACCAGCGGGGGCTCCTCGTCCAGACGGGGCGGGTCGGCGCCGATCAGGATCGGCGCGTTGTCGTACCAGCCCCGGCCGGAAAAGACCGGCAGCATGAGGATGGCGGCCTCGTCCTCCAGGTCCCGCAGCATCACGCCCAGCCGCAGCAGGAGCCAGCCGGACAACCCGATGAACAGCCCGACGCACAGCGGGATGTTGCGGTCCTGGGGAAGCGGCCAACCCATGAGGATCATCAGCGCCAGGACCAGCTCGACCACGCCGCAGGCGACGATCGGACGCCAGCCGGGATAGCGGTAGAGCAGCGTCGAGACCACGCGCGCCGCCCCGTCCAGGGCCAGCGCCACGGCGAACAGCAGGGCGAGCGCCCAGCCGCTCTGGAACGGGGTGAGGAGGATCAGGCCGCCGGCGATGGTGGAGGCGGCGGCCTTCGCCGTGCCGAGACGGCGCTCGACACGTTCCGTCGCGAAGACGCCGGCGAGCAGCGCGAGAAGGCCATTGGCGACGAACACCAGGCCCAGCGCCGCGTAGGTCATCCATTCGACCCAATCCCACGCGCTGCCGGCCCAGGCGCTGGCGGCGAGGAGCAGGGCCAACCCCATCAGCGCGGCACCGGCAAGGGCGAGGACGGACCATTGCGACCGGAAGGCTCCGGGGCCGATCAGCAGAAAGGCCAATTTCAGCACGCCACCACCTTGCATTGCCGGCCAGGGTTCCACTTTAGCCACCGCCGGCCCAAGGGTGAAGACGCAATCCTCCCAAACGAATCCCGGCCCGACCGCCCGGCCGGTCCATTCCGCCAGGCTAACGGGCGGCCACCAGCCGGCCCAGCCCGGTGGCCCGCCGCAGGTTGGACAGGATGTCGGCGGCCAGATCGGCCTCCCCGGCACGGCCCCCGGCGCCCTCGCCGGCCAGAAGCGCCGCAGCGGCCCGGCTCAGCGCCTCCGCCGCCTCCGGTCGCCGTTCCAGCACGAGGCGCAGCGTGTCCATCGTGATCTCGCCGACCAGCGTCTCGGTCCGGCAGCGCACCGTCTCGCCATGGGCGCCGCCAAGCAGCAAGGCTCCGGCCCCCACCAGCCGCCCCGGACCGAGCGGCACCGGCGCGGCACCGGCACCGCGCCCGCGCGCCGGTTCGGCGGCCAGCAGCCCTTCGAGCACGAGATGGACGGCGACGGCGGTCTCCCCCGCCTGGACCAGCGTCAGCCCGGCCGGCAGCCGGCGCAGGCGGATCGCTCCGGCGAGAACCGCGCGATCGTCGGTGTCCAGCGCGTTCAGCGGCGCGGTAGCGGCGAGCAGCCGGGTGAGGCCGTCCGCCTCGACCGACCGCCAAGCGGCGGTTTCCGGATCGCCGGACGCCCGTTCGCCCTTCGGCCAGGCCGGACGCAGGCCGGCGCGGTCGAGGTGGCGCAGCACATGCTCCAGCACGATCGAGCGCGCGCGGAAGCGCTTCTCCACCGGCGGGTTGAAATAGACGCCGTACTCGACCCCGTTCAGGGTGATGGCGCGGACCCGGATGTAGGGCGGCGGGGCGGTGGGCGTGGCGAAGGCCAGCGACGCCTCGATCACCGCCGCCTCCAGGATGCGCAGGGCGCGCTCGGTCGGCACCCCGGCGTCGAGCACCAGCGGCACCATGAACTCCAGCCAGGGCTCCGGCATCGAATGGTTGGTGATGGTCGAGGCGGCGATGCGGCTGTTCGGCACGATCACCAGGTTGCCCATGTCGTCCTTCAGCCGGGTGCTGCGCCAGCTGATCTCGACGATGCGGCCCTGCAACGTCTCGTCCCCGGCCTTGTGCAGCCGCACGTGGTCGCCGATCCTCACCGGCCGGTCGAGGTTCAGCGCCAGCCCGGTGAAGATGTCGAGCAGCAGCTCCCGCAGCGCCATGCCGAGCACGACGCCGGCGACGCCCGACGCCGCCCACAGCACCGTCAGATCCTGCTTGAAGACGAAGCCGGCGATGGCCCCGAAGGCGAGCAGGAAGATCAGCAACCCCGACAGCTGGCTGAGCAGGCGCGGCACCGGCCCGCCCATGGCGCTGGCCACCAGCCCGTCGAGCACCACATACTGCACCAGCCGTTGCACGAGCGTCGCCAGCGACAGGATCAGCCCGATGCTGAGCGCATAGCCGAGCACCCGCCAGCCGCTCTCCAGCGCCTCGGCCCCGGCGGTCTGGTAGGCGCTGCCCTCCAGATACAGGGCACCGCCCAGCAGAAGGCAGCCGGCGAGCGGCAGCAGCAGCTTGTTCAGGCGGGTGACGATCCCGGGATTGGCCATGTCCCCTCCGACCCGTCAGGCCAACCGGAAGCGGCCGACTTGGTCGCGCGCCCGGTGGACCATGCGGGCCAGCTCCTCCATCGTCGCGCTGATCTCCTCGGCGGCGGCGGCGTTGCCCTCGCTGCCGGCGCGCAGCTCGCCCAGCTGGCGGACCAACTCCTGCACGGCGACGCTCTGCTGCGCCATGGCCGCGGAGATCGCCTGCACGGCGCCGCCGCTGTCGCGCGCCGCCTCGGCGATGCGCTCGATCGAGCCGCGCGCCTCCCCGGCGGTCGCCACGCCTTCGCGCACCGTCTGCGCCGATTCGGCGACGATCGATTCGATGTCGCGCACCGCCAGCGCCGCGTCCTCCGCCAGCCGGCCGATCTGCTGGGCGACGATGCCGAAGCCCAGCCCCTGCTCACCCGCGCGGGCGGCCTCGATGCCGGCGTTCAGCGACAGGATGTGCGTCTTGTCGGCGATGCGGGTAATGGTGCCGGCGATGCGCTCGATCTTGTCATGGGCGGCGGCGATCCGCTCCACGGCGCCGGACAGGTGGGCCAGCTTGATCCGCCCCTCCTCCGCCAGTCCGGCGGTCGCGGTGGCGAGGTCGCGGCCCCGGCCGGCGTTGGCGGCGATCTCCTCGACCGACTGGGCGGTCTGGCCGACGGCGCCGGCCACGGCGGTCAGGCTCATCAGCTGGCGGTCGGACAGCTCGGCGACCTGCCGGGCGGCGGCCGAGGTCTCGGTCGCGGCGGCGGCGATCTGCACGGTGTCGTCGGCGATGTGGCCGATCAGGCCGCGCATCTGCTCCAGCGCGCGGTTGACGTTGCCCTTCAGCACGGCGAAGTCGCCCTGGTAGGAACCGGCGACGGCGCCGGTCAGGTCGCCGCCGGCCATCCGCCCGGCGAGGTCCGCCAGTTCGCCCAGCAGGCTGACCAGCCCGTCCAGGCTGCGGTTCATGTTGGCCTTCAGCGCCCGCAGGTCGCCCTCGTAGCTGCCGGTCATGCGGCCCTGGAGGTCGCCGGCCGACAGGAGCTGCATGACCGACACCACCTCGAACAGCGGCTTGGTCAGGGTTTCGATCAGTTCGTTGAGGCCGCCGACCAGCACGGCGTACTCGCCCTGGTGCTGCCCGCGCTCGGCGCGCACCGACAGGGCGCCGGACTGGGCGGCGTCGACCAGCGTGCCGACGTCGCCGGCCAGCCCCTTGACCGCGACGATGGTCGCCTCGGTGGCGCGGGCCATCTGGCCGATGTCGTCGGCGCGGTCGGTCTGCCCGACCTCGACCGACAGGTCGCCGCTGCCGACCTGCCGCAGGGTTCCGGTCAGCCCGGCGACCGGCCGCGCGATCATCGTCTCGACCAGCCACATGCAGAACAGCGCGAAGCCGATGCCGACGGTCAGCCCGACGATGATGACGGTCCGCCCGCGCGACACCACCCGGGCGGCGTCCTGGCTGGTCCGCTCGCTGTCGGCCTGGGCCAGGCGCACCAGCTCGACCAGATCGTCGCTGAAGGCGCCGAACAGGCGGTTGGCCTCCTTGACCATGCCGAGCGCCTCGCCACCCGCGCCCTTCGCCGAGGCCTCCAGCAGGCGGGCGCTGCCGGCGAGGTAGGTGGCGTAGTCGCGCGAGAAGTTGGCGTAGCGCGCCTTTTCCTCCGGCGTGTCGACCAGCGGCTCGTAGCGCGACCGCCACAGCGCGATGTCGTCCTTGAGCTTGGCGAGCTGGGTTTCGTACTCCCTCCGCTCGGCCGGGTCGGTGCTGAGGATGTGCAGCAGCTCGTAGTCTCGGTAGTCGCTGGTCGCGGTGTTGATGGCGTTGCTCGCCACCACGCTGGGCAGGACGTCTCCGGCGATGTGCTCGATGTCGTGGCCGACCAGCGACAGCGCCTTCAGGGCCACCGCCCCGAACAGCCCGAACAGCACGATCATCAGCAGGAAGGCAAGGCGCAGCTTGGTCTTGACGGTCATGATCAGGCGGTCACCGGCAGGTTCGATTCGATCGACGGGAGGGAGGACGCACCGGACCGGAACCTAGGAGCCGCCGCCCCAGACCCGCCGGGCCGCCGCCAGCGCCCGTTTCGCCGGCCATGCTACACGGTTTCCCGGAATTCGCGTCAAACTGTCGGCGTTCACCCGGAACCGCCAGCGCATGGCCGTCGCGTCCCAGCGCGCGGCGTCGAACAGCGGGGCAACGGACGGTGGCAGCGCGGTCAGGCTCCGCCAACCGGCGGTACCGTCCGCCGCCAGCGGCCGCAGGCGATCGACCGGCAGCGCCCGCCGCATCCCGGCCAGCCGCAGACGGGCGGAGCCGCCGGCAAAGGGCGCCTCATCGACCCCGGCGACCAGCGCCAAGGGGAAAGCCACGGCATGCCCGGCGATCTCCACCTCCAGAACATCCGGACGGGCGGGGCGGGGCGGTGTCCAACACGCCGCCTTGCCGACGCGGCCTTCGCCGCCCGCCGTGGCGGCCCAGCCGAACAGCGGGCCGGGGTCGATGACGCGCAGGGGCTCCCCATCCTCCCGGCGCCACCACAGCGACTCGACGCCATCCGAATGCCGCAGGGCGGTCAGGCGGTCGAGCGGGCAGCGCTCGACGCCCAGCGCCCGCTCGACCAGCAACGCCGCCTGCTCGCCGGGCGCGTCGCCGCGCAGGACCAGAGCGCAAGGAGCACCGCCGGCCCCCTCCCCCGTCAGGGGCCGGGCCGTCAGCAGCGCATCGCCAAAACGGAGAAGCACATCCCGCGATCCGGGCACCGGAGTCAGCGAATCGGGGCGCTCGACCCGGTCCAAACGGTCGATCCGCAGCGCGACCCTCTCGCCGGCGTGGTGGACCGGCAGCAGGGGAAGCATCGCGTCGGCCCCGCGGCACGGCTGGGCTTCCAGCTGGGGGACAGGAACGGCCTCGCCGACCCACGGCAGCCGGTCACCGAACTCCAGGCGCGGCGCTGCGGCTCCCCCGCCCCAGCGGGCATCCTCCACCCGCAGCGCGAGGGGCCCCGCTTCCGTGGCGACGGTCACGAGAATCCGGCCGGTGCCGGGCGGAGCGTCCAGGCCGCCGGCCAGCGCGCGGGCCAGATCGATCTGGAGAACCGGGCGCCCCCCGACGGCGGCCACCCCCTCGACCGGCGGTTCGGCCAGGGGCAGCGGCGTCAGCGGGGCGCTCTCCCCGCCGGCTTCGGCGATGGCGTGGACCGCCTCCATCGGCAGCGACCAGGCCGTGCCGGCCACCGTCAGCCGCAGCGCGGCGGAGGTTGCGCGCACCGCCGGACGGACGGGAGGGTCGAGAAGCGCCATGTCGGGATGCACCGTTTCCCCCCTGGTTCGATGGCCCCCGATTCGACGGCCGTCACCTGGGGCGGACTATGGCACCGCTCGCGTTAGCCAACCGTAAAGACCGCGCCTCCCGGCGGTCAGACCCGGCGATCAAGGCATGGGCGGTCAGACGACGCTGCGGTGGCGCTCGATGCAGGTGGACAGCACCTCGTCCATCGGGCGCTCCCACCAGTTGTTCGTCGAGAAGATCTCGACCTCCGAGTAGCCGGCGAAGCCGCACGCCTCGACCCAGCCGCGCATCTGCGGCAGGTCGATAACGCCGTCGCCCATCATGCCGCGGTCGAGCAGCAGGTCGGTCGTCGGCACCAACCAGTCGCAAACGTGGAAGGCCAGGAGCCGTTCCTTGCCGGCACGCCGGATCTGCGCCTGGAGATCCGGATCCCACCAGACATGGTAGGCGTCCACCGCCACCCCCAGCGCCCCGCTGCGTGCCGGGTCGAGCCGGTCGCAGATGTCCAGCGCCTGCCCCATCGTGTTCACGCAGGCACGGTCGGCGGCGTACATCGGGTGCAGCGGCTCGATGGCGAGCGGCATGCCGACGCCGCGGGCATAGTCCAGCAGCTCGGCGATGCCGTCCTCCACCTGGGTGCGGGCACCGGCAAGGTCCTTGCTGGGCGCCGAGCCCGGGCGGGAGTATTGCGGCAGGCCGCCGACGACCAGCACGAGGCAGACGGCGCCGAGCGCCGCCGCCTCGTCCACCGCGCGGCGGTTGTCGTCGCGCATCTCGGCGCGGTGGGACGCGTCGGCCGGGAACATGCCGCCCCGGCAATAGCCGGAAAGCTGGAGGTTGGCGCCGCGCACCGCGCGGACGGCGGCGTCGAGCCCGACCGCCGCCACCTGATCGCGCCAGGGCGAGATGGCGCGGATGCCGTGGCGGTGGCAGGCCTCGATGATCTGGAGGAGATCACCCTGCTTGCGCACGGTGGCGGTGTTGATCGATAGCCAGCGGTGGTCGCCCGAGAAGTCGCGCATCGTCACAGCCCCCGCACGGCGAGAACGGCGGCCATGCGGCTGGCGGCGCGTTCCGGATCGGTCAGCAGCCCGGCCTTGTCGGCGAGCCGGAACAGTTCGGCGAGGTGCTGGGTGGAGCGCGTGCTCTCCTGCCCGCCGACCATGGTGAAATGGTCCTGATGGCCGTTCAGGTAGGCCATGAAGACAACGCCGGTCTTGTAGAAGCGGGTCGGCGCCTTGAAGATGTGGCGCGACAGCGGCACGGTCGGCGCCAGGATGTCGTGGAAGCCGGCCTCGTTGCCGTCGGCCAGTTCGGCCAGCGCGGCGGCGGCGGCCGGGGCGATGGCGTCGAAGATGCCGAGCAGCGCGTCGGAGTGCAGTTCCCCGTCGCCGGCGATCAGTTCGGCGTAGTTGAAGTCGTCGCCGGTGTACATGCGCACGCCGGCCGGCAGGCGGCGGCGCATGACGATCTCCTTCTCCTTGTCGAGCAGCGAGATCTTGATGCCGTCCACCTTCGGCACGAAATCGCCGATGATGCCGAGTGCGGTGTCCATCGCGGCGTCGAGGTCGGCGGTGCCCCAATAGCCGGCCAGCGCCGGGTCGAACATGTCGCCCAGCCAATGCAGGATGACGGGCTGCCTCACCTGGGAGAGGATGCGGCCGTAGACGCGGGCGTAGTCGTCCGGCCCCTTGGCGACGCGGGCCAGCGCGCGCGACGCCATCAGGATGATGCGGCCGTCCAGCGCCTCGATCGCCTCGATCTGCTCCTCGTAGGCGCGGATCACGTCGTCGATGGTTCCGGCGTTCTCCGGCGGCAGATGGTCGGTGCCGGCGCCGCAGGCGACGACAGCGTTCCCCCGCGCCTTGGCGGCGCTGAGCGAGCGACGGATCAGTTCCAGCGAGGTCGGCCAGTCGAGCCCCATGCCGCGCTGGGCGGTGTCCATCGCCTCGGCGACGCCGAGCCCGAGGTCCCACAGATGCTCGCGGAAGGCAATGGTGCGGTCCCAGTCGATCGCCGGGGCCAGCCAGGGATCGCCCTCGGCCAGCGGGTCGGCGACCATGTGGGCGGCGGCGTAGGCGACGCGGGTCAGGGGCCGGTCGGTGCGGGCCGGAAATCCGCGCGCGGGGGCCAGTTCGTAGGTTTCGAGCGTGCGGTCGGCACGCGGCAGGCGGATGGTCAGGGCCATGGCGGGACTCCGGAACTGTAGGGCCGTCGACTCTTGCCCTTCTCCCCTTGCGGGAGAAGGGTTGGGATGAGGGGTATTCCGCCGCAGGCGGAAAGATTCGCTCCCCCTCACCCCAACCCCTCTCCCACAAGGGGAGAGGGGCTTATGTGCGCGCCGGGGGACAAGTGCCCCGGATCGGATCAGGCGGTCAGCGACGGAACGTCGACCCAGCGGCGCTCCTTCCAGCTCTGCAACGCGCATTCCACGAGCTGCACGCCCTTGGCGCCCTCGATCAGGCCGTGCTTGTAGGGCGCGTCCTCGACGACGTGGCGGATGAAGGACTCCCACTGGATCTTGAAGCCGTTGTCGTTCGGCTGGTTGTCCGGCACCGGCTGCCAGGTGTCGTAGAAGTCCATGGTCTGCTTCTGGTCCGGGTTCCACACCGGGCGCGGCGTGCCCTGGCGCGGCTGGATCACGCAGTCGGTCAGGCCGGCGACCGCCGAACCGTTGGTGCCGTCGACCTGGAAGGTCACCAGATCGTCGCGGTAGACGCGCGTGCACCAGGAGGAGTTGATGGTGGCGATCACCCCGCCCTCCAGCTCGAACATCGCGTAGGCGGCGTCGTCGGCGGTGGCGTCGTAGCGCTTGCCCTGCTCGTCCCAGCGGTCGGGGATGTGGGTGGCGCCGAGGCAGGAGATGCTCTTGACCGGCCCGAACAGGTTGTCGAGCACGTAGCGCCAGTGGCAGATCATGTCGAGGATGATGCCGCCGCCGTCCTCCTCGCGGTAGTTCCAGGACGGGCGCTGCGCCGGTTGCCAGTCGCCCTCGAACACCCAATAGCCGAACTCGCCACGCACCGACAGCATGCGGCCGAAGAAGCCGCTGTCGCGCAGCATGCGTAGCTTCTGCAGGCCGGGCAGGAACAGCTTGTCCTGCACGGTGCCGTTCTTCACCCCAGCCTGCTCGGCGAGGCGGACGATGCCGAGCGCCGCTTCCAGGTTGGTGGCGATCGGCTTCTCGCAATAGACGTGCTTGCCGGCGCGGATCGCCTTCTCCAGCAGGATGGGCCGCATCTGGGTGGTGCCGGCGTCGAAGAAGATGCTGTCCTCGCGGTTTTCCAGCGCCGCCTCGACGTTGTCGCTCCAGCGCTCGATGCCGTGGCGCTGGGCCAGTTCGCGCATCTTCTCGGCGTTGCGGCCGACGATGATCGGGTCGGGCATGACGCGCGAGCCGTCGGACAGGGTGACGCCGCCCTGCGCCCGGATGGCGAGGATCGAGCGGATGAGGTGCTGGTTCATCCCCATCCGGCCGGTCACGCCGTGCATGATGATCCCGAGGCGTTGCGTGCTCATGGGTAGGACTCCCTAGGAAGGCTCTTAAGCGGGTTGGACGGGGGTGGAGTGGATGGGATTGGACTGGATCGGGGTCAGGCTGTCCCAGGCGGGCTCGGCCGCGCGGGCGAAACCGGGGGCGGAGAGCGGCGCCGTGGACAGGCGCCCGCTGTCCGTCGCAAGCCGGACCGAACCGTCCGGGTCGCGGGTGTAGAAGCCGGGGTGGGCGGCGAGGAAGGCTTCTCCCTCGGCGGCGGTGCCGAAGCCCCCGCCATACTGGTGGCCGTTGCGCTCGGCGTGGCTGAGGCCGAGCAGCGCCACCAGCGCCGTGTCCTGCTGCACCGACGGTCCGGCCTGGCAGGTCAGATCCTCGGCGGACAGGATATGCGGCGCCCCCCAGACCGTGCAGCGGGCACGGTTGAGGATGGCCTTGTAGAGGCCCTTGCAGGCCTTCGACGACACCCCGCGATAGCCCATGGCGCGGGCGCGCGGGAAGGCGTCGTAGTCGTCGTCGGACTCGTCGATGATGAAGGGGACGCGGTCGGCCAAGGCCCCCAGCGGCCGGGCCAGCGCCGCGTCGCGGGCGATCGGCTGCTCGACGTGGACCAGCGCGCGGCGCAGCCCGGCCAGCGCCGGTTCCCGCTCCAGCCGCTCCAGCAGTTCGGCGACATGGTCGGCGCCGGCGTACTGCTCGTTGCCGTCGAGCGTGGCGCGGTAGCCGGGGACGGCCGCGTCGAGCACGGCGGCGATCCCGGTCAGCCGGTCAATGTCGGCGGCGGCGTCGCCGCCCAGCTTGATCTTGAACCAGCGCAGCGACGAACGGGCCCGCAGCGTCCGCAGGCTCTCCGAGCTGTCGAGCAGCCCGACCGTGTGGCGCAGCTCCACCGCGGGCAAAGGCTCCAGCCCAGCCAGGAAGGCGTCGAGGTCGAGCCCGGCGAGGTCCGGAGTCCGCCGCGCGTCGAGCCCGGCGAGGTTGGCGCGCAACCCGTCGAAGACGTTGGCGCCCAGCACCCGCAGCAGCCCGTCGAGCACCGCCTTGTCGATCTGCGCCGGGCCGTAGGCGGCGGCGAGCTTCGGCACCTCCGTCGGGGTGAAGGCGGCGGCATGGCCGAAAGCGGTGTCGAGGCGGCCGTCGGCAAGGTAGCCGTCGCGGGCCGAGCGCAGCGAGCGGCGCAGCCCCTCGACCGTGTCGGCGGGGCCCTGGTCCGGCCGCTTGTCGAACCATTTCGGCATCATCATCTCGGCGGTGGCGCCCCACGCCTCGCCCTTGCCCTCGACCGCGACCAGGGCGCGGACGAAGGATTGCGGGGCCGCCTCGACGGTCACGGCGCCGAAACGGAAGGGCTTCACGAAACGGACGGGCCGCTCGTACAGCTCGATGGCGCGGATGCGGAGACGGGGGGCGGGCATCGTCGGGGTTCCCGTGGTGAAGTGACTGGCCCCCGCCCTTCCCGTGCTGGCGCACGGGTCTCCGCCCTCCCCCGCTGGGCAGGGACGGGCCGGAAAAGTCCCCTCCCCCATGGGATGGGGGAGGGTCAGTGTGGGGGAACGCGTTGGCCGGCGCTTGCCGGTCGCCTCAGTCCAGATGACCCTGCGCCGCGAAATGGGCGCGGATCTTCTGGGTCAATTGCACGAACACCGGGTCGCCCATGACGTCCAGCGTTCGCGGGCGCGGCAGCGGGACGTCGTAGGTGGCGGCGATGGTGCCCGGCCGTTCCGACATCACCATCACCCGGTCGGCGAGGAACACCGCCTCGGGGATCGAGTGGGTGATGAGGATCACCGTCTTGCCGGTCTCGTGCTGGATGCGCTGAAGCTCGACGTTCATGCGCTCCCGCGTCATGGCGTCGAGCGCGCCGAACGGCTCGTCCATCAGCAGGATCTTCGGGTCGTGCACCAGCGCCCGGCACAGGGCCGCGCGCTGCTGCATGCCGCCCGAGAGCTGCCAGGGATACTTGTTCTCGAACCCCTTCAGACCGGTCATCTCGACCAGCTTCAGGGCGCGCTCCAGATACTTTTCGCGCGGCAGGCGGCGCACCTCGACCGGCAGCATGATGTTGCGCAGGACCGACCGCCAGGCCAGCAAGGTCGGGCTCTGGAACACGATGCCGGTGTCGTCGTGCGGCTCCGTCACCGTGTCGCCCTCGATGCGGATGGTGCCGGCGGTGACCGGCAGCAGCCCGGCCAGCATCTTCAGCAGCGTGGACTTGCCGCAGCCCGACGGGCCGACGATCACCAGGAACTCGCCCGGCCGCACGTCGAAGCTGATCGGGCGGAGCGAGGGAACCTCGCCGTCGCGGGTGCGGTAGGTCTTGCTCACGCCGTCGATCCGGATCAACGGCTCGCCGGACAGACGCTGCGTCTCCGCCTCGCCCACCAGCTTCAACTGCGGCTGTGCCATGCCGTGCGTCTCCTCGTCGGTCCTCGGCTGTTCGGTCGCCGGATTTTCGGCCGTCGGCTCGTTGATCGGCGGCGTCATCCGGTCATTGCGTCTTGGCGGCCGCCGGGTCGGCCGGCAGGAAGTCGCGGGTGTAGAACTTCTTCGGGTCCTGCTTGGCCGAGGCGTCCAGGCCGCCGTATTCCACCAACAGGTCGATGCTGTCCTTCATGTTGGCGTCGGTCACCTGGAAGGGCCGCATCGCCTTGGTCTCCGCCGTGCGGTAGAGCGGGATGGTCAGCTCGAAGCCCTCCAGCAGGGTGTCCGGCTTGCCGCCCTTGGGGTTGGCCTTCAGGATGGCGTCGACCGCCTCCTTGGGCGCCTTCTCCGCCCCCTCGATGGCCTTGGTCGTCGCGGCCATGAAGCGCTTCACGAGGTCGGGGTTGTCCTTCAGCGTCGCGGTGTTGGCGATGATGCCCGACGAGACCATGTTGACGCCGTAGTCGGCGAAACGGATCGGCGTCACCGACTTGCCGGTGGCGTCCTTGATCTTCATGCTCTGGTCCATGACGTAGCCCAGCAGCAGGTCGGCCTGGCCGTTGATGACGGCGTTCAGCTTGGTCTGCGCGTCGCCCGACACGACCTCGAAGTCGCGCTCCTTCAGGCCGGTCTTCTTGAGGAACAGCGGCCAGATTTGCGACATGCTGTCGCCCGGCGTCATGGCGACGATCTTGCCCTTGATGTCCTCGGGCTTGCGGATGTTCTTGTCGGTGAAGCCCATCGCCGACATCGGGCTGGTCTGCAACAGCACGCCCGGCGAGGTCACCGGCGCGCCCTTGGCCGCCGCCTTGATCATCGTCGGCACATCCACGTAACCGAAGGTCACGCCCTTGCTGGCGACGAGCTGCGTCGTCACCGCCGAGCCGCGGCCCTCCTGGATCTCCAGGTCGATGCCCTCGGCCTCGTAGAGCCCCTTGTCCTTGCCGTAATAGAAGGGCGCGTGCTCGCCGTACACGTACCAGTTCAGCATCAGCGTCACCTTGTCGGCGGCCTGGGCCGACAGGGTGGAGGCGGCGAAGGCGCAGAGCGCGACGGCGGCCGTTTTCATCAAGGCGGTCTTTTTCATCACGACGGTTTTCCTCCCACGAGTGATCGATGGAGCGCCCGTTGACCGGGGTCTTGTCGGTGATTCAAATGATTGAAAAGGATCAGTGCCCGGCGTTCTGCCGTTGGCTGGCGTGCCAGGGAATGGCGACCCGCTCCAGCACGTCGATGACCCAGAACAGAACCACGCCCATCAGCGCCAGCACGGTCAGCGCCGCGAACATCAGGGGCAGTTCGAAGTTGCCGATCGAGCGTTGCAGGACGAAGCCGATGCCGGAGTTCGAACCGACGAACTCGCCGACCACCGCGCCAACCACGGCCAGCGTGATCGAGACCTTCAGCCCGGCGAAGATCGCCGGCAGCGCGTGCGGCAGCCGCACCATCTGGAAGGTCTGTAGGCGCGACGCCTTCATCGAGCGCGCCAGATCCATCATCTCGCCGTCCACCGACTTGAAGCCCTGCACCGCCGAGACGACGACGGGGAAGAAGCCCAGCAGGAAGGCGGCGATGATCTTCGGCATCAACCCGAAGCCGAACCACACCACGAACAGCGGCGCGATGGCGACCTTCGGGATCGACTGCGAGAAGACCAGCAAGGGATAGACGTAGGCCTCCACCGTGCGCGACCCGGCGATCAGCATCGCGATCGGAATGCCGAACAGCACCGACAGCGCGAAACCGCCGAGCGTCGCGGTCATGGTGGGGACGGATTCGGCCAGCAGCCGGTCCCAATCCTGGATCATCGCCAGAACGACGTCGCCGGGCTTGGGCACCAGATAGGCCGGGACCCCGAAGATGCGGACCGCCAGATCCCACAGGATCAGCATCAGGACGATCAGCAGAATGGGGCGCAACCAGTCGGAATTGAGCAGGCGCAGAGCTGCGCCGGAGCTTGAGCGACGATCCATGCGTCTCCTCCCGCCGGTGGCTAGGGCGGTTCCTTGCGGAGGCGGCCGCCATGTTTTAACCGGCTGGTTAAAAGTACGGCCGGCACACGGATGTCGTCAACAACGAAAATAGTGGTAGCGGATGGTTTGTTGTCCGGACGTTCAGGCGCGCAGCGACTGGAGCACCAGCTCGACCATGTGGGCCAGCCGCGCGGCCTTCTCCGGCTCCGCCATCAGGTCGCGGCGGAAGATCACCGACAGGGTGTGGACGTTCGACAAGTAGAAATAGGAGAGCCCGGCGATGGAGATGTAGAGCTGCACCGGATCGACGCCGGCCCGGAAGATCCCCTGCGCGACGCCGCGCTCCAGCACGTCGGCGATGAGCTGCACGAAGGGCGAATGCATCGACGGCACCTTGTCGGAATCCTTCAGCAGCTCCGCCCGGTGCAGGTTCTCGATGTTCAGCAGCGCCATGAATTCGGGATGGTCGATGAAATACTGCCAGGTGAAGCCGATCAGCCGGGCGATGGCGTCGGGCGGGTTCAGCGTCTCCAGGCTGAGCTGGCGCTCGGTGGCGCGGATGTGCTCGTAGGCGCCCTCCAGCACCGCCAGATAGAGGCTCTCCTTGTTGCCGACATGGTAGTAGAGCATGCGCTTGTTGGTGCCGGCCGCCTCGGCGATGCGGTCGACGCGGGCACCGCCCAGCCCGTAGCGGGCGAACTCCTCGGTGGCGGCGGCGAGGATGCGCGCGCGCGTGCCCTCGGGGTCGCGCGTCACCTTCACCGGAGAGGGCGCCGGGGGCGGAGTCGCGGCCTGGGCCGTGCCGGGCTGCGTGGGGGCGGGGTGCGCGGGGTCGGTCAGGCTGTCCATCAGGAACCGGCTCCTTGATCATCCTTGAGTCCGGCATCGTAGTGCCGGGGGCGGCGCTTTAGGAAGCGTTCCGAAAGGCAGGGGGCTCTTGCGCGTCGGCACCGTTTGATGATCGACTCGCCCCCGCCATGACCTACCGCCTTCCCCCACTCTCCACCTTGCGGGTCTTCGAGGCCGCGGCGCGGCATCTCAGCTTCAAGAGCGCCGCCGACGAGCTGGGCCTCACCCCCAGCGCGGTCAGCCGCAGCGTCCAGGCGCTGGAGGACTGGATCGGCAATCCGCTCTTCGCGCGCGGCAACCGGACCATCGTCCTGACCGACGTCGGAACGGCCTACGCCGCGCAAGTCCGTGCCGCGCTCGACCTGCTGGCGCAGGCGACGCGGGCGCTGCCCGGACGCGGCGCGCGGGGAACGCTGTCGATCAGCGCCGCGCCGACCTTCGGGCTGCGCTGGCTGATGCCGCGCCTCGGGCGCTTCAAGGCCCGCCATCCGGACATCGCCCTCACGCTCGACACCACCCACCGGCCCGTGGAGTTTCCGCGCGACGGAATCGACCTCGCCATCCGCATGGGCGGCGGTCCCTGGCCCGACCTCGACGCGCTGCATCTGGTGACGGAATCGCTGGCGCCGGTCTGCGCGCCGGAGTTGGCCAGCCGCGTCCGGACCATCGCGGATCTGATGAGCGCGCCGCTGCTGCACGTCACCAGCGTGCGCGACGACTGGGCCTGCTGGGCCGCCGCGCGCGGCAGCGGCGACCTGGACCTGCGCGGCGGGCTGCGCTTCGACACCATCCAGTACGCGCTCAACGCCGCGGCGCAGGGATTGGGAATCGCGCTGGGCCGCCGCCCGCTCGTCGACCCCGACCTGGAGGCCGGGACCCTGGTCGAGGTCCTGGGGCCGCCGGTGCCGGCGGCGACCGCCTATTGGCTGGTCTGCGCCCCGGCGTCGCTCGCCCGGCCGGAGGTGCGGATCTTCCGCGACTGGATCCGTGGGGAGTTGGCGGCCGAGCCTGCGGCGGATTCCCTCCTGCCGCCGGTGTGATGCGCCCGGCTCACCCGACGATGAGGGGAAGTCGTTTGCCGGGCCGCCGGCCACGGGCCAGTCTTGCCGCACCGCAAGGCCCAACGCACGGACCCCGATCATGGACGACAAGATTCTCCTCACCATCAACGGAGCGGTCGCGACGCTGACGCTCAACCGCCCCGACACGCTCAACGCCATCGATTTCGCGACCATCGACCGGCTTCACGATCTGCTGGACTTCATCGAGGCCGACGACGCCCTGCGCGCGGTCATCCTGACCGGGGCGGGCGAGCGCGCCTTTTCGGCCGGCGCCGACATCCACGACTTCTCCAGCGCGGTCTTCGCCGGGCCGGAGGTCGCGCTGCGGGAGTTCGTCCGCCGGGGCCAGCGCCTGACCAGCCGGCTGGAGGCCTTCCCCAAGCCGATCATCGCCGCCGTCAACGGGCTGGCCTACGGCGGCGGCTGCGAGGTAACGGAGGCGGTGCCGCTCGCCATCGCCAGCGACCGCGCCACCTTCGCCAAGTCGGAGATCAAGCTCGGCTTCGCGCCGCCCTACGGCGGAACCCAGCGGCTGCCCCGCCTGATCGGCCGCAAGCGCGCGCTCGCCATGCTGCTGACCGGCGACCCGATCGACGCCCGGACCGCGCGGGACATCGGCCTCGTCAACGAGGTCGTCCCTCATGAGCAACTGATGGACGCCGCCCGCGCCCTCGCCGCAAAGCTGACCGCCCAATCGCCGCTCGCCGTCGCCGCCTGCCTCGCCAGCGTCACGCGCGGCCTGAACCTGTCGATCGACGAAGGGCTGGCGGTCGAGGCCAGCCAGTTCGCCCGCATGGCGGCGACCGAGGACATCCGCGAGGGCATCACCGCCTTCATCGAGAAACGGCCGGCGGTCTTCACCGGGCGTTGAACTTCCTCACCCAGCACCATTCAACCAGCTTGGGCCGCCTCGACGATCACGGCGGCGACCGCCTCCGGCCGGGACAGGTGCGGCAGATGGCCGGCCTCGATCTCCACCGTCCGGGCGCCGATCCGCGCGGCGGTGTCGCGCAGGAAGGCCGGGGGCAGCATCCGGTCCTCGCTGGCGACGACATACCAGGACGGCTTGGCCTGCCAGGCGGCGGCGGTCACCTTGCTGCGGAAACAGACGGCGGCGACCGGCCCCTGCACCGCCGCCAGAAGCGCCGCCTCGGGCGCCGGCAGATCCTGGGCGAAGGTCTTCGCCAGACTGTCCGGCGTCAGGAACAGGTAACCCGCCCTGTCGGCCGACACGCTCGACAGGCCGGGCGATGGCGGGTAGGGCTTCAGCGTGTCGTTCGGCGACTGCCCGGCGGCGGGCGCGAAGGCCGCGACATAGACCAGCGCCGCCACCTTGTCCTGATCGCCGAGCTGGGTGATGACCGCCCCGCCCCAGGAATGCCCGACCAGCACCACCCGCCCCTTGGTACGGTCGATGGCGCGCTGGACATGGGCGGCGTCCTCCGCCAGCGAGGTCAGCGGATTCTGCACGGCGACCGCGTCGAGCCCCTGGGCCTGGAGCAGCGGGATCACCCGGTTCCAGGAGGAGCCGTCCGCGAAGGCGCCGTGGACGAGGATGACGGAGGTGACGGCCGATGCCATGGGCTGCTCCCGTGGGACGTGACGGACGTCCCGAGACAGCACGGCCCGCGCACGGCCGTCCAGGCGCGACCGCCGGTTTTTCCTCTGGGTGGAAAGCGGCGGCGGCCCTCGGACGGCGACGTCAGGCGCCGAAACCGCCGTCGATGGTCTGGAGCGAACCGGTGATCATGGCGCCGTGCGGCCCAGCGACAAAGGCGGTGAACTCGGCGATCTCGCTGGCGTGGGCATGGCGCTTGATCGCCATGAAGCCGTGCATGGCTTCCGCCATCGGGCCGTCGGCCGGATTCATGTCGCTGTCGGTCGGGCCGGGCTGGATGGCGTTGACGGTGATGCCGCGCGCGCCGAAATCGCGCGCCAGCCCGCGCACCATGCCCTGGACCGCCGATTTGGTCAGCGCGTAGGCTGCCCCGCCGGCGAAGGGCATGCGGTCGCCGTTGACCGAGCCGATGACGACGATGCGGCCGTTGTCGTTCATCCGCCGCGCCGCCTCGACCGCCGCGTGGTAGGGAGCGCGGACGTTGACGTCGATCACGCGGTCGACGGCGTCGGGATCGATGGTCAGCGGGTCGCCCATCACCAGCGTGCCGGCGTTGATGACCAGGATGTCGAGCGCGCCGCGCCCGGCCACCGTCGCGATCAGCGCGTCGCGGTCGGCGCTGTCGGTGCGGATCGCCTCGGCGCCGGTGGCGGCGGCTACCGTCGCGGCCGCGTCCTTCGAGCCGGCGTAGGTGAAGGCGACGCTGCCGCCGCCCGCCGCGAAGCGCCGGACAATGGCCTCGCCGATGCCCCGGCTGCCGCCCAGGACCAGAATGTTCTTACCGGAAAACTCGGCCATGTCGGCCTCCTTGTGTTTATGTAGTGATCGCTATATAAACAGGAGGGAGAGCGACCCGCAAGGAGTTTTTATAGTGACCGCTACAAAAAATGCCGAACCGCGCGGACGGCGGCGGTCCTTCGACGTCGATCGGGCGGTCGAGACGGCGATGCGGCTGTTCCACGCGCGCGGCTACGACGCCGTCGGCGTCGCCGAACTCGGCACCGAGCTTGGCATCAAACCGCCCAGCTTCTACGCCGCTTTCGGCAGCAAGGCCGGGCTGTTCGAGCGCGCGCTGCAACGCTATGTCCAGGGCGAGGCCAACATCTTCGCGCGCGCTCTGGCGGAGAGCGAGGGCGGCGGCGATGTCGCGGCCGTCATCGACCGCACGCTGGCTCTGGCCGCGCGCCTCTATCCCCGGCGCGACGGGGTGGCCGGCTGCCTGGTGCTCGACGCCACGCGCAACAGCGCCGATCCGGACGCCTGCGCCCTCACCGCGGCCCTCAAGCGGGCCGGTCGCACCGCCATCCGCGACTTCATCGCGACCGAGGCGCCGGAGAAGGCCGAGGCGCTCGCCGATCTCGTGACGACCGCGATGGCCGGCATGTCCGCGCAGGCGCGCGACGGCGCGGACGAGGCGACACTCACCGCCTTCGCCAAAACCATCGGCCGCGCCTTCCGCCGGGAGATGGAAGCGGATTGACGCCCGGCCGCCCGGGCGGTCATCGTGGCGGCCCTTCGCCCAACGAGGTCCGGCATGACGACAGCAACGCTCCCCACCCTCTCGATGTTCTCGCTGGCGGGCAAGGTCGCGCTGGTCACCGGGGCCAGCCGCGGCCTGGGGCTGGAGATCGCCCGCGCAATGGCCGGGGCCGGGGCGACCGTGCTGCTGAACGGCCGCGACCCGGCCCGGCTGGAGGCGGCGGCGGCCCGGATCGGCGAGACCGCCGGCCAGGTCATCCCGCTGCCTTTCGACGTCGCCGACGGGGCGGCGCTGCGCGACGCCTTCGCCTGGATCAGGCGGGAGCATGGGCGGCTCGATGTGCTGGTCCACAATGTCGGACAGCGCAACCGCAAGCCTCTGGCCGACTTCGCGGACGACGAGATCCGCAGCCTGCTCGACGTCGACCTGACGGCCGGCCTTGTGCTGGCGCGGGAGGCGGCGCGGCTGATGCTGCCGCGCGGCGAGGGGCGCCTGATCGCCGTGACCTCCATCGCCGGACAGGTCGCCAAGGCCAACGACGCGGTGTACACCGCCGCCAAGGCCGGGCTGACCGGCATGGTGCGGGCGCTCGCCGCCGAGTACGGCCCGCACAACATCACCAGCAACGCCATCGCCCCCGGCTTCTTCGCGACGGAGACCAACGCCGGCATCACCGGCGACCCGGCGGCCTCGGCCTATTTCGAAGGGCGGACCCCGATGCGGCGTTGGGGCCAGCCACCCGAGATCGCCGGGGCGGCGGTCTTCCTCGCCTCCCCGGCGGCCTCCTTCGTCAACGGCCATGTGCTGGTCGTCGACGGCGGCGCAACGATTTTGATGTGATACACCCGCCGGAAGCCGTCAGGCGTCCTTGCCCCTCTCGCCCTCCGGGCGGTCGGGACGCTTGGCCGATTCCGTGTCGGGGGTGATCGGCTTGCCGGTGTCGGAGACGGCCTTGGCCGCCTCCAGCGGGTCGGCGATGGCGCGGTCGGGCTTGCTGGTCAGCGTGTTGCCGTCCGACGGCTTCGTGGTCTCGGCCATGGGAGGAGCCTCCTTGTCTGGGGTTCTCCTCCCTCAACCGGCGGCGGCCGTATCCGTCCCCGTCCGTCCCGGCTCAGAACGCCTGCTCGTAGATCGCCAGGGCGTCCTCATAGGCGACGTCGCGCGGGTTGTTGACCAGCAGCCGCTGCACCTTCATGGCGTCGGCCGCCAGCATCGGCAGGTCGTCGCGCCGAACGCCGACCTGCTCCAGCCGCTGTTCCATCGGCATGGCAGCGACCAGATCGCGCATGGCGCCGATGAAGGCGCCCGCCGCCTCGGCCGGGCTGGCGAAGCTGCGGCCGGGCAGGATCGCCGGGGCGAGTTCGGCGTAGAGCCCCTCGGCGGCCGGCCGGTTGAATTCCAGCACCGGCCCCAGCACCAACGCGTTGCTCAGCCCGTGCGGCACGTGGAAATGACCGCCCAGCGGATAGGCCAGGGCGTGCACCGCACCGACCGGCGCGTTGGCGAAGGCGATGCCGGCCAGCAGCGAGCCCTGGAGCATCGCCGCTCGGGCGGCAACGTCGCGCCCGTCCGCGATCACGGTGCGGATGTTCCCGCCCAGCAGGCTCAACGCCCGCAGCGCGAGGCTGTCGGACAGCGGGTTCTTCTTGTGGCGTGTGGTGTAGGCCTCGATGGCGTGGACCATCGCGTCGATGCCGGTCATCGCGGTGACGCGCGGCGGCAGCCCCAGCGTCAGATGGGCGTCGAGCACCGCCAGATCGGGGTAGAGCAGGCTGGAGACCACTCCTTTCTTCTCGCTGGTCGGCGTGGTGACGATGGCGATCGGCGTCACCTCCGACCCGGTGCCGGCGGTGGTCGGCACCTGGATCAGCGGCAGGCGCGGCCCCTTGGCGAGACCGATGCCGTAGATGTCCGGCAGCTCCTGCGGCGTGCCGGCCAGCAGGGCGACCAGCTTGGCGGTGTCGAGCGAGCTGCCGCCGCCGAAGCCGATCACCCCGTCGGCCCCGGCCTCGCGCGCTGCCTGGACCGCCAGCGCCACCGACTCCTCCGGCGGGTCGGCCAGCACGTCGGAGAACAGGGCGCAGGTCGTGCCGGCGGCCTTGAAGCCGGCCTCGACCGGCTCCAGCAGCCCGGCCGCCACCAAGCCGGCGTCGGTGACGATCAGCGCGCGGCGGATGCCGAGCCCCTTCGCCATTTCGCCCAGCCGGGCCGCCGCCCCCGCCTCGCACACCAGCTTCGGGGTGGTTTCGAACACGAAGTCCGTCATGTCTCGGTCCTCACCGGAAAGGGGGCGTCAGACGGCTTCGGCCGGCACGACCAGCCGTTCGAGCACCGCACGGAGCGTGTCCGGCAGCGCCGCCGGGCGGCGCGTCTCGCGATCGACATAGACATGCACGAAATGGCCGCAGGCCGCCGGGGTCAGGTCGTCGTTGCGGAACAGCCCGACCTCGTAACGGACGCTGCTGGTGCCCAGCCGCGCCACGCGCAGCCCGGCCTCGACCCGGTCGGGAAAACTGACCGGCGCGTAATAGCTGCAACCGGTGTCGACCACCAGCCCGATCACCGGGCTGTTCTCGATGTCCAGCGCGCCGTTCTCGATCAGGTACTGGTTCACCACCGTGTCGAAGTAGCTGTAATAGACCACGTTGTTGACGTGGCCATAGGCGTCGTTGTCCATCCAGCGGGTGGGCACGATCTGGAAATGCGGGTAGGCGGCGCGGGTGTCGTGCTTGCGGTCCATGCGGAATCCTCCCTGGTTCGGGCTTGATGTTGGGATTTCAGGCGACTTCGAACAGGCCGGCGGCGCCCATGCCGCCACCGACGCACATGGTGACGACGACGTGGCGCGCGCCCCGCCGCTTGCCCTCGATCAGGGCGTGGCCGACCAGACGGGCGCCCGACATGCCGTAGGGATGGCCGACGGCGATGGCCCCGCCGTTGACGTTCAGCCGCTCGTCGGGGATGCCGAGCCGGTCGCGGCAATGGATCACCTGCGCGGCGAAGGCCTCGTTCAGTTCCCACAGCCCGATGTCGTCGACGGTCAGGCCGTGCCGCTTCAGCAGCTTCGGCACCGCGAAGACCGGGCCGACCCCCATCTCGTCCGGGTCGCAGCCGGCGACCGCGATGCCGCGGTAGATGCCGAGCGGGCTGAGCCCCCGCCGTTCGGCCTCCGCCGCCTCCATCAGCACGCTGGCCGAGGCGCCGTCCGACAGCTGCGAGGCGTTGCCGGCGGTGACGAAGCGCCCCTCGTGGATTTGCTGGCCGTCGCGGAACACCGGCTTCAGCGCCGACAGACCGGCCAGCGTGGTGTCGGGCCGGTTGCTCTCGTCGCGTTCCAGCGTGACCGCGTGATGGGTGGTCTCGCCGGTCGCCTTGTCGAAGCGGGTCATGGTGGTGGCGACCGGCACGATCTCCGCGTCGAAGCGGCCGGCGGCCTGCGCCTCGGCGGTGCGCGCCTGGGAGCGGGTGGCGTAGGCGTCCTGCGCCTCGCGCGGCACGCCGTAGCGCGCCGACACGATCTCCGCCGTCTCGATCATCGCCATGTAGACGTCGGGACGGTGCTCCACCAGCCAGGGGTCGCGCCAGCGCTCGACGTTCATGCGGTCGGTCTGCACCAGCGACAGCGATTCCAGCCCGCCGCCGACCGCGACAGTCATGCCGTCGGCGACGATCTGCTTGGCGGCGATGGCGATCGCCATCAGGCCCGAGGCGCATTGCCGGTCCACCGACTGCGCCGCCACCGAGGTCGGCAGCCCGGCGCGCAGCGCGCATTGCCGGGCCATGTTCATGTGGGTGGCGCCCTGCTGCAAGGCCGCCCCCATCACCACGTCGTCGATCTCGGCGGGGTCGATCCCGGCGCGGGCAACGGCGTGGGCGATGGCGTGCCCGCCCAGCGCCTGCGCCTGGGTGTCGTTGAAGGCACCCCGGTAGGCCTTGCCGATGGGCGTGCGGGCGGTCGATACGATGACGGCTTCTCTCACCGGTCTTCTCCCCACTATCAGCCGGCGGCGTCCGCCGCGCGCTTCAGGATGCGGTCGACGTGGGTCAGGCCGGCGTCGATCTCGTGCTGGCGGTCGAGCGAGGCGATCTCGGCGAAGCGGGCGGCGACGGCCTCCGGCGTCCGCTCCCCCTCGGGCAGGAAGACGCCGTCCGATTCGACGATGGCGAGCCGGGCGTAGGTGCCGGCGCCGGCGAGGATCACCGTGCGGCTCGGCGCCCGTTCCGACACCAGGAACAGCGCCGCCGGGGTGACGAAGTCCGGGTTCAGCCGGGCCAGCGCCGTCTCATCGAGGATGTCCGACGTCATGCGGGTCGCCGCTGTCGGCGCCACCGCGTTGACGTGGATGCCGTTGCGGACGCCTTCCAGATGCAGGACGTTCATCAACCCGACCAGCCCGGCCTTCGCCGCCCCATAGTTGGACTGGCCGAAATTGCCGTAGACGCCCGAGGTCGAGGTCGTCATCAGGACACGGCCGTAGTTCTGCGCCCTCATGATCGGCCAGACCGCGTGGGTGACGTTGGCCGCCCCCATCAGATGCACGTCGACGACCGAGCGGAAATCCTCCAGCTCCATCTTGGCGAAGCTCTTGTCGCGCAGGATGCCGGCGTTGTTGATCAGCACGTCGATGCGACCCCACAGCCCGTGGGCGCGTTCGACCATCGCCGCGACCTGCGCCGGGTCGGTGACGTTCGCCCCGTCGGCGACGGCCTCGCCGCCGCGGCCGCGGATCTCCGCGACCACGGTCTCGGCCGCGTCCGAGGCGCCGCGGCCGTCGCGGCCGCCGCCCAGATCGTTGACCACCACCTTGGCGCCGCGCGCCGCCAGTTCCAGCGCGTAGCCACGCCCCAGGCCGTTCCCCGCCCCGGTGACGATGGCGACGCGCCCGTCGAAACGGATGCCGTCCGGCCCGATGCCGTCCGATTGAATGCTCATGCTGCGTCCACCTGTTCTTTCAAAAGGGTCAGGATGATCCAGTCGGCCGCCAGCGCCGGCTTGCCGTCGCCCTCGACCTCCACCGTCACGGCGTAGCGCGCGACCAGTTCCCGCTCCGACCGGCGGGTCGCCTCGCTCAGCACGAAGCGGGCGCGGACCCGCGCGCCGGAGCGGACCGGGGCGAGGAAGCGGACACGGTCGAAGCCGTAATTGATGACCATCGCCTCCCCGGCGATCGCCGGAAGCACGCCTTCCCCCATCGCGGTCAACAGCGACAGCGACAGGAAGCCGTGGGCGATGGTTCCGCCGAAGGGGGTGTCGCGCTGCGCGCGCTCGGGATCGACATGGATGAACTGGTGGTCGTCGATGACGTCGGCGAAGGCGTCGATGCGCGTCTGGTCGATCACGAACCAGCGCGACACGCCGATCTCGGTGCCGGCGCGCCGCTCCAGATCCCCGGCGGGAATGGGTTCGGTCATTGGGCGTCTTCCCATGGTCGTTTGGGTGCGTGCCCACGAAGTTTGCTTGCGTCACGCACAAAAAACATACCAAGTAGTATGTGAGCGCGCCCGCACTGTCCAGGCAGAAATGTTGCCTGCCGGATGGATTGGTCCTAGCTTCGCGGAATCGGTCCACGCCGGTCTGTCGCGGCGGGGTCATGCGGGCGGAACAGGTTGATCGCCGACGAACTTATCGAGTTGGAACTGGACGATGAGCAGTGAAAAGAGCCCGCTGTCACCCCGCATCGACAAGACCGG
This sequence comes from Azospirillum agricola, assembly GCF_020005195.1. NCBI lineage: Bacteria > Pseudomonadati > Pseudomonadota > Alphaproteobacteria > Rhodospirillales > Azospirillaceae > Azospirillum > Azospirillum agricola. Next base: position 37,432 of record NZ_JAIFZR010000008.1, read on the forward strand.
GAACATCGAGATCCTGATTGCCGCCGCCGAATGCTTCATGGAGCAGGGTTATCACGCGGCGAGCATCGACGACGTGGCGCGGCGTCTTGGGTCCACGAAGGGACGCATCTACCATTACTACCGCTCGAAGACGGAGCTGTTCTTCGACGTCCATCGCGAGGGCATGCGCCGCAACTTCGAGGCCGTCACCCCGGCGATGAAGGGGCCGGAGCCGGCGGCGCAGCGCCTCAGCGCCATGTTCCGCCAGCACGCCCTGTCGATGATGGAGAATCTCGCCCTTGAGGCGGTGGTCGTCCAGGGCGTGGAGATGCACCGATTCGGCGCCACGACGCCCGAGCAGCGCCGCACGCTCGCCGAGCTGATGACCGTGCGCAACGACTTCGAGAGCCTGTTCAAGCGGGTCGCCTACGAGGGCGTCGAGGATGGCTCGATCCGCACCAGCGACGTGTCGGTGGCGGTCAAGGTGGCGCTCGGCGCTATCAACTGGCTGTCGATCTGGTACCGCCCCCGCCCGGCGGAGACGCGCGACGACCGCGAGATCCTCGCCGACAAAATCGTCGAGTCGATCATGCAGGGGCTGAACGCCCCGGGGTGAACAAAGCCCCTCTCCTTCAGGGAGAGGGGCTTTGTTCTTTGCCTGCTCCGTCCCTCAGGCGAGGCTTTCGCGCTTGAGGCGGATGCCCGCCGCCTCGCGGTCCCAGCAATCCTCCGTCAGGCCGTCGGCGCGCAGAGCGTGCTTCTGGAGCTTGCCGCTGGCCGTCTTTGGAAGCTCCTCCACCACGCGGACGTAGCGCGGCACCATGTAGTGCGCCACGCGCGCCGCCAGGAAATTGACCAGTTCGGCAGGATCGACCACGGCGCCGGGAACCGGGGCGACCACGGCCAGGACCTCGTCCTCGCCGACCTCGCTGGGAACGGCGACGGTCACCGCCTCGCGCACCGCCGGGTGGGCGCAGATCTCCGCCTCCAGTTCGAAGGAAGAGATGTTCTCGCCCCGGCGGCGGATGACATCCTTCAGGCGGTCGACGAAGAAGAAGCGCCCGTCCGGCTCCATGCGGAAGGCGTCGCCGGTGTGGAACCAGCCGTTGCGCATGGCCGCCACCGTCGCCTCCGGATTGCGGTAATAGCCGGAACCGAGCGCCCAGGGCCGGTGCGAGCGGATGATCAGCTCGCCGACCGTGCCCGGCGGCAGCTCCGCGTCGTTGGCGTCGACCACGCGCAGTTCGAAGCAGGGCCGCGCACGGCCGCACAGGCCTGGCACCATCCCGTCCGGCCCGGCGGTCTGCGGCCCCGCCGTCAGGGGGCTGGCGATCTCGGTCATGTTGTAGACGGTGTGGAGTTCGACACCGAAGCGCTGGCCGAACCGGGGCGCATCCTCTCCAAAGGGAACGATGAAGACCTTCTTGAGGGTATGGTCATGGTCGCGCGGGTTCGGCGGGGCCTTCAGCAGGAAGCTCGCCATGACGCCGAGCAGCAGGACCACCGTGCTCCCGGTGTCGCGGATCGAGTCCCAGAAGTCACCGGTGCGGAACTCCGGCACCATCGCCATGGAGCCGCCCTTGCCCAGCATGCAATAGACGTAAAGCGTGCTGCCGCAATGGAAAATCGGCCCGCAGATCATGCAGCGGTCGTCCGCCGTGATGCTGGTGAAGGCGTCCGGCCCCATCGCGTGGATCTGCACGTAGGAGGTCACGACCCCCTTCGCCGCCCCGGTGGTGCCCGAGGAATACATGATCGCGTGAGGATCCCAGGGCTGGATCGGCCGGTCGAGCTCCAGGCTCAGATCGGAACCGGCCGGCGCGTCGACCAGCGGCGCCATGGTGACGCCGGGCAGGTCGGGCGGCGCCGAGTCCGCCGCGCCGACGGTGAGGATCCTGGCCAGCGGCCCGCGATCGATCTCGGCCAGACGGCCGAGCAGGGCCGCATGCGCGATCATCACCGAGGCGCCGGCGTTGTCCAGCATATGCTCCAGCGGACGGCCCCGGCTCGCCGTGTTGAGCGGCACATAGACCGCGCCGAGATAGTTGATGGCGAACCAGGCGGTCAGCAGATCCGGCCCGTTCCCCATCCAGCACAACACATGGTCGCCCTGGCGCACGCCCTGCGCCCGCAGGGCGGCGGCGCGGCGGCGGACGCGCTCCAGCGTCTCCCGATAGCTCCAGGTATCGCCCCTCCAGAAGGTGACGAACACCGCGTCGGGCTGCCGTTCTGCCTGCCGTTCCAGAAGATTGCGCAGCACGCATTCGTCCGCCGAGGGGATCCTCGCCCATTCATCGCCGTGCATCGCCACCAAGCCTCCCTCTCATCCAACCGTCACACCGTTGAGCCCCCGGCGGGGACCGTTGACCATATGTTTGCATCACGAACCAAAGCATTGCAACATACTCGGTAGAATGTTAGGTGATTGGAACTGGCGGACCCCAGCGCCGGAACCGAAGGGAAAGGAACAGACGGAATGAGGCTTGTGTCGATCGAGCGGCTGGATGGCGTGGCGCTGGTCCGCTACGACCGCGGCGGACGCGCCAACGCCCTGAACGCGGCGGCGATGGAGGAGCTGACGGACGCCGCCCACCGGCTGCGCACCGACGGTTCCCTGCGGGCCGTGGTGCTGACCGGCGCCACGACGGTGTTCTCCGGCGGCCTCGACCTGTCCGACCCACGGCTCTGGCCAGCCGGCGCGGACGCGCTGGAACAGCACGCCGCCGTCGAGCGTGGCCGCGCCCTGTGCGAGGCCTGGGCGGCGCTTCCCCAGTTCACCATCGCCGCCGTCGAAGGGGCGGCGATCGGCGGCGGCGGCGTGCTGGCGATGGCGCTCGACTTGCGCATCTTCGGGCGCGGCGCGCATCTGCGCCTGCCCGAGGCGCGGCTCGGCTTCAACCTCGCCTGGGGCGGGCTGCCGCGTCTGGTGTCGCTGGTCGGCCCGGCACGGGCCAAGCGCCTTCTGTTCACCGACCTGCGGGTCGATTCGCCGCTGGCCCTCGATTGGGGCCTCGCCGACCTCGTCGCCGAGGACGGGACCGTCGTCGCGGAAAGCCTGCGGCTGGCGCAGGACGCCGCGATGGTTCCACCGCTGGCCCTGCGCATGACCAAGCGCGCCATCGACGCCCAGTCCGATCAGACGCGGCTGGCCCATGGCGACAGCGACCAGTTCCTGCTCGGCCGCCTGCTGCGCGACGCCGCTGCCGGCGCCTGAACCCCATCCACGCAAAGCATCACCAGAACCGGGAGGATCAACGCATGAAGACGCTCAAGACGGCTCTGCTCGCGGGCATGGCCGCCGTCACCCTGACCGGCGCGGCGCAGGCGCAGGTTTCCGACAACGTCGTGAAGATCGCCGTGCTCGACGACATGACCGGCATCTACGCCGACCTCGCCGGGCGCGGCTCGGTCATCGCCGCGCAGATGGCGGTCGAGGATTTCGGCGGCAAGGTGAAAGGCGCGCCGGTCCAGGTCGTCTTCGCCGACCACCAGAACAAGGCCGACATCGCCGCCAGCATCTCCCGCCAATGGATCGACCGCGAGCAGGTCGACGTGATCGTCGACGTCGGCAACTCCGCCGCGGCGCTGGCGGTGCAGGAGGTGACGCGCGAGACCGGCCGGGTCCATCTGAACTCCACCGCCGGCAGCACCGAGCTGACCAACGAGAAATGCTCGCCCACCGGCGTGCACTGGACCTACGACACCTACGCGCTCGCCAACGGAGCCGGCCGCGCCCTGACCCAACAGGGCAACAAGAAGTGGTTCTTCATCACCGCCGACTACACCTTCGGCCGCAGCCTGGAGACCAACACGTCGAACGCGGTCAAGAAGGCCGGCGGCGAGGTGCTGGGCACGGTGCGGGCGCCGGTCGCGACACCGGACTTCTCCTCCTTCCTGCTCCAGGCGCAGGCGTCGGGGGCGCAGGTGGTGGCGCTCGCCAACGCCGGCGGCGACTTCGTGAACGCGGTGAAGCAGGCCAACGAGTTCGGCCTGTCCCAGAGCGGCCAGAAGATGGTCGGCATGCTGGTCTTCCTGACCGACATCGACAGCCTCGGCCTCGACGTGACCAAGGGGATGGTCATCACCACCGGCTGGTACTGGGACACCGACGACCGCACGCGGGAATTCGCCAAGCGCTTCGGCCAGCGGCACGAGGGCAAGATGCCGACCATGGTGCAGGCCGGCGTCTATTCGGCGGTTCTGAACTACCTGAAGGCCATCGACGCCACCGGCACCGACAAGGGCCTGACCGTGGTCAACCAGCTCAAGTCCATGCCGATCGAGGACATGTTCGCCCGCAACGGCAAGGTCCGCGCCGACGGCCGCATGGTCCACGACATGCATCTCGTCGAGGTCAAGAGCCCGGCCGAATCCAAGGGGCGCTGGGATTATTACAAGATCCTCAGCACCATTCCGGGCGACGAGGCCTTCCTGCCGCTGGCCGAAAGCAAGTGCCCGCTGGTGAAGGGCTGAGCCCCGCCCTTCCGCCGGTCACGTCAGGTTCGTCACCTTGTCGTTGATCACGCGTGGCCGGCGCAGGACGATCAGGCTGAGGCCGGCCACCGTGACCAGACCGCCCACCACCAGACGCCAGGACAGCGGCTCTCCCAGCAGCAGCACGCCCGACGCCACCCCGACCGCCGGCAGCAGCAGCAGGTAGGGCACCGTCTGGTTGACGTCGTAGAGCCGCAGCAGGCGGTACCACAGACCGTAGGCGACGATCGTCGCCATCACCGCGATGAAGGCCAGGGCTCCCCAGCCCACCAGCGTGGCGTTGCGGATGGCGGCGATCTGGTCCTGCTCGACCAGCAGCGACAGCGTCAGGAGCTGCGGCGCCGCGAACAGCGCCATCCAGGCGTTGAGCGTGAAGCCCTCCACCGATTCCAGCCGCTTGATCTGCACGCTGCCCAGCGCGAAGGCGAGGCTGGCGGTGACGACCAGCAGCAACGGCACCGGATTCTCGATCCGCGCCGGCTCGCCGGCCAGCAGCGCCACCCCGGCGAAGGCGATCACCATGCCGAGCGTGCGCCGCCAGCCCAGCCGGTCCTTGAAGAAGATCGCCGCCATCAGCGAGGAGAACGGCACCTGGAGCTGTGCCGCCACGGAGGCGGTGGCGGCGTCCAACCCTTTGATGCCCATGAACATCAACGGAAAATGCACGGAGCCGAGCACCATCGACAGCAGCAGGATCCCGCGCAGCCGGCCCCACGGCACCCGCACGAAGGGCAGCAGCAGCGCCGCGACCAGCGTGAAGCGCAGCCCCATCAACAGGAGCGGCGAGAATTCGGCGAGCGCCAGCTTGGCGGCGACGAAGTTCACCCCCCACAGCAGCACGACGACCAGCGCCAGCCCGATGTCCTGGACGCTCATGCCCCGAAACCATCCGGCGCTCCGGATTCCGGCGTTCCGGACAGGGCGGCCGGTTGCACCGCCGCCGTGGCGCGGCGCTTGAAACTGCCCTGCGCCGTCGCGATGACCGCCCCATCCTCGTCGATGATCCGGCTCTCCGCGAAATAGACGCTGCGGCCCCCGCCGGTCACCCGCCCGACGGCGCGAATCCGGCCCTCGGCGACGCGGGCGACATAGTTGATGGACAGCGACAGGGTGGCCGCGTGGCGCTCCTCGCCCGGCTCCGCGCTGAAGAGGCCGGAGTAGCCGCAGGCCGCATCCAGCATCGTCGCCATCACCCCCCCTTGCAGGCTGCCCTGCCGGTTGAGGTGGCGGGGCTCGATCAGCAGCTCGAACTCGGCCAGATCGGGCTGCCACCGGCACAGCGTCAGGCCGATCATCGTCAAAAAGGGGTTGTGGTCGAGGTTGAGGTCCATGGCCGTGCCCGTCGGGTGGGGATGCGGGTGAGCGTCGCCGGCAAACGCAGCCCCGAGGATGCGCCCGCCGGACGGGTCGTTACGCCGGCCATCTCCTTGGAATTCCCCGCCTGGAAATTCCGTTGGCCGGAATGTTTTCCCATGATGCGACGCGACGGTAGAGGTTGCCAAAAGCCCCTGTCAAGCGGCCGCTGACCCGGCAGGGCTGCGCTGCGGCAAAGGCAGGGCTGGGCGGGCGCTTCCGGTTCGAACGGGCCGGCCCCCCTTGGACGCTCGGATAATTCCCTACCGAGCGCTCCCGCCGTCTCCGAGAAGCTCGCCGACGAGGGGGGAGTCCGGATCGGCCAGATCCTCGATGACGTTGTAATGATGGCGAGCGGCGGCCTGCCGCTCCCTCATGCGCGCATCCAGGCCGCTCCAGATGTTGGCGAGAAGGGCATTCTGGCGGATGAATTCCGGCCGCTCGTCCGCCCCCACCCAGCAGGTCACCGACACGCCGGGATGCGGCATCGCCAGGGCCGGGCTTTCACGCACGGCCTCCTCACCGTCGAGCCCGAGAGTCTGGTTCATCGCCGTCTTCAGCAGCGGGCGCAGATCGTGCAGCCCGCTGATGGAGACCGTGTGCACGACCCGCTCCCGCACCGCCCGGGACAGGCCGGCATCGGCGCAGAGCAGGCGGGTCACCAGATGGCCGCCGGCCGAATGGCCGGTCAGGCGCAGGGGGCCGGCGGTCCACCCGGCGACCGCCTCCACCGCCCGCTCGATCTGGCGGGTGATGCCGCCGATCCGCGTCGCCGGGCACAGCGTGTAGCTGGGCATGGCGACGCGCCAGCCATGGGCGAGCGCGCCGGCCGCCAGATGCGACCAGCTCGACTTGTCGAACGCCTTCCAGAAACCGCCATGCACGAAGATCACAGTTCCCGCCGCCTCCCCTGCCGGGTGGAAGAGATCGAAGACCTCGCGCGGCAACGGCCCGTAGGGACGGTCAAGCTCGGCCCTCCCCGCCGCCGCCATCGCCGCGCGGAAACCGGCGGCGGCGGCGGCCCATTTCGCCGGATAGGCACTGCCGCCCTCGATGTGGGCGCTGTTGGCGTAGGCGTCGTCCCAATCGATGGGCCCCGGACCGGCCGTCGTGACCATCGGGTCGTCTCCTCCCTTGAGGTTGGGCGCGTTCAGCCGCCCGTCTTTTCCAGATGCTGCTTCAACGCGCCAAGCCCGTCCAGCAGCCCGCGCTTGACCGGCTCGTCGAGCCCGTCCAGCAGCCCGACCACCCACTGCTCATGCTCGCCGGCCATCGCCAGGAAGCGCGCGCGCCCCTCGTCGGTCAGGCGGATGATGTTGGTCCGGCGGTCCCGGGGATGCGGCTCGCGGCGGACGAAGCCGTCCTCGACCAGACGGTCCACCAGGCTGGTGATGGCGCCGTTGGACACCATCATGCGGTGCGACACCTCGGTCATGGTCAGCCCGTCCTCGACCCGCTCCAATTGCGACAGCAGGTCGAAGCGGGCCAGCGAAATGCCGAAATCGCTGGTGATGCGGCTTTGCAGGACGGATTCGATCCGGCTGGCGCAGAACAGCAGGCGCAACCACAGCCGGATGTCGGCGTGGTTGCCGGCGTCCGGGTCCATCCGCTGGTCCCGCTTGCGCGGGCTGGTCACTTTCGCTGCCATGGCCTGTCCTTGAATGTCCCGGCGAATGTCCGGCGATCGCCGGCCGGCACTCTCCCGTGTCCGCCGCCCGATGTCGAGGGGGGAGGAAGCCCCTGCCCTACAGCACGGTGCGGACCCGCCAGAGCTCCGGGAACAGCTCGACCGCCAGCATGTTGCGCAGATAGGGGACGCCGCCGGTGCCGCCGGTCCCCCGCTTGAAGCCGATGATCCGCTCCACCGTGGTGACGTGGTTGAAGCGCCACCGGCGAAAGTAATCCTCAAAGTCGACCAGCTTCTCGGCCAGCTCGTAGAGCGGCCAGTGGCGGTCCGGATCCTGGTAGACGATCCGCCAGCTCTCCGTCACGCCGTCTTGCGGCCGGTGGGTTTGCGACACGTCGCGCTCCAGCACCTCCGCCGGCACGGGAATGCCGTTGCGGGCGAGCAGGCGCAGCGCCTCGTCGTACAGGCTCGGCCGCGTCAGCTCCTCCTCCAGCCGCGCCCGGATCTCCGGCCGGTGCTCGTGGGGCCGCAGCATCGCCCTGTTGCGGTTGCCGAGCAGATACTCGATCTCGCGGTACTGGTGCGACTGGAAGCCCGAGGACTGGCCGAGATCGCCGCGGAACTTGGTGTATTCGCTGGGCGTCATTGTGCGCAACACGTCCCAGGCGGAGTTGAGCTGCTCGAAGACGCGCGAGACGCGGCTCAGCATCTTGAAGGCGGGCGACAGCCGGTCGTCGCGGATGGCGTCGCGCGCGGCGCGGATCTCGTAGACCGCCAGCCGCATCCACAGCTCCGAGGTCTGGTGCTGGATGATGAACAGCATCTCGTCATGGGCCGTCGAGCGCGGGCGTTGGGCGTCGAGAATGCGGTCGAGCTGGAGATAGTCGCCGTAGGACATGCGTCCGTCGAACGCCATCTGCGCGCCCTCGGCCGCGGGATCATAGGGACAGGACTGCTCAGGGTCGCTCATGTCACGGTCGCCTTGCGGTGATAGTCGGGGCGGTCCCACAGCCGGCCGGCCAGGACCGTCTCCAGCACGGCTACGGCGGCGCGCAGTTCGTCGGCGCCGATGTAGAGCGGCGTGATGCCGAAGCGCAGGATGTCGGGCGCGCGGAAGTCGCCGATCACGCCACGGTCGATCAGCGCCCGCATAATGGCGTAGCCCTGCGGGTGGCGGAAGGACACCTGGCTGCCGCGCCGGGCGCCGTCGCGCGGCGAGGCCAGGGCCAGCTCGGGGCAACGCGCCTCCACCTCCGTGATGAAAAGGTCGCACAGCGCGATGGACTGCCGGCGGATGTCGGCCATGTCGACCCCGTCCCAGACGTCGAGCGCCGCGTCGAGCGCCGCCAGCGCGATCACCGGCGGCGTGCCGACCCGCATCCGCTCCACCCCGGCGCCGGGCCGGTAGGAGGGGTCGAAGGCGAAGGGCGCCGCGTGCCCCATCCAGCCGGACAGCGCCGGACGGGCCGCGTCGGCGTGGCGCGGCGCCACGTAGATGAAGGCCGGCGCTCCCGGCCCGCCGTTCAGGTACTTGTAGGTGCAGCCCGCCGCGAAGTCGGCGCCGGCGGCGGCGAGGTCGACCGGCAAGGCGCCGGCCGAATGGGCGAGATCCCAGACGGTCAGGGCTCCGGCGGCGTGGGCGCGGGCGGTCAGCACCGCCATGTCGTGTTTCCGGCCGCTGCGGTAATCCACCTCGGTCAACATCAGCACGGCGACGTGGTCGTCAATGGCGGCCTCCACCGCCTCGGGCTCGACCAGCTCCAGCCGGTGGCCCTGGCCGAGCGTGGCGATCAGCCCCTCGGCCATGTAGAGGTCGGTCGGGAAGTTGCCGGTGTCCGACAGGATCACGCGGCGATCCGGATTCAGCGCCAGCGCCGCCGCCAGCGCCTGGTGGATCTTGATCGACAGGGTGTCGCCCATCACCACGCTGCCCGGCGGGGCGCCGATCAGCCGGGCGACGCGGTCGCCGACGCGGCCCGGCTGCGTCATCCAGCCGGCATCGTTCCAGCCGCGGATCAGCCGCGTGCCCCATTCCTCGGCCAGCGTGCGGGCGACCCGCTGCTCGACGCCGGCCGGCAGCGGCCCCAGCGAGTTGCCATCGAGGTAGATCACCCCCTCGGGAATCCGGAAGAGCGCGCGCGTTCCCTTGAAATCGGTTTGGGTGAAGTCGGTCATGCCTGCTCCTGTTCGCGCAGGCGGAAGCGCTGGAGCTTGCCGGTGGCGGTGCGCGGAAGCGATTCCACGAACCTCACCGAGCGCGGGTATTTGTAGGGGGCGATGGTCTGCTTGACGTGCTCCTGCAAACGCAGGACGGTGGCGCCGTCCGGGGCGACGCCGGCCGCCAGCACGACATACGCCTCGACGATCTGGCCGCGCGCCTCGTCCGGCACGCCGATCACCCCGCATTCCAGCACGTCGGCGTGCGCCAGCAGCGCCGCCTCGACCTCCGGCCCGGCGATGTTGTAGCCCGACGAGATGATCATGTCGTCCGACCGCGCGGCGAAGTGGAAGACTCCGTCCTCGTCCTGCACGAAGCTGTCGCCGGTCAGGTTCCAGCCGCCGCGCACGTAATCGGCTTGCCGGGCGTCGGCGAGATAGCGGCAGCCGGTCGGGCCGCGCACCGCCAGCCGGCCGATGGTGCCGCGCGGAACCTCCGCCATGTCGGCATCGACGATCCTCGCCTCGTAGCCGCCGACCGGCCGGCCGGTCGCCCCCGCCGTGGCGTCGCCGAAGCGGTTGGTGAGGAAGATGTGCAGCATCTCGGTGGAGCCGATGCCGTCGAGGATCGGCTTGCCGGTCTTCTCCATCCAGCGGTGGAACACCGGGGCCGGCAGCGTCTCCCCGGCCGAGACGGCGACACGCAGGCTCGACAGGTCGGCCCCGCCCTCCATCGCCGCCAGCATGGCGAGGTAGGCGGTGGGGGCGGTGAAGCAGACGGTCGCCTTGTAGGTCTGGATGATGGCGATCATGTTGGGCGGCGACGCCGTCTCCAGCAGGGTCGCCGTCGCGCCGAAGCGCAGCGGGAAGATCGCCAGCCCGCCGAGCCCGAAGGTGAAGGCCAGCGGCGGCGAGCCGACGAAGACGTCGTCCGGCGTCACCCCCAGCACCTCGCGCGCGTAGCCGTCGGCGACGATCAGCAGGTCGCGGTGGAAATGCATCGTCGCCTTCGGCTGGCCGGTGGTGCCGGAGGTGAAGGCGAGCAGCGCCACGTCGTCGCGCCCGGTGTCCACCGCCTGGAAGCGCACCGGCTTGTCGAGCGCCGCGCGGTCAAGTTCCGCGTCGTGGTTGGCCGTCCCGTCGAAACCGACCACCCGTTTCAGGAACCGGCTGCCGGCCGCGCAATCCTGCAAGTCCGCCATCAGGCGGGTGTCGCAGAGGGCGAGTCCGATCTCCGCCTTGTCGACGATCTTGGCCAGCTCGCCGCTGCGCAGCATCGGCATGGTGTTGACCACCACCGCCCCGGCCTTGGTCGCCGCCAGCCAGCAGGCGACCAGCGCCGGGTTGTTGGCGGAACGGATCAGCACCCGGTTGCCCGGCCGCACCCCGTAATCCTCGACCAGCGCGTGGGCGAGGCGGTTGGTCCAGTCGGCGAGTTCCTTGTAGGTGCGGCGCCGGCCGTTGCCGATCAACGCGACATGGTCGCCGAAGCCCTTCTCCACCATGCGGTCGGTCAGCTCGACCGCCGCGTTCAGGCGCTCCGGATAGGCGAAGCCGTCGAGGAGGAAATCCGGCAGCAGCCCCGGCGGCGGCAGATTGTCCCGTGTGAAGCTGTCGGTGTGCGCGGTCGGTCCAAGCATGGCGTCACTCCTCTCGCACGGAGTCGCGGGCAGTCGTGGGCAGTCGTGGGCAGGGCCGTAGAACGATGATGATCCCGCCGAAAACTGGTTTCAACTATAGAATTTTTAAGATTGAAATTTCCGTATCGCGGCCGGACCGGGGCGGAAGCGCCGGTCAGTCCGGCACCACCGCCTGGGCCTGGATCTCGATCCTGGCGCGATCCTCGACCAGCGCCGCGACCTGGACGGCGGCGATGGCCGGGTAATGGTTGCCCATCACCGCGCGGTAGACGGCGCCGATCGCCTTGCGGTTGGTGAGATAGTCGGTCCTGTCAGTGAAATACCAGGTCATGCTGGTGACATGCTCCGGCCCGGCGCCGGCCTCGGCCAGCACGGCGACGACGTTCTCCAGGGTCTGGCGGACCTGTCCGACGAAATCGTCGGTCTCGAATTCGCAGGCCGCGTTCCAGCCGATCTGGCCGCCGACGAAGACCAGCCGGCCGCGCGCGGCGATTCCGTTGGCGTAGCCGACCGGCTTGGCCCAGCCCTCGGGCTGAAGGATCATGTGCATGAGGCGTCTCCCGCCGAAGGGTCGAGGTAAGCGGTCATCGCCGCGCGCAGATCGTCCGGCCAGGGTTGCGCCGCGTGGGTTTCCAGCGAGGTGCAGACCACCGACTGCGCGGCGCGGAAGCGCGGGGAATCGCCGACGCCGACCGTGTGGCGCAGTTCCGCCGAGGAGCGGCCGATGCGCGCCACCGACAGCCGGCAGGTCAGCCGCTCCCCGAGGAAGGAGGGGGCGACGAAGGTCGCCGTCAGCGCCGCCGTCGGCAGGCCGACGCGGCGCTCCGTGATGGTCACCCGCCAAGGGAAATCCATCGCCGCCCACCAATCCTCGACCACCCCGTTCAGCAGATCGAAGCAGCGTGGAAAATAGACGATGCCGGCCGGGTCGCAGTCGGCGAAGCGGACGATGCGTTCGGTGACGAAGTCACGCCCGGTGACGAGAGCCGCCATGGTCACGCCTCCTTCAGCAATTCGCGGGCGACGATCAGCGTCTGCACCTCGGTGGCGCCCTCGTAGATGCGCAGGGCGCGAATCTCGCGGTAGAGCCGCTCCACGGTCTCGCCCGAGCGCACGCCGCGCCCGCCGAACATCTGCACGGCGCGGTCGATCACCGCCTGCGCCGTCTCAGTCGCCGTCATCTTGGCCATCGCGGCTTCGCGCGTCGTCGGCAGCTTCTGGACGTCGCGCCGCCACGCCGCGCGGCAGGTCAGCAGCGCGGCGGCGTCGATGCCGGTCGCCATCGTGCCGAGCGCCGCCTGGGTCAGTTGCAGGTCGGCCAGCGTCCCGCCGAACATCCGGCGGCCCCTGGCGTGGGCCAGCGCCTCGTCGAGCGCCCGGCGGGCGAAGCCGAGCGCCGCCGCCGCCACCGAGGCGCGGAAGACGTCGAGCGTGCGCATGGCGATCTTGAAACCCTCGCCGGGGAGCCCAAGACGGCGATCCGCCGGGATGCGGCAGTTCTCGAAGCGGATCGTCGCCAGCGGGTGCGGTGCCATCACCTCGATCCGCTCGACCACCGAGAAGCCCGGATCGTCGGCAAGGACGACGAAGGCCGAGATGCCACGCGTGCCGGGCGCCTCGCCGCTGCGGGCGAAGACGGTGTAGACCCCGGCGATGCCGCCGTTGGAAATCCAGGTCTTCTCGCCGTCCAGGACATAGCCGTCGCCGTCGGCGCGGGCGGTGCAGGCCATGGCGGCGACGTCGGAGCCGGCGTCCGCCTCCGACAGGGCGAAGGCGGCCAGCCACTCGCCGCTGCGCACCTTGGGCAGCACGGCGGCCTTCAGCGCCGGCGAGCCCGCCAACCCGACCGCCCCGGTGCCGAGCCCCTGCATGGCGAAGGCGAAATCGGCGAGCCCGTCATGCCAGGCCAGCGTCTCGCGCGCCAGACAGACGCGGCGGGAATCGATGGGCGGGGCGCCCGGCGCTTCCGAGGCGACGCAGGAATCGAGCAGCCCGGCCTCGCCGAGCCGCCGCGCCAGCGCCGCGCAGGCGGCGTCGGTGTCGGCATGGTCGATGCCCGCCAACCCGCCCGAGCGCACGAAGCCGTTAAGCTGTTCAGCGAAGGCCCGGTGTCCGGGATCGAAGAAGGGCCAGTCGAGGTGGTCGCGGGACGGCCCGTTTCCGGAATCGGGAAAGGGTTGGACGGTCACGGCCTCAATCCCCCTTGAAAACCGGCGTGGTCTTCGCGGCGAAGGCCTCGAAGGCGCGGCGGAAGTCGTTGGTCGCCATGCAGATGGCCTGCGCCTGCGCCTCCGATTCGATCAGCGCGTCGATGCCCATCGCCCATTCCTGGTTCAGCATCGTCTTGGTCATGCCGTGGGCGAAGCAGGGGCCGTCGGCCAGCGAGCGGGCCAGCGCCAGCGCCTCCTCCTCCAGGGACTCCGGCGGGACCAGCCGGTTGTGGAAGCCCCAGGCCGCCCCCTCCTCGGCGCTCATGGCGCGGCCGGTGAACAGCAACTCGGCGGCGCGGCCCTGGCCGATGATTCGGGGCAGGATGCCGCAGGCGCCCATGTCGGCGCCGGCCAGACCGACGCGGGTGAACAGGAAGGCGGTCCTGGCGCGCGGCGTCGCCAGCCGCAGGTCCGACGCCATCGCCAGGATCGCCCCCGCCCCGGCGCACACCCCGTCGATGGCCGCGACGATGGGCTGCGGGCAGGCGCGCATCGCCTTGACGACGTCGCCGGTCATGCGGGTGAAGGCCAGCAGCTCCGGCATCGCCATGCGGGTCAGCGGCTCGATGATCTCGAAGACGTCGCCGCCGGAGGAGAAGTTGCCGCCCGCCCCGGTCAGCACCACCGAGCGCACGTCCGAGGCATAAACGAGATCGCGGAACAGGTCGCGCAGTTCGGCGTAGCTGTCGAAGGTCAGCGGGTTCTTGCGGTCCGGACGGTTGAGCCGGACGGTGGCGACCCGGCCGTCGTCGCTGGTCTCGAACAGGACATGCTCGGCCGTGCGGTCCTTGAAGGGGCGCTTCTGCATGCGGGTCATCCTCCTGCCATTTCGCCGCCGTCGACGGCGACCGCCTGCCCGTTGATCGAGGCCGCCCCCGGCGAGACCAGCCACAGCACGGTCGCGGCGACCTCCTCCGGGCGGATCAGGCGGCCTTGCGGATTGGCGCGGGTCAAGCTGGCGGCGGCCTGCTCCGCCGTGCGGCCGGTCTTGGCGGTGATGGTGCGGATCGCCCCGTCGAGCAGCGGCGTGTCGGTGAAGCCGGGACAGACCGCGTTGAAGGTGACGCCGCTGCGGGCGAACTCCACCGCCAGCGCGCGCATCAGCCCGACGGCGCCGTGCTTGGCCGCGCAATAGGCGGAGACGTAGGGGTAGCCGGCCAGCCCGGCGGTCGAGGCGACGGTGACGACGCGCCCCCCGGCGCCGCGCGCCTTCAGGTCGGGAAGGACCGCCTGCGTCACCTGGAACACCCCCGTCAGATCGACGGCCAGCACATGGGCCCAGAGGGCGGCGTCGGTGGCCTCGAAGGGCGCGCTCGGCGCCTCCCCGGCGTTGTTGACCAGGATGTCGAGCGGGCCGAAGGCGGCGCGCGCGTCGGCCAGCCCGCCGTCGATGGCCGCGCGGTCGGTGACGTCGAAGCCGGGCAGCGCCAGGGCGCGCGCCCCGCCCGTTTGACCCGCGCCGATCTGTTCGGCGACCTCCCGCAGCGGCTCCGGCCGGCGGCCGGCGAGGCTGACCCGCGCCCCGGCCGCCGCCAGCGCCAGGGCGACGGCACGGCCGATGCCGCTGCCGGCGCCGGTCACCAGGGCGTGGCGCCCGTCGAGCATCCCGGCCGTCATGACGAACGCCCCCCCGCCGTGGTCACCGCCGCGCGGGCGAGGTTGGTCTCGAACTGGGTCTTGCCCGAGCGGTATTGCTTCGGCCAGGGCAGGTCGGTCACGCCGATCCTTGCCGCCTCGTGCAGGGTCCAGGCCGGGTCGGCCAGATGCGGCCGGGCGATGGCGCAGAGATCGGCCCGCCCGGCGGCAATGATCGAGTTGACGTGGTCGGCCTCCGAAATCGCGCCGACCGCGACGGTCGGGATGCCGACCTCGTTGCGGATGCGGTCGGAAAAGGGGGTCTGGTACATCCGGCCATAGACCGGCGCATCGTCCGCCATCACCTGTCCCGACGAGCAGTCGATCAGGTCGGCCCCGGCCTCCTTGAACAGCCGGGCGAAGACAACGGCGTCGTCGGGGGTGTTGCCGCCGTCGGTCCAGTCGTGGCAGGACAGGCGCACCGACAGCGGCCGGTCCTCCGGCCAGGCGGCGCGAACGGCATGGAAGACCTCCAGCGGGAAGCGCGCCCGGTTCGCGTGCGGGCCGCCGAAGTCATCGGTGCGCCGGTTGGTCAGCGGCGACAGGAAGCTCGACAGCAGATAGCCATGGGCGCAGTGCAGCTCCAACAAATCAGCGCCGGTCCGTGCCGCCAGCGCCGCCGCGTTGCGGAACTCCGCGATCACCCGCTCCATGTCGCTCCGGTCCATGGCACGCGGCAGCGCCGACTGCGGGAGATAGCGCAGCGCCGAGGCCGAGATCAGCGGCCACGCCTCCGCCGCGTCGAGCGGCTGGTCGATGCCCTCCCAGGCCCGCCGTGTCGCCCCCTTGCGCCCGGCATGGCCGAGCTGGATGGCGAATTTGGCGTCGGAATTGCCGTGGATGAAGGCGGCGATGCGCGCCCAGGCCGCCGCCTGCGCCTCGGTCCACAGGCCGGCGCAGCCGGGGGTGATGCGGGCGTCGGGCGACACGCAGGTCATCTCGCCGAACACCAGCCCGGCGCCGCCCAGGGCGCGCGACCCGAGATGGACCAGATGGAAGTCGCCGGGCACGCCCTCCTCGGCCGAATACATCGCCATCGGCGAGACGACGACGCGGTTGGGCAGCGTCACCCCGCGCAGCCGCAGCGGCGTGAGCATCGGCGGCGGCGCCCGCTCTTCGGTGCCGGCGCCGTTCGTCCCGGCACCGTCCGAAACGGCGCGGCCGGCGAACCAGCGCTCGTACCCTTCCAGCCACGCCTTGTCGCGCAGCCGCAGATTCTCGTGGCTGATCCGCTGCGAGCGGGTCAGCATCGAGTACATGAACTGCTCGGGCTCCAGCCGGTCGGCGTAGCGGCTGCCGGCGACCTCGAACCACTCCATCGCGTTGCGCGCCGCGTTCTGGATGCGCGCCACATCGACCCGCCGCACGTCCTCGTAGGCGGCGAGCACCGCCGGGATGCGGTCGGCGTCATGGCCGAGCGTCTCGAACTGGCGGGCCAATTCGATGGCGTCGTCCACCGCCAGCTTGGTGCCCGACCCGATGGCGAAATGCGCGGTGTGCGCCGCGTCGCCCATCAGCACGACGTGGCTGTTTCCGTTGAAATGGCTCCAGGCGCCGCAGACCAGCCGGTTGAAGTTGAGCCAGGAGGAGCCGCGCGCGTGCCGCGCGTTGGACAGCAGCGGCGCGCCCTCCAGCGTCTCGGCGAAGATGTCCTCGCAGAAGGCGATCGAGGCGGCCTGATCGGCCGTGTCCAGCCCGTGCGCCCGGAAAGTCTCCTCGGTCGTCTCGACGATGAAGGTCGAGGTCCGGTCGTCGAACTTGTAGATGTGCGCCTGGAACCAGCCGTGGCCGGTCCTGCGGAAGTCGAAGGTGAAGGCGTCGAACCGCTTCCCGGTGCCGAGCCAGACGTAGCGGTTGGGCCGCACCACCATGTCGGGCCGGAAGACGTCCGTGTAGCGGTTGCGGATGCGGGAATTGACGCCATCGCAGGCGACGATCAGGTCGGCGTCGGGAAACTCCAGGTCGGACTCGACCTCGCGCTCGAACAGCAGTTCGACGCCGAGATCCTCGCAGCGCCGTTGCAGGATGTTCAGCAGCGTCTTGCGGCCGATGCCGACGAAGCCGTGGCCGGTGGTGCGCATGCGGCGGCCCTTGATGCGGACCTCGATGTCGTCCCAATGGTTGAAGGACCGCTCGATCGCCGCCGCCGTCTCGGCGTCCCACAGCGTCATCCCCTGCATGGTCGCGTCGGAGAAGACCACGCCCCAGCCGAAGGTGTCGTAGGGACGGTTGCGCTCCACCACGGTCACGGCGTGCGCCGGGTGCAGCTTCTTCATCAGCAGCCCGAAATAGAGTCCGGCCGGACCGCCGCCTATGCAGACGATGCGCACGCCTCCCTCCTTCCCGCCGCCCGCCTTGTTTGTCGGCGATACTGATGTTTTAGCATTAAAATATATAGCCGTCAAATTCCTCCGGGCGATCGGACCGTAGGAATGGCGATGCCCCGACCCCGCTTGGCCTTGCGGGATCGGGGGCACCGGCTTGCTTGGAGAAACGGGCGGGAACGCTCAAACGGTCAGATGCGGGCACCCAGCGCCGCCGCGCCCCAGGTCGTCCGCCAGCGACCCTTGATGCCGGTCAGCCCGACCAGGGCCAGCAGCGCCAGCAGGGCGAAGACCAGGAAGCCCGCCTGATAATTGCCGAACATCTGCTTGGCGTAGCCGAGGCTGGAGGCGAGGTAGAAGCCGCCGATCCCGCCGGTCATGCCGACCAGCCCGGTCATCACGCCGATCTCGCGCCGGAAGCGCTGCGGCACCAACTGGAACACCGCGCCGTTGCCCATGCCGAGCGCCAGCATGGCGACCACGAACACGGCCAGAGCCGCCCAGGCGGTCGGCAGGCCGAAGCTGATGACGATCAGCGCGGCGGCGGCGACCATGTACATCATCGTCAGCGTGCGGATCCCGCCGACCCGGTCGGCCATGGCGCCGCCCAGCGGACGGACCAGCGACCCGGCGAAGACGCAGGCCGCGGTGAAATAGCCGGCGGTGACCGCGCTCAACCCGTACTGGTCGTTGAAATAGATGGTCAACGACGAGGCCAGCCCGACGAAGCCGCCGAAAGTGACGCTGTAGAAGAACATGAACCACCAGGCGTCGCCCATCTTCAGCACCTGGAGATAGCTGAGCAGCGGCTTCGGCGCCGGGCAGTCCGGGCTGTTCCTGGCAAGGATCAGGTAGACGACCAGCGTCGCCGCCAGCGGGATGGCGGCGAGGCCGAGCACGTTGTTCCAGCCGAAGATCAGCGCCAGCGACGGCGCGAACAGCGCGGCCAGCGCGGTGCCCGAATTGCCGGCCCCGGCGATGCCGAGCGCGGTTCCCTGATGCTCCGGCGGGTACCAGCGCGAGGCGAGCGGCAGCGCCACCGCGAAGGACGCCCCGGCGACGCCGAGCACGACGCCCAGCAGGATGACCTGGGTGAAGCTGTGGATGCCGAAGTGCCAGGCGGCCAGCAGCCCGGCGATCACCACGAGCTGGCACAGGGTTCCGGTCAGCTTCGGCTTCAGGTGATCGACCAGAACGCCGTTGACCATGCGCAGCAGCGCGCCGGCCAGCACCGGCGTCGCCACCATCAAGCCCTTCTGGGCGGGGGACAGCCCGAGATCCTGGGCGACCTGCACGCCCAGCGGCCCCAGGATCACCCACACCATGAAGCTGAGGTCGAAATAAAGGAACGCAGCGAACAGCGTCGGCAGGTGCCCCGCCTTCAAAAAGCCCGTCTTCATGCGAACTCCCAAATGTTGACGGCTTCCGGAAGCGGGCCGCGCGCGGCGGCGCGCCGTCCGGAAACGATGATCCGACCGACCGACGGACCATCGTTGGCCGCGTGGCTTTGGTCCCGTGGCGGGCCGTCGTCTCCGCCTTTGGAGGGGCCCACGTCATCCGCTCGTCCCTTCGCAAGAGTTGGGCCATCCTTTCGCATCTGCAAAAGCCCTCGGGAGAAGAGACTTTGGATTGGCTCCGGCCGAACCATTCCGTCCTTAAGTGCTTATTTCTTTGGCGCACCCTGCCTTATTGCCCACCGAATGGGCGCGAGCCGCCGGGCTTGGCGGCCCGAGGGGCGCCAACCCTTGGAAACGCCGTGGCACTCCGCGTGCACAAGGGCTCTTCCCACCCGTCCCCTCATCCCAAGGAATGGAGCCGGTCGTCCGATGAACGGTTCGTTGCAGGTTCAGTTCGGCATCGCCTCCGACACCGGGCGGCGTCCGCGCAACGAGGACTACGCCGGGGTCTGCCTCGCCTCGCCGGGCCGGCGGGTCCGCCAGGGCATCGTCGCGGCGCTGGCCGACGGGGTCGGCGGCGCCAAGGGCGGCCGCATCGCGGCCGAGCTGGCGGTGCGCACCTTCATCGACGGCTATTACGCCCAACCGGAGCCGCTCGGCGTCCAGCGCGCCGCGGCGCGGGTGATCGAGGCGGTCAACCGCTGGATCGTCGCGCAAGGGCGGGCCGACCCGACGCTGGAGAACATGGCCTCGACCTTCGCGTGCCTGATCCTGCGGCACCGCAACGCGCATGTCCTGCATGTCGGCGACAGCCGGGTCTACCGGCTGAGCGACGGCCAGCTCACCCGCCTGACCGAGGACCACACGCTGAACCGGCCCGACCACGCCCATGTCCTCTACCGCGGACTCGGCATCGAGGAGGCGGTGCGGCTGGACTACGGCGTTCACCCGTTGCGCCTGCACGACCGTTTCCTGCTGTGCAGCAACGGCGTGCACGGGACTCTGACCGACGTTGCCCTCCGCAGCCTGCTGATGCGGCGGGACACGCCGGAGACGGCGGCCCGGCTGATCGTCGACACCGCCCTCGACGCCGGCAGCAGTGACAACGCCAGCGCCGTCGTCGTCGACATCGTCGGGCTGCCCGCCGTCGAACACACCGAGCTGGAAAGCGTCGCCGCCAACCTGCCGATCCTCGCTCCTCCGGCGGCCGGCGAGGAGCTGGACGGTTTCCGGCTGGACGCTCCGCTGTCGGACGGGCGCTACAGCCGGCTTTTCCGGGCGACGAACCTGGAGGACGGGCGCGCGGTCGTCATCAAGTTCCCGCAGCCCGAGGTCGCCGCCGACAAGACCTTCCGGCTCGCCTTCGTCCGCGAGGCCTGGGTCGCGGCACGGGTGCGCAGCCCCTGGGTCGGCGAGGTGATCGAACTGCCGCCGGGCCGGCAGACCCGGCTCTACACCGTCATGCCCCATTACGAGGGCGAGACGCTGGAGCAGCGGCTGCGCCGCAAGCCGTCCCTGACCCTGGCGGAGGGGGTGGAGATCGCCATCACGCTGGCGCGCGCCCTGTCGGCGCTGCACCGGGCCGGCATCATCCACCGCGACATCAAGCCGGACAACATCATCCTGGGGCGGGGCGGCCGCCTGACGCTGATCGACCTCGGCGTCGCCCGGCTGCCGCAGCTCGAGGAGTTCCCGACCGCCGACGTGCCGGGCACCCCCAGCTACATGGCGCCGGAGCTGTTCGCCGGATCGGCGGGCGACGAACGCTCCGACCAGTTCGCACTGGCCGTCACCATCCACCGCGCGCTCAGCGGCGGCGGCTATCCCTACGGCGAGGTCGAGCCCTTCTCCCGCCCGCGCTTCGGCAAGCCCGTTCCGCTGGCGCGCGGGCGCGGCGACGTCCCGGCCTGGTTCGACCAGATTCTGGCGCGGGCGCTGTCCCCTGCCCCGGCCGACCGCTTCGGCGACGTCATCGAGTTCGCGCAGGAGCTGGAGAACGCGCTGGCGCACGGCCGGCCGGAGATCGTCCGCAGACGACCGCTCTACGAGCGCAACCCGGTCCTGGTCTGGCAATGCGTGTCGGCGGCGCTGCTGTGCGCGGTGCTGGCGCTGCTGACGCGTGGCTGAGCGGGCAGTTGAGCGGACGGCGCGTCATACGGTCGCATGGAGCAACCCGCCCGCCGCGGCGGCGCCTTCTCGCTGGTGCGGGATGACCGATCCGCGATAGTCTTCCGGCATCGTCCGGAGGCTTGCCCCGCTCCGGCCGGGTCGTTTTCTCCGGGCACCCGTCACCGTCCCGCGACGCGCATCACCGTGCCCCCTGACCTCTTCCCCTCCGACAACGCCGATCCCGTGGAATCTCCCGCCATGCCGTCCGTGCTGGTGGTGGACGACGAGGAGGGCATGCGCAGCTTCCTGTCGCGCGCGCTCGCCCGGCGCGGCTGGCGGGTCGAGACCGCCGGCAGCGCCGAGGACGGCGCCCGCGTGCTGGAGCGCGCGCATGTCGATCTGGTGATCCTCGACATCGCGCTGCCGGGCCGGTCGGGCCTCGACTGGCTGAAGGAGCTGGTCGGCACCGGCTTCGCCGGCGAGGTGATCCTGATCACCGCCTTCGCCGACATGAACACCGCCATCGACGCCCTGCGCTCCGGCGCCGCCGATTTCGTGCTGAAGCCCTTCCGCATCGAGCAGATCCTCAACTCCATCGACCGCTGCATCGAGCGCGCGCGGCTGACCCGCGAGAATTTCGTGCTGCGCCGCCAGCTCTCCTCGCGCGAGAGCGGGCGCGAGGAGATCGTCGGCCAGTCGGACTCGATGACCCGGCTGCGGACGCTGGTGCGGCGCGTGGCGCCGACCCCCTCCACCGTGCTGATCCAAGGCGAGTCCGGCGTCGGCAAGGAGCTGGTTGCCCGCGCCCTTCACGAATACTCCAACCGCGCCGCCCACCCCTTCGTCGCGGTGAACTGCGCCGCCATCTCCGCCGACCTGATCGAGGCCGAGCTGTTCGGCCACGCCAAGGGCGCCTTCACCGGGGCGAAGGAGTCGCGCAAGGGGCTGTTCTACTACGCCCATGGCGGCACCCTGTTCCTCGACGAGATCGGCGAGCTGTCGCTGACCCTGCAATCCAAATTGCTGCGGGTGCTGGAGGAACGGCGCATCCGCCCGGTCGGCAGCGAGCAGGAGGTGCCGGTCGACGTCCGGCTGGTGACGGCCACCAACCGCGACCTGAAGGCCGAGGCTGGGCAGGGCCGCTTCCGCCCCGACCTGTTCTACCGGCTGGAGGTGATGACCCTCACCATCCCGCCGCTGCGCCAGCGGGCGATGGACGTGCCGGAACTGACGGCGCTGTTCATGCGCCACCTGTCGGCCCGCCTCGCCGTTCCGCCGCTGCCGGTGACGCCGGAGGTGACGCGGGCGCTGATGGCCCATTCCTGGCCGGGCAACGTGCGCGAACTGCGCAACTTCGTCGAGCGCTCGCTGCTGTTCGGCGAGTTCCCGCTGAACGACCTGGACAACGCGGCCGGCGGCGGCCACGCGGCGGGCGCGCTCTCCTCGCCGGCCCCCTCGCCCGCCAACGTGCTGCCGCTCGCCGAGGTGGAGAAGCGCCACATCCTGGTGGTGCTCGGCCAGTGCGGCGGCAACAAGACGCGTGCCGCCGAACTGCTCGGCGTGTCGCGCAAGACGCTCGACCGGAAATGCGCCGAATGGGGGGTGTAAACTGGGGGAGCCGGGCGTGCCCGTGAAGCTCCCCCTCGCCACCACCTTCAACGCTTGGCTGAAGGGGCTGGCGAAGACCTTCTCCGGCTCCGTCCGGCTCAAGCTGATGACGCTGGTGCTCGCCCCGCTGCTGCTCGGCGTGCCGATCCTGCTGGCCATCGTCTGGGTGTGGGGCACGCAGGGTTACGACCAGCTTCTCGTCAACAAGGTCAGCTCCGACCTCGGCACCGCGCGCCAGTATTTCGATCGGGTTCAGGGCGCCCTCGGCACCCGGTTGGAGGGCTTCGCCTCCTCGCACCGGCTGGCGCTGGCGCTGGAACGGGGAACGCCCGACGAGGTGCGGCGGCTGCTCGACGAGGCGGCCGAGGAGCAGGGGCTCGATTACCTGCTGCTGCTCGACGCGCAGGGCCAAGTGCGGGTCGGCGGGAAGTTCCAGGGGGCAGCCGGCCGCTCCGGCTGGGCGGTGGTGCGCGAGGCGCTGCAAGGCTACCCCCGGCACGGGCTGGAGGTCTTCGCGCCGGAGGAGCTGGAGGCGCTCGGCACCGCCCTGCGCCGCGCCGCCCACATCCCGCTGGTGCCGACCCGCAACGCCCGGCCCGATGGCCGCGGCGTCGAGGAGCGCGGCCTGATGATCCAGGCCGCCGTCCCCATCGCCGGGCCCGACGGGCTGGTCAGCGGCGCGCTGGAGGGCGGCGTCCTGCTCAACGGCAACCAGGGCATCGTCGACCGCCTGAACACCATCGTCTACCAGGAGGCATCGCTGCCGCTGGGCAGCCAGGGCACCGCCACCCTCTTCCTTGGCGACACCCGCATCGCCACCAACGTACGGCTGTTCGAGGGCCAGCGGGCGCTGGGAACCCGCGTTTCCAAGGCGGTCGCCGACCGCGTTCTGGGCGAGGGGCGGGTCTGGCTCGGCTCCGCCTTCGTGGTCGACGACACCTACGTGTCGGGCTACCAGCCGCTGACCGACACCGCCGGGCAGAGGGTCGGCATGCTCTATGTCGGCTTCCTCGAAGCACCCTTGCGCGACGCGCTGTACCGGGCGCTGGCCGGGCTGTTCCTGCTGTTCCTGCTGGTGTCGGGGCTGGGCACGCTGGCCGACCTGCGCTGGGCGCGCGCCATCTTCCGCCCGCTGGAGCGGATGAACCGGGTGATCGCCCGCATCGAGGCCGGCGAGGAATCCGCCCGCGTCGGCCCAACCCACAGCCGCGACGAGTTGGGCCGGCTGTCGCGCGCCTTCGACCATCTGCTCGACAGCATCGCCGCCCGCCGCTGGGAGCTGCAACGCTCGGCCGAGGAGCTGGACCGCAAGGTCGCCAAGCGCACCGCCGCCCTGGAGGAGGCCAACGCCACCCTGCGCCGCGCCCAACAGCAGCTCGTCATGAACGAGAAGCTGACGGCCATCGGCGAGTTGACGGCCGGGGTCGCCCACGAGATCAACAACCCGGTCGCCGTCATCCAGGGCAACCTCGACCTGATGCGCGAGGTGCTGGGCGACGCCATCGAGCCTGTGGCGGAGGAGGTCCGCCTGATCGACGAGCAGACCCGCCGCATCCACGCCATCGTCACCAAGCTGCTGCAATTCGCCCGCCCCGGCGATTTCGCCGGCTACGCCGAGGCCGCCGACGCCAACGCGGTGCTGGCCGACTGTCTGGTGCTGACCCGGCACAACCTGAACCGCGGCAAGGTCAAGGTGGAAACCCGGCTGGCCGCGACCAGCAGCGTCGAGATGAACCGGGGCGAGTTGCAGCAGGTCCTGATCAACCTGATCGTCAACGCCATGCAGGCGATGCCCGACGGCGGCACGCTGACGCTGGAAAGCCGCGACATCGGCCCCGGCGACTGGCCCGCCGGAAGCGAGCCCTTCGAGGGCGCGCTCTTGCACGTCCAGGACACCGGCCACGGCATCGCCGCGGTCGATCTGGGGCGCATCTTCGACCCCTTCTTCACCACCAAGAAGCAGACCGGCACCGGGCTCGGCCTGTCGATCAGCTACGCCATCGTCCAGCGCTACGGTGGACGCATCACGGTGGACAGCACCCCCGGCCAATGCACCCGCTTCACCCTGTGGCTGCGCCGGCAGGCCCGCTATTCGGCCCAGCCGACCGCGCCGCTGTTCGCCGCCCGGCTGATCACCCCGGACGGCGGCTGACGACCCGCGCCCCTGCCCGGCAGCGTCGGGATGCCGCCCTACGGCAGATCCGGATAGGTCCGCGTGCTGTCGACGATCTCGAATTTGGTGTAATCGTCGCTGTGGGTTACGACGACATGCCCGGAGACGCTGCTCTTTCCAAAAATCTTTGACCGCAGATCTTCCACCACGGATCTATAATCACTACAGCCATCCCTCCGGTATAGACGGAAAGAAATTCGAAAAAGACTATCATCCAAGAACAGAAACGTTAAATAGCTCTGCGACGACAGGCAAGGTCCTTTCGGCATTTTCGGAATCATACCCGCAATAACAGTATCTTCTGAAAAATATTTCCAAAAATACCGCACTTCGTTATTTTTATATTCTCCTGCTATTGGAAGGGAGGCCGGCTGGACCGTGGCAAACGGCGTCCCAAGCTTCCGATTGACCTGCGCCGCCGACATGCCCAAATGGAAGGGCCCGATGCCGTATCTCATATCCCTACCCGGCTGCTCCGTGAGGACGGCGGGAGGTGTCATCACGGCTGTGACCTGAGGGCCTTGGTCGGGGGTGCCCGCGAAATAGAAATCACCGGTCAACGACGACGCTTCCCACGGAATCTGCGCATCACCCGATGACGAGGACACCGCCGCCCGAACCTTCTTGAACACCTGTTCGATCGGAAGGCCCGGTTGCTGAATCGCTTTCAGCAACTCCTTGGTGTAGAGGCCGTTTCCACCCGAACCGTCGCTCGCCGTTCTCCCTGGCGCCGTCGCATACGCGATCATCGTTCCCTTAGGCGCGCTCATCTGCGCCAGACCGCCGCTCAACGCCCGGAACGGGCGCTCGAACGGATTGTTCCGGCAGGCGTCGAGGATGAGGATGTTCACCCTCGAACGGGCTTCCATCATCTGCGCCAACACGTTGTCGGCATCGACCGCCATCAGCGGCACCATGCGCTCGCTCGAAATCTCCGCATCCACTGGAATGAGATAATTCCTGCCTGACACCTGAAGACCGTGCCCCGAATAATAGACGAGCCCGACCGAGTCCTCGCTCAGCCTCCCGCCAAAGTCGATCACCGCCTTTTCCATCTCCGCCTTGCCGGCGTTGATGCGCTCGATCACCTCGAAGCCAAGCCCGCGCAACACCGCAGCCATCGCGCGTGCGTCGTTCGTCGGATTCCTCAATGGCGCCGTCGGGTAAGCATCGTTGCCGATCACCAAGGCCACCCGCCGCTCGCCCGATCCGACGCCGGTCCGCCTTAACGCCCTGTCCACCGCAACGCCCTGCGACACCTCCGGCGTTTGAAGCTCGCTCGCCCAGGATCGGTCGTCCACCGCCAAGCCCAGCACCAAGATCGCCATCGTCAGCAGCCAACGCCACATCGTCGCCATGAGCCACTCCGATCCAAAACCCCCGAGTGCATCACGCTAACTTAGACGGATATACGATCCAAGGTCATTGAGTGAAAACAACCTGGAGGCGCCAGGAGAGGCACTGGCATGAGGACAGGCTTCATCGGGAAACCCACCGGAACGGGCCGGCCGGCTTCCTCCGACCCGGCGCGCACCGGCAACCGGGCGCGCCCGCTTCAGTCGGCCAGGACCAGGAAGGGGTTGCCGCCGATGCGCTGGTAGCCCTCCTCCCCGACCAGGATGTCGAGCGCCAGCGAGGCGAGGTCGTCGGCCACCGGGTCGAGATCGGGCGCCTTGTCGAGGAACAGCAGCTTCAGGTAGCTGTGGCAGGCGCCGCAGGTCTCGGCGCGGACGGGGCCGTCCTTCCCCTGCCCCCCCTTGGTCCGATCCTCACCCGTCCCTTCGAGGAAGCGCTGGTCGACGTGCTTGCCATCGCCGCAGGACACGCAGGAGGCGCGAACGTGATGCCACGCGGTGTGGCAGATCCCGCAATGCAGGTAACGCAGCCCCCCCGCTTCCATGCCGACATGCAGCACGCCGGCCACCGGCGCACCACCGCAGACCGGACAGACCTGGGCGGTGGCATGGACCGAGATCGTGTTGACGTCCAGCACAGCGGCGTGGCGGGTCCAGGCGACCTGGAGGGCGGCGGTGACGAAGGGGGCGGCCGGCAGGTCGGTCGTCTCCAGCTGGTCGTTGATCAGGCGGTCGGCGAAGGCCGCCAGCCGGCCGGACTCCCCCGGCCCGAGAAGGCCGAGCGCGACGCGGGCCGGAGGCGGCACGGTGTCGCCGAGCCGCGCCAGCAGGGCTTGCAGGTCGAGCGGCCATTGCGCGGCCGGCGGGGCCGAGGCGGTCGCGGCAGCCAGCGCGTGCTGGGCATCGGCCAGCGTGGCGACGAAGGAGAGCCAGCCGCCCAGGCTGTGCCCGCCGGCAAGGCGGCGCAGGCGGGCGGCGCGGCGCTGGAAAAGACTGGTCGCGTCGGGCAGCCGCAGCGGCGACGGCGACTGGCCGGGCACCAGCCCGGCGGCGGCCATGGCGGCGGCGGTCGCCTCGGAAACGTCTGCGGCGGGGGCGTGGGGCGCGGCGGTCATGGGGCGGCTTTCGTGTCGGTCGTGATGAGGCGGCGATGGCGAGGCGAACACCCATGCAAGATCGGGGCAATGCCCGCACCGGCCCGCTCCCCCTGTTTGCCACCACCGTCAGGGCCCCGTCAAACTGTCTACCCCACCCGCCATAGGGACATTTTGTCTAAACCTTTTGGACAAAATGTCCCTATTGGCTGTGTGACCAATCAAAAAACCATGACGTCCGTGCGGCTTTCGCGGTTGGCACGGAATCTGCCTTTGGGCGCGGCGCCGTGAGTGGTCGGTCCTGCCGACGGCTCCGTTCCGGGTCCCAACGCCCCGGGCACGGCACAACCGTTTCCGAGGGAGGTTCCATGCCGATCACGCCCACGCAGCCCGCGCCGACGCAGGCTACGGCCACGCAGGTCTCACGGCGGCAATTCTTCAAGCTCACGGCGGGTTCGCTTGCCGCGTCCAGCATCGGCGCGCTGGGCTTCCTCCCGGCCGAGGCGCTGGCCGAGGTGCGCCAGTACAAGCTGAGCCGCGCCAAGGAGATCCGCAACACCTGCCCCTACTGCTCGGTCGGCTGCGGCCTGCTGATGTACAGCCTGGGCGACGGCGCCAAGAACGCCAAGGCCGAGATCATCCACATCGAGGGCGACCCCGACCACCCGGTCAGCCGCGGCTCGCTCTGCCCCAAGGGCGCCGGCCTGCTCGACTTCATCCACAGCCCGAACCGCCTCAAACACCCCGAGGTGCGCGAGGCCGGCTCCAGCACGTGGAAGCGCATTTCCTGGCACGAGGCGGTGGAGCGCATCGCCCGCCACATCAAGGACGACCGCGACGCCAACTTCATCGCCAGGAACGCCGAGGGCGTGACGGTGAACCGCTGGGTGTCCACCGCCATGCTGACGGCGTCCGCCTCGTCGAACGAGACCGGCATCCTGACGCAGAAGGTCATGCGCTCGCTCGGCATCGTCGGCACCGACGCGCAGGCCCGCGTGTGCCACGGCCCGACCGTGTCGGCGCTCGCCTCGACCTTCGGGCGCGGCGCGATGACCAACAGCTGGGTCGACATCAAGAACGCCGACTTCATCCTGATCATGGGCGGCAATCCGGCCGAGGCCCATCCGGTCGGCTTCAAATGGGCGATCGAGGCGAAGAAGAAGGGCGCGCGAATCGTCGTCGTCGACCCGCGCTTCAACCGCTCCGCCGCCGTCGCCGACGAATACATGCCGATCCGCGCCGGGTCGGACATCGTCTTCCTGGGCGGCGTCATCAACTGGCTGATCGCCAACGACAAGATCCAGTGGGATTACGTCAAGGCCTTCACCAACGCCAGCTTCATCGTGCGTGACGGCTTCAGCTTCGACGAGGGGCTGTTCAGCGGCTACGACGCGGCCAAGGGCCAGTACGACCGCAGCAGCTGGAACTACGAGTTCGACGAGAACGGCAAGGCGAAGACCGACCCGACGCTCCAGGATCCGCGCTGCGTGTGGAACCTGATGAAGGCCCACTACGCGCGCTACACGCCGGACGTCGTCACCGACCTGACCGGCACGCCGAAGGACGGCTTCCTGCGGGTCTGCCAGCATCTCGGCTCGACGGCCGTGCGCGACCGCGTCGGCACCATCCTCTACGCTCTCGGCTGGACCCAGCACACGGTCGGCGCCCAGAACATCCGCACCATGGCGATGATCCAGCTGCTGCTAGGCAACATCGGCATGCCGGGCGGCGGCGTCAACGCGCTGCGCGGCCACTCCAACATCCAGGGCCTGTCGGATCTGGGGCTGCTGTCGACCAGCCTGCCCGGCTACCTGAACCTGCCGGCCGAAAAGACCAACCCGACCTTCGCCGACTACATCGCCAAGAACACCCCCAAGCCGCAGGCCGACGGCCAGCTCAACTTCTGGGGCAACACGCCGAAGTTCTTCGTCAGCCTGCTGAAATGGTTCTGGGGCGACAAGGCGACGAAGGAGAACGACTGGGGCTACGACTGGCTGCCCAAGTGGGACAAGATGTACGACGTGCTCCAGGTCATGGACCTGATGCACAACGGCAAGGTCAACGGCTTCATCGTCCAGGGCTTCAACCCGCTGACCTCCTTCCCGGACGTCCGCAAGACGGCGGCCTCCTTCGCCAAGCTGAAATACATGGTGGTGATCGACCCGATCACGACCGAGACCTCGTCCTTCTGGCAGAACCACGGCGAGATCAACGACGTCGACACCGCCAGCATCAAGACCGAGGTGTTCCGCCTGCCCTCCACCTGCTTCGCGGAGGAGGACGGCGCCATCGTCAACTCGGCGCGCTGGCTGCAATGGCACTACAAGGGCGCCGACGCGCCGGGCGAGGCCAAGAGCGACCAGGAGATCCTGGCCGAGATCTTCGTCGCCGTCCGCGACCTCTACCGCAAGGAGGGCGGCACGGTTCCCGAGCCGATCCTCAACCTGTCCTGGCCCTACAAGAACCCGCTGGAACCGACGCCGGAGGAGCTGGCGAAGGAGCTGAACGGGCGGGCGCTGGCCGACATCCCCGATCCGAAGGACCCGACCAAGTTCCTGGCCCGCAAGGGCGAGCAGCTGCCGAACTTCGCGATCATGCAGGCCGACGGCTCGACCATGAGCGCCTGCTGGATCTTCGCCGGCTGCTGGACGCAGGCCGGCAACCAGATGGCGCGGCGCGACAACACCGACGCCGGGCTGGGCAACACGCCGGGTTGGGCCTGGGCGTGGCCGGCCAACCGCCGCATCATCTACAACCGCGCCTCCTGCGACCCGTCGGGCAAGCCGTGGGATCCCAAGCGCAACCTGATCTCGTGGAACGGTGCCGCCTGGGCCGGCGCCGACGTGCCGGACTTCAAGGCGGATTCGGCGCCGAGCGAAGGGATGAATCCCTTCATCATGAACCCGGAGGGCGTCGGGCGGCTGTTCTGCACCGACAAGCTGGCGGACGGTCCTTTCCCCGAGCATTACGAGCCGATGGAAAGCCCGCTCGGCACCAACCCGCTGCACCCGAAGGTGGTCAGCAGCCCGGCGGTGCGCATCTTCAAGGCGGACAAGGAGCGGCTGGGCACCCATGACCAGTTCCCCTATGTCGGCACCACCTACCGTCTGACCGAGCATTTCCAGTTCTGGACCAAGGGCGTGCGCCTGAACGCCATCGCCCAGCCCGAGCAGTTCGTCGAGATCGGCGAGGCGCTGGCGGCGGAGAAGGGCATCAAGGCCGGCGACTGGGTGCAGGTCAGCTCCAAGCGCGGCCACATCAAGGCCAAGGCGGTGGTGACCAAGCGGATCAAGGCGCTGACGGTGACCAACCGCACCGTCCACCAGATCGGCATCCCGCTGCACTGGGGCTGGGAGACGGTGGCCAAGAAAGGCTTCCTGTCCAACACCCTGCCGCCGGCGGTCGGCGACTGCAACACCCAGACCCCGGAATACAAGGCGTTCCTGGTGAACGTCGAGAAGATCGGAGTGGCGTAATCATGGCCCTGCAATCCCTGGACATCCTGCGCCGCTCCGCCTCGCCGACGCCGACCCCGCAGGCCCGCAACCCGCAGGAAGTCGCCAAGCTGATCGACGTGTCGGTCTGCATCGGCTGCAAGGCCTGCCAGGTCGCCTGCTCGGAATGGAACGAGCTGCGCGCCGACGTCGGCACCTGCACCGGCGTCTACGACAACCCGATCGACCTCGGCCCGCAGGCCTGGACGGTCATGCGCTTCAACGAGGTCGAGGAGAAAGGCAAGCTGGAGTGGCTGATCCGCAAGGACGGCTGCATGCACTGCGCCGACCCCGGCTGCTTGAAGGCCTGCCCGTCGCCGGGCGCCATCATCCAGTACAAGAACGGCATCGTCGACTTCCACCAGGAGAACTGCATCGGCTGCGGCTATTGCGTCTCCGGCTGCCCGTTCAACGTGCCGCGCATCAGCACGGTCGACAGCAAGGCCTACAAGTGCAACCTCTGCTCCGACCGCGTTGCGGTCGGACAGGAACCGGCCTGCGTCAAGACCTGCCCGACCGGCGCGATCCAGTTCGGTTCCAAGGAGGACATGATCGAGGTCGCCGAGACCCGCATCACCGACCTGAAGTCGCGCGGCTACGACCAGGCCGGGCTCTACGACCCGGCCGGCGTCGGCGGCACCCACGTCATGTACGTGCTGCACCACGCGGACAAGCCGCAGCTCTACTCCGGCCTGCCGGAGAACCCGGCGATCAGCGCCGTGGTCGGCCTGTGGAAGGGCATGCTGAAGCCGCTCGCCACGCTGGGCGTGGCCGCCGCCGGCCTGTTCGGGTTCTTCCACTTCATCACCGTCGGTCCGAACCGCGCCGACGAGGACGAAGAGGAGCATGGTGGGCACGACAGCCCCACCGGCGGGCATGACAGCCCGACCGGCGGTCAGGACCGCCCCAGACACGTCGCAAAGAACAAGCAACCGGAGGACGCGCTGTCATGAAGGAAAAGCTGATCCAACGCTACGGCGCCGCCGAGCGCATCAACCACTGGATCGTGGCGGTCTGCTTCGTCCTGCTGGCGATCTCGGGGCTGGCCTTCTTCTACCCGGCCTTCTTCTGGCTGACCGGCGTGTTCGGCACGCCGCAGCTCGCCCGCATCGTCCACCCCTTCGTCGGCGTGGTGATGTTCATCGCCTTCGCCCGGCAATTCTTCCGCTACGCCCACCACAACCTCATCAACAACGAGGATGTGAAGTGGATGATGTCGGTGCGCGAGGTGATGAAGGGCAACGAGGTCGGCGACATCGGCCGCTACAACGGCGGCCAGAAGGGCATGTTCTGGATGATGGTCCTGTGCATGCTGGCGCTGATGGCGTCGGGCTTCATCGCATGGCGGCCGTATTTCGCCGAGCTGTTCCCGATCCCGGTGATCCGCGTCGCCCTGCTGGTCCATTCGGCCAGCGCGCTGGCGCTGATCGCCGGCATCATCGTGCACGTCTACGCGGCGCTGTGGGTCCAGGGCACCATCCGCGCGATGGTCGAGGGCGTCGTCACCCACGCCTGGGCAAAGAAGCATCACCCGCGCTGGTACCGTCAGGTCACCGGCAAGGAAACCGGGCACTGAAGAAAAACCCTCTCCTCCCCGGGGGAGAGGGCTTCAACCGACAGGAATGCATCGCCATGACCGCCATGCTCACCGCCCCGCCGCCCGACGAACGCCGCGCCCCTCTGCACCGCACCACGGTGCTGCGGCTGGGACCGGAGGGGGCCGAGCTGTGCGACGACCATGTCGTGGAGGAGGTGCCGGTGGCGCTCACCTACAACGGCATCGTCCACGCGGTGATGCTGGCCACACCCGAGCATCTCGACGAGTTCGCGCTCGGCTTCAGCCTGTCCGAGGGCATCCTCGCCTCGGCGGACGAGCTGTACGACGTCACCGTGGCCGACGGCTGCGACGGGATGGAGGTCCGCATGGACATCCCGCTCGACCGCTTTATGGCGTTGAAGAAGGGAAGCCGGCGCAGCCTGACCGGACGTTCGGGCTGCGGGCTCTGCGGGCTGGACAGCCTCCAGGCGGTGACCCGCGTCACCGGCAGCGTCGCCGAGGGCACCACCCTGCCGGTCAGCGCGGTGGCGAAGGCGCTGGGCCGTTTCGGCGACCTCCAGCGCCTGCACCGCATCACCGGCGCCGTGCATGCGGTGGCCTGGGTGGACGCGACCGGCGACATCCTGGCGCTGCGTGAGGATGTCGGCCGCCACAACGCGCTCGACAAGCTGATCGGCTGGCTGGTGGCCAGCGGGGTGGACCGAAGCGCCGGCTTCGTCCTCACCTCCAGCCGCGCCAGCTACGAACTGGTGCAGAAATCGGCCGCCGTCGGCATCGGGGCGCTGGTGGCGATCTCCGCCCCCACCGGCATGGCGGTCCGCATGGCCGAAAGCACCGGCCTGACGCTGGCCGGCTTCGCGCGCGGCAACCGGCTGGTGGTCTACAGCCACGAAAAGCGCTGGCGTCAGGACATCTGACACCGGCACCTCGGTTACCCGTCAGCTTCCCTGCCCGTCCTTCGGCTCGAAGCGGTAGCGGAAGTCGCAATGGTCGGCGCCCTGCATGATGGTCTGGGTCCGCTCCATCGTGATGCGCGGGTCGTAGCCGACGCAGAAGGCGGCGTCGCGGTTGCAGGACAGCAGGTGGCCGATGGAGCCCAGCCCCATCTCCCGGTACATCTCGGCGTAGCGGCAGCGGGTGACGCTGTAGTCGAAATGCGCCTCGTCCTGCCGTTTCACCTCAAGGCGCAGCGCGTCGTCCTTGGTCCACAGCGGCTGGAGGTCGGCGAAGCTTTGCAGGCTGGTGCCGTTCGGCTCCGACGCCGCGAAAGCCTCCGCCGCGGCCAGCGCCGCCTTGGTGATGGCGGCGCCGAGAATCTCCTGGGCGACCGTCTCGCCCAGACGGGCCGCCATCTCCTCGTAGACCGGCTTCAGGATCTCCGCCTCGATGCGGCGGCGTTCCAGGATTCCCATGGCTGGCTTGTCGGCTGGCTGGGTCATCGTGTTCTCCTTCCTGTCGGAAACCATCCCTGGTGGGCCGTCAATGGACATGCCCGCCGAGATAGGCCTCGGCAATGCGCGGGTCGTCGCGGAGCTGGGCGGCCGG
Source organism: Azospirillum agricola (assembly GCF_020005195.1). Taxonomy (NCBI): domain Bacteria; kingdom Pseudomonadati; phylum Pseudomonadota; class Alphaproteobacteria; order Rhodospirillales; family Azospirillaceae; genus Azospirillum; species Azospirillum agricola. Next base: position 71,184 of record NZ_JAIFZR010000008.1, read on the forward strand.
GCCGGCCAGCAGGATGCGGCCGTCCTCCATGACCGCCGCGTGGTCCGCGATGCGCAGCGCGGCGCGGGCGTTCTGCTCGACCAGCAGGATCGACACCCCCTCCGCCCGGATGCGCTCGACCAGATCGAAGATCTGCGCGACGATCTTGGGCGCCAGCCCGAGCGACGGCTCGTCGAGCAGCAGCAGGGTCGGCCGGCGCATCAGGGCGCGGGCGATGCACAGCATCTGCTGCTCGCCGCCCGACAGCGAGCCGGCGTTCTGCCGCAGCCGCTCGCCCAGCACCGGGAACATGCCCAGCACCCGGTCCAGCTCGCCCAAGCCCACGTCGCCACCGCCGAGCACGAGATTCTCCCGCACGCTCATGTTGGAGAAGATCTGCCGCCCCTCCGGCGCCTGCAACAGGCCGAGATTCACGATTCGATGGGCCGGCAGATTGGCGATCGGCTGGCCGTCGAAGCTGATGCTGCCGCGCCGCGCCCGGTAGATGCCGGACACCGCGCGCATCAACGTGGTCTTGCCGACGCCGTTGGAGCCGAGCACGGCGACGATGCCGCCCTTCGGCACGGCCAGCTGCACCCCGTGCAGGATCTCCTGCGGGCCCATGGCGACGTGCAGGTCCTCGATGGCGAGCAGCGGCGCGCTCATGATTCCACCCCAAGATAGGCTTCAAGCACCGCCGGGTCGCGGCGGATGGCGTCGGGCGGGCCGTCGGCGATCTTGCGCCCCGAGGCCAGCACCAGGATGCGCTGGCAGATGCCCATGACCAAGCCCATGTCATGCTCGACCAGCATGATGGTCAGGCCCTGCCCGTGCAGCCGCTTGATGAAGGCGGCGAGCGCCCGCGTCTCGGTGTCGTTGAGGCCGGCGGCCGGCTCGTCGAGGATCAGGAAGCGCGGGCGCATGGCGAGCGCGCGGGCGATCTCCAGATACTTGCGCTGCCCATAGGGCAGGTTGGCGGCGAGCTCGCCGGCCAGATGAGTCAGGCCGACCGCCTCCAGCGCCTCCCAGGTGCGGCGGCTGATGGCGTCGGCGCGCTCGCTGCCCGCCTTGGTGAAGCCGCCGAACAGGGCGCCCGCCGGCCCCTGCGGCAGCGTCCCCACCGCGCCCACCGACACGTTGTCGAACACCGACATGTTGGGGAAGACGCGCAGGTTCTGGAAGGTCCGGCCGATGCCGAGCCGCGCCACCTGGTTGGGCTTCATCCCGTTGATCGTCCGCCCGGCGAAGGCGACCGTTCCGGAAGAGAGCGGCGTGAAGCCGGACATCAGGTTGAACAAAGTCGTCTTGCCGGCCCCGTTGGGGCCGATCAGCCCGACCAGTTCGCCCTCGTCCACATGGGCGGTCACGTCGTTGACGGCCTGCACGCCGCCGAAGCGGCGGCTGGCGTTGCGCACGTCGAGAAGATGGGTCATCGCCAGCCGATCCCTTCACCCTTGCCGGTGCTGCGCCACGCGCCGCCGAGCTGCCGGCGCACCAGCCGCAGGGCGGAGACCTCGCCCAGCAGCCCCTTGGGCAGCAGCAGGATCGACAGGAACATGACCAGACCGACCATCACGTTGCGGAAGTCGCCGAGCGCCCGCAGCCCCTCCGGCAGCAGGATCAGCAGCAGGGCGCCGATGATGGCGCCGGGCAGGCTGCCCAGGCCGCCGACCACGACCATCGCCAGGATCAGGATGGATTCGGAGAACTTGAAATCGCCCGGCGAGATGTAGCCGGTCATGTGCGCCCACAGGGCGCCGGCCACCCCGGCGAAGAAGGCCGACAGGGTGAAGACCTCCATCTTCAGCCGCACGGTGCGCACCCCCATGGCGTCGGCGCACTGGTCGTCCTCGCGGATCGAGCGCAGCGCGTTGCCGTAGTAGGAGTGGCTGAGCCGGCCGATCGCCACGACGCACAGGACCACCACCACCGCCACCGTGTAGTAGCTGGCGAGCCGGCCGGACAGCGCGACGCCGAACAGCTCGAACCCCTTGGTGACGATGATGCCGTTGGGGCCCTTGGTGAAGTCGACCCAGTTCAGCATGACCAGATACAGCATCTGCCCGATCGCCAGCGTCGCCACGGCGAAATAGATGCTGACCAGCCGCATCGTCGGCAGCGCCACCAGGAAGGCCAGCAGCGCCGCGACCACGCCGGACAGCGGCAGCGTGACGGTGAAGCCCAGCCCCAGCTTGGAGGTCAGCAGCGCCGCCGTGTAGGCGCCGACGCCGTAGAAGGCGGCGTGCCCCAGATGCAGCAGCCCGGCGACCCCGGTGACCAGATGCATGGAGGCCGACAGCAGGACGAAGATCAGCGCCAGATTGGCGATCTGGTAGAAGTAGCCACGGTCGAAGCCGGCCAGCACCACCGGCAGCGCTCCGAAGACCAGCAGGGCGAGCAGGGCCGGGACCAGCCAGCGCCGCTGGCCGCCCTGCTCGGGAAGGGTTCCCTCAAACGCGTTCACGGCGCGCTCCGAACAGGCCGTTGGGGAAGAAGATCAGGGTCAGGATCAGGAAGGCGTAGGCCACCATGTCCGACCAGCCCGACGAGACGAAGGTCGTCGCCATGCTCTCGGCGACGCCGAGGATGAGGGCACAGACGACGGCGCCGGGGATCGAGGACAGCCCGCCCATCACCATGGCGACGAAGGCCTTGATGCCGGGCACGAAGCCCATCGCCGGGAAGATCGCCCCGTAATAGAGCCCCATCAGGATGCCGGCCGCCGCCCCCATCATCGAGCCGACCACGAAGGTGGTGATGATGGTGCGGTCGGTGTCGATGCCGACATACTTGGCGCCCAGCGGGTTGTTCGACACCGCGCGGATCGCCAGCCCGATGCGGGTGCGCGTCAGCAGATACTGCAAGCCGATCAGCATGGCGGCGGCGACGCCGAAGATGATGAAATCGCCGGTCACCAGGATCACAGGGCCGATGCGCACCGGCGTGTTGATCAGATAGTCGAAGGGGAGCGAGCGCATTTCCGACCCGAACAGGATCTCCAGCGCCTCGCGCACGACGATCGACACCGCCAGCGAGGACAGCAGGGTCGATTCCCGCATGGCCCGCGATTTCAGCGACGCCTCGTCGGTGAAGCGGCGGAACGGCTTGAAGGCCAGCCGCTCCAGCGAGAAGCCGGCCAGCGCGCCGACCGCCAGCGCCCCGAAGATCACCGCGACGATCGGCGGCGCCACCGCCGAGATCAGCACGAGCCCGGCGAAGGCGCCCAGCGTGTAGATCTCGCCATGGGCGAAGTTGACGACGTTCAGCACCCCGAAGATCAGCGTGAAGCCGATCGCCATCAGGGCGTAGGTCATGCCCAGCGACAGGCCGATGGCGAGCTGCTGGAGGTAGTAAGGGTCGATCATGCGGGCCCTGTCGCTGCGATGTGAACACACACCCGCCGCCGGCGCGAACGACGTTCGCACCGGCGGCGGGTGGGGAAAAGACAAGCCTCAGTCGGCGACCGGAACGAAGGCGCCGCCCTTGACCTCGACCTTCACCAGCTCCTTCTCGGCCTCACGCTCGGCGTTGAAGGTGGTCTTGCCGGTGACGCCGGGGAAGTCCTTGGTCTGGGCCAGCGCGTCGCGGACCTTCTCGCGGGTCGGGTTGGGCGACGCCTTCTCGACGGCGGCCAGCATGATCTGCACCGCGTCGTAGGCCTGGGCCGGGAACTGGCCGGGGACGGTACCACCCGAGCGGGCCTTCCACTCCTCGACGAAATGCTGGATGTGCGGGGCCGGGTCGGTCGGCAGGAAGTTGGAAGTCAGATGCACCCCTTCCGCCGCGTCGCCGGCCAGCTCGATCAGCTTGGGGCTGTAGGCCGCCGAGGTCGAGTAGACCGGGGTCTTGACGCCGAGCTGCTGGAGCTGACGGAGGAACTGGGCGCCGTCCTCGTAGAAGAAGCCAGTGTAGATGGCGTCGGGCTTCGCGCGCTCGATCTTGCTGATCAGCGAGCGGTAGTCCTTGAGGCCGCGGTTGAAGAATTCCGAGAAGGCGACGGTGCCGCCGTTGGCCTTCACCGCGTCGGAGAAGCCGCCGACCACCGACTGGCCCCAGTCGGTCTGCTCGGCGATCACCGCGATGTTCTTGAAGCCCTTGGCCGCCATCCACTTGGCGTTGTAGGGGCCTTCCTGCGCCTGGGTGGCGATGTTGCGGAACTGGTACTTGGAGATCTTGGCGTAGTCGGGGTGCGAGGCGGTCTGCGAGAGCTGCGGCAGGCCGGCCTCCTTGTAGACCTGCGCCGCCGCCATCGAGACGCCCGAGGTGAAGTCGCCGAGCACGCCGACAATCGCCTTGTCGTCGACGAACTTGCGGGCGATGTTGGTCCCCTCCTTGGCGTCGGAGCGGCTGTCCTCGAAGACGATCTCGACCTTGAACGGCTTGCCGGCGGCGTTGAACTCGGCCAGCGCGATCTCGGCCGCCTTGCGGAAGTCCTGGCCGTACTGCGCCGTGTCGCCGGTCAGCGGCAGTTGGTAGCCGAGCTTGACCGTGTCGGCGGCCAGCGCGGACCCGGCGATGGCGGTGGTCGCCAGGACGGCGGCCAGGGTGGAGAGCGTGCGGAGACGGACGGTCATGGTGGCGGCACCCTTTGTCATGGTTCGCAAAATCTCGTGATCGGCCTCAAGTGCCTCATCCGGCGGTGCCGGGCCGCACCTTCAGGCGGCAGCAGCCCTCGTCGCCCGGCTTCCAGGTCTCGCCCTTGAAGACGAAGCCGGCCGCCTCGAACAGGCCGCCGTCGATGGCGCCGGCCATGCGGCAGAGCAGCTCCAGATCCGTGTCCGAGCGCCCTTGGGCCTGCCAAGCCTCCTTCAGCGGGCAGCGGTGGAAATGGATGTCGAGCGCCTCGCCGTCGCATCGCGTGATCTCGGGCGCGAACATATCGTCGCGGTTGGGGATGCCGTCGAGGAAGGCGTGGCACAGGCCGGTCAGGTCGTCCGGGCCGTGGGCGGCGAACTTCACGCCCATCGCCGCGCCCAGGCGCCGCGTCGCCTCCTGCCCGACCTCCAGCGCAATGTCGGTGCCGAAGCGCTCGCGCAGCACGTCGAACATGTGGGCGTAGGACGCCGCGCGCATGGCGTAGGCGTTGCGCAGGAGGGTGGGATAATCGGGAAGCGCGCTTCCCTTTGCCTGTTCCTCGGTCATGCGATCTCTCGGGAATCGTTCCAGCGGTATTGCAGAATCTTCAGCGGGCCGACGCGCTGGAGCAGCTCGTTGAAGGGCAGCGGCGTCGGCGGGGTGAAGGGCAGCGCCAATTCCGCCGGGTCGCGGCCGAGCGCCGCGCGCGCCATCTCGCGCCCGAGCGCCACCGACAGGGCGACGCCGCGCCCGTTGCAGCCGGCCCAGGCGAATCCGTTCGGCCCCAGCCGGTGGACGCGCGGGAAATAGTCGGTGGTCATGGCGATGCGGCCGTTCCACACATGGTCGAAGGCGACGCCGCGCAGCGCCGGGAACATCCCAGCCAGACGCTCGCCGACGATGCGCCGCAGCCGGTCCGGCCCGTTCACCGGAATCAGCAGGGCGCCGCCGCTGACCAACCGGCCGTCGGCGGTGTGGCGCATGAAGCGCAGGTCACCGTGGGTGTCCGACATCGCTTGCCGGCCCGGCAGGATCGCCCGGCGCACCGACTCGTCGAGCGGAGCGGTCGCCATCTGCCAGGACAGCACCGGCACGACCTCCGTCCGGATCTCCGGGAAGACGGCGGCGGCGTAGCCGTTGGTGCCAAGGATCAGCCGGTCGGCGGTCACCGCCCCCTGCGGGGTGCGGGCGACCCAGCAGTCGTTCTGCCGCTCGACCGACAGGGCTGGCGAGTTGACATGGACCGCCGCGCCGGCCGCCACGGCGCGGGCGGCCAGCCCGCGCACCAGAGCCAGCGGGTTGATGTGCCCACCGCTGCGGTTGATCCAGCCGCCGAAATAGGCGTCGGTGCCGAGGATTTTCGAGACGGCGGCGCGGTCGAGCAGCTCCACCGGCGCGCCGCGCCGGCCCCATTGCTCGACACGGCGCTCGGCAATCCTGATGCGGCCGGGCGAATGGACCGGCTGGACCCAGCCGGTCTGCTCCGCCGCGCAGTCGATGCCGAGGCGGCGGATCAGGTCGAACAGGTCGGCGGCGCTGTCGCGGACCAGCGCGACGAAGCGTTCACCCGCCTCCCCGCCGAAGCGGGCGACCATGTCGTCGGGGTCGGGACGGGTCAGGGTCGGGATCACCTGCCCGTTGTTGCGCCCCGAGGCGCCCCGGCCGAGTTCGGACGCCTCCAGCACCACCACCCGGCGGCCGGCCTCCGCCGCGTGCAGGGCGGCCGACAGGCCGGTGAAGCCGCCGCCGATCACCAGCAGGTCGGCCTGCGCGTGGTCCCGCAGGACCGGCAGCTCGGGGGCCGGCGGGGCGGTGGCCTCCCACAGGGAATCGGGCTTCCGCCAAATCCCACCCTGCCCCGGCCCCCCGCCGGCTCCCCGGTCCGCAAAATCCTGCGTCGTCTGTGACACGTCCGCCCCGCCTTCACCCGGTCCTGTGGTTTGGTTTCCGGTTGGACTATGTGACAGATTTCACACGCGTGCAATTACCAAGATTTTCTAGCGGAAATTTCCCCGTTATACGTCAGGCAAGTTGGGAATGCCGAAGGTTCATCCAGGGAACTGATCCGCCGGAAAACGGTCACGCGGCCTTCGGCATCAGGGTTTCGGCCAGCCGCACCCAGTAGCTGACGCCGATCGGCAGCAGCGCGTCGTTGAAATCGTAATGCGGGCTGTGCAGGTTGCGCCCGTGGTCCGACGGCCCGGCGCCGACCCAGATGTAGCAGCCGGGGCGCTTTTGCAGCATGAAGGAGAAATCCTCCGCCCCCATGCTGGGCATCGGGTCGAGATCGACGGCGCCCTCGCCGACCACGCGGACCGCCGCGCGACGTGCCAGCTCGGTTTCCCCGGCGCTGTTGATGGTGGAGGGGTAGCGCCGCTCGTAGCGGAAATCGGCCTCCACCCCGTTGGCGCCGGCGATGGCGGACGCCAGCTCGCCCATCCGGCGTTCCACCATGTCCTGCACCTCCGGCCGGAAGGTGCGGACGGTTCCGCGCAGGACACTGGTGGCCGGCAGGACATTCCACGTATCGCCAGCGTGGAACTGCGTGACGCTGACCACCGCCGCGTCGACCGGATGGACGCTGCGCGACGGGATGGTCTGGAAGGCCGAGACGATCTGGCTGCCCGCCAGGATGGTGTCGGTGCCCAGATGCGGCATGGCGGCGTGGGTGCCGCGTCCGGTGAGGGTCAGTTCGAAAATGTCGTAGGCCGCCATGATCGGGCCGGGCCGCAGGGCGATGCGCCCGACCTCCAGACCCGGCCAATTGTGCATGCCGAAGACCCGCTCGACCGGGAACCGCTCGAACAGCCCCTCCTCCACCATCACCCGGCCGCCGCCCTCGTTCTCCTCGGCGGGCTGGAAGACGAAGGCGATGGAGCCCTGGAAGACCGGATTCTCCGTCAGGTAGCGCGCCGCGCCCAGCAGCATCGCCGTGTGCCCGTCATGGCCGCAGGCGTGCATCCGCCCCGGGTTGCGCGAGCTGTGGGGAAGGTTGGTTTCCTCGTGGATGTGCAGCGCGTCCATGTCGGCACGGAAGGCGACGGACGGCCCCTCGCCGTTGCGCAGCACGGCGACGACGCCGGTCTTCGCCAGGCCGCGATGGACCTCCAGCCCGAAGGACCGCAGCTTCTCCGCCACGAAATCGCTGGTCCGCTCCTCCTCGAAGGCGGTTTCCGGATGGGCGTGCAGATCCCGCCGCCACGTCGTCATCTCGGTCGTCAACCCATCCAGACCCGGCACCGTCTCGACCATCATCCTCGTCCTCGTCCTGTCGCGCATGCGAGGGGATGATCATGCCCAAAAGCCGTGGGGACGCAAACGTCCTTCGCCGTGCCCATCCGGATGGGCCGGCCCGCGCCGCACGCATACGCGCGGCCGAACGCGCCTATTGCAGCCTGACGCGATCCGACAGGGGAATCACCAAGGTGCAGCGCACGCCGGCCAAGTCGAAATCGAGGCTCACCTTGCCGTCCAGCTCGTAAGGCAAGCCCCGCTCGATCAGCCGGGAGCCGAAGCCGCGACGCGAGGGCGGCACGACGGGCGGGCCGCCACGCTCCCGCCACACCAGTTCCAGCGCCATCCCGGCCCTCTCGACCACCGACCAGAACACCTCGACCGTTCCCCCCTGGACCGAAAGCGCGCCGTACTTCGCCGCGTTGGTCGCCAGTTCGTGAAAGGCGAGATGAAGCGAGACGGCCACGCCCGTCGACAGCATCACCGGCGGGCCCTCGATCCGCACGCGGTCGGCCTCGCGGTAGGGACCAAGCGTCAGGGTCAGGAGTTCGTCGAGCAGGGCGCCCTGCCATTGCTGCCTGGTCAGCAGATCATGCGCCTGCGCCAGGGCGTGCAGACGCGCCTGGAAGGATTCGGTGAAGGCGGCCGGCGTCGTCACCAACCGCAACGTCTGCGAGGCGATCGACTGGACGATGGCCAGCGTGTTCTTGACCCGGTGGTTCAACTCCTCCAGCAGAAGCAGCTGGCGCTCCTCCGCCTTCTTGCGCCCGGTGACGTCGAGGGAGACGCCGGTCATGCGGACGGGCCTGCCATCCTGGCCGTAGACCGCCCGCCCGCGCACCTGGATCCAGTGCAGGCCGCCGTCGGGCCACCGGCAGCGGTATTCGACGTCGAGGGCTCCGCCGGTGTCGAGCGCACGCTGCACGGCCGCCTGCTGGTGCGGCAGATCCTCCGGCAGGATGCGGGCCGTCAGCGCGTCGTAGCTGGTCAGGCAGCCACCATCCGGCAGACCGAAATTGGCGGCGCAGATATCGGAAGCCTGGAGACGGCCGGTGTCGAGGTCGAGATCCCACGCCCCCAGCCTCCCCGCCTCCAGGGCGAATCTCAGCCGCGCCTCGCTCTCGCCCAGCGCCCGGCTGGCGCTGTGCAGCCGGCTGCGGTCGCGCACCTCGATCAGCGCGCGTCGCACGACCAGCCGCAGCCGCTCCATGCGCAGCTTGACGACGTAATCGGTGGCGCCCTGCTTCAGCGCCTCGATCGCCCGCTCCTCCCCCAGGACGCCGGACACGAAGATGAAGGGCACCTCCGGCCGCTGGGCGCAGGCCAGGGCCAGGGCCTGCATGCCGTCGAAGTCGGGCAGGGCGAAGTCGGACAGGATCAGGTCGAACGGTCCGCCCCCGTCCAGCGCGTCGACATAGGCCTGCCGGCCGGTGACATGCTCGACGTCGAAGGCGAAACCGTCGATGTGGGCGAGATGCTCGTGGATCAGGTCGGCGTCGATGGCGCTGTCTTCGAGCAGAAGCACCCGGCAGCGCACGACACCCGAAGTGTCCGTCACGTTCATTCCTTGGAACCGCCTCGGCGATGGCTGCCCGGAGGGGGCTCGTTGAGGATCGCCCAAAAACTGCCGAGATCGCGGATGGCGTCGAAGAAGTCCCGGAAACCGACCGGTTTGACCACGAAGGCGTTCACGCCGAGATGATAGCTGCGCACCAGATCCTGCTCTTCCTTCGAGGAGGTCAGCATGACGACCGGGATCGCGCGGGTCGTCTCGTCGGACTTGATCCGCCGCAGCACCTCGATGCCGTCGATCTTCGGCAACTTGATGTCGAGGATGATGACCGCCGGGCGTTTGGCGCTGGACGGCGGCGGCGTGCCGTTGAGGAACAGATAGTCGAGCGCCTCGGCACCGTCGCGGGCCACCACGATGTCGTTGGCGAGCTGGGCCTCGGCGAAAGCCTCCAGCGTCAGCTCGAGGTCCTTCGGGTTGTCCTCGACCAGCAGGATGGGCTTCAGATCGGCCATGGGGTCACCTCGGGGGCACGCTGGTCGGGATCGGAGACGGAGGTTGGACGGGCAGCCGGCCGGGCGAGCGCGGAAACGAAATGTGGAAGGTGGCGCCTCGGCCGGGTTCACCCTCCGCCCAGGCGCGGCCGCCATGACGCTCGACGATCCGTCGGACATTGGCGAGGCCGATGCCGATGCCCTCGAAATCCTCCTCGCGGTGAAGGCGCTGGAAGACGCCGAACAGCTTGTGCACATAGGCCATGTCGAAGCCGCTGCCATTGTCCCGCACAAAGAACTCGAAGGCGTCCGGCGCCGTCCGGCATCCCACCGCGATGGCGGCGTCCGCGCGGTTCCGGGTGTATTTGATCGCGTTGGACAGCAGATTCTGGAACGCCAGCCGGATCGTCGTCGGGTCGCCCTGGATCTCGGGAAGCGCCTCCACCGACCAGCGGATGTCGCGCCCGCCCGCTTCGGTCACCAGCAGGCGCCGGACCTCCGCGACCAGCTCGTTCATGTCGATGGCGACGTGGGTCAGCGAAGCACGGCCGAGATGGGAGAATTGCAGCAGACCGTCGACGAGCTGGCCGGCGGAGGCCGCCGCCTCGATGATGGTGTCGAGATAATGCAGCTCCCGCCCGTCGAGCTTTTCCGACGCGCGGGCGCGCAGCAGTTCCGCGTAGCTGGTCACATGGCGGAACGGCGCGCGCAGATCGTGCGACACCGAGTAGGAGAAGGCCGTCAGCTCGCTGTTGCTGCGCTGGAGTTCGACGATCAGGGCCGCCATCTCCTCCGCCTTGCGCAGCACGATGCCGACGATGGCGTTGCGGAAATCGCGGACCGTCTCGATCTCGCTGGGGCGCCAGGGAACGGCTTGCCAACGCACGGTTTCCTTCCAGGTCTCGAAGGACGTCCGCGGCGACAGCGGGGTGCCGGGGACCGCCGACGGCTTGTTGGGATCACCGCCCCACCTGACCGTGCGGACCAGCTCGGGCCGGAACCAGAGCACGTAGCTCGGGTGCAGTTGGGAGATGGAGATCGCCAGCACGCCGCTGGCCGTGTCGATGCAGTCCCCCGCGTCGGGCATGAGTGTGGAGAGCGCGTGGGTGGCGAAGACCTCCTCATGGCCGCGCCCGCCGAGATGGCCCGCGATGCGGCGCACGGTGTCCTCGGACGGCGTGCGGCCGACCCGATGGCAGCGCCCCTCGAACAGGATGGCGGCGCCCTGCGCGTCGGCAAGCTTCAGGAAGTCGTCGGGCGCCCCGATCAGGCCGGCGACGAAATTCTCCGACGCGGCCATATGGGCGAGCAGCCGCGTCTCGACGTGCTTCAGCGCGATCCGGTGCTCCGCCTCGCCGCTGCGGTCGAGCGCCATCATCTGGATCGACAGCACCTGGCCGATCAGGTCGCAGGCCGTCCGCACCGAAAAGGGGATCGGACGGGGAACCGCATGGTGGCAGGAGATCAACCCCCACAGCCGGTCGCCGGACAGAACCGAGATCGACATGGAGGTGGCCGTGCCCATGTTCCGCATGTAGGCGAGATGGACGGGTGAAACGCTGCGCAGCACCGAAAAGCTGAGATCCAGCGCCTCGCCCCCGTCCCCACCCGCCCGACCGCCGCCGCCGCCGCCGCCACCGGGCGACAGGATCGGCACCGGCTGGTAGGAAGCGTCCACGATCAGCCGCAGCCGGTTCAGCGTGTAGAGCCGGCGCGCCTGCTCGGGAATGTCGGAAGCCGGGAAACGCAGGTCGAGGTAGGCGGGCAGCGTCTCGTTGCGGTCCTCGGCGATGACGGTCCCGTTCCACTGCTCGTCGAAACGGTAGACGAGCACCCGGTCGAAACCGGTCAGCGCCCGCACCTCCGCGGCCGTCCGCGTCATCAGTTCGTTCAGGGTCGCGGCGGCTTGCAGTCCCTGGATGCTCGCGCGCAGGTGGGGGTAGAGGCTTTCAAGGCTGCGCACGCCCTCGGTCGGCACGGCCTCCAGTTCGAGGATGACGGCGTCGCCCGACCGGTGCGCGATCGTCTGGAGCTGCCCCACCGGGCATTGCAGGACGCCGAGCTGAACCGGCTCGCGCAGCGGCACCTGCGCCAGCCCCCGGCACAGCTCGGCACCGGCCTCCCCGGGAAAGAGCCGGTCTGCCGGTTGGCCGAAAGCCTTCTCCAGCGTGATGCCGAGGAGATCGCCGACATGGGCGCTGGCCTGGAGCAGGCGCAGGTCCCCGCCCCCAAACACCAGGAGATGCCCGTGCGGCTGAATGCTGCCGGGCCTGTGGATCGGCTCCCGCGCGCAGGAATCGGTGTCGCCGATGTCCTCAAGGATCCGCTGGGCGGGCGTCGCCGCCGAAATGGTGGTCTTCGTTGAAGGCTGAACGCCGTTGCCAACCATGAAAGCCGTGAACCGTTGAACCAATGCCGGACGGAAGCCGTTCCGAGACTAATGGAAGAGATTGGTGATTACAAAATCAATTCAAGCACCCTGGGAACAGATTAACATATGTTAAGCGCACCCTGAAATCTATAACTTTAGTCGTACAGCCAGGATACTCTTGAAAAATTGCCAAATTCTGGAAATTTTCAACCATAAACGGCGCGGGCATTGCGCGATTGCTTGTGAGGACTTTCCGAGGCCAGACGACACGCGCCAGCTCCGGCTCGACACAAGCGATAGCCAAAGGCGGGCGGACGCGGCATGATCCCGACGCCATGGAGTCATCACCGCCGCCCCCGCATCTGAAACTGGCCGTCGACAACGGCGCGGCAGCCGCCCCGCCGGGTGGAGCGGCTGCCCGGAACGGCTTCGCGCGCCCGATTCCCGAGGATTACGGACTGACCGCGGCGGATCTGCGCATCTGGTACGCGCCCGGCCGCGTCGGACTGATCCTGGCCCTGCTGGTGGCGGGCGGCACCGCCCTCATGCAGATGCTCGCCAATCTGCGCTACACACCGCCATCGATCCTGGACTGGATCCTGACGGCGCTGTCGGGCCTGCTCCACGGAGCGTTCATCGGCGGCCTTGCCGGCCTCGGGGCGATGGTCCTGGTGCATTGGATCGACCCGCTCATCGCCCGAAGCTGGCCGGTCTACGGACGGCTGCGCCGCTACCGCGAAGCGCTGGCGCAGGCGCGGCGGGCCGGCGGGGATCAGGCCGCCTGACCGCCGCTCCGCAAACGGGAAGAGCCGCGCGTCACACCAGACCGCGCAAATGGTCGCTCAAGGGACTCGGCCGGAAACCGAGCACCCGCTCCGCCTCCGTGCTGTCGATGGCGCAGCCATGACGGGCGCACGCCAGCATGAGGGCCGCGAAGGAGCGCAGAAGCGGATCCTCGCCGGACAGCATGGCGTGCAAATTCTCCAGCGGAACGACGTCCCGCTCCAGGCGCGTCCCGCTCAGCGCCTCCATCCGGTCGATCACCTCGGCGAGCGACAGGGATTCCGGTCCGCCAAGCTCGAAGGTCCGGCCGAGCGCTTGCGGGTTGTCCAGGGCGGCGACCGCCGCCGCCGCGACGTCCGCGACCGCCACCCAACGGATCGGCCCAAGTCCTTCGCCGAAGACCCTGGCGCGCCCCTGGGCCGGATCGAAGCCCAGCGCCGGGCCAAGCCAGACCTCCCGGAAATGGGTCGGGTGCAGGATGGTCCAGGGAAGTCCGCTGGACCGGATCCTGTCCTCGACCGCCCGCTTGGCGTCCTGCAGCGGAAAGCCGGCGGGATCCGGCGGAAAGGACACATAGACGACATGGCCGACGCCCGCGTCCCGTGCCGCCGCCACCAGGGCGGTCTGTCCCTGGAGATCGACCGAATCGATGCTGTCGCCGTCGGTCCGCGACAGGGTCGACGAGGCGGTCGACAGCACGGCGCCGACGTCCCGGCAAGCGTCCCGCAACGACGCCGGATCCTTGAGGTCGCCGACGACGGTTTCGACCCCGGCCTCGACCAGGGCGGCCAGCTTGGCCGGGTCGCTGGTTTCGCGCACCAGCGCGCGGACCGGACGCCCCTTCTCCCGCAGCAACCGGCAGATGGCGCCACCGAGTATCCCTGTCGCTCCGACAACCAGATCCATGACCGTTCCACTTTTCATTGGGCGCTCCCCGGCGACGGGGGCGCCTTTAGATATACCCCAGTTCCTCGGCGGCGCTCAGGGCCTGCTCCAGTCCGGCTGCCAGCTCGGCAGCGTCCCCGGCCTCCCCGCCTGCCACGATCCGTCCCAACCCGAGATGGATCGGGTCGGGCAGATGCAGTTGCGGGGGGTTGAACATCAGGCCGGCAAGCGCAGCCACCTGCGGGTTGCCGGCGTCGCCGCGAAGCAGGGCAAGCTCGGTCAGGGCCGCGCTCCACTGGAACGGGTAGGTGAAGGGAAGCGCCTTCCAGATGTCGAGCGCCCGCTGATTCTCCTCCCGCGCTCTCGCGACGTCCCCGTCCTTGGCGGCGCACCATCCCAGACAGGCGTGGGCCAGACCACGGTAATCGTCCATCTTGCGTGCGGCGGCGACGCCGACCAGGCTGGTAGCGATGGTGCGGGTCTCGTCCGCCCGACCCTGCCGCCGGTGCACCATGGCGAGGTAGGCGAGCGCCCGCGTCTCGCCGGCTGCCTCGCCAATCCGCCGGCAGCCCTGCACCGCCTCGAACAGTTCGGATTCCGCCGCCTCCAGCTTTCCGGCGAACAGCAGGGTGAAGCCCAGGGTGAAACGGGCGAAGCCGATGTCGGCGAGGTTCCCGGATTCGATGGCGGCGTCGCGCATCCGCCACCCGTTGTCCAGAGTGTCGTCGCTGACGCGGAAGCGGAACTGCCGGTGGTTGCGCAGGACCACCGACATGAAATAGTGGTAGCGGTGCGCCGGCGTGCCGACCTGTTCGAGAAGCGGCCGGACCGCCTCCAGCTCGGCGTTGATCTCGGCGACCCACACCAGCCAATAGAAGACCCAGACGCGGTTCAGCTTGATCTGAATCCACTCGTGCTTCCAGGCGAGCGGAACCTCGTCGCCCTCGACCGACGGCAGGCTGCCGACGGCCTGGTCGTAGGCGGCCAGGGCCTGCTGGTGGTCGTGCTCGATCTCCCAGGTCTTGCCGGTCTTGCGCCACAGCCGCGCCTGGGTCAGCGGATCGCCATCACCCCCCGACAGCGCGGCCCGCGCGGCGTCGAAGGCGTCGCGCGCCTGCTGATGCGCGTTCTTCAGGGCCTGACAGTCGCCCAGCCCCTCGTTCAGGGCAATCTCCGCCTCGCGCCACTCCCCGCCGGCCGGATCCGGAAGGCGCCGCAGCTCGCGCAGGGCGGCGGCGAACAGACGGATGGCGTCCTCCAGCGCGTGCAGCCGCTGCGCGGCCTCCGCCGCGTGGCGCAGATGGGGGACGGCCCGCTCGGGCACGCCGCCGGCCGCCCAGTGCCGGCCAAGCGCGGCGCGCTGGGCCTCGCGCTCCGGACCGTCGGGGTAGGTGACCTCCAGGACCTCGGCGATCCGGCGATGCAGACCGCCGCGCGCCTCGCCGTCGAGCTGGAGTTCGGCGATCTCGTGGATCTTGTCGTGGACGAAATGGAAATTCTCGTTCCCGTCCGCTTCGACGATCTGGTGGCGCACCAGAGCGTCGACAATGTCCAGCATGCCGGTTTCGGACTGGGCCTCCACCCGCCGCAGCACCTTGAGGTCGAGGACTCGCCCCATCAGGGCCGCCGCGTCGACCACCCGCCGGAGCGGCGCCGACAGGCGCGTCAGGCGCAGTTCGATCAGCTGGTGCAGGGAAACCGGCAGCGGCAGCGCCTCGAAGGCGGTGCGGTCGAGCAGCGACTGCGCCGGCAGCGACCAGCGGCCGGCTGCGTCCCGCCGCAGAACCCGTTCGGCGATGGCGCTGCGCAGATACTCGGCGATAAAGAACGGGTTGCCGTTGCTGCGCTCGGTGAGGAAACCGATGAAGGTGCCCGGCAGGCTGCTCATCGCCAGCATGCCGCCGACCATCTCCCGCACCTCCGCCGCGCTCATGCGGAACAGGGTGCAGCCGACGGTGTGCGGCGCCGCGAACAGCTCGTCGAGCGGCTGCGTCCGCTCCTCGGACCGGAAGGTGCCGAGCAGCAGCAGCGGCATGGCTGGCAACAGCCCGTCGTTCAGGTGACGGATGAAACCGAGGGTGAGGTCGTCGGCCCATTGCAGGTCGTCGAGGACCAGCATGACCGGACGGTCCTGGCAATAGGCGGACAGCGTCCTGGCGAAGGCGGTGAACAGGCGCTGACGCGCCGCGAGGCTGGGCAGCAGCGGGGCGGTCCGTTGCGCCATGCCGGGCAGGGCGCGGATGGACGGGAAATAGTCGGCCAGCACCGGCCCATGATCGCCGAGCAGCCGCGCCTGGAGGTCGGCGCCCCCTTCGACGCAGCGGTCGGCCAGCAGATCCATCAGCGGACGGAAGACGTGCAGCGGCGCGCCCTGGGCGTAGCGGCCCTCCTCCCCCTCGGCGACCGTGGGCGAGCAGCTTCCGCTCACCACCTCGAGCCCGGCGCGGCGGGCCAGCAGACCGGCCTCCATCGCCAGACGGGTCTTGCCCGCCCCGCTTTCGCCGGCGATCAGGACCAGCCGCCCCTCCCCGGCCGCCCCCCGCCGGATCTCCGCGTCGAGCGAGGCCAGGAGGTCCTGCCGGCCGACGAAGCCGGAGCGGTAGAGGTAGGGCTTGGCCGCCGGCAGCGCGGAGGTCCAGGCCAGGGCGGGAAGGGCGAGGTCGCCCAGTGTTCCGGCGACGATCTCCGCGTAGCCGACGCGCTCGTTCGGCTCCTTGGCCAGCAGGCCGACGATCAGGCCGTTGAGGGCCGGCGAGACATCGGCGGCGATGGCCGCGGGGGGCACGACCACATGGCTCAGGTGGCTTTTGATGACGGAGCGGTAGGCGCCGGAAAAGGGGGTGCGGCCGGTGACGAGCTGGTAGAGGATGCAGCCGACGGAATAGAGATCGCTGCGGGCGTCCAGAATCTCGCCGCGCCCCTGCTCGGGCGACATGTAGGCCGGCGAACCGCTGATGCTGTGCTGGGGCGACGAGATGTGCTCGCGCCCGACAGCGCCGCGGGCGTCCTCGACCAGCCCGAAATCCGCCAGCAACGGCAGGCCGTTCTCGCGGATCAGGATGTTGTCGGGCTTGAGGTCGCGGTGGACGATCCCCTCGCCGTGCACGAAGGCCAGGCTGTCGCAGACCCGCTGCATGATGGCCAGCGCCTTGGCCAGCTCCCCGTCGCGCAGCCCCTGCCCGGCCGTTCCGGCCGACGGATCGGCTTGCGGGGACTCGGCCTGACCGTAAGCCGTCCCGATCATCGTGATCGCCGTCGGGGAATCCGCCGAGCTTGCCGACGGATCCCGGGTCACGACGCTGCGGTCGGCGTTGACCAGGCTGCGGAAGGTCGGCCCGCTCAGCCGCTCCATCGCGTACCAGGGCTGGCCGTTCTCCACACCCGAATCGAGGATGCGGATCACGCCTGGATGGTCGAGACGGGCCAGGGCGCGAATCTCGCGCCGGATCTGGCCGAAGCGCGCCGCATCCAGCCCGTCGACCGTCTTGATCGCGACGGGCGTGCCGTCGCGGTCGTGATGGCCCGCATACACCACGCCCATCGCGCCCTGCCCGAGCACGCCGGTGACGCGATAGCCGCCGAAGCTGTGGGGCAGGGTCATGACGGGGAGGCGGAAGGCTGGGTGCCGTAATTGACGGGCTCCCACTGCATCCACTGCGGGTTGGTCGCGACCGCCGTGTTGAGGGCGCCCTTGACGGCCGGCTGCTCACCCAGCCACGCCACGGCGTCCGCCGGTTCCGGCCAATGCTGCGACGTCGACCAGATTTGGACGTAGCGCCGCAGCAGGCCGGTCTGGGAATAGTAGGCGTTGGCCAGCGTCCAGCCATACTGCGCCGTGATCGGGCTCTTGGGGTCGGTGGAGCAGGCCGCCATGAAGTTGTCGAACGCCTGAAGGGCCGTCGGATCGGCCACGACGTCGAACGTCACTTGCAGGTAGAAGGTCGCCTTGGCCGTCTCGGAGGCCGTGGCGGCGCCCGACGGGTTGTAGCTCAGGGCCTGGAAGAAGTCCTGGGTCTCCGCCAGCACCATCGCGTCGAGATGCTGGTAGATCGGGTTGTCGTCGAACACCTCCATCAGATAAGGCAGGGAGTTGTAGTCGCTCACCCGCCAGACATGCAGGTAATGCTTGTTGGCGTCGGTGTCCGGGGGATTGGCCTGATCACGCTGCGCCGACCGCTTGGCGGTCAGCACCGGCTGCCAGCCCGGCCAGGGCGTCTGGGTGAAGGTCGGCAGCAACTCCCGCATGTACTCCTCGAAGGTCTGGCACATATGGTCATTGTCGGGAACGCTCAGGGACACTTGAAGATACCGAACGGGCAACACCATCGCCGACCTCCCTCAATTCTTGAAAAAGGATAGAAGCGTTTGATTCACATGCAAAGGAAATTTTATTCCACATTCTGGCGGCGGAACAGATAGTCGCGCGCCAGGGCCTGCAACAGGGTGAAGCGGTCCGACAACCCCAGCGCCAGGCAGTAGGCGTCGAGATCCTCGGGGACCGTGTCGCCCCGCCGTTCGACGAAATGCCAGCGCAGCAGCGCCTCCTCGCCCAGGCCGGTCGCCTCCAGACCGGCGGCCTGGAGATCGTTGTCCACCAGCCAGCGATGCTTGCTCTCGGCCCGCTCGAACAGGCGCCCGAAGCTGCCGGCGACCCGCAGGGCGTCGGGAAGCTGCGCCAGCATCTCGCCCTGGAACAGGGTCTCGACCTGGGCGATCCGGGTTTCCTGGCCGATCAGCCGGGTCAGCCCGTCGGGGTCGAGCCCCTGCTCCGTCAGCCAGCCGGCGATGTCCTCCGGCGAGCGCAGGCCACGGCGCAGGAAGAAGGCGTGCAGCGCCTCGCGGAACACCGCCCGGTCGACCGACGGCGTTCCGGCCCGCTCGGCCTCCCGCAGGGCCAGGGCGCGCGACAGGGCCAGGGCCATGGTTTCGCGGTAGCCGTTTCCCTCCAGCCGGACCTCCTCCAGCAGGATCTCGGGAGGAAGCGCCGCCGGCATGGCGGCGGCGACCTGATGGCCGAGGCGGCGCGACACCTGCTCCCAGGCGTCGGTCGGCTCGAACCGGTAGGTGACGCGCCGGGGCTCGAAGGGCTTCCGGAGCAGGTCGGCGATGGCACGCAGCATGGCCTGGGCATCCAGGCGCTTCTGGTCCACCCGGCCATCCGGCAGCCAGTCCAGGAACGCGGCACGCTCGGCCTCCGGAAGATCACCGGCAGCCACCGACTCGAAGAGGGCGGGATAGCTGCGCTCCGGGTAGTAAAGTTCCTTGGCCCGGCGCAGGAGGGCGTCCCGTGCACGCGGGGCGAGGACGCCCTGCTCCACCGCCCGCTCCAGGGTGGCGCGGATGTTGACCATCGCTTCCGAGGTCGCCGGATAGCCGAGCTCGGCCGGCCCGTGGACGATGGTCACCTCGTCGTCGTCGTCCAGCCGGCCGTCCCGGAAGGCCTCGAACACCGCCCCGACTCCGACCATGCCGAACGGGAACAGCTCCGCCGCCCGCAGGGCGCCCATGCTGGAGGCGCCGAACACATGGACCCCGCGGCTCATCGCCCACAGGATCTCCTTGTGCCAGACGGCGGGGACGCGCTCGAAATAGCCGTCGATCAGCCCGATGACGCGGGCGCCCTGGAGAACGGCGCGGTGGACGTCGCCCTGGGACACCGGCGGGCGGTAGTCGGCCGGCAGGATCGCCCTGGCCTCGGCCAGCGGCAGGCTGGGGCCGACGAAGATGATCACGCTCACGGCAAGGTTCCCCGTTGCGATCCGCCGGGTTCCAATCCACGGGCCAGGGCGGCGGCGCGCGGGCCGGGGACGTAGCCCGGCGCGTCGTGCAGCCCCTCGAGTCCCGGCACGACGACCCGCGTCACGGCGATTCCGGGCACGCGGGACTCGAAATCCACCACCGCGACCTGCCCGATACCGACCGCGCGCAGGCGTTCCAGCTCCCAGGCCACATCCTCGTCCAGGCTGCCGGAGGCGTGGTCGACCACATCCTCCCATCGGCGGGCCGGGGGCGTGGCGGGCTCTTCGATCTGCCGGCGGATGTGGGTGACCCGGTCGGCGTTGCGCGCCTCCTCGAACATGTCGCGGTGGGCGTCGTCGCGCGTGCCGGCGATGTAGGTCAGGCGGGTCTGGGCGGCCTCGGTCAGGGCGCGCAGCAGGGCGACCTCGCGGGTCGGGTGGCAGCCGCTGCCACGGCTGGAATAAACCTGCCCGATCGGCGAGCTCCGTCGGTCGGCGATGACGCATTGGAAGGCCGGCAGGCCGATGTCGCTGGTGATGTCCCACACCCCCACCGCCTGATCCGCCGCGTGCAGGCGGTCGAGCAGGGCGCGGCAGGACGGCGCGTCGACGCTGGCCGTGTCCAGGCGCCCCGCCGCATCGGCGGTCGCGCCGCGCAAGGTCCACAAGGCCAGGCAGTCGCGCTCCACGACCTCGCAAAGCCCGTGGCTGATCGCCTCCAGGCGATGGTTGCCCGAGGACAGGCCGTTGGAACTCATCATGAAATTGCCGCTGCCCGCGGGAAGCGGCCGGGTGAAGTTGGTGTGGACCAGCTCGAAGGGGACCCACAGGGGGGCGTCGCCCCGCATCAGGTCGCGGCCTTCGCACCACAGGATCGGCTTGTGAGCGTGGAACCCGCTGACCGAGAGCCGCGGCAGTCCGGACACATCGATGACCGCGAACGCCCCCCCGGCGGCGCGTTCGCTCAGCTCGGCGAGGCTGGCCAGCCGGAGCGGCATGTCCGGATGCTCGGCGTGCCAGGATTCGATCGCCTCCATCAGGCCGGACACCCTGGCGGCCGTCAGATCGACCCCCTTGCCCTGGGACACCGCGACGGAACGGGCGTTCGGCCGGTAGACCGCCACCACCGGCAGTCCGATCCGGTCCAGGCCGGTGATGTTGGCGACCCGGGTGATCCCCATGGCCGGCAGATGCGGACGGATGATCTCCAGCGTCTCGGCGGGAGAGCGCAACCGATGGGTTCCCGCGAGGAAACCCTTCGGCGCAGAAATGGACGGGGACGTCCTCGGAACGCCCCCGCCCATCGAACCATCGGTCACTGGACTATTCGTCGGAACGAATGGAGTTCAGATCGATCAGGTAGCAGGCGGCGCCGATGCCGGTGCCGCTCTGCGGGATCGAGGCCAGGATGGAGCCGCTCTTCAGAAGCTGCATCACGTCGGCCTTCAGCTCGTCGGGAACCTCGTTCTTCTGCCAATCCGCCTCGGCGACGAAATACACCTTGTCGCCCCAGCCGATCGCGATGCCATGCTCATATGCGTTGTCGCTCATGAACTCCCCCCAATGCTCGTAGCCGTTATGGCAGAACCGGCGCGATGGTAACGGAAGCCGTCTGTGATCGAAAGAGGCACGTTGCAACGATTCCTAGCGTTTTCCAGTTTCATTTCGTTGCCAGATTTCATCAATCCAAAATTGTTTCCATTTGATTTTATGCTGTCACACCGCTTTGGGATCCCGATAATCTGCAACTGCTTCCGCGAGCGGCGTCAGGGCATCGCGAGGCGGAGCACCCTTACACTCAAGCCATCGCAGAGGGCGTGCCTTGTCGGACCCTTTCAAGGACATTGATGGCGAGGTCACGCAAACCGTGGAGTGGGACACCCCCCAACCCGTGCTCGGAGACAAGGGGGTGCCCGTTCTGATCGCGGCGTCGGGCAACGAGGCCGGACGGCTCTACCCGCTCGAAAAGAGCGAGACGGTGATCGGCCGCGGCGAACGTTGCGACATCCGGGTCACAAATTCGGCGACGAGCCGGATCCACGCGCTGATCCGCCTGGGCGCGGACGGCGCCGAGCTGGTCGACATGAATTCCAGCAACGGCACCGTGGTCAACACGGAGCGTGTCCGGCGCTGCCTGCTCCAGGCCGACGACGTCATCCATTTCGGCAAGAACGCCGTCTTCCGCTTCACCTACATCACCGAGGCGGAAGGCCAGTATCTGAAGAAGCTTCACCAGGCGGCCCTGTGCGACACCCTGACCGGGCTGGCCAACCGGCAACTGCTGCTCGACGAGCTCGACAGCCGGCTGAACGAGAACCGCAGCGGTCTGCTGTCGCTGCTGATGATCGACGTCGACCGTTTCAAGCTGGTGAACGACACATTCGGCCATCTGCTGGGCGATCTCGCCCTGCAATATGTCGCCACCCTGATCGCCTCGGGAAGCCGGCCGAACGATCTGGTCGGCCGCTACGGCGGCGAGGAGTTCATGATGGTGGTCAACGGCGTGACGCTCGAGGAAACGCTCCAGGTCGCCGAACGCATCCGGATGATGGTCGAAAGCAAGCCCCTCCAGTCCGGCGACGTGACGCTGCCGTTGACCGTGTCCATCGGCGTGGCGAGCGCCTACGAGGTCGATCGGGACAAGCAGCAGTTGATCGCGCTCGCCGATTCCCGGCTCTACACAGCGAAGAAGCAGGGGCGCAACCGGGTCTGCCCGAACTCCATGCTGCACGGCGGCCTCAAGAAGCCGGGATGACGCAGGCAACTCGATAAACAATCCTCTGCAAAAGAGAGAAGAGCGACGTGGGAATGGGAATCGACTTCGGCTGCCGCAGCATCGTGGGCGCACGTTCCAACCAGGAAGACTCGTATGTTCTCCGCCCTCTTCCGGAGTGTTCGACGGGCGCAGGCGGCCGGCTGCTGGCCATCGTCGCCGACGGCATCGGCGGACACGCGCACGGTGCGCTGGCCAGCCGCATGGCCGCCGATGCCTTCGACGCGGCGTTCCAGGCCGGTTCGGAGCCGGTTCCCGTCCGCCTGAAGGCGGCGCTCCACATGGCCAACGACCGGCTGGCCTCCGCGATCACGGCCAAGCCGGAGCTGCGCGGCATGGGGACCACGCTGGTCGGGGCCTGCGTGGAGGAACAATCGCTGTCCTGGGTCAGCGTCGGGGATTCCCACCTCTACCTGCACCGCAACGGCGCCTTGAACAAGTTGAACGCCGACCATTCGATGAGCCCCTTCCTGCGGCAGGCCGTGGAGGAGGGCGCGGCCGCGGCGACCATCGTCCGGACCCATCCGAAACGCCGCGCGCTGTGCTCCGCGCTCACCGGACAGGAGATTCCCCTGGTCGATCTGGTCCAGCGGCCGATCGCCCTCCAGCCGGACGACACCCTCATCCTCGCCAGCGACGGCCTCAACACCCTCGGCGACGACGAACTGCACCGGGTCATCGCGGCGTGGAACGGCGCAGCCGCCGAGGAGCTGGCCGCGGCGCTTGTCGCCGCGCTGGAGGGCAAGGGCGTCCCGCACCAGGACAACGCGACGGTCCTGGTCGCGCGGCCACAGGCGCTCTCTAGCAAATGGACAGGGTGATCCGCCGCAGGCTCTCGATGATCGAGGCGGCCTCGTAGGGTTTGCGGACGATCGGAACGCTCTTGAACGTCGCGGGAATGTGCGAGCTGTCGCCATAGCCGGTGGCGAACAGGAACGGGATGCCCTGGCGCCGAAGCTCCTCCGCCACGGCGATGGAGGTCCCGCTTCCGAGATTGACGTCGAGAATCGCCACGTCGGGCACCTGCGCATTGATCTGAAGCAGCGCCTCGGCCGCCGAAGCGGCCGTCACGACGCTGAGGATCCGCGCGTCGGCAAGCATCTGCTCCAGCCCGACGGCGATGACGAGCTGGTCCTCGACGATCAGAACCCGCAACCCTCCGAGGTCGGCGCCGTCCCCCTCCGCCTGCCCCGGAGCGGGTTCGGGCTGTCCGGCCGCCTCGCCGTCATGCAGCGTGATGAAGCGGGCCGGAATGCGGAACAGCGCCCTGACCCCGTCGGGGTGGTACTCGATGTCGCTCGTGCCGCCGAGGTCGAAGGGAACGCTGCGGTCGATCAGGACCGTTCCGAAGCCCGTCCGGCTCGGCGGGGTCACCGCCGGACCGCCGCTTTCCTCCCACCGGATCTCGCACCCGCCCCCGGTATCGACCGACCACCGGACCGCCAGCCGCCCGCCGCTGCGGGACAGCGCGCCGTATTTCGCGGCGTTCGTCGCCAGTTCGTGAAGAACCAGGGCGAGGACCGAATAGGCGCGGGCGTCCAGGCCGACCGCCGGACCGTCGAGCGCGATCGTGACGCCGCCCATCCGGTAAGGCGACAGTTCGGCGTCGAGAAGACCGGCGAGGCGACCGCCGCCGTCTCCACGCACGATCTGGTCATGCGCCATCGAAAGGGCCTGGATGCGGCCTCGCAGCGTGGCGATGTAGCCTTGCAGGGTCTGGGCCTCCGCCACCGGATGCGCCACCAGCGCGCCGATCAGCGCGAGGATGTTCTTGACCCGGTGGTTCAGCTCCTCGTTGAGCATCCGCTGGCGGACCTCGGCCTTGGCCCGCTCGTCGGCGATCAGTTCGCTGTGATGGAGGACGACCTCGGCGATGGCGACGCGGATGGCCTCGGCGAACTGGCGGTCCTCGTCGCTCCAATGCCTCGACTGGCGGTGGACCATCTCCTTCCAGATCGCGAAGCTCTTGCGCGGAGTCAGACGGTCGCCGAGCGGCCCGGCCTCGTAGGTCTTTTCCGGGTTGCCGGCCCATTGGAGGGTTTCCACCACCTCCTTGCGGAAAAAGAGCAGGAAGTCGCGCGGCCGCTGCGACATCGGCACCACCAGCACGCCCGCCACGTCGGACGCGTAGTCCGCCGCCGCCGCGAACGCGTTCGACAGCTTGCCCGACGCCCAGACCCCTCCATCGGCGACGCTTTCGGCGAAGCGGACGAGGCCGGGCATCGCGTGCGCCGGCGGGACGACGCCCTGGACCGACAGCCGGCCATGGAGATGCATGGCAATGCCGTCGCACGGAATCAGCGACGCGAAGTCGGACAGGTGGGCCCGCAGGAATCCGTCGATGTCCCCGGCCTGGTTGGCGTTCAGCAGCAGGTGGTCGAGGGCGCCGCGCGCGCGCGTCGCCGCTTGCAGGGTGTTCTTGTGGCGAAGCGCCTGGATGTGGAGCGAGAAGAACTCGCCGAACACCTCCGCCGTCAGCCGCTGCGCCATCGACAGCGCGCGGGGACTGTAATGATGGCAGGCGATGAGGCCCCACAGCGCGCCGTCGACGATGATCGACATCGACATCGACGCGCAGACCCCCATGTTGCGCAGATACTCGCAATGGATCGGCGAGACGCTGCGCAGATGGGCCGAGGACAGGTCGAGCGGTTCGCCCGACTCGTCCAGCACCGGCACCAGGGGGATGGGCTGGGCATGAGCGTCCGAAATGATCCGGATCGGGTTGCGGAGATAGAGCGCGCGGGCCTGCTGCGGGATGTCGCTGCCCGGAAAATACTGCCCGAGGAAGCTTTCCAGCCCGGCCCTCTTCGCCTCGGCGATCACCTGTCCGGCCCCGTCGGCGCCGAGCTGGTAGATCATGACCCGGTCATAGCCGAGCATCGCCCGGATGTGGCGCGCGGCGTCACGGTGAAGCTGGTCGTCCTGCTCGATGCCGCCGATGTGAGCGATCACCGCCCGCACAAGTTCGAGCGGTTCGCCGACGCTGGAGGAGGCCGGCTCGAACTCGACGATCGCGTTGCCCTTGAAGCGGTGGACCGAGACATCGCCCACGACGCCGGAGGCCAGGACGACGCCGAACGCCATCGCCGGCCGTGCCGCTTCGCGGGTCCGGGCCAGGGTGTTGCGGATGGTGTGGGCAGCCTCCGCGCCGACGACCGCCTCCAGAGACCGGCCGTTGAGATCGCCTTCGACCCCCATCATGTCCGCAGCGTTTCGGGAATGACGGAGGATGACCACCGCGGCGGTGTCGCAGGCCAGGAGGCAACCGTGCGGTTGAATGCTGCCTGGAATATGGATCGGCTCGCGATCGCAGTTCGTCAGATTTACGGTCATCGTGCCGCTTATCATGGGGAGCAGGGCATCCGGAGGCAATTGCGCACGACCCGGAGCCCAAAAACAACCAGGCGCCGCGATCAGGCGGCAACGCCGCGGGCATCCTTCGGAATCGCCGATGGCATCCATCGAATAGTTTCGCTTTTTCGCGCCGCGGCACATCCGTAAGGTCCGCGGGCCCGCCCGGCGGCGGCCGCCCGGACAGGGTGGCGCACGGCCCCGTGCGTGGCTCGCCAACCGCCAAGAACAAGGATCGCTGACGTGACGTCATTGCGCGTGCTTCTGCTTGCCTGCGTTGTTTCCACAGCCGCGACGGGGATCGCGCGGGCCGACGGCGATGCCGAGGCCGGCCAGAAGGTCTTCAACGCCTGCAAGGCCTGCCACACCATCGAGGCCGGCGGCCCCAACCGGGTCGGCCCCAACCTGCACGGCGTCGTCGGCCGCCCGGTCGGCTCTGCGGCGGGCTTCAACTACTCCCCCGCGCTGAAGGACGGCGGCTTCGCCTGGGACGAGGCGCGGCTCGACGGCTACCTGAAGGATCCCAAGGGCTCGCTTCCTGGCAACAAGATGGCCTTCGCCGGCATCAAGAACGACACCCAGCGCGCCGACCTCGTCGCCTTCCTGAAAAGCCAGTCGCAATAACCGTCGCGGGCCCGCCGCCATGGCCTCGCTCGCGCAGCGCTTCGGCCGCTGGTGCCGCAGCTTCGTTCCCGCCCCGCCGGGCGTGGATTGGGTGGAGCGGACGCGCGCCTGCTGCGGCTCGTTCCTCGGCATCCTGGCGACCGGCCTCGTCTGCCGGACGATGGTCGGGCCGGTGGACGATCTGCCGCTGCTGATCGCTCCGATGGGGGCGTCGGCCGTCCTGCTCTTCGCCGCCCCCGCCAGCCCGCTGGCCCAGCCCTGGTCGGTGCTGGGCGGCAACGCCGTCTCGGCGCTGGTCGGCGTCGTCTGCGCCCGCTGGCTCGGGCCGGAGGCGGGCGTGGACATGGCCGGGACGGCGGCGCTGGCGGTGTGCGGCGCCATCGGGGCGATGTCGGCCCTGCGCTGCCTGCACCCGCCGGGCGGGGCGGTGGCGCTCACCGCGGTGCTCGGCGGCCCGGCGATCCAGGCCGAGGGCTACCGCTTCGCCCTGCTGCCGGTCGGGCTGAACGCGCTGATCCTGCTGATCCTCGCCCTCGCCTTCAACAACGCCACCCGGCGCCGCTACCCGCACCCGCTGCCGGTGCAGCACGCGCCCATCCACGCCACCGCCGACCCGCCGCCGGGCGACCGGCTGGGTTTCACCCCGGAGGATCTGGACGCGGTGCTGCGGCAGCACAACGAGTTCTTCGACATCAGCCGCGACGACCTCGACACGCTGTTCCGCGAGGCCGAGCTGCACAGCCTGCAACGGCGCTTCGGGGAAATCGCCTGCGCCGACCTGATGTCCCGCGACGTCGTCGCCGTCGCCCCCGACGCCAGCCTGCGGCAGGTGTGGGACCTGATGCGCCGGCACCGGCTGACCGCCGTCCCGGTGGTCGACGCGGCGCGCCGGGTCGTCGGCATCGTCACCCAGGCCGACCTGACGGCCCAGGCGATGGGAGACAGGCCGATGGGGGATGGGCCGCGAGCCGGAGGGGCGAAGCGTGCCGCCGCCGTCATGACGGCCGCCGTTCCCTCGGTGTCGACCGCCACGCCGGTGTCGGCGTTGATCCCGCTGATGTCCGACGGCGGGCTGCACCACATGCCGGTGGTGGACGCGGAAGGGGTGCTGGTCGGCATCGTCACCCAGACCGACCTGCTGGCCGCGCTCTACCGGGGCCGGCTGGCCGAATCCATCGCCGCCTGAAAGGAACCGGATGCGGCGGTAAGGAAAGGGCTACCCCGTCTGGAGCGCTTTCCCTCGCGAAACGCTTGGGACAATTCTTGGTTGGAGGAATGCCGGAAAAACGAGCAGAAGGCTGCGACCGGATGAGCCAGACCCGACCGAGCAACGGTTTCTCCACCGTTTCCCGATTGCCCCCCGGCGGCGCCCTGCCGCCCGATCCACGCGCAAAACGGCGGGAAATCGCCATGTTCCTGGTGCTCGCCGTGCTGATCTGGCCGGTGCTGTCGGTTGCCGTGGTGGGCGGCTACGGCTTCCTGGTCTGGATGTCGCAGTTGATCCTCGGACCGCCCGGCCCCCCGCCGGTTTGAGGAGCGTGTCATGGACGGCGACGCGACCGACTTAGGACGACGCGGTTTTCTCACGGGGCGGCGGAACACCCCCCGCCCAATCCGCCCGCCCTGGTCGATGAGCGAGTTCTTCACCTCCCTGTGCAGCCGCTGCGACGCCTGCGTGGATGCCTGCCCGGAGGCCATCCTGCGGCCGGGCGACGGCGGCTTTCCCGAGGCCGACTTCACGCTCGGCGAGTGCAGCTTCTGCGGCGCCTGCGCCGAGGCCTGCCCGGAACCGATCTTCGACCGTGCCACCCGGCCCTGGGCGCTCGCCGTCGGGGTGACCGACCGCTGCTTGGCCGCACGGCGCGTCGTCTGCCGGAGCTGCCAGGACGCCTGTCCGGAATCGGCCATCCGCTTCGCCCCGGCCCCCGGCGGTGCCGCCCACGCCCGCATCGACGGCGACGCCTGCACCGGCTGCGGCGCCTGCGTCGCCTCCTGCCCGGCTGGCGCGGTCACCCTGCACGCCCAGCCCGCGCCAACCATCCCACCGGGAGGACCGCATGCGTCATGACCTCGCGCCGGATTCCGCGCCGACGGGCGGGGAACGTCATCTCGCCTCCCTCCTGTTGCATGTCCGCCCGGAGCGGGCGGCGGCGGTGCGCGCCGCGCTGTCCGCCATGCCGGGCGTCGAAATCCACATCGAACAGCAAGGCAAGATGGTGGTCACCGCCGAAGGCCCGCACGAGGGCTGGATCGCCGACCGGATGACCGCCATGCACCTGATGGACGGCGTGCTGTCGGCCGTCCTCGTCTTCCATCACCTCGAACCCGCATCACGCGAAGTGGAGGAGGCCGGCACGGCCGGTGTCTGAGCGAGACGAAACGCAATCCGAACACGCAGAGAGAGGGGAAACGCCCATGATGGACCGTCGGGATTTCATCAAGGCCCAGGCGGTGGCCGCCGCGGCCGCGGCCGGCGGCATCGGCCTGCCGGCCATGGCCCAGACCTCGATGGTGGCGGGGGAGGACGCCTCGCTGAAATGGTCGAAGGCGCCCTGCCGTTTCTGCGGCACCGGCTGCGGCGTGATGGTGGCGACCAAGGACAACCGCGTCGTCGCCACCCACGGCGACATGCAGGCGGAGGTCAACCGCGGCCTGAACTGCGTGAAGGGCTATTTCCTCTCCAAGATCATGTACGGCCAGGACCGGCTGACCCAGCCGCTGCTGCGCATGCGCGACGGCCAGTACCACAAGGAGGGCGAGTTCCAGCCGGTCTCCTGGGACCGCGCCTTCGACGAGATGGCGGCGCAGTGGAAGCGCGTGCTGAAGGAGAAGGGCCCGGACGCGGTCGGCATGTTCGGCTCCGGCCAATGGACGATCTGGGAAGGCTACGCGGCGTCGAAGCTGATGCGCGCCGGCTTCCGCACCAACAACCTCGACCCCAACGCCCGCCACTGCATGGCGTCGGCCGCCGTCGCCTTCATCCGCACCTTCGGCATGGACGAGCCGATGGGCTGCTACGACGATTTCGAGCAGGCCGACGCCTTCGTGCTGTGGGGCTCCAACATGGCGGAGATGCACCCGATCCTGTGGACGCGCATCACCGACCGCCGGCTGGCCCACAAGCACGTCAAGGTCGCGGTGCTCTCTACCTTCGAGCACCGCAGCTTCGAGCTGGCCGACATCCCGATGATCTTCACGCCGGGCACCGATCTGGCGATCCTGAACTACATCGCCAACCACATCATCCAGACCGACCGGGTCAACCGCGACTTCATCGACAAGCACTGCAACTTCCGCCTCGGCCAGAAGGACATCGGCTACGGCCTGCGCCCTGAGAACGTCCTGGAGGTGCGCGCCGCCAACGCCAAGGATCCGACTGATTCCAAGCCGATCGACTTCGACGCCTTCGCCAAGTTCGTCAGCACCTACACGCTCGACTACACGGCCGAGCTGACCAAGGTGCCGAAGGAGCGGCTGCTGGCGCTGGCGGAACTCTACGCCGACCCGAAGACCAAGGTCATGTCGCTGTGGACCATGGGCTTCAACCAGCATGTCCGCGGCGTGTGGGTCAACCACATGGTCTACAACATCCATCTGCTGACCGGGAAAATCTCCGAGCCGGGCAACAGCCCCTTCTCGCTGACCGGCCAGCCGTCCGCCTGCGGCACGGCGCGCGAGGTCGGCACCTTCTCGCACCGGCTGCCGGCCGACATGCAGGTCGCCAACCCGACCCACCGCGCCCATACTGAGAAGGCGTGGAAGCTGCCCAAGGATCTGCTGCCCGCCAAGATCGGCTACCACGCGGTGCAGCAGGACCGCATGCTGAAGGACGGCAAGCTCAACGCCTATTGGGTGATGGTCAACAACAACCTCCAGGCCGCCCCTAACAGCGGCAACGAGACCTATCCCGGCTACCGCAACCCGGAGAACTTCATCGTCGTCTCCGACGCCTACCCGACGGTGACGGCGTCCGCCGCCGACCTGATCCTGCCCGCCGCCATGTGGGTGGAGAAGGAGGGCGCCTACGGCAACGCCGAGCGGCGCACCCATTTCTGGCACCAGCTCGTCACCGCGCCGGGGGAGGCGCGCTCCGACCTCTGGCAGCTCATGGAGTTCTCCAAGCGCTTCACCACCGACGAGGTGTGGCCGAAGGAGACGCTGGACGCCAACCCGGACTACCGGGGCAAGACGCTGTTCGACGTGCTGTTCCGCAACGGGCAGGTCGACCGCTTCCCGCTGTCGGAGATGGATCCGGAGTACGAGAACGCCGAATCCAAGGCCTTCGGCTTCTACGTCCAGAAGGGGCTGTTCGAGGAGTACGCCGGGTTCGGGCGCGGCCACGGCCACGATCTGGCGCCCTTCGACACCTACCACCAGGTGCGCGGCCTGCGCTGGCCGGTGGTCGACGGCAAGGAGACGCGCTGGCGCTACCGCGAGGGGCTCGACCCGTTCGTCAAGCCGGGCGAGGGCGTGAAGTTCTACGGAAACCCCGACGGCAAGGCGAACATCTTCGCCTTCCCCTACGAGCCGCCGGCCGAGGAGCCCGACCGCGAGTTCGACCTGTGGCTGGTGACGGGGCGCGTGCTGGAGCACTGGCATTCCGGCTCGATGACCATGCGGGTGCCCGAGCTGTACCGGGCGATGCCGATGGCGATGGTCTTCATGCACCCCGACGACGCCAGGGAGCGCGGCCTGCGGCGCGGGTCCGAGGTGACGGTGATGTCGCGGCGCGGCGAAATGCGCACGCGGGTGGAGACACGCGGGCGCAACAAGCCGCCGCGCGGCGTGGTCTTCGTGCCCTGGTTCGATTCGGCCCGCCTGATCAACAAATGCACGCTCGACGCCACCGACCCGATCAGCAAGCAGAGCGACTTCAAGAAATGCGCCGTCAAGGTCGTCGCGGTCTGAGGAAGGAGATGAGCCATGCGTCCCAGCCACCTCGCGGCGCTTGCCGTGCTGCCCTTCCTCGTCCCCGCCATGCTGTCGGCGCAGAGCGGCGGGCTCGACGCGCAGCCCAAGCGCCTGGACGATCCCTGGCGTCCGCCGGTGAACTTCGTCGACCAGAACCCGGCGCCGCCGATCCCGGCGGACGTCACCGATGACCGCCGCGTCGCCCGAAATTACCCCGAACAGCCGCCGGTGATCCCGCACAACGTGCGCGACTACCAGATCACGCTGAACAACAACCAGTGCCTGACCTGCCACAGCCGGCGCTTCACCGAAGCGTCGCAGGCGCCGATGATCAGCATCACCCATTACGTCGACCGCGAGGGCCAGACGCTGGGCGGCGTGTCGCCGCGCCGCTACTTCTGCATGCAGTGCCATGTGCCGCAGACGGTGGCGCAGCCGATCGTCCCCAACACGTTCAGGGACATCGACGCCCTGCTCAGCCGGCCGTCGGACAGGGGGGACCGGCGATGAGGGGGCGGCTGACGGCCCTCCTGCTGGGCTTCTGGCGCACCATCTCCAGCCCAAGCCGCTATCTCAGCCTCGGCTTTTTGACGCTGGGCGGCTTCGTCGCCGGGGTCATGTTCTGGGGCGGCTTCAACACCGCCCTGGAGGTGACCAACACCGAAGCCTTCTGCACGAGCTGCCACGAAATGCGCGACAACGTGTACGAGGAGATGAAGCAGACCATCCACTTCACCAACCGGTCGGGCGTGCGGGCGACCTGTCCGGACTGCCATGTCCCGCACAACTGGACCGACAAGATTGCCCGCAAGATGCAGGCCTCGAAGGAGGTCTGGGGCAAGATCTTCGGCACCATCGACACCCGCGACAAGTTCGTCGCCATGCGGCGCGAGCTGGCCGAGCACGAGTGGGCGCGGCTGAAGGCGAACAACTCGCTGGAATGCCGCAACTGCCACACCGCCGAGTCGATGGACATCACCAAGCAGGGCGCGCGGGCGGCGCGCATCCACCAGGAGTATCTGTTCACCGGCCAGCGCACCTGCATCGACTGCCACAAGGGCATCGCCCACCGTCTGCCCGACATGAACGGCGTGCCGCCGGGCTGGAGCGAGGCCGCCAGCACGCCGCGCTGACCGGCGGGAGACAGGCGGGGACGCGCCATAATGCGGCGGCGCGTCCCTCGCCCGCC
The DNA here is from genome assembly GCF_020005195.1 of Azospirillum agricola. Classification (NCBI taxonomy): domain Bacteria; kingdom Pseudomonadati; phylum Pseudomonadota; class Alphaproteobacteria; order Rhodospirillales; family Azospirillaceae; genus Azospirillum; species Azospirillum agricola. Next base: position 103,604 of record NZ_JAIFZR010000008.1, read on the forward strand.
CCTCCCAATCTCCGCAAGTTCGAACAGGTCGTTCGGCATACTGTCCGTCACGCCACCTTGTGCGGCAACCTACTTTTCAGTAACGTTCATTTCCGCAAAGTAGAAAAGTAGGCCGGCCGTCCCGGCGGCGAAAGCGCCCCGCCGCGAACAAGCCGCCCAACGGACAGCGGCCGGGAAGCCTGGAGGGAACATCCATGAAGCGCGCCGACAAGGTCATCATCACCTGCGCCGTGACCGGCTCGATCCACACGCCGACGATGTCGCCGCATCTGCCGATCACCCCGGACCAGATCGTGCAGGACGCGGTGGCGGCGGCCGAGGCCGGCGCCGCCATGATCCATCTCCACGCCCGCGACCCCGACACCGGCAAGCCATCCCCGTCGCCGGAGCTGTTCGCGCAATTCCTGCCGCGCATCAAGCAGCAGAGCGACGCCATCCTGAACATCACCACCGGCGGCGGACTGGGCATGACGCTGGACGAGCGGCTGGCGGCGGCCAAATGGGCGCAGCCGGAGGTCGCCTCGATGAACATGGGGTCGATGAACTTCAACATCTCCGGCGCCGCCGCGAAGATCGGACAGTTCCAGCACGACTGGGAGAGGCCCTATCTGGAATCGACGACCGACTTCATCCTGTCCAACACCTTCGCCCAGATCGAGCGGGGGATGCGGGAATTGGGCGACGCCGGCACGCGCTTCGAGTTCGAGTGCTACGATGTCGGCCACCTCTACACTCTGGCGCATTTCGCCGACCGCGGCATCGTCAAGCCACCCTTCTTCACCCAATGCATCTTCGGCATCCTCGGCGGCATCGGCGCCGATCCGGAGAATCTGATGCACATGAAGGCGACGGCCGACCGGCTGTTCGGCCAGGACTACTACCTGTCGGTGTTGGCGGCCGGGCGCCACCAGATGTCCTTCGTGACGCTGGGCGCGATCCTCGGCGGCAACGTCCGGGTCGGGCTGGAGGACAGCCTCTACGCCGGCAAGGGCAGGCTGGCGACGTCGAGCGCCGAACAGGTCGCCAAGATCCGCCGCATCCTGGAGGAACTGAGCCTGGACATCGCGACGCCGGAGGAGGCGCGCGCCATGCTCCAGACCAAGGGCGGCGACAACGTGGCGTTCTGACCGGACATCAGCAGAACGACAAGCCGGCGAACGGCAAGAACGAACGACAGAACAATGGGAGGATTGCGCATGACGCGGTGGATTCTGGCGGCGGGCGTGAGCGCGCTGGCCCTGGTGGCGGGAGCGGCGCAGGCCGAGATCTCCGACGGCAAGGTGAAGATCGCCGTGCTGAACGACATGACCGGCCCCTACGCCGACCCCACCGGCATGGGCTCGGTCGAGGCGGTGCGGATGGCGGTGGAGGAGATGGGCGGCAAGGTCGGCGGAAAGCCGGTCGAGATCATCTTCGCCGACCACCAGAACAAGCCCGACATCGGCGCGGCGCTGGTCACCAAATGGATCGACACCGAGCAGGTCGACGTGATCGTCGACGTGCCGACCTCCTCGGTGGCGCTGGCGGTGCAGGACATCACCAAGCAGAAGAACCGCGTCTTCCTGATCTCCGGCGGCGGTGCCGCGCAGCTCACCGGCGCCGCCTGCTCGCCGACGACCGCGCACTGGACCTACGACACCTACGCGCTCGCCCAGGGCATGGGGACGGCCGGCGTCAAGCAGCTGGGCGACACCTGGTACTTCATGACCGTCGACTACGCCTTCGGCCACGCCCTGGAAAAGGACGTGTCGGAGGTGCTGAAGGCCAACGCCGGCACGGTGGTGGGGGCGGTGCGGCATCCGCTGAACACCGCCGACTTCTCCTCCTTCCTGCTCCAGGCCCAGGGGTCGAAGGCCAAGGTCATCGCGCTGGCCAACGCCGGGGCCGACACCGCCAACTCGATCAAGCAGGCGCAGGAGTTCGGCATCCCCCAGGGCGGCCAGACCCTGGCCAGCCTGCTGATGTTCCCGACCGACATCCATTCGCTGGGGCTGCCTGCCGCCCAGGGGCTGGTGCTGATGGACGGGTGGAATCCCGAGCGCGACGACGACAGCCGGGCCTTCGCCAAGGCCTACACGGCGCGGACCGGCCGGATGCCCAGCATGATCCAGACCGGCAACTACTCGGCCGTCCGCCACTACCTGAAGGCCATCGAGGCGACCGGCAGCGACGAGGCCAAGACGGTGATGGCGAAGATGCGCGAGACGCCGGTCAACGACGCCTTCGCCAAGGGCGGCACGCTGCGCGCCGACGGCCGCATGGTGCACGACATGTACCTGATGCAGGTGAAGTCCCCGGCCGAATCCAAGGCGCCGTGGGACTACACCAAGGTGCTGAGCACCATCCCGGGTGACAAAGCCTACCGCCCGCTCGACAAGGGCGGCTGCCCCCTGGTCAAGTAACCCCTCCCCTCCACGTCAGGGCATCCGCGTCACAGCAGCTTGTCGAGCGTGATCGGCAGTTCGCGGACACGGATGCCGGTCGCGTTGTAGACGGCGTTGGCCACGGCGGCGCCGACGCCGGTGATGCCGATCTCGCCGATGCCGTGCAGCCCCAGCGGGCTGTGCGGATCGGGGATGTCGTTCCAGATCACGTCGATCTCCGGAACGTCGAGATGGACCGGCACATGATAGTCGGCGAGCGACGGATTCATGATGCGGCCGGTCCGCTCGTCGAACAGCGTCTCCTCGGTGAGCGCCAGCCCGAGCCCCATGATGATGCCGCCGCGGAACTGGCTGGCCGCCGTCTTGGGGTTGAGGATCCGGCCGGTGTCGAAGGAGCCGACCCAGCGCGTCACCCGCGTCTCGCCGGTCACGGCGTTGACCCGCAGCTCGCAGAACTGCGCCCCGTAGGAATGCATCGAATAGGCCTGCGTCTCGGCCGGCGGCGGGGCCGCCGCCTCGGCCACCAGTTCGCCTTGACCGGCTCGTCGCAGGATCGAGGCGTAGCTTTCGCCGCGCTGCGGGTCGTCGCGGTGGCGGAGCCCGCCGTCGCGCGCCTCCACCTCGGCCGGCTTCAGCCCCGCCAGCGGCGAATCGTTGCCGGCCAGCCGCAGCAACTGTTCGACCAGCACCGCCTGGGCGGCAGCGACGGCGGCGGCGATCGAGGCGCTCTGCGACGAGCCGCCGGCCAGCGTCCCGCGCGGCAGCGCGCTGTCGCCATACTCGAAGGTGACGCGCTCGACCGGCAGGCCGAGCCGCTCGGCCGCCTGCTGCGCCTGGACGGTCGCCGTCCCCATGCCCATCTCGTGCGCCGCCATCTGGACGACGGCCCGGCCGTCCGCCATCAGGCGGATGCGCGCCTCGCCGCCCGGCATCCGGTAATAGGGGTAGGTGGCGGTCGCCACCCCCTGCCCGATCAGCCAGTCGCCGTCGCGCCGCGCGCGCGGGGTCGGGTTGCGCCGGTCCCAGCCGAAGCGTTCGGCGCCGCGCCGGTAGGCCTCCACCAGATGCCGCGACGAAAAGGCGAGGCCGGAGGTCGGGTCCCGCTCCGGTTCCAGCCGGCGGCGCAGCTCGACCGGGTCGAGCCCCATCGTCTCCGCCAGTTCGTCGATCGCCGATTCCAGCGCGAAGGTTCCGATCGATTCACCCGGTGCCCGCATGAAGGTGTTGGCGACCATGTCGAGTTCGACCGCCGACTGGGTGATCAGGAAGGAGTCGGCGGCGTAGAGGTGGCGGGCCGGAAAGCTGAACTGCTCCGGGCACTGGTTGTGGCTGGTGACGCCGGTGACGCCCGAGTGGATCAGCCCGGCGAGCGTGCCGTCCGCCTTGGCGCCGAGCGCCACGCGCTGTTCGGTCAAGGTCCGGCCGCCGGTGGCGCGGAACACGCCCTCGCGCGACAGCGCCAGGCGGACCGGACGGTTCACCATCCGGGCCGCCGCCGCGGCGAGGATGTGGTGGTTCCACACCGCCTTGTTGCCGAAGCCGCCGCCGACGAAGGGCGACAGGACCCGGATCTGTTCCTCGGCGATGCCGAACACCGCCGCCATGGTCGAGCGGGTCAGATGCACCATCTGGGTCGCGTCGTGGATGGTGAGCGCGTCCCCCTCCCAGGCGACGGTGACGGCGTGCGGCTCGATGGCGCAATGGTTGTGGCGCGGCGTGCGGTAGGTCCGGTCGACGCGGAAGGCCGCCCCGGCGACGGCCGCCTCGGCATCGCCGACCTTGATGGTCGTCGGCTCGCCCAGGATGTCATCCGGCGGTGTGGCGTGCGGCTTGGCAGCCTCGAAGGACACGGCCGCCGCCTCGGCTTCGTAATCGATGCGGATCAGCGAGGCCGCGTGCTCCGCCTGTTCCTGCGTCCCCGCCACCACCAGGGCGACCGGCTCGCCGTTCCAGCGGATCGTCGCGTCCTGCATCACCGGCAGATTGCTGGCCGCCGCGCCGCGCGGGTCGGCCATCATCAGCGGCGGCGGCGAGAGTCGCGGCGCGTTGCGGTGGGTCATCACCAGCAGGACGCCGGGCGCCGCCTCGGCCTCGGCGGTGTCGAGCGCGGCGATGCGGCCGCGCGCGACGGCGCTGTAGCGCAACGCCGCGTACACGAGGCCGTCGAGCGGCACCTCGGCGGCAAAGCGGGCCTTGCCGGCCACCTTGAGCGGGCCGTCGACCCGCGACAGCGGCGTGCCGATCACGCGGCGCGCGTCGATCAGGGGATCGGGCGGCGCTTCGGACGGCAAGGCTCCGGGCAGCGTCTCGGGCACCAGACGGCGGACCGCGTCGATGGCATCGCGAATGAGGCTCATGACCGCTCTCCCCGGACCAGACCCGCGAGGGTGGCGACGATGGTCCGTTTGGCCAGTTCGATCTTGAAGGCGTTGCCGGGCAGCCCGACGGCGTCCATCAGTTCGGCCTCGGCCGCCGCGCGGAAGCTGGCTTCGGTCGCCGGAGCGCCGCGCAGGGTGGCTTCGGCCTTCGCCGCCCGCCAGGGCTTGTGCGCCACGCCCCCCAGCGCCAGCCGGACGGCGCCGACCGTGCCGTCGGCGGCGACGTCGAGCGCCGCCGCGATCGAGACGAGCGCGAAGGCGTAGCTGGACCGGTCGCGCACCTTGCGGTAGGTCGAGCGCGCGGCGGCGGACAGCGGCGGCAGTTCCACCGCCGTGATCAGCTCGTCGGCCGCCAGTTCGGTCTCGATGTCGGGCCGGTCGCCCGGCAGGCGGTGGAAATCGACGAAGCGCAGGGTCCGCCCGCCCGTCGGGCCCTCGACATGGACGACGGCGTCGAGGGCCGCCAGCGCCACGCACAGGTCGGACGGGTGGGTGGCGACGCAGGCCGGCGACGCGCCGAGAATGGCGTGCATGCGGTTGAAGCCGCCGACCGCGTCGCAGCCGGCGCCAGGGACGCGCTTGTTGCAGCGCGCCGCATCGTCGTAGAAGTAGCAGCAGCGCGTGCGCTGCATGATGTTCCCGCCAACCGTCGCCATGTTGCGGATCTGGCTGGAGGCACCGGCCAGAATGGCACGGGCCAGCATCGGAAAGCGCCTGCGCACCGCGGGATCGGCGGCGACGGCGGTGTTCCGCGCGGCCGCCCCGATCAGGATGCCGCCATCCGCCAGCACCTCGATCCGCCGGGGCAGGCCGGCGACGTCGACCAGCGAGTCCGGCTTTTCGATCGTCTCGCGCATCAGGTCGACGAGGTTGGTCCCGCCGCCGAGAAACTTGGTGTTCGGACGCGCGCCGGCAAGACGGACCGCCTCCGCCGGGTCGGCGGCGCGGGCGTAGTCGAACGGGTTCATCGCGCGTCCTCCCGCACCGGAGCGGCTTGCGCCGGGGCGGGGGCCATGGCCGCCTGGATCGCCTCGATGATGCCGTTGTGGGCGCCGCAGCGGCACAGGTTGCCGCTCATCCGCTCGCGCAGCTCGTCGTGGGTCAGATCGACGGAGTCTCCATCCAGATCCCCGGTGACGGCGCTCGGCACGCCGCGTGCGGCCTCCGCCATCATGCCGACCGCCGAGCAGATCTGGCCGGGGGTGCAGTAGCCGCACTGGAAGCCGTCATGCTCGATGAAGGACCGCTGCAACGGATGGAGCGCCACCTCTTCGCCCAGCCCCTCGATCGTGATGATCGGCCGCTCCTGGTACTGCACGGCCAGCGCGAGGCAGGCGTTGATCCGCTCGCCCTCGACCAGGACGGTGCAGGCGCCGCAGGCGCCCTGGTTGCACCCCTTCTTGGTTCCGGTGAGGTGGAGATGGTCGCGCAGCAGATCGAGCAGCGAGGTGCGCACGTCCAGCGCCCGCTCGACCGATTGCCCATTGATGATGAAACGCATCCGCCGGTGCTCCCTGGCCACGGGCGCCGGCCGGACGACCACACCGCCCCACGGCACCCCGCCGCCTGAACAGGAAGCGGGGTGCGGGAGTTCCCTCGCCGGATAAAGGGCGAGGACCGCGTCAGGCGGCGTCCACCAGGACCAGCTCGCTGTCCTCGATCGCCGTCACCGTGAAGCGCTCGACGTCCGAGATCGCCGCGCCGTCGCGGGCGTTCACCCGCACCCCGTCGATCTCGACCGCGCCGGTGGCGGGCACGAGGTAGGCGCGGCGATCCGAGCCCAGCGCATACTCCGCCGTCTCGCCCGCCTTCAGCGTCGCCCCCACCACGCGGGCGTCGGTGCGGATCGGCAGCGCGTCGCCGTCGTCGGCGTAGCCCGAGGCCAGCGTCACGAAGCGCCCGCCGCGCTCGCCCTTGGGGAAGGGTTTGGCGCCCCAGCCCGGCTTCTCGCCGGTCCGCGTCGGCAGGATCCAGATCTGGAAGATGCGGGTGGTCACGTCCTCCCGGTTGTATTCCGAATGGGCGATGCCGGTGCCGGCCGACATCACCTGCACGTCGCCCGCCTCGGTGCGGCCCTTGTTGCCGAGATTGTCCTCGTGGGTGATGGCCCCTTCGCGGACGTAGGTGATGATCTCCATGTCGCGGTGGGGGTGCGGCGGGAAGCCGGTGTGGGGTGCGATGGTGTCGTCGTTCCAGACCCGCAGGTTGCCCCAGCCCATCCGCTTGGGATCGTAGTAGTTGGCGAAGGAGAAATGGTGCTTGGCATCCAGCCAGCCATGGTTCTCACCGCCGAGCCGGGCGAAGGGACGAAGCTCGATCATGGTCGGTCTCCTTGGGAATGCCGGGGGCCATCGGTTGGGCGCGGCCGGCGTGTTTCGTTGGAGAGACTGTATCGGTTGCCGCCGTTCAGGTTCAGCCGCATAAAACACGACAAGATGTTCGATGAAGTTGAACGATGAGCGGAGTTGAGCGATGAGCACCCCCGGAACCCCAAGCTTCGACCAGCTCCGCATCTTCCTCGCGGTCGTCGACGCCGGCAGCTTCGCCGGTGCCGGACGGCGGCTGAACCGCGCCGTCTCCGTCATCAGCTACGGCATCGCCAACCTGGAGGCCCAGCTCGGCCTGCCGCTGTTCGAGCGGGAGGGGTCGCGCAAACCGACCCTGACCACCGCCGGACGCGCCCTGCTCGCCGAGGCGCGCGCCATCGCGCAGGGGATCGACGGCCTGCGGGCCAAGGTCAAGGGGCTGCTCGACGGGCTGGAGGCGGAGGTCGATCTCGCCGTCGACGTGATGCTGCCGGCCGCGCGGCTGGGGCGGGTGCTGCGGGCCTTCGCGCGGGAATACCCGACGGTCTCGCTCCGCCTGCACGCCGAGGCGCTGGGGGCCGTGACGGCGCTGGTGCTCGACCGCCGGGCGGTCGTCGGCCTCTCCGGACCGCTCGCCGCCGGGGTGCAGGGGCTGGACTGCATGGCCGCCGGCTCGGTGCCGATGGTCCCGGTCGCGGCGCCCGACCATCCGCTGGGGCGCATGGAGCGCATTCCGCCCGGTGCCGGTCGCGACCATGTCCAGCTCGTCCTCACCGACCGGTCGCGCTTCACAGAGGGGCAGGATTATTCGGTGATGAGCGCCCGCACCTGGAGGCTCGCCGACCTGGGCGCCAAGCACGCCCTGCTGCGCGAGGGGATCGGCTGGGGCAACATGCCGCTGCCGATGATCGAACCGGATCTCGTGGCCGGCACGCTGGTGAGGCTCGCGATGCCCGACCATCCCGGCGGCACCTACCGCTTCGCCGGGATCTGGCGGCGCGACGCCCCGCCCGGCCCGGCCGCCTCCTGGCTGCTCGACCAGTTCGTCCGGCTGGGGGCGGAGGACCGCGAGGAGGCGGGGTTCACCGACCTCTGACGGGGACACCCTCTTCGGAAATCCTTCAGGCGGCCAGACCGCCTTCCTTCGCCGCCCTGACGTCGCGCACCGGCGGCCGGCCGAACAGCCGTCCATACTCCCTGGTGAATTGCGGGACGCTCTCGTAGCCCACCTCGAAGGCGGCGTGGCTGGCGGGGCGGCCTTCCGCCAGCATCAGCCGGCGCGCCTCGATCAGACGAAGCTGCTTCTGGAATTGCAGGGGCGACAGCGTCGTCACCGCCCGGAAATGCTTGTGGAAGGAGGACGGGCTCATGCCGGCCAGCGCCGCGAGCTGCTCGACCCGCAGGGGCTTGGCGAAGTCGCTGCGCAGAAGGGCGACGGCGCGGGCGATGCGTTGGCCCTGCTCCCCGGGCCATCCCAACCGCCGGATCGTCGGACCATGGCGGCCCGCCAGAAGCCAATAGTGCAGTTCGCGCACCATCGGCTTGCCCAGCACGGGAAGCGAGTCCGGCCGGTCGAACAGGTGCATCAGCCGCGACGCGGCGTCCGCGACCTCGGCTTCGGTCGGATCGACGCGCACGGGCGCGGCGTCGGTTCCGGCCTCCGGCGTCATGGCGCCGCACAGTTCGGCGATGATGGCCGGGTCGAGTTCGAGCACCAACGAGTAATAGGGCGCCGCCGGGCTCGCCCGCGTGATCTGGCTGACCGTCGGCACGTCCGCCGCCACGAGCAGGGACTCCCCCGCCGCGAAGTCGAAGCCGTGGACGCCCATCGTCACGCGCTTGGCCCCCTGCACCACCAGCGCCACCAGCGGACGCGAGATCGCGTAGACCAGATCGGTCGGGCCCAGCGCCCGGATCGTCGTGAGTCCCGCGATGGCGGTCCGGGCGATCCCGTCCCGGTCGGCGTGGGCATCGGCGTGGCGGCGAACGGCATCGAGCAAGCTGGTCATGCGGCGATCATAGGCGCCCCACGCCCTCCTGCGAAGCGGATATGGAGGATCAGGCAAGAAGCACGGAGCATCCGGCAACACGCGCGGGCCCGGCCGGGCGATACCGGACCGGCCAGCAAGTGGCTTCACCAGGAAGGAGCAAGGCCATGACCAAGATCACCCTCGTTACCGGGTCCAGCCGCGGCCTGGGCCGCAACACCGCCCTTGCCATCGCCCGGCGCGGCGGCGATGTCGTCGTCACCCATCGCAGCCGCGCCGACGAGGCCGAGGCGGTGGTTTCCGAGATTCTGGCCATGGGCCGCCGGGCCGTCGCCCTTCAACTCGACACCGGCGCCGTGGACGGGTTCGCGTCCTTCTCCAGCCGGCTGCGTGCCGCGCTCGACGAGAACTGGCAACGCCCGACCTTCGACCATCTCGTCAACAACGCCGGCCATGGCGACATGGCACCGATCAGCGGGACGACCGAAGCGCAGTTCGACCGGCTGGTCGACGTCCACTTCAAGGGCGTCTTCTTCCTGACGCAGACGCTGCTGCCCCTGCTCGCCGACGGCGGGCGCATCGTGAACATCTCTTCCGGCTTGACGCGCGTTTCCTATCCGGGTTTCGCGGCCTACGCGGCGGTGAAGGGCGCCGTCGAGGTTCTGAGCCTCTATCTCGCCAAGGAGCTGGGGCCGCGCGGCATCGCCGTCAACACGGTGGCGCCGGGAGCGATCGAGACCGATTTTCTCGGAGGTGCGGTGCGCGACACGCCGGACCTCAACGCGGTCTTCGCCGGCATGACCGCGCTGGGCCGCGTGGGCGTGCCCGACGACATCGGGCCGATGATCGCCAGCCTGCTGGGCGAGGACAACCGCTGGATCAACGCCCAGCGCATCGAGGTGTCGGGCGGTCAGGCCATCTGACACGCCATCCCGCTCATCGCGCGTCGTTCCGCCGCATCCTCTCCCCGGCGGGCCGACGGCGCGTGATCCTTTCGTCCTGCGGGTGGCCGTGGGACCGGCCGGAGGGTCGCCGAAACCCATGATCGCGCTTTCAAATGCCTGCCGCTTCGGTCAGAAATGGACCACGCTGCGGCCCGGAGGACAAGGGTCGGGCACATAATATCTTGGGAGAATCACCATGCGTCTCACCGCCATTTCCTTCGTCAGCGCGACGGCGCTTCTGGCCGGCCTCGGCACGGCGCAGGCGGACATCGTCATCGGCCTCGGCACGGCGACCACCGGTCCGGTGGCGGCGCTGGGTGAACAGTCGGTGTACGGCGCCAGGCAGGCGATCGCCGACATCAACGCCAAGGGCGGCGTGCTGGGCCAGAAGCTGGTTCTGAAGGTGGGCGACGATGCCTGCGATCCGCGCCAGGCGGTCGCCGTCGCCAACCAGTTCGTGCGCGACAAGGTCGCGGCGGTGGTCGGCCATCTCTGCTCGGGCGCCAGCATCCCGGCGGCGGACGTCTATCAGGAAGAGGGCATCGTGATGGTCAGCCCGACCGCCACCAACCCGCTGCTGACCGCCAAGGGCCACCCGAACATCTTCCGCGTCTGCGGTCGCGACGACCAGCAGGGCGTTGTGGCCGGCAACTATCTGGCCCAGGCCTTCAAGGGCAAGAACATCGCGGTCCTCGACGACAAGCAGGCGTACGGCAAGGGGCTGGCCGACGTCGTGGCCCAGACGCTGGAAAAGGCGGGCGGCACGATCGCCTACCGCGGATCGGTCACCGCCGGCGAGCGTGACTTCTCCGCCCTCATCACCAGCCTGAAGGGCAAGTCGGTCGATGCGGTCTATTACGGCGGCTACCACCCCGAGCTGGGCCTGATCGTGCGCCAGGCGCAGGAGCAGGGGCTGAAGCCCCAGTTCATCGCCGGCGACGGCCTGAACAACCAGGAATATTGGGCGATCACCGGCGCCGCCGGCGAGGGCACGCTCTACACCGACAGCGCGTCGGCCGCCAGCGATCCCAGGGCGAAGGAGCTGATCGCCTCCTTCAAGGCCGCCGGCCTGCCCGAGCCGGGCAACTTCGCCTTCTACAGCTACGCGGCGGTCCAGACCATCGCCCAGGGCCTTCAGAAGGCCGGCAGCGTCGACGGCGGCAAGCTGGCGGCGGCCCTGCACGCCGGCAGCTACGACACGGTGGTCGGCCCGGTGGAGTTCGACAAGAAGGGCGACATCACCAAGCCGAACTACGTCATGTATGTCTGGAGCAACGGCCGGCCCGAGATGGTGGCCCAGAAGTAACCGGGACTTGGCGGAGCGGCTACCGGCCGCTCCGCCGCCACGACCCGGGCCGGCGCGGCGGCGCGCCACGAAAGGGTGGATCTTTTCCGCGGCCCGGTGTAGGAGACCGCCATGACCGACCGCATCGCCCTCACCGTTACGGCTTATTATCCGCCGCTCGCATAGCGCGGCGTCGATCGGTCATACCCGAAACCATGCCGCCGCATTCCGGCGGCCATGGTTCTCACGAGAAAAGAGACAGTCTCCGGAAGGCGCGGTCCAACCGTCGAGACTATCCGCCATGAGCACCCGTTCCAACGCCGCCGACTTTCTCCATATCCTGCGCGAGCGCGGCTTTCTTCACCAATGCAGCGACCCGGCCGCCGACCTGTCCGGGTTGGCCGATGCCGCGCCCGGCGGGGTGCTGACCGCCTATGTCGGCTTCGACGCCACGGCGGGCAGCCTGCATGTCGGGCATCTGTTGTCGATCATGGCCCTGCGCTGGCTCCAGAAAACCGGCAACCGCCCCATCGTCCTGATCGGCGGCGGCACCACCAAGATCGGCGATCCCAGCTTCCGCGACACCAGCCGGCCGATGCTGGACGACGACCGGATATCCTTGAACGCCGCCGGGCTGCGCCGCGTGTTCGGCCAGTATCTGGCCTTCGGCGAGGGAGCGACGGCGGCCCGCATGGTGGACAACGCCGACTGGCTGGACGGCCTGGATTACGTGCCGTTCCTGCGCGACATCGGCCGGCACTTCACCATCAACCGCATGCTGAGCTTCGAATCCGTCAAGCAGCGCATGGAGCGTGAGCAGCCGCTGACCTTCCTGGAGTTCAACTACATGATTCTCCAGGCCTACGATTTCCTGGAGCTGGCACGGCGCCACGGCTGCCTGTTGCAGATGGGCGGGTCGGACCAGTGGGGCAACATCATCAACGGGGTCGAGCTGGCCCGCCGGGTCGAGCGGCGCGAGCTGTTCGGCCTGACCACGCCGCTGCTGACCACCGCGTCGGGCGTCAAGATGGGCAAGACAGCGGGCGGAGCGGTGTGGCTGAACGCGGATGCACGCTCACCCTTCGATTTCTGGCAGTTCTGGCGCAACACGGAGGACGCCGACGTCGGGCGCTTCCTGCGGCTGTTCACCGAACTGCCGCTCGACGAGATCGGTCGGCTGGAAAGACTTCAGGGCGCCGAGATCAACGAGGCGAAGATCGTGCTGGCGACCGCGGCGACCCGGCTGTGCCACGGCGCCGGCGAGGCGGAGCGCGCCGCCGCGTCCGCCGGCTCCCCCTTCGCGCCAAGCGGCGACGGGTTGCCGCGGCTGGTTCTGCGTCGGGACGCCTACCCCGCCGGCGTTCCGCTGGTCGAGGCGCTGGTTACCGCCGGCCTGTGCGATTCCAGAGGCGCTGCCCGGCGCCTGATCCGCGAGGGCGGGGCACGGCTGGACGGCGAGACGGTCACGGACGAGACGCTGGTCGTCGCGACGGACGGCGTCCTGTCGGCCGGACGCAAACGGCATGTGCGCTTGGCCTTGGAACCGTAAAACCCGCCGCCGGCCCGTGGGTCGGCGGCCCGCCCCCTCCTGGCAGTTCGTGGATGGCCCAAGGCACGCCATCACCTCGAAGGGGGGCCCCCTTTCTTCCCTTCGCCGGCGATTCCGGCCCTTCGCGACGCCTCGCCAACCATTGCCGATGGGCCAAGCGCATCGAGCGGCGAGCCGCGGATCCAGAAGGCGGATGGCGTGGCATCTTGCGATGATGGAAGCGCCGCCGTGGCATCTTGCGATGGCTGATCACCCGCCTTGGCATCTTGCGATGACCATCCCGGATGCCCCGTGTCAGGCCGCTGCCAGGAAAGAGCCTGCATGAAGCTGCCAGTACCCAAACCTGGCCCGGATGCCGTGGCATCTTGCGATATCAGCCTCAAGTGATTCGGGTCGATTCGGCTGTGGCATCTTGCGATAGCGACCGACTCTCCCGAGTCATCCACAGACGCCGTTTGGCATCCTGTGATTTTCCCCTGGCATCCTGCGATGAACGACTCGGCGCGACTCGGCTTTTCCCATGGCATCCTGCGATGAATCAAATAAAGACTCTCAAAACAGGGAACTACTAGCCACATCGCAAGATGCCAAATTGCTTTTCTGCGCGTCACTCCCGATGATGTCGGTCAGTTTGCGCTGGGAGAACTCATGGGCACGATCCATCAACTTGTTCGTGAGCACGGCAGGGAAGCAGCGCGGGAGCTGGTTCCCGAGGAGGATCGCCGGCTGGTTGATCTTGCCGCCGAGATTCTGGCGAATCCAAGTTCGGCGTTCAACATCACCTATTCGGGATTCTGCCTGACCGCCCTGCCGCACAAGGCCCTCGGCGACAGCGCCAAATGGGAACGGCAAGGACACAACGTCTCCCTGCTGATCGAACCCGGTTCGCTTCCCGACGGGCGGGGAGGATTCAAGCAGTTCGGCGTGCCATACGGCAGCCGCGCGCGGCTGATCATGCTCTACCTGCAAACCCGCGCCATCCAGACGGGCTGTCCGGAGGTCGAACTCGGCGGTTCCATGCGCGACTGGATGAGCCGCATGGGCGTGCCGATCGGTGGCAGCAGCTACAAGGTCGTGCGTGATCAGGCCGACCGCATCTCAGCATGCCACCTGACCTTCAGCTGGCATGGGCCGGACGCCGGTCGCGGTGCCAAGTTCTCGAAAGAATCCATCGTCGACGGCGGCATCCAGCTTTACGAGGACGACGACGCGCAACCACGTCTCTGGGTCGATACGGTCCGGCTCAGCGCAAGCTTCTTCAAGGCTCTGCGCGAGCATCCCGTGCCGATCTGGGAACCGGCCCTGAAATCGATCTCCAGCCGGTCAATGGCCATCGACCTCTATGTGTGGCTGTCCTATCGGCTTCACAGCCTCAGCAAGCCGATGCCGATCACCTGGAGCGCGCTTTACGCCCAGTTCGGTGCCGGCTACAAGAACCTGTTCCAATTCAAGCCGCGCCTGATCGAATCCCTCAAGTTCGTGCTGGCGGTCTATCCGGACGCGAAAGTCACTCTTGAAGGCGACGGTGTCGTGCTGCACCACTCGCCATCTCCCGTTCCGGAGAAAGCACCACGTGGTATCTTGCGATAGCGGCCATCCGTGGCATCTGGCGATGGGTGGGTGGTGAAACTGGTGTCACCCGGTCCCTGCCCCTTCGCCACCGTCACGACGAAGGATGATGACAGGGCCGATAGCGTTGGCCGCCTCCGCTCCATCTTGACCCTGGACCGAAGACAGAGCTGACCGGAGTCAGGTCAGCGGCAGCCCGCCCGCCTTCGAGCGGGTCTTCTCGAAGCGCACGCTGGACGCCTGATCCGCGACCAGTCGAACGGATAACCCGGCGGACGGCGGCCTCCACGCCGCCTGAAGTCAGCGCGATGCCTTCCGTTCGCATGACGTGCCTCCAGTTCAACCTTCTCCGAACACCGTTTCCGCTTTCCAACAGCGGATATCCTTGTCCAGGTTGAACCGGAGGTCGCGGGCCGCCAAGGAAGCGCCGCCATCTCAACTCCGGGCAACAGGCGAATTGCCCTGTTGCCGAGCCTTCGCTAAGGTGGCGGCGCGATTTTCGGCGCGGCAGCGGTTCGTTAACCGGTTAACGCTTTGCTTGGCGCGCTTGACCGGAGATTTGAATGAAGCAGCTTTTGGTGCTCGGCCCGAAGGGCGGTGCCGGCAAAACAACCACAGCCCGGAACATGGCTGTCGCCGCTGTCCTCAGCGGTCTGCGCGTGGCCGTCCTCGACGCTGACCGTCAACGGACATTGAGCAAATGGCTGGAGCGTCGCCCGGACACGCTGCCGTCGATCCAGAGCTTCGAGGTGCCGTTGCGGGACATCGACAGCGCTCCGGAAGCGATGGACGACATCGATTTGTTGATCATCGATACGCCGGCTTCGGTGGAGGACCACCCGATGGCGCTCAAGGCGCTGATCGAAGCCGCGGATCTGATCCTGCTGCCGACCGGCGTCCGCGGGGAGGAAATGGACTCCCTGAAGGACACCTTGAAGGCCGTGCGTGCGTTCGCCCGTCCGATGGCCGTTCTGTTGAACGGTGTGAAGCCGAAGCAGGTTGAAACCGGAGCCGCGCATCGGGGCCTCTCCGTTGGCGTCACGGTCGCCCCCGCCCTGATCCCCGATCTGGCGGAGGTCCACCGGACCTATGACGTCGGGATCGGCGTGGTGGAATTGCGCGGCGCCAAAACCGCCGAGCTTTGGTGGGAAAACTGGCGCTTCGTCGCCGATGTTCTGGGGGTGGCGCGGTGAAACTCGACGGAAAGGTCAAGCTGCCCCGCCCCGCTCCCGACCGTTACGCCGGTCTGTTTGCGGACGATGAGAACGGGCGGCGGCA
The DNA here is from genome assembly GCF_020005195.1 of Azospirillum agricola. NCBI lineage: Bacteria > Pseudomonadati > Pseudomonadota > Alphaproteobacteria > Rhodospirillales > Azospirillaceae > Azospirillum > Azospirillum agricola. The sequence continues at coordinate 119,285 of NZ_JAIFZR010000008.1, forward strand.
GGAGGTGATCGCCTACCATTCGCGTTCCCACACCGTCGAACGGATCAAGGCGCTGTGGGAGCGGGCCCGCGACGACTTTCTCGCGATCGGCCGCTGGCTGGTGGTGGCAAAGGCCAGAATGGAGCATGGCGAGTTCGAGGCGATGGTCAGGGCGGAACTGCCATTCAGCCCGTCGCGTGCACGACAACTGCGCACCGTGGCCGAGTTTGTCGACAGCGGCCGCATTCCGTTGGAGCGGCTGCCCCCGGCCGATTCGGTCATCTATGAAATCGCCACGTTGTCGGAAGACGAACTGGCCGCGGCGGAGCCCGACATCCGGCCCACGCTGACTCGCATCGAAGCGAAAGCCTTCAAGAAGCGGGTCCAGGGGGCCGGAGCCCCGCCGGCTTCCGACCGGCCGGCACTGGTCAAGCGGATCGCTCGGCTCAGGCAGGAGTTGGCCGAGGCCGAGGCGATGCTGGCGGCGCTGGACCGGAATGGCTGATACCAGGGCCAAGCGTCAAAACTTTTCAGCCCTGGCATGAGACGGGGACCGGGCGGACCGGCCAAGCGATGGCCGTGGGCGCGGCCCGATCCCTCCACACTGTCAGGCCGGTGAGGCCGCGGCCTTCCCGGCCGCCGGAACCGCCGTGACCGGCTTCTTCAGCAGCCGCAGGGCGATTGCCGTGACCAGCGTGCCGGCGACCAGCGCCACGATGTAGCCGCCGAGCTGCGTCACCGCGTTGGGGATCGGCAGCACGAAGATCCCGCCATGCGGGACCTTCAGCTCCGCCCCGATGCCCATGGAGATGGCGCCGGTCAGCGCCGCCCCCGCCACCAGCGCCGGGATCACCCGGAACGGGTCGCGGGCGGCGAAGGGAATGGCGCCCTCGGTGATGAAGGCGATGCCGAGCACGGCGGCGGCGTTGCCGGCCTCGCGCTCCTCGCGGGTGAAGCGGTCGGCGAACAGCTTGGTCGCCAGCGCCAGCCCCAGCGGGGGCACCATTCCGGCGGCCATGGCGGCGGCCATCGGCGTGTAGATTTGGCTGGCGATGAGCCCGGTGGAGAAGGCGTAGGCCGCCTTGTTGACCGGACCGCCCATGTCGAACGCCATCATCGCGCCGATCAGCAGGCCCAGCAGGATGGCGCTGCTGCCCTGCATGCTCTTCAGCCAGTCGCTGAGCCACGCCAGCGCCTGCGCGACCGGCGCGCCGACCACGTAGATCATCAGAAGCCCGGTCAGCAACGAGCCCAGCAGCGGCAGGATCAGCACCGGCTTCAGCCCTTCCAGGTTGCGGTGAAGCCGGATGTGACGGTTCAGGAAGGCGGTGCCGTAGCCAGCGATGAAGCCGGCGACGATGCCGCCGAGGAAGCCGGCGCCGAGGCTGGCGGCCAGCATGCCACCGACCATTCCGGGGGCGATGCCGGGCCGGTCGGCGATGGAGAAGGCGATGTAGCCGGCCAGCGCCGGAACCATCAGGGCAAAGGCCGATTTGGCGCCGATCTGGAACAGCGCGTAGCCCAGCGTCCCGGCGTTGGACTCCTCATAGACGTAGATGCCGCCCAGCGCGAAGGCCAGCGCGATCAGCAAGCCGCCGGTCACCACGAAGGGCAGCATGAAGGACACGCCGGTCATCAGATGCTTGTACGGGCCGGTGCGCTGTGCCGCGCGCTCCGCCTTGCCGGCGGCGACGGAGTCGGCCAGATGGGCGGCGCCCTCAGTGCCTCCATGGACGGTCGCTTCCGTCAGCGCGCGCTCGACCAGCGCCTTGCCGTTGTTGATGGCGGGCTTGGTGCCGCTCTTGAACAGACGCTTGCCGGCGAAGCGGGCGAGATCGACCTGGGTGTCGGCGGCGATCAGCACCACGTCGGCGTCACGGATCTCGGCCTCGCTCAACGTGTCGCGGGCGCCGACCGAACCCTGGGTCTCGACGCGCACATGATGGCCCAGCGCCGTGGCCGCCTGCTGGATGCCTTCGGCCGCCATGAAGGTGTGGGCGATGCCGGTCGGGCAGGAGGTGATGGCGACGATCCTTTTCGACGCCGGCGTCGCCGGTGCGGCCGCAACCGTCGCCGCGGCGGGGACGCCGCCCAGAGCGCTGCCCAGAACCGCCCGCGCGTCGGTCAGCACGGCGTCCAGCGCCGCGACGGTGCGCGTCAGGCCGGCGAAGCGCTCCTCGTCGAACGCGCCGGCGCCGACCAGCAACACGCTCTGGGCGCCCTGGATCGCAGCCGTGTCGAGCGGCGCCTGGATGCCGAGGCTGCTGCGCAGCTCGACCTTGATGGTATGCCCCAGATCGGCCGCCGCCTTGCGCAGGGCCTCGGCGGCGAGAACGGCCTGGGTGCTGAAATCGCCCGCCGTGATCACGGCCAGCAGGTTCGCCATGGTGTTTCCTCCCGGGCGGCTTGGAAGCGCCCCTCGTTACAGGTCCGTGAGTTCCACTTGGGCAGCCAGCGCCCGCACCGTTGCCTTGTCCGGCAGGTTGGGGCCGAACTGCCCGAGCTTGCCCACCGCGAAGGCGATCGACAGGCGCGCCACCTCCTCCAGCGGGCTGCCGGCGGCGAAGCCGGCGATCAGGCCGGCGACCATCGCGTCGCCGGCCCCGACCGTGCTCAGCGGGTCGATCGCCGGCAGCCGTCCCCGGATGGCGCGGCCGCCCGATACGAACAGCGCGCCCTCGCCGCCCAGCGACACCACCACCACCCCGACTCCGCGCCGATGCAGGTCGCGGGCGGCGGCGAGGAGATCGTCGAGGTCGGGCAGGGGCGCGCCGGCCCATTCCTCCAGTTCGTGGCGGTTGGGCTTGACGCAGTGGAGCGGAGTGCCGCCGGCGGCCTTGAGCGCGGCCGTCAGCGGCGCGCCGCTGGTGTCGAGCACCGTGCGCGCGCCAAGGGACGCCAGATCCGCCGCCAGCGTGGCGTAGCTGTCCGCCGGGAGTCCGTTCGGCAGGCTTCCGGCCAGCAGAGCCAGCGCCCCCGGCGCCACGAGGTCGTGCAGCGTCCGCCGCACGCGCTCCAGCGCCGCCGCGTCGGCGGTCGGGCCGGGCAGGTTGATGTCGGTGGTGTCGGCTGAAGCAAGGTCGGCGATCTTGATGTTGGTCCGCGTCTCCCCCGCCAGCCGGACAAAACCGTCGGTGATGGCCTTGGCATGGAACAGCGCGTCGAAGGGGGCGGCGTTGTCGGCACCGAGCAGCCCGCCGGCGATCACCGGCACGCCCCAGTCGGCGAGGCAGCTCGCGACGTTCACGCCCTTGCCTCCGGCATTGTGGCGCACCGCCCTCGCGCGGTGGACGGTTCCCGGTCGCAGGGCGTCGAGCGTGATGGTCTGGTCGATCGCCGGATGCAGCGTGATCGTCAGGACGGGGGGGCTCATGACGCCGCCTCCGCGCCCGCCGTTCCGGCATCGGGCGTTCCGGCATCCAGCGCGCGCACCGCGTCGGCGGTCTCGCAATCGAGCGCACGCCGAGCCAGGTCCCGCAGCGCGGTCAGGCTGCTGTCGCGCAGCCGGTCCTTCACGCCGGGAATGTCGCGCGGCGTCATCGACAGCTCGCGCACCCCGAGCCCGGCCAGCAGGGCGGCGCCGAAGGGATCGCCGGCGATGCCGCCGCAGACGCCGACCCAGCGCCCGTGCCGGTCGGCACCCTCCACCGTCATGCGGATCAGGCGAAGCACGGCCGGATGCAGGCTGTCAGCCTCGGCCGCCAGCTCGGGATGCTGGCGATCCACCGCGAGCGCGTACTGCGTCAGGTCGTTGGTGCCGATGGAGAAGAAATCGACATGGCGGGCCAGCGCGTCGGCCATCACGGCGGCGGCCGGCACCTCCACCATGATGCCGAGCGGCACCGCCGGGGCGTCCAGCTCGGCGCGGATGCGGTCGCAGGCGGCGCGCAGCGCCTGGATCTCGGCCAATGTGGTGATCATCGGGAACATGATCGACAGCGCGCCGGGCTTGGCCTCCCTGGCGGCGCGGTAGAGGGCGCGGAGCTGCGGTTCCAGCAGCTCGGGTTGGCGCAGCAGCAGACGGGCGCCGCGCACGCCGAGGAACGGGTTCTCCTCGTGCGGCAGGTGCAGGTGCGGCACCTGCTTGTCGCCGCCGATGTCGAGCGCGCGCACGATCAGCGGACGGCCGTCCAGCGCCGCCAGCATGGCGCGGTAGGTTTCGAACTGCTCGTCCTCGCTTGGTGCGTCGCCGCGCTCCAGGAACAGGAACTCGGTGCGCATCAGTCCGACCGCTTCGGCTCCTTGCGAGAGGGCGACGGGCACCTGATCCGGGCGGTTGACGTTGGCGCCGATCTCCACCGCGTGGCCGTCGCGGGTGCGGGCGGGCAGGCCGCGCCGCTCCTCCTGTAGGGCCTTGCGGACGCGCTGCTCCTCGATCCAGCCATGGGCGGCGGCGAGGTCGGCTTCGGTCGGGTTCAGGAACAGGCGGCCGGACTGGCCGTCGAGGATGGCCGGCGTGCCGTTGGCGAGCCCCGTCAGGGCCGCGCCTCCCGCCACCATCGCCGGAAGCCCCAGCGTGCGCGCCAGGATCGCGGTGTGCGAGGTCGGGCCCCCTTGCGCGGTCGCCAGCCCGATCACCCGCGCCATGTCCAACCCGGCGGTGTCCGATGGCGACAGGTCGTCGGCGATCAGGATGCAGGGCGTGTCCGGCAGGTCGTGCAGGGTGCCGCCGCGCAGGCTCGGGTCGATGCGGGCCAGCACCCGGCGGCCGACATCGCGCAGGTCGGCGGCGCGGGCGGCCAGCACCGGGTTGGGCAGGGCCGCCAGCGCCGCCGCTCCGCTCTCGACCGCCTCGTGCCAGGACCAGCCGGGGCCGTGCCCCTCCACCATCAACTGGCAGGTGCGGGTGATGAGGTCGGTGTCGTTCAGCAGTTCGGCCTGCGCGGTGAAGATTCCGGCCTCCGCCGGTCCCAGCCGACGGGCGGTGTCGTCGGCCAGGGCCTTCAACTGCTGGCGGGTGCGGTCCAGCGCCTCGTGCAGGCGGTTGCCGCCGTCGATCAGTGATTCCGGACGGTCGGGAACCGCCGGCGGCGCGGTCAGCACGACATGCACCGGCCCGATGGCGAGGCCGGGGCTGGCGCCCACACCGGCGATGGCGGGGAGGGCGGTCGGCGGGATCCAGCCCTGGACGGGGACGCGGGCCTTGCGTTCGGCCGCCGCCGCGTCGGCCTGTTCCTTGGCGGTCAGGCGGGTGATGACGCCCTTCATGCGGGCGACGGTGGTCGCCGCTTCGGCACCGTCGGCCGAGACCACCACCCGGTCGCCCATGCGCAGCCCAAGTTGGAGCAGGGCCACCAGCGTCTTGGCGTCGGCGACCTGATCGCCATGACGGATCTGGACGCGGCCGGGGGCGGCGCGGGCGGCCTCGACCCAGGCCGAGGCCGGGCGGGCGTGCAGACCAGTCGGATAGTCCACCGTCCATTCGAAGCGCTCGGCCAGATCGGCGGCCGGGCCGGCTGGGGCGGGGGCCGCCGTTTCCTCCGACATCGCGCCCAGCAGCAGGGCCGGGTCGGTGGCGATGAACAGCGCGTTCAGCCGTTCCTCGTCCTGCATCAGCCGGGTCAGCCGACGCAGCACGGTGATGTGCGCATCCGACCGCGCGGCGATGGCGACCACCAGCCGGGCGGTCTGCTCCTCGTTCCATCGCACGCCCTGGGGGATCTGGAGGATGGCGATGCCGTTGCGCCGCACCAGCTCGCGGTCCTCGACCATGCCGTGCGGGATGGCCACGCCATGGCCGAGAAAGGTGTTCGCCACCCCCTCGCGCCGGATCATGCTGTCGACGTAGGCCGGGTCGATGCAGCCGGCGGCGACGAGGAGCTGGGCGGCCTCGCGGATCGCCTCCTCCTTGCCGGCGGGGGTGGCGCCCAACCGGACCAGATCCGGGAGCAGGGGGACGCTGAGCGTGTCGGGAGCCATGGCGGTCCTTCCTCCGATTTTGTTCTTGTCTCTTGCCGTGTCGCGGCGTCGCCGGTCGGCACCAAAAGAAAGCAGGGTTCTGAAAACGTTTTCACTGAAAACGTTTTCATTGACCTTGTCAATGGCTGCTGCGTTGCAACAAAACAATCCCTGGCGTAAACGGGCTTGTGCCCTGTCAGCAAATAGGTGATTTTGGAGCCATGGCAATGGAAACGTTTTCACTGGGTCTGCCGAACTCTGCGTGGAGCAGCCCCAACCGGAGCGCCCGATGACCGTCGGCATCAAGGACGTGGCGCGGGCGGCCGGCGTGTCGGTCGCCACCGTGTCGCGGGTTCTCGGCAGCGGTCCGGTCAGCGAGGCGCTGCGCAAGCGGGTGGAGGAGGCGGTTCGCGCCACCGGCTACCGGCCCAACCTGTCGGCCCGGCGGCTGCGGTCGCAGCATTCGCAGACCATCGGTCTGGTCGTCTCCGACATCCGCAACCCGTTCTTCACCGCGGTCGGCCGCGCGGTGGAGGAGGAGGCCTACCGCGCCGGCATGCGGGTGATCCTGTGCAACAGCGACGAGAACCCCGAACGCGAGCGGCTCTATCTCGGCCTGATGCAGGAGGAGCGCATCACCGGCCTGATCTTCGCCCCGACGCGGGCGACGCTGGAGCGGATCGACGGGCTGGGGCTGGATTTCCCCGTGGTGCTGATCGACCGCAGCGGGCCGCCGGGGCTGCATGATTCCGTGGTGCTGGACAACGCGCAGGCCGCCGCCGCGCTGGTGGAGCATCTGTTCGTCCGCGGCTACCGGCGGATCGGCGGGCTGTTCGGCAACACCAGCACCACCGGGATCGAGCGGCACGAGGGCTATCGCGGCGCGCTGGCGGCGCGCGGGCTGCCGGCCAACGCCCGCTTCATCCCGCCCAACGCCGACGCGGCGGAGGAGGCGGTGATGCGCTGGCTTGCCGGACCGGAGCGGCCGGACGCCATCATGGCCAGCAACAGCCTGTTTCTGATGGGGGTGATCAAGGCGATGCGGCGGCTCGGCCTGTCGACCCCCGGCGACCTAGCCGTCGCCGGTTTCGACAACGAGCCGTGGACCGAACTGGTCGGACCCGGCCTGACGGTGGTCGAGCAGCCGGTGGACGAGATCGGCCGTGCGGCGGTCAGCCTGTTGTTCGAGCGGGTGGAGGCGCCGCAGCGTCCCGTCCGCAAGGTGGTTCTGCCGGGCCGTTGCGTGCTGCGCGGTTCGACGGCCGTCGCCGCTGTGGCGCCCGCCGTTTGAGAACCGCATCCGCCGTCCGCGATGGCGGGCATGGCGGACGGGGGCGCGGTCGGTCATCCTCTGCCGACCACGCGCACCCCCTCCGGGGATGGATTTCGAGCTAGCGGCCGACCGGTGCCGCCGCCATCTCCGGTCGCGCCGTCCGCAGGAGCAGCGCTCCGGTGAGAGCGGATGCCACGGAGCCCAGCAGGACGCCAAGCTTCAGGTCGTTCTGCAGGGCCGGCTGGTCCGGAAAGGCCAGCAGGCCGATGAACAGGCTCATGGTGAAGCCGATGCCGCACAGGAGAGAGACGCCGTAGACGTGGCGCCAGGTCGCGTGCGGAGGCAGAGTGGCCCATCCGAGACGGATCACCGCCCATGTCGCGGCAAAGACGCCGGCCTGCTTGCCGAGGAAAAGGCCGAGCGCGATGCCTAGCGGAACGGGCTGGACGAGCGAGGCGGCCGACGTTCCGGCGAACGAGACGCCGGCGTTCGCAAAACCGAAAAGCGGAACGATGGCAAACGTCACCCACGGCGCAAGGGCGTGCTCGAGCGTGTGAAGGGGGGAATCCGGACCGTCCGCGCCCGCGGGGGCCTGGCGCAGCGGGATGGTCAACGCCAGCACGACGCCCGCCAGGGTCGCATGGACGCCGGACCGCAGGATGAGGAACCAGAGAATGGCGCCCAGCGCAAGGTAGGGCGACAAGGCTTTCACACCGAACCGGTTCAGGCCGATCAGGGCCGCTATGACCAGCCCGGCCGCACTGAGCGCCGCGGCGTCCAGGGTTCCGGTGTAGAACACCGCGATGATGAGCACCGCTCCAAGGTCGTCGATGATGGCCAGAGCCGTCAGGAACACCTTGAGCGCCATCGGCACGCGTGGACCGAGCAGGGACAGGACGCCAAGCGCGAAGGCGATGTCGGTTGCGGCCGGGATCGCCCATCCGCTGGGCCGGCCGTCCACGCCGAGATTGCAGGCGAGATAGACCAGGGCCGGGACGATCATGCCGCCGATGGCTGCCGAACCGGGGAGGACACGCCCGGACCAGGTCGAAAGCTGCCCATCGATCGTCTCGCGCTTGATCTCCAGCCCAACCATGAGGAAGAACAGGGCCATCAGCCCGTCATTGATCCAGTGCAGCAGGGAAAGGCCGCCGACATGGGTGTCGAGGCTGTCCGCATACAAGCCGGCGGCCGGCGAATTGGCGACGAACAAGGCCAGCGCCGTGGCGGCCATCAGGACGATGCCGCCTGAGGACGAATTCTCGAGAAACTGGCGGGCAAGGCTGCGGACACCGCGAGGTTGCGGCCTGGATGTTTGATTGGCGGACATGGGAGGGCGCTCTCCGGGCAGGGGTGATCGAGGTCTCCGTATCGGGATTGACCCGGCGCACGCAGCACACGCCGTCTTCGCACTGTCGGTCAGCCGCAGGGAGCGGCCGCGCGCCCCCCAGAAAGCACGTCCGGATGAAAATGGAAAATCGATATCTTCGTTTACTCTTATAGATAAAATCTATAATGTCCCTTCATGCCCCGCATCCAGCAGCTTCGCTATCTCGTCGCCGTTGCCGACACCCTGAGCTTCAGCAGGGCGGCGGAAGCCTGCCACGTGACGCAGCCGACGCTCAGCATGCAGTTGAAGGAGCTTGAGGAGCGGCTGGGCAGCCGGCTGGTCGAGCGGACGCGCGCGCGCGTCATCCTGACTCCCGTCGGCGCGGAGATCGCCCGTCGCGCGCGAAACATCCTGGCCGAGGTGGAGGACATTCGCGAGATCGCCCGCCGCGACGATCCCGACGCCCTTCAGGGAACGCTTCAGATGGGGGTGGTGCAAACCGTGGGTGCCTATGTGCTCTCGCTGGCCATGCCCTCCTTGCGGGAGACCTTCCCGCATCTGCGCATCTTCGTGCGCGAGGATCGGCTGGAAGTCCTGCCGAGAAAACTGTCCGACGGCGTTCATGACGTGCTGCTTCTGCCGGACGATCCCAACCACGCGGACTTCACCGCGGTCCGCCTGATCCGCGAACCCTTGCAGCTGGTGCTTCCCGCGGATCACCGCCTGGCAAGCCGGGAAACGGTGAGCCCGGAGGATCTGTCGGGAGAAACCATTCTGACCATGGAGCGCGGACACCGGCTTCATGACCAGATCGCGAGGCTTTGCAGCGACGTGGGCGCGATTCACGCCCGCGACTACGCCGGCACCACCCTGGACACCCTGCGCCAGATGGTGGCGACCGGAATGGGGCTCTCCCTTCTTCCGGCGCTGTATGTCCGCTCCGACGTCCTCCGCGAGAAGCTGGTCGTCGCGCGTCCCCTGGCCAAGGGCGCCCCCACCCGTGACATCATGATGGTCTGGCGGAATTCGTCCTCCCGCCAGAGCACCTATGCCCTGCTGGCCGAGACCATCCGCGAATGCCTGATTCCCTGGGAGGAGCCGGAGCCGCAACGCTGAGTCAGCCCACGGGCCAAGGGCCATCCTCCCGACGGACGCCGCCGGGGGCGTGAGGGACAACGCTGCCCGGCCCGAACGCCGCGCGGAGATACTCGGCGAAAGCCTCGCTGAGCGGAGGAAGGGTGCGACCGGCCTTGCGGATGATCCTCACCGAGCGGGAGAAGCCGGCGGAGTCGATGGGGCGGGAACGCAGGCCGGGCTCCGCGCCGATCTCGCGGGCCGATCCCGGCAGGATGGTCAGGCCCAGTCCGGCGCGCACCATGGCGACCGCCGTCATCATGTAGGTCGCCTCGCACACCGGCTTGGCGATCAGCCCGGCGTTGAGGAACGCCTCGTCGACAATTTCCCGCACGCTGGTTGCCGGGTCCATCAGCACGAGCGGCAGATCCGCCAGCGTCGCGATGGTCACGCGCGGCAGGCCGGCGACCGGATGGTCCTTCGGGAAGACGACGTGCAGCCGGTCGCTGGCCTCCAGCAGCGTCTCGATGTCCTGTCCTTTCACCTCGCCGCCCATGACACCGAGATCGACCTCTTCGGAACGGACGAGGGCGAGGACGCGGCCGGCGATCACGTCCTTCAGAACGAAGGACGCGCCGGGGTGGCGTTCGCGGAAGGAGCGGATCGCGTCCGGCAGCACCCCGGCGGCGACGGTCGGCAGCGCCGCGACGCGGACGATTCCCCGGCGTTTGGCGGCGATCTCGTGGGTGTCGACCACCACCGCATCCAGGTCGTGGACCATGCGCTGGAACACCGGCAGCAGCTCGCGCCCGACGCGGGTCAGATTCACCGTGCGCGTGTTGCGGTCGAACAGCTTCACGTCCAGCGCCTCCTCCAGGCGGCGGATCTGCACGGTCAGGGTCGGTTGCGCGACGTGGAGCAGGTCGGCGGCGCGCGTGAAACTGTGGGTCTGCGCCACGGCGAGGAAGGCGCGGATTTGGCGCAAGCTGAGATCCATAGCTTATCTCTATTACTGAGATTAAATCTATTCAATTGTTTAACAGAACAATCCCGCCCAGGATAGTCCGCGCAACGACAGGGGGCGCCCCGCCGGCCGAACGGGCCGGCGGGGCGCGAACCGGAAACGTCGAAGGGGGAGGGACATCATGCCGGCTTTCATCGCGGGCGCCGCCGGGGCGATCACGCCTTGCGCCGCGTCCGGCCGCGCGCCGCTCTGAGGACCGTTCTTCATGCACAGCATCAGGATCGGGTCCGGCGCCGGCTATTCCGGCGACCGGATCGAACCGGCCATCGAACTCGCCGAGCGGGGCGGCCTCGACTACCTCGTGTTCGAATGCCTCGCGGAGCGCACCATCGCGCTGGCCCAGCAGGTGCGGCGGCGCGACCCCGACGGCGGCTACGACCCGCTGCTGGCGACCCGTATGGGGGCGGTGCTCGGGCCGTGCCGGCGCAACGGCGTCCGCATCGTCACCAACATGGGGGCGGCCAACCCGCTCGCCGCCGCCGCCGCGACCCGCGCCGTCGCCCGCAGCCTCGGGCTCGACGGCCTGCGGATCGCCGCCGTCACCGGCGACGACGTGCTGGAGGCGGCCCGCGCCGCCGACGTGGCGCTGGAGGAGGGCGGCACGCTGCGCTCGCTCGGCGACCGCGTGCTGTCGGCCAACGCCTACATCGGCGCCTTTCCGATCGCCGAGGCGCTGGCCGCCGGGGCCGACGTGGTGATCACCGGCCGGGCCGCCGACCCGGCGCTGTTCCTCGGGCCGATGGTCCACGCGTTCGGCTGGGCGGCCGACGACTGGGACGCGCTGGGGCGTGGCACCATGGCCGGCCATCTTCTGGAATGCGCCGGGCAGGTCACCGGCGGCTATTTTGCCGATCCGGGGGTGAAGGACGTGCCGGATCTCGCCCGGCTCGGCTTTCCCATCGGCGAGATCCGCGCCGACGGCGAACTGCTGGTGACCAAGCTGCCGGGCACCGGCGGGCGGGTCAGTGCCGCCACCGTGAAGGAGCAGCTCCTCTACGAGATCCACGACCCGGCCCGCTACTACCAGCCCGACGTGGTCGCCGACTTCTCCGGCGCCCATGTCGCGCAGGACGGCCCCGATCGCGTGCGGGTCGGCGGCGGGCGCGGGTCGGCGAAGACCGGCCTGCTGAAGACCTCCATCGGCTACGTCGACAGCTGCATCGGCGAGGGACAGATCTCCTACGCCGGGCCGGGCGCGGTCGAGCGCGGGCGGCTGGCGCTGGACATCGTCCGCGACCGGCTGGCGCTGACCGGGGTGCGGGCCAGCGAGATGCAGTTCGACCTGATCGGGCTGGACGCCTTGCATGGCGACCGGCTGTCGCGCGGCCACGCGCCCTATGAGGTCCGCCTTCGGGTCGCCGGCCGCACGGCGACGCTGGAGGAGGCCGCGCGGATCGGCAACGAGGTCGAGACGCTCTACACCAACGGACCGGCCGGCGGTGGCGGCGCCTGGAAGTCGGCGCGCGAGATCGTTGCCGTCGCCTCCGCCCTGCTGCCGGAGAGCGCCGTCCGCCCCACCTTCACCCTGCTGGAGGCGTGAGCCGTGAAGCTCCGGGACATCGCCCATTCGCGCTCCGGCGACAAGGGCAACATCTCCAACATCTCGGTCATCGCCTTCGACGAGGCCGACTATCCCTTCCTGGCCGAGCATGTGACGGCCGCGCGCGTCGCGGCGCATTTCGACGGGATCGTGACCGGAACGGTCACCCGTTACGAGCTGCCAGCGCTGGGCGCCCTGAATTTCGTCCTGACCGGGGCGCTGGGGGGCGGCGTCACCCGCTCGCTGGCGCTCGACGCCCACGGAAAGGGCATGAGTTCGGCCCTGCTGGATCTCGAACTGCCCGATCTCGAATTGCCGGCCCCCGACCGGCACCCAAACAATCAAAACGGAGGAGAACGCCCATGACGACGCCCTTTTTGAAAACCCTGCTGGCGGCCACCGCCGGCCTCGTCATGACCGCGACGATCCAGGCGCAGGCGGCAGACCCGGTGAAGATCGCCTACAACGGCGACATCTCCGGCTCGCCCTCGGCGGAATCCGGGCAGATCGGCGTGCTCGGCATCGGTGCCGCCGTGGAGGACATCAACAAGCGCGGCGGCGTGCTCGGCCGGCCGCTGGAGTTCCTGATCCGCGACGATCTCGGCCAGCCGCCCAAGGCCATCCAGAACATGACCGACCTGATCGACCGCGAGAAGGTCTCGGTCGTCTTCGGCCCGACCAACTCCGGCAATGCGCTGGCCTGGAAGCACATCGCCAACCAGAAGAAGATGCCGGTGCTGGTCTCCAGCGCGTCGAGCACGGCGATCACCGAGGGACCGGCCAGCGGCAATTACCTGTTCCGCGTCTCGATGGTCGATCGCGAGCAGGCCGCCGCCCTGCTGGCCTACGTCAAGAAGAACCCCGAGGCGAAATCGGTCGGCTTCTTCGTCGAGACCACCGGCTACGGGCAGGCCGGGCTGAAGGATCTGGAGCAGATCGCCGCCCTGCACGGCATCAAGCCCGCCGCCACCGAGAAGTTCGACGCGCGCGACACCGACATGACCTCGCAGCTTGCCAAGGCCAAGGCGGCCGGGGTGGACACGCTGGTGGTCTGGGCGCAGGCCGCCCCGCTCGGCCATCTGGTGCGCAGCATGGAGAAGCTTGACTATTTCCCCAAGGTCTTCACCACCTGGGCGGCCTCCTTCAGCGGCTTCCCCGAGGTGGCCGGACCGAAGCTGATGGAATGGCCGGTCTTCCTCACCACGTCGAGCGAGCGCAAGTCGGACGCCTCCAAGGCGCTGTTCGAGCGGATCGGCCCGAAGCTGGCCAACCCGTCGATGTTCTGGGCGGCGAGCCAGGCCTACGACACGGTGCTGCTGTGGGCCGCCGCCGCCGAGCAGGCCGGCAGCCTGAAGGGCGAGGAGGTGCGCGGCGCCCTGGAATCCCTGAACAAGCCGGTCGCCGGCATGGTCAAGACCTACGAGAAGCCCTTCTCCACCGCCCAGCACGAGGGGCTGACCGCCTCCGACTACCACTGGTCGCGCTGGAAGGACGGCAAGGTCGTCGATTTCAACGACCCGGTCCTCGACGGGCTGCAACCGGCGGACTTCAAGAAGTGAGGCGGTCGGCGCATCGCGACAGGGGCCATCGGGACGGGAATTGACACCATGCTGCAAGCCATCATCGGCGGGCTGACGCTGGGCAGCGTCTACGCCCTGATCGCCCTCGGCTTCAACCTGACCTACACCACCACCCGGACGCTGAACTTCGCGCAGGGCGATTTCGTGTCGGTCGGGGCCTTCGTCGGGCTGGGGACGGTGGGGGTGCTCACCGCGGCGCTCGGCGCCGACGCCGTCGGCTATGTCTGGTTCTACGCGCTGGCGGCGGTCGCCGCGGCGCTGGCGATGGGGGTGCTGGGGCTGCCGCTCTATCTCGCGGCGATCCGTCCCTTCGCCGGCAAGCCGGGCATGTCCTGGGTGGTCAGCACCATCGGCTTCGGCATCGTCCTGCAAAGCGCGGCGCTGTCGCTGTGGGGGCTGGGGGCGCGGATGCTGGCGCCGCCCTTCGGCGACGAGGTGTTCCGCGTCGGCGAGGTCGGCTTCCGCTCGCAGGAGCTGGTGGTGATGGCGCTGGCCTTCGCCATCCTCGGCGGCTTCGACATCGCGATGCGCCGCACGGCGCTCGGCCGCTGCATGCGGGCGGTGGCGCTGAACCGCGACGCCGCCGCCCTGATGGGCATCGACGTGCCCCGCGTCATGGCCCTGGCCTTCCTCGCCAGCTCCGCGCTTGCCGGACTGAGCGGGGTTCTGGTCGCCCCGATCCTGTCGGCCTCCCTCTTCATGGGGGTCATCATCGCCCTGAAGGGCTTTTCCGCCGCCATCATCGGCGGCCTGACCAATCCGCGCGGCTGCATGGCCGGCGGCCTTCTGATCGGTCTGGTCGAATCCCTCACGGCCCTGTGGAGCGCGCAATGGCGGGAAATCATGGTCTTCCTCTTGGTCATTCTGGTGCTGGCCATGGCGCCCAACGGGATGTTCGGCCGCAAGCTGGTGGAAAAGGTATGAGGACCGAGACCGCAACCCGGCCGGCGCCGTTCCGCCCCGCGATCCTGCGCGCGGTTCCGGCGCTGGGCGTCGGCGCCGCGCTGGTGGCGCTCGCCCTGACGCTGACCAACGACTTCCACCTCTACGTCGCCTTCATGGCCGGCGTGTATTACCTCTGCGCTTCCGGCATGAACGTGCTGGCCGGCTACGCCGGACAAAAATCGCTGGGGCAGGCCGGGCTGTTCGCGGCCGGCGCCTATACGGTGGCGCTGCTGACCACCCGGCTGGAGGTTTCGCCGGTGCTGGCGCTGGCCGCCGCCCCCATCGTCGCCGCCGGGGTCGGCGTGCTGATCGCCCTGCCGTCGCTGCGGGTCAAGGGGCCGAGCCTCGCCCTGGTGACGCTGGCCTTCGGGCTGGTCGTCGAGAAGCTGGTGACGGAGTGGACCGACCTGTTCGGCGGGGCGCAGGGCGTCTACGGCATCGCGCCCCTGGAGTTCCAGGGCGAGCCCTTCGCGCTGCGCCACTGGGTGGTGCTGGTGATCGTGCTGGCGGTGGCGACGCATCTGCTGCTCGGCCATCTGCTGAACGGGCGGTTCGGCCGCGCCCTGCTGGCCTTGCAGAGCGACGAGATCGCCGCCGAGTGCGCGGGCATCTCGGTCTACCGCTACAAGATCCTGGCCTTCGTCGTGGCCGCCGCGCTGTGTGGGCTGGGCGGCGCGCTGGTGGCCCAGCAGAACCAGTATTTCAACTCCGACTTCGTGACCTTCCACCTGTCGGTCTTCATCCTGTTGCTGGTGCTGCTCGGCGGGGCAGGCAACCTGTACGGTCCCATCGCCGGGGCGGCCATTCTGACGGCGACCGAGGTGTTCCTGGCGCAATGGCCGTCGGTGCAGCATTTCATCTACGGCTCGATGCTGCTGTTCGCGCTCTACCTGATGCCGACCGGGGTCGCCGGGACCATCGGACGCTTTCTGCCGCGCAAGGCGGTTGCCGAACCGATGGCCCGACTGGCGGTGGCCGGCGCGCCGCCGGCCCTGAGCCGGACCACGGACGATCCGGCCGGCGGGCCGCTGCTGGAGATGCACGGTATCGGCAAGGCGTTCGGCGGGGTGGTGACGGCCGACAAGGTCGGGCTGCGGCTGCACGCCCACCGGGTCCACGCGCTGATCGGCCCGAACGGCGCCGGCAAGAGCACGCTCATCAACATCCTGACCGGCGTCATCCCGGCGGATTCCGGCAGCATCCGGCTGGCCGGCGAGGACATCACCCGCGCCAGCCCCCATTCCCGCGCCGCCGGGGGCATCGCCCGCACCTTCCAGAACCTGCGCCTGTTCGGGGCGATGACGGTGCTCGACAACGTGCTGGTCGGCGCCCACGCCCGCATCGGCGCCACCGGCCGCGAGGCAGAGGCCGTCGCCAAGGCCGCCGCCGTGCTGGAGTTCGTCGGGCTGGCCGAGCACGCCCAGGCGCTGGCCGGCAGCCTTCCCTATGGCCTGCAACGGCGGGTTGAGCTGGCCCGCGCGCTGGCCGGCGACCCGGTGCTGCTGCTGCTCGACGAGCCGGCCGCCGGCCTGAACCCGCGCGAGACGGCGGAACTGGGCCAGCTCATCAAGCGCATCGGCCGGCTCGGCGTCGCGGTGCTGATGGTGGAGCACGACATGGGGCTGGTGATGGGGATCTCCGACGAGATCGTCGTGCTTGACCGGGGCGTCGTCATCGCCGAGGGCACCCCGCGGGACATCCAGACCAACCCCCGCGTCATCGAAGCCTATCTCGGCCGCGAGGAAGCCCCGGCGGACGGCGAGGCCGACGGCAAGGAGGAGGAGCGCGCATGCTGACCGTCACCGACCTGAACGTCTCCTACGGCCCGATCCGCGCGCTGCGCGGCGTGTCGATGCGGGTCGGCGCGGGCGAGATCGTCGCCCTGATCGGCGCCAACGGCGCCGGCAAGAGCAGCCTGCTGCGCGGCATCACCGGCCTCGTCCCGGCCACCGGCCAAGTGCTGTTCAAGGACGCTCCCATCGGCGGGCTGACCACGCCGCAGCGGGTGGCGCTGGGCATCGCCATGGCGCCCGAGGGCCGGCAGGTCTTCACCGACCAGACCGTGCACGAGAATCTGCTGCTCGGCGGCCATCTGCTGCGCCGGCAGCCGCAGCGGGTCGAGGCCAACATCGCCCGCTTCTACGATCTGTTCCCCCGGCTGCGCGAGCGGCGCGAGCAGATCGCCGGCACGCTGAGCGGCGGCGAGCAGCAGATGCTCGCCATCGCCCGCGCCCTGATGTCGGAGCCGTCGCTGCTGATCCTCGACGAGCCGTCGCTGGGCCTGGCGCCGATCGTCACCGCCGACATCTTCAAGACTCTGGGCCGCCTGCGCGGCGACGGCATGACCATCCTGCTGGTCGAGCAGATGGCCAACCAGGCGCTGGCCATCGCCGATCGCGCCTATGTGCTGGAAGGCGGGTCGGTGGTGCTGGAGGGCGCCGCCGGCGCCCTGCGCCGCGACCCGCGCATCCGCGAAGCCTATCTGGGCGGCGACTTCGCCCACCGCGCCGCCTGACCGGCGGCCTCTTCCCCTCTTCCTGATTCGGATACCCATCATGACGACGCCTTCCTACGACTGCTTCATCGACGGCGCGTGGCGCCCGGCGCAATCCGGCCGGACGCTGGAGGTTCTCGACCCCGCCGACGGCGCGGTGCTGGCGACCATCGCGCGCGGCGAAGCGGGCGACATCGACGAGGCGGTGCGCGCCGCCCGCGCCGCCCTGCCGGGCTGGGCCGACTGCGTGCCGGTGCAGCGCGGGCGCGTGCTGTCGGCCATCGCCCGCCGCATCCTGGAGGAGAAGGACCGCCTCGCCCGCATCGAGAGCCAGGACACCGGCAAGCCGCTGGCCCAGGCGCAGGCCGACGCGGTCGCCGCCGCCCGCTTCTTCGAGTATTACGCCGGCGTCGCCGACAAGGTTCTCGGCACCTCCATCCCGCTCGGCCCCGACTACCACGACTTCACGGTGCGCGAGGCGCTGGGGGTGACGGCGCAGATCGTGCCGTGGAACTACCCGTTGCAGATCGCCGCGCGCGGCCTCGCCCCGGCGCTCGCCACCGGCAACACGGTGGTGCTGAAGCCGGCGGAACTCGCGTGCCTCAGCGTTCTGGAGCTGACCCGTATCTGCCACGAGGAGGGGCTGCCGGCCGGCGTGCTCAACGTCGTCCCCGGCCTGGGGCATGAGGCCGGGGCGGCGCTGGCGGCGCACCCGGACGTCAATCTGGTGGTCTTCACCGGCTCGGTGGCGACCGGCTCGCAGGTGATGCGCGCGGCGGCGGAGAACATCGTCCCGGTGCTGCTGGAACTGGGCGGCAAGTCGCCCAACATCGTGCTGGCCGACGCCGACCTCGACGAGGCGGTTCCGGTGCTCATCAAGGCGGCCTTCCCCAACTCCGGCCAGACCTGCTCGGCCGGCTCGCGCGTGCTGGTGCAGCGCGCGGTGCACCGCGAACTGGTGGAGCGTCTGGCGGCGCGCTGCCGCGAACTGACGGTCGGCTCCGGTTTGCAGAACCCCGACATCGGCGCGCTGGTCAGCCGCGCCCAGCAGGGCAGGGTGCTGGACTACATCCGCATCGGCCGCGACGAGGGCGCCGAGGTCATCACCGGCGGCACGCCGCTGCCGGGTGTCGATCTCGACCAGGGCAACTTCGTGGCGCCGACCCTGCTCGACGGCGCCCGGCCGGAGATGCGCGTCCACCGCGAGGAGATCTTCGGCCCGGTGCTGACCATCCTGCCCTTCGACGAGGTCGAGGAGGCGGCGGCGCTTGCCAATTCCACCGATTACGGGCTGGTCGCCGGCATCTGGGGGCGCGACGTCGGCACCACCAACTGGTTGGCCCGCACCGTCAAGGCCGGACAGATCTTCATCAACTGCTACGGCGCCGGCGGCGGGGTGGAACTGCCCTTCGGCGGCTACCGCAAGTCCGGCTTCGGGCGGGAGAAGGGGCTCGACGCCCTGCTGTCCTACACGCAGGTGAAGAACATCTGCACCCGCGTCGCGCTGCGCCGCTCCTGAGCGTTCCGTTTCACGAGGGTTTTTCCATGTCCTTTCCCGCCGTGTCCTCCTTCTCCTGCCCGACCAGGATCGTCTTCGGTGTCGGCGCCCACGAACAGCTCGCCGCCGTGCTCGGCGAATGGAAGGCGACGCGCCTGTTCGTGCTGCTCGATCCGGCGCTGGCGAACAGCGCGATCTTCCACCGGGTCGGGGCCATCCTGGCCGAAAGCGGTGTCACCCTGTCGGTCTTCACCGGCATCGAGCCGGAACCGGGCGACCGGACGGTGCACGCCGCCTTCGACCTCTGCCGCGCGTCGGAGGCGCAGGCGCTGCTGGCGATCGGCGGCGGCAGCACCATCGACGTGGCGAAGGCGGTCGGCATCCTGATGACCAATGGCGGCCGCATCGCCGATTACGAGGGCATCGAGGCGTTCGCCCGGCCACCATTGCCGCTGATCGCCGTGCCCACCACCGCCGGCACCGGGGCGGAGGTGTCGGGCGCCTGCGTCATCACCGACAGCGCGCGCAAGACCAAGATGGCGATCCGCCACGCCGCCTTCCTGCCGGCGCAGGTCGCCATCCTCGACCCGCTCGCCGTCGGCTCGATGCCGGCGCACGTCGCCGCCCACGCCGGGATCGACGCCTTCGTCCACGCCTTCGAATCCTACCTGTCCAAGCGGGCGACCGCGTTTTCCGACGCGGTGAACCTGCACGCGATGACGCTGATCGCCGGCAGCATCCGCCGCTTCGTCGCCGACCGCACCGACGAGGCGGCGGCGCTCGACATGCTGTGCGGCTCGGCGCTGGCGGCGATGTCCTTCGGCGTCACCGGGCTCGGCAACGTGCATTGCATGGCGATGTCGGTGGGGGCGCTGTTCCCGGTGCCGCACGGGCTGGCCAACGCGGTGTGCCTGCCCACCGCCGCCGCCTTCAACGTCCCGGCCAAGCCGGAGCGCTACGCGCGCATCGCGGCCATTCTCGGGGCGGAGGTCGCCGGACGGACGGAGGCGGAGGCCGGGGAGCTGGCGGTCGGCGCTTTGCGGACTCTCTGCGCGGATCTCGCCATCCCGCCGCGCCTGCGCGACGTGGGCGTGACCGAGGATAAACTCGACGAGATGGCCCGGCGAAGCTTCGCGGCGGACTACAACCGCTGGAATCCGCGCCACACCAGCGAGGAGGATTTCCGCACCCTGTTCCGTTCCGCCTTCTGATTCGCGTCCCGGCCTGACGGGAGGCGGAAGCCGGCGCGCAGATTCCGCTGGATCGGGCGGGGGGCATGAGTCTTCATGTCCCGCCCGACCCATGACCGGATCCGCGCCCCATATCATGACCCTCGATGAACTCGGCCCCCGCCTCTGCATCCTGGGACCGTCGAACAGCGGCAAGTCCACGCTGGCGGTGGCGATCGGGCGCGCGCGCGGCCTGCCGCCGGTCCACCTCGACCAGCTTTATCACCGGCCGAACACCGACTGGCAACCCCGGCCGGTGGAAGAGTTCGTCGCCCTGCACGACGCAGCGATCGCCGGCGCGGGCTGGGTCATGGACGGCAACTATTCCCGCTGCCTGCCGCAGCGGCTGGAGCGGGCGACGGGCGTCATCATGCTCAACGTCTCCACCCCAACCAGCCTGTTTCGCTACCTGCGCCGGTCCTGGTTCGAGCGCGATCGCCGCGGCGGGCTTGAAGGCGCCCGCGACAGCGTGAAGTGGGGGATGATCCGCCACATCACCGTCATCACCCCCGGAAACCGCAGGCGCAACCGGGAGACGTTCGACCACATCGTCCTGCCGAAAATCCGGCTGGAAACGGCGCGCGATCTGGTCCGCTTTTACCGCTCCGAAGGGCTCGAACGATAGAGACGGCGTGTGGCGGCGCCAACTCAGCCCAGGTCGAGGCCGGCGAGCCAGTCGGCGAAGAGGCGGCCTCCCGCTTCGCGCAGCCCCGGCCCATGCCGTCCGCTGTCGGCCCGCAGCGTGCGGGGATCCAGACCGGCGGCGGCGATTTCGCAGGCATGGCCGATCAGCCAGCGCTCGATGTCCGCCCCGTCGACCTCGCCGTGAAATTGCAGGCCGAGCGCGTTGCGTCCCAGCGCGAAGGCCTGGTTCATGCACGGCTCCGTCGAAGCGAGGCGTTCGGCCCCGGCCGGCAGGTCGAAGGTGTCGCCGTGCCAATGCAGCACGGCCGCGCCGTCGAGATGGACGAGCGGCGAGGCGCGTCCGGCCGGCGTGAGGGCGAGCGGCGCCCAGCCGATCTCCTTGGCCGGTCCCGGATAGACACGCGCGCCGAGCGCCCGCGCCATCAACTGCGCGCCCAGGCAGACGCCGAGCGTCGGCCGGCCGGCCGCGAGCCGCCGTTCGAGAAGGCGCAGTTCGTCGGCGAGAAACGGATAGCGGTCATCCTCGTAGGCCCCGATCGGTCCGCCGAGCACGACGAGAAGGTCGGGCGCCAGCGGCTCCATGTCCCGCAGGTCGTCGCTGCCGGCGTCGCGGATCTGCGGCGTGCAGCCGGCTTGGCGCAGGACCGGCTCGATGATCCCGAGCCCTTCGAAGGCGATGTGGCGGATGGCGACGGCGGTCAACGGCATGGTGTTTCTCCTGCGGTGGTGGCGACGGCGGCCGGACGGTGGGGCGTCCGGCCGCCGCAAGGCGTCGGGCTGGGGCGTCAGGCGGTGCGCGAGAGCGTCACCCCTGGGAAGTCGACCGGCACGTCGAAGGCGACGTTGACATAGTTCGTAAAGAGATTCAGCGCGACATGGGCCAGGATCTCGACGATCGCCTCGTCGTCGAAGCCGGCCGCGCGCAGGGCCTCGACGTCGGTCGCATCGACCGCCGCGCGGCTCTCGACGACCTTGACCGCGAAGGCGAGCGCTGCGGCCGTCCTCGGATCGGCCGAGTGGCCCCGTTGTGCGTCGGCCATCTCCCCGTCGGTCGCCCCGGCCCTGCGCCCGAGCGCGGTGTGGGCGGCGAGGCAATAATTGCAGTCGTTGCGGTCGGCGACCGCCACGGCGATCTGCTCGCCGAGCTTCGGGCCGATCTTGCCCTGGCCGAGCGCGCCGAACGAGCCCCACAGGCTGGCGAGGGCGGCGGGCGAGTTCGCGACGGCCTTGAACATGTTCGGAACGACGCCGAAGGCACCCTGGATCCGGTCGAGCGTCGGCTTGACGGCGGCGGAGGACGAGGCTGGATCGACGAGGTTGACGTGTGCCATGATGGATTTTCCTTCTCTGTGCTTGGAGGGGGAGTTTTGGGCGGTCCGGCGATGGCAGTCGTCGGGCCGCTTTCCAATTCCGGCGTTACCGGCCGGGAACGACCTTGCCGGGCAGCGACAGGTTGCCGGAGGCGACCTTGTGGATGCCGGTGACGCAGAGCAGCGGCGTGTGCAGGTTGGCGTTGACCCGCAGGCCGGCGGTCACGCCGTCGAACGAGGCGGTCGCGATGGCGCCGAACGTTTCCAGCGGGATGTGGACCTCGACGAGATCGGCCTCGAGATCGGTCCTGTATTCGGGGCTGTCGATCAGGAGCGGAACCCCGGGCCATGTTTCGGGCAGCTTCGGCCTCGCGCCCTCGGGTATGTCCTTGACCTTCAGGCCGCCGGGGCAGGCCCTGTCCTCGCCGAGGACGACCCAGTGCGGGTGCCAGCGGTCGCGGTTCCTGCCGCCATGGGCGGCGTCGTCAAAGTCGGGATGGAAGGTGACGGCGAGGGCGAGGATGCCCTGGTCCTTCTCGAAGCCAGCTTCGGCGGAGTTCAGGGATGTCGGCCAGACATAGGCGTAGACCTCCGCCCCCTCGAACGTGCCGGTGGCCCGCGGCGTCGCCTTGCCGGCGTCCGCCCGGACGCGCGTGCGGAAGACGGCGTGGCCGTGATCGGTGACGATGCGCGTTTCGATGATGTCGAACGAGGCCATGACGGCCTGGTTGGCCGGCGTCTCGATCCCGTGGGCGGCGGCTTCGGCCGACAGGCCGCAGAGCGCCGCCGCCACGAGGCCGAGGCCCCGTGGAGTCCACAGTGTCATGATTCTGTTCTCCTTCTGATGGTTGGGCTTGGAGGGGCGGCTATCCCGTGAAGGCCGTCCAGGTGGCAGCCTGGACGGCGGGATCGGCCGCTTCGTGTTCGCCGCAATCGAGTCTGAGATCCCGGTCGCCGATCGCAGCGTTCACAAAGGCGCAGTGATGAGGGTTGGTCTCGCCCGGATGGGCGTGCGGCCGGAAGTGGCGGCAGGTCACGCACAGGCGCTGGAGAGGGATGGCGCCAGCCTGTTGAAGGGTGCGGATGATCTTGACCTGGGCAAGCAGCAGGTCGGCCTGTTCGTCCGCCGAGAGACCCGCCAGCGCCGTCGTGACCTGCGAGGTGGCCGAGGCGAGGCGGCGTCCCAGTTCGCGCCCCCCGTCTGTCAGGCGGGCGATGACGGCCCGCGCGTCGGCGGGATCGGGCGTGCGCCGCAGCAGGGCCTTGCGTTCGAGCGCGGACAGCGTGTCGGCCATGCTGGCGGCCGACACCGCCAGATGCGCGGCAATCTCCTTGGGCCGAAGCCCGGTGGGGCGCGCTGCCAGCAGAGCCAGCACCTGTGCCTGGGTCGGGTTGAG
>NZ_JAIFZR010000008.1:147500-518084 GCF_020005195.1 Azospirillum agricola
GTCGGCCATAGTGATCCGGTGGTTCCATGTGGACGGGCCATCGCTCAACGGATAAAAGGTACGCCGGGGATAACAGGCTGATGACGCCCAAGAGTCCATATCGACGGCGTCGTTTGGCACCTCGATGTCGGCTCATCACATCCTGGGGCTGGAGCAGGTCCCAAGGGTTCGGCTGTTCGCCGATTAAAGTGGTACGTGAGCTGGGTTTAGAACGTCGTGAGACAGTTCGGTCCCTATCTGCCGTGGGTGTAGGAGTTTTGCGAGGATCTGTCCCTAGTACGAGAGGACCGGGATGGACGCACCTCTGGTGCACCGGTTGTCACGCCAGTGGCATGGCCGGGTAGCTAAGTGCGGACGGGATAACCGCTGAAAGCATCTAAGCGGGAAACCCACCTCTAAACCAGACCTCCCTTGAGAGCCGTGACAGACCATCACGTCGATAGGAGGCGTGTGGAAGGGCGGCAACGCCCGAAGCTAAGCCTTACTAATCGCTCGATTGGCTTGATCCCTCACCGACAAAGCGCGCCGCGCGCAGCGGCAAGCCCGCTTCAAGCCCAGACGGCAAACGCCGTTTCGATCCTCAAAACACGTCACTTGCACGACAGCGCGAACGCGAAACGCTCCGGTTGGACGAGACGTCCGGTTCCTGTGCCTCGGTGACCTGGTGGTCATGGCGAGGTGACAAACACCCGATCCCATCCCGAACTCGGCCGTGAAAAGCCTCTGCGCCGATGGTACTGCGTCTTAAGGCGTGGGAGAGTAGGTCGCCGCCAGGTCTCCAAGGCACAGGGTCAAAACCAGACATCACAAAACTCTCCAAACCAAACGCTTCCGAAAACGCGCGCCATCTTCACGCACACCGGCAACCGCGGGGTGGAGCAGCCCGGTAGCTCGTCAGGCTCATAACCTGAAGGCCGCAGGTTCAAATCCTGCCCCCGCAACCACCGATACAGACACTCCCGAGCCCCCTGGGCCGGGAGTGTTCTGCTTTTGGGCCGTCCACTCCAGGATCGCGCCGAGTTCGCCGCACAGTGTCACGTCGAGCTGGCCGCGCTTCGGGCCGGGCGTCAGCGTGATCCGTTCGATCAGTCCGCGGATGGCACCGGCGGCCTCGTCGCGTTCTTCCGGGCGATTCAGCGCCTCGGACAGACGCGCCACCTTGCGGGCGTAAAGCTCCGCGACGTTCGGGTGAACGTCCGGCAGGTCCACCGGGACCTGGGCGAGGCGGGCGTTCAGCTCGTCCTCCCGCGCCTCCAACTCCCGCAGCCGCGTCACCAGGGTGCGGCTGCCGGCGCCGCTCTCGATCAGCGCCATGATGTCCTGGATGGCGCGGGCGACCTGGGCCAACTCCCGCCGCTCGGCCTCACCGGAGGCCCGGCGCGCGTGATTGAGCCGGTTGGTTTCCTCGACGTAGGCGCGGATCGCCTCGGCGGCGATGTCCGGCGCCATCAGCTTGTGCTTCAGACCGGCCAGCACGCGCTCTTCCAGGGCGGTGCGCGGGATGGTCCGGCTGTTGGCGCACGAGCCGTTCATGATGTGCTGGGAACAGCCGTAGCGGCCCTGGCCGCGCAGGACGTAGGGGCCGCCACAGCACCCGCAGACCAGCAGGCCGGACAGCAGCGAGCGGGGCCGGTGGGCGGCGTTGAGGGGGTTGGCCGCCCGCGTGGCGAAGGCGGCGCGCACGGCGGCGATGGGGCCGGCATGCGCGACCGCCAGCGCCTCCTGGCGGGTCTTGGCGGCGCGCCACAGCGCGTCGTCGATGATGCGCAACTCAGGAACCTTGGTGATGATCCAGGCGTCCGGCGGGTTGATCCGTGACACCCGCTTGCCGGTCGTCGGGTCCTTGACGTAGCGCTGCCGGTTCCACACCAGCCGGCCGATATAGAGCTCGTTGTTGAGGAAGCCGGTGCCGCGCTTGGCGTGGCCGCGCAGAGTGGAGTCGGTCCACAGCGTGCCGTCCGGGCCGGGAACACCCTCGTCGTTCAGGCGGCGCGCGATGGTGCGCGGGGAGATGCCGGCGGCGAAGTCGCGGAAGACGCGGCGGACCACGGCGGCCTGGGCCTCGTTGACGGTACGCTCGCCGCGCACGGGTTCGCCGTCGTTGCCGAGGCGCTTGACCACGTCATAGCCGTAGCACAGCCCACCACCGGCCTTGCCCTTCTCCACCCGGCCGCGCAGGCCGCGGTGCGTCTTGGCGGCAAGGTCCTTGAGGAATAGCGCGTTCATCGTGCCCTTGAGGCCGACGTGCAACTCGCT
The DNA here is from genome assembly GCF_020005195.1 of Azospirillum agricola. NCBI lineage: Bacteria > Pseudomonadati > Pseudomonadota > Alphaproteobacteria > Rhodospirillales > Azospirillaceae > Azospirillum > Azospirillum agricola. The sequence continues at coordinate 149,757 of NZ_JAIFZR010000008.1, forward strand.
GATGTCGCCTTCGGCCAAGGTGACGAGGCGCAGACCGGCGAAGCGCAGGTGCTTGAACAGCGTCGCCACATCGGCCTGGTCGCGGGACACGCGGTCCAGGGCTTCGGCCAGCACCACGTCGAACCGGCCGCACCGGGCGTCGGCCAAAAGGGCTTGAATGCCGGGTCGCAGGACCATGCTGGCACCGGAGATAGCGGCATCGTGGTAGCAGGCGGCGACGGTCCAGCCTTCGCGTCCGACGTGTTCCCGGCAGATGCGGAACTGGTCCTCGATGGAGGCGGCGCTCTGATTGTCGGAGGAATAACGGGCGTAGAGGGCAACCCTGGTCATCGCTCGTCCGTCCCTGGTCAGGACCCGCCACTGTCCGGCGGGCGGTTGTCGTTGGCGGCGGTCAGCCGCTCGAAGGCGTCGCGGGCCATCTGCCGGCCCAGCAGGCGTGCCAGGATCAGCGCCGCCCGGTCGATCCGCGCTCCGGCGGCGGCGTTGTCGTTGGCCGCCGTCAGCGCGTCCGGGGTGGGGCTGTCGTCCTCGATCATGGCCGAACTCCGTGACGATGCTCTGCACGAAATCCGGAAATGAGCGCTCAGCCTCAAATCTTCAACAACGTATTAGAAATAATAACTGTATCGTATATCGTAGTCTAGAGCAAAATAGGAGAAAATAGGTGGTCTTGTCGTTGTGATGGATATTGGATAGTAGTGGAATTTTGTGGTTCGTCTGGTGTCGTGAAGGACCGATTACGATTCCAGAGTTCGGCGTGGTGCTGATTGGTGAAGCTCGCTCAAGGCGTTCTGCACCAATCGCCATTCCAACTCGTCCCGTTGCGTGGGATCAGCAACAGCCAAGGCCAGCGACAGCTTGGCGATGGTGCCGGCGACGCTCTGGGAGGGCAGGGCGAGGATACGGCGGCCGAGGTCGTCAAGGAACCGGTCAAGGGCATCCTGGCGTTCGGCGATGGCGTTCATGTCCTGCGTTTCAGGGGCATTCACCGTCACCGCCGTCTCCACAGCGTTCCAGCCGATGTCTCTCGCAAGGACCTGCTCCGCGCCGCTCCATTGGCCGCACAGGGCGTCGGCTTCCGCCATGGCCCGTTGCCATTCCTCCCAGAGCGCGGCGACGGGATCGCTCGTAGGAGCCATGGGCGGAGGCATCACCCCCGGAAGGGTGGCGATGCCCGCCAGGAGTGTACGCCGCGATAAGGTCGGTGGACTCTGGGCAAAACGAGAGGGTTTGCCGTCAGCCTGAGGCATGGCGCACCATTGTGATCGTATCTGATGTCAGCTATCATAGCTGATATTTGCTCAAAGTCAATCATGGAAGCTGACATTGGACATCACCGCTGAACAATGCCTCGGTGCGCGTGCGATGCTCCGCATGAAGCGAGAGGAGTTGGCGAAAGCGGCCGAGGTCGCGGTTGCTACACTTGCCGATTTCGAGACGGGACGGCGGACGCCGCACCATCGCACGCTTGCGGCGATCCGTGCAGCTTTGGAGACGGCCGGCATCGAGTTCATCCCTCAGAACGGCAATGGTCCGGGCGTCCGGCTGAAGCTGCGATGATCCTGAACAGCCAAGAGGATGGTTCACCGATGACGATTGATGATTCGGCACACCACCCAAGTGCCCCGCTGTGTTGGGATGTGGCTGATGACCAGCCATATCCTGCCTTGCTCGCTTGGATAGCCTCCGCCGGGCCGGAGGCGGGCGGTCAAGGGCGGCCGAAGGCCGTCGCGGCAGCGATGCGCCGCGTCCGCGGCGCACCCTTGAGGGCTCGACTCCGGTCTGGCTCTCCAACCTTCAAGCGAGCAAGGCCGGCTTTTGGGGCTGTGTCGTGCCGTTTACACCGGAATACCGAAGCCATTTCCGTATACGCGTTAAGCCATTGATTAACAAAGAAAAACGGACGTCCGTATTCGCTCTTTTATCTTGCTGAATAATTTCCCCACTCATCTTCGCCCATGTGTAGCAACATATTTGATGATCTATCGCTTTATACCAAACGATGATCCTCAACGCATCGGCGCCCCTGCTAACCGTCCGATGGTCTCCTCGTTTTTTGGGATAAACGCAAGGTCGCCCTTTACTTGCACGTGCGATACGGTAAGTTCCAGGTGAACAATACGGAAATTTAACGCAGTGATCCGGTCCATACACCCTTTTCCAGCTCGCATGGCACCCGAACTCGCCTTGGAGAAGCTCAACGAGCTACCGAGCACCGGCGTTGTGCTCGATCCAATGGCGGGTTCTGGCACGGTGTTGCGGCAGGCAACCGCTCTCGGTCATCAGGCGATTGGATTTGACATGGACCCGCTTGCCGTCCTTATGACGCGGGTGTGGACAACTGTGGTTGAGGACAGTCTAGTAGCGGAGCTAGCCAGGAAAGCAACGGCTCTCATTGATGGTTTGGCGCCCGACGACGCTCACCTTCCTTGGATGGATGAAGATGCCGAAACGACGGCCTTTGTCAATTTTTGGTTCGCCGAGCCACAGAAAAGTGAACTGCGCCGTATTGCTTACGTCTTGGAGCAGCTCGGCACCGAAGCGACAAGTCCCGAAGAGAGCCTTGCCCTTGATGTGCTGCGGATCGCATTCAGCCGGTTGATCATCACCAAGGATAAGGGGGCTTCATTAGCTCGTGACGTTTCCCATAGCCGGCCGCACAAGGTCGCTGATTCCAACGACTTTACTGTGCGTCCAATGTTTGAGCGCTCGATTGATGCAGTGCGGAAACGCTTGATTGACGCTCCTCCACCGGGTGGCGCTGCCATTGATCTCGGCGACGCCCGTTCGCTCGTTGGGCTAGCTAACGGCAGTGTCGATGCCGTCCTGACCTCGCCGCCGTATTTGAACGCGATTGACTACATGCGTGGACACCGCCTGTCGCTTGTGTGGCTCGGACACCGCCTAGGCGACCTACGGGCCATTCGTTCCAACAGTATTGGGAGTGAGCGCTCGCCCGATCACACCGATTCCAGTGCGGAGCTCGCCGCAATGCGCGCAGCAATGGGCGAACTCAGCGAGTTGCCGGCGAAGTTTGCTCGGATGATTGACCGCTACTTGCAGGACATTCGCCGCATGATTGCCGAGATTGCGCGCGTGCTGAAGGCCAGCGGCCGGGCGACTTTCGTCGTCGGCAACTCCTGTCTGCGCGGTATCTTCATCCGTAATTCGGCCGCCATCACTGTCGCTGCCCGTTTTGCTGGCCTGACGCTCACAGGCGAAACCGAGCGGCCCCTACCGACGCAAAGCCGCTACTTACCAATGACGAGCGTACCGCTTGGCAAGCGGATGCGAACTGAAACGATCTTGTCATTCGCTCGGATGTAACCTTCGTTACGTGGTGAGCGTAGCGCCTAGATTCTGAATGAACTGTAAGCTACCCTTGTACTTATAGAACAGCTTCGCTTTCCCCTCACTATTGTAGAAAACTTTTATATGGTGAACTGCGGTTGGGAATTTTTTGGGCTCAAGCTGGCTTTTGCCCATGAATCCCTTGTCTCGAGATATGGTGGCTTGATTGGCCGAATCGCCATAGGTCGCAATGGATGATGCGGTGTGGACGGCAAGCGTTCCCCCACCACCAGCCATCACCGCCCTAATGTAGTCAATCAGAAAACCGGGTAGTGCGTCATTGCCGATCTTCTTTCGGAGCTCATCAAGCGTCGCGGCACTCGTCTGGTTGCTTAGTACGATCTCATCGAGATCGGGCATATAGTTAAAGATGCCGAACGACATTTCGCCTTTATCGAGTGCAACGGTGGCCTTATCGATGCTCGGGTCGGAGGCGACCGCAACACGGCTGTCGCCGATCCAAACTGGCGAGCCGAGTTGGTCTTTAATGGTGGCAAGTGCCAAGCGGTGAAACACGAAACAGCGGTGCCAATCGGCATATAGCTGTGTGGGAATTGTCAGTTCAAAGTGCTCTAAATACGCTCCTCGTGCGCCAAACATACGCGCTCGCTGAATGTAAGTATCCTGCTGAAGCTTGTGCTGGACGTTTCGAGTGAAGAACATCGACAACAAGTTTGGGAAGGTGACACCACGCGACACGATGTTCCCGCCGATAATAATCGTAAATGGCGATGACGGCTCGGTAGCGTTGTCCCCGGCTGCTTTGCGATCTCGTTCGCTGTTAAGGACAACAAGACTGGCGCGTGAGGCGCTAGTGACGACGTAGCCGGTCAGGACATCGGGATCGGCCGCGGGATAGAGTTTTTGAGATGTTGCATAAACACGAGCCGCAAGCGTGGCAAACTCTTGACTATCACTCTCTGTCAGCGCATGAACTGCTTCCTCGATTGTAACCCGGTCGGCCTCATGATCAAGCTTCTTACCACTCGTGTGCACAAGCATCGTGTAATTCTTCTCCCTCTCGTTCACGACCTCATTGAGGTAAGCGACGGTCACGAGAAAGCGGACAAGCGCGTCACGTGCTTCCTGAGGGTTGCCTCCCTGCTGTAGGTAAGTCAACCGATAAGACACCTTTTTGTCGAGTGGGAAAAATATGTCTTGACCGGTATATTTAGCGTGCGGGGGGAAGTTCACCCATTTTTCAGTATCGTTCTGAAATGTATTGTTTAGATCTAGGCGCGCTGGTGTTGCAGTTACTCCAATATAAAATCCGTCTTCTCCAATAAGTTTACCAACTAGATCGTTGATTGGGGTTTTTGCCCCCTGATTTATCTTTGTATTGGGAGTGGCGTAGTCCGCCTCATCATCAATAACTACAGCTTTTCCTAGTCCTTTGATCCGGTCGATCAGTTTCTCAAGATCTCTCCCATTCTTTTTACAGAAAACAATAAGTTCTTGCGGCATCTGGTCGTCTGCCGTTTGCAGCAACTCGGTTGATGTACGGGGGGCGGGTGCAAGTCCCGATGCTTTAAAGCGGCGCAAATTCTGGGAAAGCAGATCAACACTATCATTTAAGAGATGAACGATAATCTTGTGTCCCTGGTCAAGGAGCTTAGCCGTAAGGCAGATCATCATCTCAGTTTTGCCGCTTTGCGGCTCGCCGTAGATGACGAGCGCTGATGTCTTCGCGGTTGTCAGATTCTTAACCGCACCGTTCACGGCCGTTTCGATGCAGTCAGTTTGGATATCATCACTTTGGAGCCGCTGTAGCTGCTTGGCATAGCGGTCCTTGAGCTTCGCTTTATCCTTGAATTTTGCCAAATCAAACAAGCTTGTCATAGGGGCTCCGACCTTTTCATAATCTGAATTGTGGTTACCGTAAGCTCAACTATACGCCATCGTTCGATCCGAACAGTCATCAGGCTGGTCATTCAAAAAGAGAGACGCGTACATATTGAGGCCTGGGTGGCGTCTCACTGGCTGTTATCTCATCCGATAAGTCGCTCCGAAGGCTAGCGGAAGCGCTACCAGGACCTTTTTTGTCAAATTTCACTGCCAGCGTTACCGCTTGGTTCCCGGCCAAAATTGCATTCACCAAGTCTCCTAATGTCGCGGATTGTTCAGGATCGCTACCGATCCAGCCCTTTGAGACCAAGGAAATAAAACCCGTATTATCGAAGTGACGCCCAGCGTTTTCGAAGGTAAGAATGCGGCCGCGTCGCGATCCTAGCGTGCAATCATGTCGTTCAAGTCGCTTCCAATATTCAAGTGGAAGATACATTCCGCGAATTAGATCAGGTTTGTCTGGCTCGAACACTACTCTCGGGCAAAATTTTAGATAGAATGGATTCTCGCAAAGCCGGAAGCCGTGAGGTTCCTTGCAGCGTGGCATTTTATTAATTAAATCAAGCACGCAATCTATTCTATCGACCTCTTTGTCTAGGTCGTTCTGAGGAAAACGAAACACTGCCCCCGATGTTTCGCGCTCCATCGCTTTATACTGGACGCAGACAAAGGATGCGTAGCTATGGTTATAATAAATTAGATCAACACCAATAGTTTCTTCTAATCTTTGGTGATTGGCGTGTAAGACAAATAGCTTCGCTGTATCGTTCTCGAATCTTACGGAACCAAACTTGGTTTGGTCTAATCGTTGAAAACCAGGTACTATCTGCATGTCGTTGATGATCATCGTATCTTCGCGGAGCGGCACTGCGCCCAGGCCGTCCAAAAAGGAGGCTGGGTATGTTGTAGTCGTCGGCCGCCAGTTGACGCCCGCCTCGCGCTCGCGGTCGTCAAAGCCTGCGATGCGCATCGCAACAGCTACCGTTTCATGCTCAAGTGCCATAATTTCGCGCGCATGATGGGATAGCTCGCCAATAACACGCTCGCGGATTGGAATAAGTGTGGCAATTGCGTCGCGTGTTGCAGGAGATATACGCGAGAGGGCTTCCTCTACCAAGGCCCAAGGCTTTGGCGCTATCAGCCCACCTTTCTGGAGTGTTGCCTGCATTCGGCTCTGAAGCGCGGACGGCAGAGCCGCCTCGAGTTCACTGATCGCGATAGGAGGCACAGAAATTGACTGGGTAAAATTGATACGATGCCGATTTGTCGCCGATGCCCGACCACGCTTCGCCCGTGCAATATGCGTAATGAGGCCGGGTTTGAGGGACAGCAATGCGATCAACCGGTCACGGCCGGGGTAGCGGAACGATGGCACTGATTCGGAAAACGACTCGCCGCCATTAGCGAAGACAGCAAGCTCGTCGGATCGCATTGGGGCTTGAATCACGAGCACGTAACCGCCAGTCCGAATCAACCTAGTCCCCCGATTGTGCAGCCAGATAATGTATCGCCGTCCAGGTTCTGGCTTATTCTAACCATAGAAGGCGCACTATGCACGTTTTTTAATCCATGAATGGGTTGTTCTGAACCTCCAGTGATCGGTTTTGGTGTTCTGTTCGTACCTGCTTTCCTCGGCATGGAGATTTGCTATTTGGGCAGCTCTCGACAATGATTAGAAAGAGAAGGAGTCTGTGCCGATAGCTGCTAAAGTACAAAAAAGCCCCCTGAGACGCAACTTCTGGAGACATTCTACAGCTGCGCAGTCCGCATCATTGGTATAAGATCGGCGCATGAAGCCGTTCGAGAGCATTCCTGGATACGTTAGCATTTCGGCTGAGGAACTCCCCGGCTTCATACAAGACGAGCAGGGTGATCCTGCGGAGACCCAAGAGCGGCTCCGTGCTGCTCTCACTAGGCGCGACATGCTGGCGATCCTTGCTAAGTCTGGTCAGCAGCTGCTCGTCGGTTTGCTGCTCGAACCAGAAGGGGGGGATGAACCGGAGATTCTCGACCAGCCCTCAGTTGAGCTTCTACAGGCTTATGTGCTTGCCTGGGGAACGGGCCAGCCTCTCCCGGCGTCGCCTAGCGGCATGGCCAAGCTGTGGCGGCTACTCGCCCGCGACCTTCGAGCGCGTCAAGGCCCTCCTCTTACGGAAGAGGCTGATAGCCTCGCGATGCTTGTACGAGAGACAAGGTTTCAGACCACTTACTACCGCAACATCTTCAATAGTGATGATGCGGCGGAGATCGTGCCCGCCCTGCTGTCTCGGGCCGACGCGATCTCACTCAAGGAGCTTGGCTTTCGACTGTCTGACATAGCGAGAGCGCTGTTTGGCATTCTGAATATGATTGTTGAGCGCTTTCAGCGGCATGCCGAGGTGCTGAGGGCACTTATCAACGGACATTTTGACGATGCCGACGTGAACGCGCTGTTTGCGGCAACTCCGCTTGCGGCCAAGCTTTGGGCTCGGTGCTCAAAGGTGGCGAGTTCACCTAAGGAACGGGGCTGGGTGGCGTTTCAAGTGGCTGAGATGGCCTGTGCTCCTTTGTTCTATCTCGAACGCGCCGAGCTTGACGACAGGTTCGGGCCGGAGATTACCAACGCCCTGTTCACGCTCAGCTTGGCGCCAGGAGCCCTTGTGACTGACGACCTCACAGGAGTTCACCTCGACAACCCTGTGTGGCGACGCCCCTTTGTCAAACTTGGTCCCGACACGCTCATGTTGCCGCTGCCGGGGCTCATTGTGAGCTTTCCTTTTGCTATCGCCGAGCAACTCATTCCTGGGGACGGAAAACTGCCCGCTGCCTACTCGTCGGCTCGTGCGAGTTATCTAGAAGACGAGGTTGAACGCCTTCTTCGGGAGGGGTTGCCTTCCGCTAGCGTGCACCGGGGAGTTAAGTGGACTGACCCGGCTACCGGCAAAACGTGGGAACACGATGTCGTAGCGGTCCTCGGCAACCATGTGGTCGTATTCGAAGCCAAGGCGGGACGCCTCAAGGATGCCGCTCGCCGTGGCGGCACAGCGAGCCTTATCAAAAACTTCCGCGAGTTGTTCGTTGCGCCGGGCATTCAAGCGCGGCGCTTATACGACCTGTTGGCCACTGGACCGACAGTGGCGGGCATGCTCCGTGACCGGGGCGGCCACGTTCTGCCGATTAATTACGATACGCCAACAATTGTTTCTATGTTTGGTGCGTGCATTGAGCACTTGGCTGCACTAAGCAGTTCCCGCCACCGTTACGTCGAATTGCAATTGGCTGAATCCGGCACGCCTTGGACGCCCATATTGTCATTGGGCGAGCTGCGTATGTTGTCAACTTTCTTAGACACCGAGGTGTCTTTCTTCCACTATCTGACGAGACGTGCGTCGATTGACGACGTAATGACGTTCTCCGCTGACGAGCAGGATTTGCTTTCAATGTATTTAACAAACGGTTTGGCTGTAGATGGAGTGGGTTTGGCGGGTGCGAAGGTTTTCATGCATCGGGCTGACGCTGCTGTCCGTGGCCGGCCGCCGGTTCCAGGCGTTCGGACCCGCTTTGAGAGCATCGGCGTTTTCCTTGCGCCATGGTGGCGCCTTGTTGCGAAGGAAATCTATGAAGATGCGAGCGCCAGACACCGCTTCGATATGCTCGAGGTTCTTCTTAATCAACGCCCTGATGTGCTTACCGGAATCGAACGCAGGATCAGGAGGTGGCGTTCGGGTGCAGGACTAGGCGGCGGGAATACGGTGTCGGCGCGTGCAGAGATCGGCGACAGAGTATTTATGGTCGCGGTCCATATGGCAAAGGCTCTCCCTCAGGATGACAGGGAGTGGAGAGATACTGCTCGAGCGATTGCGAGCGACTTAAATATCAAGTTTAACGTAACAGATTGTTTGATTTTGCTCCGATGGCGTAAATCAAAAGAGATGTCATACGATGGCATCTCATTCTTTCGCTTTCCGCGAAAGGAAAAGTATGTGCATTAGATATACTTTAATGCAGAGGTGACAAGGAGAAACTCGTTTCGCCAAGCCGTTGAGTCCGCTGTCCGGATAGGGACAAGCGAGGTTTTACGGTGCGGGAAGGAGCAGCCGAGTGGCTTGGTCGGCTTCACGAGCGGGTGGCTAAATCACAACGGCCAGTAATTGTCTCCCTCGGCCATTGCGGGCCCCCGCAACCATAAAAAAAGCCCGCTAACTCAAGTGGTTAGCGGGCTTCCGTTTGTCCACGATTTCGCCTCCGAAACGGCTTCGTGGCAGCGTCGTGGAAGCGCCAGGACGGAAACTCCCGGATAGGTTCGGCGGCCTGACATGCGTAAAATGGTGGGCAGTATCTCTCTGAGCGCATGGGCTGAAACGGGAAAATCTTTCGAGGGAGCGGGGGAATAGCCGCTCGCCGCTTCTCATCAACCCGTGCTCCAGCACGCAGTCATGCCCGTGAGGGAGGACACCGGGTGATGTCCGGTCCAGCATTGGCCGGGGAAGCATCCGGTGCACCAAAGGGCAGCGCAGTCCCATCGGGCCAAGTCAGAAGATGGCTTCGGCAAACGGTGCAGTCGCTGCTGCCGAACCCTGGGACTGGAGCCGGCAGGGCGGCGAGGCGAGTGACCAGTGCACATTCGTCGCCATCGGGAAAGACCCAGCAGCCGAGCACGGTTCCTGCCGTGGTCAGCCGATCAATGTGCCAGCGGACGTTCTTGTCCCGGCGCATGTGGCGGCTGATGCGGGCGCGTATTCCACCTGGACCGCGGGCGCTGCCGCAGTACAGGTACTGTCCCGGCGGCAGAACGGTCTTGGCCCGGCCGGGCAGGGCGACCTCCACCGCTTCCGTCAGCCGGACGAGCAGAACGTAGGCCCCGGCGACGGCAGGGGCCGCTTCCCCCGTGTGGTGGAAGTGAGGACTGTGCACGGTCATCATCAGCGGCACTTCACCGTGGCGGGTGGGAGACGTCAACCGGAATGCGGCCAGTTCTTCTCGTGGTCGGGGAACAGCCTGTCCGGAATGCCTTTTTCCTGCGAATCCAGAGTCAGGCGACGTGTCCCAAAGCCGAGGTTGTTCTTGGATCATCATTCGTGAGGTGCTGAGGGATCCGCTCTCAGTGGCCGCTGCGGAAAAGTCCTAAAGTTGCGATGCCTCCCGGCGCCCCCCTGTGTCCGCCTCTCCTGACCTGGGGCGGTGCAGGTGTCGGAGAAAGGGAGAGGGCTGCGGAGGAGACCGCGACGGGCTGACAGGCTGGGGGAGAGTCCTCCGGCGGGTCCGTCGTGGAGACCACGCCATGCCCGACGCCTCACGCACCGTCCGCTCCGCCGGTGAGCGCGCCAGCCTGTACAGCGAGATCACCGCCCGGATCATCGATGAACTGGAAGCCGGCCGGCTGCCCTGGGTGCAGCCCTGGGGTGGAACCGACACCGCCGCCCTCGGCCTTCCCCGCAGCGCCGCCTCCGGCCGCAGCTACAGCGGCATCAACGTGCTGATCCTTTGGGGGGCCGTCTTCGCCGGCGGTTTCTCCGGTCAGACATGGCTGACCTAGGTCGCGTCCCGGTGAGTGGTGTCCGAACGTGAGGCTGGCCCGCCGGAGCGCTCCCCCCTAGCTGGCGCAGGCGGGCCAGCCGTTCGGAAGCAGGCGGTCACCGTGTGTCTTCGGTAAGTTGAGGTTGCTTGACGACCATCAACTGTGACGGAGACCACGATGACCGAGGACAGGATCGCTCTTCAGGACCTGATTGGGAAGAGCGCCGACGCTGACTTCCTGCGCGAGATGGTCGGTTTCGCCGCCCAGCGGCTGATGGAACTGGAGGTCGAAACCTTGTGCGGCGCCGGTTACGGCGAGCGCACGGACGAGCGGCAGACCAAGCGCAACGGGTATCGCGAGCGGAGCTGGGAAACCCGCGCCGGGGCCATCGACCTTCGGATCCCCAAGCTTCGGCGCGGCTCCTACTTCCCGGCCTTCCTGGAGCCACGGCGCACGGCGGAGAAGGTGCTGGTCGCGGTGATCCAGGAGGCCTACGTGCAGGGCATCTCGACGCGCAACGTCGATGACTTGGTCAAGGCGATGGGCATGACCGGCATCTCGAAGAGCCAGGTCAGCCGCCTGTGCCAGGACATCGACGAGCGCGTCCAGGCGTTTTTGAACCGGCCGCTGGAGGGTGACTGGCCCTTTGTGTGGCTGGACGCCACCTATGTCAAAGTGCGCCAGGACGGCCGCATCGTCTCGGTTGCCGCCATACTCGCCATCGGCGTCACCACCGATGGCCGGCGCGAGGTGCTGGGGCTCGGTCTCGGGCTGTCGGAAGCCGAAATCTTCTGGAGCGAGTTCCTGCGCTCCTTGACGCGCCGGGGGCTGCGCGGAGTGAAACTGGTGATCGCCGATGCTCATCTCGGGCTGAAGGCCGCCGCTTCCAAGGTGCTGGGCGCGACACTCCAACGGTGTCGTGTTCATTGCATGAGGAACCTCCTGGCCTGCGTCGGCAAGGCGCACCAGACGATGGTCGCCGCCACCATCCGCACCGCCTTTGCCCAGGAGACCGCCCAGGCCGCCCACGAGCAGTGGCGACACGTCGCCGACAGCCTGCGGCCGCGCTTCTCCAAACTGGCCGCCTTGATGGACGAGGCCGAGTTCGACGTGCTGGCCTACATGGCCTATCCCAAGGACCTGCGCACCAAGCTGCACTCCACCAACCCCTTGGAACGCCTGAACGGCGAGATCAAGCGGCGCACCAATGTCGTCGGCATCTTCCCATGCGAAGCCGCCGTCACCCGACTGGTCGGCGCCCTGCTGCTGGAGCAACATGACGAGTGGGCTGTATGCCGACGCTACATGACCATGGAAAGCTTGGCCGTGCTGTGCAACCCTGCGGGCGACCCGCTTGTCATCTCAGCGGAGTAAACCGGCAGCCTCAGCGCGCCGAGGAACACGAAGCCTCCTCAGACACCACACCCCGGGGCACGATCGACGATCGGCTGCTACGTCACTTCGTCCTTTCGCGTTCAGCCAACAGGAGACCATGATGCCATCACCCATCGGAGCCGGAACGATCAGGCTTGGCAGTTGTACCATCAAGCGCATCGGCTACGGTGCGATGCAGCTTGCTGGGCCCAACGCCTTCGGGCCCCCCCGGGATCGCAACGCGGCATTGGCCGTCCTGCGCGAAGCCATCGGGATGGGCGTCGATCACATCGACACCAGCGACTATTACGGTCCACATGTCACCAACGAGTTGATCCGTGAAGCTCTGTATCCCTATCCCGACGATCTTCTGCTCGTGACTAAGGTGGGGGCGAAACGCGGAGAGGATGGGTCATGGAAGCCGGCCGCGCACCCGGATGAGCTGCGAAGCGCGGTGTATGATAATTTGCGCCGACTGCGGCTCGATAGGCTTGAGGTGGTCAATTTCCGGCTCATGCTCAATGAGAGCCTGCCGGCTGAGGGATCGATCGAGGGGCCGTTGTCCGTTCTGGCGGAGCTTCAGCAACGAGGGTTGATCCGGCACATCGGGATCAGCAACGTGACATTGACGCAGGTGCGCGAGGCGCGTCGCCTGATTCCCATTGCCTGCGTGCAAAACAAGTTCAACCTTGCCCATCGTGGAGACGATGGCTTGATCGCCGAACTCGCGCGTGATGATATCCCTTACGTGCCCTTCTACCCGCTGAGTGGCTTTTCAGATCGTCAGGCCGCCGTGCTCAACGATGTTGCTACCGGCTTAAATGCAACAGCGATGCAGGTGGCATTGGCTTGGTTGCTAGAGTCTGTCTGTTTGTGTCTGAATCGGAGATGGGGATTCCCGAGGGAGCGGATGTGTGATTCAACGGGTTGACTGATTTGGGAGATCAACCCTGATGGCACGTCCGTTGTCTCTGGATCTTCGTGAGCGGATTGCGGCGGCGTTGGCGAGTGGCCTGACGACCCGCGCGGTGGCGCAGCAGTTCAGCGTCTCAGTTGCGACGGCAGTGCGGATCGGTCAGAAGCAACGTGCCGGACAAGGGCTTGAGCCGGGCAAGATGGGCGGTCATCGTCCCTTCGTGCTGGGGCCGGAGGCGGTGGATTGGCTGCGCGAGCGGCTGGCTGAGAAGGGCGACCTGACGATCCGGGCGCTGACGGCGGAGTTGGCGGAACGCGGCACAGTGGTGACGCCGGACACCGTCTGGCGATGCGTGCGCCGGTTGGGCCTCAGCTTCAAAAAAAACGCTGCTGGCCAAGGAGCAGGATGGGACGAAGCTGGCTCGCTTCCGAGCGCGCTGGAAAGCCCACCAGCATAAGATCGATCCCAAGCGCCTGGTCTTCATCGACGAGACCTGGGTGAAGACCAACATGACCCGCACCCGGGGTTGGTGTGCGCAGGGCCAGCCTTACCTCGCCAAAGTTCCCCACGGCCATTGGAAGACGCTGACTTTCCTGGCAGGCCTGCGTCACGACAGGATCGTGGCTCCTCTGGTCCTGGATGGGCCGATCAACGGGACCATGTTTACGGCCTGGGTCGAGCAATTCCTGGTGCCCACCCTGGCACCGGGCGATGTCGTCGTTCTCGACAACCTGGGCAGTCACAAAGGAGCCGCGGCGCGCAACGCCATACGGAATGTCGGCGCCCATCTGCTCTTCCTGCCGCCCTACAGTCCTGATCTCAATCCCATCGAGATGATGTTCGCAAAGCTCAAAACCTTGGTCCGGAAAGCCGAGGAAAGGACGATCGAAGCCGTATGGCGGCGCATCGGAAACCTGCTGGAGCACTTCCAGCCTCACGAGTGCGCCGCATATATCCGACATGCAGGATACGATCCTACTTAAATCAGACAGACTCTAAGGCATTCGCCCAACATTGTGCTGATTCCCGGAACATCATCGGTCATTCACCTTCATCAAAACCTTGAGGCAGCAAACCTGGCGCTTCCAGCGGAGGGAGCGGCTGTTCTTGATGGCTTGGGCACCAGCTAGGCGTATCCACCCTCTGGCGAATGCGATACCGGGGGTGCAATCTCGACGAAATTTGAGCCGCCCGACGATGAACGGTTGGTTTTGCCAATAATCAGATCGAGCCTCACATCAAGATCGAGGGCGGTGCTGATGGCTCCGATGGCCTTAATGCGCTCCACCGCCGCTAATGGATTTCGCGTCACCTTCCATAAGGATCCCGTGGTCGATCGTTGGAGAAACCGAGCAACGCCGCCGAACGCGCAGTAGCCCGGCGCGCTCCAGCGTCGCCGGATGGGCGACGTCGCCGCGGTCGGCCCGTTCGGTCCGGCTTGGATGAGCAGGCGGAACACGGCAAAGCGGGTATCCTGGGCGAAAGCGGCACGGGCTTCGATGGCGTTCTTCGGTTCCCTGATTCGCCACCATTCGAATTGTGGATGAAAGCGAGCGGTCTCTTCATCGGCTGCCTTGCCAGCCACCGAGGGAGGTTCGGAAATCATCCGTTGCCCCGGTGCCGGCGATCTGCTACCCGTTGGAGCATGCTGCACCGCGCCACGCCGCCTTGACCGTTCCGCTTTGAGAGCCCGCCCCCGTCCGGGGCCGCTCGGGACGTCCGCAGCTTTTCCATCCCCCTTGTGATCGAGACGCCCTCCGGTTCCGCGCCGGAGCCGCTGTCACCTGCCATCAAAGAGCCTCATGACCCTCGATCTGACCCGTCTCCGCCAGGAGTGGTTCGGCAACCCGCGCGGTGATCTGCTCGCCGGCCTTGTCGTCGCCCTGGCTCTCATCCCCGAAGCCATCGCCTTCTCCATCATCGCCGGCGTCGATCCCAAGATCGGGCTCTACGCCTCCTTCTCGATCGCGGTGATCACCGCCATCGCCGGCGGCCGGCCCGCGATGATCTCCGCCGCCACCGCCGCCACCGCGGTCCTGATGGTCACGCTGGTCAAGGAGCACGGGCTCCAGTACCTGCTCGCCGCCACCGTGCTGGCCGGCGTGCTGCAGGTCGGCTGCGGCCTGCTGAGGCTCGGTGCGCTCATGCGCTTCGTCTCGAAATCGGTGATGACCGGCTTCGTCAACGCGCTCGCCATCCTGATCTTCCTGGCGCAGCTGCCGGAGCTGATCGGGGTGCCGCCGCTGACCTACGTCATGGTCGCCGGCGGTCTCGCCATCATCTACCTGCTGCCCCGCATCACCAGGGCGGTGCCGTCGCCGCTGGTCTGCATCATCGTGCTGACCGCCCTGTCACTGGCGCTCGGCCTCGACCTGCGCACCGTCGGCGACATGGGCGAGCTGCCGTCCACCCTGCCGGTCTTTCTGCTGCCCGACGTGCCGCTGACCGTCGAGACGCTGCGGATCATCCTGCCCTATTCGGCCGGCATCGCCGTCGTCGGCCTGCTCGAATCGCTGATGACAGCGGCCATCGTCGATGAGCTGACCGACACGCCGAGCGACAAGAACCGGGAGTGCGTCGGCCAGGGCATCGCCAATTTCGCCACCGGCTTCATCGGCGGCATGGCCGGCTGCGCGATGATCGGCCAGTCGGTGATCAACGTGAAGTCGGGCGGGCGTGGCCGGCTCTCGACCTTCTGCGCCGGCGTCTTCCTGCTGTTCCTGATCGTCGTGCTCGGCGACTGGGTCAAGCGCATCCCCATGGCGGCGCTGGTCGCGATCATGATCATGGTGTCGATCGGCACCTTCAGCTGGGTGTCGCTGAGGAACCTGCGGACCCACCCGCGCAGCTCCAGCGCGGTCATGCTGGCCACCGTCGCCGGGGTCGTCCTCACCCACAACCTCGCCATCGGCGTGCTGATCGGCGTGCTGCTGTCGGGGATCTTCTTCGCCGGGAAGGTCGCCCGGCTGTTCCGGGTCACCTCAACCCTGTCGGCCGATGGCGCCGCCCGGACCTACCGCGTCGAGGGGCAGCTGTTCTTCGCCTCGGCCGATGACTTCACCGCGGCCTTCGATTTCAAGGAGGCGCTGGACACCGTCACCATCGATGTCAGCCGCGCCCACATCTGGGACCTCTCCAGTGTCGCCGCCCTTGACACGGTGGTGCTGAAGTTCCGCCGCGAGGGCGCCGAGGTCGACATCGTCGGCCTGAACCAAGCCAGCGAGACCATCGTCGACCGGCTTGCCATGCACGACAAGCCCGGCGCCCTGGAGCGCCCGGCCGGCGGGCATTGAGGGAGGAACACCAATGAAGACCGTGCTGACCCTGATCGACGGATCGCTCCACACCCCAGGCGTCTGCGACCACGCCGCCTGGGCGGCCCAGCGGCTGGAGGCCCCCGTCGAGCTGGTCCACGCGCTGGGCCGCCGCGAGGGGCTGGCCGCTCCGGCCGACTTCACCGGCAGCCTCGACGCCGACGCGCGCGACACCCTGCTCGACGAATTGAGCCAACTGGACGCGCAGACGGCGAAGCTGGCCCACCGGCGCGGGCGGCTCATCCTCGATGCCGGCAGGGCCCGGCTGCTGGAGGACGGCGTGGGCGAGGTGGTGCCGGCGCTGCGCAACGGCGACGTGGTCGAGGCCGTCGCGGATCGCGAAGCCGACGCCCGCCTCGTCGTGATCGGGAAGCGCGGGGAGGCCGCGGACGCCGCCAAGCCGCATGGGCTCCAACCTGGAGCGCGTCGTCCGCGCCTCGCACAAGCCCGTTCTGGTGGCATCCCGTGCCTTCCTGCCGATCGAACGCTTTCTGATCGCCTTCGACGGCGGGCCGAGCGCCGCCAAGGCGGTCGAGCAGATCGCCCGGAGCCCGCTGCTGCGCGGCCTGGACTGCCGGTTGCTGACGGTCGGGACGGAGACGGACGAGGCGCGGCAGCGCCTCGATGCGGCGGCCGACCGGCTGCGGCACGCCGGCTTCACGGTCGAGGCCGGCTTCGAAGCCGGGCTGCCCGACGACACCATCGCCCGCGCGGTCGAGCAGGGCGGTGCCGGCCTGCTGGTGATGGGCGCCTACGGCCATTCCCGGATCCGCAGCCTGATCGTCGGCAGCACGACCACCGCGATGGTCCGCTCCTGCCGCATCCCCGTGCTGCTGATCCGCTGACCGTCGCGCCCCGGCGCCGTCCCATTCCCTGGAGGACACGAAGCGTGAATTTTCCCAGCGTTGCCCAATACCCCTACGCGATGGTCGTCAACGTCGTCACGATCTGGAGTGACAACACGCGCACGCAAGGTTCCGGCGTGCTCGTGGGGCGGAACGACGTGCTGACCGCGGCCCACAACGTCAAGGGCGTCGGCAAGCGGGTGGTCGACGTCGACGTCTACACCGCCTACGACCGCGGCAGCCATTCGCCGGCCTCCTTCACCTCCGGCCAGATCAAGATCAACTACTACAACATCAACTTCGCGCCGCCGGCGATCACGCAGGACCAGGCGGCGTGGGACATGGCGGTGATCGGGCTTTCGAAGCCGATCGGCGACACCGTCGGCTATCTGGAATGGAGCGCCAACGCGCCGGCCGGCGTGTATCAAGCCGTCGGCTATCCGGTCGAGCACAATGGCCGCCTCGTGTCCGACGCCGGATACATGGCCATCGGTGCCCACGATATCTTCGACATCAGCAAAATCTACAACGCTCCGGGCAGCAGCGGCGGCCCGATCCTCGACGGCCGCAACCGGGTGGTCGGCGTGATCTCCTCCTACAACTGGGCTGCCCGGATCGATCGGGAAGGCGACAGCCTTGCCGCCTGGATCCGGGACAACGACTTCATCATCGAGGCGGGCGGAACGGTCGTCGCCGGCGCGAAGGCGTTCGATCCCTGGAGCTACATCGCCTTCAACCCGGATGTCTTCGCCGCCTACGGTTCCGACCTGAAGAGCCTCGTCAACCACTACACCACCAGCGGCCGGACCGAGGGCCGCCAGGCCAGCGGCTTCGATCCGTGGTCCTACGCGGCGTCGAACCCCGACCTGTTCGCCGCCTTCGGCACCGACCCGCAGAAACTGGCCGTTCATTACGCCAACGCCGGCCGCGACGAAGGGCGAACGATGGCGGCGTTCGATCCCCTGGCCTACGCGGCGGCGAATCCCGACCTCTTTCTCGCGTATGGAACCGATACGGGTGCTCTGACGAACCATTACATCACTCACGGCCGCAACGAAGGCCGGCTGCAGGGTTCGTTCGATCCGGAAGCCTATGCGGCATTCAACCCCGATCTCTTCGCGGCCTTCGGCGCGGATAGCAAACCTCTGATCGCCCATTACATCGCGTTCGGGCGGGACGAGGGCCGGCAGAGCACGGGCTTCGATCCGCTGTCCTACGCGGCCGTAAATCCGGACCTCCTCGCGGCTTTCGGCACCGACGTGAAGGCGCTGATCGGTCATTACGTCGCGTTCGGGCGCAACGAAGGCCGCCTGACCGGCTACGAGCCGCCGGCGGTGGCGGCCGGGAGCGGAGCCGCCGCCATGAGTCTGGCGGGCGACCATGAAAGCGGCGTTGGACCGTCGCCCGCCCTGGCTGCCGATGCGGTGACGTTGGCCATGGACACGGGATGGTCGTGGCCGACCTTGCAAGACGGCGCCCAGGCGCCCCTCACCCTGGGGACGTGGTCATCGCCTGGGGAGCCGCTGGCCAGTGGAGTTGGGAATGTGTCCACGGGCAGTCCCTGGATAGCCGGTTCCACCTCGATGCCCTTGGTCGGCGTTTTGGCGTGAGGCCGCCCGAAACGCAGCGCTGGAAGCGGCCGGCTGGCCCATGGCCGTGCCGCAACGGCTTGAAGGCCTTCATTGGAACGGCGGCAGGCGGCTTGTGAAGGCTGCTCACTTACTTGGGGCACTCCTGTGACGATCTGGGAGATGGGAATGGCGTACAAAACCGACACCGTGGCGGCCCTGGGTCGCGCGCTCCGGGAGCGGCTCGACCGGGCGTCACGAGTTGGCCATGACTGGCGTGCCCTCCAAGCCGACGATCGGGGTGACTTAAGCCTTGAGGCCATCCCCCTGATTTTGCTCGGGGCCGGCTCCGTCATGGCACGGCTCTTCGTTCGGCACGCGCTGGAGCATTTGACGGTCATCGGCGTCGTCGACAATGTCCACGCCGGCACTGTCCAGGATGGGCGAACCATTTTGGACGATGCGGGACTGCGCGAGTTGTTGCGGCGCGAACCCGGGGCCGTCGAGGTGATGTGCTGCAACTCGGATGATGCGGTGGCGCATTTCCAGGGGGTGTGGTGCTCATCGGGGCGGCCGCTGCTGTCGCTGTTCGAGGCGATGCGCTTGGTGGGGCAACTCGACCCGGGCATGATGGGCACGGCCGCGCAAATCGGCGGTCTGCTGGACCGCGAAGTGCCGTGGCGCGGGTTTGCCGACGCCGACAGCCACCGGTGCTTCCTGGCGGTCCTGCTCTACCGCCTGACCTGGGACGCTCGCTGGCTTGATCCGGTTCGCCGGCCGTACCGGGATATGTATTTCTTCACCGATGCGCTCAGTGTCGGCGAGGATGTGTATCGGCGTGGGGTTCTGACGCCGATCGGCACGGGAGCGTGTTGATAATAATGGAAACCAAGGGGACCCAACCGCGTGCTGTTTCACAGCCAGCTGGAGCGTCAGGGCATCCCAACCAAAACCGGAGCCCGGACCTGGGCCCCATCGAGCGTCAAAGCCCTCCTCGACCGAGCCTGGGAGCAGGGCTTGCTTCACCCTACCGAGGACAAGACCTGACACGTGTCCAATCCGCAGGGCCTGAGCTTCCCCCGCGCGCGTGGACACCGGATTATGCAGCCCGAAGCTCGGCCTACTCTGGGGTGATGTAGCCGAGGGCTGAGTGCAGCCGTTGGCGATTGTAGTAGCCTTCGATGTAGGCGAACAGGTCCCGCTAGGCGGCCTCGCGGGTGGGATACCGCTGGTGGTGGACCAACTCCGACTTGGCCGTTCCGAAGAAGCTCTCCATGGGGGCGTTGTCCCAGCAGTTCCCCTTGCGGCTCATGGATTGGACGATGCCGTGATCCTTCAAGGCTTTGCGGTACTCCGCCGCGGCGTACTGGCTGCCGCGGTCGGAGTGGTGCAGCAGGCCGGGGGTGGGGCGCTGACGCTGGACCGCCATGCTCAGCGCCGCCAGCGGCAACTCGGTGCGCAGGTGATCGCGCATCGCCCAGCCCACCGCCTTACGGCTGAACAGGTCCAGGATCACTGCCAGGTACAGCCAACCCTCGTCGGTCGGCACGTAGGTGATGTCGGTGAGCCAGACCTGGTTCGGCGCGGCGGGCGAGAAGTTGCGGTCCAGCAGGTTGGGGGCGACTGGCAGGGCGTGGTTGCTGTCGGTGGTGCAGACGCGGTAGGCGCGAGGACGCTGGGCTCGAATGCCATGACGGTGGTGCATGAGGCGTTCGACCCGTCCGCGGCTGACGGTTCGGCCCTGCGCCCGCAAGGCGGCATGAATGCGCGGGGCTCCATAGCGCTTGCGATGGTGGTCATGCAGGCGCTGGATGTCGGCGAGCAACTGCCGGTTCGCGGCCTTGCGTGCGCTCTCCGGCCGAGACCGCCAAGCATAGTAGCCGGATGGCGACACGCCGAGGGCATCACAGAGCACCCGGACCGGGTATTCGTCGCGGCGGTCCTCAATGATCCGGAACCTCATTTCAGAGGCTCCGAGAAAATGCTCACAGTTTTTTTAATATGTCCCGTTCCATCCGCACGCGATCAAGCTCTCTCTTCAGTCGAGCGATTTCCACCGACGGATCGCCGGCGGACAGGGGGGCCGCCGCCTGCTTGCTGGGCAGCCGCGGCGGCCCCCCTGTCCCGGGAACCCGCCGCCGCCAGTTGCGCAGCATCGAGGGCTGGATACCCAGTTCCTTCGCAACGTGCTCCAAGGGCCGGCCGCTGCTCTCCAGCAGGGCCACCGCCTCCCCCTTGAACTCCTCCGTGAAGAAGCGTCGTTTCGTCGTCATCGTCCAACCTCTCCGCTCCCAGCGGGAGCTTAGCAGAGGTGTCCACCAATTCGGAGGAGGGTCACCGGTCGCCTCCACAGTGTCAGCGGACAGACGCAGCAGGCCGACCATGATGTGAGCCAGCATCGACTTTCCGGCGCCGTTAGGCCGATCAGCGCCACCCGCTCACCGGAATGATCCCCTTAAGTTGTTCTGTTGTCAAAGTAGCGTGCCGGCGTCGTTCCAAGCGCCTTTTTAAACATGATAATGAACGATGTCGCAGACTCATATCCGAGAGCGTCCGATACCTGCTGTACTGACGATCCTCCCGAAAGCTGAGCGAGGGCAACAAGCAAGTGGAGTTGTTGACGCCATCTGCCGAACGTCATTCCGGTTTCTCGGACTATGAGACGAGCGAGTGTCCGTTCACTTATCGCGATACGGCGCCCCCATTCAGCCAGTGTAGTGCGGTCAGACGGATCGGCAGTGAGCGCGTCTTGGAGCTGCTTCAGCTTCGGGTGAGACGAGACAGGAAGCTGGAGGCCCCCCGTCGACATCTTCTCAAGCTCTCTCAGGAGAACCTGTATGAAGCGCAAAGCGTGCTCATCGGCATTGCTATCGTCATAGGGTTGGTCGGCCAAGTGCAGGATCATCTCCCTTACCAGTGGCGTGATCTCCAATGTGGAACACTGGGTCGGCAAACAGGCAGCGTTCGGCTGGACGAACAGAAAGCACATCCGAGAGTTGGCAGTTGCCAAGCTATGATGTGGAACGCCGGCTGGAATCCAGACCGCGCGCCCTGGAGGCACCATCCATATCGAGCCAGGAACGTGACAGGTTACCGCTCCGCAGAGCGCGAGAATGAGTTGACCGCTCTCATGCTCATGCACGGGAATTTCGCTTCGATTATCTGTGACGGCTACATGTAGCGCTGCTGCCGGATTTCGAAGTTCTACAGCCACGAAGCCATTGCGGACAGGCATTGTGGACTCCCCTTCGAATGTCAGTTTTCCGATATCAATCGGCATTTCAGAACGTATACCGCCACAGGAGCGCCACCTATAGTGAATTTCCGACACCGAACACATCCGTTAGAGAATCCATGACGTCGAGCACATCCGTACCGAAGACAGCCCTGTCGATTGTCCCTTTTCTACTGTTGGCGGCGAACCTGCGGCCCGCGCTGACCAGCGTCGGCCCTCTCATCGGGTCCATCCAGGATGCGACCGGCCTTTCGGTCACGGCTGCGGGTGTACTCAATAGTCTCCCACTTCTGGCATTCGCCGCTTTCGCACCGTTGGCCCATCTCGGCCGACGCTTGGGAATGGAGCGCACGCTGGTGGGCGCTCTTTTCCTGCTTTTCGTCGGCATCCTCTTCCGCTCATCGGGATCGGCGTTTGGGCTATTTGCTGGTTCCATATGCCTCGCCGCCGGCATTGCTGTCGGAAACATCCTCGTCCCAGGGATCATCAAGCGGGACTATCCTGAGCGCGTAAAAGCGCTGACAGCGATCTATGCGGTGACCTTAGGCTTGAGCGCGGCGATAGCGTCTGGCCTTGCGGTCCCGCTTGCTGCATGGCTACCGGGGGGCTGGCAGGCGGCTTTGGCGATCTGAGCGGTGCCCGCGCTGGTCGCTGCGCTTGCATGGATGCCGATCGCCCTACGCAAGAGCAGGGCTGTTTCATGCGATCATACGGCGGTGGCCATACCAGTTTGGCGTTCTCGGCTGGCTTGGTTCGTCACCGGTTACATGGGAATGCAGTCGCTCTACTTCTATGTTGCGATCGCTTGGCTTCCCACCGTGTTCCAGAGCCATGGCCATAGTCCCGCAGAAGGTCGCGTCCCGGTGAGTGGTGTCCGAACGTGAGGCTGGCCCGCCGGAGCGCTCCCCCCTAGCTGGCGCAGGCGGGCCAGCCGTTCGGAAGCAGGCGGTCACCGTGTGTCTTCGGTAAGTTGAGGTTGCTTGACGACCATCAACTGTGACGGAGACCACGATGACCGAGGACAGGATCGCTCTTCAGGACCTGATTGGGAAGAGCGCCGACGCTGACTTCCTGCGCGAGATGGTCGGTTTCGCCGCCCAGCGGCTGATGGAACTGGAGGTCGAAACCTTGTGCGGCGCCGGTTACGGCGAGCGCACGGACGAGCGGCAGACCAAGCGCAACGGGTATCGCGAGCGGAGCTGGGAAACCCGCGCCGGGGCCATCGACCTTCGGATCCCCAAGCTTCGGCGCGGCTCCTACTTCCCGGCCTTCCTGGAGCCACGGCGCACGGCGGAGAAGGCGCTGGTCGCGGTGATCCAGGAGGCCTACGTGCAGGGCATCTCGACGCGCAACGTCGATGACTTGGTCAAGGCGATGGGCATGACCGGCATCTCGAAGAGCCAGGTCAGCCGCCTGTGCCAGGACATCGACGAGCGCGTCCAGGCGTTTTTGAACCGGCCGCTGGAGGGTGACTGGCCCTTTGTGTGGCTGGACGCCACCTATGTCAAAGTGCGCCAGGACGGCCGCATCGTCTCGGTTGCCGCCATACTCGCCATCGGCGTCACCACCGATGGCCGGCGCGAGGTGCTGGGGCTCGGTCTCGGGCTGTCGGAAGCCGAAATCTTCTGGAGCGAGTTCCTGCGCTCCTTGACGCGCCGGGGGCTGCGCGGAGTGAAACTGGTGATCGCCGATGCTCATCTCGGGCTGAAGGCCGCCGCTTCCAAGGTGCTGGGCGCGACACTCCAACGGTGTCGTGTTCATTGCATGAGGAACCTCCTGGCCTGCGTCGGCAAGGCGCACCAGACGATGGTCGCCGCCACCATCCGCACCGCCTTTGCCCAGGAGACCGCCCAGGCCGCCCACGAGCAGTGGCGACACGTCGCCGACAGCCTGCGGCCGCGCTTCTCCAAACTGGCCGCCTTGATGGACGAGGCCGAGTTCGACGTGCTGGCCTACATGGCCTATCCCAAGGACCTGCGCACCAAGCTGCACTCCACCAACCCCTTGGAACGCCTGAACGGCGAGATCAAGCGGCGCACCAATGTCGTCGGCATCTTCCCATGCGAAGCCGCCGTCACCCGACTGGTCGGCGCCCTGCTGCTGGAGCAACACGACGAGTGGGCTGTATGCCGACGCTACATGACCATGGAAAGCTTGGCCGTGCTGTGCAACCCTGCGGGCGACCCGCTTGTCATCTCAGCGGAGTAAACCGGCAGCCTCAGCGCGCCGAGGAACACGAAGCCTCCTCAGACACCACACCCCGGGGCACGATCCCGCAGAAGCCGGCTTGCTGATCACGGTGTTCCAACTCGTCGCTCTTGCGATGAGTGCGATGATGCCGTTGCTGCTCGGACGCAAGAAGGATCAGAGTTTTCCAGCGTGCGCGGCATCGCTGGCGATGACCATCTCGGTGGTTGGTCTCCTTTTCTTCCCGGCCGGGGCTTATCTCTGGATGATTGTGTTGGGTCTTGGCGGCGGCGCCTGTCTGCCATTGGCCCTCGCATTCATCGGTCTGCGTGCAGCGGATCATCACCAAGCTGCATCGTTGTCGATGATGGCCCAGTCAATCGGATATCTTCTCGCCGCGCTTGGTCCCTTCGCCTTTGGGGTGGTTCATGATCTTGCCGGCAACTGGTCACTCCCGCTGGCTGTATTGGCGTTTATGGGGCTTCTCCAAGCACTGCTCGGATATAAAGCAGGTCGTGATAAAACGATTTCATGATTTATCATGTACATGAAGCTCTATCTCGGTGAATTCGCAACTTTTGTGTTGTGGTATCCCCAAATAAGTACGTCAAAAAATGGTGGTCATGTCTCATGTGCGGTAACACGTTACTATCTGAAGGCTGTCATACGCCAATCCCTTAAGGACGGCACCATGGTGATTGCCAGGGTGAAAGATATGCCGACCGACGCTCAGGCCTTCGGTGAAGGAAATATTCATAAGGACGAGCGCAAGATGTGCGGCGTGCGTCTGTATAAACTCTATCGGTGTGAGTAAAGGTATTGAATTCAATCTGTAAATTTTTTATTATCAGCAGTCTCTATCGTCTCCGGTAAGCGGCTACGTCTCGACCTTGACCCTGCGGCGCGAGAGCTATGTGGCGGCTGGCCAACCGGCCATGGCGATCGTCAACGCCGACAGCTACCATGTCCGCGGCTATTTCGAGGAAACCAAGATTCCGCAGATCCGTGCGGGCGATAAAGTGACCATCCGGCCCATGGGTCTGTCGAAAACCCTTGACGGTCACGTCGTCAGCATTGCTCGTGCCATCGCTGACCGCGAGGCCCCGTTCTGCTGGTACAGGAAATTGCAGACGTATTGGCTGCCGCCCTTGTAACAGACCACTGAGATGATGTGGTGGACGGCCCTTTCACCGGGAAACGGTGTCAAGCTGAGGTTGTTGAAGAAACCACCTTACAGGAGGGGCTGGTGACCACGCTTGTGACGATCGGTCTGGATCTGGCGAAGACTGTCTTCCAGGTTCATGGTATCACCGCCGAGGGAAAGGTTCTGGTTCGCCGGCAACTGCGTCGTGGCGAGGTGCTGAAGTTCTTCCAGGGCGTTCCGTCGTGCTTGGTCGGAATCGAGGCTTGCGGCACGGCGCACTATTGGGCCCGGGAGATTGCGGCCTTGGGGCATACGGTGAAGTTGATGCCGCCCGCCTACGTCAAACCTTATGTGAAGCGCGGCAAGACCGATGCGGCGGATGCCGAGGCAATCTGCGAAGCGGTGACGCGACCGACGATGCGGTTCGTCGCCATCAAGACGACCGACCAGCAGGCGGCTTTGATGCTGCACAAGACCCGCGATTTGCTGGTTCGACAACGGACAATGCTGGTCAACGGGTTGCGGGGGCACCTTGCCGAATTCGGTATCATCGCGGCGAAAGGGCTTGGCGGCGTGAAAACGATCATCGAAGCCCTGCATGAGGCACAGGATCAGTTGCCGGAACTGGCGCAGCTGGCGCTGCACGGGATCGTCGAGCAACTTCGCCATCTCGGCACCGAGATCGAACGGTTGGAAGCGCGCATCCTGGCTTGGCATCGGGCCAGCGATGTCAGCCGACGCTTGGCGACCATTCCCGGCATCGGCCCGATCACCGCCAGTGCGATTGCGGCTGCCGTGCCGGACGGAACCCTGTTCCGATCCGGCCGCCAGTTCGCCGCGTGGCTTGGTCTGACGCCGAAGGCGCACAGCAGCGGCGGCAAGGAGCGGCAGGTTGGCATCAGCAAGCAGGGCGACGGTTACCTCCGGCGCCTGCTCGTCGTCGGCGCCACAGCGGTCATGCGTCTGGCCCGCAAAGACAACGCCAGCCGAAGCTGGGCGACGAAGCTGTCGGAGCGCAAGCCGGCGAAGCTGGCCACCGTGGCCTTGGCCAACAAAACCGCTCGCATTGTCTGGGCGGTGATGACACGAGGAAAAACCTACGAGGCGCCGTCCGCCGCGTAGTCGCTGTTCACCCGGCGAAGCGAGAGATTGCTCGGCGGATGGATGTGCCAGGGTGATGAGACGTGATGACGAACCGGCTGGGCCGGGGATCGATCAAACCCACGGGGACCAAGCGCCATTGAGCGCGTTGAGATGATTTGGGCGTCGATCCGCGGAATTCATCAAGGCCAGCAGCCACCCGCTGCGACAACAGGCCGGACACATGGATGCATCCTATCGGCTGTCACTGCGGATTTCACTCTTGCACCGGAGGGGCCGTCCACACATGGTTTCTTCAACAACCTCAGCTTGACACCGTTTCCCGGTGAAAGGGCCGTCCACCACATCATCTCAGTCAGCTCTCCCCGGACGGTAAGAGGCCGTCCTCCAGCATGGCGAGCGCACCGATGATGAGCGCGTGCATGCCCTGGACGAGTTCCACCTCCATCTCGGCCTCCTCCGTCGCGCGGTCGGCCTCCACGACGGGTTCGCGGCCGGCCACCGAATACACGGTGTCGGCCACGGCAAGGCAATGGAACGCCACCGTCGCGAGCAGCCACCGGGCGTGGTCCTTCGGGATGCCGTAGGCGTGGGCGATGTGGCTCTGGTGCTCATCGATCTTGTCGATCATCGGTTGTGTCGCGGCCATCCGGCGGATCACGTAGGGCGTGACTCCCGGGTGCGCCTTGACGAACTCCCGCATCGATGTGGAGAACAGGATCAGATAGTCCTTCAATCCGCTGCGCTCGTCGCCGCAAGCCCGCGGGATCCGCCAGCGGCCGAAGAGTTCCTCGGCGACCAGACGCTTGAGGTGGTCAAGGCTCGGGACGTGCTTGTAGAGCGCCATGTGGCTGACGCCCAGCGCGGCGGCGACGCCGACGAAGGTGATGTTCGGCAGGCCCACCCCGATGCCGGCATCGACGATCCGCTCCCGTGTGATGGTGCGGGGGCGTCCGCGTGTCGCGGGGCGCTCTGGCGGCTTCATGTCCGTTTCCTGGTCGTGGCGGCGGCTACGCCCCCACTGTAACCCGCTTTGCGCAAACCGCGCCCCGTGGCATTTAGTTTATATGATGCAATTAAATACAAAATCGGTTTAGAGTGCGAGAGTCACTCTCACTCTCATGTGGGGATCCGCAGGACGCATGGTCGTGCACGGCACCGGACGACGGGCAGCCGGCCACGCCGGGTGTCCCGCCGGAACCCCGCCTTTCCGGCCGCGGCATGGGATGGGGGCCTGATCATCTCTCTGATTTTCATGGCGTTTCTTCTTTATGAGCACTCATGCCGCATCCGCAGCGGACGCTGGGAAGCCCAGTCCGATCAGCCGGCTTCTGAGCCCGATACGCGGGCAACTGATCGCCGCCGCCGTCCTGGCCGCCCTGGGCACCATGCTCACGCTGGTGCCGTTGGCCGGCATCGCGCACATCGCAAGGATCGTCATCACCGACCCCGGCCTCGGGCAGGCTCCGTCGACGGATGCGCAGGCTGACATCTGGCGGACGGTCATCATTGGCCTGACGTGCCTGTTCGCCGGCATGGCGCTGGTGACGGCCGGCGAGCTGACCGCCCATCTGGCCGACAACCGCATCACCCACCGCCTGCGCCTGGACGCGGCGCGGCGGCTGGCCCGGGTGCCGCTGGGCTGGTTCACCAGCCGGGCGTCGGGCGAGGTCAAGCAGGCGCTGCAGGACGACATCGCCACGCTGCACAGCCTGACGGCGCATGTCTACGCGGCCGTGGGGCGTGCCGTGGGCGCGATCCTGATCGCGGTCGTCTATCTGTTCGCTCTGGACTGGCGCCTGGCCGTCGTCTCGCTGCTGCCCTTCCCCGGCTTCCTTCTGTTCCTGCGCCACGCCATGAAGGCCGGCGCGTCGACCATGCCGGAGTTCGCCGCCCGGCTCGGGCGCGTCAACGGCGCGACGGTCGAGTTCGTGACCGGCATTCCCGTGGTCAAGGCGTTCGGCGCCACCGGGCGGGCGCATGGCGGCTACCGGGACGCGGTCGATTCCTTCGCGGAGGCCTTCGCCGGCTTCGCCCGTCCGCTGGTGGCGGTGATGGCCCACGCCCACGCGATGATCGCGCCGGTCACGGTGCTGGGCGTGGTGCTGGCCTTCGGCACGCTGTTCGTGGGTTTGGGTTGGGTCGCTCCGGTGGAGGTGCTGCCCTTTGCGCTGGTGGCGCCGGGCCTTTGCGCGCCGCTGCTGCTCCTGCACACGCTGCTGCACGATCTGGGCAGCGCCATCGGCGCCGCGCAGCGCGTGCTGGCGCTGCTGGACACACCCGTGCTGGAGCCGCCCGCGCCGGGCCGGCAGCGCGTCCCCACGGGCCATGACGTCCGCTTCGAGGGCGTGAGCCATGGCTATGGCGCGGGGCATCGGGTGCTGTCGGACGTCAGCGTCACGCTGGAGCCCGGGACGGTCACCGCCGTCGTCGGCCCGTCGGGTGCGGGAAAATCGACGCTGGCGCGGCTGCTGCTGCGCTTCTTCGACCCGGACGCCGGGCGCATCACGCTCGGCGGGGTGGATCTGCGGGACATCGAGACGTCGCAGCTCTACCGGCGGATCGGCTTCGTGTTGCAGGAGGTGCGTCTGATCCACGCCAGCCTGCGCGACAACATCGCGCTCGGCCGGCCATCGGCCAGCCAATCGGAGATCGAGGACGCGGCGCGCGCCGCCAACATCCACGAGCGCATCCTGGCCCTGCCGCGCGGTTACGACTCGGTGGTCGGCGAGGACGCGCAATTGTCCGGCGGCGAGCGCCAGCGCGTGAGCATCGCCCGCGCCGTGCTGCTCGATCCGCCCGTGCTCGTGCTCGACGAGGCCACGGCGGCGGCGGACGCCGACAACGAGGCGGCGATCCAGGACGCGCTGTCGCGCTTCGCGCAGGGCCGCACGCTGCTGGTGGTCGCCCACCGGCTCGACACGGTGATGCGGGCCGACCGCATCCTCGTGCTGGAAGGCGGGGCGATCGTCGAGCAGGGCACGCACGCACAGCTTCTGGCGCTGGGCGGCCGCTACGCCCGGCTGTGGACGCTGGGCGGCTACGAGGCCGCCACCGCTTCGGAGGAGCCGTCATGCTGAGGACCTTCGTCCGGCTGTTGGCCGAGGACGCGCCCCGCTTCCGCCGCTATGCCTGGATGGCCGTGGCCTATGGCGTGCTCTGTGGGCTGACCCTCGCCGCGCTGGTGCCGGTTTTGGCCCGCCTGCTGGCGGGGGACGCGACGGGGGCCGCCTCCTGGCTGCCCGTGCCGCTGGCCGGGGTGGCCGTCTGCTGGGGCTTGCGCCGCCGCGTGGAGCAGGCCGGCGTGCGCGTCGGCGTCGCCATCCTGCAGGGCGGGCGGCATCGCCTTGGCGACCATGTCGCGCGCTTGCCCGTGGGCTGGTTCACGCCGCCGAACACGGCGCGGCTCGGCCACGCCGTCACCCAGGGCATGATGAGCGTGGCCCAGCTTCCCGCCCATGTGTTCACCCCGGTCATCGCCGGCGTGGTGACACCGGCGGTCCTCGTCGTCGCGCTGTTCGCGCTGCATTGGCCGCTGGGCCTGATCGCGCTGGCGGCGCTGCCGCTGCTGGCGGGCGTCCTCGCGCTCTCGGCGTGGCTGTCGCGCCGGGCCGACGACGCCTTCCACCGGCGCTTCGCCGAGGCCAGCCAGCGCGTGGTCGAATTCGCCCAGGCCCAGTCGGTGCTGCGCGCCTTCAACGGCGACGGCGGCGGCACGCGCCGGCTCGAACAGGCCGTCGAGGAGCAGCGCCGGTCCGGCCTGCGGCTGATCTGGCTGTCGGCCGGGTCGGCGGTCCTCAACGCTTGGGCGGTCCAGGCCGTCTTCGCCGCTCTGCTGACCACGGCGGCTGTGTCGATGACCGGCCGGTTGGGCGCCGGGCCGGCGGCCGGGGAGGTCGTCGCCGTCCTCGTCGCGCTGCTGCTGGCGGTCCGCTTCGTCGATTCGCTGCTGGAGGTCGCCGGCTACGGCGAGGTGTTGCGCGGCGCGCGCGGCCAGCTTGACGCCATGGGCGCCCTGTTCGCCGTCGAGCCCCTGCCGGAACCGGACGCGCCGCGGGCGCCGCGCGACGCCTCGGTCGAGCTGCGCGACGTGCGTTTCCGCTACGCGGCGGGAGAGCCCGAGGTGCTGCGCGGCCTGAGCCTGCGCGTCGAGCCGGGCAGCCTGACCGCGCTGATCGGCGAATCCGGCTCGGGCAAGACCACGATTCTGCGGCTGATCGCGCGCTTCTTCGACGTGGAGCAGGGCGGCGTGCTGGTCGGCGGCGTCGACGCGCGGGCGATGTCGGGCGCGCAGCTGGCCAACCAAATCAGCCAGATCTTCCAGGACGACCACCTGTTCGCGGGCAGCATCGCCGACAACATCCGCGTCGGCAAACCCGACGCCGGCGGCGGCGAGGTGATGGAGGCCGCGCGGCAGGCCGGGCTGGCCGGGCTCGTCGCGCGGCTGCCCCAGGGCATCGACAGCCCGGTCGGCGAGGGCGGCGCGCGCCTGTCCGGCGGCGAGCGCCAGCGCATCGGCATCGCGCGCGCGCTGATCAAGGACGCGCCGATCCTGCTGGTGGACGAAGCCACAGCCGCGCTGGACGCGGAGAACCAAGCCGCAATCGCCGAAACGCTGGCGCGGCTGCGCGGCCGGCGCACGCTGGTGGTGGTCGCGCACCAGCTCTCCACGGTGGCGATGGCCGATGAGATCGTCGTGCTGGAGGACGGCCGGATCGTCGAGCAGGGACCGCCGGCGCAGCTGCGCGAGAACCAAGGGCGCTACGCGCGGTTCCTGAGCCGGCGCGAGGCCGCCAAGGGCTGGCGCATCGCGCCCGCTTCGCCGCAGGGAGCCGATTCCTGATGCGCGCGAGCCTCTTTGGTCTGTTCATTCTGCTCTGCGGCGCCTCGCTGCTGGTCGGCGCGCGGCCAATGTCGTGGTGGCCGCTGTCGGGCGACGCTTGGCTGACGCTGACGGCCAGCCGGTTGCCGCGCTTGGCGGCGCTGGTGCTGACAGGGGTCGGGTTGTCGGTCTGCGGCGTGATCCTCCAGCACGTCGTCCGCAACAAGTTCGTCGAGCCGGCCACCTCGGGCGGGCTGGACGCCGCCAAGCTCGGCATCCTGGTGGCGCTGACGCTGGTGCCCGGTGCCGGCACGGCGGGCCGGATGCTGTTCGCGCTGGCCTTCTGCTTCGCCGCCAGTCTGATCTTCGTCGCGATCGTCCGCCGCATCCGGTTCAAGAACACGGTCCTCGTCCCGGTGATCGGCCTGATGTACGGCGGCGTGCTGAGCGCCGTCGCCGAGTTCCACGCCTACCGCAACAACATCCTGCAAAGCATGCAGGGCTGGCTGCTCGGCGACTTCTCCCGGATCGTCCAGGGCCATTACGAGATCATCTACCTGATCCTGCCCATCGTCGCGCTGACCTACCTGTACGCGCACCGCTTCACCGTGCTCGGCATGGGCGAGGGCATGGCGACGAGCCTGGGGCTGAACTATTCGGCCACGGCGGCGCTGGGCCTGATGCTGGTGGCGGTCACCGTGTCCGCCACGGTCATCACCGTCGGGTCGATTCCCTTCGTCGGGCTGGTCGTTCCCAATCTGGTCGCGCTGCGCTACGGCGACCATCTGGCGCGCAGCCTGCCTGTCGTGGCGCTGGGTGGCGCCTCGCTGCTGCTGAGCTGCGATGTTCTCGGGCGCCTGCTCATCCACCCGTTCGAGGTGCCCATCGGCCTGACGGCGGGCGGCGTCGGCGGCGCGCTGTTCCTCGTCCTCATCGTCTGGAGGAACCGGTGATGCGCGCGCTGTCCCGCCATCCCGTCCGGGCGGCGGTCCTCTGGGCGGCGGTCGCCGCCCTGGCGATGGTCTTCCTGTTCGTGAATTCCGGCTTCGATTTCGACTACGTCATCCCCAAGCGGCTCGCCCGGCTGGCCGCCATGCTGATCGGCGGGGTCTGCGTCGCCTGGTCCGCGATCGCGTTCCAGACCGTCACCGGCAACCGCATCCTGACGCCGGCGATCATGGGCTACGAGGCGGTCTATCTGCTGCTGCAAGCACTGCTGATGCTGATCATGGGCACGGAAAGCCTGGTGCTGCTCGACGCGAACGGCAACTTCGCCCTGTCCGTCCTGCTGATGCTCGGCTACTCGTGGGTCCTCCATCGCTGGCTGTTCCGGGATGGCCGGAACGACGTCTATGTCCTGCTGCTGGTGGGGCTGGTGCTGACGATGGTGATCGGCACCGTCACCCAGTTCGTCCAGCTCAGGATCAGCCCCGGCGAGTTCTCCGTCCTGCTGGGATTCAGCCAGGCCTCCTTCAACCGGGCCGAGCCCGTGCAGCTGCTCGTCGCGGGCGTCCTCGTCGCGGCGGTCTGCCTGGCCGGCCGCAGGACCCTGCCGATCCTCGACGTGCTGGCGCTGGGCCGCGACCAGGCCATGTCCCTGGGCGTGGACCACCGGCGCGCCGTGCGGTTGCAGCTCGCGCTGATCGCCGTGCTGGTGGCGGTGTCGACCAGCCTGCTCGGTCCCACGGCCTTCATAGGCATCTTCGTGGCCAACACCGCCTACGCGCTGGCCGGGACCTTCCGCCACCGGGTGACGCTGCCGACGGGCTGCGCCATCGCCATCGGCACCTTCATCCTGGCGCAGCTCGCGGTCGAGCACGTCTTCAATTACCGGACCACCGTCGGCATCCTCGTCAATCTGGTGTGCGGCGTCTGGTTCCTCGCGCTGATGGCGCGCGCCCGGAGGGCCGCATGATCACGGTCGACAACCTGTCCAAATCCTACCGCGACCGGACCGTTCTTTCCGACGTCAGCGCGCGGTTTCCGGCGGGGCGGCTGACCTCGCTCATCGGCCCCAACGGCGCCGGCAAGACGACGCTGCTGATGATGGCCGCGCGCCTGCTGGAGCCGACCAGCGGCGACATCCGGCTCGACGGCCGCCCGGTTTCGGACATCCGCATCGGCGACTACGCCAGGCGCGTCGCCACCCTGCGGCAGGCTCCCGACTTCAACCTGCGCCTGACGGTCGAGGAGCTGGTCGCCTTCGGACGCTTTCCCCACAGCCGCGGCGCGCTGACGCCGGCGGATGGCCGGGCGATCGACGAGGCCATCGCGTTCCTGGCGCTGGAGCCGCTGCGCCGCTCCTATCTCGACGAGCTCAGCGGCGGGCAGCGCCAGATGGCCTTCCTGGCCATGACCATCGCCCAGCAGACGGACTGCCTGCTGCTCGACGAGCCGCTGAACAACCTCGACATCCGGCACGCCGTCCGGATCATGCGCGCGCTGCGCCGCCTGTGCGACGAGCACGGCCGCACCGTGATCCTGGTGGTGCACGACATCAATTTCGCGGCCAGCTACTCCGACCACATCGTCGCGATGAAGGGCGGCGCCGTCCATGGCGCCGGCCCGGTGCCGGAGGTCGTGACCGAGGCGCGGCTGCGGGACCTGTACGGGCTGGACTTCGAGATCACGCGCAGCGAGCGCGGACTCCTGTGCAACTACTTCAACCCATCGGAAGAGCCGACATGACCCTCGATCACGGATGCAGGCGCTGGCACGGACAAAGGCGCTGGGCGCTGGCCCTGCTGATGGCCGCGGCCGTCGCGCTGCCGGGGTGCGACCAGACGGCGGCCGAACCGTCGCAGGCGGCGGCGCAGCCACCCGCCACCGCCCAGGCCGCCCAGCAGGCCTACGACCCCGTCACGGTCCGGCACAAGCTGGGAGAAACCGTGATCAGGACGCTGCCGCAGCGCGTGGCCGCCCTCGACATGAACGAGGTCGATGTCCTCGACCAACTCGGCGTTCCGGTGGCCGGCATGCCCAAGGATTTCGTTCCGCACTTCCTCACCAAACACA
Organism: Azospirillum agricola; assembly: GCF_020005195.1. Taxonomy (NCBI): domain Bacteria; kingdom Pseudomonadati; phylum Pseudomonadota; class Alphaproteobacteria; order Rhodospirillales; family Azospirillaceae; genus Azospirillum; species Azospirillum agricola. The sequence continues at coordinate 183,971 of NZ_JAIFZR010000008.1, forward strand.
GGGACGCCCCCGACGTCCAGGATCTGGGCGCGATCGTCCAGCCCAACCTGGAGCGGGTCCACGCGGCCCGGCCGGACCTGATCCTGATCACCTCGCTCCAGGCCAAGCAGCACAAGGAGCTGAGCGAGATCGCCCCGACGATCCATTTCGACGTGGATTACCGGGACAGCCAAGTCCAGCATATTGAGGTCATCAAGGAGCATCTCCTGACCCTGGGGCGGATCTTCGGCAAGGACGATCTCGCCCGCCGGAAGGCCGCCGAGCTGGACGCCAAGGTCGAAGAGGTCCGGCGCATCACGCGGGACCGCCCCGAGACGGCGCTGGTCGTGCTGCACAACAACGGCTCCTTCAGTTCCTTCGGCTTGCGGTCCCGCTACGGCTTCGTCTTCGAGGCCCTGGGCGTGAAGCCGGCCGGGCCGACGGCCGAGACCGGGCTGCACGGCCAGCCGGTCTCCAGCGAGTTCATCCAGCAGGCCAACCCCGACATCCTCTATGTGGTGGACCGCACCGCCGTGATGGAGCGCCGGCCGGTCCTGAACGCCGAGACCCTGGGCAATCCGCTGCTGCGGCAGACCAACGCCTGGAAGAGCGGCCGGGTGGTCTTCGCCGACGCGGAGGCCTGGTACGTCACCGCCGCTAGCCCGACCTCCATCAAGCTCGTCATCGACGACGTCATCAAGGGGTATCGACCCTGACCTATTGAGCGAAGCGCGTTCCGCACGGAAAGCGGAAACGACCGATCGGCGTCGAGAGATCGCTTCTTTTGAAGAAAGGAAGCGATGACGCCCCTTCCTACCCTGAAATCTCAACCAAAAGCAGAATGACATGGCGAAGCGTCGCAAGAACCATCGCGTTGCGCGTCCCGCACGGCGGACGGCGCACCCCACACCCAACCGTCCCGTCATCGGCCTCACCGCCGTCCTGCTGGGGCTGACCGTGGGCGCAGCCGTCGTGGGCGCGGCGCCGGCGTCGGCGCAGGTCGCCGGTGAGACGGCGGGCACGACCCGGACCTTCACCGTGCCGGCCGGCCCGCTGGACCGGACGCTCGGCGCCTTCGCCAACGTGGCCGGCGTCGAGCTGACCGCCGACCCGGCCCTGCTCCAGGGCCGGAGCAGCCAGGGGCTGTCCGGCCGCCACAGCGTGAGCGGAGGATTCGCCCAGCTGCTGCGCGGGCACGGCCTGCAGGCCGTGCGGGACGCCAACGGCCGCTACGTGGTGAGCCGCAAGGCCGGGCCGGCGCAAGGGCCCGCCACAGCGGACGGCGCGGCGGTTCTGCCGGCGCTGACGGTCACGGGCCAGGCGGCGACGGTCACGGCCCCCTACGCCGGTGGGCAGGTGGCGTCCGGCGGCCGCGTCGGGCTGCTGGGCGACAAGGACTTCATGGAAACGCCGTTTTCCACCGTCAGCTACACCGACAAATTCATCGAGGACCAGCAGGCCAAGGACATCACCGAGGTGATCGCCAAGACCGATCCCGCGGTGTTCAGCAACGGCGTCAGCGGCGCCTGGAGCGAGAACTATTCGATCCGCGGCTTCAGCTCCGGCACCACCGACGTCACCATCGGTGGGCTGGTCGGCATGGCGCCCTACTACCGGACCTCGCCGGAGATGTTCGAGCGCATCGAGGTCCTCAAGGGGCCGTCCGCCCTGCTCAACGGCATGCCGCCGGGCGGCTCGGTCGGCGGCGCGGTCAATCTGGTGCCCAAGCGCGCGGGCAACGAACCGCTGACCCGTCTGACGACCACCTACATGTCGGACTCCCAGTTCGGCGGGCATGTGGATTTGGGGCGTCGCTTCGGCGCGGACAAGGAGTTCGGCGTCCGCTTCAACGGCGTCTACCGCGATGGCGGGGGCGCCGTCGACCATCAGGACAAGAAGACCAAGCTCGGCTCCCTGGGGTTGGACTGGCGGGGCGAGCGCGTCCGCCTTTCGGCCGATCTGTACCACAGCGAGGACCGGGTGGACGGCGTGACCCGCGGCATCGGCCTGGCCCCCGGCGTGGCCGTGCCCAGCCCGCCCGAACCCGAAACCCTGCTGAACCCGAGCTGGTCCTACGTCCACAACAAGGACGAGGCGGCGATCGCCCGCGGCGAGTTCGACGTGACCGACGACCTGACGGCCTACGCGGCCGCCGGGATCAGCCGGAGCCAATACGCCTACAACGGCGCCATATCGGCCCAGGTGCTCAACGCGGCGGGCGATTTCCGCACCACGATCGGCCAGCTGGGCTTCACCGTGCAGAAGATCTCGGGCGAGGTCGGGCTGCGGGGCAGGTTCCAGACCGGCGCCGTCACGCATCAATGGGCGCTGAACGCCACCCGCTACTCGGACAACCAGAGGGAATACGGCCGCCGGTCGGTGGCGGGCGCGGACTGGACCACCAACATTTACAACCCGGTCTGGGGCCCGGCCGCCGCCATGGTCCTGCCGCCGACCCTTCACACGGAAACCCGCCTGGTCAGCTACGGCCTGGCCGACACGCTGTCCTTCGCCGACGACCGGGTGCAGGTGACGCTGGGCGTGCGCCGCCAGAGCGTGCGCACCGACAACTTCAACGTCACGACCGGGGCGCTCGCCAGCCGCTACGACGCGAACGCCACGTCGCCCGCCGCCGCGCTGCTGCTCAAGGCCACGGACCATGTCTCCGTCTACGCCAACTACATCGAGGGGCTGAGCAAGGGCCAGACGGCGCCGATGACCGCCGCCAACGCGGGCGAACTGTTCGCGCCCTACAAGACCAAGCAGAAGGAGGTCGGCGTCAAGGTCGATTTCGGCGACTTCACCCACACGCTCAGCCTGTTCGAGATCGAGCGGCCGGGCAGCTACACCGATCCCGTCACCAACATCTTCTCGTTCGGCGGCGAGCAGCGCAACCGGGGCGTGGAGTGGGGCTTCTTCGGCTCTCCGCTGGAGGGTGTGCGCCTGATGGGCGGCGTCGCCTACGTCGATCCCAAGGTGACGAAGACCGCGGTCGCCGCCAACCAGGGCAAGACGGCCACCGGCGTGCCCAAGCTCCAGGGCAAGCTCGGCGTGGAATGGGACGTGCCCATGCTGCCGGGCCTGACGCTGACCGGCAACATGACCGCCCTGTCCAAGCAGTACATCAGCGCCGACAATGCGCTGTCGGTGGCGGGGCACACCGTCTTCGACGTCGGCGCGCGCTACGCCGTCGAGGCCGCCGGCCGGCCGCTGACCCTGCGGGGCACCGTCAACAACGTGACGAACAGGGCGTATTGGGGAATGCCGCTGCTGTCCAGCCTGGCGCTCGGCGCGCCCCGCACCGTCATGCTCTCGGCCACGGCGGATTTCTGATCCAAGCGACGACGTCCACAGCCTGATGGCCTGTCTGATGCGCTGGTTGGGTCTGAAGGGCGCAGGCCCGCGCCAAGGTGGTGCGGGCCATGGTCGGCGGGCCGGCAGCACCTTGCCTACAGAACCGGGTGACCGGCCCCCTTCATCGGTGGTGCAGGACGACGGGCATACCGCCGCCTGCAATTGCGGCTCCCCAACCGGCTGGCGATTTCACTGGCCGAGCACGAGGCGATGATGGAGGCGTTGTTCGCCCACGATCCGGAGCGGGCGGCCCAGGCGACCCGCGACCATGTGCAGGTCTAGGGTCAGGGCTTCGGCGATTTCATGGTGCTGCTGCGCAGCGCGGTTGAATGACGGTCGTTCAGCGATGGCTCCCACGCCGACACCGCTAGGGAGATGATCGGCTGATCGTCTCGGCCAAGGCGTTGTCGTAGCTGTCGCCGACGCTGCCGGGCCACCGTGCAGCGTGCCACATCGATGCCTTCCCGCCGCAACTGCCGCCAGACTTTCCGCACCCCGTAGACCTGGAAGTTCGCGTCCCAGACCCGTCGGATAGCCAAACTCAGCTCCGCGTCGCTTCGCGAGCGGGCCGGCGCCTTGGACGGATCGGCCCGCCGAGCAGCATGGGCACGGTAGGTCGACGGGGCGATCGGCAGAACCCGGCAGATCGGCTCGACCCCGTGGACGGCGCGGTGCGCGTCGATGAAGGCGATCATTTCCAGAACGGGCCGTCGAGCTCCGCCTGGGCGAAATACGCCACTGCCTTGCGAAGGATCTCGTTGGCTTGGCGCAGTTCGCGGTTCTCGCGCTCCAGCGCCTTGATCCGCCCCCGCTCGTCCGTTGTCGGTCCAGGCCCTTGCCCTGATCGCGTTCGGCCTGCCGGACCCAGCCACGCAGCGTCTCCGCCGTGCAGCCGATCTTCGCCGCAATCGAGCCGATCGTCGCCCACTGCGAGGCGTGATCCCCCGCGTGCTCGAATACCATCCGCGCCGCACGTTCGCGGACTTCAGGAGCGTATGTGCGTGATGCCGCTTTCGTCATGATGACCCCAGTCTCTTGTATCTCTTCCTTGCCCGCCGACACGAAGCCGGCGAGGCTGTCGGCGGACGGGAGCCCGACCATCTCTCGGGTGATCGAGCCCGTTCTTGAGCACGGTGCCCCGTCCGCCGGTTCCATCCGGAACCCGAACAGTCGCTCGGGCCGCAAGGCGAGCCCGCATTCGCAAGGACGGGTCATGGAACAGCCTTCTTCGCCGAGTTTCGTCGGCATCGACGTCTCGAAGGACCGCCTCGACGTTCACATCCTGCCCTCGGCAGGCCTGCCTTTGGCGGTGGTCAATCCGCGTCAGATCCGTGATTTCGCCCGTGCCACCGGGCGCCTCGCCAAAACCGATGCCCTCGACGCCCAAATCATTGCCCTCTTCGCCGAACGCATCCGTCCCGAGCCGCGCCCGATCGCCGACGCGGACAGCTTGGCTTTGGCGGAATTGGTCGCCCGACGCCGCCAAGTGGTCGAGATGATCGGTATGGAGGCCAACCGCCTGCGTCAGGCCCGCGACCCACGGGTTCGCCGAACCATCGAGACCACTAGGAAAATCCTGGAGGCCCAGCTGGCCGCGTTGGACAAGGACATCGATGACACCGTGCGCGGTTCGCCGGTCTGGCAGGCCGCCGACGATCTCCTGACCTCCGTGCCGGGCATCGGCGCCATCACCGCGCGGACCTTGATTGCCGACCTGCCTGAACTCGGGCGGCTCGACCGCCGCCGCATCGCCGCCCTGGTCGGCGTCGCGGAGCTATGCGGGAAACTGGGTGATGACGGTTTGAAGAGGGCGGCGTATCGAGGCAGGTGACGAAGCCAGCCCGAACCTCCACGAGGGAGCGATACGCCATGAGCGAGGATAGCAAGATAGTCCGTCTGCGTCAGCCCGACGAGATCGAAGACCCGCTGGCCGCCATCCTGCGCAGCGGTGCCCGCCGGCTTCTGGAACAGGCGGTCGAGGCGGAGGTGGCCAGTTTCCTGGCCTCCATGAAGGACCTCACGCTGCCGGACGGCCGCGAGCGGGTCGTGCGGCACGGCCATGGTCCCGAACGAACGATCCAGACCGGCATCGGGCCGGTCGCGGTGCGGCGCGCCAAGGTGCGCGACCGGAGCGGCGAGGAGGACGGCGAGCGGGTCCGCTTCACCTCGGCCATCCTGCCGCGCTGGGCGCGGCGAACCAAGAGCTTGGACGCCCTGCTGCCGATCCTCTATCTGCGTGGCGTCTCCACCGGAGACTTCCAGGAGGCGCTGAGCGCCTTGCTCGGCAAGGACGCGCCACCCCGGAGGGCCGCAAGAAACTGGTCGGCTTCCAGGTCGGCGTGCGCGAAAGCGCGCAGAGCTGGCGCGAGCTGCTGGTCGACGTCCAGGCACGTGGCCTGACCATCGCCTCGGAACTCGCCATCGCCGATGGAGCACTGGGCTTTTGGAAAGCGCTGGAGGAGGTCTTCCCCACCACCCGCCATCAGCGTTGCTGGGTGCACAAGACCGCCAACGTGCTGAACAAGGTGGCCAAGACGATGCAACCGGCGATGAAGCAGGACTTGCGCGAGATCTGGATGGCGCCGGACCGCGCGGCGGCCCAGGTCGCCATCGAGGTTTTCGTGAAGAAGTACGTCCCCTAATACGCCAAGGCGGTGGGGTGCCTGACCAAGGACCGTGATGCGCTGCTCGCCTTCCACGACTTTCCGGCCGAGCACTGGGATCACGTCCGCACCACCAATCCCATCGAGAGCGTCTTCGCCACCGTGCGGCACCGGACCGTCCGCACCAAGGGGGCGCTGTCGCCGGACACCGCCAAGCTGATGGTCTTCAAATTGATCACCGCCGCAGCGAAGACTTGGCGCCGCCTCCAGGGTGAAAACCAATTGCCCAAGGTCATCAGCGGCACCACATTCCGCGACGGCATCGAGATCACCGACACCGCGTCACAGAATGCCGCCTGATCGGCTCGTCACCCAATTCCCCGCATAGCTCCGGCGTGCTCCCATCAATCGGGATTCCGGGCAGATGCGCGGACACAGAGCCATCGCTGGCGGTCGTACCGCGGTCCGCAATGTCCTGTATATGGCAACGCTCGTTGCGACCCGCTGGAATCCTGTGATCAAGGCCCACTATGCCAGGATCGTGCAGGCCGGACGGCCGAAGAAGCTCGCCGTCGTCGCCTGCATGAGACACCTCCTCACCATTCTCAACGCGATCATGAGAACCGCTTCGCCATGGAAAAACGCTTGACCCGCAACACAGTCGCTCAAGAAACAGGGCCTCCGGAAAACCCGGAGCGGTTCAGACCAACCGCTGGGCCTGTTCGACCAACACGGTCTCCAGCGGCCCAGGATCCCACGGGGAGGTCGACAGGAAGTGGTGAAGCTGCTGCGTAGCGCCCGGCGCCACCCGGCTCGCCATCGCCTCCACGCTCTTGCGATCCCCGGGGCCGAGCAGCCCCCAGAGGTACACCTCGGCCCAATGCTGCTGCGAGGGGTGGGCGAACTGCTCCAGGAACGGCTGCGCCCACACGTTCAACTCGCTCTGCGAATCGGACGAACGGGGATGGCTTTCCACGGCCCCACCTCGATGCCTTCGCTCAAAGATACCCATCAGGTGACAACCTGGCGCCGTCAGACGAATACCTCAAACGACCGGAGTGGCGGAGTAGTGCTAAGCACCTATTTCGGTAGGGATCGAGGTGGGCCTGCTCTGTTGGACTTCCGTGCTTTTCGGTGGGGAGGTTTTCATGGGCAAGTTGGTTCAAGATGACGGCTGGCGATTGCCGGGTGAGTTGTGGGAGCGCATGGAGCCGCTGCTCCCGGAGCGTCCGCCGCCCCCGCTGGGCTGTCATAATCCGCGGGTCCCGGATCGCGCGGCGATGGATGCCATCCTCTTTGTCCTGCGGACCGGCAGCCAGTGGCAGGCCCTGCGGGCGACCGGGATCTGTTCACCGTCTTCCGCTTACCGTCGCTTCCGCGAATGGATCGATGCCGGGGTGTTCGAGGAGTTCTGGCGCCAAGGGCTTCTGGCCTACGATGCCTTGCTCGGCATCGACTGGACCTGGATGGCCGTGGACGGGGCGATGACCAAGGCGCCCCTGGGTGGGGAAAAAAGTCGGCCCCAACCCGACCGACCGCGGCAAGCTGGGAACCAAGCGTTCACTGCTGACCGACGGCCGCGGTCTCCCCCTCGGCCTCGCGGTCGCTGGCACCAACGTGATCGACTTCAAGCTGCTGGAACAAACGCTTGAGGCCACCGCCGTACCGCGCCCCGCACCGACGCCAGCGCAGCCGCAGCATCTTTGCCTGGACAAGGGCTACGATTACGATGGCCCGCGTCAGATCGCCTACGACTACGGCCTCACCGCCCATATCCGGCGCCGGGGCGAGGATCGATCCGCCACCCCCGCCCAGCCTGGAAAACCACGAAGGTGGGGAGTGGAACGGGCGCACTCCTGGCTCAACCGCTACCGCCGCATCCTGGTCCGCTGGGAAAAGCTCGCCCTCACCTACAAGGCCATGCTCCACATCGTCTGCGCCGTCACCGTCTGGCAGTTCATCTCCCTACTGGAATAGGTTCTTAGGCCCATTACGGCATCTAGACCCGAGTCAGGCCGTGTAGATCGCCAGCATCTCGGCGACGCAGGCTGGGCGGTCGCTCCTCTCAGATTCCACTGTTGCTTCCACGCTCACCAGATAACGCCGTTCGCCCTGCAGTTCGACGGAGCGCAGGTGGAAGCGCGCTCGCACCCGGCGCCCGGCGGGAACCGGGCTGGGGAAACGGACACGGTTCAGGCCATAGTTGATCTTGGTGTTCACAGCATCAACCGTGAAGGCCTGCGACGCCATCAGAGGCAGCAGGGACAAGGTAAGATAACCATGCGCGATCGTGGCCCCATAGGGTGATTCCCGCGCCGCCCGTTCTGGATCGATGTGAATCCATTGGCTGTCGCCGGTGGCATCGGCGAAGGCATCGATGCGGGGCTGCCCGACAAGCACCCAGTCGCTGACCCCCAACTCGCCGCCGATGCAAGCGAGCAGGGCCGGGATGCCATCAAGACGTTTGGGAGAGAAAATTTCGGGCGTCAAAGGCTCAGCCGTCATTGTCCAGCGCTCCATTCCTTGTCCTGCAACTCGCGCCACTGGAGCTTTCCCGTTCCCGAGCGCGGCAGGCTGTCGCGGATCTCGATGCTGGACGGACATTTGTAGACCGCCATGTTGGCGCGGCACCACGCGATGATCTCCGGGCCAGTCACCGTCTCGCGGTGGCTGTCGCGCAGGATGATGCAGGCCTTCACCGTCTCGCCGCGCCGCACGTCGGGGGAGGCGATGACGCAGACCTCAGCGATGGCGGGATGGCGCAGCATCAGCGATTCCACCTCGGTCGGCCACACCTTGTAGCCCGAGGCGTTGATCATGCGCTTCACCCGGTCAACGATGAAGAAATAGCCCTCCTCGTCGTAATAGCCGAGGTCGCCGGTGCGGAAGAACCGTTTGCCGTCCAACTCCATGAAGGCGTCGGCGGTGCCCTTCGGGTCGTTCCAATAGCCATGGAACACCTGTGGGCCGTGGATCAGGATTTCCCCGATCTCGCCGGGCAGAAGTTCCCGGCCGTCATCCACTCCGACGACGCGGCTGTCCACGTCGAAGACGGGGATGCCCAGGCATTGGCGCTTGGGAGCGTGGATCGGGTTGATGTGGGTGCTGGCGATGGTCTCCGACAGGCCGTAGCCTTCAATGTAATCAAGCCCGGTCAATTCCTTCAGCCGGTCGGCGATCACGTCGGGCATGGCCGCGCCGCCGCCGCCGATGGCTTCCAGGCTGCTCAGGTCGTAGCTGCGCACCTCGGGGTCGTTGAGCAGGTCGATCAGCATGGTGGTGATGCTGCGCCAGCGCCCCACCCGGTGGCGCTCGATCAGCTTGGCGGCGACGCGGCGGTCCCAGCGGCTCATGATGACCATGGTGCAGCCGGTCTGGATCGGCGCGTTCATCGCCGCCTGCATGCCGGTGACGTGGAACAGCGGAAGCGTCACCAGATGAGTCGAATCGGCGATCATCGGACTCCAGCCGAGGCTGACATACAGCGTTGTCATCGCAGTCCGGTGGGTGTGCATGCAGCCCTTTGGGTTCCCCGTGGTGCCCGAGCTGTAGGGAAAGACCGCCCAATCGTCCGGTCCCGCCGTGGCCGGGGCGGCGGTCTCGCCGGCCGCCAGCGCGTCGCGCCACGACACCGCGCCGGGCGTGTCGGAGGCCAGGAAGGGAGGGGCCTGCACCGCGTCGGGAGCCGGAAGGTCGAAATCCGGGTCGGCGTATTCCGAATAGCTCGCCACCACCGCATGGGCCAGCCCGCCGCTTTCCAGCAGCGGCCGCAGCACCGGAAAAAGCTCCTGCCCCATCAACGCGACGCGGGTGCCGGTGTCGGAGACGAAGAACTCCATTTCGGCGGTGCGGTTCATCGGGTTGACCGGCACCACCACGGCGTCGGCACGCAGGATCGCGTAATAGCTGATGACGAATTGCGGGCTGTTCTGCATGTACAGCAGTATCCGGTCGGCCTTTGCCACGCCGAGACGGCGTTGCAGCCAGCCGGCCAGCCGCTCGACCTGTTCGTTCAATTCGGCGTAGGTCAGGCTCTTGCCGTAATAGACGATGGCGGGGCGGTCGGGAAAACGCCGCGCTGTGACCTCCAGATTGTAAGAGAGGCTGGTTTCCGGGATGCTCAGGTGATGAGGCGTGCGATGCGGCCAGACCTTGAAGTGACGATTGAACATTCTTGGATTTTCCTCCGTGATCGGCGCTGCGTGTCGCCTTGTCGTTCGGTGTCTCAGACCTTCATGCCGGGCAGATTCAACGATGCGGTGTTGCCACCATCCACGGGAATCGCCTGTCCGGTGATGTAGCTGGCGTCGTCGCTGGCGAGAAAGGCTATGGCGGCGGCGACCTCGCCCGACTGGCCGGCCCGACGTAGTTCGCAGCGGCTGCCCAGCCGTTCAGCCTTGCCGATGGCGCGGGCGTGGTCGAAGACGCGCCGGGTCATGCCGGTCTCGATCAGGCCGGGGCAGACGGCGTTTACGCGGATCCCCCATTGCGCGAGGTCACAGGCCGCCGTCTGGGTGAAATTGATGACCGCCGCCTTCGAGGCGCTGTAAGCGTTGCCCCCGGCGCCGGACCGGATGCCGGCGACCGACGCCGTGTTGACGATGGCGCCGCGTCCGGCGTCCCGCATCGGGCGGGCGGTGTGTTTGGTGAAATGAACGACGCCGAAGAGGTTGACGGCGATCACCTGCTGCCATTCGGCCATGTCCTGGTCGGTGGCCAGCGCTTGGCCGCACGCGATCCCGGCGTTGTTGCACAGCACGTCGATCCGACCGAAATGTTGCAGCGCGGCGGCGACGCAGGTCTCGACCGCGGATTCGTCGGCGATGTCCATGCCGTGGAGCTGGGTGGTGGTGCCGTCCGGCAGTTCCGCGAGCACGGCTTCAAGCGCGGCGGCGTCACGGTCCACCAGAACCAGGGCGGCGCCTTCCCCAGCGAGACGCCGCGCGGTCGCCCGCCCGATCCCGCTGGCCGCACCGGTGACGATCACGACCCGATCCTTGAAGCGCACGGCGTAGCTCCCTCGCTGGTGCCGCCACTGTGGCATGGCGTGGTGGTGGATGTCAATAAATGCGGAATATAATTCCGCGACAACGGAAGGCTCGGTCAGCGGTAAGTCAGCAGAGTCTCGCCGCCGGCCAGCCGCAGATGCGACACCCCGTTGAAACCGGCCAGCGCAAAGCCCGACCGGCCATAGCGGATCTCGGTGACGGAGGCGTTGTGGACACGCCAGCTCAACGCCATGCCGCTTTCAGGCACCAGACCCAGTACGGTGGCGACCGCGCAGCCGATCACCCCGCCCGAGGTGAAGACAGCGACGGTGTCGTCCTTGCCGTGTTCGGCCACCGCGCGTTCCAGTCCACCGCGCACCCGCGCCGCGAAGGCGAGCCAGCTTTCGCCGGAAAAACCCTCGGCGCCGTCCAGCCACAGGGCCAGAACGCCGGACAGCGCGCTCTGGAACAGCCGCCGGTCATGGCGCAGTTCGTCGATGCTTGCCCCGGCGATGTCCGGGCGGCGGGCGGCGAGGATCGGCAGATAGGCCGCGAACAGCGCGTCGCTGGGATACTCGTCGAAGGCCGCGTCGGCGGTGACCGGGCATTCCCACCCGGCGGCGTTCAGCGCCGTGCGGGCGGTTTCGTCCTGCCGCCGCAGGGTTCCTTTGACCGCCGCGTCGATGCGCCGCCCCTCGCGCGCCAGATGCGCGCCGAGCAGCTCCGACTGCTGGAATCCCATGGGGCACAGCCGGTCGTAATCGCCGCTGCCGAAGGAGGCTTGGCCGTGGCGGACCAGAAGCAGCGTGGTCATGCCGAGCGTCCGCCGTTGGCGTCCCGGATCATGGCGCGGGCGATGACGAGCTGCTGGATTTGGCTGGTGCCCTCGTAGATGCGGAACAGTCGGACATCGCGGTAGAAGCGTTCGACCCCGTAATCGGCGATGTAACCGGCACCGCCATGGATCTGCACCGCGCGGTCGGCGACGCGGCCGACCATCTCCGAACAGAACAGCTTGCAGCAGGCGGCGTCGGTCGAGACATCGACGCCGGTATCCTTGGCCCGCGCCGTTTCCATCACCATGCAGCGGCCCGCATAGGCTTCCATCCGGCTGTCGGCCAGCATCGCCTGGATCAGTTGGAACTCGGCGATGGGCTGGCCGAACTGCTTGCGCTCCATGGCGTAGGCGAGGCTGTCGCGGATCAGCCGCTCGGCGACGCCGACGCAGACGGCGGAAATGTGCAGACGGCCCCGGTCCAGCACCTTCATCGCGGTCTTGAAACCCTGGCCTTCCTTGCCGCCGATCAGGTTGAGGGCGGGAACCCGGCAATCCTCGAGGATCACGTCGGCGGTGTGGCCGCCCTTCTGGCCCATCTTCCGGTCCACCGCGCCGACGGTCAGACCGGGCGTCCCGGCCTCCACTACGAAGGCGGAAACGCCGCGCGAATCACGGCTGTCGGCATCGGTGCGGGCGAAGACGGTGAACAGCCCGGCGTGCGGCGCGTTGGTGATGAAGCGCTTGGTGCCGTTCAGCACATAATGGTCGCCGTCGCGCCTGGCGCTGGTGCGCAAGGCTCCGGCGTCGGATCCCGCTTCCGGCTCGGTCAGGGCGAAGGCGCTGATCATGGCGCCCGACGCCAGTTGCGGCAGGTATTTGCGCTTCTGCTCGTCGGTGCCGTCGATCACCAGCCCTTGCGAACCGATGCCGTTGTTGGTGCCGATCAGCGAGCGGAACACCGGCGAGGTCTGGCCCAGCTCGAAGGCGACCTGCGCTTCTTCCGCCATGGTCAGGCCAAGCCCGCTGTAGTCCTCGGGGATCGACAGGCCGAACAGGCCCATCTCGCGCATCGCGTCGGCGATGTCCATCGGGATGGCGTCGTCCTCGGCCACCTTATGCTCCAGAGGGACGAGGCGTTCGCGCACGAAACGGGCCACCGTGTCGAGAAGCTGCCGCAGGGTATCGGGATCGAGTGCCATGGTCAGTGTCCTTGTCCGAGTGCCAACGGTCCAAGTGCCAACCCCTGCGCAGTGCGGGCGAGCAGCGTCGCGCGGCGCCCGACTTCCAGAGCGTTGGAATTGCTGGCGTTGCCCTGGACCGCGCGGGCGTGGACGCCTTGCAGGATGGCGGCCAGCCGGAACAGCGAGAAGGTGAGGTAGAAGGTCCAGCTGGCGATGCCGTCGCGGCCGGTGCGGCGGCAATAGGCGGCGACGAACTCGTCCTCGGTCGGGATGCCGAGCGCGGCGAGGTCGATGCCGCGCAGCCCCTTCACCCCGTCCATTTCGGCGGGCAGATGGTAGGGCAGGCAGCAATAGGCGAGGTCGCCCAGCGGATCGCCTAGGGTGGACAACTCCCAATCCAGCACGGCGGCGACGCGCGGCGCCTCGGGGGCGAACAGCAGGTTGCCGAGCCGGAAGTCGCCATGCGCGATGGTGATGCGGGCGTCGGCGGGCGTGTTGGCGGTCAGCCAGACGATCAGCTCCTCCATCACCGGATCGGCCTCGCCGACCACCGAGGCGCGGTATTGCCGGGTCCAGCGGTCGATCTGGCGGGTGAGGTAATGCTCCGTCCGCCCGAAGCCGCCCAACCCGGCGGCGGCCCAATCGACGCTGTGCAGCGCGGCCAGGGTCGTGTTCATCGCGTCGTAGACGGCGGAGCGATCGGCGGGGGTGTGGCCCTCCAGCTCCGGGCGCTCCAGGATGCGACCATCGACGCAATCCATGACGTAGAAGGCGGTGCCGATGATGTCGGGATCCTCGCAGAGCAGGATGGCGCGCGGCACCGGAACCGCCGAGCCGTGCAAGGCTGCGATGACGCGGTACTCGCGCTCGACCTGATGGGCCGAGGGCAGCAGCGGCCCTGGCGGCTTCTTGCGCAGGACGAAGGAGCCAGCCCCGGTGTCGAGCCGGAAGGTCGGGTTGGACTGGCCACCCTGGAACTGGCGGACGGCGATGCCGCCCAGGCCGGGGATGCGGTCCGCGAGGTAGGCGCGCAGCCGGTCCTCGTCGAACCGATGGACGGGCAGAACCGGGATCAGGGCGGACATCCGGCGGCCCCCCTTCAAGCGGCCATATCGCCGCCGTCGGCGACGATCACCTGCCCGGTGACGTAGCTCGACAGGTCGGACGCCAGGAACAGGGCGACGCCGGCGATCTCCTCCGCGCGGCCGACGCGGCGCAGCGGGGTGCGGGCCTCGACGCGGGCGAGGCGTTCGGGATCCTCGATCAGCGCCTTGGCGAAATCGGTGGCGATCAGGCCGGGGGCGATGGCGTTGACGCGGACGTTCGACGGTCCCCATTCCAGCGCCAGATTGCGGGCCAGCGCCGCTTCCGCCGCCTTCGACATGCCGTAGCAGCCGATGGTGGTGGTGCCGCGCAGTCCGGCGATGCTGGACAGCAGGATCACCGAGCCGCCACCCTGCCTGGCGATGATGGGGATCGCCATGTTGCAAAGCCAGAAGGTGCCCTTGACGTTGGCGTCCATGATCTTGTCGAAGGCGTCGTCGCCGAGATCCGCCATCGAGCCGTAGACCGGGTTGATCGCGGCGTTGCAGACCAGCGCGTCGATACGGCCGTAGCGCGCGACGGCGCCTTCGACCAGGGCCTGCAACTGGTCCTTGCGGGCGATGTGGCAGGGGATGGCAATGGCCTCGCAACCCTCGCGGCGCAGGGCTTCGGCCACGGGTTCGCAGGTTTCGGCCTTCCGGCTCGACACCACCACGCGGGCGCCGGCCTTGGCGTAAGCCTCGGCGATGGCGCGGCCGATGCCTCGGCTGGAGCCGGTGATGACGGCCACCTTGTCACGCAGATTGAGCATGAACACGGATCCTTTGAAATGATGGCCGCCCGCCTCCGTCACCAGGGGGGGAGGTTGGGCGGGCGGGAGTGCGGAGAGGCGCTTATTGGCCTGTAGCGGCGTCGATGGGCACGATCACGCCCTTCTCGACGAAGCCGACGATTATCTTGGCGTTGCTGCCGCCGTTGGCGTCCACGCCGGTGATGCGCGCCGGGTTGCGTTCGGAAGGCAGCGCGGCGTAGGCGTCGTTCAGCTTGGCGCGGATTGCCTTGGGGTCCGACACCGTACCGGCCAGTGTCATCGCCTCGGTCACCGCGTTCAGCGCCGTGTAGTTGTAGGAAACCTCCGACCCCGGATCCTTGTTGAACAGCTTGCGGTACTTCGCCACGAAGGCTTCGGCGCCGGGGCGGCGGTCATGGACCAGCGGCATCACGCCGACCGAGCCTTCGAGCAGGGTGAAGCCCTCCACGATGCGGGCCATTTCGTCAAGCTTGGCCTGATCCATGATCGCGAAACCGCCCTGGAAGCCCAATTCGCGGGCTTGGCGGATCAGCAGCGCGGTCGGTTCCGACGCGCCGCCGACCAGCATCACGTCGGGGGACGCCGCCAACACCCGGCTGACGCCGCTGTAGAAATCGGTGTCCTTGTTGTAGGAGAGCGGGTTGTCGGCCACCACCGTGCCGCCCGCCTTCTCCCAGACGGGGACGAAGGCCTTGGTCCACGCCTTGGCGTAATCATGGTCGGCGTTGGCGATGGCCAGCTTCTTGCCGAACGTCGCCATTTCGACGCGGACGAACGGATCGATATAGCCCAGGAAGGAGGGCGGGATCCGCAGGGTCAGCGTATTGCCGCGCTCGGTGATGTTCGGCACGCTTGTGTAGGCGGCGACGATGAAGTTGTCCTGCTCGTTGAACGCCTGAAGGGCGAAGGCGCCGCCCGAATGGGGAACGAAGACGATGGGCGCGCCGTACTGCGCCTTCAGCCGCTTGGCGTTCACGGCGGATTCGCTGGGGGAGTATTTGTCGTCCAGGGCCACGACGTTGACCTTGTAGGTCTTGCCGGCCACGGTAAAGCCGCCCGCGGCGTTGATGTCCTTGGCGGCGATCTCCAGCCCCGACAGCGTGTTCTTGCCGTAGAGCGCGGCGCCGCCGCTGAGCGGGCCGGTGTAACCGATGGTCACCGTGTCCTGTGCCAGCGCGGCCCCGGCCGCCAGAGCCAGCGCGGTTCCCGCCGCCAGCGCGCCGAAGACGGTCACGGTCGCCATCCGGGCCAGTGTCGTCCAAACACCCATGCGTTTTCTCCCCTCGGTTCTTTGTTCGAGCGCTGTTCGATTCAACGGACGGTCAGGCGCCGATGTAGGCTTTGCGGATGCGTTCGTCGGCCAGCAGCGTGTCGCGGTCGCCCTCCATGACGATCCGCCCGCTTTCCATGACGTAGGCGCGGTGAGCGATCTGGAGCGCCGCGTAGGCGTTCTGTTCGGCCAGAAGCACGGTGGTGCCGGTCTCGTTGATCGCCTTCACGGCTTCCAGCACCTGTTTGACGATCAGCGGGGCGAGGCCCAGAGAGGGTTCGTCGAGCATCAGCACGCGCGGGCGGCCCATCAGCGCCCGCCCGATGGCGACCATCTGCTGCTGCCCGCCGCTGAGCGATCCTGCGGGCAAATCCCGGCGTGCGTGCAGGATGGGAAACATCGCGAACACGTGGTCGAGCAGGTGGCGCGTCCCCTTGCCGTCATGGCGGTGGACGTAGCCGCCCAGGATCAGGTTCTTGCGCACCGACATGTCGGGGAACAGCTTGCGCCCTTCCGGGCAGTGCACGACGCCGGCCTCGACGATGCGCGAGGGTTTGCGTCCGCGCAGTTCCGTGTCCTCGAAGCGGATGCTGCCGGAGGCGAGCTTGCGCAGACCGCTGATCGCCAGGAACAGCGAGCTTTTGCCCGCTCCGTTGGCTCCCAGCAGGACCACCAGTTCGCCCTTGCCGACATGCAGGTTCACGGCGTCCAGCGCGCGGAAGGCACCGTAATTCAGCGTCGCCCCCTCAAGCCGCAACATAATCGGCCCCCAGATAGGCTTCGATCACGCGGGCGTCGCCACGGATAGCGGCGGGCGGGCCTTCGGCGATCATTTCGCCGTGGTCGAGCACGACGATCTTGTCGGCGAGGCTCATGATCATGTCCATCTTGTGTTCGATCAGGCAGACGGTCAGGCCGCTGGCTGCCATCTTGCGGATCAGATCGGCCAACCCGGCGGTTTCGTCCGGGTTGACGCCGCCCGCCGGCTCGTCGAGCAGCAGGATCTTCGGGTCGGTGGCGAGCGCCAGCGCGAAGGCGACGCGCTTGCGCCCCTCCTGCGAGATTTCGCCGGCCAGCCGGTGGGCGATGGCGGTCAGCCCAACGAACTCCAGGACCTGTTCGGCCTTGTCGCGGCAGGCGCGCTCGTCGGCGCGCAGGCGCGGCGTGTTCAGCAGCACGTCCCAGAAGGTGGAGCGCGTGCGCAGCCGGTGCCCGACGATCAGGTTGTCGAGCACGCTGGCCTTGTCGAACAGATGCGTGGTCTGGAAGCTGCGGGCGGCGCCGCGCACCGCCATGCGGTCGGGCCGCAATCCGGTGACGTCGGCGCCGTCGAACAGGATGCGGCCCGAGGTCGGCTTGTGCATCCCGCTGACGAGGTTGAAGAAAGTCGATTTTCCGGCCCCGTTCGGGCCGATGACGGCGGTGATCCGTCCCTTCTCGAACCGGGTGGTGACGCCCCGGACGGCCGTCAGGCCGCCGAAGCTCTTGGTGAGATCGCGCACCTCAAGCATTGGCCCTGACCTCCGTCGGATTGACCGCCGTGGTCTGCTTGGCCTTTTCGGCGGCGGCCCGCTTGGCGCGGCGTTCGTTGACCAGTCCGATGACGCCCTGCGGCAGATACATCACCAGCAGGATCAGCATCGGGCCGAAGACGATCATGCGGAAATCCTGGAGGAACTGAAGCGATTGGGTCAGCCACGTCATGGCGACCGCGCCCAGCAGCGGGCCGTACAGCGTGCCCAGCCCCCCGACCAGGATGAAGGCCACCTGTTCGAAGGTGTGGCTTTCCAGCGCCATCCCCGGACCGAGGAAGCGGACGAACCCGGCGTAGAGACCGCCGGCGAACCCGGCATAGACGGTGGATAGCACAAAGGACAGCAGCTTGGTCCGCATCAGATCGACGCCCAGCGCCTCCGCCAGATCCTCGCTGTTGCGCACCGCCATGAAGGCGCGGCCAAGCAGCGAGCGCACGATCCGGTTCATCACCCACAGCGCCAGGGCCAGGAAGACCAGCACAAGGTAATATTGCGACAGCGGCGTGTCGAAGCGGATCGGGCCGAAGGGCGTCGGGAGGGGCGTCGGCGCCGGGATGCCGATGACGCCGACGGTGCCGTGGGTCAGTCCGTCGAACTTCTCGATCACCAGATACAGGATGAAGCCGACGCACAGGGTGAAGATGACGAAGTAATGAGTCTTCAGCCGCAGCGACACCAGCCCCAGCGTCACGGCGACCGCCGCCGTGACGACGCCCGACAGCACGAAGGCCACCCAATAGGGAACGCCGAAATCCACCGTCAGGATGCCGACCGTGTAGGCGCCGACCGCCATGAAGCCGGCATGTGCCAGATTGAGCTGGCCGGTGTAGCCGAGGATCAGGTTCAGCCCGGTGGCCGAGATCGCCACGATGTAGGCCAGCGACATCACGTAGAGGTAATAGTCGTTGGGCGCGGCCAGCGGGAACAGCAGCGCCAGCAACAGCGCGCCCGCCATCAGCAGGCGGTTTGCCGTGGTCATCGAACCGGTCATCACCGCACCCCCCGCGTGAACAGGCCCTGGGGCCGCACCGACAGGATCACGACCAGCAGCGCGAAGGCGATGATGTCCTTGTAGTCGGTGGAGACGTAGAAGGCGCCGAAGCTCTCGGCGAAGCCGATCACCATGGCGCCGACGATGGCGCCGGGAATGCTGCCCATGCCGCCCAGGATGATGATGACGAAGGCCTTCATGATCACCAGATGCCCCATCGACGGGTAGATCAGGTTGATCGGCGCAAACAGCGTCGCCGCCACCGCCGCCAGCGCCCCGGAGATCGCGAAAGTCAGCATCGAGACCGCCGTGGCGTCGATGCCGACCAGCGAGGCGCCTTCGCGGTTCTGCGCCATGGCGATGATGGTGGAGCCGAGTATGCTGCGGGTCAGGAACAGGTGCAGCGCGATCATCAGCCCGAAGGCGGCGGCGACGATCATCAGCCGTTGCGCCGGAGCGGTCAGGCCGAAGACGCGGACGATCTGCGGGAAGGGCGAGGACAGGCGCAGGAAATCCGCCCCCCACACCGCCTGTATCACCGCCTCCAGGAACAGCATCAGCCCGATGGCGGCGATCATGTCGTGCAGCGGCGGCGCGTTGCGCAGCCGGTGGAAGATCAGTCGCTCCGACAGAACCGCCAGCGCCGCGACCGACAGCGCGGCGGCGGCGATCGCCACCCAGTAATTCCCGCCCAGCGAACCGGTGACATAATAGGACACATAGGCGCCCACCATGAACAGCGCGCCATGGGCGAAGTTGGGGATGTGGAGAATCCCGTAGACCAGCGTCAAGCCGAGCGCCACCAGACTGTAGACGCTGCCGAGCGTCAGCCCGTTCAGGACCTGTTGGAAAAAGATGTTCAAGGGGCTGCTTCCTCCCTGGAAACGCGCTTGCGGGGCTGGACGGCCTAGACCGCTGCGCGCATGTTCTTATCTGCGGAATTAAGTTCCGCAACTTTGGCATGGGCAGGTTTGGGCGTCAACACATCCATCCGCTTTCTCAATTGTTAAGACGCTGTGACATCGGGTCACAGCGCGCTCGCGGGCACCGCGAGCGCGGCGTCGTCGAGCGCCGCCAGACGGTCGAGCTGCGGTCCGACCTTCGGCAGTTCCCAGCGCAGGAAGTAGCGGCAGGCGTGGCGCTTGCCCTCGTAGAAGGCCCGCTCGTCGGTGTCGGCGGTTGCCGCCAGACCGCCTTCCGCCAGCAGGCCCTGGCGCAGCCACAGCCACGCCACCACCACATGGCCCAGCACCTCCAGATAGACCGAGGCGTTCGCCAGGGCGCGCGTCGGCCCATGGGTGGCGACGGCGCCGGTCAGGATGGCCGTCACATCCTTCACGCGGCCGATGGCGTCGCCGAGCGCCGCCCCGTCCCCGGTGAGAGCGGGTGTCCGCGCGGCTTCCGCCGCCGTCTCCTCGATGCGGGCGCAGAGCAGCGCGAAGGCGCGGCCTCCGTTCATCGTCACCTTGCGGCCCAGCAGATCGAGGCCCTGGATGCCGTGCGAACCCTCGTGGATCGGGTTCAGGCGGTTGTCGCGGTAGAATTGTTCGATGGGGTATTCGCGGGTGAAGCCGTAGCCGCCATGGATCTGCATCGCCAGCGAAATGGATTCCTGGCACCATTGGGCGGGCCAGCTCTTGACCATCGGGGTCAGGATTTCCAGCAGCAGCAGGGCGTCGGCCCGCGCTTGGCTATCGGTGGCGGTGTCCTTCTCATCGACCAGCCGCGCGGTGGTCATGCACAGCGCGAGCGCGCCCTCGGCGTAGGATTTCTGCGCGAGCAGCATGCGGCGCACGTCGGGATGCTCGATGATCGGCACCTGCGGGGTGGCCGGATCCTTGCTGTCCAGCACGCGGCCCTGCGGGCGTTCCTTGGCGTAGGCCAGCGCATGGCGGTAGGCGGTTCCGGCCAGCGCCGCCGCCCCGTTGCCGACGCCGATCCGCGCCTCGTTCATCATGTGGAACATGCAGACGAGGCCCTTGTGCGGCTCGCCCACCATCCAGCCGACGGCCCCGCCGCCCTCGCCGAAATTCAGCATGGTGGAGGTGGTGCCGCGCCAACCCATCTTGTGGATCAGCCCGGCCAGCGCGACGTCGTTGCGCGCGCCAAGGCTGCCGTCTTCGTTGACCAGGAATTTCGGCACGATGAACAGCGAGATGCCCTTGACCCCGGCGGGAGCGTCGGGCAGCCGGGCCAGCACCAGATGGACGATGTTCTCGGCCAGCTCGTGGTCGCCGCCGGAGATGAAGATCTTGTTGCCGGTGAGGCGGTAGCTTCCATCGTCCGCCGGGACCGCCGCCGTGCGCAGATCCGACAGCGAGGATCCCGCCTGCGGCTCGGTCAGCGCCATGGTGCCGAAGAAACGGCCCTCCAGCATCGGGCGCATGAAGCGCTCCTTCTGGTCGGGCGTGCCGAAGGCGCGCAGCACGTTGGCCGCCGCCATGGTCAGCGACGGGTAGCTCTTTGTGCCGAGGCTGGCGGCGGCGAACAGGGTGCTGACCGCCATGTGTGCGGTGAAAGGCAGTTGCATGCCGCCCAACTCGTAATCCGCCGTCGCCGCGAGGAATCCGGCGTCGATGAAGCGGCGCAGCGCCTCCTTCACCTCGGGGATGATGACGACCTTGCCGTCGATGACTTGCGGCTCGTTCTCGTCCGACTTGTGGTTGTGCGGGGCGAAATGGTCCTGGGCGATGGCGTGGGCGGTGTCGATGGCCGCCGCCACGGTTTCGCGGGAATGATCGACGAAGCGGGACCGCTCGAACAGCCCATCGAGGTCGAGCAGCTCGAACAGCAGGAAGTCGAGGTCCCGGCGGTTGATCAGGCGGCTGTCCATGATGGTCGGGTCCTTGACGGAAGGCGATGGCGGACGGCGATTCCCTCTCCCCGTTCGGGAAGAGGGAACACAGCGGGTTCGACGCGAGGACGCGGGGGCTTACGCCGCCTCGACCGTCTCGGGCAGAGCGATGAAGCGGTCGAGATGGTGATCGCCGTCACCCAGCCAATGGTCGATCATCACCAGCCGCTTGGCGTAGTGGGACACCGCGGCCTCGTCGGTCATGCCCATGCCGCCGTGAAGCTGGATCGCCTGTTCGGAAATCAGGCGTCCGGCGCGGCCGATCAGCGACTTGGCGGCGGCGACGCGGCGTTCCCGCTCAGGTGCCGGCTGGTCCAGGCTGCACGCGGCGAAGATCGCCATCGAGCGCGCCTGTTCGAGCGCGATCCGCATGTCCACCATACGGTGCTGAAGCACCTGGAAGCGCCCGATCGGCGCGCCGAACTGCTGGCGCGTCTTCAGATAATCCAGGGTCAGATCGCAGGCGACTTCCATGGCGCCGACCGCTTCGGCGCAGAGCGCGACGCTGCCGGTGGCGAGCACCGCTTCCAGCGCGTCCGCCGCCCCGCCCTCGGCGCCCAGACGCTCGCCGACTGCCCCGTTCAGGGTGATGTCGCTGGCGCGCAGGCCGTCGATGGTCGGGTAGTCGCGGCGCTTGACGCCGGGCTGGGCCGGATCGACCAGGAACACCGACAGACCGTCGCGCTCGCCCGCCGCGCCGGAGGTCCGGGCGGTCACCAGCAGCCGGTCGGCGCTGTCGCCGTTCAGCACCACCGCCTTCCGGCCGGTCAGGCGATAGCCGCCGCCGTCCTTCTCCGCCCGCGTCTCGACCCGGAAGGCGTCGTAGCGAGCGTCGGGTTCGGCGTAGGCGAGCGCTAGCGTCCGTTCGCCCGAGATCACCGCCGGTAGGATGGTTTCGCGCTGGGCCGCATCGCCCAGCCGGGCGACCAGCCCGCCGCCCAACACCACCGTCGCCAGATACGGCTCCAGCGTCAGGCCGCGACCGAAGGTTTGATGCAGCAGCATCAATTCCGTCCCGCCGCCGCCGATGCCGCCATCCTCTTCCGGGAAGGGGACCGACAGCAGGCCAAGTTCGGCCATCAGCGCCCAGGTTTCGGCGCTGTAGCCCTTCGGCTCCTTGGCGTTGCGCTGGCGCCGTTCAAAGCCGTAGCGCTCGCGGACCAGCCGCGTGGCGGTGTCTTCGAGCATCCGTTGCTCGTCGTTCAGGGTGAAGTCCATGGCTTGCGGCCCTCCTCACAGGCCAAGGATCATCTTGGCGATGATGTTCTTCTGGATTTCGTTGGAACCGCCATAGATCGACAGCTTGCGGCGGTTGAAGTAATGCGGCGCCGCCGAGGCGGCCTCGACCGATCCTGCCGGTTCGCCGTCCCAACCGGCGTCCATCGCGTCCGGCAGGAAGGGCAGGGCGTAGGGACCGACGGCGCGGCGCATCAGGTCAGTGATGGCCTGCCGGATTTCGCTACCGCGAATCTTCAGGATGGAGCTTTCGGCACCGGGAACCCCGCCGCCCTGAACCGAGGCGACGACGCGCAGGTTGGTCATTTCCAACGCGATCAGGTCGATCTCGACCTCGGCGATCTGGCGGGCGAAGACGCGATCCTCGGTCAGCGGACGGCCGTTGGACATCTGGCGCGACGCCACGTTCTTCAGATGGCGCAGGGCCGCCTTGGCCATGCCGACGCCGGCGATGCCGGTGCGCTCGTAGGTCAGCAGATACTTGGCGCAGGTCCAGCCCTTGTTCTCGACGCCGACGAGGTTCGCGACCGGCACGCGCACGTCGTCGAAGAAGACCTCGTTGACCTCATGCTCGCCGTCCAGCGTGATGATCGGGCGGACGGTGACGCCGGGGGTCTTCATGTCGATCAGCAGGAAGGAGATACCCTCCTGCGGCCTGGCCGCCGGGTCGGTGCGGACCAGACAGAAGATCCAGTCGGCGTGCTGGCCCAGCGTGGTCCAGGTCTTCTGGCCGTTGACCACGTAATGGTCGCCGTCGCGAACCGCGCGGGTCTTGACCGAGGCCAGATCGGAACCGGCTCCCGGCTCCGAATAGCCCTGGCACCACCAGTCGGTGACGTCGAGGATGCGCGGCAGGTAGTGGCGCTTCTGCTCCTCGGTGCCGAACTTGATGATGACGGGTGCCACCATGCTGACGCCGAAGGGGATGATCTGCGGCGCGCCGGCGGCGGCGCATTCGTCCTCGAAGATGTGGCGCTGGATGGCGTCCCAGCCGGTGCCGCCATGCTGGGTCGGCCAATGAATGGCGAGCCAGCCGCGCTCGGACAAAGCGCGCTGCCAGCGGACGTGATCCTCGCGGCTCAGGCGCTTGCCTTCCAGCCCCTTGGCCGCGATGTCGGCGGGAAGCGTATCGGCGAGGAATTGGCGAACCTCGTCGCGGAACGTCCGTTCCTTGGCGGTGTAGGTGATGTCCATGAACCGGCCCCCCTCAGGCGACTTCGAACAGGCCGGCGGCGCCCATGCCGCCGCCGATGCACATGGTGACGACGACGTGTCTGGCCTTGCGGCGCTTGCCCTCGATCAGCGCGTGGCCGGTCAGGCGCGAGCCGGTGACGCCGTAGGGATGGCCGATGGAGATCGACCCGCCATTGACGTTCAGCCGCTCCATCGGGATGCCCAGCGTGTCGCGGCAGTGGAGAACCTGCGAGGCGAAGGCCTCGTTCAGCTCCCACAGATCGATGTCGTCGATGGTCAGGCCGTGGCGCTCCAGCAGGCGCGGTATGGCGAAGACCGGGCCGATGCCCATCTCATCCGGCTCGCAGCCGGCGACCGCCAGTCCACGGAAGATGCCGAGCGGCTGAAGCCCGCGCTTTTCGGCCAGCTTGGCGTCCATCACCACGCAGACCGACGCGCCGTCCGACAATTGGCTGGCGTTTCCGGCGGTGATGAACTGGTCGGGGCCGCGCACCGGCTCCAGCTTGGCGAGGCCGGCAAGTGTGGTGTCGGGGCGGTTGCACTCGTCCCGTGTCAGGGTGACAGCTTCCTCGCGGGTTTCGCCGGTGGCCTTGTCCTGCACCAGCTTGACGGTGGCGAGCGGCACGATCTCGGCGTCGAGCAGTCCCTCGGCCTGGGCGTTGGCGGTCCTCTGTTGGCTGATGAGCGCGTATTCGTCCTGCGCGTCGCGGCTGATGCCGTAGCGCTTGGCGACGATGTCGGCAGTCTCGATCATCGACAGATAGACCTCGGGCTTGTGCTCCTTCAGCCAGGGGTTGATGCCCAGATGTTTGTTGAAATCGTTCTGGATCAGGCTGATCGATTCCAGCCCGCCCGCGACCATCACCGGTACCTTGTCGACGATGATGCGCTGGGCCGCCATGGCGATCGCCTGGAGGCCGGAGCTGCAAAAGCGGTTGATGCTGGTGCCGGACGTGGTGACGGGCAGCCCGCCGCGCAGGGCGCAGAGCCGCGCCATGTTCTTGCCCTGCGGCCCTTCGTGGAAGGTTGCGCCGAGGATGACGTCCTCGACCTCCGCCGGATCGATCCCGGCGCGCTGGATGGCGTGGCGGATGACATGGCCGCCCAGATCGACGCTGTGCGTGTTGTTGAAGGCGCCGCGAAAGGACTTGGCGAGCGGCGTGCGCGCGGTGGAGACGATGACAGCTTCGGTCATGGAATTGTATGCTCCGGGGAGGAAATCTGATGCGGAGTTCGGCTGAGCCTCAGAGGTCGGCGAACCGCTTGCCTTCGGCGACGAGGCGTTCGAGCAGCGGCGATGGTTCCCACTGCGCCCCGCCCAGCGTGGCGTGGAAGCGCTTGACCCCGTCCAGCACGGTGGCCAGCCCGATCTGGTCGGCCCAGAACATCGGACCGCCCCGGAAAGCCGGGAAGCCGTAGCCATGGATCCAGATGATGTCGATGTCGAGCGACCGCACGGCGATTCCTTCCTCCAGGATCTTGGCGCCCTCGTTGACCATGACGTAGAGGCAGCGCTCCAGAATCTCCTGGTCGGAGATGTCGCGGGGCGTGACGCCCTGTTCGGCGCGCTGGGCGGCGATCAGCGCTTCGACCTCGGGGTCGGGCAGGGGCGTGCGGTTGCCCGGCTCGTAACGGTAGATGCCGGCGCCGGTCTTCTGACCGAAGCGGCCCTGCTCGGCCAGACGGTCCACCCAGTTGCGCGCCGGAGCGTCGGGATCGCCGGCCTTGCGGCGTTCCTCGCGGATGCGCCAGCCCACGTCGATTCCGGCGAGATCGCCCATGGCGAACTGGCCCATCGGGAAGCCGAAATCGGTGATGACCGTGTCGACCTGCTGCGGTGAGGCGCCGTCATCGACGAGCGCGATGGCCTCGCGGCCACGCTGGTGCAGCATGCGATTGCCGACGAAGCCGTAGCAGACGCCGACCAGCACCGCGACCTTGCCGATGCGGCGGCCGATGTCCTGGACGGTGGCGAGCACGTCGTCGGCGGTCTTTTCGCCGCGCACATTCTCCAGCAGGCGCATCACGTTGGCTGGGCTGAAGAAATGCATGCCGACCACGTCCTGCGGACGCTTGGTGGCGGTGGCGATCTCGTCGATGTCCAGTGTCGAGGTGTTGGTGGCGAGGATCGCGCCCGGCTTGCACACCTCGTCCAGCGTCGCGAAGATTTCCTTCTTGATCGCCATGTTCTCGAACACCGCCTCGATCACCAGATCGACGTCGCCGAGATCAGCGTAAGCCAGCGTCGGACGGATCAGGCCCATCCGGGTTTCCACCTGCTCGGCGGTCAGCTTGCCCTTCTTGGCGGTGGCCTCGTAGTTGCGGCGGATGGCGGCGACGCCGTTGGTCAGCGCGTCCTCCTTGGCTTCCAGCAGACGGACCGGGATGCCGGCGTTGGCGAAGCACATGGCGATGCCGCCGCCCATGGTGCCGGCACCGATGATGGCGACGCTGGCTATGTTGCGAATCGGCGTGCCGGCGGGAAGGCCGGGGACCTTGGCGACGTCGCGCTCAGAGAAGAAGGCGTGGATCAGCCCACGGCGCTGTGGCGAGTCCATGCAGGACAGGAACAGCTCGCGCTCGCGCTTCATGCCGTCGGCGAAGGGCAGGGTGACGGCGGCCTCCACCGCATCGACGCAGCGGTGCGGCGCGAACAGGTGGCGGGCGCGCTTGGACAGACCAGCGCGGTAGGCGGCGAACAGCGCCGGGTCGGTGCCGACGATGCGGTCGTCGCGCCCGCTCACCGGGCGGATCGGCAGGGACTCGTCGCGAACGCGCTGGGCGAAGCGCAGACCGGCGTCCAGCGCCGAAACGCCGTCATCCACCGCGTCGAGGATCCCCAGCTCCAGACCGGCCGCCGCCGACACCGGCTCGCCGCCGGTGATGAGGTCCAGCGCCTTTTCGGCGCCGATCAGGCGGGGCAGGCGCTGGGTGCCGCCGGAGCCGGGCAGCAGGCCGAGCTTCACCTCGGGCAGACCAAGCTTCGCGCCGCGCAGGGCCACGCGGAAATGGCAGGCCAGAGCGACCTCCAGCCCGCCGCCCAGCGCCGTGCCATGGATGGCGGCGATCAGCGGCTTGGTGCTCGATTCCAGGCAGGCGATCACGTCGGGCAGGACCGGCGGCTGGGACGGCTTGCCGAACTCGCGGATGTCGGCGCCGGCCATGAAGGTGCGACCGGCGGCGGTCACCACCAGGACATCGACCTCGTCATCCGCCAGACCGGCGTCAAGCGCCGCGACCAAACCCTTGCGGACCTCGTGGCCCAGCGCGTTGACGGGGGGATAGTCCACGGTGATGACGCCGGTGCGTCCCGTCCGCGCGTACTGAACGACGTTGCTCATTCTTGTTCTCCGATGATGGTCCGCGCCGCACCGGTGGGATGGAGGGGAAGACGGTCACGCCATCCTTGCCCCTGGGATCCCGCCCCGGCGTCTCCCGTTCTGTCGCGGTCGCGTCGAGCGATGGAGCACTGTAGCAGAAGCTTTTGCGGAATCAAGTTCTGCGGAATTGTATCTCGTCAAGCGGAATTATCAATGGAAACTTTATTTAACTTATTGATATAAAATGAAATTTTCTACGAACCCCGCGATCCATCGGGTGGTTTCGACAAGGGTCTTTCCTTGCGGCGGAAATTTATTTCTCAGATTGTATAGAATGCGGATGTTTGCTCTTGACCGCTCCGCCGCCCTCACCCTAATTTCGCGGAAATAAATTCCACAAAAAGCGGCCATGCCTTTCGGCAGGGGCGTCGGGGGAGGACAACGGCATCGGCCGCCCGTGCGGCCGCTGCCTGAAAACCACGGCGGGGCTGGTTCCGGCGATGCCGGAGCCGATGGCTGTTCGTCGTCTTCTCCAATCCCTTCTCGATCACGATCGTCCCGCCGCCATCGGCGGGACGGGCTGCGCTTGCATGCGACCGTTTGGCTGGCGAGGATTTCCAAGGAGGTTTGTGGTGAGGATCAACAAACGCTTTTCCGCTGCCAAGCGGTCCGGTGGAGGCTGGTCCGTGGTCGGTCTTCTGTGCGGATCGGCGCTGGGTGTGCTGGGGACGCTGGCCGCTCCCGGCACCGCGCGCGCCGAATCCTTCGAGATCGGCGACGGCTGGGAGGTGAAGACCTTGCTCGACCTGTCGGTCGGCGCCGCGATGCGCACGCGCAACCCCGATTCGTCGCTGATTTCGCGCGGCAACGGCGGTGTCGGTGACGGCACCACCACCGATGACGGCAACAAGAACTACAAGGCGGGGGATCTCTACTCCGGCATCGGCAAGGCGCTGGGCGAAGTCGAGCTTTCCAAGAATGGCATCGGCGTCTTCGCGCGCGGCAAGGCGTGGTACGACGCGGTGACCGAGCGCAAGGGCGTGCCGTTCGGCAGCTCGGCCAACGGCTATGTCGCCGGTGCCCGGCTGAACGACGACGACTTCTACTCGCTGTCGAAGTTCAAGGGCGTGGAACTGCTCGACGCCTACGCCTTCGGCGGATTCGACCTCGGCACCGACACCAACGTCGCGGTCAAGGCCGGCAACCACGTGGTGAACTGGGGCGAGAGCCTGTTCGTCTCCGGCATCAACCAGTACAACATCATCGACGCCAGCGCCGCGCGGCGTCCGGGCGCGCAGATCAAGGAAATCCTGCTGCCGCTTCCGCAGGTGTCGGCGAACATCGGCTTCGGCGGCGGTTTCAGCGCCGAGGCGTTCTACCAGTTCGCCTGGAAGTCCTCGGTCTTCGAAGGCTGCGGCACCTATTGGGGGCCGAGCGACACCCTGAACTGCTCCGACCTCGGCGCCAACCTGACCTCGGCGCCCTACGGCGACCGTGCGGGATACTACGGCATTCCGCAATTGGGCGGCCTGAACAACCGGATGTCCAACGCCGGCAAGGACGAGGCGCGCAACAGCGGGCAGTTCGGCGCGGCGCTGCGCTATTTCAGCTCCGATCTCGGCACGGATTTCGGCGCCTATTACGCCCAGTACCATCAGCGCAACCCGATCTTCAGCCTGGTCAAGAGTCCGACCACGATCGCCCGCTCGCTCTACGGCGTGCCCGGCCGCTACTCGCAGTATTTCGAGGATTTCTCGGCCGAGGACATCAAGGTGGTCGGCCTCAGCGCCTCCACAGCGATCGCCGGCTGGAGCGTGGGCGGTGAAATCAGCCGCGCCTTCGGCGTTCCGGCGCAGATCAACACCAGCGATCTGGTCAGCGGCCTGGTCAGCGGCGTCGGCCCGATGGCTCATCTCGCCCGCCTGCCGAACGGCAGCGTCATTCGCGGCTACGACCGCAAGGACAAGACGCAGATCCAGCTTTCCACGATCAAGTCCTTCCCCAACGTCGCCGGCGCCGATTCGCTGAGCTTCCTGGGTGAAGTGGCCTTCCAGCACTGGAGCGGCATCGGCGATCCCAACAGCTCGACCCGCTACGGCCGTTCGCCGCTGTACAGCCGCGCGGCAACCAACACCTCGCCCTGCGGCACCTCGGTCGCCGATTACTGCGCGGCGGAGGGGTACGCCACCAGCAACTCGTGGGGCCTGCGCACCCAGTTCGCCCTGAACTACACCGACGTGTTCGCCGGGGTGAATCTGGTCCCGCGCCTGTCCATCGCCTGGGATGTCAGCGGCTATTCGCCGGACGGCACCTTCATCCAGGACCGGGTGAATGTCGGCTTCGGTGTCCGCGCCAACCTGCTCCAGCAATACTACGCCGATATCAACTACAGCGTGTACAATCATAAGGCGAAGTATGACGCGCAGCGCGACCGCGACTTCGTTTCCCTGGTCGTCGGCATGACGTTCTGATGAGGAAAGCTTCCATGCGACCCAACGCACGCCTCATGGCGCTCGGCGCCGTTTCCGCCATCGCCCTTCTGGCCGGTCCGGCTCAGGCCGAGCTGTCCGCTCAGGATGCCGCCCGGCTCGGCAAGGATCTGACCCCGGTCGGGGCCGAAGCCGCCGGCAACAAGGACGGGTCGATCCCCGCCTGGACCGGTGGCCTGCCCCCCACTCCGGCCGGTCAGGATCCCGGCAACCCCTACGCCGGGGACAAGCCGCTCTACACCGTCACCGCCGCCAACTTTGCCCAATACAAGGACAAGCTGGCCCCCGGCCAGATCGCGATGTTGCAGCGCTACCCGACCTACAGGATGAACGTCTACCCGACGCGCCGGTCGGCGGGGCTGCCTGCCTCGGAATACGAGATCGTCAAGCGCGAGGGCATGGTCGCCCAGCTCGCCGACGGCGGCAACGGCGTCCTGAACGTCGATCTCGGCAGCGTGCCGTTCCCGGTTCCCAAGACCGGCGTCGAGCCGATCTGGAACCACATGATGCGCTATCGCGGCGGCACCTTCATCCGCTACGGCACCGAGTTCCCGGTTCACACCAACGGCAGCTTCACCCCGGTCCGCCGCACGGAATGGTACGCGCGGTCCAGCGCGCTCGGCAGCCCCGAGCCGAACCGCATGTCCTACTACAAGAACATCGTCACCGCGCCGTCGAGCATTGCCGGCGAGGCCATCCTGACCCATGATCCGCTGGATCAGGTGAAGGAGGCCCGTCTCGCCTGGACCTACAACCCCGGCCAGCGCCGCGTGCTGCGTGCGCCGTCGGTGTCCTACGACAGCCCCGGCACCGGCACCGACGGCCTGCGGACGATGGACGATTACGACGGCTTCAACGGCGCGCCCGACCGCTTCGACTGGAAGCTGGTCGGCAAGAAGGAAATGATCATCCCCTACAACAACTTCCGCCTCGGGGACCGGGCGCTGAAGTACAAGGACATCATCAAGGAAGGCCACATCGACCAGGAACTGGTCCGTTACGAACTGCACCGCGTCTGGGTGGTGCAGGCCACGGTCAAGTCCGGCGTCCGCCATCTCTACTCCAAACGCGACTTCTACATCGACGAGGACAGCTGGTCGATCGCCCACAAGGACCAGTATGACGGGCGCGGCGAGCTGTGGCGGATCCACGAGCTGTTCCTCCGGCCCGAACCGGCGGAGCAGATCATGCACTACGCCGGCAACGCCATGTACGACCTCCAGGCCCGCCGCTACATCGTTCACAGCATGAACAATGAGGAAAAGCCGGCCAAATACGGCCTGAAGTACGAGTTGAGCCAGTTCTCGCCGGACTCGCTCCGCCGCATCGGCAACTGACGCGGGACGGAGAACGCTCATGACCGCGCGATGGACGCTGCCGCCGGCACGCCTGCCGCTTGGCCGGCGTGCCGTTCTGGCGGGGCTTGCCGCCTTGCCGGGGCTGGCGCTGGCCGGCCCGGCAACGGCCCGCGACCTGCTCGACATTCCCGCCTTCCGCACGCCCAAGGCGGTGTCGGCCTTGCTGCTCGGCGTCGCCGTCGCCGGGCCGCGGCTGGTCGCCGTGGGGGACCGCGGCGTCGTCATCCATTCCGACGACGAGGGCGGGACATGGCGGCAGGCCGCCGTCCCGGTGTCGGTCACGCTGACCGCCGTGCATTTTCCCATGCCCAGCCATGGCTGGGCGGTGGGGCATGACGGGGTGATCCTGCGCAGCGCCGACGGCGGGACCAGTTGGGTCCGGCAATTCGACGGCAACATGGCGAACGCCTTGGTCGCCGCCGACGTGGCCGGCGCCTCGGAAGCGGCGGTCGAAGATGCGGCGGCGGCAGCCGAGTTCGGGCCGTCGCGCCCGCTGCTCGATGTCTGGTTCCGCAACGCGGAGGAGGGAATCGTGGTCGGATCGTACGGCCAGATCTTCCGTACCCGCGACGGCGGGTCGAGCTGGGCGTCGCTCGGCCCCCGGATGGACAACCCGGACGGGCTGCATTTCAACGCCATCGCCGCCACGCCGTCCGGCGCGCTGCTGATCGCCGGGGAGGGTGGGCGGCTCCACCGCTCCGTCGATGGCGGCGACCGCTGGGAGGCGCTGGAGATCGGCGCGGCGACCAACCTCTACGGCGCGCGCGCCCTGGCGAACGATACGGTGCTGGTCGCCCATGGCTTCGGCGGAAAGATCTTCCGGCGCGAGGCCGATGGTCCCTGGCAGCCGGTCGATTCGCCAACGGTCCGCACGCTGATCGGCTCGGCGCTGCGCGAGGACGAACTGGTTCTGGTGGACGCGGCGGGCGGCTGCATCGTCAGCGCCGACGGGGGCCGCAGCTTCCGCAGCCTGCGTCCGGGCGGTGCCGCGCCGGTGACCGACGTCGCGCTGACCGGCAGCGGCCGGTTGGTCCAGGTCGGTCTCGGCGGCGCCCGCGTCACGCCCCTGGCCGTCTAACCGGGATCGGAATTCCATGAAAAAGCAACAGCGGACTCCCGGCCAAGCCTCTCCCCGTCCGGCCAGGGACGTCGATCTCGATCATCACGAAAAGGTGCGGTCGGTCGAAGCCGTCGCCGAGCGCTGGCTGTTCGGCCACCGCATCCCCGTGCTGATCGCCTTCCTGCTGGTGTCGGTCTTCCTGGCCTTCCACGCCGCGCAACTGCGCCCGATGGCCAGCTTCGAAAAGATGATCCCGGCGCGGCACCCCTACATCGCCAATTACCTCGCCTACGAATCGCAACTGCGCCCGCTGAACAATCTGGTGCGCATCGCGGTGGAGAACACCAAGGGCGACATCTACGACCCGGCCTTTCTGGAAACCTTGAAGGCGGTAACCGACGAGGTCTTCTACATTTCCGGCGTCGATCGCGGAAACCTTCAGTCGCTGTGGACCTCCAACGTGCGCTGGACCGAGGTGACGGAAGACGGCATGCGCAGCGGGTCCATCATCCCACAGGGCTTCGACGGATCGGCGGAATCGCTGGTCGAGGTCCGGCGCAACGTCGTCCGCTCGAATCGCATCGGCAGCCTCGTCGCGTCGGATCACAAATCGGCCGCCGTGCTCGCCCCGCTGCTGGAGGTCGATCCCCAGACCGGCGAGACGCTCGATTACGCGCAGCTCGCGCGGCGCTTGGAAACGCTGGTCCGCGACCGCCACCAAAGCGACGGCATCCACATCCACATCACCGGCTTCGCCAAGATCGTCGGCGACCTGATCGACGGCATCGTCGCCATCGCCGCCTTCTTCGCGCTGACCGTCGCGCTGACAGCGGCGCTGCTCTATTGGTATTCACGCTGCTGGCGCGGCACGCTGTCGACGCTGTTCTGCTGCGGTCTGGCGGTGGTCTGGCAGCTCGGCATCCTCGACCTGCTGGGATTGGGGCTGGATCCCTATTCGGTGCTGGTGCCGTTCCTGACCTTCGCCATTGGCGTCAGCCACGCGGTGCAGAACATCAACACCATGGCGGCCGAGCGCGTCGCCGGTCGGTCGGTGTTCGACGCCGCGCGCGCCACCTTCCGGCTGCTGTTCGTTCCCGGCACCATCGCGCTGGTCTGCGACGCGGTGGGCTTTTCGACCCTGATGGTCATCGACATCGGCGTCATCCGCGAGCTGGCGATGAACGCCAGCATCGGCGTGGCGGTGATCGTCGTGACCAAGATGTTCCTGCTGCCGGTCATCATGTCCTACGCCGGGACCAGCCCGAACGCGCTGGCGCATCACCGGCGCCGCATGCTGCCCGAGAATCAGACGCTGAGCCGAGTCCTCGCCCGCTTCGCCGAGCCGCGCTGGGCGGCGGGCGCGGTGGCCTGCGCGCTGGCGCTGCTGGGCGCGGCTTATGTGGGAAGCCGCGACCTGAAGATTGGCGATCTCGATCCGGGAGCGCCGGAACTGCGGGCGGATTCCCGCTACAACCGCGACGTCCAGTTCTTCCTGTCCCATTACGCGACCAGTCCGGACGTCTTCGCGGTGATCGTCCGTACGCCGCCCGGCGAATGCGGCTCCTACCCGGTCGCCGCCAAGGTGGACCAGTTGCAATGGCGGTTGGAGGCGGTCGAGGGGGTGGAATCCTCCAGTTCGCTGTTCGGGCCGATGAAGCGGATCATCGCCGGAACCAACGGCGGCGACCTGCGCTGGGCGACGATCACCCGCAACCGCTACATCTCCAACGCCGCGCACAAATACGTGCCGCCGGAATTCTCCAACGGCGATTGCTCGATGCTGCCGGTTCTGCTGTTCCTGGCCGACCACAAGGCGGAAACCCTGGCCCGCGTCGTCGCGGCGGTCGAAGCCTTCGCGGCGGAAAACAACAGCGACGGCGTGGATTTCCTGCTCGCCGCCGGCAACGCCGGGATTGAGGCCGCGACCAACACCGTGATCAGCCAAGCGGAAAAGCTGATGCTGGCGCTGGTCTACGGCATCGTGGCGCTGCTGGTCCTGTGGGAGTTCAAGTCCTGGCGGGTGACGCTGGCGATCATGCTGCCGCTCTTCATCACCTCGATGCTGTGCGAGGCGATCATGGCCCAGCTCGGCATCGGCGTGAAGGTGGCGACCCTGCCGGTGGTGGCGCTGGGCGTCGGCATCGGCGTCGATTACGGCATCTACATCTACAACCGGCTCGAACAGTATCTCGAACAAGGGTTGAGCCTGCGCGACGCCTATCAGGAAACGCTGAAGACCACCGGTTCCGCCGTGGCGCTGACCGGCGTCACGCTGGCGCTGGGGGTCGCGACCTGGACCGTCTCCACCATCAAGTTCCAGGCGGACATGGGGCTGCTGCTGACCTTCATGTTCCTATGGAACATGATCGGCGCCATCGTGATGATCCCGGCGCTGATCTCGCTGCTGATGCCCCATCTGCGGCAACCCTCTGCCGCGGCCGCTTCGCCCGGCCCCCGCATTCCCCAGATCGGATAAGCACTATGACCGACATTTTCGACGTGGTCGTCGTCGGCGCCGGCCCGGCCGGTTGCGCCCTGGCGTCTCGGTTGGCGGACGCCCGCCCCGACCTTGCCGTCGCCCTGCTGGAAACCGGTCCCGGAAGCCATCCGGCGGTCGTCCATGCTCCCTTCGGCATCGCCGCGACCGTTCCGCGCGGGTCGGAGCGCAACTTCGCCTTCAAGACGGTTCCACAGGCCGAACTGAACGGGCGTAAGGGCTACCAGCCGCGCGGGCGCGGGGTGGGCGGCAGCAGCCTGATCAACGCCATGGTCTACATCCGCGGCCAGCCCGAGGATTACGACGGCTGGGCGGCGGCCGGCTGCGACGGCTGGGGCTGGGCGGATGTGCTGCCTTACTTCAAGCGGTCCGAGAACAACGAACGCGGCGGCGACGCCCTGCATGGGGCGGACGGTCCGCTGCACGTCGCCGATCCGCGCGACCCCAGCCCGTTTTCCCGGCTGTTCCTCCAGGCGGCGGAAGAAGCCGGTTTCCCGCTCAACCCCGACTTCAACGGGCCGGTGCAGGAGGGCGTCGGGCTGTATCAGGTCTTTCAGAAGAACGGCGAGCGCTGGAACGCCTCACGGGCCTATCTGGAGGGCCGGACGCGCCCCAACCTGACGGTGCTGGCCGAGTGTCCGGCGTTGCGCGTGGTCGTCGAGGCGGGGCGGGCGACCGGGGTCGTCGTGACCGGCCCGTCCGGCGACCGGCTGATCGGCGCCCGGAAGGAGGTGGTGCTGTCGGCGGGCGCCTTCGGTTCGCCGCAACTGCTGATGTGCTCGGGCATCGGCCCGGCGGAGCATCTGCGCGGTCAGGGGATCGAGGTGATCCACGACGCGCCGGAGGTCGGCGGCAATCTTCAGGACCATCTCGACTACACGGTGGCCCGGCTGTCCCCCTCACGCGACCTGATCGGCGTGACGCCCGGCTTCGCCCTCCAGTTCTTCGGCGCCATCCAGCGCTACAAGAAGGAACGGCGCGGGCTGATGACCAGCAACATCTCCGAGGCGGGCGGATTCCTGAAGAGCCGCCCGGATCTCGACCGGCCGGACCTGCAACTGCATTTTTGCATCAGCCTGGTGGATGATCACGGACGCAAGCGCCATTACAATCGGGGCTTCTCGGTGCATGTCTGCGGGCTGCGGCCGGAAAGCCGGGGGACGCTGCGGCTGGCCTCGGCGGACGCGCGGCAGGCTCCGCTGATCGATCCGTGCTTCCTCAGCGCGCCAGCCGACATGGACACGCTGCTGCGCGGCGTGCGGCTGGTCCACCGCATCCTCGCCGCGCCGACGCTCGGCAAGTTGTCGGCCAAGTCGCTCTACGACACCGGCGCGGCGGACGACGAGGCCTTACGGGCGCTGATCCGGTCGCGCGCCGACACGATCTATCACCCGGTCGGTACCTGCCGTATGGGTTCCGATGTCCAGTCGGTGGTGGACACGCGGCTGCGCGTGCGTGGCGTGGAGGGGTTGCGGGTGGCCGATGCGTCGATCATGCCGTCCCTCGTCAGCGGCAACACCCAGGCGCCCTCGGCGATGATCGGCGAAAGGGCCGCCGATATGATCGCCGCCGTGGGTTGACCTTCGGTTGCGGCGCCCTTCTTTTGCAGGGAAGGGCGCTGCATCACGAAAACCTCGTCAGGAATATTGCCCGCCAAAGGCGGCGACCTTGTTGGCCAGATCGACCAGACGCGGCCCCAGATCGTTCTCCAGCCGCTCCGGCGTCAGCACATAGGACGGGCCGCCGCAGTTGAAGGCGAGCGCCGGCAGATCGCCCTGCGGGGAACGGAACGGGACGGCGACCGAATTCACCTGCGGGTACCAGTCGCCGACGTTCATGCAGAAACCACGCGTACGGATCTCGTCGATGGCGCGGCGGATGCCGGCCTCGATCTGTGGCCAGCGCTCCTCGCCGGCGCGGGCGCGCAGCTTGGGCATCAGCGCCTCGCGCTCGTCGTCGCCGATGGCGGCCAGATAGGCGCGGCCCATGCCCGAGCGGGCCAGAGAGATCCGCGACCCGACGTTCAACTGCAACGACAGCATGCCGGCGCTACGGGCACAGCTGACGTAGATCATGCTGAGGTCGTCGCGCCCGCCGAGCGCTGCCAGCACCCCGTCCCCGGCGTGATCGGCCAACTCCTGGAGATAGGGCTGCGCCGTCTCGCGGATCTTCAGGCCGCCGAGGCAAGCGTAGCCGAGCCCCAACACCGGAACGCCCATGCGGTAGCGGCCGCTGTCCTCCATATAGACGAGATAGCCGAGCTTGCTGAGCGTGTAGGTCAGGCGCGACACGGTCGCCTTGGGCAGGCCGCTGCGCTGGGCCAGTTCCTGGTTGCCCAGCGCGTTGTCCCAGGGCTGAAAACAGCGCAGGATCTCCAGCCCACGAAAGAGCGCCACGACGAATTGGCGGTCGCCGGGAAAGGGATCGTCCCCGTCCAGCGTTTCGACGTCGCCCGCCGTGTAGTTCATTCTTTTCTTCAACGTCGAACTCCCAACGGATCCGCAAGGCATACGCGTGCTTTAGAACAACAGATCAGCCTGATCCACCGGAAAACACAGGGCCAGGGCGGCGAAAAAACAGAGACGGCCCTTTATCGTCAACCCAGTTCGAGCTTGGCGATGCTCTCCAGATGGACCTCGTCCGGACCGTCGGCCAGCCGCAGGGTGCGGACCTTGGCGTAGGCGGCGGCGAGAAAGCTGTCCTGTGACAAGCCGGCCGCGCCATGCGCCTGGATGGCGCGATCGATCACGTTGCAACCCATGGTCGGGGCCACAACCTTGATCATGGCGATCTCGCGGCGGGCAACCTTGTTGCCGACGGTGTCCATCATATGGGCAGCCTTCAGCGTCAGCAGGCGGGCCTGTTCGATCTCGATGCGCGACCGGGCGATGTCCTGGCGGATGGTTCCCATGTCGGCCAGCCGCTTGCCGAAGGCGACGCGGCTGCCGGCGCGGGCGACCATGGCTTCCAGCGCCCGCTCGGCCAGCCCGATGGTGCGCATGCAGTGGTGAATGCGCCCCGGCCCCAGGCGCCCTTGGGCGATCTCGAAGCCGCGCCCCTCGCCCAGCAGGATGCTGGCGGCGGGGACGCGGACGTTCTCGTAGGTGATCTCGGCGTGGCCATGCGGTGCGTGCTCGTAGCCGAAGACGCTGAGCGGGCGGACCACGGTGACGCCCGGCGCGTCCATTGGCACCAGGATCATGGATTGCTGGCGATGGCGCTTTTCGTCCGGGTTGGTCTTGCCCATGACGATGGCGAGCTTGCAGGCCGGGTTCATCGCCCCCGACGACCACCATTTGCGGCCATTGACGATGTAGCCGTCGCCGTCGCGTCGGATCGAGCACTCGATGTTGGTGGCGTCGGAGGAAGCCACGTCCGGCTCGGTCATCGAGAAGCAGGAGCGGATCTCGCCGGCCAGCAGCGGCTTCAGCCAGCGGTCCTTCTGTTCCTCGCTGGCGTAGCGGGCGAGAATCTCCATGTTGCCGGTGTCGGGGGCAGAGCAGTTGAAGATCTCCGCCGCCGCCGGGGATCGGCCCATGATCTCGCAGAGATGCGCGTAGTCGAGGTTGCTCAGCCCTGCCCCGAGATCGCTGTCCGGCAGGAACAGGTTCCACAGTCCGGCGGCTTTCGCCTTGGCCTTCAGGTCTTCCAGCAGGGGTGGGGTGCGCCAGCGATCGGCCCCCGACTCATGATCGTGAAAGTTCCGCTCGTTGGGGTAGACATGCTCGTTCATGAAACGGAGCAGGGATTGCCGCAGCTCTTCGGCGCGGGGCGAACACTCGTACATGCTTCCTCCTGGAACATCCGGGAGTGGGCAGGCTTTCTGCCGCCCCTCGGCCGGTCGGGATGTCGGTTTGACCGGAAGTGTGCCACGCGGCTGGCCTTCCGGTCAAACAATGCGGAAATATATTCTGCCTTGTAGAACAATGAGCGGTCAGCCGCCCACCGTCAGCACGATCTTTCCGGTGACTTGCCGATCACGCAGGGCGGTCAAGGCTTCCGCCGCCTGATCGAGCGGCAGTTGCCGGTCCAGACGGGGCCGCAGGGCGCCCGAGGCGTGCCATGCGAAGAGATCGTCGAAGTTGCGGCGCTCTTCCTCCGGCTCGTGGCGGCGGAAGGCGCCCCAGAAGACACCGACAATGTCCGCCCCCTTCAGAAGCGGCAGGTTGGCCGGAGCCTGCGGGATGCGCCCGCTGGCGAAGCCGATCACGAGCAGCCGGCCCTTCCAGGCGAGCGAACGCAGCGCCTCGTCGAACAGGTCGCCGCCGACCGGATCATAGACGACATCGACGCCGCGGCCTTCGGTCAACTCCTTCAGGCGGTTGCGGAGCTTTTCCTTGCTGAGATCGATCAGCGAATCGGCGCCGGCGGCCCGCGCGGCCTCCAGCTTTTCGGGACTGCTGGCGGCCGCGATGACCTTGGCGCCCATCACGCGGCCAAGCTCCACCGCCGCCAGCCCGACGCCGCCGCCGGCACCCAGCACCAACAGGGTTTCGCCCGCCGCCAACCGTCCACGCTGGCGCAACGCGTGCAGCGAGGTGCCGTAGGCCATGGCGAAACCAGCGGCGGTCGCGAAATCCAGGCTGTCGGGGATCGCCACGACACAGGCGGCCTCGGCCTCGACCCATTCTGCGAAGCCGCCATAGCCGAGCACGGCCAACACCCGGTCGCCCACCGCGAAGCCGCTCACGCCCTCGCCCACGGCATCGATGACGCCCGCGACTTCGGAGCCGGGGGAAAAGGGAGGGACAGGGCGAAGCTGGTATTTGCCTTCCACGATCAGCGTGTCGGGAAAGTTCACCCCGGCGGCGTGAACACGGATCCGCAGGTTGCCGGGGCCACAGCCGGGCATGGGGACCTCACGCATGGCCAGCATCTCGGGCGGGCCGAATTGTTCACACATCACAGCTTTCATGATCGGATCTTCTCGTTCTTGCCACTCGGTCAAATTATGCGGAACATAATTCCGCAAATCTCGGCGGACGATATGTGAGGCGGACCATGCGCGTCCATCGTCATCGGCAGGACCTGCGAATTTCCATTTGAAATGCCATGAAGGGCGAATTATGGTGCCCTCAATAAATGTGGAATTAAATTCCGCAACAAGGAGCAGGAAGGAGCGTCCATGCTTGACGCCTACCTCTATGCCGGACTCCGCACGCCGTTCGGCAGACACGCCGGGGGCTTGTCGCGCGTGCGGCCGGACGATCTGCTGGCTCAGGTCATCGCGGCTTTGGTGGAAACCACCGGCATCGATCCGGCGCGGATCGAAGATGTCGTCTGCGGCTGCACCAACCAGGCCGGCGAGGACGCGCGCAACGTCGCCCGCCACGCGGCGTTGCGGGCCGGGCTGCCGGTCGAGGTTGCGGGATTGACGGTGAACCGCCTGTGTGGCAGCGGTCTGGCGGCGCTGTTGGACACGGCCCGCGCCGCGCATTGCGGCCAGGGTGGGTTGTTCCTCGCCGCTGGCGTCGAGAGCATGAGCCGCGCGCCCTTCGTCCTGGCGAAGAGCGAAACCGCTTTCGGCCGCGACATGGCGATCTTCGATTCGACCATCGGCGCGCGCTTTCCCAACCCGTGGGTCGAGCGGCAATTCGGCGGTGACACCATGCCCCGGACCGCCGACACCGTGGGCCGCGAGTTGGGCATCGGCCGGGCCGAGAGCGACGCCTTCGCCGCCGCGTCCCAGGCGAAATACGCCGCGGCGAAAGCTGCGGGCTTCTTCGATGGCGAAATCCGCGTGGTCGAAACCTCCGTCAAGGGCAAGACCATCCTCGTCGCCGAGGATGAGCATCCGCGCCCGGCCAGCACGGCGGAGACGCTGGCGGCCCTGCGCCCGCTGGCGGAAGGTGGGGTGGTCACGGCGGGCAATGCCTCGGGCGTGAATGATGGGGCGGGGGCGTTGCTGGTCGGCACGCGGGTGGCAGGTGAAACCCTTGGGCTGGCGCCGCGCGGGCGCATCCGGTCGGGTGCCGTTGCCGGCGTCGAGCCACGCGTCATGGGGCTGGGGCCGGTCCCGGCCAGCCGCAAGGCACTGGAGCGGGCGGGATTGGGCCTCAAGGACATGGACGTCATCGAAATCAACGAGGCTTTCGCTACCCAAGCGCTCGGCTGCTGCAAGCTGCTGGACATCCCGTTCGACGATTCCCGCGTAAATCCCAACGGCGGTGCCATCGCCGTCGGCCATCCGCTGGGCGCCAGCGGCGTCCGCCTTGCCCTGACGGCGCTGCGCCAGTTGGAACGCACGAGCGGGCGCTTCGCCCTGGTCAGCATGTGCATCGGAGTCGGCCAAGGCAT
Organism: Azospirillum agricola; assembly: GCF_020005195.1. Classification (NCBI taxonomy): domain Bacteria; kingdom Pseudomonadati; phylum Pseudomonadota; class Alphaproteobacteria; order Rhodospirillales; family Azospirillaceae; genus Azospirillum; species Azospirillum agricola. The sequence goes on from NZ_JAIFZR010000008.1 coordinate 224,810, forward strand.
CGCGGCGGTCATCGAGCGCGTCGACGCCTGAAACTTCCCACCGTCTCAAAACGAGAGAGTTCCATCATGAAGATCCTCGTCCCCGTGAAGCGGGTGGTCGATTACAACGTCAAGATCCGCGTGAAGGCGGACGGCAGCGGCATCGAGACAGCCAACGTGAAGATGAGCATGAACCCTTTCGACGAGATCGCCGTCGAGGAGGCCGTCCGCCTCAAGGAAGCCGGCAAGGCGACCGAGATCGTCGCCGTGTCGGTTGGCCCGGTCCAGGCCCAGGAAACCCTGCGCACCGCGCTGGCCATGGGCGCCGACCGCGCCATCCTGGTGCAGACCGACGCCGAGATCGAGCCGCTGGCCGTGGCTAAGGTGCTCAAGGCCCTGGTCGGGAAGGAGGCCCCCGGCCTCGTCATTCTCGGCAAGCAGGCCATCGACGACGATTGCAACCAGACCGGCCAGATGCTCGCCGCCTTGCTGGGCTGGGGCCAAGGCACCTTCGCCTCGAAGGTGGTTCCCGGCGAGGGTTCGGTCGCGGTTACCCGTGAGATCGACGGCGGACTGGAGACGGTGGAACTGAAGCTCCCGGCGGTGGTCACCGCCGACCTGCGCCTGAACGAGCCGCGCTACGCCAGCCTGCCGAACATAATGAAAGCGAAGAAGAAGCCGCTGGAGACTGTCACCCCGGACAGCCTGGGCGTCGATGTCGCTCCGCGCCTGACGACGCTGAAAGTGGTGGAACCGGCCAAGCGCAAGGCCGGCGTCAAGCTGGCCGATGTGGCGGCCCTGGTGGACAAGCTGAAGAACGAAGCGCGGGTCATCTGATTCCTTGGCACCATCATGTCCGGGAGGACGCTCATGGAAGATCCTGCCGCGTGGTCCGGCGCTCCTAATCTTGATCCCAAGGTGGTGGCCGCCATTTCGTCCATTCCGTTAGAACTCACCGATGTCGCGTTGGACCTGCTCAATGCCGTGATCGCGATCTGTGGTCCCCGGAGTCCGGTGATCGGTGAAGCGGCCTTCGTCCTGACCAGCCCGAACTTCCGTCCGGTTCTCGAAGCCGAGGCGCGACTGAAGGGGCTTTTCCCCACAACGTCATCTCTCCAGGCAAGGCAATCATCATGCCCATCCTCATCCTCGCCGAACACGACACCATCGCGCTGAAGCCGGCCACGTTGAACGCCGTAGCCGCCGCCGCCCAGATCGCCAAGGGGTGCGGGGGGGATATCCATATCCTGGTCGCCGGTCACGCCGTACGGGTGGTGGCCGATGCGGCCGCCAAGGTCGCGGGCGCCGCCAAGGTGCTGCTGGCCGATGATGTCATCTATGAGCATGCGCTGGCCGAGCCGCTGGCGGCGTTGCTGGCCGAGATCGGTCGCGGCTACAGCCACATCATCGCCCCGGCGACCTCGCTGGGAAAGAACGTGGCTCCGCGTGTGGCCGCTCTGCTCGACGTGGCGATGATCTCGGAGATCACCGGCGTGGTGTCGGCGGATGTCTTCGAACGTCCGATCTACGCCGGCAACGCGGTCGCCACGGTGCGATCCGCCGACCCGATCAAGGTCGTCACCGTTCGTGGCACAGCCTTCGAAGCGGCCGGACAGGGCGGTTCGGCATCGGTCGAGGCGCTGGCCACCGCCGGAAATCCTGGCGTGTCACGTTTCGTTTCGGCGGACTTGACCAAGTCGGAGCGCCCGGAGCTGACCGCCGCCCGTATCGTGATTTCGGGTGGGCGCGGCATGCAGTCGGGCGAGAATTTCCCGCTGCTGGAGGCCATCGCCGACAAGCTGGGGGCCGCCGTCGGCGCCAGCCGCGCCGCCGTGGATGCCGGCTTCGTGCCCAACGATTATCAGGTCGGTCAGACCGGCAAGATCGTGGCGCCTGACCTCTACATCGCGGTGGGCATCTCCGGCGCGATCCAGCATCTGGCCGGCATGAAGGACAGCAAGGTCATCGTCGCGATCAACAAGGATGAGGATGCGCCGATCTTCCAGGTCGCCGATTACGGCCTCGTCGCCGACCTGTTCAAGGCGGTGCCGGAATTCAATGACTTGATCTGACGCCGTTCGGGGGCGCTGCGCTCCCCGTCGAGAACCGATCGCGCCACCGAGACCGGAGGATTTGGGCCATGAAAGAATGCCTGGAGTTCTACATCGACGGCGCTTGGCGCCAACCGTTTTCCGTCACGTCGCTGCACGAAGCCATCGATCCGGCGACGGAGCGTGTGTCCGGCACCGTGGCGCTTGGTGGCGAGGAGGATGCGCGCCGGGCGGTCGAGGCGGCGCACCGGGCGTTCGACGCGTACGCCCGGACGCCGCTCGGCCAACGTCTGGAGCTTCTGGAGTCGATTTGCGCGCAGTATGAAAAGCGCCTGGGCGAGATGGCCGACGCCATCACCGAGGAGATGGGCGCGCCGCTGCACCGGCTCTCCCGTCCGGCACAGGCCCCCATGGGGCTGGGGCATTTCAAGACCGCGCTCGCGGTCGCCAGGAATTTCCCGTTTGAGCGGGTGCGCGGCACCACGCGCATCCTGCGCGAGCCGGTGGGCGTCTGCGCGCTGATCACGCCATGGAACTGGCCGATGAACCAGATCGCCTGCAAGGTCGCGCCGGCGTTGGTGACCGGTTGCACCATGGTGCTGAAACCCAGCGAGTTCGCTCCCTATTCCGCCTGCCTTTTTGCCGAAATCCTGCACGAGGCGGGGGTGCCGACGGGTGTCTTCAACATGCTGTATGGCGACGGGGGTGTCATCGGCCCGGTGCTGTCCAGCCACCCGCTGGTCGACATGGTGTCGCTGACCGGCTCGACCCGCGCCGGGGCGTCGGTGTCGCACGCGGCGGCGGACGGCATCAAGCGCGTGTCGCTGGAATTGGGCGGAAAATCAGCAAACATCGTGTGCGAAAGCGCCGACTTCGCGCAGGCGGTCGGGCATGGGGTCGCGACAATGATGGCCAACACCGGCCAGAGCTGCAACGCGCCGTCGCGGCTGTACGTGCCCGCGTCGCGTCTGGAACAGGCCGAGCGGATCGCGGCGGCGGTCTGCGCCCGAATGGTGGTCGGCGATCCGCGCGCGCCGGACACCGCCATCGGTCCTATCGCCAACCGGCGGCAGTATGAGCGGGTTGTCGGCATGATCCGCACCGGCATCAAGGAAGGAGCCAAGCTTCTGTGCGGCGGTCCCGACCGGCCTGCCGGGACGCCGGCCGGCTTCTTCGTGCAGCCCACGGTCTTCAGCGGCGTCAAGGACAGCATGACCATCGCGCGGGAGGAGATCTTCGGGCCAGTGCTGTCGATCCTGCCCTACGAGGATCTGGAGGGTGTCATCCGCAGCGCCAACGACTCGCCGTATGGCCTGTCCGGCTATGTCCACGCGGGTTCTCTGGAGGAGGCCGGCGCGGTCGCCCGCCGCCTGCGGACCGGCATGGTGCATCTGAACGGCGCGTCCGTCGATCTTACCGCGCCGTTCGGCGGTTATAAGCAGTCGGGCATCGGCCGCGAATGGGGGGAGGCGGGGTTTGAGGAGTTTCTGGAAACCAAGGCACTGATGGGAGCGGAGCCGGCCCCGGCCGGCTGAGCGCGTCGGAAAGCCGCGTGGGTCTTGTCGGGTGGAGTCCGGGCGTTGCGGACATGCCACCTGATTGGGAAGGGGCGGCTCTTCCTGAAGTTGGATGGGATCAACGTCACCGGCTCCATCAGATCAAGCCGCCGATGGTCATGATCAACGATCTGAAGCGCCGCAACCCGCTCGACCCCGGTCGCTCCACCGTTGTCGAATTCTCGGCGGGCAACCTCGCCATCGTGCTGGTGCAGGTCCGTGCCATGCGTGGCTAAGCCTTCACCCGCCGGAATTCCTCCGAGACAAGCGCTTGGGCGACATGGCACCGGGACACAGGTGGTTGGGAGCAAGGACGGCCACGATTTCCATCTCGTCACCGCGTGGTGGTCCCTAGGGCATCCAGGTTCGGCCGATCAAGGCGGCCATTGGCATTCACCCACGTCCACGTTCCCGGCGTTCGGTGGGGAACCGGGCGTGGACGGTGATGCGCAGGGAAGGCCTGCCGCTGATCCATGCACCTCCGGCACAGGCAAGATCCGGGATGAGTCGCGCCTTGCGGAATTTTAATCCGCAATATTGACGGCATCGATGAACGATGTAATCGTATGTCTAGCAAACAAATCGGGGAGGGCCATCCATGGCGCGAACTTTCGTCGGAGCCTCGTGACGTCGGCATCAAACTCCTATGCCCGAGACGTTTGCTCGTGCCGATTCGTTCGGCATGAACGCTTTCTCTTGCTTCGAAGAAGCGACCTATGCTCCGCAAAAACACCTTCGGGAAAAACGATCCGCCCAACGCTGTTCCGCTGAACCGTCTTGTGGCGAACAGCCGAATTTCGACGAGAATATTTGTTGGCTTCCTGTCTGTGCTGGTTCTCCTCGGCGCGGTAGGAACAGCCGGTGTGGTCGGATTCGAGAGGACACGGGGCCATTTCGGCGTCTACCGCGATGTGGCCGGCGTCGCCATTGCCGCCGTCGAGATGCAGACCGACATAGGCATCCTGATCCGCACGGCACAGGAATACGCGGTTTCCAGCCGTGACATCGAGCAGGAAACCACCGAGACCATCAGCCAACGGTTGGACGCCAACATCGCCGGGATGCGGGAACGCACCGAACTGGCAGCCCTCACCATCGCGCTGGAGGAGCTGAGCGGCGCCCGCCGGGAGTTCGACGGGAAATTCGTAAAGCTGGTCGTTGTTAAGAAGCGCCGCCACCACCTGTTGACGGAGGAACTGGTTCCCTCTCTCACCGAGGGCGAGGAACTGATTGCGCGGCTTGCCGAGGCGGCGCGCGGTAGCGCGCAAGCGGGCGCCACCGCCATCGTCGATGTGGTGCGGGGACGCCTCGCACGCGTTCCCCCACGGCTTGACCGCTACGAGTCCGGCCCCTTGGAGGAGGACATGGCGGACATCCGCAAGAATCTGACCGACATGGGATCCATCGTGAAGGGCCTGTCCGCCAACCCGGCGACCGCAGCGGCGGCGGCGGAACTCGTTCGATGGCTGGACACGGTGCGGGGACGCTTCGATGCCGTGGTCGCGACCAGCGACGAGGCTGACGGAATCATCGACGGCCTGCTGCGGGTGACAGGACGCAAGTTGGGCGCGGGCGGACAGGCCGTGCGCGAGGTGGCGACCAGCAATCTGACCCAGCTCGAAGGCGAGAATCAGAAGGCCATGATCCACTTGGAAGCGATCCTGATCATCTTGGCGACAGCGGGCGAATTGGTGGGACTGCTGCTTGCCTGGGGGATCGCCCGCAGCATCATCCGTCCCTTGCGCGGCATCACGCGCACCATGGAGACGCTGGCCGCCGGTGACAAGGGCGTGGCGATCCCGGCGCTTACCGCCCGTGACGAGATCGGCGCCATGGCGCGGGCGGTTCAGGTGTTCAAGGACAACGCCGTCGCCATGGACCGCATCCAAGCCGAGCGGGAACGGGCGGAACAGGCCGCCGAACGTGCCAAGGAGCAGGCGATGGCGGAACTCGCCGACGGCTTTGAAAGCAGCGTGCAGCGGGTGGTGGATGCCGTGTCTGCTTCGGCGGATGAACTCCACGCCGCCGCCAGCGGCATGGCCTGTACGTCGGAGGCCGCGACGCAACGGCTGGATTCCTTCTCTTCCATCTCGTGCCACATGGTGGACAACGTTCAACGGGTCGCGGTGGCGGCAGAGCAGTTGTCGGCTTCGGTCGATGAGATCGGTCGGCAGGTCGCGCAGTCCACCACGATGGCCGGGCGGGCCGTGGACGAGGCAAACCGCACCAACGACCGGGTGATTGCCTTGTCCATTTCGGCGCAAACCATTGGCAAGGTGGTGGATCTGATCAACCGCATCGCGCATCAGACCAATCTCTTGGCTTTGAACGCGACCATCGAGGCGGCGCGGGCGGGCGAGGCGGGCAAGGGCTTCGCCGTGGTGGCGTCGGAGGTGAAAGCCCTCGCCGGCCAGACAGCCCACGCCACCGGCGAGATCGCCCAGCAGATCGCCGCGATTCAACAGGCCACGACCGGCACGGTGGACGCCATCATTGCTATCGCCGCCATGGTGTCCGATATCGACCGGGTTGCGGGGGCGATTGCCATCTCGGTCGAGCAGCAGGGCGCCGCCACGCGGGACATCGCGCGCAACATCCAGGAAGCGGCGTCGGGCGCTGGCAGCCTGTCGTCGCACAGCGCGATCCTGACTGACGCGGTGAGCGAAACTGGCAGCGCCGCCGGCCGCGTTCTGCATGCCGCCGACGAACTGTCGGCGCAATCGAATCATCTGCGCCGAGAGGTCGTCCGCTTTCTCGACGAGATCCGCTCGGACAAGCTCATTGCATGAAACAGCGTGATGGGATGGACGCGCCCCGCATCTGGTGATGCTCAATTCCGCCAAGGCCGTGATTCCCATGTAAAGAACAATAAACATAGGCTTGTCCGGATAAGATGAGGGGGTTCTATCCAATTATTACGGTGGTTTATGCCACGAGCTTGGGAATTTTAGCCTCGACTAATCGCAAGAATCGTTGGTTGCGTGCCCCCGCAACCATCTTATCCTTGTATTCGGATGCAACCGGAAGTTTAAGATCACTTCTGGTCCCCTCCACCATCTTAACCTGCCAAGTTTGGGCAAGGTCTTGAAAGCCGCTCCTTGTGAGCGGTTTTTCCTTATTTGCGGCAGATTTCTTATTCGCGAACGCAAGAATACCGGCAAGATCGCCCAGCAGATCGACGGTCAATGCTGTCCGCATGCCGTTGGGGGTCAGAACGATCTTGTCTATCAGGCTGCGCATCAGTTCCGCCGCTTCGATCCGCTGATCCCCGCCATTCAGACACTCAATCAGATTTTGGATCTCATCCCTGTAGTGCTGCGCCATGCTCGGATGCAGCAGGGTAGGGGCTTCATTGGTGCTCTCGACCATGACCGCCAGTTCAGCCCGCCGGGCTTCCAGAACGTGCATGCGGTCTTTGACACGGCTGGCCGGTACGCCCGCCACGATGGCGTCGATCAGCTTATCAAGCTCGCGCGTCGCGCTTTCCAGCTCCCGCTTATAGCTGCCCAAAGCGGCGTTGTGTTCCATCCGCAGACGGTTGACATGACGGGTGTATTCCTCGCAGAAGATGGCGCAGAGATTGGGGTCCATCAGATGATCCCGGAGAGCGCCGAGAACGGCTTCCTCCAGCTTTACCCGCCCGATGGTCAGACGGTTGCCGCAGGTGCCCTTGTTTCGGGCCGATGAGCAGCCGAGGTGGGTATGCGAAACCATCGAGAAGCCGCCGCCGCACTCGCCGCATTTCAGCAGGTAGGAAAGCAGGTTCTTAGGACGGGCTTTCTGATGGAACGGCACCTTGACGGCTTCGTTGAGGTCGCCTTGCCGGGCCTTCACCTGTTCCCAAAGCTCTTGATCGATGATCCGCTGTTCGGGAACCTCGGTGATGATCCATTCCGATTCGGGGTTCAGCCGCGACACCCGCTTGCCGGTATCCGGGTCTTTCATATAGCGGAGACGGTTCCAGACCAGCTTGCCGATATACAGCTCGTTGTTCAGGATGCCGGTGCCGCGACGGCGATTGCCGTAGATCGTGGACGGTCCCCAGCCTTCACCGGCTGGCCCGGCGATCTTCTCGCGATTGAGCGTGGCGGCGATGGCCTTGGGCGAGACGCCTCGCGCGAACTCCCGGAAGATGCGTTCGACAATCCGCGCCTGATCGGTGTTGATGGTGCGGTCGCCCCGGATCGGTTCGCCGCGGGCGTCGAATTTCTGCACCACGTCATAGCCGTAGGAATTGCCGCCGCCGGACTTTCCGGCCTCGACGCGCCCCCTCTGGCCCCGGTGGGTCTTCTGGGCCAAATCCTTCAGGAAGCGAGCGGACATCGTGCCTTTCAGGCCGATATGGAGATCGGAGATATTGCCGTCGGCAAGGGTGACGATCCGGGCATCCGCGAACTGGATACGTTTGTAGATACCTGCGATGTCCTCCTGGTCGCGTGAGATGCGGTCGAGGTCTTCCGCCAGCAGGATATCGAACTTCCCTACGGCGGCATCCTGCATGAGCTGCTGGATACCCGACCGCATCATGGACGCGCCGGAAATGGCGTAGTCGGTATAGACGTTGGTGATGGTCCAGCCTTGCCGCGTCGCGTAGTCGCGGCAGACGCGGATTTGATCTTCAATCGACGCCTCGCGCTGATTGTCCGATGAATATCGGGCATAGATGACAGTCTTATTCATAATCCTTTCTTTCCTTCCTGCGAAAACGTTGTCCCGCACATCAAGAGTTTCTTGTAATCCCGTTCAGCAGCACTGCGGGCGATAATACGAACCAGAGCAACCAAGCGGGGGTCATGGCTCGTTGACGAAGATACTGCCTTCTTTTTTTTGATTGAACACTTTATCTTTACTCATAACAAGTTTCCTTTCCTGCCCTTCGGCAAAGTTAATGTGGAATATTACAGAACGAGAGAAGAACAAACAAGGAATATAATCCTATCATCCACCGTTATGGTTGTGTTCTTCTCTTGTCTGGAATTTGCGTTTACGGGTTCGACGGACTGTTGATGAGCCGGTAGCGGATGCCGTCATCGGGCGGCACCGGCTGGTCGCTGGTTGGGAAGAAGCGCAGCGTCGGGCAGGGCGGCGGGGTGCGGACAACGCCGTTCCAGCCAAAATAGGAACAGGCGTTGTTGCCCTCGCTGAAGGTCACATGCGGCGTGCCCCACACAGCCGAGACGATGAGCAGGGCAACCCAGCCAACCATCCACAGCGGCGGCACCAAGGTCAGGGAATGGGCGCGGCGCACGCGAAGCAGCCGGTTAAAGTGATCGACCATATCCATGGTGCTGCCATAGGCAAGGACGGCACCGATGATCGTGGCGACCAGCGAGTCGGGAACGAGCGTCACGATCCGCCACGCCATCGCCATTACAAACAGGGTGAAGAAGATGGAGGACGTTTCTTCGGAGCGGGTTTCCATGTCGGTGTCTCCGTCAGTCGAGGGAAGGGCGCTTGCCGAGCGGCACGGCGCCGGGCTGGTTGGCGGCACGGGTCAGGGTGCCCGCCCCGCTGGTGCTGCGGGCGTGGGTGTCGAGTTCGTGGAGCTGGCGCACGATGTCCCGCGCCTGATCCTCGAAGGCGATTTCAGCCAGGCGGACGCGGGCCAAACCGTGATCGAGGAAAACCTCGAACGAGCGCCGGAAATAGTCCGGCTGCTGGCCGTAGCCGAAGGCGCGCGCCTGCTCTTCCGCCCGCGCTTCCTCGATCCGCTCGCTGTGCTCGCGCATGGAGAACTGGTGCGGCTCGGTCGCGTCGAGCGTGAGCCATTCGCCATTGACCAGCAGGCGGATACGCCCCGGCTCGAACATGCCGGTGAGCTTGCGGAAACCCCTGAAGTGCCGGGTATAGCCGCCGAGGACGCGGAGGCAGAGCATCATCGCCCCCTTGCCGACGATGGCCGCGCCACCGAAGCCGAAGATGGCGAGGACGACGCGCTTGCCCAAGGGCATGAGCCACGGGTCAGCCCACAGCAGGAACCACCACGGCCCCAGCAGCAGAGCGAACAGCGCCACTTGGGCAATCGGCTGAAGATCGGCCAGCACATAGAGCGATTGCGGCGAGGTGTAGCGGCAATCAAGAACGCGCATGCGGGCCGAGGCGTTAGCGTTCGGCATGGAACTTCCCCTTGAAGAATTCGTGGGTGTCGTAGTTGACGCGCTGGAGGATGATGGGATCGTCCCCGGCCCGGATGACCAGTTGGCGGCCAAGGTGATCGTCACGGGCGAAGAAGCGGCTGACCTCTTCGAGCGTCATAAGGTCTTGCACTTCGAGCGACCAGCTTTCGCCGTTGACGCCCTGCCGCTCGCGGCTGTCCGCCGACACTTCGGAACGGCGGGTCACAATCAGCGAGGTTTTGCCGAGCCGCTTCGAAATCCACTCCAAGGTAAAAGCGTCATTGTTGCCGAAGAATTGAATGACGCCCGCATTGCCGAGGAATGTCTCCCACCTTTCCCGATAGAGGGCCTTCAACTGCGTCAGGTCTTGCAGGATCGGCCACAGGCGAACCCCGAACCCGGCAATCTGCCCGGCGGCGTCTTCCACCGTCTTCATATGCCCCATCACCGCGAACTCATCGAGGCACATGAGAACCGGCGGCGTCGGCTTGACGGGCACGCGCTCCATGGCGGCAAGCGCCAGATTGACGAAGAGGCGGAACCAGCGGGCGCAGGTGCCGATCCGCATCGCCGGCAGGCACAGATAGAGCGTGAGCTTCTGGCGCTTCAGATCCTCAAGGTCGAAGTCGTGGGCGCTGACAACCCGCTGGATCGCCTGATAGGAGAGGAATTTGGCGTGCCGCCGGGCCGTCGAGAGCACCGACCCGCGCTCTTCCTTCGGCTTGTCGAAGAAATCCGCCGCCCCTTCCTGCACCGTGCCGAAGGCCGCGTCATTGCCGAGCATTTCCGCCGCCAGCGCGTCATAGCTCGACGCGCCATCGGCCACGGCTCCGCGCATCAGGAGCCGGTGCATGGTCACGAGGTTCCGTTCGCCCTCATAGGCGTCGTGCGTGGCGACGTGCAGGATGAGGGTTTCGAGCCAGTTCCGGGCGCTGTCATCCCAATGCGAGTCGCCGCCGCTCGGAATGACGAGCGCGTCGGCGATCAACCCGGCATCCTCGATCAAGGTCGGGCTGCCCGGCTTCAGGATCGTCATGGGGTTGAAGCTGCCCCTGTAGGCGGCAACGTGGGGGCCGGAAATCCCGAACGGGTCGAGGCCGACCACCCGTTGCCCCAGCCCCTTGGCCCGGCGTTTGGCGGTGACGTTGAACAGCTCGGCTTTGGGGTCGGTCGCAAGGACGCTGCCCTCATAGTCGAGCAGCGTCGGGATGATGACGCACCGGCCCTTGCCGCCACGACTTCCGGCGACGGTGGCGGCATGGCGATCATCACCGAGGCCGACGCCGTGCCCGCCCATGACGTGCCGCTCAACCCGGCCATCGGGCAGCTTGACGGTTTCGACCCTGCCGCCGATCACGCCCAGATGCAGCTTGTGACCGGAACGCTTGAAGGTGTCGGAGCGAATGATGGTCGCAGGGTCGCGGAACTGAGCGCGGGGCGAAATGTGGTCATCGAGCCGGGTTTCGATCCCCCCGCGACGCGGCGCACCGCGCGGGATATCGCCCAGCAGATCGGCAGGCAACATGACGGCTTCCTCCATTCCAAGCGCGGATCACGGGAGGGATTCCCGCTTTCCGCACTTGGCCGGTTCCGTTTGCCGGTGATTGGGAGGAGGCTGAAAAAGAGGATGGCTGACCGGGCAAGCGCCGTAAAGCGGCTGGCTGAGTCATCTAATCAGTTTTGGAAGATGGTTGTGGACAAGCCATTGGGTTCTAATATTCTTTCAGGGCAAGAGCTGAAAGGCCGTCCCTTGAACGATCGCATGCGCGCCCTGTTAGACCGGCCCCTGCGCCCGAATGGGAAGATCACCATTCAGCAGGGCGTGCGATTATCGTACAACTTCGCCCTCGGCCTGCCGCTGGCGAGCAGCGCCGAGGCCACCGGCCTGTCCCGGAAATCCGTGCGGGAAATGTCGGTCGAGTTCCGCGAGCACCTGACACAGCCCGCCTTCAACGAATGGCACCGGAGCAACGTCCTGCTGGTCGGCATCACCGACCCCGAACAGGAAGCCCTGATCCGGACGACCTTCTTTGACGTGCTGGGGGAATGCCACGGCAACGAGACGTGCTATCGCAATTACCGGCTCGGCAACCGAAAAGCCCGCCTGTGCCGGAAATGCCCGCTTCCGGCCAAGCTGAAGCACGCCGAAACCGTGACCGCTGCGACCGAGGCCATCGACCTGATACACCGCTTCTATGAAGGGCTGGGCTGGCGAGGCGAGGGCGGGCGCGACCCGGTGCAGCTCTTCCGCCGCCGGTTCATCCACACATCGGCCATCGCCACCGCCAGAGCCAATACCCGCATGCTGCCGAACGGGGCTGCCGATCCACGAGACAGCGGCTTCCTGTCCGTCAACACGTTGGCAAGAAAGTTAGTCAATGCATTTTGTGAAGGTGAATAAGGCGTCTTGCCTTGCGAGTCGCAAAAATTCTTCTACCCGATACATTAATCTCTATATTGTTTGTAATAATTATCCCCGCTTGAAGATTGAGTTAAAACTATTTACCACTACACATTTACCCTGTCAGTATTCTGCACGTCATATATGTGATCATTACTAAATGGTGATATAAGCCTATGATCCAGAAGAGATACAAATATATCCTTGCAGGTTTCAGCGCAAGGAATGATCTTTCCATCATTATCAAAATTAATCTTCAAGCCAAATCTCTCATGGTGGTTTTTTAAGTTATCCATGAACAAAGCATTTTTATAATGGCCCTTTTGCCTTATAGCAGAAACTCTACGTAAATGCATTTTATTAGCCCCTACGTAAGTAACTATTTCTGACATATCGGAAAATATAGAAGAAAACTCTCTTTCACTCTGTAATGAAGAAAAATCTTCAATATGGGCTTTTTTGTAATTAAGTACGGATTCAAAATTTTGTTTGTTGGTAATTAAAACTATTCCTTCTATAATAAAAAAATCAACGTATTTCGATAAGCTGAAAGATCGATCTTCAGACAGCCCAATTTGATCATCGCTGAAAAAAATAGATATAGCATTTTTTTCCTTTTTCGTTTTCCATGTGTAGTCAGTCTTTTTGACCGAATACAATACCTTTCCTCCCGAAACAAATTTTACAGCATAAAAATCTGTGTTTTGGAGATTCTTTACCTTCTTCACTTTTTTAGAATCAATTTCATCTGCGGCCTGAGATAGTATTAACTCTGAATTTGTTTCTATAGAGGAAATAGTTAAAGCGCTTGTCTCATTATTTTGAGCTAGTAATCCGTATTCATGCGTCTCAGTTATCCGATCACGTTCAAGGCGCACAGCATCCTTTAAGGCATTATCGACCTCATCAGTTGCTTCAACCCAATATCCAGTAAAGGTAGGTAGAGTTTGGCCAGATTTTTGAGACTTTTTAAAAGTCCACAATGTAACAGAAGCATTTTCTAGTGAAAAACTGTTCAGATGATCAAGCGGTCTGGTTAATAATTCCTCAGGCATGACTTTGATTCCCCTTTCTGTGTTTGACAACAATCACATCTTGGACGGATTGTTGTCTATATGTCTCTCTTGGCACCAGATCTACTCTAGACAAAGCAAAGCCAGTTAAAATTGTTGTGCTTGATATGAAGGAATATTTTATCTCATAAAGCTTCCATCCAAATGCTATGAGTACCGGATTAAATATTACTCTTCCTGACATATAGCTAATCCAAAATATCCATATTATAAATATGGCGAACCCTATAAATTTGTTCTTCTCACTATAATCTAAACTCATAAATGACACTACATAAGGAAGGACATAATTCATTAAATCAGCCGGTATATGCTTGGACTCTATTATTGTTATTTCTCTTTTTGGTTTTAGGGAATGCAACACAACAAAAGTGGTTATAAGGCAAGAGAAGCATAAAGTAAAAAACAGAATGGCAAACCAAGGATTCTTGAAGGGTATTTTACATTCCGAGAAAAAATTTAGCCAGTCTGCGCAAATACCCTCTGATATAAGGTCGTAATTAAAATCCTGAGATAGCAATATTAAGCTCAAAGGAAGGTATGAGCCCATAAAAATTAGCGCAGCAAAGATTATGCGAAGCTGCATAATTCTATACCAAACGTCGATGTTTTTTGAAATGCACTCATTTTATCTCTCAAGATAGCACTCCAATGGTTCCATTAAGATTATAAACCAAAAGCTTCCATGTCAAATACGTTTCAAGAGCAACCTCTGCGCATACGTCCTCCTTTCAGGTGAGCATAAAGTATGTCAAAATCGTCACCGCCGCGACCGAGGCCATCGACCTGATTCACCGCTTCTATGAAGGGCTGGGCTGGCGTGGAGAGGGCGGGCGCGACCCGGTGCAGCTCTTCCGCCGCCGGTTCATCCACACATCGGCCATCGCCATCGCCACCGCCAATACCTGCATGCTGCCGAACGGTGCCGCCGATCCACGAGACAGCGGCTTCCTGTCGGTCAACACACTGGCAAGGAAACTGCTGGAAGCTGTCGCCTCTTGAGACGGGAATGGTATGTACTACACAGCCTGCCACCCCGAAAAATCATGTAATACGAAGTGATTTCCGCTGCGCGCAAGATGTGTGTTGTACTACGTCCAACACGCATCTTGGCAAGGGGGGCGTCCCGCCCCCCGTTGCATCCCCCCTGGGCATCCCTAAGCATTCCGGCCATGGAAACCATGACCGCAACGCCAACGGATGCTGTGGCCTTCCCCCGGCATCGAGCCGGGTGAAGGCCATTGAACCGTATCGCCGGTTCATCACTCGCACCGCCCGCCCGGTGCATCAGCGATCAGAGGAACCGCCCTTGCTCCCCCGACACCTCCATGGCAAGGGGGCGCGTGTCATCGCCCCCTTCGATCCCCTTAACCAAGGGACTGCCTGCCCTTGGAACCCCGACCGAGTGGGAGACGCCGTTTTCCCGCCCTGACCCCATCCATCGGCCAACCCTGCGTGGGTTGGATGCGCCAGCGTCCCGCCGCTGGACTATGGCCGGAGAGATGCGGCCTTTCCCCTAGCCCCCTGAGAGTCAGGGGCGATATCGTTCAGACGGATGCTATCCATGCGTGGACCCGATGGTGTTCTTACACAAGACCGATGTCAGAAAGCCGCTGATTGCAGCCCTCTGAACTGGGCGGGCCGTCATCAACGACGGCGTTCGGCCGTCGATCACCAGAGCATGGTCGCCCGACCGAAACCGCAACGTTCCGTTCAGATTCGCCAGACCGATGAATAGCGGGCGGAAACCCCGGCCCCGGTCTGAATTAGCTCCGAACCGGGAAACGCCATCGGTAAGCGTCAGCCGTAGCGCTTCTCCATGGTCGTTCAAGCTCAAATAGTCCGTGCCGCTGCGCAGACTGTTCAGAACGCCGATCCCCAGATCGCTAACCACAAACTCGAATTGAGCAGGACTTGATCGGAACGCCACAATCCCTGTGTCAGATGCATTCGAATGTTCGTAGACATTGCTATGGAGTTCGCCCAGGGCAGCGGCAAGCTGCGCGGCAACACGACGGTGAAATCCAGCTGCAATGGCCGCCTGCTGCGCCATCAGGCAAAAGGCGGTCCACTCGGATTCGTCGTTCGGAAGAAGTGCTCTGGTACGCAAGAAACCGGAGAGGCGGGATTCAGGGCAATGCCACCGTTCCTTGCCGTCGATCAACGCTTGCACCATGGGGCTGAACCCATTGAGGGCGAGCCATGGGGCATTCGACGGGTTCGGGAGCAGCCCGGAAGCTGCGAACTGAGCAAGTTCCAGAACGGGTCCGAGTTGATGCGCTATAAGGCGCGGTACTGGCCGACCGTTTAGCCTTCCGCGCTCGGCAGCAAACGCTAAGCCGTCAAGTGCCGTGAAGTCGAGAGGCGACGCTCTATGAGTATCCATATTTATGGATGCGCTCCATAAGAAAAAACCGCCAAATCTCCAGCCCAAGCTTCCTTTGCTCGGAAGTTATCTTCAAACAAATCATCAATTGGCGCTCCGCGCTCCGTTGGAGCAGAGGCCCATCCAAGCGCGCTGTTGCTTTTCGGGAAAGCGCGCTGGCGCATGATTGTTTTCATATAGATGGACGTATCAAGCAGGGTCACGCTGGCAAACTTGCCTGCAAGGACAGGCAAAGCCTTCAGCCCGCCACGCACCACAAGATGAAGTGGACGGTTGACCGTGGTTGCTAGTTCGGCCAGCCACTTTGCATGCCGTTCCGGTCGGCGTGCGGTGCCTGTGGTGAACTCGTAGGCTACATGCGTGATTTCCGGCCGACTGGCGACGTAGTCCGTCCAGCGCCTGAAATCCATATCAGTTCGCCCATTCACATGCAGGGCAGCCGGCAACCCCTCATTCAGAAACTCGGAATGAATGGTGGCGATCCGTTTCATAGCGTGGAGATCATCCCAACGCGGACGGTCAAGGAAAAGGCTGAAATTCGGAGTTGTCACCAGCCCGATACCTGCGGCTTTCATTGACTGAATGATCGGTTGCCGCCTCGCTGCGCCCAACTCCCACCATCGTTCCAGCGGCGCATCCTCATCGGTGCCGGTTAGGACGAGGGTAGAGCCGGGCCTCACCACGAACGCCTCACAAAGGGCCGCATGCGAGGTGTGACGAGGCATACCGGATCGCCGGTCAAACATTGAGTAGAGAGGCAGCGCCACAGCATCAAGCGGCAAGGGTTGCCGCCGGCTGGTCCGGTCATAGATGATCGGGACTATGCGGGGCAAGGCGGGAGCGGTCAGCACGGGCGCGTGTGGCACGGTATCGAGGTCGAATGTCCCGACCTCTCGGACCCGATCCGCGAATTCGGGATGGTTCCGGCATACGCGGTCGCACTCATCGGGTTTTCCGCAGCAGAACTGAAGACAGTCAAAGAATGCGGTTCTAAGCTTCAATCCACCGCAGACACGAAAATCAGGACAAGCGGCGCAGCCCAATGAACCAATTGCGATCTCCGGTTCGTGCCATAGTTTCCGCTCGCGTCGGACATTCCGTTTGGCATTTTGCTGTTTCTTATGTCCGCTCTTGGTTTTGGTATTTTGCTCTGCGCCGGTTAGCATAGAGAAATCTCCGCAACGCCTGCGATGGTATAAACTTGCTCGACAGTGCCCTTGGCGATACCGCAAGAGGCCACGACCGCGTTTAGAAGTTCGGGAGCAGGATTGGTGAAGCGGGCTACGCTGCTGTTACCTCGTCTTGCGATAAGGTCGCCGTTTTGAGCCTCGACCGTCAGTCGCTCACCCACTTCGAGATTTGCATCACCGAGAATGTCAGCTGCCGCTGTCCGCACGGTGCAGTTAGGTGTTCTTGTGAATAGATCAGCCGTTGCCAAAGATAGTCTTGCGCGGTCCCAACTCTTTCGAAAGGTCGGAGCCGCCTTTTCGATGAAGTCCGCGCCCATGGCTTAGGTTCCTTCGAACAGGGGACGATAGCGTTTCGAACGTCCTTGGCTCTGTTCTATGATCAAACCGAGCGCAGCCAAGGATGCCAGCCGGTTGTTCCACGCCGTGGTGTGTTTCACACCTTCACTTTCGCCGAAGTCACGCATCAATGCGCCAGCATCAGTCTCGCCACGCTCGTGCACCAGATCGAACGTCAACCGTTGCTTCGGATCAAGCTCGCCCAGGGGCATCGCCGCACCTACTGTACCATCTTCAGTAAGGATGCATGTCATCAATACGTCTCCACGCGGCTTCAGGATTTCAAGTAATTCATCCTGAACGATGGGATCGGCATTGGCTACGAGCGGGTAGTATTGGGATCGCCGCCCACGCACGATATTCCGGAACGCAAGTATGCTTTCCCGCAGAAAGCTCGCCGTTGCGACCTCAATCCCGGAGAAGTCCAGAAAGATCGGTATCGGTTTCGCCGCTTCTGCGGACGTGGCATCGAGCAGGCGATTGAGCATGGCTCTGCCATTCAACGCGCCGGCCAAAACGCTGCTACCGCCAAGCTCTTTGATGTCGATCTTCATTGAATCATATATCTCACGCGAGTGATGTGAGGTATATGGCTGTCCCTGCGTGCCTTGTCAAGGGCAGCTAACGTTTTCTAATTGGCGTATCCCGGAACTGGATGCGATCCCGGTCGCTCTGTCATCGGTCTCCAGTGACAGAGTTTGCCTCAGTCTGTGTTAGTGGGGGCTTCGCCCTTGCCGGGGGCAAGGCTTCCTCGCTTAGCGGCGCGGGGCCTTCCCCCGGCATCGAGCCGGGAGAAGACCATTGAACCGTATCGCCAGTTCATCACTCGCACCGCCCGCCCGGTGCATCAGCGGTTAAAAGGCGTGTGGCAAAATTGTATGAACGTGAACAAAATCTCATATTTTGAGCTTATTCGGCTTGCTATACAACCAACTTAAAAGGACACTTTTTATTGTATATGGCCCAAAGAGTGGGGATTGCAAATGGACTCTTCTTTTCCAAGAGATCGGCGGCATTTGATAAAATTTCGATCGTTTTCGGTATTGAACAGCCATCTGGCTGAGGGGGATCCCAAACAGGCGCTCGGCCTTGATTCCAATTGTTTAGAATTTCAGCATCCCTCCTAACAGCCTTAGCTATTCCAGATTCTTTTGTTGTGTAAAAATTAAACACATATGAAAGAAAACCCATGTCGACAGAACTCTCCTCTGCAATTTCTGCTATAGCGAATATTCTATATACTTTGGTTGCAATTTGTCAAGTTATTGTAACTTTTAAAATTGCTAAGAGCATTGAATCATCTTCTAAAAAGACTAGAGAAGTTGATATTGCAAAGAATTTGAACGAACAATGGCAAAGATTTAATTTGCTTACAGCAACGGACGAAAATTTCCGAGAATCTTGGCTAAAATTAGGTGTTGAAGAGGATGGTGATTATAGTGCTGAGGCAATTATATTTTATATTGTTAATATATTTTATGATGGATGGCATGCTGAGCTAAACGGTCAGATAGAGTCGAAATTCTTTGAGGTTATGCTAAAAGACCATGCAAATTTCCTTCTCCCTATAAGTGATAGAGTAATAAATATTCTTAAATCAAATAGAGGGTACGATCCGAGGTTTGTAAAAATGATGGGAGAAAAATTTCAAGAAGCAGCTAAAAAGAAAATTAAGATATGATAAAATAAAAATATTGAACTTCTATGTGTCTATACTATATCCAATAATATGAAATTAAATCTCTAAATCCTATCTTAGCATATTAATAGATTGAAGTGCTCTGTGCAGAGTTGTTCTGCTAACCCCAAGGTGCCGGGCCACGGCAGTTTTTGTCCGTCCTGGCTGTTCAAGGAGCTGCCGGGCCTGTTCAGCCTGTTGCGGCAGCAGCTTGCGCCGCCGCCCGACTGGCTCACCCCGCGCCTTGCGGGCTTGCATCCCGGCGCGGGTGCGTTCCGATACCAACTCGCGCTCGAACTCCGCAAAGGCGGCGAGGACGTGCAGCATGAGCCGTCCGCCGGGTGAGGTCGTGTCGATGTTGTCGTTGAGGGACAGGAAGCCGATGTCTCGTTCGCCGAGCGACTTGATCGTTTCGACCAGATGAATGAGTGACCGGCCGAGCCGATCAAGCTTCCACACCACCAGCACGTCACCGGGGTTGAGCGCGGTGAGCGCACGGTCGAGGTTAGGGCGGCGTACCGCCGCGCCGGATACACCGTGATCCTCGAACACGGTTTCGCAGCCTGCGCCCAGCAGGGCGCGGCGCTGTAAGTCCAAGCTCTGGTTTTCGGTCGAAACGCGGGCGTACCCGATCCTCATACGCTGACACTCCATAATTGCCACATGCATGCCAACGAGTAACCTTGCTGGATACAGGGCTACCGGATATAGTGAGTTCATGTGATCGAAACGGTTCCTTTTTGAACGCTTCGGCGCACGTCCTGAACTCCACTTACGATTATATGCATAAGTCTGGTTAATGCTTTGCTAGCACTTAACCACAGGCAGTCTTGTTTAGCTGTCCGGGGGTTGCCACATCATCCTGCTCCGGTGTCCGAAAGGGAACCCTTAAGCACAGCGCAGGTTGGGCTTTGGGGATCTTGCCGCCCGGTTGTTGAACCGACAAGCGCTATCCTGCGCCCTCGCTGGCGTGGTGACGCTCGGCCTTGCCGGTGGTGTGGCCCATGCTGACCAGAGTGAAGTTCAGCAACCCAGCTTTATCGGGCAGGTGGTCGCCGCTATCGCCCGGCATTTTCAGGAAACGGACGGCGCGACGGTTCGCTCGAACTGCGTCAATCGCTGGTACGGCGAAGACCCGGCGGCGGGTAATGCCGCCATCTTCCGCAACGCGGCCAAATTCCCCGATGAGGACCCCGCCCGCATCGTCATGGCGATGATGGAAAAGCGCTGTGGGCGCGACAAGGACGAGGGGATGAAACTCCTTCGTGAACGGGTGGCGAAGAAGGCCGAGGTGCTGGACGAAGCGACCCGACGCGCCAAGGAGCAGGCAGGGCACGAGCAGTCCAGCGCCGACGCCAATCTCAAGGCCGTGCAGGCGCGGGCATGGCGGCTCCCCGACGGTCGGCGGATTTACGAAGCGCAAGACGGAAGCGGCTGGCGGTTCGAGGACGGAAGTGCCGTCCCTGCCGGGCTGGCTGCGAAGCGCGTTCCGCCTCAATAGTCCGCCCCATCCGCTCAACCGACTTCCAGTTAATCCAGCCTCACCGGAGCTATCGGCAAAATGAAGATGATCGAGCGCATTCGCCGCCTGAAGCCTGCCGTGCTGGTTCAGCCGGGCAGCGTGACCCGCCTCATGAGTGGTCTGTTTTGTCTGGGGCTGGCGGGCTGTGGTGAAGGGTTGTCGGACTCGGATATCGAGGGGGCCGTCAATGACCATCTTATTTCCCAGAAGAGCGTCGAGCATTGCCTGACACAGGCAAAGATCAAGCAAACGAACAAGCCGGACAGGTTCGTGCTGGCCGAAGACGCCTTCATCGACTGGCAGGATATAGACGGCCTCATCATCGGAATTCTGATGAGTGACGGGTATCTGAATGTCCACACGGGCGGTTATCCCGGCGAGAGCGCCTTCAGGTTTTCGAAGCCCGGAATACCGGGCGCGCTCTATCAACCCAAATCTTCTGACGAGGTCTGGAATGCGCTGAAAGGCATCCGCTATGACGGCGCTGTGGCCGAGCTGACGGACAAGGCGAAGAGCGCGGGCGTGTGGCAGAACGGAACCGCCTGCCTGAAAGGGCGCTGGGTGTTTGGCAAGGTTTTGAACCGTACCGATCCGGCGGTGGACAAGGACGGCAAAATCGTTTCGCACATCAGCGTGAGGATCAAACTCAACTTCACGATGACGGCGAACAGCCCGGTCGAAAACAGACACGCGCTGGAGCTTTTCCGGGAAAAAGAGCTGAAAGCCGAGAAATATTCAGACGGCTGGCACTTCTACGAGCTGAAAAAAGGCTAGCAAGCCTTGCCACAGAACCTATGAGACGAGCGAGACATTCGCTCTTTGGCACTCATCCTCAATCATTCATCTATCGGGGGCTAATCATGATGAAGAGGGAGTTTGACTATGTTCCGGTAACGATTCACCGGCCTGACCCGTTCACGACGTGCCAGTATGAAACCAGATATGTTTGGGTTACGAGATATTATTACGAGGCGGACGGGAAGACAGAAACATATGTCATTGGTGGAGGTGGAGGCGACGAAAGCGGAGGCGGAATGGTGCTATTGTTAGGAGGGGTAGCACTTATAATCTATTTTATAGTCCAAGGAGATTTCTTTAACCCAAAGCCCGCCACGGCAGACACATGGCAAACCTTTTGGGAGGCGGTTTCTTTTTGTTACAGACATTCATTACATATTTTTCTCATATCGCTGAAGTTTGCGATATGGGATGTGAACGTCATGGTATGGAATGCTCTGATGCATGCTTCCCTGTCAGTTCATGACGTGTTTATGGATAGAAGTCGTAATTCAGTCTTCTCTTTTGAAACCATAGGCGGGGTGGCTTTTTTCCTGTATTTGACGGGAATTCCAATTGGCGTTGCCTTCGCAGCAAAATACATGGAAGAAAAATACCCTAAAGCGTTCGAGTGGGTTGTTGTCACGATTGTTGCTGCGATCCCGGTTGGTTTCCTGATCTTTCCCGGCCTTGCCGGGCTTTGCGGTTGGCTCGGTGTGCTTGCCTACCAGTCTTGGTAATGCCCCGATGACACCCGCCCGCCCGAGCGCCCCCACATGGCTGGCGAAGGGAGGGGCGGGTTTCTGCGCAGACTCTTCCTGTTCCTCTCCGTGGTCGGAGCTGATGAAGGCTTCGCCTCTGTCTCCTTGAGTAGGAGAGGGGCTGCGCCCCTGCCGGTGTAAAGCCTTCCCCACCACGCAGGCGGACAGCCAGGTATCCCCAACCTTCCTTCCTGTGGTCGTGCAGGCGGGCGATTCTCCTCCCGGCTATCCGGGCTTGACCCCGGACTCCCCGCTCCCCGGCGCGGGCCTCGCTTCGGGTTGCATGTGCAACCCGAACATGAGGAAAAGGGGAAAGAAAATGTCCAACACTGAAAGAGCCGATGCCTATACCCGCATCACCAACCGCATCATAGCCGATCTTGAGCAGGGGGTTCGGCCTTGGTTCAAACCTTGGAGTGCGGAGCATGCCGCCGGGCGGATCGTCAGGCCGCTCAGGCACAACGGCACGCCGTACCGTGGAATCAACACGCTCATGCTGTGGAGCGATGCCACGGAGAAGGGCTTTACCTGCCCGACATGGATGACATACCAGCAGGCCCAGCAACTCGGCGGACAGGTCCGGAAGGGCGAAGCTGGTTCGCTGGTCGTGTTCGCCGACCGCTTCACCCGTACCGAAACCACGGAAGCAGGGGACGAGATCGAGCGGGAAATCCCCTTCATGAAAGGTTATACCGTCTTCAACGGCGAGCAGATCGACGGCTTGCCCGAACAGTACCGGGCCATTGCGTCGCCGGTGCTTGATCCGGTGAAGCGGATCGAGCAGGCGGAACGTTTCTTCGCCGGAACCGGGGCCGACATCCGCCATGGCGGCAACCGAGCTTATTATGCCGCCCAGCCCGACTATGTGCAGATGCCGGAGTTCGTCACCTTCCGGGATGCCGAGAGCTATTACGCCACACTTGCCCATGAAACGACCCATTGGACGAAACACCCATCCCGGCTGAACCGCGATCTTGGCCGCAAGCGCTGGGGTGATGAAGGCTACGCAGCCGAAGAACTGGTTGCCGAGCTTGGTTCGGCCTTTCTATCCGCTGACCTCGGCCTTGCACCGGATGTGCGGGACGATCACGCTGCCTACATCGCATCATGGCTCAAGGTGCTGAAGGATGATAAGCGGGCGATCTTCACCGCTGCCGCACAGGCTCAACGGGCAGTCGATTACCTGCACGGGCTGCAATAGGCGATGGCTTGATGAGCAGCCCGACAAGCCGGGCTGTTTATCGAGAGCGAGCCCCAACCCTTTGCCCTATTCCCTGCTGTGGATAATCGGCCTGCCTACGCCGCCATGTGAGGGCACTTCGGCAGGCCGATTACCCACAGCCCGTTCACCGTCTGGACAAAATATATCATTTTTGATATGATGGTATCATGTGGACGGTAGAGACTCTCAATACGGTCGTTGATGCGGAGATTGCGGCGCTTCCGGCAGACCTGCGGGCGCGGCTGGTGCGAACCGCCAATCTTATTGAAGCGGTTGGTTTGCAGAACCTGCCGCACGACACGGTAAAGCATCTTGAGGGTAAGCTCTGGGAAATCCGCGTTAAAGCACCAAGTGGAATATCCCGTGCGATCTATGTTACCGCCACAGAAAAACGCGTCGTTATTGTTCGGGTGTTTGTAAAGAAGACACAGAAAACGCCGCGCCATGAATTGGAACTGGCCCGTGAGCGGGCGAAGGAGGTCACATGACCAGTATGAAAGACTTGCATGCGAACTTCATGAAGGATGCCGCCTATCGCGAGGCGTATGAAGCTCTTGAGGAGGAATTCACCCTCGCTCAAGCGATCATCGAAGCCCGGACGAATGCAGGGCTGACGCAGGAACAGCTTGCCGAGCGGATGGAAACGTCCCAGAGCGCCATTGCCCGGCTGGAAAGCGGCAAGGTCATTCCCTCGGCGCGGACGCTCACCCGCTTCGCCAGAGCGACAGGAACGCGCCTGCGGATCACCTTCGAGACGGAAAAGGGAGACAAGGGAGCAGGAACAGCAACGGGGGGCATTCCCTCACAGCTGTGACATATCATTTAGGTTCTCGCCGCCTGCCGCGCCCTTCGCTGCGGGTATTCTCGATGGCGCGGTCAGAACTAAGTTGAATAGGCGGCTTTTCTTTTTCGGCAGTGGTTCGGGATTGCTCTTGAACCGGCTTCTGCTGCTGGCCCTGCGTCTGGGTAAGCTGCGCCACATTCCGGTACAGCTCTTTCATGTTCTGGTCGTAAGCGCTCTTGGCTTCCCGGATGTCACGCTGAAGGGTGCGGCGGTCGGCCAATTGCTTGGCGATCAACGATTCCTTTTCCGCTTGGTCGCGCAAGCGGGCTTGCTGCGCCTGCTGTTCGTTCTCTTTTCTGATCTTGCCATAGCGCCCGGTGAATTTCTGCCACAGCCCCCACAGCCCCGTGGACAGCCGCGCCGCCCGTTCCTTGGTATCCCGCACCCGGCGTTGTTCGTGCTGTTCCTTGAGCTTTTGCCGTTCGGCCCGCTGCTGGCTGACCATCTCCCGGCGCTGGAGCGCCAGCCCGCCGCTTTGCTCGGCGAAGGCGCGTTCAGCGGTGCGGATGTCCTCGCGGATCGCCTCGGTCATCTTCTGGGCGATGGTCGCCTTGACCTGTTCGACCGAAGGCAGCTTGGCCGAGTCGCCCAGCCGGGCATTGACCGTCTTGGTCGGCGTGCCGACCGTGCGGGCAACGCTGTAGACCTCGCCCCGGAAATCGACCGCGACGAAGCCGCGCCGGTCGCCCTGCGCCAGCCAGAAGCCTTTCTCTTCCAGCGCTCGCGAGAAGGACACCAGCGAATCGGACGCCGCCCAGCTTTGCTGAAACAGGCTCTTGATCGTCTTCGGATCGAGGCCCGCCCGTTTCGCCTGCTGCCATTGCTCGCGGGTGAAGTTGAGCGGCGAGCGGTCGCGCTGGTCAACCAGCCCGTCAGGCATCCGCCAGTCATGCTTGACATAGAGGGCGCGGGAGATATCCCGCAGCTTCATCTTGAAGTGCGGCAGATTCACCGCCGTCATGGTGTTGGCCTTGATCCGCGACCAGACGCAGTGTGCATGCCGCCGCCCTTCCTTCTCATGGAAGACAATGACGCGAGGCTGGCCGGTCAGGCCGAGTTCCTTTTCCACCGTGCGGATAGCGTCCCTGAACGCCTTCTCAGGCACGTTTGCCGTTTGCGGCGGGTTGAGGCTCAGCGAGAACAGGAATTGACGGCAACGTGTCCCTTTGCTCAGGGCATAGGCTTCCCGAAACGCGCCGCGCAGATCGTCGGCGACGAAGCCGCGCAGCTCATGGACTTCGACATGCTCATTCTGATCGAGGCGCAGCAGGTGGCGAGCAAGCTCACCACCGCCACCCCGCTGGCTGGCCTTAAGGATCATCGCGCTTCCGCTGGCATCCCAAGAGCGCGAAGCAGTTCCACCCGCATGTGCTGGACATCGGCGCAGGCGTCACGGATGGCCTGTTCCGAGTCGGGCGTCACCTCCAGCGTGCCGGTGTTCACCGCCTTGGCAAGCTGGTTCAGATTGCTCGCCAGCTTGGATTGCCCCAGCGCCCCCAGCACCCGGCCCAAGGCTTCATGATCCTGCACAGGTGCCCGCCGATGACGCCGCGCATAGGCCACGTCGTCACCGAGAATGCGCCTGCGGATATAGCATCCGAGCGGTTCCGTCCCGGCAGCCGCCGCCAGTGCCGCCCGTTCCTCGAACGTCAGGCGCAGCGAGAACGGGGCAGGGGCTTTGCCGCGTTGCTTCCGCTTTGCCCCGACCTGTTCAGAGGCGGGGGCGTCGCCAAGGCTGGCGATGGAGTTGAAGGCATCTTTCACGGGCATGGCGGCACCAGCCGGTCAGACGCCTTGCGATGCTTCGCCCCCACTGCCGAGCGAGGCTTTTTCTCAGGTGGACAGGGAGCAGGGTTTTGGTGCTTCGTGACCCCCGTTCTATTGAAAAGCAAGGGGTTAGCAGAGCCGGTTATGTCCATTGCCTGCCACAGCAGGTTAAGGGGGTTGTCTGCCCCCGCAACCAAATCCAAGCCCCTGAAAACGAACAGTTTTCAGGGGCTTTCTGCATCCGGAGTCTGCCCTCTTCAGACCGCTTCCGGAATCAAACCGGAATCATTTGGATGGAAATGTCTGCGCAGAATAGCGTAGCACGCTGGGCAGGGTTGCGCGTATGGACGAGGAAAAGGACAACGAAGATCAAGCTGTAGCGCGCCGGATGGTTTGACGTGATCCGCCACATGGTTTGACGTTGTCCATCACGCTGGCGACGGGTAGGACGCGCCCGCCCGCGCCGCCTGGATCGCGGCCGGAGTGCCCGCCGCGCTGATGGCCTCGTTGATGCGCTCCCGCTCTCCCTCAATCTGCCTTCCCACAGTCTCCCAGGCGGCAGTCACGGCCTCCCACTCGCCGAGTACCTCAACGACGGTTACGGCACGCAGCTCGGCGCGGTCGCCTGCCCACGGGTAGGTGGCGGCGGTCGCATCAGCCGAGCGGCCGGCGGCGATCCAGCGCCCCACCTCCGCCTGCTTGGCGGCGTAGGTGGTTTCCTGCCCCGTGCCCGGCGTCAGGTAGCGCTCGCGCGCCTTGCCAGCCGCCGCGTTGTTGGCGGCGATGGCGGCGTCGCGAAGGATCGAGAGGTCGGGCGGAATGGTCGACCACGCCCGCGTCACCGCGCCGGTCCCCACCGTCACCACCGGGCCGGCCAACGCCTCACCAGGGCCGGGATCGGGCCGCGTGTCGATGACCGGCAGCCATCGCAAGCCCTTCGCTACCGCGAGAGCAGGGGGGGCGGCGTCAAAGTCCTGATACCGATCCATGCCATGATCGTTGCGGGCAATGGCACCCTCGGCAGTCACAAGCACGTACAACATCACAGCACCCTCATAGGACTGGGAACGGGCCGGTGGTCAAGGCATTGGGGATCGTCGCCCCGGTGTAACCGCGATTGTGCCGCGTCATCCGCATGGCGGCGACACGGCCCCGGAAAGGCGCCTGGAGAGCACTGGAGTTCAAGGCTCCGAAAATGGGTGGGACGGCAGCAGTGCCGCCCATGCGGGTCGGCGTGTCGGTGGTGGAGGCGACCAAGGCCCCGTTGACATACGTCCGGAACGACGTGGCGTCCTTAACCACCGCGCAGGCATACAGGTTGTTTGCCGCGATTGTTCCGGCGGGGCTATCGCTGGATTTGGTGCCCTCGGCGAAGGCGATCCCGTAGTTGAACGCTCGATGGCTACCGTCCGCGTTAATCACATCCAGATAGGAGTAATCGCTTGTGGAGTCCTGGTATTTTGAGAAGGTCGCCAAACCGCCGGTCAGGTCACCAACAAACCCGACCCACTCCATGCAATAGTTCGACCCATCGTAGATGAAGTCGGCGGACGGGTCGGAGTAGACGGCATAGGCAACGTTGCCGGGCATCACCAAGCTCTTGTAGCCCGGCCAGGGTGACGCGCCGAACTCCAAGGCGCCATTGGTGTAAACCGCGCGCTTGGCCGGGCCGTCGTCAATCGGCACAAGGTCGCTCGCCTGCGGCTGCACCAGCCACGTCACGTACGCGCGATACGGATCCTGTCCATTAGACGCCCGATCCGTCGAGCCGCCATACCCCACGCTTTCACACATCAGCATCGCCGGGCCTCACGCATCGACTGAAGCGTTGACGCTGTAGAGGACGCGCACCTCCAACAGCGACGACGAAACCGCCAACGTGTCGGAGGCATGGGCGGCGTCCCGGTAGACTTGCAGCAACAGGGTGCATCCACTGCCCGAGGTGCCAGCCGGCGTCACCACGCCGCTGACCGCCGAGATGTGGCGCTTACCGGCGGCCAGAAGCGTGTCGGTGACGGTGACTGCCACTCCCCAGGCTGCGTCAAGCGTGTCACCATCCCGCTGCCACTGAGCCTGCACCGCCATGACGATGGACCCGGAGCCACTGGCGGCCGTCCAGACATACTGGATCATGATGCCGGCGGCGAGGTTGGCCGACACCGGCATCGGGATTGCGACCTGACCATACTGCGGCGAAGCCGCATCGAACATCAGTACCGGCTGCAACACCTTGTAGGTGGCGGTCTCCGACACGCTGACAACGGCACCGGAGGTCAGGCGCGGCTTGATGGCGGCGGCGGGCAGCGGGATCGTATGCCACCCTTGGCCGACTGCGCCGACCATGGCCGCCGTGTAGTCCCCCGCTGCCGGTGCGACCGCATTCCGGCGACCGGCAAAGCTACGAACCCCGCCGACACCAGCGGCCAAGCGCCAGTGCCCGGCCGATGCGACATAGGTCGCCGTAGCGACCATATCGGCAGAGAGGATACCGGCGACCAAAGCCGCACCCAGGGCATCGCGCAACGGCTTGACGGGCGCTGTCCCCACCACCAGCGTCACCGCGTCGGTGTTGGCGGCTGGGACCGCCCATCGCACCGTCAGGCCGTCATACAGGCCCGTGACGGGCACGGCCGGCGTCACCACCAGACCGTTGGCGGTGCCGCCCGCCAGCCCGCCCCAGATCGTATCGCCCGCGCCCGCCGTGGCAAGGGCAGCAGCGGTTTCGGCCGCCTGACGGTCGGCCTCCACCTGTTCGGCCAGCACCTCAGCCGATCCGATCTGTTCTCCAACCCACTGTGTCATCAGCCCGACCGCCTGGACGGCGGCGGGGAAGTTGTCGACGTGGCCAGCGACGGTACCGTCCTCGCTCTCATCCAGCCCGCCGGGGTTGGTCGGCGAGACGGGGTCACTGTTCCAATAGCCGGCGGCGGCGCGGTCGATTTCGGTGGTCGGGCGGCTCGTCATCCAATGATCTCCAAAAGCACAAGTTCGACAGTCCAGAGGTCGCCCTCGGTCTGTGTCACGCTGACCCCGCCCTTTTCGAGCGTCGCCAGCCATGTCCGGCGCCACAGATGCACAGTCCGGGTGATGTCCTCGATCATCAGCACCGGACCGCCGCTGCCCAGCCGCTGGCCGAGGTCCAAGACGCGCATGGCCTCGTCCTCGGCCAGATCGGCGAAGCGCACCGTCTTGCGCCTCGGCGCCGGCCGCTCGTCCACTATGCGGCGCCCGCCCGGCGTGGTGTCGACGACGGAAGCGGGCACGGTCTCGATGGTCAGCCCCCAGTCGTGCGGCCAGTCAGGACGGAAGGCGCGCGTGACGAACAGATGCCCCAGATCGAGCGACTGACCGCGATTGTCGATCTCGACCCGCAGGGCGCGGCAGCGGGGTGAACGAGGCGGCCGGACGATCAACTGGCGCGTCTTGCCGGCGAGATCCCGCTCGGACGGCGCCAGCCGCCACCAGTTCCGCTGGTAGTAGGGTGTGGCAGAGGCACGGCCAGAACGCGGAAAGACCGGAAGCACCGGCGTCGACGGACCGCCGGCCAGGATCGCGCCGGGCGAACGGTCGACCGGGTCGCTGTACCACGTCAGACGATAGCCGGCCGCCCGCGCCAGGGTACCACCAGCCAGGACAAGCGTGTCCCAGCGTTCGCGCGACGGGAAGACGACGTCAAACCATGCGTCGGCGATGTCGCCCGACGCACACCGCGCCGTCACCTCGCGCACGGTCGGGTCGAGCAGGTTGTCCAATGGGCGGACCCAGGTGCCACCCGACAGGGTGGCAGTCAGCGCGAGGTTTTCATCTAGGATCGCGGCGTTGCCCGTCATCCGAACAGCCTCATGGTCATCAGGTGGCGACGGGGGCTGGCGAGCTTGCAGCCGACATAGACCAGCGGGTCGGCCATTCCCTCCGGCGGGTAGTCGAGCAGGATCGTCTTGCCCAGCGGCAGCGCGAGGCGCGCGGCGGTCGCCTCGACCGCGATCCACAGGCTCCGGCGGGGCGTGTTGTCAGCGCGCGGGCCGAGCACCGACAGCAGCCGCGCGGCCAGGGCCTCCATGTCGGTCTGGCTGGTCAAGGCCGTCTCGATCTCGATGGGGCGGGCGTCGGGCCAGCGGGCCTGCGTCGACGGGGCCGAGGCGACGGCCTGACGCCATTCGTCAGTCAGCCACCGTCCCCGGTCCGTGTCCCGCACCGAGGTCGCCTGTGAGGAGCGGGTCAGCGTCCGGTGGTTGCGCCGGCCCTTGATGGTCACTTTCCACGCCGGCACGGCGAGGGACGGATCGTCGACGCCGATGTCGAGCACCTGCCCCTCCGTGATGGTCATCGCCGGCGCGCCGGGCACGTCGATCACCACGGCCTGCCACGCCCCCAGCGCGTCGGGCACGGCCACCCCGCCGGCCGACCGCTGCATCAGGTCGATGACCTCGCGGTATCGCACCTCGCCCGGCCACCACGCACCGATGGGCGCGGCGTTGGCCCACGCCGTCAGGGTGGCGCCGATGGTGCCGGCGCCGCGCTTGCCGAGCGCCCAGCGGATGGCGTGCGGAGCGGTGGCGATGTAGGTGCCGCCGGCGTCGCGCCGGCCGCGCGGGGTGAAGGTGATCTCATTGCCCAACGTGCCGCCGAGCCGGATCAGGCCGCGCGGGGTATCGACGGCGTACTGGGTCGCCGAGAGGGTCGCCGTGTCGAAGCCGGCGCCGGACGACGTCGCGACGAAGCCCATGCCGGCCGCCGCCCCGCCGTCCCAGAACGCCGTCATGCCATCCGCCGGCCCGGCATCCCACTGGAAGGCGCGGCTGATGGAATTGACCAAGATGGCCGAAACGTTGGGCGGTTCACCGAGGCACAGCGGCACCGTGTTGCCCTTGCCGGCCTCCGGGGTGCCATCGTACCCGACCGCGCCGGCGTTGGTGCCGCCGTAGGTCCGCGTCTCGACGGCATCGTCCAGCGCCGCCCGCAGGTCGTAGATGTCGATCGTGGTGCGGCGGGCCTGCTGCCGTGACAGTGCCGGCTGGGCCGTCTCGCCACGCCCCCGCATCACCGGATCCCAGTCCCGCCACCACAGGCCGTCCCGCCCGCGCCGCACCTCAATCGCCCCGATCGCGCAGCCGGCGAGGTAGCTCAAGGCACCGTCGCCGTTGAGCAGCCGGAGCTGGCCGGCGCCGACGTCGGCCGCCAGCGTCGACAGGTCGGCCGACACGCCGGTGGCGTAGGAGGGCGGGCCGTCGAGCCGCTGGCGGATCGCCATGTTGGGATGGTCGGGATCGTCGTGCGGCAACGGCAGCACCGCGCCGTCGCCGAGGAACAGCGTCTCGGCGGTCCCGTTCGGACGGGTCAGGTCGATCTTGGCGGCCCAGACGTCGCTCATTGGACGGCAAGCCTCCGCACCTGCACGGCGAGCTGCCCGTGGGAACGGGACAGATCGGCGATGGCCTCGGCCATGTCGGTGACGCGGGACGACAGGTCCGATATCAGCCGGCCGATGTCCATGACGGCGCTGGTGACGCCGCCGACCGCGGTCACCACCGGCGCCATGTCCACCGTCACGCTGTAGGAGCGCGGCGCCAGCATGTCGCGGGTCTGGTCGGCCGTCCAGTAGCGGGCCGGCCCGGTCACCTCCAGCTCCGCACCGCGCTCGCCGACGATGCGCGGACCGCCGGCGTGGAAACCGCCCATGGCGAAACCGGGGATGCCCTTGTCACGGGCCAGCCCCGCGAACCAGTCGGCCGTCCCCGCGCCGTTGGCGCTGGCGCGGGCGGCGTCCACCACGGCCCGCCACACCGCCGGGTCGGCCGACAGCGCGTTCGCCTGCGCGACCTTCTCGTTCCACAGCGCCAGACCGCTGGCGTTGACCTGATCGGCCGACAGCCGGCCGGAGGCTTGGTCGCCGAGCAGGGTGTTGTACCGGCCGAACCAATCGGCCATCCACAGGCCGGCGCGGTCGGCGGCGGTCTGCGTCGGTGTCTGGCCGGCGGACAGCGCCGCGACGATGCGCTCCAGCAGCGCGGCGTTGGTCGCGCCGGTGCCCGACATGGTGTCGTTGAGCCGCGACAGCCAGTCGAGCTGACGGTCGAGGCCCTGCGCCCGGCTGGTCTCCGACGACGCGAGTGAGCGGGACATGTCGCGGGTGGCGCCCCACAGCGCTTCGACCTGATCGAGCCGGCGGTCGTACTCGACGGCGCCGAGGCCGTAGGCCCGCGCCTCCTCCAGATACCGCTGACCGAGCGCGTCCAGCTTGCCGGCGGCGTCGACGGCGGCCTGCCGCTCGTCCTCGGTCGGGGTGACGCCGCGCAGGAGCTTGGCCTGATAGTCCTGTACGGTGTGGGCGGCGTCCAGAAACTGCCGCTCCGTCGTGTCGAGCATCGCCTGTGCGCCGAGATTGGACAGGTCCTTGTTGACCAGCAGTCCATCCAGCGCCGCCTGCATGCTATCGCCGACCCGCGTCCAGTCCACCGCCGCCTGACGGGAGGCATTGGCCGCCGTCTGCCATGCGCTGGTGACCTGCTGTGTGGCGCGCGTGACGGCGTTGCTCCACCCCTGATCGACCGCCTGCACGAGCCGGTCACGCGTCTGCGTCACGGCGTCGGCCGCCGTTTGGGCGGCACTGGCGCTGTCCTGCCACGCCGCCGTGAGCACCGACACCGCCGCGCCATGCTGCCCAACCGTGATCGTTCCAGCGCGGAGCTGGGCGTCCAGCGCCGCCTGCGCCGCCCGCATCTGGCCGGCAGTGACGGCGCCGGACGACGCCGCATCCAGCACCGACTGAAACGCCGGCCGCAACGCCTCGATCGCGCCGCCGGACAGCCCGGCCTCGGACAGCTGGGCGTCAAGGTTGGCCCGCCACGTCGGGTCGAGCGCGCTCTCGATCGACACGATCCCCTGCCGCAGGGCAGAGGCCGACTGGGCCGCCGCCGCCGCCGCTGCCGACTGGGCCTCCAAACCCTGCGTCAATTTGAGCGTCGCCAGATAGGCCGCGTCGTTGCCCTCCTTGACCGCCTGGGCATAGACGCGCTGCTGGGACAGCCTCAGCTCAAGGGCGTCGGCCTCCTCCGTGCGGCCCTGGGCCCTGAGCGTGCGCACGGTCAGATCCTCGGTGGCGGTCGCCTGCGCCGCGTCGCGCATCGTTTCGGCGAGCACGCCGACGCTGCCGCCCAACGTGCGGGTCACATCGGCCAGAGCCGCGAGGCTCAGCCCGGACAGCGTGTTGCTCAGTTGCGCGGTGATGAGCGTGTCCGCCCGGCCGGCGGCATCGTCCGCGCCGACCGCCGCGAGATTGCGGCGGACGGTGTCGCGGGTGGCGTCCAGCCCCGTCAGGGTCGTCAGATAGTCGCGCCCCTGCGCCTGATAGAGCGAGGCGGTGTACTCGGCAAGCACCTGATTGCGCCGTTGCTCGGCCTGTGCGGCGGCGTTGGCGCGGATCTCGGTTTCCGACAGGCTGAGGCCCCAGCGCCGGACCGCTTCCACAAGCGCGTCCGTCTGCGCGGCGGCCTGCGCCTCCTGAATTTCGATGGCCGTAAAGGACTGCCCGGCCGAGACGAAGGTGGAGCGGATTTGCCCTTCCAGAACCGCGCGGTACTCATCGCCCAACCCCATCTCGCCAGCCTTGGCCAGCGAGGCGTCGACGGTGGCATAAGTCTCCGCCGCCGCCGCCTTGGCTTTCGCGGCGACGCCGGCCAGGGTGGCGTCCAGATCGGCCAATCCGGCCGTCGCCTGCTCGATCGCCTGGGCGATCTGGAGATAGCCGGCGACATCCTCGACGCTGGTCAACGACCGGACCTTGTCCGACGACAGCGCCCGACCGACCAGCCCATCGCCGGTGACGCCGCGAGCGACGACCGCCTGCACCAGCTCCTCGACGGTGCGGTAGCCGATGCCGTCGACCTTCTCCCCGCCGGCAAACAGGCCGAAATTTTGGCCGGTCGAGCGCAAGCCGAAAGAATCCATCAGCGTGTTGAGCTGTGCCGCGAGCTGCGCCGTGGCCTGGGCAACCTGTGTCGGATCTCCATCGTTGTCCGCGTAGCTCGGCCCGGCCGCAAAGCGTCCATCCTGCACGACGACATGGCCCTGCGAGTTCGGGCCGACGCTCGGGTTCGGGCCAATGAGGCCGCCCAACGCAGTGCCGAGGAACGAGCCGACGATGGCGCCGACCGGCCCGGCCGCTGAGCCGAGCAATGCTCCCAGGGCGGTCGAGCCGACCGCACCGCCGGCGACCGAACCGAGCGTACCGCCGATCATCCCGCCGACGCCGCCCTTGCCACCCAGGCCGAGCAGGTTGGCGCCGAGGCCGCCGATGATGCCCCAGGGCGCCGCCTGGATGCCCAGCCCCAACCCCTGCGCGACGCCGGCCGAACCGGTCACGTCAAAGGCAAACTCTGAGACGGTCGAGACGATGTCCTGCCCGATGCCGACACCACCGGTGCCCGACAGCAGGTTGCCGAGGCCGAGGGCGTCGCCGATGCCCAATCCGCCGATGCCGCCCTGGGCAGCGGATTGCCCCCCAGCGACTGGCGAGGTGATGCCGAACAGGGACGGCGCGCTCCCCACCACCTGCATCATGACCGGCAAGACGAATTGATTTTCCAGGAGCCCGAGGAGCAGGCGCTTGCCGATGGTCCGCCCGACGTCCCGCCAGTCGGAGGCGGGATCGAGCAGGGCTTCGGTAACGTCGCGCGACATTTCCTTCGCCGTGTTCTCCACCTCCTTCTGGAACTCGACCAGCGCACGGGCGTCGGCGATCTGCTCCTGCCACGCCAGCCACTGACGGGCGCCGTCCTCGCCCAGCT
Organism: Azospirillum agricola; assembly: GCF_020005195.1. NCBI lineage: Bacteria > Pseudomonadati > Pseudomonadota > Alphaproteobacteria > Rhodospirillales > Azospirillaceae > Azospirillum > Azospirillum agricola. Next base: position 259,255 of record NZ_JAIFZR010000008.1, read on the forward strand.
CGGCGACTTTGCGGGCGGCCTCCTGCTGATTGCGCAGGGTGGTGAGGGCGCGCGACCGCACGCCCTCGGCCTGCCCCATCAGGTCGATCTCGCGCTGCGCCAGGGCAAGATTGTCGTTGGCGGTCTGGCGCTCCTGCGCCAAGCGGTTGTTGTCGTTGGCGGCGCGGTTGCTGCGGTACGCCGCCATCGCGTCGTTGAGGGCCTGTTGGGCCTTGGTGCCGGCGACGGTGGCGTCGCTGCCGAGCTTGCGGATGAGGTTGAGCCGGTACTCCTCCTCCTGCGCGACCCGCACCGCCTCGCCACCAGCGACCATCGCCTCGGTCAGGCGGTTGGTGTTGGCGGTTTCCAGTTCCAGGCCGCGCACCGTCTCGTTGCGGATCGTCAGGATCGCCGCCGCCTCTTCCTGCGCGTTGGCGGCGCGGATCGCCGACAAGGCGATGTTGCCCTTCAGGCTGGCCTCGGCCTCCTTGTTGGCGTAGGTGGCGGCACGCTGGGCCGCCTCGCCGGCGCCGGCCGCCATGGCCAGACGCATGGTCGCCGTTGTGGCGGCCGACAACTCGGTGGCCGCAGCACCGGCGGCACCGGACACCCCGAGCAACGCCAGTTCGGTTTCCTTCGTCAGGAGGGCCGCCTTCTCCTCGACCGGGAAGCCGTTCGCGACGGCCTCGGCCACCTTCTTCTTCGCGGTGGCCCGTGCGATCTCCACTGCGTTGCCGCTGGCGACGGCCTGCTGATACTCCCGCTCCGCCTTGACCTGCTCGCCGAGCAGGCGGATCTGATCGTCCGCCTCGGCCTTGGTCAGCCGGCGCAGGTTGATCGCAGCAACCTCCTTGCTCGCCTGAAAACGCTGGTAGGGATCGTCCTGGGCCACGCCATGCCGGTCGCTGTAGCCGGTCATTCCCTCCGGTGCGGCGGGCGCCGTCCCGACCAGCTCTTCCAGGCGGCGCGGCAGGCCGGGCAGAGCGCGCAACGCCCGCGCTTTCTCGGTGACGTCCGCCAGCTTGGTGCCCAACTCCCCCAGCTTGTTGGCGAAGCGGGTGGGATACGCGCTCGCCGCCTCGGTCGCCGCCGCCACGCCGTTCAGGGCGTCGCGGTACTTCTTCGCGTCCGCCTCGGCCGCCTTGTAGGCGTCGACCGTGCGCAGCATGTCGAGGATGTAGGCGGTGACCGCCTTGTCGTCCTCGTGCCGCTTGGCCACGGCGGCGAGCGCCTCGGCGTAACCTTCTGCGCTGAACTCGGCACCGGCGAACTGGCGGCCGACCGCCTCGATCTCGTTCGACGCCTCCCGGCCGATCGCCAGCCAGCGGCCGAGCAGGCCGGTCGAACTGTTGGCGGTGCCCAAAGAGGCGCGGGTGGCGGCCATGTTCTCCTCGGCCTGGGCCAGCTTCGCCTTCGCCTGAAGCTTCTCGACGTTGGTCAGGGCGCCGGCGGCCTTGGTCAGCTTCAGCTCCAGCGCCTCGGCCGAGGAGGCGACCAGACGCAGGGCGTCGGCGTGGTCGTGGGCGGCCTTCTCGGCGGCCGTCTGGCGGGTGGCGAAATAGGTGACGGCGCCGGCGGTCGCCAGGAACGCCGCGCCGAGCGGACCGCCGACCAACCCCAGAAGCGTCGAGCCGGCGGTGCGCAAGGCACCCCAGGCGGCGCCGAGAACGGAGGCGCGCTGCCCCAGGGCAACCGAAGCAGCGTCCAGCCCCTCGCTGGCGTAGGTCAGATAATTGTTGGCCACCGCCGCCGCGGTCGCCGCCCCGGCGGCCTCGGCCTGGGCCAGCCGCAGGCGGGCGAGCGACGCCGCCTTGAGATCGTCCGCCCGGATCGACGCCTCCCGCGCGGCGGTGGCGGCGGCCTGGGCGGCGGCTTCGGCCCGCATGGCGTCGCCGGTGACATAGACGTTGTTGGTCAACGCCATCTTGGCCTTGGCGCGGGTGATGTCGGTTTCCGCCGCCGCGAGGTTGGCCGCTGCGGAGCGCTGCGCGGCGAAGGTCGCGGCGTAGTCCGCCTCGGCCGCCTTTAGGACAGAAGCGGTGAGAGCCTGTCTGTCCTTGGCCGCGTTGAGCGCCTGACCGGCCGCCTCTTTCTCCGCCGTCGCCGCCTTGACCGTCGCGACGGCCTTGGCGTAGAGCGCGACCTTCTGATCGTCGATCAGGCGGGTCAGCGCCTGCATGCCGCTGGGAATCATCCGCGCCGCGCCGATGGCGGTCAGCCCGAGCGCCACCTGACCGGCTACGCCGACGACGCCGTCGAGGTTGCGGGCCAGCGTGTCGATGCTGCCGGCGAGCGCGCGGGTGGCGCCGATCGACTGGTCGGCCTCGCCGACGTACTTCTGCACCGCGTTCTGCAACGTGACGAAGGCCGACGCGACGGTCGGCGTGACCTGGGCGAACTCCCGATCCAGCGCGGCGCCCTGGCTCAGCAGCGCCTTGAACACGACGTCGGCGGTCAGTTTGCCCTGCTCGGCGAGCTGGCGCAGCTCGCCGATGGTCCTGCCCATCCCGGCCGCGATGGCCTCGGCGACGCGCGGCGTCTGCTCCATGACGCTGTTCAGCTCTTCGCCGCGCAGCACACCGGAGGCCATGGCCTGCCCAAGTTGGAACAGCGCCGCCTCGGCACTGGCCGCCGGGCCGCCGGAAATGGCGACCGCTTTGTTGATGCTCTCGGTGACGCGCAACAGGTCGGCGCCGCTGACATGCAGCGTCTGAGTGGCGCGGGCGAACCGTGCATAGGTGTCGGTCGTCGCTTCGAAGGACAGCCGCGTCCGCTGCGCCACTTCGAACAGACGTTGTTGCGCCGCATGCAGCTCATCCGCGCCGTTCGTCACCAACCGCAGGCGGCTGGCCGTCGACGACCACGCATCGGCGTATTCGACCAGCTTGGCGGTGGACAGGCTGGCGGTCAGTGCCAGGGCAGCGCTGGTCAGCATGCCCATGGTGCGGGCAACGCCGGACTGGGCCTCCTGCACGGCGCGCGACCGCGCCGACAGGGCGTCCATTTCGCCGCCCAACCGTGCGACCGCCCGGCCGTGGGCGCCCAGCGCCGTGTCGGTGGCGCCGGCCGCCGTCCCCAGCCGGGTGATCTCGTCGCGCGCGAGGCGGACGTCGCCGACGAAGGCCGACCCGTCCGCGACAAGGCGGATCGCGATCCTCAGATTATCGCCCACGTCGGCTCATCCCTTCACCCCGGCGTCGTCTTCGGCGGGTTCTTCCGCTTCCATTCGGCGGTCCAGATCCTTGCCGCCTCGGTTTCCATCGCCTGCATCAGATCGATGGTGTCGCGATCCCAGGGGACACCCAGCCCATCGGCCAGCGGGCTGACCTGTGCCCAGTCCAAGCTGATGGGAGGACCGCCCATCGCCGGGTAACGCCAGACCCGCTCACACTTCAAGAACAGCTCGAACACGGGCCAGAGGGGCTTCCAGAGACGGACGGTGTCCTCCCCCCTCCCGCCGCCAGCCGTGGGTGACAGCCGGCCTCGGGTCGAGCCGCTGCCAGCCCAGCGCTGGACGGCGGCGATCAGTTTCCCTTTTTCGGATCCCCGTTCAGCACCAGGAGCCATGCGTCCCACAGGGCGGTGCGGACATGGCGATAGGCGCACAGCCGCTCGATCAGCTCGGGCGAGTAGACGGCGAGACTGCCGTCCTTCTCGGCGATCCCGTGACCGTCCGGCAGGGCGACGACGAACTCCTTCAACTGCTCGGTCATGCCGTTGCGGATGTCCTTGTTGATGCGGACGACCTCGGCGTCGGCGGCGAGGCGGGCCTCGTCGTCCTCGGCGCCCGCCCGGCTCTTCTCCGCCTCGGCGAGCCGCTTCAGCAGATCGGCGTTGTGCTGGCGGGTGCGCTCCTGCACCTCCTCCAGTTCATCTTCGGGGGGGACGCGGATGTCCACGTAGGCCGTCTTGGTGACGAACTCCTGCTTGGACACGCCGCCGCTGGTGCGGGCGGACTTCGGCACGCGGATGTGGACGGGTGCGGTGACGACCAGGTCGTCATCGAGGACGAAGGCGATCTTGCTCATGGCGGTCTTCTCTCGGATCAAGCGACGGCGGTGGAAGAGGCGAAGATGGTCCAGTCGGCGCCCTCGGCCGCCGGGACCGCCTTGCCCGACAGGTCGAGCATGAAGTCCTTCTTGGACTCGCCCGGCTTGGGCGCGGCGAGCTGCCAGCGGGGCGTCCGGATGACGACGGCGTCACCGGCGCCGACACCGTGCTGGAACAGGAACTCGCCGAAGGCCCGGCTGGTGCAGAGGGTCCACCAATCGACGTCGTCGATGCTGGCCGCCTCGATCTTGGCGGACAGGGTGGTCTTGGCGTCGGAGATGCGGGCGCCCTTGCGACCGACCCGGCTGACATACTCCACCGTGTTGCCCTTGTCCCAGGCGACCGTCTCCAGCACGACGTCGTGCCCGAAGAGGCGGGCCAGCGGCGTGTTGTCGGTGTCCATCACCACCGGATCGGGCCACGCGGCGTAATCCGGGGTGATCTCGGCGATCAGGGACGGGGCGGCGTAATCCGCCGTCACCTCGACCTCATAGTACGGGTAATCGTCGGCGGTGCCGGACGCCTTGATGGTGCAGCGTCCGCCCAGCATCCGCCACGCCTGATCCTGGCCGTCGTTCTCCGGGTCTGGCAGCGTGAGGACGATCTCCAGACTCTTGTGTCCTCCCCGGTCGCTGGACGGCGCGTAGGTGCAGCCGGCCGGGGTCAAGGCGACGGTGAAGATGTCGCCGGCGACGAAGGGCGTGCCGATGGCGCCGGGAGTGATGGCCGCTCCGCCGGGCAGGTCGAAGGTGGTACCGATGGTCATGACGACGCCGGTTTCCTCATACTCCGCATCCGAGCCGACCCCCGGCGCCGACACGGTGAAGGCCGCGACCCCGGTGCCGCCGCCCGTCGTGCAGGTCAGCGTCGCGACGCAGGGGTGGACGCCGCCATAGGCGGTGGTGCGCGCGTACGTGAACGCGCCGGCGCCGCTGGTCTTCACGGCGGTGGCAGCGATCGTCGCCATGGGCGTCTTCAGAACCTGCGTGCGGACCGAACCGCCGGCGCGCATGAAGCGGTCCCAGCACGGCACGCCGGCGGCGCCGGCCCCGACCAATGCGACCTTGAACGAGAGCTTCGAGCGCTTGTTGATGAGGACCGAGGCATTAGAGCCGAAATAGGGCTTCACATAGGGAAGCTCCTTCTCCTCGGCCTCCAGCGGCGTCCACGTCACGTCCCAGAGGTGCACCGCGTCGGCGCCGGTGATCGACGCGGCGCCGGCGCCGAAGGCGGTTTCAATGGCCGCGTAGACGGCCTTGTGGTCCCAGTTGACCGGTTCGGAAGGCAGGGTCGCCATGGGGTGTTACTCCTGTGGACGGCGGCGGCGGGGGGTGGTGGTGACGAGTTGGGCCAGCGGCGACAGGGGCGGCTCCAGCTCGGGATCGGTTTCGGCGGCCGGCTCGGGAGCGGGCGGGACGGCCGGAGCCTCCGCCGGGACCGAGACGGCGGACGGCGGCGTCCCGTCCGGCACCGGACCTTCGGCCTGATCGTGGATGATGGTGTCGATGCAGCGGCGCATGGCCTCACTCCTGAAGGAAGCGTTCGGTGATGAGCGAAAGGGTGGCGCGGTGCGTCAGGACGCCGGCGAACATGACGGGCTCCAGCCGCAGGATTTGCGCGCCGACTGGGGCACCCTCGCCGGCGTGGCTGTCGGACAGACGGGAGACGGCGCCGTCCAGCGTCGGGTCGGCGCGGAAGGCCCGCACCACCGCCCGCGCCAGATCGGCCATAGCCAGCTCACTGGACCCGTCGTCGTCGAAGCCCATCAGCCCGACGATCCGCCATTCAGCGAGCGCGGTGGCGCGGCCGACGCGCTTGGGCCGGTAGACCTCCGACGTCAGCGAGACGAACCAGCCGCGCAGGGCGGCGCTGGCGGTGTCCGGGTCGGTCCAGCCGTAGAGCGCGAGCAGGCCCTTGCTCTCCTTGGCGTAGCGCTCGCGGTCATGGACCCGGCCGATCCGGGGGACGCCGGCGAGCGTGGCGACGATGGCGTCGCGGACGGGGTCGGTCATCACAGCCCCTCGACCTTGTGGATGGCGCGCAGGGCGGCGGCGCCCATGATGGCGTCGAGCTGCGGCTGGATGGCACTGAAGGTGTCGCGGAACATGAAGGCGCCCTTGGTGCCGACGTGGAAGATCTTCCACTGGATGGCCCGCGCGATGCCCAGCGCCTTGCCATCGTCGGCGTTGCGCAGGCCGAGCTTGCGCTTGACCCAGTCGAACAGCGGCTCGATCGGTGGCATGTGCGGCTTGCTGCCCAGCTCGACCGGCTCGGCGTAGGCGAGCGCGGTGCCGACCAGACCGGTGACGCGGTCGCCGGACAACTGCACCGGCAGCGCGCCGATGCTGTCGCGCAGGGTGCCGGCGCCGCTGGTCGGGGTGCGCTCCTTCACCTCGCGCTCGGCCAGCATCTGGCCTTCCAGGATGCCGCGCGCCAGCTCGGTCAGGAAGATGTCCGGCGCGCGGGCGAGGGCCGCCGCCGCCCGCGCGTCGAAGGCGAGGCCATAGGACGGCGTCGCCATCACTCCCTCCGTCCGCGCAGCAGGCCGAGGCGGCCCGGAAGCCCGACCTCGGCGGCGCCGACCGGCCGCACCACGCCCGCCGCGCCGCCGAGGTGATCGTCGTAGACCTTGCGCGCCGCCCGTGCGCGGGCGGCGTAGCGGTCGGACGCCGTCTTGTGGTCGACCGTGTCGGCCGGGATGGTGCTGTCGGTGTCGCCGGCGGTGGCGACCGCCAGCTGCTCCAGCAGGGTCGAGGCGGCGAGGCTGGCGACGGCGGTGCGGTCGCCCTCCGGAATGGTGTCGTCGCTGCCGGTCAGCCGGTGGCCGACGCTGAAGGTGATGCGCACCGTCACGCCGTCGGCCGGCGGCAGCACCTTGCATTGCAGGCGGGGGCCGTCCGGTGAGGCGTAGAGGGTCAGCGCGCCGGGCCGGCGGATGGCGGGCGGGTTGGCGCCGACCGGCCATTCCAGCGACAGGATGCGGCTGCCGTCCTCCCAGCCGGCCGGGACGGCGAGCAGATAGTCGCCGGTGGACACGGTGTCGGCGACCAGGACACGCGGCCGGTCCTTGGCGTAGCGGCGCACCGCCTCGTCGATGGCGCGGTCAACGGCGCCCGCGCGCAGGCGGGCGTCCTCCTGCACCAGATCGGCGATCAGCGCCTCGATGTCGCTGCGCGCCATGGCGTCAGGCCCGCACGAGATGAAGGGAGACGCTGATGTCCTTGTAGACCGGGCTGGTGCCGGCCAGCGTCGCGCCGATGGAGAGAACACCTTCGTCGGCGACGGCCGGACGCAGGCCGCCGGTCGACGGCACGTTGACCATGGTGGCCGACGTCACGGCGGTCGAGGTGATGCCCAGCGGCGCCACCAGCAGGCTGGCGCCGTCGACCGACAGGGTGAGGGCGCAGGACTGGCCGGTGCCGGTGGACGCGCGGGCTACGGCGTCCATGCCGAGGATCATGTGCCGCCCGTTGAGCTTGACGCGGGCGAGGTTGGCGGTGGTGGCGGTGTGGTCGCCGCTGAGCTGCACCAGCATGGTGTAGGCGCGGGCGCCGCCGTTGGGGGTGTGCGGGGTCGGCATGGGCGTTCCTTCTGACGGGGGCGTCGGCGGGTTCTGACGGAGGGAATCAGGCGGGAACGACCGACTTGCCCAGGCCGCGGTAGTCGAGGACGGTGCCGCCGTAGGTGTGGCGGATTTTGTAGGTGATCTGGTCGTTCGAGAAGAGAGAGCCGGCGGTCGGGCTGTCCTGGGTCCACAGCTCCGGTTCCTGCTGGCCGTCGAGGAAGCCGATCTCGATCGTCGGCACGTCGCGCGGATCGGCCGACACCGCCCAGTCGTTGGCGTCGGTCCAGTACCAGACGGGGCGGATCGTCGGCTTCAGCGTGGCGGTGAAGTCGGGGTCGTTGCGCTGCCCCAGCGTGAAGAGGTCGAAGGCCGTCTCCTCCTGCTCGTCGGGCACCCACAGGAACTTCGGGTTGACGCCGATGACGTCCTCGCCGCCGACGTCCGGCTGCTGCTTCATCTTGAGCCGCAGATCCTTGTAGGAGGCGGACGCCAGGGCGGCGGTGATCAGGTTGCCGTGGTCGACGTGGAACAGGGCCTTGCCGTCGTAGATCGTCGGGTTGGTCCGCAGGAAGTCGAGCACGAACTTGGCCAGCGTCCGCTTGGCCGCCCGCCCCAGGCCGGTGGGGATCCAGGACACGAAGCCGACGTCGTCGTTCTTGATGTCCTCCAGCGCGATGCTCTCCAGCCGGCCGCGCTTGCGGACCTTGTACTTGGCCGGATCGTCCTCGCCGGGGCTGTCGAGTTCCAGATAGGGGTCGTTCTTGGCGACGATCGGCAGGTCGCCGTAGCCGCCCCAGCGGACGCGGGATTGCTCGCGGAAGTCGCCGACGTTGACGACGATGGCGAGGTCGCGCCAGATTTCCATCTCGACGTAGGCGCGATAGACCTGGATGACGCGCTTGTTCATGGAGTCCAAGAAGACGTTGACGAAGTCGTCGCCGTCGAGCGCCTCGCGCAGCAGGGCGCGGTCGCAGTTGCGCAGCCGGCCGGTGACACGCTCGTCGCCGGTGGCCATGACGTAGAGCGCCTTGATCGACTGGGCCTGGGCGTGGTGCTTGTGCGTCTCGTCCCAGAAGGCGTCCAGCGCTTCGCGGAACTTCTCTCCGCGGCTCTGGCCGGGCTCGAAGGTCGGGGCGTCGCCCAGCTCCATCACGGCGCCGTTCCGGGCGAAGGGCGCCAGATAGGCGACCTCGTCGCGGATGCGCTGGTCGACGGCCGCCTCCGTGAAATCGACCTTCGCTTCGAACTCGCCGACGATCCGGGCCTTGGCCTGGGGCGGCAGGCCGCAGCGCTCGACGCGCTCGCGCATCAGGCTGTTGCGGCGGATGGTGGCCGACATGCGGGCCTCGACCAGCCGGGCGACCTCCTCGGCGTTCGGCGTCGGCGCCGGGGAGGGCGGCGGCGAGGTGGGCGCGGGCGTGTCGAGCGCCTCGGCGAAGATCGCCTCTAGCGCGTCGTCGGAGAGGGTGGCGACGTCCTTGCCGGCAAGCAGCGCCGGCCGCTTGGTCTGGATCGCTTCGATCATGCGGGCGCGCAGCGCCATGTCTTCGTCCTTCGCTTCGATGAGGGAGATGACGGCGCCACCGGCGCCGGGCTCGACGATCAGATCGACCGAGCGGATCTTCGTGATGGCGGTGGCCATGCGCAGCGGCTTGCCGCCGGCCTTGCCGGTCCTGGCCTTGCCCTCGGCGTCGATCGACAGGCCGAACAGGTCGGCCATGTCGCGGGCGACCGCCTCGCGCAGCTTCACGCCGATGGCGTCGGCCGGGTCGATCAGAGACAGCACCGCCTGCACCTCGCCGCTGTCGGCGCCTTGGCCCTCGACGAAGGCGGCGCCGGAGATGCGGCCGACCAGATTGCGGAGATCCTTGCCGCCGCCCTTCAGGTGTTCGGCGTCGGACTTGACGAAGACGCGGACGCCTTCAAACAGGCCGACCGCCTCGCGCAGCACCGCGTCGGGATAGAAATTGCCGTTGCCCGACAGGCCGGCGCGGATCACCCGGACCTTGAACTTGCCGGTGACGGCGGCGTCCTCGCCGGCCGCCGCCTCCAGCAGGGCGCCGGCCGCCTCGCGCATGCTGGCGTCGATCGGCGTGAAGGTCTCGACCACCGGGACCGGCGTGCCGAGCGTAACGGTGCCGTCCTTCACCAGCTCGTAGGGGTAGGAGAGCAGACGGTCGTCGGCGCCCTTGCCGGAGACGGACACCACCGCCTCGGCCGGCCACAGGCCGCGCAGGTAGACGTAGACGTCGGCGGTGCCAGCCTGGGTGAAGAGCGCGCGGACGGCACCCTCGACACGGCGGATGATGTCCTGGAAGGAGCCGGCCGCCGCTTCGCGCAACGCCACCTCTCCCACGATGCCGGCGGGCGGGAACAGCATGCTCACGCCTCCTGGACGAGCTTGCGCCCGTCCACCGTCACGACGACCGCGCGCTCGGCGGTGATGGCGACGGCGAGGATGTCGTCGCGCTGGATGCCGAAATGGCGGGCGGCGGCGACCAGGGTGTCTTCGTCGACCGGGTCCGTGGCGACCGGGGTGGCGACGGGTGCGGGTTTGGCCGCTCGGGAGCGGCGGGGCGGCGGGGCCATGCGGTGCGTCTCGCATCGGGGAGCTGAGGTCCCGATTGTGAGGCGCCGAAGGCATGCGCATCATGGGTATGGATACTGCGTCCGAGGTGCCCCGATGGCGTCAATTCTGACGGTGGTTTGACGGGGGCTGGATGCGTTCGGGGCGGTTGGGGGCACCCTCGTTAGGGTCGGGAGGCGGAACGCGCCACAGGCGACGGCGCGCCGCCTTTCCAATCCGACCGAGTCATTCTATATATGGGACGTGACCGCCGCCGTGATGTGAAGTCGGCTTCATCCTGGCGTGCGCCGCCGCAAGCGGCGAGCTGCCGGCCTTACCCGCTCGACGGGACAGGGGTTTCGGGGGAGTTGCGCCCCCTGGCGACGGTCACAAAGTCCCATGGACCACCTCATACGCTTTGCCGTTGGTCAGCTCGCTCCGGGCGACCAGACCGGCGGTGACGACGCTGTTGTGCCGCTGGATTTTGTTGCGGCTGTCGCGGTCGCGCAGCACCACCGTGAAGCGCGCCAGACGCTTCTCCGCCCCGCCGACCTCGGCGATGTATTGCAGGGTCGGTCGCCCCGCCTTCGCCGCGGCGAGGTCCCACAGCACCGCCTTCGGTGATGCAAGGATCTGGGGCAACCGGCGGGCAAGGTCGGCGGGGACGGTCTTGCCCTTCGCCGCCTTGGTGTCGCGCAACATATGCGCCAGCATGCGGTCGGCGACGCCGATCTCGCGGGTGGCCACCACGGCGCCGGCCGTCCGCTTCAGATAGTCCTCCACCTCGGGCAGGAGCTGGGCGGCGGTCATCACCGTTCCATCGGGCTTGGCCTCCCGCCGCAGGATGCGGCCGGCCCAGTTGTCGAAGCCGGTGGCCTTCGCCTCGTCGAGCAGGCGCTTGGTCGCGTTGGCGTCCAGTTCGTCGCGGGTGAAGGGGACGTCGAGCGGGTGTTTCACTTCCCAGCTCGCCATCAGGGGCAGGCTGGTGCAGCCGCAGCGGATGCGCTCCTTCGCCGGCGCCTTCGGATCGCGCGGGAACATGATGGGCTTGCCGCCGACCAGGAAGGGTTCGTCGGGCTTCTTGACCTGGCCGTCAGCCAGGTCGTGCGTCAGGCGGGAATGAACCTTGCCGGACCGGCGCCACTGTTTGCGCATGCCGGGGAGAACCGTCTGGGCCTGCTCCTGGCGGGCCTGGGCGGCGGCGGCGAAGGCGGCACCGATCTCGGTCTGCACAATGGTGACGGCGCGGTTGATGCCGCCGGCCTTCAAGTGCCCGGCCACGGCCTGCGCCGCCTCGAACGGCGTCCGGCCGCCGACCATGGCGATCCCCAGCTCGCCGTTGATCTTGTCGATCAGGGTGGTCGAGATGCCCTTGATGCGGTCGGTGCAGAACGCCTGCATCGCCTCCAGCCGGCGGGTGTCGAGGACGCGCAGCATGCCGCCCAGCTCGACGCCGGCGGCGGCGATCGGCGCGTCGACCAGCAGGGCGCCGGCGTTCCAGGCCGACGACAGCCCGTCCGAGACAGCGCGGTCGAGCCTGCCCTCCATCTCGGTGATCGCGCGGGCGATCTCCGCCTTGAGCGCCGTCAGGTGGTAGAGCTGCCAGTCGGTCGGCGCGCCGGCGAGCTGGGCGAGAACGGCGGTCTGCGCCTCCTTCAGGACGCGCAGCACCTCGGCCTGGGTTTCGGCCTGGATGCGCGACCGGTCCTTCAGCCGGGCCGTGCGCTCGGCCTTGAAGGCGCGGTCGCGTTCGGCATCGGAGGCAGGGGGGTCAGCCATGGCAGCCCATCATCCGGCCTTCAAGACGAGCTGCGAGAGTGCTGAACGCGAGCGCGCCAGCCAATGGAACCACCCCGTTACCGCCGATCCGCAGTCGGTCCACCCGATGGGCCATCCCATCAGATGCTCGACGAACCGCGGGGACAAGCGACGGGTTTCGGCTGAGAACGTCCAACCAGGAACCGTATTCAGCAGGACCAGGAGCGAAGAGAGGCAACTCGTCGCCGGCCAATCGTGGGCCACATAGTTGGAAAGCTGCTGACCCAACTTGGAGCGCTGGGTCCGCTCCTTCTGCGATCGCTTGGAATTGGGGGTTCGGAAGTCCCGCGCCGCAGGCGAAGGCCAGAGCTGGATGGCGTCGATCAACAGAAATTGCCGGTCCCGGCGCTTGCCATCGACCTTTGGCAGCTGGCGCGATCCGAGCCGAGTTACGGCAGACGCGAATGAACTGCCACGCTTCCCGATGTCGATGGGCGTAGGCCAGGATAAAAAGTCGCTCGCGCCTGTGACTTGCGCCGACCTCCTGCGCGCTGAACAATCCTTCCGCAACGATGAAACCCAGCGCTTCCAATTGTCCGCGCACGACGGAATACCCCAGCGTGAGATGGCCGGGCACGTTTTCAAGCCAGACGAGCCAAGGCCGGGACTGGACGATGATGCGGCGGATGTGAGGCCAGAGATGGCGGGGATCGTCGGCGCCACGTCGCCGGCCGGCGTGGCTGAAGGGCTGGCAGGGATAGCCCGCAGACAGGATATCCAGCGTTCCACGCCACGGTCGGCCGTTGAAGGTGGCAACATCGTCCCAGACAGGAGCCTGATCCAAGGCCGCGTCCGCCATCCGCGCCACGAGAGTGGCCGCCGCATAGGCTTCCCGCTCGACGTACACCACAGTGCGATATCCGGGGATGGCGATGTGGAGGCTGAGTTCAAGCCCGCCACCGCCGGCGCAGAAGGCGCCACCTCGCAAAGGCCGGGAGGAAGATACAGCCAGGTCATGGGGCATCCACGTCATCCGGTTCCTGATAAGCATCGCTCGCCGCCTCGTCCTCGGCGTCGGCCATCGCCTTCTCCAGCTCCTGCTTGGCGTCGATCTTCTGGCCGAGCTGGCTGGCGACCAGGGCGATCAGGGCCACGGCCGTCTCGCGCGACAGCAGCTTCTGCATGACGGCGTTCGCCGCCGCCGCCACCGTCTGGGCCAGGGCGCCGGCCATGGCGGCGACGTCCTTCGTCGCCAGATCGGGGAAGACGGCACGGACCTGGAAGGCCGGATCGGCCGGATCGGCGGCGCGGTCGAGCGCCGCGCGCCGCCGCCAGACGACATAGAAGCCGATCTCTTCCAGGATGTGCTTCAGGTCGGTCTGGCGGTCGGTCAGCACCTTCAGCGTCGGCGTTGCCATCTCCGACGCACTGGCGCGGTTGACGTTGCCGCCGTTCCCGTACCAGTGCTCCGGCAAGGTCGAGCCGCCCAGCACGTCGTTGCGCAGGTTCCGCAACGCCTCGCCGCTGTCGGACGCCGAGAAGGTCGGGGCGATGGCCTCCCACTTCTCCCGCTCGTTGTGGACCCGCACAGTGCGCGGGCGCGGCGCCTCGATCTTGGACGCACGCTCGTCGACCTCGGCCTGATCGGCGCCGTCCAGCGTGACGTCCCACAGGACGGAGCGTTGCAGCTCGACGCGCTCGATCTCGCCGAACAGCATCTCCTCGTAGGCGTCGCACTTGTCCACCGCCGAGAGCAGGTCGGAACGCCCCCGGCGCCCCAGCGCCAGCCCGTTGATGCGGAAGAAGAAGCAATCACCGTCCGTCATGCCGGCGCGCAGGCGCAGGGCGCCTTCGCCGAACAGCTGGTCGTCGTCGCCGGCGACGATCACCCGGTACAGCTTGCGCCCGCCCGACAACTTGCGCACCACCACGCCGATCGGCTGGGCGGCGTTGTCGGGATCGGTGACGATCGCCTCGATGGTGCCGGGGTCGACGTAGCCGAGACGGATGGCGCCGGACGTCTCGTTCTCGAACACCCGGAAGCACAGCTCGCCGAACAGCCCCAGCTCGCGGGCGTACATCTTGAACTTGCGGTCGAGCCGGTTGATCGGGTCGCGCACGAAGCCGTCGAGCCAGCCCTGCGCCTCGTCGTCGTCGGCCTCCAGTTTCCAGCCCTCGGCCAACAAAAAGGCCAAGGGCAGCTCGATCAGGCGGTTGGCCAGCCGGTTGCGCTCCCAGGCGTAGACGGCCAGCTTCTGCATGCGCACCTGTGTCATCGGCGCCAGGTCGCGCGACGCATCCGAGGAGATGGGGCGCCAGGACCCGTCCTCGTCGTCGGGGGCGATGCTGTCGCCGGCCGCCTCGCGCAACGGCGCGGACACCGGACCGGCTGCAAGGCCGAACTGGGCCAGCCAGAGTTTCGGATCCAGGAACCACATCACAACCTCCGCAGCAGGCGCGACAGCCCGCCAAACATCCGTCCGCGCTCGCGGGGCGCGCCCGTTGCCTGGGTGCGCCGGCCGCGCTCGCCTCGGTCACCCGCTGGCGGCACGCTGGCGCCGGCGGCGGCGCGCGAGCCGATGGCGATCTGCCAGAGCATTTCCAGGCAATCGACGCCATCGTCATGGTCGACCAGCGGGTAATGCTCGATCTGCTCGATCAGCTGGGACATGGCGGCCGAGAGCCGAATCATGCCGGCCGACAGGTAGGGCTCCAGGCTCTCGATCCGCAGGGCCTTGTCGGTGTGGGGCACCACGGCCTTGGCCGGTACCGGGATGCCGCGCTCCACCGACTTCTCCAGCGGGCTGGTGCGGAAGAATTCCTGGAACTGGATGGCTTCCACGCCCCAGCTCGTGCAGTGATAGGTGTCCTGGAAGCCGATCACGTCGTTGATGATCTTGGCCGGGACGCGCCGCTTGATCGACGCCTCGACGACGTCGAGGATCTTCTTCTCACGGTCATAGCCGCCGACCAGGATGGCGGACGGATCGCGCGATTTGTTCTGCTTGCCCATGCTGGGATCGACCGCGCCGAAGAACGCCCAGACATCGGAACGCTGCACCCAGTAGGTGATGACGCCGAACACCCGGTCATCCTCGGACAGTGGGTCGTTCTGCTGCTCGCTGGCGAAGGCGGTCCGGCCGATCTTGAAGCGGAGCTTCATCAGCGCCTGGAAGGGCCGCACCGCCGGCCAGGACACCTCGGCCCCGCGCACCATGGCGGCGAGGTTGGCGGCGAGGAAACGCTCGGCGGCGTCCTTGCCGTCGTTGCGAAGCTTCTCCTCCCACTTCTCCCAGAGATCCATCCGGTCGGGCCAGCGGCGCACCGACTGGAGCTTCACCGACCGCCAGAGCGGGTTCTTCATCGTCCTGCTGAGCACGCTGTCGTAGTGCAGGATCGTGCCGATGTAGAGGATGTCCAGCGATCCGGCCGCGTCGCCGACGTTGATGACGGCGGAGTTCAGCCACCGCTCCAGCTTGTTGCGCTGGTCGACGGTGCGGACGTTCTCGTCGTTCTCCAGATCGTCGAGCACGGCCAGATCGGGCCGGTGAGGGCCGTGGCGCAGGCCGCGCACCCGCTGCCCGCCACCGCGCGCGTGCACCTTGATGCCGTTGGCAGTGACGATGACGCCTTCCTTCCAGGTCCGCCCCTGCCCGCAAATCTCCGGGAAGTCGAGCTTCAGGCGTGGGTTGCTCTCCAGCTCCGTCTTGATCGCCTCGACCATCAGGACGGCCTGCTCGTTCACATCCATGATGACCAGGATGTATTTCTTGATCGCGCGGGCGATGCACCAGAGCGGCGTGAGCTGGGAGCAGATGGTGGACTTCGCCTCGCCGCGCGGGGCGGCGATGGCGTCGGTTTCGCCTTCGGGCGAGGCGAGCAGCTCAGGGATGCGGGCGTAGAGATGGTCGTGCAGCCGGGAGTTCGGCGACTTGATGTAGTGCGGGAAGTAGGTCCGGGCGAAGAACTCCAGCCCGTCCGGCGCCAGGGCCTGGGCACGCCGCGCGGCGATGGCGTCGGCGGCCTCGTCCAGTCCCGTCACCTCGGCCTCGATCGACGCCTGCCATTCGGCACGCATCTCGGCGACGGTGTCGAGGAACTCCTTCCGCGACAGCTTGGTCAGATGCTCGGACCGATGACGCGCCATCAGGCGAAGTCCCGCGCCAGCTCGGACGCGAACTCGTCCAGCGCGTCGATCAGGAACTCCAGCACGGCCGGGGGCGCCTTGCGCTTGCGGATGAAGCCGGCGAGGCGCTGGATGACGTCGGTGGCGACGGCGAGGCGCGACAGCTCGGGCGACGCCTTGCTCACGGCGCCCATCGTCTTGTTGAAGGCATCGGCCAAGCGGGACAGCACTTCCGCCTTCTTCAGCGGGTCAATGGTCCGCGCCGCCTTGACCTCCTCCATGCACGCCTGATGAAGCATCAGATAGTCGTTGAGGATCATCTCGGCGACGGACTGGCGACCATCGCCGGCGAGCCGCGCGGCGGTGCGCGCCTTTTCCCAGTCGTCGCCCTCGGCCTCCGCGTCGCTCTTCCAGCGCCGGGCGGTGGACAGGGAGACGGCGACCCGGTCGGCCGCCGCTGGCAGCTCCAGCCGGTCATAGACATAGGCGCGCCGCAGATCGGCGCGGGTGGCGTCACCGTGGGCCATCAGCTCTGCTCCAGCGTGCCACGGGCCAGCCCGGCCGCCGTCAGCAGGGCCAGCCGGCGGGCGGTGCCGGCGCTGGGGCTGTCCACGGCGGAGTGGGTGCCGTTGCCGCACACCAGATCGACGCCGTTGTCGGTCAGGGTGAGGACCACGTCGTTCCCCGTCTCGTCGGCGAAGGCGAGGCCGACGGAACCCAGGAAGCGCACCTGTTCGGCGACCTGCTGACGGGAGATGCGGATGCGCTGGGAGCCGGTCAGGATGCGGTGGAGCGCCCCTTCCTTGATCGAATGACCGGGCAACTTGTAGGCGGCGATCAGCATCGCCAGACGGGTGGAGCGCAGCCACGCCGCGCCCTCGGCCTCCAGCTCGAAATGGTCGGTCATGCGGACACCTTTTGACGGTTTGCGGCGGCGTTGGAGAAGATGCCCTCGTGGCGGAGCACCCGCTCGTCGATCTGGTCGACGGTGCGCTGCACCGCCTTGATGTCGCCCTGCACCTCGGTCAGGCGGACCAGTACGTTGGTGATCTGGGCCGCCGTCGGCATCTGTTCCATGGTCTGGCGCAGCTGGTCCATCTGGCCGTCGAGCTTGGCGTGGGCGACGTTGTGGTTGGCGACCCACTCGGACAGCAGGTCGAACCGCGCGTTGAGGCGCGCCTCCAGCGCCACGGCGGCGTCGGCGGACGCCTTGGCGCTGGAGGCGATCTTCTCGGCCGCGTCGATGCGCAGGCTCTGCAAGTCGTCATGGCTGGCCAGCCCCTTGCGGAGCTGGCCGACGACCCATTTGACGAAGGGGAAGACGAGCATCGCCAGGACGAAGGCGACGATGGGCCAGTAATCGCGCAGCCATTGCATCATCGCGGGCGTTCCTCGGTTTCTGTCTGGCAGTCGATGCAGCGCGTCGCGGCCTCGTAGGCGATGCGGCGGGCGGTTGGGATGGGCTCGCCGCAATCCTGGCAATGGTCGCGGCCGGGGGCGGCGAGCCGGTCGCGGATGTCCGCGACCGGCGCCATCAGGTCGATGCGGGCGGCGGCCTCGGCCGCCCGGTCAGCGTCGTCAGCCAACGGCCGGCGCTCCGGCGGAACCATCCTGGAAGACGGTGTGGCCGTCGTCGTTCTGGAGGATGACCGAGCCGAAGGTGCGCGCCATCCGCGCCTCGACCATGGTGGTCAGCGCCGCCGCGGTGATCCCGAAATGGGCAAGGGCGTCGGGCACGCGGTCCAGCGCGTAGTTGACGGCGAGAGCCAGGGTGCGGTTGTGCAGGTCGACCGCCGACAGGGAGGCGTCGGCCGCCTCGTCGATCCGCGTCTCGGCGTAGGCCACGGCCTGAAGCAGCGCCCTGTCCAGGTAGTCGCGGACGTGCTCGTCCAGGTCGAGCCGGGTCCGTTGCTGGATGTGGCTCACCAGCACGCTGATGACGGCGCGCCCGAGCCAGAGCGCGGCGGCGCCGATGACGGTGACGACGGTGCTGGCGATGCCGGACAGGTCGACCGTGGTGCCGCCCGCCGCGCTTGCCAGCGCCGGCAGCGGCACCAGGGCGGCGATGGAAAGGGCGAGCAAAGACCGGCTCAGGCCGGCCGGCGTAAGGGCGACGGACAATGGGAGCCTCCTACAGGAAAGGCGCGACACGGCGCCGGTAGTTGTCGACGAAGTCCTCGACCCGCCCCTTGCCCTTCGGGGTGTTGTAGACCTGCTTCCAGACGCGCCCATGCCCCTCTACGTCACCGGGGGCGGCGAGGCGGACGGGCGAGCGGTAGTAGATCAGGCGGGCGATGGCCGTGGCGTAGGCGAGGTTGGAAGCGAGCTGGTGATCCGGCGACGGGTCGGCGGCCAGCAGGCGGCAGACGCGCGCGTTCAGTTCGGGACGGTGCCGCAGGAAATTGGCGTGGACGTCCGCACGGGTCGCCGGCTCGATTTGATAGATGCCGTAGGCGGGGCCGAGGCGGATGTCGCCGGGACCGGTGATCTGGTCCAAAGCTCTGAAACCGCTTTCCTGTGCGGCGGTGCCGAGCAGAAGGGCTACGGCCGCCTCGCTGTCGATGCCGGGAGCGTCCGGACCGGAGAGGCGGGCCAGGGTATCGCGCACGATGTGGCGCGCGAAGTGGGAGACGGAGAGGCCGGTGGCCAGGGGGGCGGTTGTCGTCATGACAACCATTTTCGCGCGTTGCTACCCCTATCGACATGGAGACGAAATCGAGTGGGCTACCTCAGTCAGGCAGCGTTATCCCGATGCTGTCGAACAGGGGGAGCGGGCGGGCGGGCGGAGCCTGCGGTTCCGTGACGAGCATCTCACCGGGCTTCATGCGGCTGAAGCGATGGGGAACGTCACTGAAGATCGCGCGCAGAACCCGCCTGTCCACCGGTGCGGGCGGAAAGCTGATGGCGGGCGCCAAATGCTGCACATGCTCCCGGCTCATGTCGAGGAGCATAGCGATTTGGGACGTGGTGTAACCGGCGGTGCGCAGGACGCGAGCGCGGTAGGCCCGCAACACAGGCCGGGCGTTCGGGATGGACAAGGTTTCGCGGCCATACGCCTGGGCGATCAGGCGGGCGGCGCGCCACCCGACCGCCCGCACCAAGGGATGGGCCTTGGTCAGGCTGTTCCGCTCCGGGATGTAGAAGCGACGTCCGCGTGCGGCCACGCACAGATCGACCGCCGCCTGCAAGCCGGCAATCTCGGCGATCTCGCGCAGGATGCCGGGCAGGATGTGCGGGGTAAGGCCGGGCGGGACGTCGGTGGTCATAACGAAGGATCCTCTGGCCGGGTGGTGGCGCGGGTGCGCCAGCTCTTCAGCGCCTCGACGACACGGACGGCGACCTGGGGCGACAGCCAGCCGACGTCCTGGCGGGTCTGCCGCTTCACGAAGGCGGCGAGCGCCGCCTCGGACCGATCCCGGACGGCGCCGAGGTCGGCCAGCTCCAACCAAAGGCCCCGGATCATCGCCATCTGCGCCGTGTCGGTGTAGCGGCGCCGGCCGATCGCCGCCGGGGCCTTGCGGGGCGCGCCGGCTCCGTGCAGGGCGTCGACGACGGCGCGGAGCTGGGTTTCGGTCATCGACCGGGTGGAGGTGGTGCCGCCGGTGACATGGGCCAGCCAGGGGCGCCAGACGTCGTCGTCGGCCAAGTCGGGGACCTGACGGCGGAGCACCTGGACCTTGGTCCGGAGCGGCTTCAAGGCGTCAACGGTTGCGGGGGTTTTGACGGTGCGGGTCATGACGGCACTCCCTTCTTGGCCTTGGCCGGATCACCCTTGCAGATTGGGCAGACACGGCCTTTGCGTTCGGCGGTGACGCTGCGCTCCGGAACCCAGCCGGTCGTGTGGTGGCAGATTTTGCACCACAGTCGGATGTAGGCCCGTCCATCGTGGCTCGGATTGCCGGCGTCGAACACATGCATGGTGCGGGGCCGGTGACGAGCTGGCGCACGGGGCTTGCGGAAGAGGTCGAGCTGCCGCATCACGGCGCCCTCCGAGTCAGCGGGCCGACGTTCCGTTCGGCGGCGTCGTTGAACCAGGCTGCCAGATCGCCCGGCGTGACGCCGGCTTCCCGGCACAGATCCATGGTGACGTCGAACAGGGCGCGCGGATCGGCGTCGAGACGCACGGGCGGCGTGACGCCGGTCAACGCCATGGCGGCACGGAGGAGGAGGCGCGCAAGCTGGGCACGCGACGCACCATCCAAGGCGCGGCCCTGGTGCAGGCGCTGGGCGGCCACGCCGAGGGAGAGCGCAAGGGCGGCGGTGTCGCGCGGCATGATTCAGCTCTCCAGCCGGCCGGAGAGCGGCGGGCGGCCCAGCGCCGAGAGCGACCGGTTGGCCTTCTCGACCAGCTCGTCGTCGGACAGGGTCTGGCGGTCCACGCGGTGGGCACCGGCGCCGGCCGACAGGACCACGTAGCCCCGGCTCATCAGGTGACGGCGGGCTTGGTCGACGACGTCGACGCCGAACAGCGGCGACGTTGTGGAGGGCGTGGTGCGGCCGAAGCGCTGAACACTCCACCGGCTCGACTTCCCGGCGATGGTCGCGCGACGCTCCGCTCCTTTACGGTACTCGAACGACAGGCGCCCGTCGCTGGCCAGGGTGCCGATGGCGCGCGACGCTCGGCGAAGGTCGGTGCCGATCTGACGGGCGACTTCAGCGTTCGTCGGACAGGCCGCCCCGGCGTCGACGGCGGCGGCGAAGATGCGCAAGATTGCGTCGGCCATGGAAGGTGGTGCGCCGGCCGGAGCCGGCGTTGCGGTGCGCGCGGGTTTGGACGGTGCCGGCACCGATGTGGCCGGCTCCGGCAGAACGATGCGCAGCGGCGCGGGCTCCGGCACGGGCGCCGAGGGCGAAGTGATCGGCGTGGGCGGAAGCACGGCGGCCACGCGCTGTCAGGGAAGCATCAGGAGCGCCGCAATCTCCTCCGGCGGACGACCGGCGGCGTGGTGCTTGAGAATGCGGCGGTCGATGGTCGTGGGCGACAGATCGGCGGGAAGCATGGCGGCCTCAATCGGCGGGAAGGTCGGCCGCGACGGTCGCCGACCGGCGCAGGATCGCGGCAAGGCTGGACTGGCCCGGCACCATCGGGCGCTCGGGCAGGCGCGCGGGGATGCCACGCGTCGGCCGGAGCGTCCGGACGTGCGGGCCGTCGAGAAGGAAACCGACCTCCTCCCGGTGGCCGGGGATGCCGGCGACCAGGAGGACGGGGACGACGCCGTCATAGACGGTGACGGACAGAGCGATGGGGGCGGCCTTCATGCGTGCCCCACCACGGCGTCCAGCGGATCCGCGAAACGAAAATCCGGAAGGATCTGGCGCAGCTCATGAGCGACCGCGTTGGTCCACCACACGTTGCTCCAATCCCAGGCGCGGACGATGCGCGGCTCGTTCCGGTAGTTGATGACGCCGATCCGCCAGCCCACGGCGCGGCGGTACCAGCCACCCGCGATACAATCCGTGAACTCGGTGCTCTGGCCCGGCTTGGTGTAGCGGTCCATGCCGTAGATCAGCTCGTCAGCGCCGCCGAGGATGGTGCGGCGCAGATGGGCCATGACGCCTCCGGGCGGCAGAGCGAGCGCCCCCAGTTCAAGCCTGTCACCATGGCGGGTGATCATCTGGTGCGGCCAGACGCCGTCCTCGTCGATGCAGGCGGCGACCAGTTCGTGGAATAAGGCAGGCAGATCGGTCATGGCATCAGCCCTTTCGCGGCTTCAGCCAGTCGGTCAAGCTGATCCGGCTGCTCATGGAGCTGTTGCTCGCGGGCGGCTTCGTTGATCGCCTTGTCGCGAGCGGTGCGGTAGGCGCGCAGGGCCTCCCAGGTGGCGTCACCTACGGCGCGCCGGTTGCGGCTGAAGGCGCGCCATGTCCGATAGACCTCCGCCTGCGTCGCCGGTGATACCAGCCGCCAGTGACGCAGACACATCAGCTTTCCGGCCCGCTGAGAGCCGGTGCAGCCGGGGACGGGGCAAGGGCTGCTCATGATGCGGCCCCCTTCCGGCTGGCGCCGACGATGGCGCCGGCCACCTCGGCGACGGTGTTGCCGCTGGAAATCACCAGCACCACGCCCCAGCGGGACGCGATGGCGGTCTCCAGTTTCTCCATGTCGGGGATGGCGCCCAGCAGCCGGCCGACCAGCATCCGGGGTGTGACGGCGGCGATCGCCGCCTCGCCGGTGCGGCCCATGGCCTCGCCGATGTGACGGCGGAGCCAGTGCGTCACCTCCTGCTCCAGCGGCAGGCGGCTGGACACGGGCATCACGGGCGCCGGGCGGTCCCAGCGCTCGATCGCGGCGACCGTCAGGGCCGCCACGTCGAGCAGACGGTCGCGGTAGGCGGCATCCGTCTCAGCGCGGGATAAGCGGTGGAGTTGCGCGTGGATGTGCCCCTCCATGTCCTCCGCGTTGTGGGCATCATCATGAGCGTGGTCATAACCGCGCTCGATCTGATGGACGCGCCGGGACGCTACGTCCGACAGGACGTGCGCCAGCGCGTGACCGGCCGGGCCGTCGAAGACGGGCGGGTACTGGACCAGCTCCACTTCGACGGGGCGTCCTTCCGTCAGTGTGGCGGTGTGGATGCGGTCACACATGGGGCGCCTCCACCGCATAGCTGGCGAGCCGGCGCTTGATCTGCTTGCGGAACCAACTGGCCGCCTCAAGCGCGACCTCGTCGGTCCTGGCCTCCGGGATGCCAGGAACCAGAAGCGTCCGGCCGTCATAGCCGTGCCGGGCGACCACTTCAGCCGCCTTGCGGACATGGGCGGCGGGACCACGCCCCAGCACCAGGGCGCCCTTGGGGGCGATGTGGGAGAAGCCGATTTCTCCGGAGCGGTAGCAGAAAACGGCAAGGGGGAGCTTGGCCATGCTGCACCTCACGCGCTGGCAAGGTCGATGGTGACGGCTTCCCAACGGGCGTCGGGCGTCGGTCGGCGGTGGAACCGGACGTAGGTCTTGGTTCCTTCGATCCGCACGCTGTCGGCAATCGCCGCCATGGCCCGCTGCCACCTGTCGTCTTCGATCGCCACGCGGCGCAGGGCAAAAACGCCGTCCCGGCTGACCTGCCCTTCCTTGTCGACGCGGAAGGCATGCTCGACCAGGGCGCGGATGTTGACGTTCGCGTCGGCGGCCCATTCGGCGATGCACTCGTCGATCAGGTTCTTCGCAATCTGAAGCTCCGGCCCGAAGGTCATGTTGTCGGCGACGGCGACCTGCACCCGCAGCGTCCCGTCGTAGCTGGTCAGGGTCAGGTTGCCCTTCTGGCCGCCGCGCTGGGCGTCGTACTGCTCGGCCAAGAGCGCCAGGAACGCACCGACGTCGTCGAAGGTGTGGCTCTTGAAGCGGGCGACCTCAGCCGACAGGGCGTCGGCGTAGCCCATCAGCTTGCGCACGAGCTGGTCCTGAAGCTTGTCGACCGGCTTGACCAGCGCTTCGGGAACCAGCCGGCCCTTGGCATCGGCCATGTAGCCGGCCGGGATCGTGGTGGTGGTGACGGTGTCCATGGGTTCGTCTTTCACTGCGAAGAAAATGGCGGGGAAGCGCTCCGGCCCGGCGGGGGCCGGCGAAGCGGTGGGCGGGGCGAGGCCAAAGGCGGTGTGCAGCGCCGCCTGGATGCGGGTGCCGGCGTCGGTCACGGCCGGCCCCGGCGGGGATCGGAGGGCGGCGGCTGGATGGCGACCAGCAGCGAGACGCACAGCCAGCGGCCGGCGTGCTGCGCCAGGGTGGCGGACGACAGCCCGCCGCCGTCCGGATCGGCGAGGAGGCAGGCGTAGCGGTCGCCGCCACGGTCCTGCCACGTTGAGATCCGGCGGATGACGGTGCGGCGGCCCTCGGCCGTGGCGATGTCGATCTCGACCAGGGCGCCGGGCCGGAGCGCGGTCATCGGCGCGACCGTGCGACAGCATGCAAGGTCACCTCGCTGGACTGGAAGGCGGTGGTGCCCTTGCAGGGTGTGCAGATGCGGTTGCCCACCCCCTCGGACGCGAAGTCGCTGCCGCAGCACAGGCACCGCCGCTGACGGAGCGCGGACTGTCCTCCCTTCTGGGGTGGCGGCGCATCGACCAGCGCATCCCACCCCAGCACCGTCAGCCGCAGCACGCTGGTGCGGCCCAGCCAGCCCGCCGCCCTAACCCAGCCGCGACTGAGGAGGTCGGCACGGATGGCCGCACCGTGCTGTTCGGAGCAGTCCAGAGCGACGCCAAGGTCCGGCCCGCTGATCGTCGATCCGGCAGCCTCGGCGTCGGCGACCAGCCGCAGGGCGCGCAGGGCCTTGGCGCGGCTGTAGGGCACGGCCTTGACCGGCGCCGCCGCCACACCCGTGTCCAGCGCAGCCCAGCCGGCAGACGTTACCCGCAGCCGGCCGGGCAGGCTGCCGCGGGGCGGCTCGACGACATCCAGCCAGCCGCACTCGACGCAGGCGCGGCGCAGGCCGGGACCGGTGCCGCCCGCCATGCCGATCTGCTCGGCGAGCGCGATGGCCGACATGGTCTGGCCGTCCGCCTCCAGCGTGGCGTAGGCGCGCAGCATGCGCAGGAGGGTGGCGTCGGTATAAGCCTGGGGCGCGCTCATGCGGCGTCTCCACCGACCGGAGACTGGGCGCGGCGCCGACGCTCGGCCGACAGATCGATCACGCCGTCAGGGATGTCCCGCGCCGACGCGGGGACGACATGCTGTTCCAGCCGCTCGGCTTGGTCGGCCAGCGCCTCCAGCAGGCCGATCACGTTGGCGGCCTGATGGCTGTCCATGAAGATCTGACCGTCGAAGGCCGCCACCCGCCGCCGGAAGGTGCCGCACAGGGAACGAAGATCACCGCTCAGCATCGGAACCTCTCGCGCGATCAGGGTTGGACGAGCACTGGCGGCACGCCTGCCAGTGGCGGAAACTGCGGGCGGAGCCCGTGGGCATCGGGCGGGCGCGGTGCTTGCTGCACACGTCAATCGCGATGGCCTCGCCGAGATACGGGCAGGCGACGGCACCGAAGCGCTCGATCACCCGCCGCGCCATCCGGTCCAGCCCACCGACGTAGCTGCCCGCCAGGGCCATGGAGACGGCGGGACGGGAATACTCAATCTCGCGGGCAGTGGCGGCGATGCTGGTCGCCTCGACGCGGGCGCGCAGTAGGGCCATGGCCGTCTCGATCTCGGCCGCCGTCATGGCTGGTCGCCCCTCTGGCTGTTGCGGGCATGGACGGTGTCGGTGTTGGGGTCGTACACCTCGGAAGCCCTGGCGCGGGCAATCGGGGTCAGGGGGCCGCTGTCACGGATCAGTGCGTAGCGTTTGACCGGCGGTCGCCCCGGCCCTTCTACCTTGGTCGGGCGCAGCTCCGCCAGATAGCCCGCCTGTTGCAGGGCGCGGACGTACCGGTGCGCCAGCGAGCGCGGGCACGTTTCCTCGCCAGCCGCCAGATCCAGAAGATCGCCGATGGTGAATTTGCGGCGCATCCGTATGGCGCGCCACAGCCGCGTCGGCAGGGATTTGGGCGCTGCCCGCATTCGGGGCAGCGAACCGGTCGGACCGCCGTTCAGCGGCGCTCCCGTGGCCCTGAAATCGGCGCCGGCCTGCGTCACCTCGTAGCAGCCCCGCTCCCGCCGCACGACGAAGCCGCGCTCGATCAGGCCGCGGGCGCCGTGGGACACCTGATGCGCCGCCAACCCCGTTCGCCCGGTCAGCTCGTCGAACGGGATGCAGCGCCCGGCGTCCGACAGCGCGGCGAGGACGGCCTGTTGCAGCGTGGCGTTGCCGGTTTCGGTGGCCATGGCCGGCTACTCCTTGACCGTGATGGGGCGGCCCGAGGTGCGGTCGTTCAGCAGCACCTGCCCGGCCATCATCGCCACGGTCACCGCCCCGGAGTTGCGCCGGCCACACCGCTCGATCGACTTGATCCCCTCCTTCAGCTCGCGGATGTAGCCGCCGCAGGAACGGTGCAGGAAATCCAGCATGCAGCCGGCGACCGACACCTCCGACAGGCCGCTGACCAGGGCGGCGGTGTCCTCGGGCGTGAGGGGGTGGAACTCGCAGAACTGACCGACGCGGCTGCCGATCTGACGGTGGCGCGTCAAGGAACTGCGCACCCGATCCATGCCGACCAGGATGAACGGGATCTCTAGCATGTCGGACAGGTCGCGCAGGGTTTCCAGCACATCGGTGCGCCGGGCGATGTGGTCGACCTCGTCGATCACCACCGCCATCTGCCCGCCTTCCTGCACGGACAGCCGGGACCGGGCGGCAAGGGCTTCCAGGGTCTGGCCGTACATCCGCTCGAACGTGTGCAGCGGTGCCGTGGACAGTTCGCCCAGCAACTCGCGCAGCATCCAGGACGGCGTCCAGCCCTGCTTCGCGCGGAGGAACACCACGCCCTGCTGAGTGGCCCACCACTGGACGGTTTCGGTCTTCCCCAGGCCGGGCGGCCCGTCCACCACCATCAGGCAGGCTTCCTCGGCGCCGCGATCCTGCAAGGCAGCCAGCTTGGCCAGGAAGCGGGTGGTGTTGCTCGTCTTGATGTACTTGTTACGCATGGCTGTTCTCGGCCTTGGGTTTGCGCACGATGGCGGCGAGCGCGTCGAGGGACACGTCCTCGGCCGCCATCAGCATGCGGAAGGGGTTGCGGCGGAGCTGCTCCGCCAGATACTTGCGGTCGTCGTCGGTGGCGCCGTCCGGATGGGCCGCCAGCCAGCGTGCCCAGGACGTGTCGTCCGCGAAATTCGGCCGGACATCCGCCGCCACGGGCTGGGCGGCGGGAACCGGAGGCTCCAACGCGGCGTACATCGCGTCGGCCGCCTCGATCTGGTCGGGCGTCAACTGGACGGGGGCCACGTCGATCAGCGGCCCGGCCCCGGCCCGCTCCAGCTCGATCTCGCGCAGCCGGTCATGGGCGATGCGGGCGCGCCCCTTGGCACGGACGTTGCGGGCATGCTCGACCTTCGTGGCCGGCATGTAGGGCTGGACGTTGCCGTCCCGCTGCGCGACGCACAGCAGCCGGCCTTCCACCGACCGGACCCACACCCGGTCACCATCGTGGATGTCGTAGCCGACCAGCACCGTATCACCGTGGTGCTGGACGAGCTGCTGATGGTAGTAGCGACCCCAAGGGAGCTGGACTTCGCCCCGGCGGGTGGCGCGGCGCTCGTAGGGCCGGAACAGATCGTCCATCTCGGCCGCGTCGAGCATCATCGGCTGCCAGCCCTTGTCCCGCCAGGATTGCAGGCACTCGGCCGGCGACATGTGGCGCATCTCCAGCGTCTGCGGATCCCGGATTTTCGGCAGCTTGCTGTGCGGGCGGTTGTTGTAGGCGTCGACTTCCGCCCGGAGGAAGGTCAGCAACTCCTGCCAGCTCGGCAACAGGTCGGACCGGCCGGCCCGCTTGATGTCGTCAGTGGTCAACTTGTCGATCCGTCGGGCCGCTTCGCGGTCCATGTCACGGGCGACGTAGGAAACCTGCTTCTTCGCCGAACGGCGCCACAGCGACTGGTTGGGGCGTTCGATCAGGCCGCGGGCCTGGGCGCGGCCGGCCTGCGCCTTCTCGTGGATGCAGTGTAGTCGAGCGTAGAAACCCGTCAGCTCGTCGCCCGTCACCTCGTTGACGAAGCCGCTGCCCCGGTCCGTGTACATGATGGCGAACAAGCCGAGGTTGGAGACGCCGTGCCGAAGCCCATCCATCACGACGTGCGTGCTTTCCGACAGCCCGGCCGACCAGCCGCAGACGTAGCGGGTGGCGGCGTCCATGACGGCCATCACCTCGGGCTGGAACGGCTTGCCGTGGATCGGATGAGCGCAACGGGCGCGGAATGTGTGGCCGTCTGACACGACGATGTCCATCGGCTCCAACATCGACGTGTCGCGTCTGATGAAGGCTTTCAGTGCCAGCATGGCGCGCTGCCCCAACCGGCCCTTGCTGCGTTCCTGGATCGACATCTTGTTCATCCAGCGGCGAGCGGTGGTTTCGGTCGGTGCGGTTATGTCGGGGGGGAGGTGCTTCGGCAGCTCTTCCAGACAGGCGAGCAGCGACGGGTGCTGCGGCTGACGCCAGAGCTTGAGCAGCGGCGCCAGCCACACCGGCACCGGAGCCGCCGGCTTGCTTTCCTTGGGCACCAAGCCGGCGATGCCGTGGGCGGCGCGGGCGCGGTACCAACGGAGCACGGTTTCGACCGACAGCGTGCGGTTGCCTTCACCCTTGCGGGAGCGGGCGTTGGCGACCGGCACCAAGGACAACAACGCCGACGACAACTGCCCGATGCGAGCGCCCTGGGCCACGAGAGCGACGGCACGCGTCGTGCTCGTACCTCCGAGCAGCTGGAGGCGGTCGACCTCGGCCAGCACTGCGGCGCGGGCGTCGCGGGTGCGCCGCTGCCAGTCGGCGAGACGCGCGGGTTCGGTGGCGACGGCGGGGGCTGGAGTGGCGGCCCGCGTTGTGGGGACCGGCAGCGCGCTGGACGTGACGCCGTCTTCGATTTCAAGGATGGCGCGCACAGCCGGCACACCGGCTTTGACCGCCTCCGTCAGAGCCTCGCGCAGCGGCGCCGGCCAGAATTCGATCGGGTACTCTAGGCCGCCGCCCCTCTTGCCCTTGCGAGGGCGAGAGGGCCAGCCGTCCCGCTTGAGAACCCGGATCGTGCCGGACTCACTCTCCGCCGGAACAGGAAGACAGGAGCGCAGAGACGCAATCTCTTTGGCCGTCAGAGCGTCACGCATAGCGACCGCCCATCTTGGCAAGGCGCCGCTTCTCAGCCTGCGCCTGGGCGGCGATGCGATCCTGTTCGGCCATCTTGGCGGCGATCACATCCTGCCCGATCAGTACCATGGCACCGACCAGCTCAGCGATCTGGGTCAGCAACGTATACTCACCGGTCGCTTCGGCGAAGGCGGGCAACCACTGCAAGGGGAAGCGATGCCCCTGATGGCTGTCGGCCGTCATGGCGTTCAACATGTCACGGGTGATGCGTTCGCCCGTCAGTTCCGACATGCGGGTGGCGACATCATCGCGGCTACGGCCGCGCTCGATGCGGGCTTGATCCAGGCCGTAGGCAACCAGACCGGCAACCCGCGTTGCGCATCCCAGGCTGCCGGGCAGAGCGACGGGAGGTTTGGGCAGGGCGCAGTAGACATCCGGGAGCATGCTGAACTGCGCCGGATGCGGGCTGGTGCCAGTGTGACGGCGGCGGCGCGTCATGCCCAGGTACTCGCCAGCGCGGAAAAGGAATGGCTCATGCCTACGCGGCCTCCTGACCTTTGACATTGCGGGGGGAGCGGGGCGTGGTACGTTTGCGCTTGGGACGCAGGCGATGGCCGGCGGCGTCGTAGCGCTCGGGAAAGAGCTTCTGGACGGGTAGGTGGAGCTTCTCGGCAACCGCCCGTTCCAGGCGTTCGGACGACCCGTTCGTGACCGCGTCGCTGACTGCTGCTACCGTCACGCTCAACTCGGCGGCTAAAGCCGACAGGCTGGACCCGGCGATACGCAGTCGAAACACAATCCACGGCCCGCGGACGCGGGCTTTTTTCGGGATGTCTGAGCTTGAGGTTTTAAGTTCCATGGCTGAAATTTGGCTCATTCGCGCTCGTCAAACAAGCTCAATTTTGCGGTCAGAGTTTAAATTTGCTCATAATTGCCGTTATTTGCTCAATTGCGCTTATCCGTCAAAGGCTTGCTGGAACTCTGGCTGGTCAGACTTCCAGCGCGCTTACGGTCAGGGTTCAGCCTATGAACTCTGACCAAGGCACGCTGGCGGCACGCCTTGCCCAGCTCGCTGATGAAGCGGGCAACGTCACGGCTTTAGCTCGAATTTGCGGAATTCCTCAGCGCACAATGGCTGGTTGGGTCGCTGGCGACCGAGAGCCTAAGATTTCTGATGCCGCCCAAATCGCGACACGAACCGGCATTCGACTAGAGTGGCTGGCGACGGGTGTCGAGCCGATGCGGCACGGTGAAGAGGTTGACGTCGCGGCCGGAGCGCTGAGTTCCCAGCCTTCGCAGCCAATCAACCGTCAAGCGCTGATGGATGTCATTCGTCTGGTGGAAGAGTGGCTGCGGCGGAACAAACGCGACCTATCACCTGACAAGAAAGCCGAAGTGTTTACCGAACTTTATGAAATGTCGATTGAAAATGACACGGACAGCGCAACAACTGATCCAAAGATCGTTGGGCGCATTTTACGTCTGGTATCATAAATGCTTGGGGATGAATGATGGCGATTCGGAATAACGGTGACGACGGCGACCGGCGACGGAAAAGGGTGGCGGACATATTCGAATATGCTTCAACTCCGCGCCGACGGTCAGGGTCTCAGAAGCCGTCCGCAGAGGTTGCTGTTTCCGGTAACATCATCACCGGCAATAATAATAGTTTTACTGTCATCAAGACGGAGCGGGTTGTTCGCAAGGAAATTGCTATCCCACAACCAGGAACTGAGCACATCACTGAAGCACAGATGGGCAAGTTACACGCCTTGGTTAGTGAAATTGTTCGTGTAGAAACCTTAACAAAGCGGGAACCCGCAACGTTCCAGCGTGTCTGGGGTGCTTTAAGAATGAAAATGAAAGTTGGCTCTAATCGTATGATACCAGTCGGAAAATTTAGTATGGCTGAGCGGTATTTGCAGCAATGGCTTGGGCGCCTCAGCGGGACAGCAGCTGCTCAGAAAGAAGATGATGGCCTGCGAAGCAGGCGCATCAAATATATTCAGACAAATATGCGTAAGCTCGGCTTTGAGGAACGGGTACGTGGCTATATGGACGGACAATTTCACGTATCTTCTTTATCTGATCTAAGCATTGAACAGATTGAGAAAGTCTATAGATATGTGGCTGGACTCAAAAAATCTCTAGGCTCGTAAAATGAAACATCCACCGGCACATGCTTGAATAAAATTATGGCGCCGTCAATTTCCCACTGCGGACATCTTTAATACGCTGAACCAATTCTTTGATAGCTGCGTCAGCTTCAGCGTATCCGATATGATCACGTGGGATATTGCGGCGCTCAAGGTCGGATTTATATTCATACCAACCTTGAAGATCTTTTTCAAATGGCTCGGCGGATTTTTCTTTTTCCTGTATTTTCTGTCGTTCGATATGCTCTCTTCGAACCACCAGGACTCGCAATATCGCCGTCAGAAATATTGCAATCATGATAATTGCAAGCGTTATTTCCCAATACGTAATTATTGTTACCCAGCCAATAGATAAAACAATAATGCTTAATATTGACCCCGCGATAATCCCGAATACATTCATTACGGCTGCTGCGCCAAAGAGTAGTGTTGCTGCGATGATCGCCAGTAAAATTATAACGAGCGTCATTGAGGCTTCCCCTGAGAGTGGTGGCCTTGATTGATCCCTCGCACTCTTAGCCAGTCAACTCAAAATGCCATCGACGCGAGACGGAATGAACCAACCTGTTTTGTGTCAAAGCATGTGCAAGATTTTCCATTTTCCGCTCGATCCTGGTCATTCCGCGTCAAATCGTCGAGCGCTTCCAGCCGTGCCAACCGATTGATCCACCTAACCCTTTCGATTGTTTCCTCTCCCTCCTCTCATGTCAAACCAACTACCTCCCCACAAAGCCTTGCACGCGGGTTTGCCGCCTTCAGGGAAGATCGGCAGTGTCAATCGGCTTGCAATTTCCAGCCGGCATCGGCTTGCAATTTCCAGCCACGCTTGCGGTTGCAGAACCTGTTGTCCAGGGAGTCCACGGGAGGGGCCTGTGGGCCCCCTGGGCAACGGGCGGAGGGAAGGCTTTGGATCAGGAGCGGTTCTTGAACCGCCAGCTCTCGTTGCCGGTTTTCAGGATGTCGCAGTGATGCGTCAGCCGGTCGAGCAAAGCGGTGGTCATCTTGGCGTCGCCAGCGAACACCGTCGGCCATTCAGCGAAGCTCAAGTTGGTGGTGATCAACACCGAGGTCCGCGAGTACAACTGGCTGAGCGCGTGGAACAGCAGTTGGCCGCCCCTCTGTGAGAACGGCAGGTAGCCGAGTTCGTCCAGCACCACGAGATCAACGCGGGTCAACTGGTCAGCGAGTTTGCCCGCCTGCCCGGTTCGGGCTTCGGCCTCCAACCGGTTCACCAGGTCGATGACGTTGAAGAACCGGGCACGGGCGCCGCGGCGCACGCAGTTGGCCGTGATGGCGATGCACATGTGCGTCTTGCCGGTCCCGGTTCCCCCGATGAACACGGCGTTGCGCTGGGTTTCCAGAAAGCCGCCATCGTGCAGGTCGCGCACCAGCCCCTCGTTGAGGGGACTGGCGGTGAAGTCGAACTCGGCCAGCGTCTTGGCCAGGGGCAGCTTGGCGGCGCCGAGCTGGTAACGGATCGAGCGCGCCTGCTTCTCCGCCCGCTCCGCGGCCAGCAGATCGCCCAGGATCTGCTGGACGGTGCGCTGCCGCTTCAGCCCGTCGCCCATCACCTCGTCGTAGGCGGCACGCATGCCGGCCAAGCTGAGCTCGGCCATCAGCGCCATCAGCTCATGCCGTTCCATGGCAGCCCTCCCGCACCGCGCGCAGGCGGTCGTAGCGCCCGCAGTCGGCGGCCGGCTCGATGGACAGCGTCAACGCCGTCGGCACCGCCATGGCCGGTGCCGGTGTGACGTCGTGGCGCCGGGCGAGGATGTTCAGGATCACGTCCCGGCTGTGCGTACCGCTCGCCAGTGCCTCGCGGCAGGCGACCTCCACCGCCTCCAGGCCATCGGTGAGGATGGCGGCGAGCACGCCAACGAACTGCCGGTCAGCGTCGTCGCCGCGGCCCAGGCGGGTCCGCACCGTCGCCAGGGCTGGCGGCAAATCCCAGTCCCGGAACGGCGCCCCGTTGCGCAGCGCCCCCGGCTTGCGGACGAGAACCGGAAGGTAGTGCAGCGGATTGTACCGCGTGTGGCCGTGCCCGAAAGCTCGAGGGTACTCGGCGACGATCGCCCCGTTGAACCACACCACGATCCGTGTCGCGTAGGCGCGGACCTGCACCGGCTTTCCGGCGGCGACCGCGGCCACGCTGTAGCGGTTGCGGTCAAAGTGGATCAGGCAGGTTTTCGAGACGCTGAGCGTGGCCTCGTGGAAGCCGTCGAAAGGATCGCTCACGGTGATCAGCGCCGGCCGCTCCGCCTGGAACACCTCCCACACCGTCCGGCTTTTATCCTCTGGATGCGACGTCTGTTGGGCCCAGACGATCACCTCGTCGTGCAGGCGTTCGTTCACCTCTTCCAGCGTCTTGGCCCGCAGCCGCGGCGTGAACAGCCGCTGGCGCAAGGTGCCGACCTGGTTCTCGACCTGGCCCTTTTCCCAGCCCGAAGCCGGGGTGCAGGCCACCGGCTCGACCAGGTAATGCGAGCACATCTGGGCGAAGCGGCGGTTGAAGCGGCGCTCTTTGCCGACAAATACGGCGTCCACCGCCGTCTTCATGTTGTCGTAGATGCCGCGCTCGCACAGGCCGCCGTAGAAGGCCGCGGCACGGGCGTGGGCGTCGAACACCATCTCCTGGGTCTGGCGCGGGTAGACCGCCACGAACGGCATGCGGCTGTGGCACAGGCGGGCATGGGCCACCTGCACCTTGGCTGTCACCCCGTCCAGGATGATCCACTCCTCCGCCCAGTCGAACTGGTACGCCTCGGCCGGGGCGAAGGTGAGCGGAACGTAGGCGTTCACCGGCCCACTCGGCGGCTGGCGCTGCTTGAAGCGCTTGATGTAGCGCCGCACCGTGTCGTAGCCGCCCTGGAACCCGGCATCCTTCAGCCGTCCGAAGAGCCCCAGGTAGTCGAGCCGGTCACGCACCGGCCGCCGCTCGTTCTCCGTGATCAGCCGTTCCAGCTCCTCCTGGAACCCGGCCAACTTCGGAAGCGGCTGGTGCTGGCGTTCGTAGCGCGGCGCCGTCTCGCCCGAGCGCGGGTATTTCGTCACCGTCTCCCGCGACACCTTCAGCGACCGGGCAATGGCCCGGATGCTTTTCCCCTTCGCGTGCTCGCGTCGTATCCGTGCGATCGTCTCCACCGTCAACATCCCTGTCCGCCCCACCCTGTCGTCCAAACCCAGGGTCGTAGTCTGCCAGATCAGGGGTGGCTGGTTATTGGACGCCGATCACCCCTGAAACTGGCCCAGTGTTGCAGGCCGATGCACACTTCACCGGCCTCTTGACCGCGGCCGGCATCGGGGTATCGATGGACGGGCGCGGCCGGTGGATGGACAACGTCTTCATCGAGCGGCTGTGGCGATCGATGAAGTACGAGTGCGTCTACCTCCACGCCTTCGAGACCGGCAGTGAGGCCAGAGCCGGGATCGGCCGGTGGATCGATTACTACAACATGGACCGTCCGCACTCCGCGCTCGGCGGCAGAACCCCGGAGGAGGCCTACCAGGGCACACCGGACCCCATCAGATTGGCGGCATGACACGGACCTGAACCAAGCTTAGCAAAGCCGCAAATCTGTCCGGGAAACGGGGGCCATCTCAACTACGCGTGGCGTGGGCGGCCGGAAAGCCAGCGGGCCGCTGCCAACCGACAGCTTCTGGTCGAGGTCCGACGCGTTCATGGTCGCCACCATGGCCGCTATGGCAGCCCGCGCGTGCATGCAGCCCTCCGTGCGGAGGGCGTCGCCGCCAGCCGGGGCCGGGTGGCGCGTCCGATGCGCCGGCACGGCATCCGGGGTGCCGCCGCACGCCGGTTCCAGCCCGTCACGACCGACAGCCGCCATGGCCTGCCAGTCGCTCCCGATCTGCTGGGCCAGGCCTTCCAGGTGGCCGAGCCCAACCGGGTCTGGCTTGCCGACATCACCTGCCTGCCCACCGCTGAAGGCTGGCTGTATCTGGCGGCTGTCCTCGGCTTGGCGACCCGGAAGATCGTTGGCTGGGCAATGCGCATATGCGCGCCGAACTCGCCATCTCGGCCCTGGTCATGGCCATCCCGCGCCAAAGGCCGCCGGTGGGCCTCACCCAGCATTCCGGCCGCGGCAGTCAGTAGGCTTCCTGGGAGTACCGGGACCTGTTGCAGGCGGCCGGGATGCGGCAATCCATGTCGCGCAAGGGCTGCTGCTACGATAATGCTCCCATGGAGAGCTTCTCCCACACTCTCAAGGTCGAGTTGCTCCATCGTACTCGCTTCGAAGCCCGCGACCAGGCGCGCCGCGAGCTGTTCGCCTACATCGAAACCTACGACAATCGCCAACGCGCCCACTCGGCCATCGGATACATCACCCCCGAACAGGCCGAGCTAAGATCTGCGTGAACCCGTGTCCACCCAAACGGGGCAAGATCACCCTCAGGACGGCGGGTCGACCCGCTTCATCGCCTTGCGACAGTGAACCAGCGCGTCGCGGATCATGACGTTGACCAACGTCGGCGACACGCCGAGGGTCTCCGCGATGTCCTTCTGGCTGTGGCCATGGATGCGGTGCATTTCGAAGGCGTAGCGGGTCCGTTCCGGCAGGTCGGCCAAGGCGGATTCGAGTGTCAGCAAAAGTTGGCGGTTCACATTCACGCTTTCCGGCGAGGCCGCTTCCGGCGTGCTCACCGCCTGCCCTTCCTCCTCCGCCGCCATCAGACGCGATTCCAGGCCTTTCCGGCGGTAGTGATCGATCGCCAGATTGCGGACGACCATCATCAGGTAGCCCGCCTTGGCCCGGATGGAACTGGTCGATTCCGTTCCCAGCAGCTTCAGGAAGGCGTCCTGAACCACATCCTCGGCGTGGTGGCGGCATCCGGTGATCCGCTCCGCCACCCCGATCAGCGACCGCCGATGCGTCGTGAAGACGTCGGTCAGGGTCTGATTCTCGGCGGTTCCTACCGGTCGCATGGGACGATCCTTGTGCAAAGCGACGCCACGGCGGGGCAGCAACCCCCAAGGCTTGACAAGCCGTCGCAAATTAATGCAACTGACAGTCATTTGCAAACGAGGAAAAGGAAGAATTTCCTGCGGTGATTTCCCGTATTTGTTGCGCGCGTTCTGGATGACCCCGCGCCTCCCAGGCTTTCTGCTCGGCGGGCTGGCGCTCGGCTGGTCAATGTTCGCCGCGCCGCCCGCCGCCCTGGGCGATTCCCTGGAGCCCACGGTCCAGGACAGGCCGCTGGCGATTCCGGCCCTTCCCCTCGGCGAGGCGCTGACCCGCTTCGGCCAGCAGACCGGCTTGCAAATCCTCTACAGCCCGGACCTCGTGTCGGACCGCCGGTCGCGCGCCCTGTCGGGACGGATGGCTCCGGCGGCGGCCCTTGCCGAACTGCTGAACGGAACCGGCCTGTCCTTCGACCTGCGGGACCGGATGGTGACGATCGGTCGGCCGCCGGAGACCGCCGACGTCCTGCCCGCCTTGACGGTGGAGGGCCGGTCGCCGTCGTCCGGCCGGGCGGCGAGCCTCGCCAGTTCCGACCGCAGCGTCGGCCGCACCGAAACCCCGGTCGAGGATCTGCCGCAGGGGCTCTCGGTCGTCACGCGCGCCGATCTCGACCAGCGGGACGTCCAGGACATCAACGGCGCGCTGGCATACAGCGCCGGCGTGCGCCCCATCGACTATCCCGGCGGCCAGGGCGCCATCGACGTTTACGTCCGCGGTTTTCGCCAAAGTTCCGAAGCCGTCCTGATCGACGGGCTGCGCAGCGGCTACAACCCCTATGGGCTGGAGTACGAGCCCTTCGGCGTGGAGCGGGTGGAGGTGCTGAAGGGACCGGCTTCCGCCATCTATGGCGCGATGCCGCCCGGCGGCGCCATCGCGCTGACCAGCAAACGTCCGACCGACGACCCGCTCCACCGGCTCCAGTTCCAGGTCGGACGTCATGACCGGCGGCAGGTCTCCGCCGACTTCAGCGACCGCATCGACGCCGGGGGATCGCTGCGCTACCGCCTGACCGCGCTGACACGGCGCAGCGGCACGCAGATCGACCACACGCCGGACGACCGCCTCTATGTCGCCCCTGCGCTGTCCTGGTCAGCCGGCGAGGGCACCGAGATCACCCTGCTCGCCAGTCTCCTCGACTTCCGCAAGATGGGGGCGGAGCAGAGCTTCCCGGTGTCGGGCACGGTGCTGGACAACCCCTACGGCCGCCTCGATTCCAGCCTGTTCCTGGGCTATCCGGGGGTGAGTTCCTACCGCTCGCGCACCCTCTCGGCCGGTTACGGGGTCCGCCACACCCTGTCCGGGGACTGGACGCTGCACCACAGCCTGCGCTACAGCCGCAGCCGCGTCGGCTACCGGTGGAGTTGGGCGGACTCCGGCGCGCTGGAGGCGGACCGCTATTACCGGTTCGGGCTGCAGGACCGGCCCAAGACCAGCTCCACCCTGCTGGCCGACGCCAACCTGCAAGGCGGCGTCACCACTGGGCCGTTGCGCCACAGCCTGCTGGCCGGCGTCGATCACGCCCGCTACCGGGTGCATGAAACGCGGCGGAACGGCACGGTGGCCGACCCGATCGACGTCTTCGCCCCGGTCTATGGCGGCCCCTACGCCTGGGACGCGGCACTGCTCAACGACCTGACCGACCGCGTCCGCCAGACCGGTCTCTATCTCCAGGACGAGATCGCCGTCGGCGGCTGGCGCGTGACGCTCGGCGGGCGGCTGGACTGGAGCACAACCGGCACCGGCGGCCGCCTGTCCGGCAACGTGCCGGTGGAGACGATGCAGTTCGACCGCGCTGCCACCAAGCGCGTCGGACTCGCCCACCGCTTCGAAAACGGCCTGACGCCCTACGCCGGCTATTCGACCTCCTTCCAGCCGACCAGCGGCAGCGACGCGCAAGGCCGCTCCTTCTCGTCAAGCCGCGGCACGCAAATCGAAACCGGGCTGCGCTACCGGCCCGAAGGCTTCGACGCGCTGTTCACCGCGTCGCTGTTCCGCGCGGTGCAGCGCAACCTCACCACCGCCGATCCGGACCATCCCGGTTACTTGGCCCAGACCGGGGAAACGCGATCACGCGGCGTCGAGCTGGAGGCGCGGACGGCGATCGGCGAAACGACCGATTTGATGGCGGCCTACGCCCACACCGACGCGCGGGTCACCCGCGACACCGCCGCCCCCGGCGGCACCGACAAGACCGGACATCGGGTGGCCTCGGTCCCCCGCCACGCCGCATCGCTCTGGCTGCGCCAGCGTTTCGAGGACGGGCCGGCCGATGGCCTGACCACCGGCATCGGGATGCGGTACGTCGGCGTGACATACAACGCCGCGAACAGCGTGCGCATTCCCGCCTACACGCTGGTCGACGTCAGCCTGGGCTACGAGTTGGACCGGCTCGGTCCGGCGCTCGACGGGGTCGGGCTGACGCTGACCGCGACCAACCTGTTCGACCGCCGCTATTTCTCGCCGGGCTTCTATGAGGATTCGGTCTTCGTCGGCAACCGGCGGGCGGTGCTGGCGACCCTGTCCTACCGCTGGTGAATGGCCCGCTGGTGACCGGCCCGCCGGCGACCCGCAAGGCGCCCGGCGGCCTCAGCGGGCGGAGGAAAGGAGGAGCGCGCCGTCCTTCGCGGCGATCGTCACCGGCAGCACCCGCGGCAGCGAGGCCACCACGCGGTCGAGGTCGGCGACGTCGTACACGCCGCCGATGCGCATCGCCCCGACCCGGCGGTCGGCCAGCCGCAGCGGCTGCGACAGGTAGGGGTTCAACAGCGGGACCGCCTCGGCCAGGGTGATGTCGTCGAACACCAGCTTTCCTTCGCGCCAGGACAGGACCCGCCTGGGATCGACACGCGCGACGCTGCCGAACCGGCTGTCGCGGGCGAAGCGGCCCTGCTGGCCCGGCGTCAACCGCAGGGGTTCCTCCCCCACCGCGGCGGAGGCGCTCACGGTCACCGCCCCTTCGGCCAGCGTCACGGCCAGCTCGCCGTCGTTGGCCCAGACGTTGAACCTCGTCCCGGTCACCCGGACCCAATGGGCGGCGGTGAAGACGGTGAAGGGCCGCGCGGCGTCGCCCGCCACCGCGAAATAGGCCTCGCCATGGTCCATCAGCACGCTGCGGCGGTCGCGGAACTGGGCGTAGAACAGGGTGGTGCGGACGTTCAGGTCCACCGTCGAGCCGTCCGGCAGATCGACCACGCGGTGCCGGTCGCCGCCAAGGAAGACGTCCACCGTGCCGGGCAGCACACCGAACGACCAGCCCACCGGCCAACCGACGGCCAGGGCCGCCGCGACACAGGCCGCCAAAGCCCAGCGCCGCTGTCCTGGCGCCCGAACAACGGGAGACCGCACCGTCTCGGCAGGACGTGCCGGAGCGGGGCTTGCGGTCGCCTGTGGCCGCAGCCCGGCGGACAGGCTCCAGAGTTCCCGCATCGCGTCGAATTCCGCCACGTGGCGCGGGTCCTCCCGGCACCAGCGCTCGAAGGCGGCCCGGTCGGCGTCGCTCATCTCCTCCGCTTGCAGGCGCAGGCACCAATCCGCCGCCTCTTCGGTCACGCGGTCGTCGTCGGAAGGATGGGACGGAGGCATACGGGCGCGCTCGGCTCCGGAAATCGTGTGCCAGCTATAGGGCAGACCGGGATCACACTGCAAGGCGGGCGGGGTCTCCGCGACCGCTCCGGAGGTGCCGCTTCAGTTTTGTGCCGCTCGTTCGTCCTAGTCGTCAGGGCCGTGCGCGTCCGCCTTCCCGGCGGGGGCGTCGCGTGGCCGGTCGTCCCCGTCCCTCAGGAACCCCGATGCCGACGTCTCCCCGTTCCAGCTTTTCCGCGCTGCTCCACCTCCTGCGCCCCTTCTGGCCGTTGCTGACCGCCGCCACCCTGCTGGGTGTGCTCGGCGGGCTCAGCGTGACCGGGCTGCTGGCCGCCATCAACCGGATCCTGCACGCCGGGGACAGCCCGGGCGCCGGGCTCCTGCTCGCCTTCGCCGGGCTGTGCGCCTTGGCGCTGGCCGGCTCGGTCCTGTCCGACATCGGCACCAACCGGATCGGGCAGCAGGTCATCGCGCGGCTGCGCAAGGATTTGGGCGACCGCATCCTGACCGCGCCGATCGACCGGCTGGAGCACCACCGCAGCCACCGCCTGATCCCGGTGCTGACCCACGACGTGGACACCATCAGCGACTTCGCCTTCGTCTTCGCGCCGCTGGCGGTGTCGCTCAGCGTCACGCTGGGCAGCCTCGTCTATCTGGCGCTGCTGTCCTGGCCGATGTTCCTGGCGACGGCGGCGGCCATCCTGATCGGCAGTGCCGTGCAGTATGCCGCGCGCGCCCGTGGCATCGCGGGCTTCCAGGAGGCGCGCGCCCACGAGGACGCGTTGCAGAAGCACTACCGCTCGCTGGCGGAGGGGGCGAAGGAGCTGCGCATCAACCGGCCGCGCCGACTGCGCCTGCAGAGCGAGGCGCTGCGCGGAACCATCGACCGCATCTGCGAGGTTCAAATCCGCTCGATCACCCTCTTCGTCGTCGCCAAGGGGTTCGGCTCCACCCTGTTCTTCATCGTCATCGGGGTGGCACTCGGCGTCGAGGCGCTGTGGCCGAGCACCGACCGCGGCACGCTGAGCGGCTTCATCCTGGTCCTGCTCTGCATGAAGGGGCCGCTGGAGCATCTGATCGGCACCCTGCCCATCGTCAGCCGCGCCCAGGTCGCCTTCCGCCGCATCGCCGAGCTGTCGGCGGCCTTCGCCTCGCCCGAACCGCATCTGCTGATGAAGGACGACGGGCGGCCGCCCGAAACCATCGACTCGCTGGAGCTGCGCGACGCCCGCTACGCCTACCCGCCGGCCGGACCGGGCGTGGAACCCTTCGTGCTCGGTCCCGTGTCGCTGCGCGTCGGGCGCGGCGAGATCCTGTTCATCGTCGGCGAGAACGGCTGCGGCAAGACCACGCTGATCAAGATGCTGCTCGGCCTCTACGCCCCGCAGGACGGGGAGATCCTGTTGAACGGCCGCCCGGTGACGCCGGAGACGCGCGACGACTACCGCCAGCTCTTCACCACCGTCTTCGCCGACTACTTCCTGTTCGACGACCTGATCCAGGCGGGCGGAAACGTGCCGGAGGAGGCACGTGCCTATCTGGAACGGCTGGAGATCGCCCACAAGGTGACCCTGGTCGACGGGGTGTTCAGCACCACCGACCTGTCCACCGGACAGCGCAAGCGGCTGGCCCTGCTCCAGGCCTGGACGGAGGGACGGCCGGTGCTGGTGTTCGACGAATGGGCCGCCGACCAGGACCCGGCCTTCCGCCGGATCTTCTACACCGAGCTGCTGCCGAGCCTGAAGGCGATGGGCAAGACGATCATCGTCATCTCGCACGACGACCGCTATTTCGACGCGGCCGACCATCTGCTCCGGCTGACTGCGGGGATGGTCGTGCAGGAAA
Source organism: Azospirillum agricola (assembly GCF_020005195.1). Lineage (NCBI taxonomy): Bacteria > Pseudomonadati > Pseudomonadota > Alphaproteobacteria > Rhodospirillales > Azospirillaceae > Azospirillum > Azospirillum agricola. The sequence goes on from NZ_JAIFZR010000008.1 coordinate 300,520, forward strand.
AATTCACGTCGGCGGAAAAATCCCCTTAAGTTCCGCCCACCCCCTTCGTCTTAGAGCCAGAAGACGGGTTTCGCAGGACGCGGAACCCGCCGGATCGAGCGTCATTCGGGGGTTTGGAGATGGGGATTGGGGTTGGGCCGGCCGCACCGGCCGGTCGTCCGGCAACGGGCAAGCGCGGGCGTCCGAAGGCTTTCCTGCTGGCGACGACGATGGTCGGGATGGCGGCTTTGGCACAGCAGCCGACCGCCGCCCTGGCGCAGCAGCCGGCCGGTGGATCGATCAACAGCGGATCGGCCAACAGCGGATTGGCCAGCAACACCACGGTTCTCGCCCCGATCACCGTCCAGGGTGTCGTCGGCGGCACCGAAGGCTATGTCGCGACGCGCAGCGCCGTCGGCACGAAGGTGGAAACGCCGCTCGTCGAGATTCCGCAGACGATCTCCGTCGTCACCCGCGAGGAGCTGGACCAGCGCGCCGTGCAGGATTTCGGCGGCACGGTCGCCTACTCGCCCGGCATCGTCGTGGTCGATTATCCGGGCGGCCCCGGCGCCCCGGACTTCTCGATGCGCGGATTTCGCGACTTCAACCTGTTCGGCATCTACCGCGACGGCCTGCGGACCGGCTTCAACAATTACGACACCAATTTCGAGCCCTACGGGCTGGAGCGCGTCGACGTCGTGAAGGGACCCTCGTCGGTCCTGTTCGGCCAGACCTCGCCCGGCGGCGTGGTGAACCTGACCACCAAGCGGCCGACCGCGACGCCGCTGCACGAAATCCAGTTGCAGACGGGCAGCTACAAGCGCCGTCAGGCCGCCTTCGATCTCGGCGGGCCGGTCGACGGCGAGGGCAAGGTGCTGTACCGCCTGACCGGGCTCGGCCGCCTGTCCGACACCCAGATCGACCACGCGCCGGACGACCGCTTCTACATCGCGCCGGCCGTCACCTTCAAGCCGACCGACAAGACCAGGATGACCCTGCTCGCCAGCTACCAGACGCTGAAGATGAGCGGGACGGAGCAGAGCATCCCGCGCGCCGCGCTCGACCTGATCGGCACCGATCTCTATTTCGGCGTCCCGGGCGTGTCCGACTGGCGGGTGAAGAACACGTCGATCGGCTACGAGATCGAGCATGAGCTGAGCCCGAGCTGGACGATCCACCAGAACGCCCGCTACATGCATTCGCGGGTGAGCTTCCAGTCCGCCTTCAGCACCGAATGGCCGGTCGAGCTGGTGAACGGCCGCTATTACCCGGTTGGGCTGCAGGATCGTCCGAAGAGCACTGACACCTACCTGGTCGACAGCAACGTCCAAGGCAGACTGACCACCGGCCCCGTCTCGCACACCATCCTGGCCGGTGTCGACTACGGCTACTACTCCGGCAAGGAGACGCGACGAAACTCATTGAATTCATTGATCGTCGACGTCTTCAACCCGACCTATCCGGGGACGGAGTTCATCTACGCCGACCCCTGGGTGAACGGGAAGAGCAAGCTGTCCCAGATCGGCGCCTATCTCCAGGATCAGCTGCGCTACGACAATTGGATCCTGACGCTCAGCGGCCGTCAGGACTGGGTGGTCGGCAAGGAGGTCGACTATCTCTCCAACGGCTTCCAGACCACGCGCGACCACGACTTCACCGGGCGCGCCGGCCTCGGCTACGTCTTCGACAACGGCATCGCGCCCTACGTCAGCTACGCGACCTCGTTCCAGCCGACCACCGGCACCCTGGCGCCGGAACGCGGCGGCGGCACCTTCCAGCCGACCACCGGCACGCAGTACGAGGTGGGCGTGAAGTACCAGCCGACGGGCTGGAACAGCTTCATCTCCGCCTCGCTCTACCACATCACCCAGCAGAACGTCGTGACCAACGACCCGCTCTACAGCGGCTACGCCGTACAGGAAGGCGAGATCCGCAGCCGCGGCGTCGAGCTGGAGGGTAAGATGGCGCTGACGGAGGCGTTCAGCCTGATCGCCTCCTACGCCTTCATCGACGCCGAGATCACCAAGGACAACCCCGCCGTCGGTTCCTCCACCAGCTCGGTCGGGCTGCGGCCCAAGGGGATTCCGCGCCACATGGCCTCGGCCTGGGGCGACTACACCTTCCAGTCCGGTCCGCTCGACGGGCTTGGCCTCGGGGCGGGAGTGCGCTATATCGGCTCGTCCAAGAACATCGCCAACACCGCGACGATCCCCGAACACACGCTGTTCGACGCCGCCATCCGCTACGACCTGGGCGTCCTGCGTCCGGAACTGGCGGGCGCCAGCGCCGCGCTCAACGTCAGCAACCTGACCGACAAGAAATACTATTCGGCGGGCTTCTACGACAACACCGTGCTGTACGGCAACCGCCGCCAGATCCTGGCGACGCTGAAATACAGCTGGTAAGGCCGGGCCCTTGCCACCGATGCCAGGCATCGACCATGCCCTCGTCCGGCGCCAGCTCCTCCGCACCGCCGCTCTGCTGCCGATCGGCCTGATGGCCGGCCGCGCACGCTCGGCGGAGCGAAAGACGATCGGCGGAGTCTGCGCGCTCGACTGGACGAGCGCGCAGGCCCTGCTGTCGCTGGGCATCGTGCCCCGCGGCATTCCCGAGCGTGACCGCTACCGCCGGGCGGTGGTCGAACCGGCGGTGCCGGACGGCGTTCCGGACATCGGCGCGCGGGCGGAACCGAACCTGGAGCTGCTCGATCGGCTGGCGCCGGCGCGGTTCGTCAGCGACGGCATGCTGTCGGCGGTGCAGGGCCGGCTGGAACGGATCGCCCCTGTCACCCTCTACCCGTCCTTCGACACCCGGTCCGACGAGGACAGGCAGCCTGGTGGACAACTCGCCTTTGCCATCGCCTCGCTGCGCGGGCTGGCGGCCGGCCTCGGCGTGCCGGAGGCGGCGGAACAGCCGGTCGCCCGGCTCGACCGCGCGCTGGCGGCGGCGCGCGACCGGCTGTCGGGATGGGAGCCGCGCCCGCTCTACGTCCTCAGCGTCCTCGACGGGCGGCGCGTCCTCATCCACGGGCGCAACAGCCTTTATCAGGACGTCCTCGACCGGCTGGGGATCGCGAACGCCTGGACCGGCCCCAGCGGCCCCTACGGCCACGCCACGGTGACCATGGACCGGCTGGCCGGGCGCCCCGACGCCGGGCTGGTCAACATCGGCAGCGAGGGCTGGCGGGCGCTGGAAGCGCTGGCCGCCCTGCCGCTGTTCGCCGGGCTGCCCTTCCTGCGCGAAGGCCGGGTCACCATCCTGCCGCCCATCCTGTTCTACGGCGGCGTGCCGACGGCGGAGCGTTTCGCCCGCCTGCTCGGCGAGAGGCTGGCGCCGCATCATGACTGACACCGCGATGGCATCCCCGTCCCGCCGCCTCGGCCCTGCCGGACCGGTCGCAGGCCTGTTCCTGCTGGCCGGGCTGGCGTCCGTCACCGCCCTCGGCCGGCAATTGCCGCCGGAGCTGTGGTGGCGGGCGCTCGTCGCTCCCGACCCGGCGCGGCTCGACCAGCTCACCGTACATTACGTCCTGTTCCCGCGCTTCGCGGTCGCCCTGTTGATCGGGGCGGCGCTGGGGCTCGCCGGGGCCATCCTGCAGCAGGTCCTGCGCAACCCGCTGGCCGAGCCCGCCACCCTCGGCATCTCCGCCGGCGCCCACCTGTCGCTCGCCGTCGCCACGCTGTGGCTGCCCGACGTGCTGGCGCTGGGGCGGGAATGGGTGGCGCTGGCCGGCGCCGGGCTGTCGGCGGGGGCGCTGCTGGCGCTGTCCTGGCGCAAGGGGCTGTCGCCGGTCACCGTCGTTCTGGCCGGGCTCGTCCTCAGCCTCTACGCCGGGTCGGTCAGCGGCGTGATGGTGCTGTTCAACCACGACCTGCTGATCGGCCTGTTCCTGTGGGGCGCCGGCTTCCTCGACCAGCAGGATTGGGGCATGGCCGCTTTCCTGGCGCCGCGGCTGGCGGTGCTGGCGCTCGCCGCCACGCTGGTGCTGCGCCCGTTGATCCTGCTCGGCCTCGGCGAGGGCGGGGCGCGCAGCCTGGGCCTGTCGGTGGCGGGCGCCCGGCTGGCCGGTCTGGCGATCGCGGTGACGCTGGCCGCGCTGAGCGTCGCCGCCGTCGGCGTGGTCAGCTTCGTCGGGCTGGCCGCCCCGACCATCGCCGGCATGGCCGGCGCCCGCCGGCTGGGTCCGCGCCTGCTCTGGGCGACGCTGTGCGGCGCCGCCCTGCTGTGGGCGACCGACGCCCTGGTGCTGCTGGCCCCGGTCACCTACCGCGAACTGCCGACCGGCGCCGTCACCGCGGTGCTGGGCGTGCCGATGCTGCTCTGGCTGCTGCCCCGCCTGCGCAGGGCGGCACCGCCGGTCACGGCCGCCGCCGCGCCGCCGCCGCGGGCGTCCCGGCCAGCCGTGCCGCTCGTCGTCGGCGCCCTGCTGCTGCCGCTGGCCCTGTGGGTGGCGGTCGCCGCCGGCCGCGGTCCGGACGGCTGGGAGTGGAGCGTCGGCAACGACCTTGCCGTGCTGGAGCCCTGGCGCCTGCCACGGGCGCTGGCCGCGCTGGCCGGCGGGGCGATGCTGGCGGTGGCCGGCGCCACGCTGCAGCGGATGACCGGCAACCCGTTGGCGGCGCCGGAAATCCTCGGCGTGTCCTCCGGCGCCATCCTCGGCGTGATCGTTCTGATGTTCTCTGCCGACGCCCCCGGCCGCGGCGCCCAGATCCTGGCCGGCGGGGCAGGGGCGGCGGCGGTGCTGGCGGCGATGCTGGCGCTTGGCCGCAGGGACGGCTTTTCGCCCGACCGGCTGCTGCTGGCCGGGATCGCCACCAGCTCCATCTCCGGCGTCGTCGTCGCCGTCCTGATGGCCGGGCACGATCCACGCCTGCAGACGCTCGTCACCTGGCTGTCCGGTTCGACCTACATGGCCGGCCGGACCGACGCGCTGGCGGCAACGCTGCTGGCCCTGACCGCCGTCGCCGTCATCCCCTTCGTCGCCCGCTGGCTGGACCTGCTGCCGCTCGGCGGTGGGGTGGCGGCGGCGCTGGGGGTCAGCCCGCCGCTCAGCCGCGTCCTCCTGTTCAGCCTGTCGGCGCTGCTGACCGCGGCGGCGACGCTGATCGTCGGGCCGCTGAGCTTCGTCGGACTGATGGGGCCGCACCTCGCCCGCATGCTCGGCCTGCAGCGGGCGGCGGCCCATCTCGCCGGCTCCGCCATGCTCGGCGGACTGGTCATGCTGGCCGCCGACTGGCTCGGACGCGGCGTGATCTTCCCCTATCAGGTGCCGGCCGGGCTGCTCGCGTCCGTGATCGGCGGCCCCTTCCTCCTCTGGCTTCTGGGACGGCGCTGATGCCCCGCGTCTTCTGCGACACCGTGATTTCCCAAGACATCCTTCCCGGCACCCCCGCCGCCGCCGCGGACTGGCTGGTCGTCGCCTCCGAGCCCTATGGGCTGACTTTCACCCGCGAGGGCGACCGCCGGACGGCGGACGGGCCGTTCGGCCGCCTGACGCTGACCGTGGGCACGGATGCCCTGTGCCTGCGGGTGGAATCGGGCGACCGTGGCCTCCTGGAGCGGTTCCGCGGCTCCGTCACCGAGCATCTGCTCGGCCTGCTCGGGGAGGGCGCGGCGATCGTCTGGACCGGCGACGTCGAGACCGGGGCCTTGTTCGCCGATTTCCGCGAAATCCGCGTCACCGCCGTCCGCGACCTGACCCCCCGCCTGCGCCGCATCACTTTCCGGGGCCTCGATCTCGGCCGTTTCGCCGGCTCGGACAACCTGCATGTCCGCCTCTATCTGCCGCCGCCGGGGCTGGAGGTGCCGTCCTGGCCGCGCCCCGCCCCCGACGGACGGCCGGTCCTGCCCGAACCCGAGCGGCGGCCGGCGGTCCGCTACTACACCCTGCGGCGCGTCGATGCCGATGCCGGCGAGCTGGACATCGACGTCGTCCTTCACGGGGATGACGGCCATTCCGGGGAGGCTCCCGGCGCCGGCTTCGCCCGGCGGGCGCGGCCCGGCGACCTCTGCGGCATGTCCGGTCCCTACGGGCTCGGCGTTTCTCCGGCCTCCTGGTACCTGCTGGCCGGCGACGAGACGGCGCTTCCCGCCATCGCCCGCATCCTGGAGGAACTGCCCGACGACGCCTGCGGCACCGCCCTGATCGAGGTGGAGGATGCGACGGACGAGCTGCCGCTCCAGGCCCCCGCGGGGGTCGCCATCCGCTGGCTGCATCGCCGGAGCGCCGCGGCGGCCAGTCCGCTGGTCGAGGCGGTGCGCGCCCTGACCCTCCCGGCGGACAGCGCCACCCTGTTCGCGTGGGTCGCCTGCGAATTCGACGAGCTCGCCCGGCTGCGCGCGTGTCTGCGCGGGCGCGGTGTCGACCGCGACCGCATGCTCGCCGTCGCCTACTGGCGGCGCACCCCGCCGACAGCCTCTCCAGACCGCGGGACCCCCGGATGACGTCAGCGATCAAGCCGATGTTCCACCTCGACGGGGTGCGCTTCGCCCTGCCGGGGCGCCTCCTGCTCGACCTGCCGTCCTGCGACCTCTATGCGCGCCGGGTGACCGCGCTGATCGGCCACAACGGCTCCGGCAAATCGACCCTGTTGAAAATCCTCGCCCGCCAGCAGAAACCCAGCGGCGGGCGGGTGCTGTTCGACGGCCAGCCGCTGGACCGCTGGCGGCAGCGGGCGCTTGCCCGCCGCATCGGCTACCTGCCGCAGCACATGCCCGCGGCCTCCGGTCTGCTGGTGCGCGAACTGGTCGCGCTCGGCCGCTATCCCTGGCACGGCGCGCTCGGCGCCTTCCGGGCGGAGGACGCCCGCAAGGTGGAGGAGGCGCTGGCGCTGACCGATACCGTGCCCTTCGCCGACCGGCTGGTCGACAGCCTGTCGGGCGGCGAGCGGCAGCGGGTGTGGCTGGCCATGCTGATCGCGCAGGACGCCGGCTGCCTGCTGCTCGACGAGCCGATCTCGGCGCTCGACGTCGCCCACCAGGTGGAGGTGCTGGCCCTGGTCCGCCGCCTGTCGTGCGAGCGTGGCATCGGGGTGGTCGCGGTGCTCCACGACGTGAACATGGCGGCGCGCTTCTGCGACGACATCGTCGCCCTGCGGGGCGGGCGGCTGATCGATCGCGGGACCCCGGCCGAGATCATGACGCCCGACCGGCTGGGCGCCGTCTACGGCCTGCCGATGGCGGTGATCCCCCATCCGGACAATGGGGAGCCGGTGGCGCTGGTGCGCTGAGCGTCGGCGGTGTTGCTGATGGTGGAGCTGTGGTTCTCCTTCTTCTTCGGCCGCTGGTGAAGACCGTCGCGCCGAAGGCGCTGGCCGCCGCCAAGAAAGCGTGAACCGCGCCGGGTTTCCCGGCGCGGTTCAACAATGGCCGCCGACAATCCCGGCGCGGTTCACGATACCCCCGCGCCTTCGGCTATTGAGGGTCCGTCATCCCGGGTCGGAAGGCGGTCGCGGGATCATGACCAGCCGAAATCATCGTCCAGCGTCTTGAAACGCTGTAGATCGACCAGGGCGCTGAAGTCGGCATAGGTCATCATGGCGGATTCCCGCGACCTCGGCGTCCCTTCGGCGCGCAGCGCCGCCAGCGTCTGGGCGATGGCGCGGGTGGCCGAGAACAGGGCCGACACCGCGTAGAAGACGACGGAGAAGCCCATCTCCTGAAGGTCGGCGGCCGTCAGCGCCGTCGTTTCGTTGCCGTCGACGATGCTGACGACCTTCGGTCCCTCGACCGACCGGGCGACGGCCTCGACCTCGGCGATCGTCTTGATGCCGTCCACGAACACAAGGTCGACCCCGGCGTCCTGGTACAGCTTGGCGCGGCGGATCGCCTCGTCGGGTCCCACCGCCGCCACCGCGTCGGTGCGGCCGATGACCAGCAGATCGTCGGTGCCGCGCGCGGCGAGGGCGCATTTCAGGCGCCGCACATTCTCCTCGGCGGAGATCAGCTTGACGCCGGCCAACTGGCCGCAGCGTTTCGGGGCCATTTGGTCCTCGAAATGGACGGCGGCCACCCCGGCCTGGATGTATTCCCGGACCGTGCGCTCGATGTTGGCAGGGCCGCCATAGCCGGTGTCGGCGTCGGCGATGATCGGGATGGTCACGGCGCGCGCCATGTCGCGGGCGTGGGTCGTCATCTCCGTCTGGGTCATCAGCCCCAGATCCGGCGTGCCCAGCCGGACGGCGGTGGCGCCGAACCCCGTCATGTAGAGGGCGGGGAAGCCCGCCGCCTGGACGAGGCGGGCGGTCAGGGCGTCCTGCGCGCCGGGGGCCATGACGATCTCGCCCCGGTCGAGGAGCTGCTTCAGTGTCTTCGCGGAATTCATGACGGCGTCCCGTTCTGCGCGGCCGGCGCGGGAAGGCGCCGGCCCGGTTTTCATGAAGCGGCCAAGCCCAGCGGGGTCATGCCGCAATCCTGGACGGCGAAGGTGGTGTGGAACACCTCGCCCTCGAACATCGCCAGCAGGTCGCGCGTCGGCTCCCGCGTTTGTTCGCGGATGTCCGAGGCCAGGGCGTCCCGCATCGCCGCGAGGCTCGGGTAGCGGGTGGACAGCACGAGTGCCAGAGGCGGCGCGTGGTCGTCGGCGTCCAGCGGGCGCAGCAGCCGCACCTCCAGCGCGCCCGGAAAGCGTTGCCACAGCGGCACCAGCCGCTCGGCCAGCAGAGCCTCGAACTCGGCCTCGCAACCCGGCGACACCCGGCCCCGGAAGAAGGCGCAGCGCAGGACCGGGGCGGAGTCTTCCGGTGGCGCCGTCATCGGATCATCCCCAGATGGCGGGGAAGCCACAGCGAGACGTCGGGCACCAGGACCAGGACCAGCAGGGCCGCCACCAACACCGCCAGATACTTCATCATCGGCCGGACGACGTTCTTCATCTGCGTCCCGGTCAGCGCGTTGGTGACGAACAGCCCGACCCCGATCGGCGGCGCGAAGAAGCCGAGCCCCATCGCGATCACCATGATGACGCCGAATTGCAGCGGGTTGATGCCCATCGCGCCGGCGATCGGGGTCAGCAGCGGCCCGAACAGGATCAGCGCGGGCGCGCCCTCCAGGATCATGCCGAAGCCGAACATGATGACGATCGACACCAGCACGAAGCTGAGCGGCCCGAACTGCTGGCCGAGCGCGATCATCGCGGTGGAGATCTGGTCGGGGATGCGCTCGATCGTCAGGGCGTAGGACAGGCTGGAGGCGACGGCGACGATGAACAGGATGCTGCCGGTCATCGCGGCGGCCCGCACGAACAGGGCCACCGTCATCTTCAGCGTCAGCTCGCGGAACATCAGCCCGCCGACCACGAAGGCGTAGATCACGGCGAAGGCCGAGATCTCGGTCGAGGTGGCGATGCCGGTGGTGACTCCCCGGCCGATCATCAGGATCATCGCCAGCGTCACCGCGGCGCCGCCGATCAGCGGCAGCAGCGGACGGCGCGGAACCTCGACGAAGACGCGGTCGAGATCGACGCGGGTGCCGGCGTAGATCGCGACGCCGGCCAGGCACAGCGCCATCAGGACGGCCGGGATCACCCCGGCCATGAACAGGCCGCCGATCGAGATGTTGGACACGAAGGCGAAGATGATCAGGTTGACGCAGGGCGGGATCGTCTCCGCCATCACCGCCGTGCAGGCGAGCAGCCCGGCGGTCTCGTTCTCGTCCTGCCCGGTCTTGCGGATCGCCGGCATGATGACGCCGCCGACCGCCGCGATGTCGGCCAGCTTCGACCCCGACACGCCGGAGAACAGCATGGTGGCGAAGATGACGATCAGGTTCAGCCCGCCCCGGAACCGCCCGATCATGCGCAGCAGCAGCTCGATCAGCCGCGACGACATGCCGTTCACCTCCATGGTGAGGCCGGCGAGCACGAAGAAGGGGATGGCCAGCAGCACGAAGTGATGGGCGCCCGAGGACACCTGCTGCGCCCAGATCAGCATCGACAGCGACGGATCCATCAGGAAATAGGACATCGACCCGAGCCCGAGCGCGAAGGCCACCGGCACGCCGAGCACCAGCCCGCCGATCGCGGTGACGCAGAGCAGCAGGATCGGCGACACCGTGTTGTCCGGCAGCAGGACGTTCCAGCCCAGGATGGCGGCGACGACGGTCAGGCAGACGGCCAACGCCGGCCAGCGCGCCACCGGCTCCGCCTTGAAACAATTGTTGACCGCGAACACCGTCATGGCGGCGACGCCCAGCAGCACCGGCAGGTGGAACCACCATTGCGGCAGGCCGATCGGCGTCGTCTGCCCGTGGGTGTCGAGCATCAGGTCGTAGGTCGCGTAGAGCAGCATGCCTGCCATCAGGGCGGTGGCCCAGGCCGCGACGGACGCCACGAAGGGCCGCCAGCGCGGGGGCAGCAGGTTCACGACGACGTCGATGCCGACATGCTGGGTGCGGCCGAGACCGCTGGCGGCACCCAGGAAGATCATCGTCGACATCAGGCCGCTGGCGATCTCCTCCGCCCAGTCGAACGGGGCGTGGAAGTAGTACCGCGCCACGACGGAGGCGGCCACGATGACCATGTCCAGCGCCAGGATCGCGGCGCCGAGATATTCGATCGCCGTGACGAAACGGGCGAGCACGCGCCCGGTCAGCGCCGTGTCGGCGTATTCCCGGCGCGGGGGCAACGCTATGTCCATGACAGTCACCTCGCTTGGGAGAGGGGGGCGGGGCGGGGGACCGGTCAGGCGCTGGCCTTGATCTTCTCGAACAGCGGCGCCGTGGCGGGATACTGCTTGAGGTAGGCGGTGTAGAGCTGCTCGCTCATGCGGCGCTTCAGGTCCTGCATCTCGTCCGGCTTCACCTCCAGGAAGGTCAGGCCCTTCTCGCGCAGCTGGGTCATCGCCTCCTCCTCGACCTTCGGCACCTCGGCCCGGCAGGCGGCGGTCGCGGCGGCGGCGGCCTCCTGGAACTGCGGCAACAGCGCGGCCGGAATCTTCGCCAGCCCGCGCTTGCCGATGTAGGCCAGCAACGGCGTGTAGATGTGCCGGGTCTGCAGGCAGTGGCGCGACACCTCGTACCATTTGTAGGACAGCACCGTGCCCGGATCATGCTCGAAGCCGTCGACGACGCCGGTCTGGAGCCCCGTGTAGACCTCGTTGATCGGCATCGGCGTCGGGGTGGCGCCGATGATGTTGAAGGTGTCGATGAAGGCCTTGGTCGGCAGCACCCGCAGCTTGTTGCCCTTGAGCTGGGGCAGCGTGGCGATTTCCTTGTTGGTGTAGATGCTGCGGGCGCCGACCTGGAAGCCCCAGCCGAGAATGGTGACGCCGGCCCGCTCCTGGAGCATCGCGTCGTAGGCGTCGCCGACTCCGGCGTCGAGCGCGCGGGCGCAATGGTCGTAGCTGTTGAACAGGAAGCCCAGATCCAGCAGCCCGAATTCCGGCACCATGGTGGCCCAGATCGAGGCGCCGGTCAGCATCATGTCCACCGAGCCGCCCTTCACCTGGTTGACGACGTCGGCTTCGCGGCCGAGCTGGCCGTTGGGGAAATACTCCAGCTTGATCTGGTCGCCGACGCGCTTGGCCAGCTCCTCCTGGAACGGCTTGAACCACAGGTAATGGGCGCCGAAACGGTCCGGCGGGGCGGAGGAGGACACCCGCAGCGTGATCGGCGCCGCGGCCTGCGCGCGGCCGGAGCCGGCGATGCCCAGGCCGGCGATCCCGGCGCCGAGCGTGAGGCCGGTTCCGAGGGTGGCGGCGCCGGCGATCAGGCGGCGGCGGGAAATCGGGGTGTTCTGCATGGATGTTTCCTCGAATTGACGGCGTCGGCCGTTCTTGTTGTGAAGGCGTTGCGCTTCCGGTGGGGTAGGAGCCGGCCGGTCAGGCCGCCGGCAGGACCTTGCCGGGATTCAGGATGTTGGCCGGGTCGAGCGCCGCCTTGACCGCCTGCATGACGCGGACGGCGCGGCCGTGCTCAAGCTCCATGAACTTGATCTTGCCCGAACCGATGCCGTGTTCGCCGGTGCAGGTGCCGTCCATGCCGATGGCGCGGCGGATCAGCCGGTCGTTGATGCCGTCCGCCTCCTCCAGCTCCGCCGGAACCGACGGGTCGATGACGAGGCCGAGATGGAAGTTGCCGTCGCCGACATGCCCGACGATCGCGACGAAGAAGGAGGCCGACGCGATGTCCGCCTGGGTCTCGGCGATGCAGCGGGTCAGGCTCGATATGGGGACGCAGACGTCGGTGCTCCACACCTTGGCGCTGGGGCGCATGGCCTGGACCGCGTAATGGACGGCGTGCCGGGCGCGCCACAGGGTCGCGCGGGTGTCGGGATCGCTGGCCGCTTCGAAATCCAGCGCGCCGTGGTCGGCCGTCAGCTCCTTCGTCATCGCGATCTGCTCGGCGACGGTGCCGGGCGAGCCGTGGAACTCGAAGAACAGGGTCGGCGTCTCGCGGTAGGACAGGCCGCAGTAGCGGTTGGTCGCCTGCACGGTGCGCGTGTCCATCAGCTCGACCCGCGCGACCGGAATGCCGCACTGGATGACCGACACGACCGAGGCGACGGCGGCCTCCACCGTCGCGAACGGCACGACGGCGGCCGAGATGGTCTCCGGGATGCCGTAGAGGCGGACGGTCAGCTCGGTGATGATGCCGAGCGTGCCCTCCGAGCCGACGAACAGCCGCGTCAGGTCGTAGCCGGCCGAGGATTTGCGGGCGCGGCTGCCGGTGCGGATGATCTCGCCGTCGGCGGTCACCACGGTCATCGACAGCACGTTCTCGCGCATGGTGCCGTAGCGCACGGCGTTGGTGCCCGACGCCCGCGTCGCCGCCATGCCGCCCAAGGTGCTTTCCCCGCCGGGATCGATCGGGAAGAACAGCCCGGTGGCCCGCAGCTCCTCGTTCAGCTGGATGCGCGTCACCCCGGCCTGGACCGTCGCGTCCAGATCCTCGGCCCGCACGGCGATGACGCGCGTCATGCGGCTGAGATCGACGCAGACGCCGCCGCGCAGGGCGGAAACATGCCCCTCCAGCGAGGTGCCCGCCCCGAAGGGCACCACCGGAACGCCGTGGGCGGAACAGAGGCGCAGGATCGCCGCCACCTCCTCCGTGCTCTCCGCGTAGCAGACGGCGTCGGGCGCCTGGGTGGCGTGGTAGGATTCGCCCCGCCCATGCTGCTCGCGCTCCGCCAGGCCAAGAGCCAGGCGCGCGCCCAGAAGCTGCCGCAGATCCGCCAGCATCGCGTCCGGCAATCGCCTGCCGCCCTCGGCGTCCGGGATCCTCTGGGTGGCCACGATCTCCATCGGCGTCTTCCCTCGCATGATTCCGTGTCTCCGGCGTCTGGCCGGCCCGTTTGCTGGGGATACCCTCTATCACGGTGCGTGACTGTGTGCAACACCCTGTACCTTGGATACAGTGTCCAAGATGGAAGATATTGCTCTTCGGGGGCGGAGGGATTATCTCTGCGTGATGGCCCGGCGGTTCGATGACCGCCTGATGAAGGCCTGACAGGGCGCGCGCAACCGGCGGACCGTGGAACAGACAATGATACCCCGCTTGCAGATCGAGCTTCCCAAGGCCCTTTCGACGATCGTCGAGGAGCGGCTGCGCGACGCCATCGTCAACGCCGAGCTGTCCTTCGGCCAAGCCCTGTCGGAGGACGCGGTTGGGCTGTCGCTCGGCGTCAGCCGCACCCCGATGCGGGAGGCGCTGACCCGGCTGGAGCAGCAGGGGCTGGTGGTGATCGTGCCGAAGAAGGGGACCTTCGTCTTCCAGCCGACGCTGGAGGACGTCGAGCAGCTCGCCTCCTTCCGCCTGCTGCTGGAGACCAGCGCGCTGGAACGCTGCATGGAGAGGGCGCTGACGGAGACGCGGGACGGCATGGCCGCCGCCCTGGAGATGATGCGGGTTGCGCGCGAGGCCGGCGACACCAAGGCCTACGCCCGCGCCGACACCGTTTTCCACGAAAGCTTCGTCAACCATTGCGGCAACGTGCATCTGGCGAACGCCTACCGGACGATCTCCGGCCGGGTGGCGGCGTTGCGCGCCCATCTCTCGGTCCCGCACAGCGATCAGCAGGATTTGTCGTTCGGCGAGCACCGCAGCATCATCGAAGCGTTCGAGAATCGGGATTCGGCGCTGCTCGGGCAACTGCTGTCCCAGCACATCCTGCGCGCCCAGGCCGCCTACGCGGACGCCCTGGTCGAGAGGCAACGGTAGCTGTCGGCTGCGGCGCGCTTTCGGATGGCGGTGCCCTCGATGCTTCCATGAAGAGTGCCGATGGCCGGTGATGTCGCGTCGAGGTTGTCTTGATGGCGGGTTGCTGCTATTGGCTTGCCGCGTGTTCCGCGCGCTGGGCGACCGCATGCTGCAGATCGAGGATGTGTCGAAGGGTTACGCCGGGAAGCCGGGGCTCGTTCCGGTCCTGGACGGCGTCACCCTGTCGCTTGCCCGTGGCGAGCTGTGCGCCCTGACCGGCGCCTCCGGAGCGGGCAAGACGACGCTGATGAATTTGATCGGCCTGCTCGACCGGCCGGACAGCGGTGACATCCGGATCGATGGAGTGCCGGTCGCCGGCCTTCGGGATCGCGAGGCGGCGGCGCTGCGCAACCGGATGATCGGCTTCGTCTTCCAGTCCTTCCATTTGCTGCCGCGCCTGACGGCGCTGGACAATGTCGCCCTGCCGCTGCTCTACCGCGGGGTGCCGGCGGTGCAGAGGCGGCGGCTGGCCGCCGCGGTGCTGGACCGCGTCGGGCTCGGCGGGCGGGCCGGCCATCGGCCCGACGAGCTGTCGGGCGGCCAGCGTCAGCGGGTGGCGGTCGCCCGCGCGCTGGTCGGCGGGCCGGCGCTGCTGCTGGCCGACGAGCCGACCGGCAACCTCGACAGCGGGGCGGCCAACGGCGTCATGGATCTGTTCCTCGCCTTGAACCAGGATCTCGGGGTGACGGTCGTGATCGTCACCCACGACCCAACGATCGCGGCGCGCTGCCCGCGCCGGATCGTGATGCGGGACGGCCGGATCCTGGACGACAGCCGGGGCGGGCCGCGCGCGGTTGACGGAGCGTGACCACGGGGGTGGACATCGTGCCGCCGGGGCGTCTGGCGATCCTGCGGGAAATCGCCGCCGACGCGGCCGGCAACCTGAGGGCGTTGCGAGGCCGCACGGTGCTGGCGCTGCTCGGGATCGCCATCGGGACGGCAGCGGTGATCGCGATGCTTCACATCGGGCAGGGCGCCCGCACCGAGGCTTTGCGGCAGTTCGAGGCGATGGGGGTCGATCTCGTCGCCATCACGCCGCGATCCGACGACCGCGGCGGCGCGGTGATCCCGCTTGCCGCGGTGCAGGCCCTTCCCCGCCTGGGGCTCGGCCTCCGGCGGGCGGTTGCGATCGTCACCACGGGGGCGAGCGTCCGGACGGGGCGCGCCGAGATGGGCGCCAGCCTGGTCGCCAGCACGGAGGAGCTGCACGCCATCCTCAAGGCGCCGCTCCTGTCCGGCCGCTTCATCTCCGTCCTCGACGGCCATGCTCTGTTCGCGGTGATCGGCAGCGGCGTGGCCGAGGCTATGGCGGAGGCCGGGCGGGCGGCGCGGGTCGGCGCCGCCGTCACGGTCAACGACCAGGTGCTGACGGTCGTGGGAATCCTGCAGCCGGCGCCGGCCAACCCGCTCCTCGGCATCGACCTCGACCGGTCGATCGTCGTCCCCTTCGCCGCCGCCCGTCGCTTCGCCGGCGATCCGCGGATCACCAGTGTCGCGGCCCAGCTCGCGCCGGGCGCCGGTGACGAGGCGGCGGCGGGTGCCGTCCTGGGGTATCTCGGCGGCCAAGTCCCACCCCCGGGGGTGGAGGTGCAGACGGCGCGGCGGATGATCGTCGGGGTGGAAGCGCAGATGCGCGTCTACAGCCTGCTGCTGTTGGCAATCGGATCGGTGTCGCTGCTGGTCGGCGGCGTCGGCGTGATGAACGTGATGCTGATGAACGTGATGGAGCGGCGGGCGGAGATCGGCTTGCGGATGGCGATCGGGGCGAGCCGCCACGCCATCCGCGTGATGTTCGTCCTGGAGGCGCTGATCCTGTCCGGCGTGGGATGCGCGGCCGGCACCGCCATCGGTTATGGTGCCGGCTGGCTGTTCGCCATGGCGTTCGGCTGGCCCTTCGCCCCGGCGCCGCTGGCGTTGCCCTTGGGGGGCGGGATGGCGATCGTCGTCGGGCTGTTTTTTGGAAGCTATCCCGCCGCCCGGGCGGCGCGCTTCGATCCGATCGCGGCGCTGCGCAGCCAGTAGGAGGCAGTTGGCGGGATGCCGCTACCGGAAGTTTATGATCCTCGCGCGCCGCGCAACGTGCGTGTTGCCTCGTGCACAACCTTATGGTATTTTTCTTCTGAGAATTTCCCGATCGCAAGGGGTGACGTGATGGCCGTTGTCAGCTCGGTTGTCGGTGATGCCGGCGCTTACCAGGCGCGGGCGTTCATCGCCGGCAAGGCCCCGGCGGAGGCGCCCAAGACCGCAGGCCCGGCGGCTGTCGGCAAGCCGGCGGTCGTCGTGACGCTTTCCGGTGCCGTGTCCACCGCATCGAATCAAGCGGCATCGGCCGGAAGGAGCCTCGCCGAGGTCACCAGCGACGCCCGGTCGGCGCTCGACGCCAATCTGGCCAGGATGAAGGAGGCGGGACACACGCTGGGCATGGGGGAAAATCAGGGAACCCAGGCGGACATCGACGCCGCGTTCCAGGGCCTCGACCGGCGCTCCCTCCATGCCATCGCCAGCAACAGCGGCGGCCTGTTCTCGGACGACGAGCAGGCCTTCGCCCGGACCGTCATGTCGCAGCAGCAGGCCGCCGCGATGGGGCTGGGGGAGACGGGCAGCTTCATGAGCGATCCGGCGGCCGGCTTCAGGAACGGCGTCCGCTTCCTGGATGCCGCCAGCCCGGAAGAGCGGGCGTCGGACAACTGGCGCGTGAATCGCGCCGCCACCCAGGTCGGCTATGAATCGTCGATGCAGCGGGATCATCCGGGCGAGACGGCGGAGAATCTCGACAGCGGCGATCCGGTCGTCAACCTGCTGGTGAAGGGGATTCATGGCGTCGAAGGGACCTGGGCGTCCGTGCATGACGGCTCCTACGTCAAGGACATCGGTCAGATCGCCCTTTTAAAGGGCGGCGCCCAGGCATCCGACCTGCAGCAGGCCCGCAAGGAGCTGGAGGCGAACAGGCAGGCCGCTTCGGTGCGGGTCGATATGACGCTCTGACCGCCCGGCTTGCGCCCGGTTCGGGGCGCGCTGCCCATCAGATTGCTCGCCGGGATCTATTGGCTCACCGGGGTCTACGACTTCGTGCGTTTCATAGGAAACGCGCGAAGCCGTAGCCTTGTGTTCGGCGATCGGAGTCACGCTGCAAGTCGATTCCGATTTTACGCGATCCGATCCCATGCGGAACAGAGTGGTGCGGAACAGAATGGCGGACGTGTTGATCGCACGTCCGCCATTCCTTTTTCAGTTCAGCGTGAAGGTGATCGAATAATTGTGCGTCGTCGGGTTGAACGCGGTGATGGAAGCGGAGCAGCTCACGAAGGTGCTGCCCGACGAGGTCGCGGCCTGGGTGTAGCCGCCGCCCGTGGTGTAGGACGTGTCGAATTTGCAGCCGCGCGTTCCATTCTCGAAATAGAAATGGATGGACGCGATATCGGTGAAGGAGCTGTTGACGCTGAACAGCGACTGGCCGCCGCTGGCCGGCGCCACGCCGGGCGGATTCGGCGACACGGTGCCGAGGATCTGGCCGCTCGGAGACCGGAAGGTCATCGCGAAGGCGGTGTTGTTCTTCACGGTGATGGAGGTCAGCAGGCCAGCCTGCGCCGCGCCGGCCCCCATCGCCAGGACGGTTCCGGCCAAGGCCGCCGCCAGCAGGCGAGATTTGCGGCGCATCGATGCATTCAACATGGTTTTCCCCCGTTTATGATTTTCTCGCATATGGCGAGCAATTTTGAAGTTGAACCATCTCATATTGATTTGCAACAAATTTTATACACTTTATAGGTGTATCAAATTTTACAGATCGCAGCCGCGCGGCCCTGCGCAACGGGGCATCCGGGCATTCGCCAAGGCAGGTCGCGGGTTCGAAAGCGGGCGGTGCCAGGGGCCGGCGGCTCGAACGCCGTCAGGGAAGGATGACGATGTCGCCCACGGCGAGGCCGGAAAGCACTTCGACGCCGTTCTCGTGCGTTGCGCCCAGGACGACTCGACGCTCCTGCGGGGCGCCCGACCGGGGATCCCTCACCAGAACGGCCGGCACCGCAGGCTCGCCCCGGATCGCGTCGATCGGGACCAGCAGGGCGTGGGGGTTGGCGGCGAATTCGATGGTCATCCGCGCCGACATGCCGATGCGGATGGGTGGGCGTTGCGAATCGCGGTCTTCGGGAAAGGTCGCCCGAATCTCGAACATCGGCGTCCGGGCGCCCGGTTGCGGGTCCGCCTCGGCGCTGATGCCGGTGACGCGGCTTGGGATGGGGGCGCCTGGAAAGGCGTCCCCGGTGATCGAGACCGGCTGCCCGATCCCGATGTGGTTGACGTCCACCTCGTCGATCTTGCCGATGACCACCAAGCTGGCGGTGTCGGCGACCGCGAAGGCCGGCTGGCCGCGCGCCAACCGCGTCCCCGGCTCGACCGCCGCCGGATTCGGCATGCCCGGTCCCGGCGGGGGAGGGCGGGTCAGGATGCCGGCGGCGGTCGCGCGCAGGACCGCGCTGTCGGCCTGCCGTTGCAGATCGTCCAGCCGCGCCCTGGCGTTCTCCAGCTCGAGTTCGGCCAGCGTCCGGTTGTCGGCGTTGCCGCGCTCCATCGTGACGGCCAGATCCTGCCGCGCCCCGGCGAGGAGCAGGGTCTGCGCGTTGCGCTGCTGGACCAGCCCGTCATGCTCG
Organism: Azospirillum agricola; assembly: GCF_020005195.1. NCBI lineage: Bacteria > Pseudomonadati > Pseudomonadota > Alphaproteobacteria > Rhodospirillales > Azospirillaceae > Azospirillum > Azospirillum agricola. The sequence goes on from NZ_JAIFZR010000008.1 coordinate 319,341, forward strand.
TTGCGCGACACGATGCCCCGGTCCAGAAGCGCCTTCGTCTCCGCAACCTGGCGGACCAGCGCCGCCAAGCCGGCCTCCGCCGCCTGTAGGGCGCGGCGGGCGCGCAGCACGTCGGGGCTCGCGTCCCAGCGGGCCAGGGCGCCCGCCGTCATCGTCGCCTTCAGGACGCTCGCCTGGGCGTCGCGAAGCCGGCCCTGTAGCTCTCCGGACTCCAGGGTCAGCAGCGCGTCGCCCTCCCTGACCCGGTCGCCGAGCTGGACGTGCTTTTCCCGGACCACCCCGTCGAAGGGCGCGACGACCGGAACCGCCCGCCCGGCGGCGACGGTGCCCAGCACCGTCACCCGCGACACGACCGGCGCCTCCGCGACCGTGATCGTCCGCGCCGCGCCTTGCCCGTCGCTTCGGCCATCCGGCGGCATGGCCGGCCCCCATCCGAGCCCGATGGCGACCGCCCCAGCAACCAGGACGGCCGCCATTCCGGCCATGGCGGCGCGCCGCCGCCCGGGTCCGGCCATGGGACCGTCCACCATGGGTTGGGCCGTCATGGGTTGGATGGCGTCGGAGGCCGGGCGTGGGCGCCGGCCATGCCGGGGGCCGCCTTCGTCGGGACCCTGGCCGTGATTCAGTCCGCCAGCGTGATTTGCCATGTCGACAGCGTCGTCCCAAGTTGCATATCGAGAATCGTCAGGGCGTTCAGGTAGCCGATCATCGCGCTGAGCTGCTGGTTCTCGACCGACCGCAGATCATTCTCCAACGCCCTCACCTGGAAGTTGGAGGATCGCCCGACCTTAAGCTTCTCCTTCTCGATGTCGACGGCGCGCTGGGTCAGGTCGCGGGCCCGCCGCGCCGATTCGAGCTGGCGCCAGCGGATGTTGATGTCGGTCAGGGAATTGCGGACCTGCATCTCCACCCCCTGCCGGATCGCCGCAAGTTGCAGTTCGGACGTCTGGAGGGCCGTCGATGCCTGAACATAAGGCTGGTCCCGGCGCAAGCCGTTGAGCGGAATGGCCAGCGACAGGCCGGCCGTCATGTCGGAGACGCGGCTCGACTCCGCCCCGGCGCCGGAAACGCTTTCCCGCCCAAGCCGGCCCGTGGCGAAGAGCGACACGTCCCACAGCCTTTCGTTCCGGGTGACGGTGACGCCGAGCCTGTTCTGCTCGACCACCAGCCGCTGGCCCAGATAGTCCGGCCGTTCCGCCAGCGCCATGTCCATCGCCTGCGTCAGGTCCGGCGCGACTTTCGCGGGGTTGGTGCTCTCCTGGGCGACGATCGCCGTGCCAAGGTCGAGCGCCAGCAGATCGAGAAGCAGCAGGCGGGCCGCATCGAGTCCCTTGACGGCTTCCAGCACGCGGATCCGCTGGTTCTCCAGGTCGGCCTCGGTCTGGACGACCTCGACCTCGGCCATCCGGCCTGCGGCGATCAGCGCGCGGTTGACCGCGAGGAGGTCGCGGGCCCGGCCGACCGCGCCGTCCGCCAGCGCCGCCTCCTCCTGCGCCCGAAGCAGGTCGCGGTAGGCGAGGATCACCTGGGCGATCGTTTCGGAGACCGTCGCTTTCAGGCGAAGCTGGTTGATCCGCTCCGACAGCCGGGCCGCGCGGACCGGGGCCATGTTGACCTCGACGCCGCCGCCGCGGAGCAGGGGCTGGTTGACGCTGATTTCCGCCACCGAACTGCGGGTCCGTCCGGCACCGCCTTCCGTCAGCGTGTTGGCCCAGGCGAATCCGAAGGTCGCGCCGGTCGGCAGCTGGATCGTCGCCGACGGCGCGACTTCGGCGCCGGTTGTCCGGAGACCGGCGCTCCGCTGCCGGATCACGCTGCCGCTGACGGCGAACTGCGGGCCGAACCGGTCTTCGGCAACCCGCAAATCGAATTTCTGCGCGATGCGGTCAATATGGGCGCTGCGAATCGTCCGGTTGTGGCGCAGCGCCAGAAAGACGGCGTCGGCCAGGGTCAAGGGAACCGTCGAGGGACTGCCGGTCCCCCCCCGCTTCGCCTTGGGAGCGGGGGAGGAGGGTGGTGCCCCGGCGGCATCACGGGCCAGCGTGTCTGCCGGGTTCAGGCAGAGCGCGATCGAACAGGCCAGGACACCGGTCAGGACGCCGGGGAAGCGCCGCAGGTGGGTAACCTTTGCATGCATCGTATCGCTTGTCCGGATCGCCGAAGGTCGAACTCTGTTTCCGCCTGTGACCGACAGTAGCTTGAATCGTTAAGTTTTATCAACCGTGAATTGGTTTTCTGGTCGTTCCTGCTCGGCTGGGTATCGGAGGGGAGATGGCCGAGGCGCCGTCGAGTTGGCGGCGGAGCGGTTGCTGGCGGCGTCTGGCCTGGGTTATGGCGGGGGTATGTACCGCGGCCCGGAAATGAGACACCGGGCCTGAGCTTATTCAGGCGGCCAAGGGTAGCTCGGCCATGGGCATCTGATCAACCTGGAGCTGGTCGGCGCGCACCAGGGCTGGGGTGCGGTGTCCATGCCGGGCGACGAGCCAGGTTTCGTTGCAGTGGTGGGCGAACTCGACCAAGGGGCGGCGCAGGTCCTCGACGGTGTCGAAGGTGTGGACCCGGAGGAAGTTCTCCTTGAGCGTCCGGATGAAGCGCTCAGCGACGCCGTTGCCCTCCGGCTCGCGTACGAAGGACGGCGAGCTGACGATGCTCAAGCACATGATTTCCGCCTGGAAGTCGCCGGACATGTAGTTGGAGCCGTGGTCGTGGCGCAGCTTCAGTCCAGCCGCGACGCCTGGGCCGATGCTGCCGAAGTGTGCAGGCGGTTGCCGCTCTTGGAGGCGTGAATGCCTACCACCTCGGAGTTGGCGTGATCGACCGCGATGAAGACGCGCCCCACGCCCTCGGCCACGGTGACCGTCTCGGTCATGTCGGTCCCCCACATCGTGTTCACAATCTCGGTGACGATGGTGCCGTCGTGTGGGCGCGTGCGGGGCCGTCCAACCCGATGCGGTGCCAGCAGCCCGTGGCGGCGATCTTTTCCTCCAGCAGCTCGTTGGCCATGGTGATCTCGCCGACCTTGACCTTCAGGCGCGCGATCTCCTCATCGCGCTCGTCGCGTTCGCGCTCCTTCATGGCGGACGCGGCGGCCGCCAAGGCTCGCTCGCGCCACTCCGACAGGCGCGCCACCGTGACGTTCAACTCGCGGGCGACGATCTCCAGCGGCTCGCCGCGCAGCAGGCGCGTGACCGCCGTCACCTTGCGCGCGGCGGAAAAGCGTTGGGGCGTGCTGGCGTCCGCGCCCGAGGGGGCGCCTGCGCCAGCGTTGTCGGCGAGATCCGGCGCCCCCTCGGGCTTACGCTCCTGTTCCTTGTCCATCTCGAAGACATCCAGTTGCGGTGCAATCTACCGCAGCCGGATGTCTCGTCGAACCGTGCCGCGGCCCAGGCGGAGGGATCCCTCTGCCGCATCGCCCCGGTCTCTATCGCGTGAACGCGGTGGATCAGGCGCCGAGCTTCGGCACCGTGTGTGTGTCGAGCGCCACGCAGATGTTCTTCGTCTCCATGTAGAAATCGAAGCTGTAGTCGCCGCCGTCACGGCCGATGCCGCTGGCCTTCATGCCGCCGAAGGGGGTGGGGAGATGGCGGTTGTTCTCCGAATTGATCCACACCATGCCGGCGTCCAGCTTCAACGCGACGCGGTTGGCCCGGCCGACGTCGCGGGTCCAGACATAGCCGGTCAGCCCATAGGCGACGTCGTTGGCCACCGCGACCGCCTCCGCCTCGTCCTGGAAGGGAATGGCGGTCAGGACAGGCCCGAAGATTTCCTCCTGGGCGATGCGCATGTGGTTGTGCGCGCCGGTGAACAGTGTCGGACGGACGTAGTTGCCGCCGGTGCCGGCCTCTTCGGCGCGGATGCCGCCGACCTTGACCGTCGCGCCGTCCTCCCGCGCGATGGCGCAATAGCCCAGAACCTTGTTCAGATGGCGCTCGTGCACCAGCGGGCCGACCTCGGTGGCGGGATCCAGCGGGTGGCCGACGCGGATGCGGGCGACGCGCTCCGCCAACCTTTCGACGAAGGCGTCATGGATACCGCTCTGCACCAGCAGGCGCGAGGACGAGGTGCAGCGCTGGCCATTGAGGCTGTAGATCATGAACACCACGGCGTCCAGCGCCCGATCCAGATCGGCGTCGTCGAACACGATGACCGGGTTCTTGCCGCCCAGTTCGAAATGCACGCGCTTCAGCGTCGGGGCGCCCTGGGCCATGATGTGGCTGCCGGTGGTCGATTCACCGACGAAGGCCACCGCCTTGATCGCCGGATGCTCGGTCAGCAGCTTGCCGGCCTCCTCGCCCAGCCCGTTGACCAGATTGGCGACGCCGGCCGGCACACCGGCTTCAGCCATGATCTCGGCCAGCAGCATGGCGGTCAGCGGGCTCCACTCCGCCGGCTTGTGGACCACCGTGCAGCCGGCGGCCAGCGCCGGGGCGATCTTCCAGGTCGACAGCATGAAGGGCGTGTTCCAGGGCGTGATGACCGCCACCGGTCCCAGCGCCTGCCGGACGGTGAAGTTCAGGTGATCCTTGGCCGGCAGCGACAGGCCGTTGGCGGCATCCGGCGCCCGGTCGGCGAAGAAGCGGAAATTCTCTGCCGCGCGTTCGGCGGCCTTGCTCATGAAACGGATCGGCTGGCCGCTGTCCAGACTTTCCAGCAGGGCGATCTCCTCCGCCCGCGCCAGGATGCCGTCGGCGACCCGGTGCAGGATGCGCTTGCGCTCGGTGCCCGGCAGGGCGGCCCAGGCGGGGAAGGCGCGCTGCGCCGCCGTCGCGGCGGCATCGACGTCGGCGGCGTTGCCGGCATGGACCCGGTTGATGATCCCGCCGTCGATGGGGGACAGGTTGTCGAACAGCCGGTCCGACTGGCCGGGCACCTCCCGCCCGTCGATGAAATGGCCGAGCGGACGATCCCGGAAGCGGGTCAGGAGCCGTTCCGCGGTTGCGAGATTCGTTTCGAAAAGGGATGCCATGGCGTTTCACTCCAGAGTTTGGTTGGCGCTTGTTGGGCCGAGGCGGGGTGGGCCGAGGTAGGGCCGGCCGGGGCGCGGCGGGCGGTGCGCCCCGGCGCAAACTTGACTTGTTAATATTTAACATGTTATATAAATCGGGCGACGGTGCTGTCAAGCGCTTTCCCTGCGTGGGGCCGCCGCGCTATGGTGCAGGAAACCTCCAGACATGCGTCGATTCTTTCCAGATGAGGCCGGAGCCTTGGGCAGACCTTCCAGAAAAGCCGCGGCGGCAGCCGGACCGGTGGTGGAACCCACAGAGGTGGCCGGGCACTCCGGTGGCGAGATGCGGGCCTTCCGCCGGTCCCTGCCGATGGCGCTGCTGAAAGCGCGCGAAGCGGTGATGGCGCGCTTCCGTCCGCTGCTGCACGAACATGACCTGACCGAACAGCAATGGCGGGTGCTGCGCGCCCTGACCACGGCGGACGGGTTCCGCGCCGGTGAACTGGCACGGGTCAGCAGCATCAGCATGCCCAGCCTGTCGCGCATCCTGCGCACGCTGGAAAAGCGCGAGCTGATCCAGCGCGGCATAGAGGACAAGGACCTGCGAGCGGCCCAGATCTCGATCACGCCGTCCGGCCGCGACATGATCACGCTGATCGCCCCCCACAGCGAACGGCGCTATGCCGAGATCACCGCGGCCTTCGGCGCCGACCGGCTGGCGACGCTGTATGGGCTGCTCGACGAACTCGCCGATTGCCTGGGCGGTCCGAACGGGGACGGCGAGGAGGAGTAGGGGGCGGGGAGCAGGCAGGGCTCCGAAGTCAGGTTAAGAAGGGCGCCTATAAGCCCTCTCCCCAGGGGAGAGAGGGCTTTACATGGTGCACGTCCTTTATAGTCCCCCCATGCACAGATATTTGATCTCCATATAATCCTCGATGCCGTAGCGGGAGCCTTCGCGGCCGAAGCCGGATTGCTTCACCCCGCCGAACGGGGCCACCGCGGTGGAGATCAGGCCGGTGTTGATGCCGACCATCCCGTATTCCAGCGCTTCGCCGACGCGCCAGACGCGGGCGTGGTCGCGGGTGAAGAGATAGGCGGCGAGGCCGTAGTCGCTGTCGTTGGCGAGACGCACGGCGTCGGCGTCGTCGGTGAAGCGGATCAGGGGAGCGACCGGGCCGAAGATCTCCTCCACCGCCACCCGCATCGACGCGGTGACGCCGGTCAGCACCGTCGGTTCGAACCATGTGCCGCCCAGCGCATGGCGCCGCCCTCCCACCGCCACGGCGGCGCCGGACCCGGTGGCGTCGGCCACCAGCTCCTCCACCTTCGCCAGGGCGGCGGCATCGATCAGCGGCCCCTGCTGCACGCCGTCCTCAAGCCCGTTGCCGACTGTCAGCGCGGCCACCGCCTCCGACAGTTTGGCGGCGAAGCGCTCGTAGATGCCGTCCTGCACCAGGAAGCGGTTGGAGCAGACGCAGGTCTGGCCGGCGTTCCGGTATTTGGAGGCCAGGGCGCCGGCGACCGCCGCGTCGAGATCGGCATCGTCGAAGACGATGAAGGGGGCGTTGCCGCCGAGTTCCATCGACAGCCGCTTGACCGTGCCGGCGCATTGCCCGATCAGCAGCCGGCCGACTTCGGTGGAGCCGGTGAAGGTCAGCTTGCGCACCGCCGCGCTGGCGGTCAGCACCGCGCCGATCTGCCGGGCCGACCCGGTCACCACCGAAAAGACACCGGGCGGAATGCCGGCGCGCTCGGCCAGTGCCGCCAGCGCCAGCGCCGACAGCGGCGTCTGTTCGGCCGGCTTGACGATCATCGTGCAGCCGGCCGCCAGCGCCGGCGCCGCCTTGCGGGTGATCATCGCCGCCGGAAAATTCCACGGCGTGATGGCGGCGCAGACGCCCACCGGCTCCTTCACCACGACGATGCGGCGGTCGGGCAGGGGGGACGGGATGACGTCGCCATAGAGGCGCTTCGCCTCCTCCGCGAACCATTCGACGTAGGAGGCGGCGTAATCGATCTCACCGCGCGCCTCGGCCAGCGGCTTGCCCTGCTCCAGCGTCATCAGCAGGGCCAGATCCTCGCGGTTCTCCTGGATCAGCTCGAACCAGCGGCGCAGCAGGGCGGCGCGGCGGCCGGCGGTTTCCGCCCGCCAGCCGGGGAAGGCGGCCTCGGCGGCGGCGATGGCGCGCGTGGTCTCGCCGGCGCCGCAGCGGGGGACATGGGCGATGGTGGCGCCGGTCGCCGGGTTGGTGACGGGGCTGCGCCCGCCATCGTCGGCGTCGATCCAGGCGCCGGCCACGAAGCAGCGCTCGCGCAGCAGGGTGCTGTCGGTCAAGTCGATCATCGATGGGTATCCTGCGGAGGGTATCCTGCGGGGTGGTCAATAGCCGCCAGGCACCGGAGCGGTTGTCGCTGGAGAGGTCGTCGGTTCGGAAGACGGCTGGAGGAAGCGGGCGGCAAGGTCGGCGGCGGCGCGGGCGAACAGGGTGGTGTCCACCCCGACCCCGACGAACAGGGCGCCGGCCGCCAGATAGGCGCGGGCCAGCGCCTCGTCGGTCGCCAGCACGCCGGCGGCCTTGCCGGCCTTGCGGGTGCGGGCGATGCCGTCCTCAATGGCCGCGCGCACGGTCGGATGTCCCGGCTGGCCGCGCAGGCCCAGCGACGCCGACAGGTCGGCCGGGCCGAAGAAGACGCCGTCCACCCCCTCCACCGCGGCGATGGCGTCGAGATTCTCCAGACCGCGGGCGGATTCCACCTGCAGCAGCAGGCAGATCTCGCCGTCGGCCTCGTCCAGATAGGCGCCGATGCGGTTCCAGCGCGAGGCGCGGGCGAGCGCGCTGCCCACCCCGCGGACACCCTCGGGCGGATAGCGGGTGGCGGCGACCAGCGCCGCCGCCTGCTCCGCCGTCTTCACCATCGGCACCAGCAGGGTCTGGGCGCCGAGGTCGAGCATCTGCTTGATGATCGCCGCGTCGCCGACCACCGGCCGGACGATGGGATGGCTGGGATAGGCGGCGACGGCCTGGAGCTGGGCCAGGATGCCGCGCAGGTCGTTCGGGGCATGCTCGCCGTCGATCAGCAGCCAGTCGAAGCCGGCCCCGGCTGCGATCTCCGCGCAATAGGCGTCGGCCAGCCCGAGCCACAGGCCGAACTGTGGCTGGCCTGCCGCCAATGCCCGCTTGAAGGCGTTTTCCGGATTCCTCATCGAAGCCCTCCTTGAAACCTTACACGAAGCGCAGCGCGATGGAGCCGAAGGGGCCGTAATCGGCATGCACCGTGTCGCCGGCCTTGACCGGCACCGGGCGGGTGAAGGAGCCGGCGAGCACGACCTGCCCCGGCTCCAGCGCCACGCCATGCGGCGCGAAGCGGCGGGCGAGCCAGCAGATGCCGTTGGCCGGGTGGTTCAGCACGCCGGCCGCGACGCCGGTCTCCTCGATCACGCCGTTGCGGTAGAGCAGGGCAGCGGCCCAGCGCAGGTCGGTGTCCAGCGGCCGCATCGGCCGGCCGCCCATGACGATGCCGGCGTTCGCCGCGTTGTCGGAGATGGTGTCCATCACCTTGCGCGGGCGCTTGCTGTCGGGATCGATGCGGTGGCAGCGGGCGTCGATGATCTCCAGCGCCGGCACGACATAGTCGGTGGCCGACAGCACGTCGAACAGGGTGACGTTCGGCCCCTCCAGCCGCGCTTTCAGGATGAAGGCCAGCTCGACCTCCACCATCGGGGCGATGAAGCGGTCGATGGCGATGTCGCCGCCGTCGGGGAACAGCATGTCGTCGAGCAGGGTGCCGTAATCCGGCTCGTCGATCTGCGAGGACTGCTGCATCGCCCGGCTGGTCAGGCCGATCTTGTGGCCGATGACCTTGCGCCCCCCGGCGATCTTCGCCTCCACCCAGCAGCGCTGGATGGCGTAGGCGTCCTCGATGGTGATGTCGGGGTGGTCCAGCGAGATCTGGCGGGTCTGGACGCGGGTGTTCTCCGCCTCGTGCAGGCGCGCGGCGGCGGCCCGGACGGCATCGGGACTGAGCATGGGGAAAGCCTCGTCTCAAGCGGCCTTGTAGCGGCCGTGGATGTTGTTGTGCTTCCAGGTGCCGGCCTCGCTGAACTCCTGGATGTCCAGCGACAGGGCGAGGAAGCGGCTGGCGAAGAGGTCGGCGAAATGGTCCCTGACCATGGCGAACAGCTCGTCGCCGGCCTTTTTCTTCTGCTCGGCGCTGCGGCCGCTGCCGATCCTCAGCGTCAGGTGGACGAAGGCGTCGTCGGCCGTGCCGTCCGCCACGCAGAAATCCTCCAGCCGGATGGCGCGGGAGCGGATGCCGCCGATGGGAAAGGCGCCGCCCTGGGCGATCAGCACGGCGTTGGCCTTGCGCAGCAGCGCCGGAATGTCGGCTTTGGCGCCGAGGTTGCCGGTGTACTCGACGGTCAGATGCGGCATGCTCCGTCCTCCCGCCTCAGACCGAGAAGACGGCGTTGATCTGGCCGGTGCCGGAGGAGGCGAAATAGGGCGTGACGATGTCGACGCTGCCCTCGTAGCGGTCCCAGCCCAGCGCGCCGAACAGCATGGCGGTGTCGTGCATGTAGCCCTCGCCCCAGCATTTCTCGGCATACATCGGCAGCATGGCGGTGAAGGTCGCCCAGTCGCCGCGCTGCCACAGATCGACCACGCGCAGGTCGACCTGCTCCAGGAAGGGGTCCCACATCTTGTGCAGGTATTGCTCCGACACGCCGTTCTGGGCGAAGCGATGGGACAGCGAGCCGCTGGCGAGGATGGCGACGGTGCCGTCATACTCCTCCTCGATGGCGCGGCGGACGGCGCGGCCCAGCGTGGCGCTGTCCTTCAGGTCGTGGACGGTGCAGAGCGAGGAGACCGACACCACCTTGAAGCGGCGATCCTCGTTCATGTAGCGCATCGGCACCAGCGTGCCGTATTCCAGCGTCAGCGAGGTTTCCGAATGCGACCGGGTGTTCACCCCGGCCGCCGTCGCGGTGCGGGCGAGCAGATGGCCGAGCGCCGGGTTGCCGTCATAGGCGTAGGGCAGGTTCTTGATGAAGTGCGGCAGCTCGTTGCTGGTGTAGACGCCCTCGAAATGGGCGGCGCAGTTGACGTGGTAGCCGGAATTGACCAGCCAGTGGGTGTCGAACACCACGATGGTGTCGACGCCGAGGTCGCGGCAACGCCGGCCGATCTCCTTGTGGCCGGCGATGGCGGCGTCGCGGCACCCCTTGTGCGGGCCGTCCAGCTCCGACAGGTACATGGACGGGACGTGGGTGATCTTGGCGGCGAGTGCGAGTGTGCCCATGCTTTCCTCCGGAATGCGGCCGGTTCGGCCCGGCTTGGTGATGGAAGTCTGAAAACCCGTCAACCGGCGACGATGTGGTTGACGAGGCTGCCGATGCCCTCGATCTCGGTCGTGACGGTGTCGCCCGGCATGACGTCCGCCAACCCTTCCGGGGTTCCGGTCAGGATGACATCGCCCGGCGACAGGGTCATGATCGACGACAGGTAGGCGATCAGGTGCGGCACGTCGAAGATCATGTCGCGCGTGCTGCCCTCCTGCGTCACCTGCCCGTTGACCAGCGTGCGCAGCGAGAGGTTCATCGGATCGGGCACGTCCGCCGCGTCCACCAGCCAGGGGCCGAGCGGCGTGCAGCCGTCACGGTTCTTCACCCGCAGGTTCGGGCGGTAGTAGTTTTCCAGATAGTCGCGGATGGCATAGTCGTTGGCGACGCTGTAGCCGGCGACCACTTCATAGGCGCTGTCGCGCGGCACGTCGCGGGCGGTGCGGCCGATCACCACCGCAAGTTCGCATTCGTAATGCATGAAGGTGGCGTCGGCCGGGCGCCGGGTGCGGGCATGATGGCCGGTGATGGTGTTCGGTCCCTTCAGGAAGACCAGCGGCGTTTCCGGCGCCTTGAAGGCCAGTTCCTTCGCATGGTCGGCATAGTTGAGGCCGAGCGCGAAGACGGTGCGCGGCTCCACCGGCGGCAGCCAATCGACCGCCTCGGGGGCAACCAAGCGGCCGTCGGACAGCCGCAGCCGTCCCTCTTCCTCGACGGCCGCATGGACCGTGCCGTCCAGCAGGATGCGGGCGCGCTTCATGGCGTTTCTCCTTCCACCGCGGCGTCTTCGATGACGATGTCCAGCGGGGCGAAGCCGTCGATCTCCAACCGGACGCGGTCGCCGGCCCCGGCCTGCGGCCCGTTCAGCGCGATCCCCAGATGCAGGATGTCGCCGGCCCGCAGGGTCATGAATCCGGTCACCTCGGCCAGCAGCCGGGCCGGCGGGCGGACCAGATCGGACAGGCCGCGCTCCGCCACCACGGTGCCGTTGACCAGCGTGCGCAGGGTCAGCCCCTCCACCGCCGCCACTGCCGCGTAGGGCAGCGTCTCGCCCATCGGGCAGGAGCCGTCGAAGCAGCGTTCGCGCACCGGCGGTCGGTAGACCGACGGGTTGGGCAGGCTGACGTCCAGGATCGGGCGCAGCCCGGCGACCGCGTCCATCGCCGTGGCCTCGTCCAGGGCGGTGGCGTCGCGGCCGATGACGAGGCCCAGCGTCGCCGCCACCTCCACCCGCTCCGCCCCGCGCGGCAGCCGCACCACGGCGCCGTTGCCGGCATGGGTGTTGTAGGGTTTGATGTAGAGGATCGGCGCCTTCGGCGGCGCGCCGTAGGGTGGCTGCGACAGGGCCGGGCCGAGGCGGTCCAGGGTTGGGCGGTCGTTCAGGATCACGCCGTAGACCATTCCCTGAGGGGAAGTGGTTTGCATGGTGTCAGCCTCCGAAGGCATGGACGAGCCACAGGCAGATGCCTGGCACGAAGACGATCAGCAGGATGCGCAGCAGGTCGGATGCCAGGAAGGGCATGACGCCCAAGGCGGTTTCGCGCATCGGCACGCCGCGCGCCAGCCGGTTGATGACGTAGAGGTTCATGCCGACCGGCGGATGGACGAGGCCGATTTCCACCACCATCAGCGCCAGGATGCCGAACCAGACCGACTTGTCGTCGGCGGCCATGCCGAAGAAGTCGAGGCCCATCACCACCGGGTAGAAGATCGGGATGGTCAGCAGGATCATCGCCAGCGAATCCATCACGCATCCCAGCAGGATGTAGATGCCGATGATGCTGAACAGGACCAGCAGCGGCGGCATGCCGCTGTCGCGCACCCAGGCGGCCAGCTCCACCGGCATCTGCGACACCGCCAGCGCCGAGTTCAGCAGGTCGGCGCCGATCAGCACGACGAAGATCATGGCGGTCGCCTGGGCGGTGCCGTGGATGCTGGCGACCAGCTGCGGCCAGCGCATGCCGCCCGAGGCGAAGGCGATCAGGCCGCAGGCGGCGGCGCCGATGGAGGCGGCCTCCGTCGGGTTGGCCCAGCCGTCATAGATGCCGACGATCACCACCAGGAAGACCAGCAGCACCGGCAGTACGCCGAGCTGGGCGCGCAGCCGCTCCGACCAGGGCAACGGGGCGCTGGCCGGGCCGGCGGCCGGGTTGCGCCGCACGATCAGCGCGATCACCGCGAGATAGCCGAGCGCGGCGATGACGCCGGGAACCACCGCGGCGACGAACAGCTTGCCGATGGATTCCTGCGTCAGCACCGCATAGACGACCAACGGCACCGAGGGCGGGATCAGGATGCCCAGCGTCCCGCTGGCCGCCAGCGTTCCGGTCGCCAGCCGCCCGGAATAGCCGCGCGCCTGCAATTCGGGCAGCGCCACCTGGCCCATGGTGGCCGCGGTCGCCAGCGACGATCCGCAGATGGCGCCGAAGGCGGCGCAGGCGGCGGTGGAGGCCATCGCCAGACCGCCGCGCCAATGGCCGATCAGGGCGCCGGCGGCGCGGAACAGTGCCTTCGACAGCCCGCCATGGGTGGCGAACTGGCCCATCAGCAGGAACAGCGGGATGACCGACAGGTCGTAGTTCGACAGCCGGGCGAAGGCGAGGTTGTTGAGGGTGAACAGCAGGGCGGCGGTCTGGCCGTCGTTGATGGTCAGGTAGATGGCGCCGCCGGTGATGAACATCGCCACGCCGATGTGGACGCGCAGCGCCAGCATGCCCATCAGCCCGGCGAAGCCGGCAAGTCCGATTGCGGTCCCGCTCATCGTGCCACCTCCGCCGTGCCGGCCGTCTGTCGTTCGTTGGATGTCAGGTCGCGCCAGCCGCGGGTCAGCGCGCACAGCGCCGTCAGGATGAGGCTGGGCAGCATGGCGAGCATCGGCATCCAGACCGGCAGGCCCAGAAGCGGCGTCACCTCTCCCGCCTCGCGGATGTCGATCACCTGGAGACCGGTGCGCCAGACCAGCAGCAGGGCCAGCGCGCCGAGCAGCAGGTCGGCCACCGCGTCGAGCAGCCGGCGCATCCAGGCCGGGGCGGTTTCGGTGAAGAAATCGACGCGCAGATTCTCGCCCAGGATGGTGCAGAGCGGCAGGAAGGCGCAGGCGGCCACTGCGGTGCCGACCTGCATCAGCTCCACGTCGCCGGTGACCGGCAGGTTGGCCAGCTTGCGCCCGAAGATGGACAGCAGCGACATGCCGATCAGCGCCATGAAGATGCCGCCGCCGGCCAGGGCGAAGCCTTTCGCCGCAAGCAGCAGGGCACGCTCGCCCGCGCTCCTTGGCCGGAAGTCCGGGCTTCCGATGGGTTCATGCATGATGAAGGGTCTCCGCGAGGGGGATCAGCGGGCGGCGAGCGCGCGGGCGTCGGCCGCCAGGGCGGCGCCGTCGATGCCGCGCTTGGCGATGTCCTGGCGCCATTCGGCTTCGACCGGCGCCGCGGCGGCGCGCATCACCTCGTAATCCGCGGGATCCTGATTCTGGATGGTGCCGCCGTCCTTGGCGACCAGGGCGCGGGTGTCGGCGGTCACACGGTCCCAGACCTGACCGAAGCTCTCGACCAGCGCCGGGCCGCTGTTGCGGTCGATCACCGCCTTCAGGTCGGCCGGCAGAGACTGGTAGCGCTCCTTGTTCATCAGCAGCGTCAGGACCGTGGTGGAGTAGTAGGGCTGGCCGGCCGGCGGCTGGGTGTGGAACTTGGTCACTTCCTGGAGCTTGGTCGGCGTCACCACCTCCCAGGCGCCCATGGCGCCGTCGACGATCCCCTTGGAGATCGCTTCGGTCACCTGGGCGGGCGGCATGTTGACGGGGGTGGCGCCCAGCGCGGTCAGCAGCTTGGAGACCATGCGGGTGGAGGCGCGCAGCTTCTGCCCCTTCAGGCTGTCCACCGCGGCGATGGGCTTGCCGGCGGTGTGGAAGGCGACGCCGCCATCGACATGGACCGCCAGCACCTTGTAGGCGGCGAACTCCTCCACCGCGTGTCGCTGGTAGAAGTCCCAGGCCGCCCGGCTGCCCGACTGGCCGTCGCGCACGACGAAGGGCAGCTCCATCGTCTCGATGATCGGGAAGCGGCCGGCCGAATAGCCGGGGGCGGTCCAGACGATGTCGGCGACGCCGTTCTTCGCCAGATCGACCAGCTGCGCCGGCGTGCCGCCGAGTTGCATCGCCGGATAGAACTGGCAGGTGATGCGTCCGCCCGACTGCTCGCCCAGGGCCTTGCACCAGGGCTCCATCACCTGCTTCTGCGCCGGCGCACCCGGCGGCAGGAAATGCGTGATCTTCAGCGAGACGCCGTCCGCGGCTGTGGCAGGGTTGGAGACGGCAAGCGGCAGCAGCGTGGCCAGGGCGAGTGCCGCCGGCCGGATCGTTTTCAGCATGGGGTTTCCTCCACCGATGCGCGGGGGACTGGGCGGACCGAAGGGTCCGCCCGTCCTCTTGTCGGCGCGTTGCTCATTGATGGCGTATGATGCTGTTAACGAGTTAAACATTAACATGTTAAACAGTCAAGCGCGATGTGCGCGGCTCGGCGCGCTGGCCGTCTCGGAAGGTCAGTCCATTGCCGGGTAAAGGCCTCGGGTGCCCGCCATCAGCCGCGTCAGGCCGAGCAGGGCGTCGAGGTTGGGGGTCGCCTGCCCCAGCCGCCCGGCGATCTCCTTCACCACCCCCAGCAGCGCGTCGATCTCCAGCGGCTTGCCGGCTTCGGCATCCTGGAGCATCGATGTCTTGAAGGCGCCGAGCCGCCGCGTCACCGCGTTGCGGTCCTCGCCGCTCTGGTCGATCGGGCAGCCGATGAGGCGGCCCAACTCGGCCGCCTCCGCCATCACCGACAGGCAGAAGCCGCTGACCAGCGGATCGTCGAGGATCCGGTCGCAGGTGGCGCCGGTCAGCGCCGACACCGGATTCATCGTCATGTTGCCCCACAGCTTGTACCAGATGTCGGTCTGGATCCGCGGGGAGGACTGGACCTCGAACCCCGCGGCGGTCAGGCAGTCCGCCAGCCTGCCGAGGCGGGGCGACAGGCTGCCGTCCGGTTCGCCCACGATCAGCCGGTTGCCGAAGCCGTGGCGCACCAGACCCGGCTCGGCAACCGAGCAGGTGGCATGGACGACGCAGCCGATGACCGCATCATCCGGGATGGCGGCGGCGATCCGTCGGCCGGGATCGACGCTGTCGAGCGGCATCCCGGCGAGCGGCCCGCCGAAGCGGTGGAAGAACCACCAGGGCACGCCGTTCATCGCCGGCAGGACCATGGTCTCCGTCCCGATCAGAGGCGTCAGCGACGGGGCGAGGCCGGGCAGCGACTGCCCCTTCACGGCGATGACGACGAGATCCTGCGGTCCCAGCGCCGTCAGGTCATCGGTCACCCGGACGGCCCCCGTGACCTGCCCGTCCGCGGTGGCGAGCCGCCAGGGGCCGGCGCGCAGGGCGTCGGCGGTGGCGCCGCGCGCCAGGACCGACACGTCACAGCCGGCCTGGGCCAGACGGATGCCGACGAGGCCGCCGATGGCGCCGGCCCCGATGATGCAGGTCTTCATCGACGTCCCGTCTCCATTGCTTGGGTGATCCTGAGGGTGCCTATGCGCGCCGCCGCAGCGTTTCCGACGGCGTCTCGCCGTAGCGGCGGCGGTAGTCGCCGGCGAAGCGTCCGAAATTGCCGAAGCCCCAGCGCAGGGCGATGTCGGCCACGCCCCCGGTTCGCGTGCTTCCGGTTTCCGGGCCTTGCAGCAGATCGTCCCGCGCGGCGGCCATGCGGATGTCCCGCAACTGCTGCATGGGGGACTGGTCGCGGAAACTGCGGAAGCCGGCGGTCAGGGTCCGGATGCTGACGCCGGCCGCCTCCGCGATCTCCGCCAGGGTCAGCGGCTCCCCGGCGTTGGCGCGCATGAACTCCTCGGCCGCCCGGACATGGCGCGGGGCGGCGGCGGCGGGCGTGCCCGCCATCTGCTCCGTCCCGCTGTGCTCATGCCCGGTCAGCAGCATCAGCATCGCGGTCTCCTCCAGCTGCTTCCGGAGAAAGTCGGGCAGGGCCGGGTGGCCGGCCGCATCCGGTCCGGTGGACGATGGCCCGGCGGATGGTGCGGTGCAGGACAGCACCATCCGCACCACCGACCGCCAGCGGGCCTGCATGGCGGTTCCCGGCCGGATGCAGGGCGCGAATTCCAGCGGCCGGACGGGGGCCTTGCCGACCAGCCGCTCGTACAGGCCGTCCAGCGCCGCGGTGCCGAGGCGGAGATGCAGCCGCTCGCTGTCGGCGCTGAAGCGCTTCCTCACTGGCGATCTGGCGGAATCGACGACCATCAATCCCGGGCCGCCGCTGAAGCTCTGCGCCTGCGTGTCGATCTCGGACCAGCCGCTGACCTGCGTCGTCACCAGGATGAAGCGGCCGGTCGGCACCTGCGACAGCTCCACCCCGGTGTTGAAGCGCAGCAGGGCCAT
The DNA here is from genome assembly GCF_020005195.1 of Azospirillum agricola. NCBI lineage: Bacteria > Pseudomonadati > Pseudomonadota > Alphaproteobacteria > Rhodospirillales > Azospirillaceae > Azospirillum > Azospirillum agricola. The sequence continues at coordinate 336,051 of NZ_JAIFZR010000008.1, forward strand.
GCTTCCCGACCAGCCGACCCGCAGCCGCATGCGGAAATCGCGCGGCGGCCCGATCACCCGCATCCGGTGCGGGGTGTAGCTGCGGAACAGGCGCTCCGAGGCGCAGTCGGGGTCACTGGTGACCCACTCTCCCGCCTGTTCGCCGGCTTGGGAGGCCAGGGCCTGTTCCGCCTCCAGCCCCAGCAGCCGGGCTTCGGTGGCCGACCGGCTCGTTTCGTCCCGACCGCATCCGTCCCCACCGCTTCCAATCATTGTTCGCGAATCCCCTTGTGGAGCACGCGAACAATGAAGCGATTAACATGTTAATTAGTCAAGGCCCTTGGAACGGGATCTTGGGCCGGGGCCTTGGACTTTGTCCGTCACGACCGGTAGGTCGGGTCGATGCGGTCGATGATGCGGGTGAGCGCCGCGAAGGCGTCTTCGCCGGCCCCGTATTTCGGATTGAAATTCAGGCTGTCGGCAACGCATTTCTCCAGCACCGCCACCGGGATCGGCCGCGCCCGGCCCATCGAATGGGTGGCCATCTGGATCTCGCAGGCGCGGTTGACCAGCCACATCAGCGAGAAGGCCTGTGCCAGCGTGGATCCTACCACCACCGGGCCATGGTTGCGCAGCAGCAGGACCGGCTTGTCGCCGGCGCTGGCCAGGATGCGCCGCCCTTCGTCGAGATGGACGGTGATCCCCTCGAAATCATGGTATGCGATCTTGCCGTAGAGCTGGGCGGCGTAGAAGTTGGTGAAGGCCAGCCCGTCCTCCAGGCAGCAGACCGCCTGCGTCTGGGTGGTGTGGACATGCATCACGCAATGGGCATCCGGCAGGGTTGCATGGATGGCGCCGTGGAAGGTGAAGCCGGCCGGATTGATCGGCCAGTCCGAATGGCCGACGATATTTCCCTCCACATCGACCTTCACGAGGTTGGAGGCGCGGACCTCCGAATAATGCAGGCCGAACGGGTTGATGAGGAAGTGGCCGGGTTCGTCCGGGACCCGGAGCGAGATGTGGTTGTAGATCAGCTCCGACCAGCCGAGATGGTCGAAGATGCGGTAGGCCGCGGCCAGCTTGACGCGGGCCTGCCATTCGGCCGGGCTGAAACGGGCGGGCTGTTCGAAATAGCGGGGGGCCGTGCTCATGTCTGGTCTCGTTGTTCCTGGTTGGTGGGACGCCGAAATCAGCGGGGCCGCGGGGCCAGCTGACGGGCCGCGGCGGCGAGGGGGGCCGCGTCGATGCCCTTCGCCGACGCCTGGACGATCCATTCGGCGGTGACCGGCTCCAGCTTCTTCAGCGCCTCGTCATAGGCGCTGCCCGACAGCACCGTGACCGACTGCCCCTGTGCCTTCACCCTGTCGCGCGTTGCGGTGATGGTGGCGTCCCAGGCCCGTCCGAAGCGCTCGACGAGGACCATGCCGCTGTTCTTCTCAAGGATCGCCTTCAGGTCCGCGGGCATGGCGTCGAAGCTTTTCCTGTTCATCAGCAGGGCCAGGACGGTGGCGCCCAGGACGGGCTCGTCGGGTGAGGTTTCCAGATGGAAGCGGGTGACCTCGTCCAGCTTGGTCGGGCCGATGACCTCCCAGACCGCGGACGCACCGTCGACCACGCCCTTGGAGATCGCCTCGGTCATCTGGGCGGGCGGCATCGCCACGGGGGTGGCGCCAAGCTCCGTCAGGGTGCGGGCGATGGTGCGGTTCGGCGTGCGCAGCTTCAACCCGGCGAAATCGGCCGCCTTGGCGATCGGCTTGTTCGCGGTGTGGACGGTCATGCCGCCGTCGCCATGCAGGGCGAGCAGCTTGTAGGCGGCGTATTCGTCCTGGAGATGCGCCTGGTGGAAGGTCCAGATCGCCCGCCCGCCTGCGACGCCGCCGACCGGCAGCATGCCCGGAAGCTCCAGCACCTCGGTCTTGGGGAAGCGGCCGGTGGAATAGCCGGGAGCCGTCCACACGATGTCGGCCACGCCGTTGCGCGCCAGATCGACCAGCTGGGCCGCGGTGCCGCCCAGTTGCAGCGCGGGATAGAACTGGCAACGGATGCGGCCGCCGGACTCCCGGCCGAGATCGTCGCACCACGGCTCCAGGACCTGCCTTTGCATCTGCGCCACGCCGGGCAGGAAGTGCGCGATCTTCAGCGTCACGGTTTCGGCCGCATGGGTGCCGGCCGACGCCATGAGTCCTGTTGCAAACACGATTGCGGACGTGAGCGTGCGCAGACTGCTCATCCCTTGAACCTCCCATTGACTTGGCTTTTCTGTCCGCCGGTGGTGTTCACGGCGGTGTTCACCCAGGGTAGGCGGGGCTGGCGTCTTGCTCTATCCGTGCCGGGCAGGCGCTGTCCGGAACAGGCGGAAATTTTGCAATAGAACCCGACAAACGGCCTTATGGCCGGTCGAATGGCCGAACTTGCCCGATTACAGAAGGCGCTCTTTTGTTGTCTTCTTGCAGCGGATCACGTTACGAGCTTGGGAATTTCAGCCTCAGCCAACCGCAAGAATCGGTGGTTGCGTGGCCCCCGCAACCATTTTAACCCGACAATTTTTGGCAATGTCTTGGAAGCCGCTCCTTGTGAGCGGTTTTTCCTTATTTGCAGCAGATTTTTTTATTCGCGAACGCAAGGATACCGGCAAGATCGCCTGGCACTACTTTGGCGGTTCTACTGGGGCCTGGGCCGGGCAAGACCGACTGCGTGCACTGGATGCCGACCGCCCAGGTCAGGCCGTGCACGCTCAGCCCCTTGTGGAAGGCGGCGCCGTCGCCGTACACCATAACCGCTATTGGAAAGGTTGTCCGAGCAACGGCGAGATGGCGGGGAGCGGGCTCCGCGAACGGTGCGGGGCGATGGCGGAACGCCGTCCCGCGGATTGGCGGTCAGAACGACATCAGCAGCCGTGCCTGAGCGGTGACGGTGCCGCGGTCCGTTTCCGGCCCGTCCGTCAGCGCGACGCCGACGCTCAGCCCGCCCTGCACGTTCCGGCCAAGCGTGTAGTCGAGGCCGAGGCCGAGGCCGACGAGTCTGGTGTCGGCCCGTTCGTTCACTCCCTGTAGGGCATCCAGGCTGTAGTTGTGACCATAGGCAGCATCGACGAAGGCGAAGGGAGAGGCCGCATCCTCCACCCGTCCGACGCCGGGCACATCGGCGATCCCCAGAGCGGCGATCCCCAGAGCGCCCAAGACCGGGAATGCCGGCAGCCGCAGCTCGTTGCGCAGCACGAACCCGGTATCGACGCTGCCATCGCGCAGCGTGTAGCCACGGGCGGCATAGTAGCCGCCAAGCGCAAGCTGCTCGGTCTCGGGCAGCGCCTTGCCGGCAATCTGGCCGGTGAACGCGGTGGTCCAGACGAAGCCGTTCAGGGCAGGAACAGCGGCAAGCGACGTCACCTGATTGAGTGTGCCGTACCCATAGGCATAGTCGGCCCCGGCCACCCGTCCGTTGGAAAAGCTGTTCCAGGCCGCATCGGTGTTGCCGGGCACGATCCCGGTCCGGTTGACCACGGCGCGGACGTCAACCTCGGTCGCATCGCCGCCAGAGTGCTGCCAGGCGGCCGCCCAGCCGACGGTCAGGTCGAACACCCCGGCCGATCCGTCGGCCAGGTTCGTGCCCCGGTACAGGGTCTTGCGTGACATCCATTTTGGCGCGATGCCGGCATAGACGTCTCCCCACCCGGCCAGCCGCTTGTCGATGTTGGACAGCGCCGAGCGATAGAGAATGGGAATCTCCACGGTGGTGGTGTGGAAGGTCAGGATGTTGCCGGCGCTCTCCTGGCCCGTCGCGACGAAGTTCGGGGCGATGCTGACCGCCTGCCGCGGAAAGGTCATCGCCGCGATGCGCCCGGCATGGTTGACATAGGTCGGCCAGCGCCCCCCCGACAGCCTGACCGAGGCGGGATCGGAGACGACGTCCGGGCTGCCGGTGAACTGATAGGCGACGGTCAGGTCACGCACGGCCTCGATGCCCGCGCTGAAGCCGGCGAAGATGCGGTTGGAGTCGTGATCCTTGACGGTGCTGGTGTTGGACCAGCCGGCGAACGCCTGCCATGGCCGGGAACGGTTGAGTTCCAAGGTCAGGTTGCTGGTGCCGGGATCGGACCCCGGCTCGAACACGCCGTTGAGCTGGCGGTAAGGGAAGCGGTTGAGCCACTCGAGATCCTCGGAGATGCGTTCCGCTTCGATGAGTTGGCCGGCGGGCGCGCGCAGGCTGGCGGCGAGCGCCGGAGCGGTTTCCTGCACCCCGCCTTCGCCGTCCTTGATCTGCACGCGGCCGGTCCGGAAAGCCACCACGCGCAGGTGCAGCACGCCCGAGGTGATCTCCTGGGGGGGTGCTGTGATCGAGACGAAGGGGCGGCCTGCCTCGCGGTAGGCCCGCGCCACAGCCGCCTGAACCTCGGTCAGCAGCTTGCGTGACAGCGGCTTGCCGATGAAGGGGGTCAGGGCCTCCCGAAACCCGGTTTCATCCAAGCCCTCCGCCCCCGTGACCGTGATGCCGGCCGGCGGATGGGGGATGATCGCGCTGTCCAGCCCGATGAGGCGGAAGCCGGCGACATCGACCCCCAGTGGGGTATCGTCCCCGGACCCCGTCGGCGCCGGACCGGGGCGCAGCCCCCCACCGGTCCCCTCCACCGCCGGGGGCAGATGGCGTTCCATCGCCGTGGACTGGGCAAAGGCGGCGCCCGGGGCACCGCCGGCGATTCCCATCGCCGCCGCCGTCGTCACCACCCCGAACAACCGGGAGGCGGTTCCACGGAACCGCGACGGACGAGCTTCGACTCCGTGCATCTGAAACATCATCACCGGGCCTGTCACGGCTGTTGGAAGAAGCGCAGGAAGCGGCCGACTTGCGTGTTGGCCGGATGTGGCTGATTGGCGCACGCCCCTCCGGCGGCCCCGCCGATACAGCCGGATTCGCCTTCGTCCTCCCGCATGCCGTTGCCCCGCCCGCTCCGGGTGGCGGACGCGGTCGCGCTTTGGGTGTCGGAAGTGGGGGCGCTGTCGCCACCGGACAGGAGGGGCTTGCCGCCAGAGAACGCGGCGTCCGTCTCCCCAACCGTGGTTTCGACCATATTGCGCGGCAGCGTCGCTGCGATGACCTGGCGGGTCACCTCTTGCGGGGGGGCGTTGGTCGGCGGCCCGCTGTTGGCGCTCTCGGTCTGCTGCACGGTGAGCACGCCCGCCCCATAGGACAGCGCATAGTTGGAAGAGGCTGCAAGGGTTCCCTGCGTGATGGCGTAGGAGCCGGCGGGCGAAGACGCGGTGGCGCCGGTGGCCAGCGCCCCCGACAGCGTGTCGCCGTTGACGAGGCCGTCGCCGCCGACGCTGTAGGTGAGCGCCGGATTGGCGTTGCCGTAGACCCGGCTCTTGCTGTCCGCCGTCACGGTGATCGGGCGCGCGGTGACCGACAGCGTGCCGGGGTTGAAGACAAGGCTGTAGTTGGACGAGGCCGCCAGCGTGCCCTGGCCGATGGCGTAGGAACCGACCGCCGACGCCGTCCCGGCGGCGGTGGCGAGCCCCCCCGACAGCGTGTCGCCGTTGACGAGGCCGTCGCCGCCGACACCGTAGGTAAGCGCCGGGTTGGCGTTGCCGTAGAGCCGGCTCTTGCCGTCCGCCGTCACGGTGATCGGGCGCGCGGTGACCGACAGCGTGCCGGACTGATGGAGGATGGTGTAGTTGCCGGCAGCACCGCCGCCCAGGGCGCCGCCGGATGTGGTCGTGGCGTAGCTGCCGACATTGGAGGCGGCGGTGGCGGTGGTCGCCGTGCTGACCCCGGTCAGCAGGCTGCCGTCCTGCCCGTTCTTCCACCCCGCAGTGGCATAGCCGATGGCGGGCACATTGCCGCCATAGGTCATGCTGCCGCCGCCGGCGGTGACGGTCAGCGCCGCCGGGGTCACGCTCATCGTGCCGGCGGCGTAGCTGAGGGTGTAGTTGCCGGTGGCGGCTCCGCCCAGCGTGCCGCCGGACGCCGAGGTGGCGTAGCTGCCGACGTTCGAGGCGGCGGTGGCGGTGGTGGACGTGGTGACCCCGGTCAGCAGCGTGCTGTCCTGACCGTTCTTCCAGCCAGCGGTGGTGTAGGCGATGTTGGTTGGAGGGGCGTCGCCGTAGGTCATGCTGCCGGCGGCGGTGACGGTCAGCGCCGCCGGGGTCACGCTCATCGTGCCGGCGGCGTAGCTGAGGGTGTAGTTGCCGGTGGCGGTTCCGCCCAGCGTGCCGCCGGACGCCGAGGTGGCGTAGCTGCCGACGTCCGAGGTGGCGGTCGCGGTGGTCGTCGTGGCAACCCCGGTCAGCAGGCTGTCGCCTTGCCCGTTCTTCCAGCCAGCGGTGGTGTAGGCGATGTTGGTTGGAGGGGTATCGCCATAGGTCATGCTGCCGACGGCGGTGACGGTCAGCGTCGCCGGGGTGACGCTCATCACGCCGTTGACGTAGCTGAGGATGTAGTTGCCGGTGGCGGCTCCACCCAGCGTGCCGCCGGAGGCCGTGGTGGCGTGGCTGCCGACGTTCGAGGTGGCGGTGGCGGCGGTGGACGTGGTGACCCCGGTCAGCAGCGTGCTGTCCTGACCGTTCTTCCAGCCGGTGGCGGTATAGGTGATGGTGGTCGGGGGGGTGTCGCCATAGGTCATGCCGCCGTCGGCGGCGGTGACGGTCAGCGTCGCCGGATTGACGATGCCGGCACCGGCGAAGCGTGTGGCGCCGCCTGTGACAAAGGTGCCGCTGAGGCCGGACACGGCGAGGGACTGCGCCCCGGCCTCGGTGGCCGTGAGGGGGCCGACGGACAGGGTGCCGGTGACGGTGTTCCACCAGCCGTCGCCGACCGTGCGGGCTGTGGCGCCGGCCGGATCGTCGCCATAGGTGATGCTCCGAATTCCCCCGACCACCCCGGAGACGCCGTAAAGTTCCGGCCGGAGGCTGCCGGGCACGGGCAGCGCCCACACCGTCCAGTCCCAGCCCTGGAAGAGGCTCCAATCCTCCGCCATTTCGGCAGTTGTCAGGCCGACCGCCCCGCTGCCGCCGGCCGATCTGGCCTGCCCGGTGCTGTCCGTACCCCAATAGGACGCGGTCACGGAGCCGGCATCGCTTCCGATCAGGCCGCCGATGTCGGTGCCCGAGCCGCTCACCGCGCCGGCGGCGTAGGCCTGCGTCACGGTGCCGGCGTTGAGTCCGATCAGGCCGCCGACCTGATCGGTGCCGGTGACGGAGCCGGTGGCATAGACCTGGGTCACTGTGCCGCCGTTTACCCCGATCAGGCCACCGACCATGAGGTTGCCGCTGACGGCGCCGGTGGCATAGGCCCGCGTGACGCTGCCGATGTTCATTGCGCCGATCAGGCCGCCCACCGCGTTTGTGCTGCCGGTCACGGTGCCGGAGGCGAAAGCGTCGGTGACGGCCCCGTAATCCAGGTAGCCGATCAGGCCACCGGCCGTCCCGGAACCGGCGACGGAACCGGTGGCGTACACGTTCGACAACGTGCCGGCGCTGTTCTTGCCGACCAGTCCGCCGACATTGGTCATGTTGTCGCCGCCGACCGAGCCGGTGGCATAGGCGTTGGTGATGGTGCCCGCGTTGCTGCCGACCAGCCCGCCGGCCTCCGGGGAGTTGAGGACAGACCCGGTTGCGTAGGAGTCGCGGATCGTACCGTTGTTGTCTCCGATCAGGCCGCCGGCCTTGCCGACGCCGTCGACGGTGCCGGTGGCATAGGCCTGCGACACCGTGCCCCCGCTTGTTCCGATCAGACCGCCGGCTGGGCCGACCGTGGAACTGACCGCCCCGGTGGCATAGGCCCGCGTGACGCTGACACCCCAGGCCAGATCGCCGATCAGGCCACCCACCGGGCTCCAGTGGGCGCTTACGTCGCCGGAGGCGTAAGCGTCGGTGACGGCACCCCCCGCCATGGTGCCGACCAGACCGCCGACCGGCCCGTTGCCGTTGACGGATCCGGTCGCGTATACGTTCGACAGCGTGCCGTCGTTGTTCACGCCGACCAGTCCGCCGAGAGAGTTCCTGCCGTCGCTGCCGACCGAGCCGGTGGCATGGGAGTTGGTGATGTTGCCCGAGTTGATGCCGACGAGCCCACCGGCGAACCAGGAGTCGGGGACAGACCCGGTTGCGTAGGAATCGCGGATCGTGCCGGTGTTTTCGCCGACCAGCCCGCCGGAGTTGTTGGCGTCGCCCCAGTCGGGCCTCACATCGCCGGTGGCGTAGGAGGACTCGATGGTCCCGCCGTTGTTGTAGCCGACCAGCCCGCCATTGTAGAAACGGCCGCTGTTCGCATTGTTGATGACGGTGCCGCTGGCGTGGACCCGCGTCAGTGTGATGCCGGCGCCGTCGACACGGCCGATCAACCCGCCGACGTAGCCTTTTCCGGTCACATCGCTGTTGCCGGACGAGTCGGTGACGCTGCCGCCGGTCATCTCGCCGATCAGGCCGCCGACATAGTTCGTCCCCGTCACCGTCGCCGCCGCGTTGACGTTCTTGATCAGGCCGCTGCCACGTCCCGCCAGACCGCCGGTATGGGCCCCGCCCGTCACTCCTCCGGTCAGCGACAGGTCGCGGATGATCGATCCGGGACCGGCGTTGGCAAACAGGCCGACACCCTCCATGGACCCCGCGTCGATGGTCAGGTTGGCGATGGTATTGCCAAGCCCGGCGAAGGTGCCGACGAAGCGCCCGTCGACCAGGGCGTTGCTGTAGGTGTTGCCGTCGCCGTCCAGGCTCTGGGCCAGCGCGTAGTTGCCGGTCCGGTCCGCATCGCCACGGTTGAAGTCGATGTCGTCGATATCCGACAGCGCGTGCAGCAGAGTGTAGGTCGCGAGGCTGCCGGTCGGACCGATTTGCAGCGTGGCGCCGTCCCCCGACAGGGTGATCGGTGCCGTGACGCTGTAGTCCTTGCCGACGCCGTACTCCATCACCAGCCCGGCGCTGTTGCCCGTCGCCGTCACCGCGGCGTTGACCGCGATGCGCCCGGCGGCCTGGAGAGTCAAGGTCGTGTTGGCCGACCATGACACCGGGTCCGCCACCGTGATGTTGCCCTCCTGGCTGCCGCCCGCCCCGGTGGACACCGTCACGTTGGCCGTCGCCAGTGCCGCCGTCAGCGTGCCGACACTGAGCACGCTGTCGTCGCTGGCGGCGTCGAAGCCCGACATGCCGCTGCCGGTGCCGTTGGAGATCGTCAGGTCGTGGGGATCGAGCAGCAGCGATCCCGTCCGGCCGGACTCGGCCCGCAAATCGGCGGTCCCATGGAACGACAGCGACGCCTTGCCCGACACCTCGGCCCGGCCGCCGTTGCCAGCGATGCCGTCGCTGCCGATGCCGTTGCCCCGTGCGCTGATCGCGCCGTCGAACAGCGTGCGCTCGTCCGACCACACCACGACGCTGCCGCCGTTCCCGGCGCTTCCGTCCGCCGACAGCCGCGCCCCGGCCTCGACGGTGGTGGTCGCGGCGTTGGCCACCGTCTCGGCAAGCGTTTTCGTCCGCGCGTCCTTGCCACCCTGATAGTCGCCGCCGATCAGCACGGCGCCGCCGCTGGTGCCGCCCGCGTCCACGGTGGCGGTCCCGGCCACCGTCACCGCCCGGCCCGTCACCGCCACGGTGCCGCCCGCCGTCCGCGCCGGCTTGACGCCGGGTATGGGCGGCGCCGATCCCTTGGCCGTCAGCGTTCCCGTGACCGTGGCCCTCCCTCCCGATACCCGGATGTCGCCGCCCTGGCGGGTGCCATCCGCCATCGTCCGCATGGCGGCGATGGTGCCGCCGGCTTCCACCGCGCCGTCGTCGCCCGCGGTCAGGTAGATCCGCCCGCCGCTGGCCGATGTGCCGGTCGCCGAGATGACGCCGCCGGTGTTGCCGGCGAGCGCGTAGACGTTGCCGCCGTTGGCCCGCAGCTCGGCCACCGCCGCGCTGATGGTGCCGGTGGTCTTCGCCTCGGTGTCCGCACCGCCGACCCTGACCTGGAACTTGCCGCCGTTGACGGCGCCGTCCCGCGCCAGCACCTCGTAGCCGGCGGCCAGCGCGGCCGTGCCCTTGGGCGCCGCGATGGTTCCGGTGTTCTCGACCGCCCGCGCGATCAGCGCCACGTCGCCGCCCAGCGAGCCGATCGACCCGGCGTTGGTCACCGTCGCCTTGGAGGTGCCCGAGAAGGTCTTGTCGCCGCCGCGTAGGAACTCGGCGTCGCGAACATCCAGGGTGGAAGCGACGAACGATCCGCCGGTGGCGACCCGCCCGCCGGGTCCGACCGCGACCCCCGCGGGGTTGATCAGGTAGACCGAGCCGGTGGCGGTCAGCGAGCCGTCGATGCGCGAGGGGACGTTGCCGGTGACGCGGTTGAGCGTGGCGCCGCCGCCGTTGTTGACGTGAACCGTGTTCCCCGCCCCGATGGAGAATGACCGCCAGTTGACGATGGCGTTGGGAGAGGATTGGTCGATGATGAGGCTGGTGCCTGACGGCGTCGCTATGGACACCAAGCCCGCGGCGACGGCCGGCCCGCTTGGCAGCGGCTGCGCCAGGGCCGTGCTTCCCCGGCTCGCCAGCAGCGCGACGCTCGCCATCAGGCTCAGCAACAGCCGTGATGGCCGGCCCGACGATCCGGCCCTGCGGAACGCTTGAGAATCGACGCTGGTCATCCGCTAACCCCTGTTTCGGTCTTCATCGGCAATGGGCGGTCCGGCCGGCTTGGCACGGCGGCTCCCGGCCCTTTCCGGGCGCCAAGCCGCTGTGCCCGGGCCGAAGGTCGGCGCGGTGCTGATGGGGGTCGCCTCCGGCCGCTTCGTCGGGCGTGTTTCCCGGTGTGGAGGATGGGGCGACGTGCGGCGCGAGCTTAAGTCAGGCTCGACAGGTTGCGGTATCCCCACATCGTGTGATGGGGCGGGCGTGCCGGCCGCGCCGCCTCACATGTTCGTGGGATGCCGCGGCGAACCCGTTGCCGGTAGACTCCCCATGAGGGCACTGTCCGCGCCCTTGACCTGTGTTTGGGTATTGTCACGGTTTCGCGAACCTTCCTATCCTGCGCTCGCGGACCAAGACGCGATCCCCCTCGGACGAAAGGCGTTCCCCTGTGGTGACCAGTGAGTTGCACGCAACCCCGTCGCCGGACCACCGCATCCGCGTCCTGCTGGTGGAGGATGACCGTCCGATCCGCGAGCGCATGACCGCGATCCTGCGCGCCGCCGACCGTGTCGATCTGGTGGCCGCCGCGGCCACGCTGGCGGAGGCCCGCGCGCTCTGCGCCGCCCATGTGCCGGCGGTCCTGGTCACCGACCTGAAGCTGCCCGACGGCAACGGACTCGACCTGATTCACGAAACCCGGCGGCTCTACCCGGCCATGGAGATCATGGTGGTCTCGGTCCTGGGGGATGAGCGCAGCGTGCTGACCGCCATCGAGGCGGGAGCGGCCGGCTATATCCTGAAGGATTCGACGGCGATCGATCTGGTCGGCTCCGTGCTCGACCTGGTGGCCGGGCGCTCGCCGATCTCGACGTCCATCGCCCGCACCATCGTCCGCCGCGTCCAGAGCAGGCCGGACTCTCCGTCGGCCACGCCGCCGGCCGAGCCGGTGCCGTCGCTCACCGAGCGGGAGACCGACATTCTGTGGGGGGTCGCCAAGGGACTGACCTATGGCGACATCGCGGAGCGGTTGGGCATCTCCCGCAACACGGTGCTGACCCACATCAAGAACATCTACCGCAAGCTGGAGGTGAACTCCCGCGGCGAGGCGGTGTTCGCCGCGATCAATCACAACATCATCAACCTGAAGGGCTGAGGGGCCGCCATGCCGTCGACGGACGCCGTTCCGGGCATGAGCGGTGGCGTGGCGCCCGCCCCGCTGTCCCGGCCGGCCTGGGCATGGCGGTCCGCCCTGTGTCTGGCGATCCTGATTCCCGCCCTCACCGCGCTCGCATTCATCATCAATCCCACCCTATCCGATGAGGCGGCCGCCCTGTTCATCGGCGAGGCGTTGCTGGCGGTGCCCGGCGATCAAGCCGCCGACCCGGCGGCCTGGACGCCGGTGCCTCTGCCGTACCGCTGCCCGACCACAGGGACCGCGGAGGGGTGCGTGGCCAACTTTCGCATCGGATACTGGTACGATCCGGCCGCCCAGTCTGCGGACCAAGGCGGCGTGTCGTTCTATGCGCCCTCTTTCCAGGGTGTGCTCGTCGTTTCCCTGAACGGCGTCTTCCTCGCCACGAGCGCGTGGGGACGGGCGGAAGCCGATGTTTCCGGCAACATCCCGTTCCTGGTGCCGGCGCCGCTTCTGCGCCCCGGCATGAACGAGTTCGAGATCGTTTTGTCCAAGCGCGGCGTCATCAGCGCCTTCCTCGATCGCGTCGCCATCGGGCCCGACGCCCTGCTGCGCCCGGACCATAACTGGCGACGGTTCCTGTACTCGACCCTGCAACGGATGATCGACGGCTGGCACATCACCATGGGCCTAGCGCTTTTCATCATCTGGCTCGCCTGCCGGCGCGAACGGATCTTCCTGGTGACCAGCAGCGTTATCCTGTCTCACGCCGCCGTGTCGCTGCCGGCGATCCTGGGCGATGGGGTGCTGAGCGAAACCTCCCTCCAACTCATCAACCACACCCGGTTTCTGACCACCAGCCTCGTCCTGCCCATGGCGCTGCTGTTCGTCCGCCGCCCGCTCCCGGTCCCTCTGGGCGTCTTCCTGCTGCCGCCGTTCATTGCTGTCGTCAGCTTCCTCACTCTTCCGGTCGATCTGCACCGCTGGTTGCTCACGACCGTCTACTTTCCGATCATGTCCGTCGCCGCTCTTTGGGTGCTGTCGGTGGTGGTGCGCGTGGCTTTCCGTGAGCGCGACATCGCGGCCACGGCGCTGGCCGGCGCCTTCCTGTTCAATCTGGTCATCGCGGTGCATGACATTCTGCTCACCCGCGACGCCCTGGGGGAAAGCCGGGTGCTGCTCGGCCGCTTCGCCTGGCCCGTCATCATGGCGGTCGTCTCCGCGGTGCTGATCTGGCGCTTCGCCCAGACCATGAACGTGCTGGATCAGTTCAGCCAACGCTTGAGGAGCGAAGTGGCGGCGGCCGAGGACGCCCTGCGCCGCAGCTTCGCCCGTGAGCAGCAGCAGGCCGAGGCCGCCGTGCTGGAGGCCGAGCGGGTGCGCCTGATGAGTGACCTGCACGACGGCATCGCCGGTCAGCTCGTCTCGATCCTGGCGCTGTGCGAGTTGCGGGGGGAGGCCTCGGGCGAGGTCGCCGTCTCGGTTGGCGGCGCGCTGGCCGACCTCCGGCTGGTGGTGGCATCGCTGGAGAGCTCGGGCGATGATCTTGGCGTGATGCTCGCCCTGTTCCGCGAACGCATCGAGCCGCAGCTCATGGCCCAGGGTGTGACGCTGGTGTGGCGTGCTTCCGCCCTGCCGGAGGTGAAGGGGCTGCACCCCGGCGCCACCCTCAACATCTTCCGCATCCTGCAGGAAGCTTCGGTCAACGCCGCCCGCCACAGCGGCTCGTCCACGCTGACCATCGAGGCCGGGCCGTCTCCGCGACCGGGCCATGGCGTGCGCTTGTGCCTGCGCGACCAGGGACGCGGCGGGGTGGCCAGCCGGCCGGGCAGCTACGGCCTGGGAAACATGCGCCGACGGGCGGATGCCCTGGGCGGGATGCTCGACATCCAGTCCGGCCCTGACGGAACCGCCGTCACTTTGGACTTGCCGGCCGAGATACGCGGACCGGCACCGGCGTGACCCATCTCGCGCCCCTCGGATGGCAACACATCAATCTGGCCGGCGACTGTCTCTGGAGCGCGGACCGGGTGCCGGACACGTCGGGATACCGCTCCCATCGAACTCCTGGCCGCCTGATCGTCCCGTTCTGTCCGATTGGCGTGTATTTTCGCCCGTCCTATGGCGTCACCCCAAGAGGGGAGGCCCGCCCAGCTTGAACGGCCCGATGGTCCGGTTGATCCGGTTTGCGGAGTTGCCGGTGTCGCTGGGGGCCGGCTTCGTCTCGTCGGAGGAGAAGAGTTCCAGCGTGAGCGGATAGAGGGCATTCCGCTGATGGAGCCATCACATTATGTCGAAATATTTATGTCGGACGCGCGGCCGCCATCTCCGCGAGGTCAAACGGCGGGGCGTCACCGGCCTGATGGGATGCCATCGCCCGCCGAAGCGCGGCCAGGACACGCGGGTCTTCCGACTGGGTGACGTTGAAGCGCAGGAAGGCCGCGGCGCTCTGCGAGACGCTGAACACGTTGCCCGGCGCCAGGACGATGTTCTCCTCCATCGCCTTGCGGGCAAGCGTGGCGGAATCCTGCCCGTCGGGCAGGCGGCACCAAAGATAGAAGCCGCCGCGCGGCATGAGCCAGGGCCGGATTCCGAGCCCATCCAGCCGTGCCGCCGTTTCACGGCTGGCCCGCGCGAGGCGCCGGCGCAGCTCGGCCATATGCTTGCGGTAGCCGCCCTCGGCAAGAATGCCGGCGATCAGCTCGGCCGCGGCCGGGCTCGCTCCGGCGAAGCGGGTCGCGACCTGGAGGTCGACCAGGCCTTCGATCCAATCCGCTCTCGCGGCGATGTAGCCGCAGCGGATCGAGGCGGACAAAGTCTTGGAGAAGCTGCCGACCCGGATGACGCGGTCGAACCCGTCGAGCACGGCGAACCGTGGCGACGGGTCGGGCTCGAAATCGGCGAAGATGTCGTCCTCGACGATCGTCAGGCCGTGGGCCGAGGCGACGCTCAGGATCCGGTGGGCGGTCCGCGGCGAGAGGCTGGCGCCGGTCGGGTTGTGGAGCGCCGAGTTGGTGATGTAGAGCCGCGGCCGTTCCCCGACGAGCGCCGCCTCGAACGCGGCTGCGTCCGGGCCCGAGGGGGTGTAGGGGACGCCGACGATGCGGGCCTGGTGTGCCCGGAGCAGCGCCTGGAAATTGAAATAGCAGGGATCGTCGATCAGCACCGTGTCGCCGGGCCGCAGCAGGAAGCGGCAGATCAGGTCGACCGCCTGCGTCCCCGAACCGGTCAGCAGGATTTGGTCCGGTGAGGCGTCGATGCCCTCCTCGGCGAAGCGCCCGAGCAGCAGCCGGCGCAGCCGCGGCGAGCCGCGCGTGCCGCCATAGTCGGTGAGCGGCGCGTCCTCGTCGCGCGCAAGCGTCCGGAGGCCGCGGCGGAGGGCCGCGGTCGGCATCCAGTCCGCCGGCAACCAGCCGCAGCCGGGTTTCAGGGCGGCGGGATCGGCATCGAGCGACTGGCGCGAAACCCAGAAGGGATCGACGGCCCGGTCACGCCGGGGACCCGTCTCCGCCAGCGCCGGCGTTGGAGGGACGGTGCCGGCGACATAGAAGCCGGACCCGCGCCGGGCCTGGATCAGACCCTCGGCGGCCAGACGGTCGTAGGCTTCGACGACCGTGGAGGGCGACACACCCAAGGTCGCGGCAAAGCGTCGGATCGAGGGCAGGCGGTCGCCGGCCGCCAGCGCGCGGCTCGACAGCTTCAGCCGGATGGCCGTCATCACCGCGCCGGTGCGCGTCGCGTCTTCGCGCTTCATACCTTCTCCAAAAGCAGTGCGGCCGGGAATTGTGTGTGTCTGTGAGGGCGTACAGTTTCGTCGAATCGTATGGCACTGTCCCTGTCCATTCCAGCACCGAGTTTCTACGATCGCCGCTTCGGAGAGCGGAGGATCAGGGGCTTGCGCATGGATCGGACAATGGACGGGTGGGGCAGCGGTCTCCTGGGCGTCGTCATCTTCAGCGGCTCGTTGCCGGCCACGCGGATCGCCGTCGGCGATTTCCCGCCCCTGTTCCTGACCTCGGCCCGCGCGCTGATCGCGGCGCTTCTTGGGGCGGCCTTTCTTCTGGCGCTTCGTCAGGCCAGGCCAGCGCGAGGCGATCTTCGTCCGCTCGCCGTGGTCGCCCTCGGCGTCGTGGTCGGTTTCCCATTGCTGACGGCGCTGGCGCTCCAGCGGATCACCGCGGCCCACTCCGTCGTCTTCATCGGTCTTTTGCCGCTTGCGACCGCTCTTTTCGGTGTCCTGCGCGGTGGGGAGAGGCCGAAACCGGTGTTCTGGCTGTTTTCGGGCATCGGCGGCGCGACGGTCGCTGGCTTCGCCGCCCTCAACGGCGGTGGCGGGGCGCTCGTCGGGGATGCGCTGATGGTGGCCGCCATCCTGCTGTGCGGCCTCGGCTACGCCGAGGGGGCGGCGCTCGCGCGCAGGCTCGGCGGCTGGCAGGTCATCTCCTGGGCCCTGCTGCTGGCGCTGCCGGCGATGGCGGCCGTGGCGTTGGCGACGGCGCCGGATTCCTGGGCCGGGATCGGCGGTCCGGCCTGGCTCGGCCTCGGCTACGTGTCGGTCTTCAGCATGCTGGTCGGCTTCGTCTTCTGGTATCGCGGGCTTGCGCTGGGCGGGATCGCCGGGGTCGGGCAGCTTCAGTTGCTCCAGCCCTTCTTCGGCCTGGGCTTGGCGGGGCTGCTGCTTCGCGAGCCGGTCGCCTGGACGATGATAGCGGCGGCCGGGCTGGTGGTGCTCTGCGTCGCCGGCGCCAAGCGCTTCGCCTGAACGGCTAGGCCGGCAGCCCGTCCTCGAAGGCGGGAAGCCGCCACGCGCCGCCCAGTTCGGCGTTGCGCAGCAACAGCACCAGCTCCTCGCGCGACCTCGTCACGGCCGTGTAGAGCCAGCGCCATCGGTGTTCCCGGAACGCGGCCGAATCGTCGATCACGGTGACTGATGGGAACTCCGACCCCTGGGAAGCGTGGCAGGTGATCAGCCAGGCCCAGTCGTAGAGCTGGATGTCCTTGCCCACGCGCGGCTGGACCATTCCCTCGGTGTAGTGCGCCTGGAACATCCAGGGATGCACGATCAGCTTGCCGCGCGACCGGACCTCATCCTCCATCTGCACGCCCAGCGACCACAGCCCGGCGTCCCGGCCGCTGGCCTCGGTGGCCGCCCGCGTCAGGGAGCCGATCATCCCGTTGAACAGCTCCTCCTCCTTCTGGTTGCGTCGGCAGATGACGCGTTCGCCCGCCTGCGGCATCACCGACTCATGGCCAAGAAGGGAGCGCATCCTTCTGGTGTAGGTGGTGCGGACACGGTGGGTGCCGCAGATGGCCTGCGACGAGGGCCGCATCACGAGCCCTTGGGTGCCGCGCTCCAGGGGCAGGACATGGACCTTGCCGACCGAGCCGAACCGTCGGGGAAGTTGCTGCCGGCGCAGCAGATGGGCGAGCCGGATCACCGGGCTTTCCTGGGCGGTGCGGTGCGGCTCGGTCAGGCGGAAATCGGGTTCCCCGCTGGTGAACAGTCCTTGCCCGGACACCGGCGGGAGCTGGTAGTCGTCGGCGATCACCAGGATCTTCTTCCCGGTCCGCAGCAGGTCGCGCGCCACGTCGTCGCCGACCATCGAGCCTTCGTCGCAGACGATGAGGTCGGCCTCGGCCATCGGTCCATCGGAGCGGCGGGCGAAGAACAGCTCGCCGGTGTCGCCGTCCTTGCGCGGGGCGTAGAGCAGCGAATGCAGCGTCGCGGCCCCCTCGATACCCTTCTGGCGCAGCACCTGCGCCGCTTTTCCGGTCGGTGCACCGACCACATAGTCCCTCAGCCCGCGACGATCCTGGAGATGTTCGAGCACGAAGGCGGTGGTCCTGCTCTTTCCCGTTCCGGCCTCGCCCGCCAACCAGAAGACCTGCGCGGCCTGATCGTCCATGTACCAGGCGTCGATCGCCTGGATGGCGCGGTGCTGCTCGTCGGTCGGCGTGTCGGAGGGCGAAGGCATGGGCTCGCTTGGATGATGGTCGTGATCGGGCGCACGGTTGCGCAACGCGTGGCACCAAGGCTGCCCGGCCGAAGCCGGACGGGGTCACGCCGGACACATGTTCTCCTATCGTTCCGCCGTGCGGTCCGTCAACCGGGAATGTTCGGCCAACCGGGAATGCTCGGCGCGTATCGCGCAGGGAATGGAAATGGTTCCGACACGGGGCGGGGCGAACCGCTCACGCCGCGAGGGCGCCGGACGGGATCAATCTTCCGGTCCGGGGCTGCGATCGGTCACCGACGGGGTGGGACGGGACACGACATAGACGCCCACCGCCACCAGGACCAGACCGACGCCGCCGAGCACCGCGAAGCCGGGTGACGACAGGGCCAGGATTCCGAAACCGGACGCCATTCCGGCAATGGCCATGAGCTTGGCCTTGAACGGAATCGCACCCCGGTCCTGCCAGTCGCGGACGGCTCGTCCGAACCGGGGATCGTTGCGCATGCGGTCACGCAACTCCGGATTCCCGCGGGCGTAGGCCCAGGCCGCCACGAGAAGGAACGGCACGGTGGGCAACAGCGGCAGAAACGCACCGGCCGTGGCCAGGCCGACCGCTCCGTGGCCGACCAGCAGCCATGCCAGCCGCCGCTTGCGTCCCACATCTTTTCTTCCGTCTGCCACCCGGCTCCCCGCCCGCTGTCGACGTCCTCCGGAGTCCTAGCACGCCTTTCCATCACGGTCCCAGTGTCTTGACAAGCCCGGTGCCGCCTGTCCGGGAAGGCGGAGGCCGCAAGCCCTGCCCGGCGGAAAAAAGAAACGGGCGGCCGGAGAGCCGGCCGCCCGAGTGGAGGGAGAAAACGCGACAGGGAACCTGCCTCGTCCCTCATCCTCTCCCGAACCCCATCCTGAGTCTTGTCGGGTTCCGCCCTGTTCGGGACAACCCTGATCGGCGTCCAGGCGGCGTAGGGCGTGGCGTGGGTGGCAGCGCGGGCGGATTTCGCCCATCCGGCCAGCCCGCTCAATCGTAATGCTGGAAATTGCCTTGGCTGGTGCAGGCCTTCCAATAGGCGACGACCGAACAGGCGTCCGCGGGCAGGCGGAGCGTCTGGCGGACGTGGGAACGGATGCGCTGCGCGGCCCTGTGCTCGGTTCCGGTCCAGACCGCCGTCCCGCCGGTTCCCGCCGGGGTGGCCGCCAGAACCGCGTCGGCCAGGGGAGACGAGCCCGTCCGGGGGCCGCCATGCCCGTGGAACCATGTGATGGCGGCGGTCGCCGGCGAGGGCAGCTCCTGCCGCTCGGCGTCGTCGGGCACCTCGATGAACACCTCCGCCGTGGCCGTCCCCGGCAACGCCTCGAGAAGGTGGGCGATGGCCGGCAGGGCGGTGTGGTCGCCGGCCACCACATAGCGGTTGGCCGGCTTCATCGGGATCCCGCCCGTCGCCGTCAGGCCGGCCCGTTCGCCCGGCTTGGCGCGGGCCGCCCAATTCGAGGCCACCCCGCCGCCGTGCAGCACGAAATTCACCTCCAGCGTGCCGGCGGCGGCGTCGAAGCGCCGCACCGAATAGATGCGCAGCGGCGAGGATGCCGAGCCGTCCTGCGACGGGACGACGATTCCGACATGCGGGGCGAGGACGCCGGGCTTCAGCGTGAAGCCTTCCAGCGCCGGGCCGCCAAAGACGATGCGGCGCGTGCGGGGCGTCGGGCTGGAGACGGCGATCACCTCCGCCCAGCGCAGATCGTGAGGCGGCGTGCTGGCCAAGACGAAGGCTCCCTGCTTCGGTGCGTGCCTGACCGGCATCCTAGATGGTAATGCGACTTGTTCGCAACAATCCCTTGTCCTATAGGTGGGTGGGCCGAAGGAAGGATTCCGGGGGTCACCCGATCCGGCGGCTGGGAAGTCGATCCATGCTGTTCCATCCCAGAATGCAAAGCAGCACGGAGGGGATCACCATCCTTGGCGACCTCCAGTGGCGCGCCTGGAACGGCATGATCGCCGATGTCTGGAACGTCGCCTGCGATCGGGATGCCCGCGGCGAGTATGTGTCGGAGGCGCCGCGTCTGGTGGTGGTTCTCGATCAGGTGGGCGAGGGCGGCCTGCACCTGATGGCGGCGCCCGGCCGCGATGGTGGCCGGCTGGGCCGGCGCGAGCCGTTGAGCTATGTGCCGGCCGGCTTGCGGGTGTGGTCGCGCACCGAGAACATCCGCCGCCTCACCCATCTGGACCTGCATTTCGACATGACCGTGCTGGGAAGCCGCTTCATGGAGGGGATGGACCTCCAGGGGCTGGACCGGCCCCGGCTGACCTTCGCCGACGACCGGCTTCTGTCGTTGGCGCGCCTGATCGCGGCGGAATGCAACGCCTCCGGCAACCTGCACGACCTCTATGGCGAGAGCCTGATGGCCGCGCTGTTCGTCGGGCTCCTCCAGACCGAGCCGAGGATCGACCGCCGCAAGGCGCAGCTGCCGCCGCGCCAGCTGCGGCGGGTGATCGACTACATCGAGGAGCATTGCAGCCGTCCCATCCGGTTGCATGAGCTGGCCGAGCTGACCGGCCTGTCCACCACCTATTTCTGCTGCGCCTTCAAGGAATCGACCGGCGTGCCGCCTCACAAGTGGCAGATGCGGGCGCGGGTCGAGCGGGCGAAGGCGCTGCTCACCGGCTCCGCTCCGGGCATGACGCTGGCAGCGGCGGCGGCGGCGGCCGGTTTTTCCGACCAGGCGCACCTGACCCGCGTGTTCCGGCGGATTGTCGGCACGACTCCGGCCGCATGGCTGCGCGACGGCGGCGCCTGAGCCCGGATCACCGGGAAATTCACGGGGCGCGACGAATGTCGGAAGATCGTCCAACCCAGCCAAAGACGGTTCAATCCGGCCTTCCATGCGTATGCTAATCACTCGCAACAAGGTTCCACGTTCGGACGGGCTGGTCGTCCGGAGCGGTTCCACCGGTGGTGCATACAGTCCGAGGCCGATTGCGATGGTTCCTGTTTCGAATAAGCGACTGATCCGTCTTCTCTTGAACGGCACGGCGCTCGCCGCCCTGCTGCTGCCGGTGGCCGTCCACGCGCAGAGCGCGCCTGCCTACGCGCAGAGCGCGCCGGTCCAGACGCAGAGCGCGCCGGCCAGCGGGCCGGCCGTCCTCGGCCCGGTGACGGTGCAGGGCAGCCGGGCCGCCGAATCGGCGACCGGCCCGGTCAAGGGCTATGTGCCCGGCCGCTCGGCGACCGGCTCGAAGACCGACACCCCGCTGGAGGAGATCCCGCAGTCGGTGTCGGTGGTCGGCCGCGAGGAGATGGACGACCGCGGCGCTCAGAAGGTCGACGAGGCGCTGCGCTACACCCCCGGCGTCTTCAGCCAGCCCTTCGGTCCGGACAGCGACACCAACTGGGTCTTCATCCGCGGCTTCCAGGCGACGCAGTCGGGCATCTACCAGGACGGGCTGCAACTCTACAGCTACGGCTTCGGCGGCCAGTTCGTCGACAGCTACAATCTGGAGCGGATCGAGGTGCTGCGCGGCGCCTCCTCGGTGCTCTACGGCGGCAGCAACCCCGGCGGCCTGCTGAACTACGTCACCAAGCGGCCCGGCGGCGCCCCGCTGCACACTGTCGAGGCCGGCATCGACGAGCATGGCAACGCCCATCTCGGGATCGACTACAGCGACAGCATCGACCCGACGCTGAGCTACCGGCTGACCGGCCGCATCGCCGGTGGCGACACCCACACCGACTTCGCCGACGGCTTCCGCGGCACCATCTCGCCCAGCGTCAAGTGGTCGCCGAACGACCGCAACACGCTGACGGTGATGACCAACTACACCGACATCGACGAGACGCACAACGGCGGCGCCTTCCTGCCCTATTTCGGCACGGTGGAGAACGCGAGCTTCGGCCGCATCGACCGCACCCGCAACTTCACCGAGCCGGGGATCGACACCTACCGCCGCAAGCAGGCGTCCATCGGCTACGAGTTCGAGCACCGCTTCGACAACGACCTGACCTTCCGCCAGAACGCCCGCTACGGCTGGAGCCGGGTCCACGAGGTCTCGGTCTATCCCTACGGCTACAACGCCTTCTCAGCCCTGCCGACCGATCCGAACAACCTGCTGTCGCGCATCAATTTCGAGCACACGACCGAGGTCAACTCCCTCCTGATCGACAACCAGCTCGAAGGCCGATTCCAGACCGGGCCGGTCGCGCACACCCTCCTGGGCGGGATCGACTACAAGTACTTCAACATGAGCCAGGTGCAGGCGTCCGGCTCGGCGACGCCGATCAGCGCCACCAACCCGGTCTACGGCGCGGCGCAGGGCCAGCGCTTCGCCTACATCGACCAGGACCTGACGATGAATCAGGTCGGCTTCTACCTGCAGGACCAGATGCGCTTCGGCCAGGGCGTGCTGCTGACGCTGAGCGGCCGCTACGACCGCGCTTCGACCGACGCCGACGGGCTGCCGTCCTACGAGGGCACCAAGGGCAAGCTGAGCGGCCGCGCCGGGCTGGCCTACGAGTTCGCCAACGGCCTGACCCCCTACGCCAGCGTCTCGACCTTCTTCAACCCGGTGCTGGGCACCTCGCCGGTCGTCGGCGTCTTCAAGCCGGAGAGCGGCCACCAGTACGAGGCCGGCGTCAAGTACCGGCCGACCTGGATGGACGCCCTCTTCACCGCGGCCCTCTTCGACCTGACGCGCACCAATGTGGTGACCGGCGCCTTCAACGCCGAGACCCAGCTCGGCGAGGTCAACTCGCGTGGCGTCGAGGTCGAGGCGAAGGCCAACATCACCCCCAGCCTGAAGGCGACCGCCTCCTTCACCGCACTGGATCTCGACATCAAGAAGGACGCGAACCCGGCCCTGATCGGCAAGACGCCCTACATCGTGCCGCAGATCCAGGGCGCGGCCTTCCTCGACTACACCTTCCGCGACAACGTCCTGGACGGCTTCGGCATCGGCGGCGGCGTGCGCTACGTCGGCTCGTCCTGGGCCGACAACGAGAACACGCTGAAGGTGCCCGCCGCGACCGTCTTCGACGCCCGCGTCGGCTACCGGAAGGAGAACTGGGGCGTGAACCTGTCGGTCACCAACCTGTTCGACAAGGCGTATGTCGCAAGCTGCCAGACTCAGTTCTCCTGCGGCTACGCCGAGGGGCGCACCGCCCTGTTGAACGTCAACCTGTCCTGGTAGGTTGAGCGGAGGCAAGCGTCACCGGACCCGCAAACTCCTCCCGGTGGATTTTAGGAAAGCCGATGAGCAGCCCAGCCCAGACCCCGCCTCTGTACGACCTCGACTCCGTCGGTTTCTCCGTCGGCGGCCGGTCGATCCTGTCGGGTCTGTCGCTGCGGCTGGAGCAGGGGCGCGTCTACGGGCTGGTCGGCCCGAACGGCTCGGGCAAGAGCACGCTGATCCGCATGCTGGCCCGCCAGCAGCCGGCGAGCGCCGGCCGCATCCGCTGCCTGGGATCGGACATCGCCCGCATCGGCGACCGCGACTTCGCGCGCTCCGTCGCCTACATGCCGCAATTCACCCCGCCGGCCGAGGGCATGACGGTGCGCGAGCTGGTGGCGCTCGGCCGCTTCCCCTGGCACGGCGCGCTCGGCCGCTTCGGGGCGGAGGACGCCGCCAAGGTGGCGGAGGCCATCGCCGAGACCCGCCTCGACTCCATGGCCGGCCGGCTGGTCGACAGCCTGTCGGGCGGCGAGCGCCAGCGCGTCTGGCTGGCGATGATGCTGGCGCAGGACACCCGCTGCCTGCTGCTCGACGAGCCGACCTCGGCGCTCGACATCGCCGCCCAGGTCGAGATGCTGGGGCTGGTGCGCCGGCTGAGCCGCGCGCGCGGCATCGGCGCCGTCATCGTGCTGCACGACATCAACATGGCCGCCCGCGTCTGCGACGAGATCCTGGCGATGCGCGGCGGCGCGCTGGTCGCGCAAGGCCCCCCCGACGTCATCATGACCGGCGAGACGCTGGGCGCGATCTACCGTCTCGCCATGGGCGTCCTGCCGCACCCCGCCACCGGCGAGCCGATCGGGTATGTGCTGTGAGGCGGCCGTTGGAGCTGTCGCGCCGCCGCGCGCTGGGCCTCGCCGCCGGGCTGGCCCTGCTGCCCCGGCCCGGCCTCGCCGCCCGCCCGACCATCGCGCGCCGGGTCGCCGTCATCGACTGGGCGGTGCTGGAGACGGTGCTGGCGCTGGGGGTGGAGCCGGTCGCCGCGACCGAGCTGCTCCAGTTCCGCAAGGTCGCCGTCGAGCCCGAGGTGCCAGTCCCGGTCATCGACCTCGGCCTGCGCGGAACGCCGAACTACGAGGCGCTGAACCTCGCCGAGCCGGACCTCATCCTCACCTCCAACTATTACGAGGGCCAGCGGGCCAGCCTGGAGCGGGTCGCGGAGGTCCTCTCCCTGTCGATCTATGTTCCGGGCGTGCCGCCCTATCCGGCCGCCGCCGAGGCGGCGACCACCCTCGGCCGGCGGCTCGGCCGGGAGGCGCAGGCCCGCGCGTTCGTCGCGACGGCGGCGGCGGAGATCGCCCGTCTGCGCGATTCCCTGAGGGGCACCCTCAGCCGCCCGGTGCTGGCGATCAATTTCGGCGACGCCCGCCATGTCCGGGCCTTCGGCACCGACAGCATGTTCGGCGAGGTGCTGCGCCGGTTGGGGATCGAGAACGCCTGGAAGGCGGATTCCAGCTACAGCGCGGCGGCCCCCGTGGGCATCGAGGCCCTGGCCCGCCTGCCCGACGCCGCCGTCATCGTGGTGCCGCCGGTTCCGGCCGACGCCCTGCGGACACTGGCCGACAGCGCCCTGTGGCAGGCCCTGCCGATGGTGCGGGAGAAGCGGGTGAGCGTGATCGAACCGGTCAACCATTTCGGCGGACTTCCCGCCGCCCTGCGCTTCGCCCGCCTCGTCTCGGCCGCCCTGCTCCAACAGGAGGGCGGCCGGCATGGCTGAGCGCACGATGACCGGGATGCCGATGAACCGGATCCTGCTGTGGGGCGTCCTGGCGTTGCTCGCCGCCTGTCTGTCCACTTTCCAGGTCGCCGGGCATGTCTCCCCGTCGGCGCTGCCGGCGCCGCTCGACGCCATCATCCTCACCCACAGCGTGCTGCCGCGCATCGCGGTGGCGCTGGTCGGCGGCGCCGCGCTGGGTCTGTCGGGGCTGCTGCTCCAGCGCGTGCTGCGCAACCCGCTGGCCGAACCCTCGACGCTCGGCGTGCCGGCCGGCGCCCAGCTCGCCATGACGCTGGCGATGCTCCACGCGCCGGCCCTGATGGATGGCGCGCGCGAGGGCGTGGCGCTGGCCGGCGGGCTGGCGGTGGTCGGGCTGATCCTGAGCATGACGTGGCGGCGCGGGCTGGAGCCGGTCGCCGTCGTGCTGGCCGGCATGATGGTGTCGCTGACCGCGACGATGGCCAGCGCGGCGCTGATCCTCGCCAACGGCGACTATCTCTTCTCCATCTTCATCTGGGGCGGCGGAGCGCTGGCGCAGCAGAGCTGGGAGCCGACCCTGACCATCGCCCTGCGGCTGCTTCTCGGCGTCGGCGCCGCCGTCCTGCTGTCGCGCCCCCTTTCCATCCTCGGGCTCGACGATTCCAGCGCGCGCAGCCTTGGCGTCGCCCTCAACGCGACGCGCTTCGCCATCATCGGCGTCGCGGTCTGGCTGGCGGCCAGCGTGACGGCGGAGGTCGGCGTGATCGGCTTCGTCGGGCTGGCCGCCCCGGCGCTGGCGCATCTCAGCGGCGCGCGGACGCAAGCGCAGAAGCTGGTCGCCGCCCCGCTGATCGGCGCGCTGCTGCTCTGGCTCACCGACGGGCTGGTGCAGCTGCTGGCCGGACTCGACGGCGAGCGGGTGCCGACCGGCGCCGCCACCGCCCTGCTGGGTGGGCCGCTGCTGCTCTGGCTGCTCCCGCGCCTGCGCATGTTCGAATGGCCGTCGCTCGACAGCCGGCCGGCGCGTTCGCGCCGGAGCCGGCGCCCGTGGCTGCTGATCGGCCTGTTCGCCCTGCTTGGCGCCGTCGCCGCGGCGTCGGCACTCACCGTCGGCTATGGGCCGGACGGCTGGACCGTCTCCACCGGCTCGCTTCTCGACCGGCTGCTCGGCTGGCGTGGCCCGCGCGTGGCGGTGGCGGCGGCGGCCGGCGCCATGCTGGCGGCGGCCGGGATGCTGTTGCAGCGCGTCACCGCCAACCCGTTGGCCAGCCCGGAAATCCTCGGCGTCGGCACCGGGGCGGGCGTCGGGCTGACCGCCGCCCTGTTCCTGTTCGCGGCGCCCGGAATCGGTATCCAGATCGCCGCCTCGGCGGCCGGGGCGGTGCTGGTGCTCGCCGCCATGCTGACCCTGTCGCTGCGCGCCGGCTTCGGGCCGGAGCGGCTGCTGCTGGCCGGCATCGCCATGAGCGCCCTGTGCAGCGCCGTGCTGACCGCCGTCATCGCCACCGGCACCCCGCAGGCCTTCGCGCTGCTGCGCTGGCTGAGCGGTTCCACCAACGACGCCACCCCGGCCGACGGCTGGTTCTGCGCCGGGGCGGCGGTCCTTCTGCTCGCCGGCCTGCCCCTGGCGTCGAAATGGCTGGAGATCCTGCCGCTGGGTACGGTGACGGCGCGGTCGGTCGGGCTGCCGGTGCGGCGCTGCCGCATCCTGCTTGTGCTGCTTGCCGGCCTGCTGACGGCGGCGGCGGCGCTGTTCGTCGGGCCCTTGAGCTTCGTCGGACTGATCGCTCCGCACCTCGCCCGTCTGGTCGGTCTTGGCCGGCCGCTGGAGCAGGGGAGCGGCGCCGTCCTGATCGGCGCCAGCCTGATGGTGGTGTCGGACTGGCTGGCGCGGACCGTCGCGTTCCCGTATCAATTGCCGCTCGGGCTGTTCGCGGCGCTGCTCGCCGGCCCCTATCTGATCTGGTTGCTTGGCCGCCCGGACGCGCGCGCCGGCTAGCCCATCTTTGTTCCCGTCCCGACGTTCCGGAATGAGAAGAGCCATGCTCCGCCGTTTCTTCGCCTACTACCGTCCCTACAAGGGCCTGCTGCTGCTCGACATCGGCTGCGCCATCCTGTCGGGCCTGCTTGAGCTGGGCTTCCCGATGGCCGTGCGGGCCTTCGTGGACAAGCTGCTGCCGACCCAGGACTGGGCGCTGATCGTCGCCGCCACGGCCGCCCTGCTGGCGGTCTACATGGCGAATGGCGGGCTGATGGCCATCGTGACCTATTGGGGCCACAAGCTCGGCGTCAACATCGAGACGGAGATGCGGCGCAAGAGCTTCGATCATCTCCAGAAGCTCTCCTTCAGCTTCTACGACAACAACAAGACCGGCCACCTCGTCGGCCGCGTCACCCGCGATCTCGACGAGATCGGCGAGGTCGCGCATCACGGGCCGGAAGACCTGCTGATCGCGATCATGACCTTCGTCGGCGCCTTCTCGCTGATGGCGGTGGTGCATCTGCCGCTGGCGCTGATCACCGCGGCCATCGTGCCGGTGATCGCCTGGCTGACCAGCCGCTACGGCGGGCGGATGACGCGCAACTGGCAGTCGCTCTATTCCCGCGTCGGCGACTTCAACGTCCGCATCGAGGAGAATGTCGGCGGCATGCGCGTCGTCCAGGCCTTCACCAACGAGGAGCACGAGCGCAAGCTGTTCGCCGAGGACAACGACCGCTACCGCCGGACCAAGCTCGACGCTTACAAGATCATGGCCGCCTCGACGACGCTCAGCTACATGAGCATGCGGCTGATCCTGATCGTCGTCATGCTGACGGGCGCGCATTTCGTGCTGGTGGGCGAGATGACCCAGGGCGGCTTCTTCGCCTTCCTGCTGCTGGTCAACACCTTCTTCCGGCCGATCGAGAAGATCAACGCGGTCATCGAGACCTACCCGCGCGGCATCGCCGGCTTCCGCCGCTACACGGCGCTGCTCGACACCCAGCCGGACATCGGGGATGGGCCGGACGCCGTTCCGGCCCCGGCGCTGAAGGGCGACATCCGCTACAGCGGCGTGTCCTTCGGCTACGACGCGGCGCGCCCCGTCCTCAAGGACATCGACCTGACCATCAAGGCCGGCTCGACCGTCGCCTTCGTCGGCCCGTCGGGCGCCGGCAAGACGACGATCTGCTCGCTGCTGCCGCGCTTCTACGAGGTGACGGGCGGCAACATCACGGTCGACGGCATCGACATCCGCGCCATGACGCTGGCCTCGCTGCGCCGGCAGATCGGCATCGTCCAGCAGGACGTCTTCCTGTTCGGCGGATCGATCCGCGAGAACATCGCCTATGGCCGGCTCGGCGCGTCGGACGCGGAGATCCTGGAGGCGGCGCGCCGCGCCCATCTCGACGGGCTGATCGCCTCGCTGCCGGAAGGTCTGGACACCATCATCGGCGAGCGCGGCGTGAAGCTGTCGGGCGGCCAGAAGCAGCGCCTGACCATCGCGCGGATGTTCCTGAAGAACCCGCCGATCCTGATCCTCGACGAGGCGACCTCGGCGCTCGACACCCAGACCGAGCGGGAGATCCAGAAGTCGCTGATGGAGCTGGCGGAGGGGCGGACGACCCTGGTCATCGCCCACCGGCTGGCGACCATCCGCAACGCCGACGAGGTGTATGTCGTCGGCACCGAGGGCGGCCTCCAGCGGATCACTCACGAGGAACTCGCCAGGCGCGGCTGAGCTCCCGGTGGCGAGGCCGCAGGCGGCAAGCTCCGGCATGTCGCTTACGCTGACCGACGGACCGGCTCCGCTCTTGGATCCGGGAGACGGTGAAGGGGGCGACGTGATGATCGCGCTGGCCGACCAGGGAATGAGCATGCTATGCGTGACCCACGAGATGGGCTTCGCGCGCGAGGTCGCCGACCGGGTCGTGTGCATGGACCGGGGGCGGGGCGTCGAGGACGACACGCCGGATCCCTTCCTCGCCAATCCCGCAAGCGTGCGGGAGTTCCTGGAGCGGGTGATCCACAATCATGCCTGACGGGCCTTGTCGGCCGGAAGCGTCCCGGTCGGCCGAACCGGCGCGGATGGGCCGGAGGATGGGACGGGAGGGCGGCTTTCTGCTCCTTTCCTCCCTCCTGTTCTGTTGCAGCGACGTCTTCATCAAGCTGCTGACGCAGGAGATGCCGCTCGGCGAGTTCATGGTGCTGCGCGCCCTGGCCTGCATCGTCTTTTTCCTGGCGGTCATGCCACGGACGGAACGGAGCGGCGTGCTGCGGCACGCCGGCAACCGTTTCGTCCTGATGCGCAGCCTGTTCGAGGCGGGGTCGGTGACCTGCTTCATCCTGGCGCTTCAGGCCCTGCCCACCGCCACCGTGTCGTCGATCTACATGACGGGGCCGGTCTTCACGGTCTGCATCGCGGCGGCGCTCGGCATGACGCGGCTCAACTGGCGGCTGGCAACCAGCGTCGCCATCGCCTTCGCCGGCGTCCTGCTGGTGGCGCTGCCGCGCGAGGCCGGCTTGACCGAGGCCGTCGCCCTCGCTTTCGTCTCGGCGATCCTCGTCGCCGGGCGCGACCTCGTCACCCGCGGGATGCCCGCGGGCATTCCGTCGATGACCGTCGCCCTGGTGACCATGGTCGGCGTCGGGTTGGCCGGGGCGATGCTCGGCCCGTGGGGGGCGCCATGGATGATCATCGGACCGGGTGTCGCGGGGATGCTGCTGCTCGGGGCGATGTTCACGGCCGGCGGCAATTATCTGATCATCGTAGCCTACCGGACCGGCGATCCGGGGCTCATGTCGGTGCTGCGCTATGCCTCGATCCCCATGGCGATGGTGGTGGGAGGAATTGTGTTCGGGCATGTCCCCTATCCGTTGCAGTTCCTGGGGGCAGGCATGGTGATCCTCGGGGGCTCGATCGCGATGGGGCGTGGGCGTTCCAGGAGCTGAGCCGGGGTACCGGTCACGTTCTACTCGGAAGCGGGGGCGCGGGCGGAATTCCCTGACACAGCCGCGCTTCGAGAACCTGGAGCACCCGGCGCCAAGCGAAGCTTTCCCATGAAAAAGCCCCGGCCGGAGGGGCCGGCCGGGGCACTGCGGGAGGGTTTGGCGGGAGGGAGCGGGGATTGCTCAGCGCTGCTGGAGGAGGGCGCGCTGCCCGGCGAAATTGCCGATGCCGGCCGACAGGTTCTGGACGTTGCCGAGGTTGCCGCCGGGGATCGGGCCGCGGCTGCCGAACTGCTGGACCAGCGCGCTCTGCGAGGCGCGGTTGCCGATGCCGGCCGCCGTGTTGCCGACGATGGCGGTGTTGGAGCCGCCGCCGAGCACGGGCGCGCCGAGGACGCGGCCGGGGCCGCCCTGCATCACGGTGGCGCCCTGGCGGGCGACGTTGCCGATGCCGGCGGCCATGTTGCTGACGTCGGCCGTGTTGGCGGTGCCGAGGATCGAGCCGCCGGTCGCCTGCCGGGTCATCGCCGACTGAAGCGCCACGTTGCCGACGCCGGCCGCGGTGTTGGAGATTGAGCTGACATTCTGGGCGAAGGCCGGTGCGGACAGCAGGGCGGCGGTGGCGAAGCCGGCGAACAGGGCGGTGCGGATCATGGCGCGTCTTCCTTCATGGCGGGGAGGAGGGAGGTGAGGCCGGCGGTGGCTGGCCGTCCTGGCCGTCTGCCCTGTCACCGTCTCGATGACTGGACACTACCCCCGCCCCGGATCCGCCGCTGTGAGCCGCGCCACAAGCCGGCGCAGAACGCTCAGCCGCGCCGCGCCGCCTCGATCGCGGCGACATCGATTCTCCTCATGCCCATCATGGCTTCGAACGCTCGCTTCGCTTCCCCGCCTCCGGCCGCCATCGCCTCCGTCAGCACGCGCGGTGTGATCTGCCAGGAAATGCCCCATCTGTCCTTGCACCAGCCGCAGGCGCTTTCCTGGCCGCCATTGCCGACGATGGCGTTCCAGTAGCGATCGGTCTCTTCCTGATCGTCGGTGGCGATCTGGAACGAGAAGGCTTCGTTGTGCTTGAACGTGGGGCCACCGTTGAGGCCGAGGCAGGCGACGCCGGCCACGGTGAACTCGACCGTCAGCACGTCGCCCGCCTTGCCGGAGGGGTAGTCGCCGGGGGCTCGGTGAACGGCACCCACCGTGCTGTCGGGAAAGGTTTCGGCGTAGAAGCGGGCCGCGGCCTCGGCGTCCCTGTCGTACCAAAGGCAGATCGTGTTCTTTGCCATGACGTGTCCTTTCGTTGAATCCGGCATCCGGCCCTGGGTTCCACACGCTGCCTTCTGAGTTGGGGCGTCGGGTGTGTTTCTCCACCCCCGGACTCCCTGCTCTGCCCAGAAGGGGAGGCGCGGACGCGGCCGGCGGGCGGGCGGAGAAGCATTTTAAAAATAATCGGTGATGCGAACATATTCGCTTCCATGGCCCCGGCCATGCCCGCCGATCGGCTACCGATTGGGTCGGGCTTGAAGAGCAAAGCCGGGAGTTGAGCCCAGAAATTTGGCGATGGTTCAAAAAGCCCATTGTTAGGGCACTGACACAGCGCTATCATATTTCGGTTACTTCAATCGCATAACGATTAAAACTGCTCAGGCGAGGAGATCGAGCGTGGACTTGGTCGCTGAACTGGCGGGTTTGATCGGCGCCGACGCCGTTCTGACCGCGCCCACCGATCTGGAAGCCGTGACGGAGGATTGGCGCGGGCGGTATCGCGGCGCCGCACTCTGCCTCGCGCGTCCGGCCAACACCGAGGAGGTGGCGGCGGTCGTCCGGTCCTGCGCCCGGCATGGGGTTCCGGTGCTGCCGCAGGGCGGCAACACCAGCCTGTGCGGCGGTGCCGTGCCTTCGGCCGAGGGGCCGGCCCCGGTCATCCTGAGTTTGGCGCGACTGCGCAAGGTCCGTGCGATCGACCCGGTCAACAACACCATCGAGGTCGAGGCCGGCTGCGTCCTCGCCACGGTGCAGGAGGCCGCCGCCGCCGCCGGACGCCTCTATCCGGTGAGCCTGGGCGCGGAAGGCTCCTGCCAGATCGGCGGGACGATCGCGACCAACGCCGGCGGCACCTCGGTCCTGCGCTACGGCAACACGCGCGACAACGTGCTGGGGCTGGAGGTCGTGCTGCCCGACGGCACCATCTGGTCGGGGCTGTACGGCCTGCGCAAGAACAACACCGGATACGACCTGAAGCATCTCTTCATCGGTTCGGAAGGCACGCTTGGCGTCGTCACCGCGGCGGTGCTGAAGCTGCACCCGCTGCCGACCCGCCACGCCAACGCCTGGGTCGGGCTGTCCTCGCCCGAGGCGGCGCTGGAGCTGCTGACCATGGTGCAGGAAAGCTCCGGCGCCAGCCTGACCGCCTTCGAGCTGATCAACCAGCTCCAGCTCGATCTGGTGGTCGAGCATGTCCCCAACCGCCGCAGCCCGATCGGCGAGCCGGCCGACTGGCACGTGCTGATCGAGCTGGCCGGCAACGGGGCGCCGGGCGTCCTCGACGCCGAGTTGCAGGCCATCCTGGAGCGCGCCTTCGAGAAGGGGCTGTTGGTCGACGCGGCGCTCGCCGCCAGCGAGGCCCAGCGCGTCGCCATGTGGGACGTCCGCCACAGCGTGTCGGAGGCCAACAAGAAGGGCGGCGTCGGGCTGACCACCGACTGCGCCGTGCCGCTCTCCGCCGTGCCGGCCTTCATTGAGAGCGCGACGGCGGCGGTGCGCCGGCTGGTGCCGGACCTGCCGATGGTCGTCGTCGCCCACATCGGCGACGGCAACGTCCATTTCATCCCCTTCTTCACCTTCGAGGCTTGGCGGCAGGTCGCCGACACCGAGGCGCTGGCCGCCGCCATCCGTCACGCGGTGAACGACGAGGCCGCGCGTCTCAAGGGCACCTTCAGCGCCGAGCATGGCATCGGCCGCACCCTGGTGCCGGAGATGGCCCGCTACAAGCCGCCCGCCGAACTGACGCTGATGCGCGCGATCAAGCAGGCGATCGACCCGCAGAACCTGTTCAACCCCGGCCGGCTGCTGCCGCCGGCCTGACACCGCCGGCCTGACACCTCCGGGTGGGGCCGTGCGAGCGGCCGCTTCGACGCCGTGTCTTTGTCCGCCTTCCGTCCTTTGCCATCCGCTGAAATCAGACCCCACGCTGACTTTCCACGAGGAGTTCCGTCATGAGCATGAGCAAACCCGGCTGGTCCCGCCGCTCCCTCCTGAAGACCGGCGCCGCCGGCGCCGCGGCGCTGGCGATGCCGGCGATCTGGAGCCCGGCCCGTGCGCAGAACAAGCGGATCGTCGTCCGCGACGACGGCGGCATCTACACGCAGGCCTACAGCGCCATCTACTACAAGCCCTTCTTCGAGGCGACCGGCATCGAGGTGGTCGGGGTCCAGGCCAACGCCGAGCCGACCGCCCAGATCCGCTCGATGGTCGAGGCCAAGTCCTACACCTGGGACATGGCCAAGATCAGCCGCCCGGCCATCCTCATGCTGACCAGCGGCGACAAGCCGCTGCTGGAGAAGCATGGGCTGGAGAACGACCCGGTCGTCGCCAGCATTCCGAAGGAATACATGTCGGAGTACGGCGTCGGCACGAACGTCTACACCACCGTTCTGGCCTACCGCACCGACGCCTTCAAGGGCCGCAAGGCGCCGGCCTCCTGGAAGGACTTCTTCGACGTCGCCAACTTCTCCGGCCGCCGCGCGCTGCGCAAGCACCCGTTCGACACCATCGAGCAGGCGCTGATGGGCGACGGCGTGCCGACCGGCGAGGTCTATCCCTGCAACCTCGACCGCGCCTTCGCCACCCTCGACCGCCTCAAGAAGGATGTGTCGGTCTTCTGGACCAGCGGCGCGCAGGTCGAGCAGATGCTGGGCTCGGGCGAGGTCGACATGATCCCGACCTGGGTTTCCCGCGCCCAGGCGGCGGTCGCCGCCGGCGCCCCGGTCGGCATCGTCTGGGATCAGAACATCTGGGGCCTGGACAGCTGGTCGATCCTGGCCGGCACGCCGAACGCCGACGCCTGCCGCCAGTTCATCAAGTTCGCCTCCGACCCCAAGCGCCAGGCGGCCCTGGTGAAGTACTTCCCGGCCGGCGTCACCCAGCCGGAGGCCTTCAAGCACATCGACGCCAAGCTGGCCCCCGACTGCCCGACCTTCCCGGAGAACATCAAGCGCGGCCTGCCGATCGACGCCAAGTACTGGCTCGACAACCAACAGGCGGTCCTGGAGCGCTACAACGCCTGGCTGCTGAGCTGAACGGACAGCCTCCGTTTGTTGGGCGATTGTCTGAAAATATGAAAAGCCCTTCTTCCCCCGCGGAAGAAGGGTTGGGATGAGGGGTATCCGCCGAAGGCGGAAGGATTTTTGCTTTGCCCCCTCGCCCCAACCCCTCTCCCTCAGGGAGATGGGGCTTCAGGCGATCGCTGCGGGCAGCCCCCGACCGCCTTTTCCCTCTCCCCTCGCCACGAGGCTACCATGTCTTCTTCCAGCCTTACGGTCCAAGGCCTTGCCAAGCGCTATGGCGATTTCGTCGCGCTCGCTCCCACCGATCTCATCGTCCCGGAGGGCGAGTTCCTGACTCTCCTCGGGCCGTCGGGCTCGGGCAAGACGACGCTTCTCAGCCTGCTGGCCGGACTGGTGCAGCCCGACGAGGGGAGCGTGCGCATCGGCGCGCAGGACGTCACCTACAGCCCGCCCTACGAGCGCGACATCGGTGTGGTGTTCCAGAACTACGCGCTGTTCCCGCACATGACGATCGAGGAGAACATCGCGTTCCCCTTGAAGATGCGCAAGGTGGGCGCCGAGGAGGCGAGGAAGCGCGCCCGCGAGGCGCTGGAGATGGTGCATCTGCCGCATGTCGCCGGCCGCTACCCGAAGGAGCTGTCGGGCGGCCAGCAGCAGCGCATCGCGCTGGCCCGCTGCATGGTCTACCGCCCATCGATCATCCTGATGGACGAGCCGCTGGGCGCGCTCGACAAGAAGCTGCGCGAGCACATGCAGCTCGAGATCAAGCGGCTGCACCGCGAGACCGGCACGACCGTCGTCTACGTCACCCACGACCAGGAAGAGGCGATGACGATGTCCGATCGCATCTGCCTGATGAACGCCGGCCGCATCGAGCAGCTCGGCACCCCGGCCGACCTGTATTTCCGTCCCAAGTCGCTGTTCGTCGCCGATTTCCTCGGTGAATCCAACATCCTGCCGGCCGACGCGCGCGGCCGGATCGGCGACGAGATGGAGGTCCATCTGGGCGGTCAGCGGGTTCCCGGCCGGGCGCTCGCCAACGGCCACGACCTGCCGCAGGGCAGCTCGGTGCACGTCATGGTGCGCCCGCAGAACGTCGCCGTCGCCCGCGCCCAGGAGGGTGCCGAGGGCGCCGGCGTGCGCGGCCGCGTGTCGGACGTGATGGTCACCGGCAGCCTGACCAAGATCTACATGGAGCCGCTCGACGGCGCGCTGCCGTCGCTGGTCGCCGCCTTCCCGACCCGCAACGACGGCGAGGCCTACCGCATCGACGACGTGCTGAGCCTGTCCTGGAGCGGCCGCGACGCCGTGGTGATCGCGCAGGGCGATACGAAACCCGCCGCCAAACCCGTGGCGGCCTGACATGAGCAGCGAAACCATGTCCGTCCAGGCAACCGCATCGCCCCGCCCGCGGCGGGCCGCCCCCTCGCTGTGGCGCAAGCAGGCGGCGATGGGCGCGCCGCTGGTCTTCCTGCTGCTCGCCTTCCTCGTCTACCCGGTGGGTCAGCTCCTGACGCTCAGCGTCTACAACGGGCAGGGCTTCACGCTGGCGCCCTACCAGCAGCTCTTCAAGTCCGCGCTGTACGTCAACGTGCTGTGGATCACGATGAAGATCTCGCTGGCGACGACGCTGTTCGCGGTCGTTGGCGCCTACCCGATCGCCTACTTGATCTCGGTTGCCAAGGGACCGGCGAAGAGCCGGCTGATCTTCTGGGTGCTGCTGGCCTTCTGGACCAGCTTCCTGGTGCGCGCCTTCGCCTGGGTGGTCATCCTCGGGCGCAACGGCGTGGTCAACCATCTGCTGCTGTCGCTGGGCATCATCGACCGCCCGGCCGACCTGCTCTACAGCTTCGGCGCCGTGCTGGTCGGCATGGTCCACGCCATGCTGCCGCTCGCCGTCATGACGATGCTGGCGGTGATGGAGAACATCGACCGCACCCTGCCGCGCGCCGCCACCACGCTGGGTGCCCGTCCCGGCACCGCCTTCTGGACGGTCTATTTCCCGCTGTCGGTGCCCGGCGTCGCCGCGGCGGCCATCATGGTCTTCGTCTCGGCCATCGGCTTCTTCATCGTGCCCGCCCTGCTGGGCGGCCGGCGCGAGACGATGATCACCCAGCTCATCATCGACCAGGTGCAGCAGACGCTGAACTGGGGGCTGGCGGGCGCCATCTCGGTGCTGCTGCTGGCGGTGGTTCTGGCCGTCTTCCTGATCTACGATCGCGTCTTCGGCTTCGCCAGCCTGACCGGCGAGAGCGCCGCCGCCGCGCGCAACCGCGACACCGCCGCCCGCCGGCTGGGTGCCCGCGTGCTGGCCCTGTTCGGTGCCGCGAGCGACGCGCTGCTGGCGCTGATGCCGCGCCGCCGCCGTGGCGGGAACGGGGATGGCGCGCCCCCGCGCGCGCTGGTCGTCTTCGTCTGGACGCTGCTGGTGCTGGTCAGCCTGCCGGCCTTCCTGATGATCCCGCTGTCCTTCGGCAAGGGCGGGCTGACCTGGCCGCCGTCGGGCTTCACCACCCAGTGGTACGAGCAGATGCTGCAATCGCCGATCTGGATGCAGGCGCTGTGGCGCTCGCTGGTGGTGGCGCTCGGCACCGGCCTGCTGTCGATGCTGATCGGCGTGCCGACGGCCTTCCTGATGGTGCGCGGCCAGATGCGCGGCAAGGGTGCGATGCTCGCCTTCATCCTGTCGCCCATCGTGGTCCCGCGCATGATCATCGCGGTCGGCATGTTCTACGTCTTCGCCCAGCTGGGGCTGGTCGGCACGGTGATCGGCCTCGTGATCGGCCACACGGTGGTCGCCGTCCCCTATGTGGTGATGACGATGATGGCGGTGCTGCGCAACTACGACACCCGGCTCGATCTGGCGGCGCAGAGCCTCGGCGCGCGGCCGGTGGCGGCGCTGCGGCACGTCACCTTCCCGATCCTCGGCGCCGGCATGCTGTCCGCCTTCCTGTTCGCCTTCGCGA
Source organism: Azospirillum agricola (assembly GCF_020005195.1). NCBI lineage: Bacteria > Pseudomonadati > Pseudomonadota > Alphaproteobacteria > Rhodospirillales > Azospirillaceae > Azospirillum > Azospirillum agricola. The sequence continues at coordinate 372,801 of NZ_JAIFZR010000008.1, forward strand.
CCTCCTTCGACGAGCTGACCATCTCGCTCTTCTCGTCGGGCGGCCTCAGCGCGACGCTGCCCAAGCAGTTCTGGGACGAGGTGACGCTCCAGGTGTCGCCGGTGATCGCCGCCGTCTCCACCTGCCTGCTGATCTTCATCGCGGCGCTGATCTACGCGGCCGACCGGCTGCGCCGCCGCAGCGTCGCCCGCTGACCCCGCCCACCCGCAACGCTTTACCGTTCTTTCGAACACCCAAGGAATTGACATGCTTGACGCTACCAAGCTCCGCGGCATCCTGCCCGCCACCCCGACGCCGGTGACGGCCGACGGCACCATCGACGTGGCGGCGTCCAAGGCGCTGTTCTCCTGGCTGACCGCGCAGGGGGTGGACGGCACCGTTCCCCTCGGCGGCACCGGCGAATATGGGGCGCTGGCGCGCAAGGAGCGCATCCGCTTCGCCGGGCTGACGGTGGAGCACATGGCCGTGCAGGGGCCGGTGATCGCCGGCGTGCTCGACACCGGCTACCACGACGCCCTGGCCGCCGGCCGCGAGTTCGCCGCCGCCGGCGTGGATGGGCTGCTGGTGCTGACCCCCTACTACACCAACCCGACCCAGGCCGGCATCCGCGACTATTTCCTGCGCTACGCCGACGAATCGCCGGTGCCGATCCTGATCTACGAGATCCCCTACCGCACCCGCATCGCCATCGATCCGGAGGTTCTGCACGAGCTGTCCCGTCATGAGCGGATCGTCGGCATGAAGGCGTGCAACACCGACATGTACCATTTCCTGCGGGTGGTGGCCGGCGTCGACCCCTCCTTCGCGGTGCTGAGCGGCGAGGACACGCTGTTCCCGCTGCACGTCGCGGCGGGCGCCAAGGGCGGCATCGTGGTGACGGCCAACCTGCTGCCGCGCGCCTGGCGCCTGGTCTACGACCTTGCCTCCACCGGCCGGGTGAGCGAGGCGTTGGACGTCCACCGCTCGCTGATTCCGATGATGAACCTCGCCTTCGCCGAGACCAACCCGGGCCCGATGAAGGCGGTGATGGATCTGATCGGTGTGAACGCCCCGGCGATGCTCGCTCCGCTGGTCGAGCCGCGCGACGAGATCCGGCAGGCGCTGCGCGCGGAGCTGTCGCGTCTGCTGGTCGCCTACGAAGGCGTGGCGTCGCGTCTGGCCTCCTGATGGCGGCCCGTTGAGGGTGGCATCATGAACCCATGGCATCCGGTCTGGCTTTTGGCCGGCCGGATGCTATGACCAGGACGGGACACGCATCCCCGCCGGCCTTCGGGTGGTCCGGCGACGATGAGGAGAAGGGACGATGCCGAAGCTGAGCAAAGCGACGACCGCGCCGGAGGTGACGGAGGCGCCCGCCAAGGCGGATCCGCGCGACTCCTCCCTGTTCGTCGGTTCGGCGGAGAAGACCTTCCAGATCCTCCACGCCTTCGACGGGCCGCACCGGCAGATGCCGCTGTCGGACATCGCCAAGACGGCCGGCCTCGACCGCAGCGCCGCCCAGCGGATGGTCTACACGCTGGAGGTGCTCGGCTACCTGCGCCGCGTCCACGGCACGCGCAACTACGCGCTGACGCCGAAGATCCTGCAATTCTCCTACAATTACCTGCGCGCCAACGACGTGATCGAGAAGGCGTCGCCCTATCTGCTGGAGATCAGCCGCAGCGTCGGCGAGACCGCCAACCTCCAGGAGCTGGACGGCCACGAGATTGTCTTCGTCGCCCGCTTCCCCGGCCGGCATCTGGTGAACATCGACATCATGGTGGGCAGCCGCCTGCCGGCCTATTTCACCGCTTCGGGCACCGCCATCCTGTCGCGCCTCTCGATGGACGAACGCGAGGAGATCCTGTCCCGCACCGTCCTGCGGCCGCAGACGCCCTACACCGTCTATGATCCCGGCCGGCTGCGCGAGCGCGTGCAGGAGGCGGCCGAGAAGGGCTACGCCATCATCACCAACGAGACGGTGATGGGCGACATCTCCGTCGCCGCCGCCATCACCGACGAGCACGGACGCGCGGTGGCCGGCCTGAACATCTCGGTGCCGACGACCCGCTGGACCCCGGAGCGGGCCGAGCAGGAGCTGGCGCAGCATGTCCAGGTGGCGGCGACCTCCATTTCCATCAACAAGTTCGGCGGCTATCAGAGATAGGCCGCCGGACGATCCATGAGGTTCGGGAGCCCATGCCGCGCTTCGACGCCTGCCTGAACATCGACGAGCTTCGCCGCGTCGCCCGCCGCCGCCTGCCGCGCGGCCTGTTCGAGTACATCGACCGCGGCACCGAGGACGAGGCTTCGCTGCGCGCCCTGCGCCGCTCCTTCGAGGATGTGCCGCTGGTGCCCCGCGTGCTGGTCGACACCAGCGGCCGGACCCTGCGCACGCCGCTGTTCGGCGTCGAGCGGCCGCTGCCGTTCGTGGTGGCGCCCACCGCCGCCGCCGGGCTGGTGCGCCATGACGGGGAGGTGCTGCTGGCGCAAGCGGCGAAGGCGGCCGGCGTGCCCTTCTGCGTCTCCACCCAGTCGATCACCAGCGTCGAGGCCATCGCCGCCTCCGGCGCCGAACTGTGGTTTCAGCTCTATGTCTGGCGCGACCGCACCCTGACCCATGACCTGCTCGAGCGCGTCGCGCGTGCCGGTGTCGGGACGCTGATCCTGACCGTGGACACGGCGGTGTCGCCCAAGCGCGAGTACAACCAGCGCAACGGCTTCGGCGTTCCCATCACGCCGTCGCTGCGCGGCGGGCTGGACGTGGCGAGCCATCCGGTGTGGCTGTGGACGGTGCTGCTGCGCTATCTGCGGACCGGCGGCTGGCCGGGCTACGCCCATTACCCGGCAGAGTTCCACACCCGCATCACCGACGCCGCGGCGAGCGACCGGGTGAAGCTGTGCGACCGGGTGGACTGGAGCGACGTGGCCGAGCTGCGCCGCCGCTGGAGCGGACGGATCATCCTGAAGGGCATCCTCAGCCTCGCCGACGCGCGCCGGGCGGCAGAAGCCGGGATGGACGGCATCGTCGTCTCCAACCATGGCGGGCGCAACCTCGACGCGGCGCCGGCGCCGCTCTCGGTCCTGCCGCGCATCGCCGGGGAGGTCGGGCACCGGCTGACGGTTCTGGCCGACAGCGGGGTGCGGCGCGGCAGCGACGCCGCCAAGCTGCTGGCGGCGGGGGCCGCCGGGGTGCTGCTCGGCCGTTCGATGCTCTACGGGCTGGCGGCCGGCGGACCGGCCGGGGCGGAACACGCCCTGGCGTTGCTGGGCGACGAACTCAGCCGGACCATGGCCCTGCTGGGTTGCCGGAGCGTCGCCGACCTGCGGGCCTGCCGGTTCGGCGCCGTGGAGGCGGCCGGAGAGCCGGCGGTGCGTCCGCTCACGCCCGTCAACTGATGCCCGTCAACTGATGCCGAGGTAGCGGCCCGGCTTGTGGTTGATGGCGAGGATCAGATTGACGATCGCCGCGCCCACCACCGACAGCAGCAGCCGGTCGGGCGCCAGCACGAAGAAGGCTGCCGCCAGGATCCACAGATCGACGGCGAGCTGGAACCAGCCGGCGCGGATGCCGTGGCGCTCCTGGAGATAGAGCGCCAGGATGTTGATGCCGCCGAGCCCGGTGCGGTGGCGGAACAGCATCAGCAGTCCGGTCCCGCACAGCCCGCCGCCGACGATCGTCGCGTAGACCGGGTCGAGGTGGGACAGGGTGATCCAGCTTTCGGTCAGGCGCGAGAACAGCGTCACCAGTCCGACGGCGACGAAGGTGCGCAGCGTGAAGCGCCAGCCCAACCGCTTCCAGGCCAGCGCGTAGAAGGGCAGGTTGATCAGGAAGAACAGCGTGCCGAACTCAAGGCGCGTCATGTAGCTGAGCAGCAGCGACACGCCGGCGATGCTGCCGGTCAGCAGCATCGTCTTGGTGTAGAGCATCATGCCCAACGCGATGAACAGCGTGCCGAGCAGCATCGCCAGCGCATCCTCGTAGAGCCGGTGGCGCTCGCCGGGGGCCTGGACGCCCGGCGCGGTGATCGTGTTGGACATGGGCCGTGCTCCGGGTCGGCGCAGGGGATCAGCGCAGGGCGGCGAACTTGGCCACGACGCTTTCCGCCTCCGCCGTCTTGAGCCCGGCGATGTTCACGCGGCCGGAGGTCGGCATGTAGATCGCGTGCTCCGAGCGCAGCCGCAGCACCTCGGCTTCGCTCAGCGGCAGCAGGGAGAACATGCCCTCCTGCGTCTCGATGGCCTGCAAGGCGGGCGCGACGCCGCGCAGCCCGGCGGCGAGGATGCGCCGCAGCCCCTGGATGCGGGCGCGCATGCCGTCCAGCTCGTCGATCCAGTCGCGGGTCAGCGCCTCGTCGCCCAGGATCGTCCGCACCACGGCGGCGCCGTGGTCGGGCGGCATCGAATAGCTGGTGCGGGCGAGCGCCATCAGGTTGGAACGGGCCAGATCGGCGGCGGCCGGCGCGGCGGCGACGGCGAAGATGGCGCCGGTCCGCTCGCGGTAGAGGCCGAAGGACTTCGACGACGAGACGGCGACCAGCGATTCCGGCACCGCGGCGACCAGGTGGCGCAGGCCGGCGGCGTCCTCGTCCAGCCCGCGGCCGAAGCCCTGGTAGGCGAGATCGATCAGCGGCAGCACGCCGCGCTTTTCCAGAGTTTCGGCGATCGCCGCCCATTGGTCGGCGGACAGCGGGGCGCCGGTCGGGTTGTGGCAGCTTCCGTGCAGCAGGGCGACGTCGCCGGCCCCGGCCCCGTCGAGCGCCGCGATCATGCGGTCGAACAGCACGGTCTGGCTGGCGCTGTCGAAGAAGGGATAGGTCGCCACCTCCAGCCCGGCGGCGGCGAAGATGCCGGCGTGGTTGGGCCAGCTCGGCATTCCGACCCAGATGCGCCGGGCGCCGCCGCGCAGCGCGAGGTCGGCCGCCAGCCGCAAGGCGCCCGAGCCGCCCGGAGTCTGCACCCCGGCGGCGGACAGCCGCGCGCCGGCCCCGCCGCCGACCAGCCGCCACAGCCGGTCGAGGTAGAGGGTGTCGCCCTCCAGCCCGAGGTAGGACTTGCTGTCCTGGCTGTCGAGCAGGATGCGCTCGGCCACCTTGACCGCCCGGAAGACGGGAGTCCGCCCCTCCTCGTCGCGGTAGACGCCGACACCGAGATCGACCTTGCCGGGGCGCTGGTCCTGCCTGTAGAGGCCGATCAGGGCGAGCAGGGCGTCGTCGGGCTGGCGGGTAAGGGCGCTGAACATGGTCGGGTCGTCCGGTCTTGCGGCGGGAAGCGGGGAGGGATCGGTTGCGCCCGATCCTCCACCTTCGGGCGGTCCGCCACAACGTCAATGTTCGCAAAGGCGGATCGCAAAGGGGACGAAGCGGGAGCGGGCCGGGCGGGGCCGCCGCGATGCGGCCCCGCGTCATCCGTCCCTCCGTTCCCCCGTTCTTTCAGGGGGCCGTGTGCAGGTGCGTGACGAACTTGGTGGTCAGGTAGCCGTCGAAGGTCTCCGACCCGCCCTCGCTGCCATAACCGCTGTCGTTCACGCCGCCGAACGGCGTCTCCGCCAGCGCCAGCCCGAAATGGTTGATCGACACCATGCCGGTCCGCAACCCTTGGCTCACCGCGTGGGCGGTATCGGCCGAGCGGGTGAACAGGTAGGCGGCGAGCCCGAAGGGCAGGACGTTGGCCCGGCCCAGCACCTCCTCGGCGCTGTCGAAGGGAGTCACGATGGCGAGCGGACCGAAGGGTTCCTCGCGCATCGCCCGGATGGTCCCGACGGCGCCATGGATGACGGTCGGTGCGTAGAAGAACCCGTCGCCCTCCAGCCGGTGCCCGCCGGTGGCGATGGCGGCACCCTGGGCGCGGGCGTCGGCGACCAGCGCCTCCATGGCCTCGACCCGGCGGCCATGGCAGAGCGGCCCCATGACGTTGCCCTCCTCCAGCCCGTTGCCGACCCTGGCGGCGGCGAGCCTGGCGGCGAAGCGCTCCAGGAAGCGGTCGTGCGCGCCCTTCTGCACGAAGAAGCGGGTCGGCGAGACGCAGACCTGTCCGGCGTTGCGCAGCTTGAACGCGGCCAGCGCATCGGCCGCCGCGTCGATGTCGGCGTCCTCGAAGACGATCACCGGGGCGTGGCCGCCCAACTCCATGGTGGTCCGCTTCATGTGCTGTCCGGCCAGCCCGGCCAGCAGCTTGCCGACCGGGACCGAGCCGGTGAAGGTCACCTTGCGCACCGCCGGATGCTCGATCAGCGTGCGCGACACCGCCCCCGGCTCGCCCCAGACGAGGTTGAGGCAGCCGGCCGGCAGTCCGGCCTCCTCGAACAGCCGGCCGATCGCCATCACGGCCGACGGCGTGTCCTCCGGCCCCTTGAGGACCATGGTGCAGCCGGCCCCCAGCGCCGCGCAGACCTTGCGGACCGCCTGGCTGAAGGGGAAGTTCCAGGGGGTGAAGGCGGCGCACACCCCGACCGGCTCGCGCAGGACCGACTGGCTGATCCGCGGGTTGCGGGCCGGGATGATGCGGCCGTAGATGCGCCGGCATTCCTCGGCGTGCCAGTCGGCGTGCTCGGCCGAGCCGCGCACCTCGGCCAGCGCCTCGGCCAGCGGCTTGCCCTGGTCCAGCGTGATGGCGCGGGCGATGGCGTCGGCGTTGGCCCGCACCAGATCGGCGAAGCGGCGCAGCACCGCCGAGCGGGTCATCGGCGAACTGGTGCGCCATTGGGCGAAGGCGCGCTCGGCGGCGGCGACGGCGCGCTCGAGGTCGGCCGGGGTGGCGTGCGGCAGGTGGCCCAGCAGGGCGCCGGTCGCCGGGTTGACGACCTCCTGCGTGGTCCGACCGTCCGCGTCGAGCCAGGCGCCGTCGATCAGCAGGCCGAGGGAGGGATAGGCGGGGACGGCGCTGTCGGTGTGGGTGTGCGGCACGGGAAAGGATCCTTGTGCGGTCGGGGTGCGGGTCTGGGAAAAAGAGACGCTTCCGGCCGATCTTAACCGATCGCCACCCGATAAAACCGCAGTCCGTTGCCGCCCAAGTGTTTTTTCGCCCCCGCCACGGCGCTTGCCAGCGGGTTCACCACGGTGGTACCGCCGCTCCGCCGCCGCCTCCCCCTGAACATCCGCCGCCGGAAGCTGTTTGTGATCCTGACAGCCCGAAGATTGTCCGTGCGGCCCCCGGGCGCGCCTCCGGGGGCCGGTGGGGGACACCGCGCCGATGAGCCTGCTGATCCGCCTCGTGGTTCTGGTGATCCTGGCGATGGTTCCGGCCGTCGCGATCCAGGTCCACAACGAGCGCGGCCTGCGCCGGGAGCGGGAGGCGGAGATCCACCAGCAGGCCGAACGGCTGCTCGCCCTCATCCAGGCGGAGCAGGCGCGGATGATCGAAGGCATCCGCGCGACGCTGGTGGCGGTGCGTCAGACCCGCTTCGCCCGCGAGGAGGACATTTCCTCCTGCCAGGACTACATGGAGCGCCTGCGGCCCGACTTCCCGGCTCACCTCAACCTTCTCGTCGTCGACCGCGACGGGACGATCCGTTGCGGCACCGCCCCCGGCGCCGTCGGACGGACGGTCGCCGACCGCGTCTACGTCCAGGCGGCGCTGCGCGGCAGCGGCTTCGCCGTCGGCGAGTACATCGAAAGCCGCGCGACCGGCCGGGCGGTGCTGCCCTTCGCCTTGGCGTTGCGGGACGCGGACGGCCAGCCGTCCGGTGTCGTCGCCGCCACGCTCGACATCGGCTGGTTCGAGGAACGCCTGCGCGCCATGCCGCTGCCGGCCGCCGCCGAGATCGTCGTCGCCGACCAGGGCGGGCATGCGCTGGTGCGGCTTCCGGCGCGGCCGGGAACGGCCGGCCGGCCGCTGTCCCCGCCCTATCTGGCGCTGATGACCGCCGCCCCCGGCACGGTGGAGATGGCGGACGAGGACGGCGTGACGCGCATCGTCGCCCATTCCTCCCTCGATTACGCCCCCAAGGAGCTGTACGTCACGGTCGGCCTCGACAAGGCCGCCGTCGCCGCCTCGCTCGACGGCGCGACGCGGCGTTCGGCGGGGATGCTCGGGCTGGGCTTCGCGCTGCTTCTCGCCACCGTCGTGATCGGAAGCCGCCGGTTGATCCTGAAGCCGGTCGCCACGCTGGTCGCGACGATGCGGCGCTGGCGGGCCGGCGACTGGTCGGCGCGCGCGCGGCTGCGGGGCGGCTCGGAGATCGCGACGCTCGGTCATGCCTTCGACGCGATGGCCGACGAGCTGGAGCGTCAGGTCGGCCAGCGCGAGCGGGTGGAGAGCGAGCTTCGCCGCAACACCGAACTGCTCGATCTGGTGATGGAATACATGCCGGCCGGCGTGTTCGTGATGGCGGCGGATGGCCGGATCATCCGGCAGAACGCGGCCGCGACGCGCATCTGGGGCGGCGAGCGCAAGGTCGGCGTCGACCGCTACGGCGAGTACAAGGCCTGGTGGTCCGACAGCGGCGAACCGGTCGCGCCCGACGCCTGGGCGGTCGTGCGGGCGGTCCGCGACGGGGAGACCCGGTTGGGCGAGATCATCGACATCGAGGGGTTCGACGGCAGCCGCAAGACGATCCGCAACTCCGCCGTGCCCCTGCGCAACGGCGACGGCGCCATCGTCGGCGCCGTCGCGGTGGTCGAGGACATCACGGAGAGGCTGGAGGCCGAGCGCCGCCTCGAGCGGAATCTGACGCTGCTCGACACCATCCTCGAATCCTCGCCCGATCCGATCTTCGTCAAGGACCGGGAGGGGCGCTACCTCGTGGCGAACTCGGCCGCCGCCTTCGTGTTCGGCATGAGGCGTCGGGATCTCGTCGGCGCGGCGGAGCGGGATCTCGCGGAGGCCGGAACCGCGAGGACCCTCCTGGAGCATGACCGCCGGATTATGGAGAGCGGGCAGGCCGAGACCATCGACGAAACGGTGTTCAGCAAGGGGCACGGCGGCCTGCGCCATTACCTGTCGACCAAGACCCCGCTGCGCGGGGACGGCGGGCGGGCGATCGGCATCATCGGCATCGCGCGGGACATCACCGCCCGCAAGCTGGCCGAGATGGCCCTGCGCGCCAGCGAGGAGCGCTACCGCGGTCTGGTCGAGACGCAGACGGAGATGATCTTGCGGATCGGCGTCGACGGGCGCCTCACCTTCGTGAACGACACCACCTGCCGGACGCTGGGCCATTCCCGCGCCGAGTTGCTCAACGCCCGCTGGACCGAGTTCGCCCATTCGGAGGACATCGAGACGATCCGGACCGCCATCGAGCGGACGCGGACGGCGCCGGACCACCGCGCCACCGTGGAAGCCCGCATCCGGACGGTGAAGGGCTTCCGCTGGTACGCCTGGGAGGGCTACGCGCTGTTCGACGAGAAGGGCGTCTTCGTCGAGAAGCAGTCGGTCGGTCGCGACGTCACCGAGCGCAAGGCGATGGAGGACGCGCTGCGGCGGACCAAGGAGGAGGCCGAACGCGCCAAGGAGACGGCCGAGCAGGCCAACCTCGCCAAGTCGAAGTTCCTCGCCGCCGCCAGCCACGACCTGCGCCAGCCGATGCAGTCGCTGTTCCTGTTCTCCGCGGCGCTCGCCCCCCATGTGACGAGCGAGCGGGGCCAGAGCACCCTCTCCTTGCTGGAGCGCGGGCTCGATACGTTGAAGGCGCTGCTCGACAGCCTGCTCGACGTGTCGCGCCTGGACGCGGGCGGGGTGCAGCCGCAGATCGCCGACCTGCCGCTCGACCGGATCGTCGAGGACATCGAGGTCGCCTGCACGCCGGTGGCCGCCGCCAAGGGGGTGCGGCTGACGGTCGAGCGCTCCTGCGGGGTGGTCGTCCGCTCCGACCCGACGCTGCTCGGGCGCATGATCCGCAATCTGGTCGAGAACGCGGTCCGCTACACCGAACGGGGGGAGATCCGGGTCGGCTGCGACGTCGCGGGCGGCTGGGTCCGCGTCGCGGTGAGCGACACCGGCATCGGCATCCCGCCCGAGCATCTGGAACACATCTTCGAGGAGTTCCATCAGGTCGGCAACGTCGAGCGCGACCGCAGCCAGGGCCTGGGCCTGGGACTGGCCATCGTGCGGCGGCTGTCGAGTCTGCTCGATCACCCGGTCCACGCCCGGTCGGTGTTGGGCCGAGGGTCGTGCTTCTCCATCGACGTGCCGCTCGGGCGGGCCGGGTCGCCTGGGCCGTCCTCCGGCCCATCGCCCTGCGCACCGGCGGCGGCGGTCGGGCAGGGGATGCTGGCGCTGGTCGTCGACGACGACGCCATGGTGCTGACCGGGCTGCGCACGGTGCTGACCGGCTGGAACTACGAGGTGGCCATCGCCGGGTCGGGGAACGAGGCGCTGGAGCGTCTGCGGGCCCTCGGCCGGCCGCCCGACATCGTCATCGCCGACTACCGGCTGCGCGACGGCGAGGTCGGCACGGCGGTCATCCAGCGGATCCGCGACGCCGTCGGGCAGCCGGTTCCCGGCATCATCCTCACCGGCGAGACCGGCCCCGAGCACCAGCGGGAGGCCGCCCGCCACGACCTGGGGCTGGCCCACAAGCCCGTCACGCCGCGCCAGCTCCACAGCGCCCTGGAACGGCTGCTGGGAGCCGTGCGCTGACACCCGTGTGCCGACACGGGGCCGGCTTGCGGTCCTGTCGCGTTGTCAGGCGGCGAGTTCCGGTTTCCTGCCGAGGGCGCGGGTGGCGCTGCGGCGGCCGTCCACGCCGACCGGCGGCTCGCCGGCGATGGAGCGGCGTATTCCGGAACAGGGATTGCGCGCCACCGCCGGTGCGCGCTTTCATGGCGGCGCGTGAACAGGGGAGGACCGACCATGGTTGAGTACCGATATCTTGGGCGCAGCGGCCTGAAGGTGGCGCCGCTGTCGCTGGGCACGATGATGTTCGGCGGCCAGACCGACGAGGCGACGTCACGCCGCATCATCGCCAAGGCCAAGGCGCAGGGGTTCAACTTTCTCGACACCGCCGACATCTACAACCAGGGCCGGTCGGAGGAGGTGGTGGGGCGCGCCATCACGGCCGACCGCCATGACTGGGTGCTGGCGACCAAGGTCGCCAACCCGATGGGCACGGGGCCGAACCAGTCCGGCCTCTCCCGCAAATGGATCGTCGAATCGGTGGAGAACAGCCTGCGCCGGCTGGGCACCGACTACATCGACATTCTCTATTTCCACCGGGCGCCCTTCGACCAACCGCTGGACGAGGCGGTGCGCGCCGTCGCCGATCTGGTGCGGGCCGGCAAGCTGCGCTATTTCGGCGTCTCCAACTTCCGCTCCTGGCGGATCGCCGAGGTGGCCAATCTGGCCGACCGTTGCGGCATCGACCGGCCGGTGGCGAGCCAGCCGCTCTACAACATCGTCAACCGCACCGCCGAGGTCGAGCAATTGCCGGCCGCCGCCCATTACGGCATCGGCGTGGTGTCCTATTCGCCGCTCGCGCGCGGCGTGCTGACCGGCAAATACGCGCCCGACGCGGCCCCGGCCCCGGATACCCGCGCCGGCCGCGCCGACAAGCGCATCCTGGAGACCGAATGGCGGCCCGAATCGCTGGCCGTCGCCCAGGAGATCCGGCGCCATGCCGAGGGGCGCGGGATTTCCGCGGCCGATTTCGCGCTTGCCTGGGTGTTGAACAACCGCCTGATCACCGCCGCCATCGCCGGCCCCCGCACGGAAGCGCAGTGGGACGCCTATGTGAGGGCGCTCGATTACCGCTTCACCGCCGATGACGAGGCGCTGGTCGACCGTCTGGTGGTCGCCGGCCATGCCTCCACGCACGGCTTCAACGATCCGGGCCATCCGGTCGAGGGACGGGTGCCGCGTTCCACGGCCTGACGTCGGCATCGACTGGAAAACCGCCATGGCGAGCCGGGCGGTAGCGGCGGGCCGGGCTTGCGGCTCCGCCGCGCCCGGCCCGCGGCGTTACGACGCCGATAGGATGGTGTCGGCGCCGACGGTGGCGCCGCTCTTCAGGACGAACTGGGTGGCGCCGTCGACCGCGCGCACCTCGGCCACCGTGTCGGAGATCACGCTGGCGGTGTCGAGCGCCTTGCCCTCCTTGTCCTTCGCCGTGATCCGCACCGTGTAGAGGCCGTCCGGCGCGGTGGCGCCGCCGCTGGTCTTGCCGTCCCAGCTGAAGGTCTGACGGCCGGTCTGCAAGGCGCCGGAGGCGGTCTTGACGACGGCGCCGGCGCTGTTCAGCACCTCGATCTTCACGCTGGCCGGGGTGCCGCTGACGGTGTAGGCGGTTTCGGCCTTGCCGTTGGACAGCGGCAGCGTGCTGGTCGCCGCCTCCACCTTGCGGCCGAGGAAGGCCATGTCCATCCGCATGCCGCTGCTCTTCAGCGTGTCGAGCACCTTGGTCAGCGTGTCGTTGCTCTTCATCGACTGCTCGACCGTGGAAAGCTGGGCGAGCTGCGTCATGAACTGGGTGGCGTCCATCGGCGCCAGCGGGTCCTGGTTGCGGAGCTGCGCGGTCAGCAGCTTCAGGAAGGACTCGTAATCGACGGTCGCCTTCTTCGTATCGTCGGTCGCCGTCTTGGCGGCTGTGCCGGTGAGGGTGGCGGCGGCGCTGGTGGTGGTCATGGGAGCGGTCCCTTATCAGATGGTGACGTCGACCAGCCCGTCGATCGGGCGCAGGGCGCGTTCGGGAGGCGTCTCGGCGGCGGCGTCGGTCAGCGACGAACCGCGCCAGGGGCTTTGCGACCCGCCGCCGTTTCCGCCGCCCTGGCCGAAGGCGGCGAAGCCGCGCGACTGACTGTCGCCTTGCAAGGAGAATTGCAGGTTGGCGTTGTCCAGCTTCAGCCCGGAATCGCCCAGTGCCTTTTCGAGCTGCTGGAGATCGCGGCGCAGCAGGGCCAGCGTGTCGGCGTTCTCGGCCTGGACCGAAAGCGTCACCTGCCCGTTGTTGACGTCGGCGACGACGCGGACCCGGCCCAGCTCGGCGGGGGCGAGGTCGATGTGGAACTCGCCGCCTCCGGCCTCGGCGACGCGGACCAGTGGGGCGGCCAACTGCGCCATCACGGGGGTGTGCGCCGCCGCCACGCGGCTCGACGCGGCGGCGGCGTACTGGGTGGCCGCCTGCCCGTGCAGGGCCGGCAGCGCGTCGAAGCCGGAGGATGCCGCGTTGCCCGGGGATGGGGTTGAGGCGGGAAGCTCGGCTGTCGGGTTGCCGTTCGTCTGAGGCTGTGCGTTGCGCGCGGCCTGTCCGGGCGCCTGCTGCTGGGCCTGCTGCTGGAGGATGGCGGACGGATCGGGCTTGCCGGCATCCGGCGCCGCGCGTCCGGCGGATCGTCCGGCGGATCGTCCGGTTCGGCGTGGATCCGCGTTGCCGTCCGTGGTGGGTTCCGGTGTTTCGGCGGTCTGCGGTGTCGCCGACACGCCGGCTTGCGCCGTCGCGGCCGGGATCGCAGCGGGCGTCGTGGCCGCCACCGCCGCCGGTTGCGCGGCCGCCGATGCGTCCGGCGCGACCGGAGGTGTGGCGGCCTGCGGCGCCGCCGGATTTGCCGGAAGGCCGGCGTCCGGCACGCCCTGCGGCGTTGCGGCGGCCGGCGCCTGTCCTGCGCCGGCCTTGTCGGAAGCCCACTGGCCAAGGGCGTCGGCGAGAATGGCGGGCGGTGCGGCGGGTGTTTCCGGCGCCTCGCTCAACAGGGGCGCGGCTCCGCCGTCCGGAGTGACCGTGGCGGCGTCCGCAGTGCCGGGCACGAGCGTCGGGCTTCCGGTTTCCGGCGGGACGGGACGGAACGGCGCGGCCAGCCAGGGCACCATCACCGGTTCGGTGGTGTCGGTGACCGTCGCCCTCGCGATGCTGTCCGCCCGGGAATCCTTGGGACGGTCCTTGGAGCCGGTGCGGGAGGGGGGATCGTCCGCGGCCTCGTCGCCGGCCGCCTCGTCGAGGAGGTCGGCGAAATCCTTGTCCTGCCGCTCGTCGTTCGCCGATGAAGGCGACGAGGCCGCGGCGGGGGAGGCGGCGGGGCGCGGCGGGGCCTTGATGACCTCGGGCAAGCTGGTCATGGCGCTCAATTCGTCAAAGTGGGGCGTGCCGTGACGGCGGCCGTCGTGGTGGGGGCGGCCTTGCGGTCGCCGGGCAGGGCGCGCCGCTGGAGGATCAGCCGGGTGACCTCGCGCGCCTTGGCGTCGGCCATCTCGGCCAGGATCGGCGCGGTGCGCCGCTCGGCGATGCGGTCGAGGACATCGACGACGATGTCGGTTTCCAGGTCGTTCAGGATGCGGGCGGCGTCGCGCGGCTTCATCGCCTCGTAAATGGCGACCATGCGGCGCAGATCCTCCTGCTGGAGGTTGGAACGCTGGGCCATCAGCGTCTCGACCTCGCGCTTCACCTCGGCGAGCCGCTGGATCTGCGTACCGACGCGGGTCTCGGTGGCGGCCAGAACGGCTTCGGCCTCGCGCAGGCGGTGCTGGCGGGTGGCGGTGTCGGCCTTCTGCTCGCCGATCGCCTCGCGCAGCAGCGGATCGGTGCAGTTGGGCGGCGCCAGCGACACCGGCGGCGGCGGCGTGGTGTCGGCCAGCGCCAGCGCGGGTTGAGACGGCGGCGGCGCGGTGCCGGGAGGCGGGGCGGCGGGGTCGGGCGGAGCGGCGGTCTTCAGGTCGGTCGCCCAGGGGCGCTCATGGCCGCCGAACTCGCGATCGAACTGCTGGGCGATCACCGGGAAACCGTCCATCAGCGCGCCGAGCTTCAACGGCAGCACCATCAGCACGGCGACCAGCGTGATGGGGAGAATGCGCGGGATCATCGTCAACCCTCCGAACCGACGGTGCGCAGGCGCGCGTAGAAGGCGCCGACCGCCATCTGGCGCTGCGGCTCGACCTGGGGCGCCGCTTCCGTGGGCGTCGGGGCGGCCGGGACCGCCTGAGCCGCTGCCGGAGCGGCCATGGACGTGGGGGCCGGCGCGGCGTCCGGCGCCAGGTCCTGCGCGCCGGGACGCTGCGGCAGGTCGAGCGGACGGAACTCCCCGCCTTCGGGTGCGGCGGGAACGTTTTCCGGCTCGTCCAGGGAGGCCACGAGCCGGCGTTCCTCGACCGGCGCCACCGCCGGTGCGGCGGCGGGTGCCGTCGCCGGGCGCGGCCGCGCCGGCCGCATGGCGCCCTCGTCCAGGCGGCGCAGCAGGGCGCGGGCGTGCTGGACCGACTCCTCCATGCGCGTCGCGGTGCGCTCGCAGGACCCGAGGATGAGCGTCATGTCCTCCTTGACGTCCTTGGCGCGGTCCAGCTCGTCGGCCAGCCGGGTGGCGATCTCGGTGGCCGAGGCGACCAAGCGCTTCATCGAGGCGTCGGTGTCGTCGATCGACTTGGAGAAGGTCGTGACCAGCGCGTTGATTTCCGACTGGCCGGTGCGCAGCATCTTCAGCCGCTTGTTGACGACCACCAGATAGACCGTCGCCGTCACCAGCAACACCGCCAGGGCCGCGTCAATGAGAAAGGAGACCATCGATCAGCTCCTGCTTGGTGTCGAGGTCGGTGTCGATCTTCACCGCGATGTTGTCGTTGCGCTGCCCCATGTGGCCGGCGAACAGCGGGATGGTCTTGCTGAAGACCAGCACCGTTGAATCCGGGTTGATGCGCAGCTTCAGCGACTCGCCCTTCTGCCAGGCCAGCACCTCGCCGAGCGGGACCTTGGTCTCCGCCAGCACGGCGACCAGCTCCAGCTTGGAGCGCATCAGCTCGTTCTTCAGGTGGTTCTCCCACACGGTGTCGTGGCCGAATTTCTCGCCCATGAACATCTGCACCAGCTTGCCGCGCACCGGCTCCAGCGTGGAGTAGGGGATGACGATGTCGATGTGGCCGGTGCGGCGCTCCACCTCCACGGCGATGCGCACGCGGATGACGGCGTTGGTGGCGCGCGTGATGGTGGCGAACTGCGGGTTCACCTCCAGCCGGTCGAAGACGAAATCGACCTGGGCCAGCGGGTCGAAGGACTGCCCCAGATCCTGCAGGATGACCTTCATCATGCGCTCGGTCATCTTGCGCTCGATGGAGGTGTAGGCGCGCCCGTCGATCCGCCCCGGCCGCGCCCGCCGGCCGCCGAGCAGCACGTCCATCATGCAGTAGATCAGGGCGCTGTCGATGGACACCAGCATCTGGTTGTCCCACTGCTCGGCCCGCGCCACGCCGATCAGGGCCGGCAGCTCGATGGTGTCCTGGAAATCGGTGTAGCGCAGCCATTCGATGCGCATCAGCGACGCCTCGACGTTGGTCGAGGCGAACTGGCGCAGCGAGGTGTTCAGCAGCCGCACCATGCGGTCGAACACCACGTCGAGCATCGGCAGCCGGTCCTTGTTGACCGTGGTCGAGCTGACCAGCCGTTCGATGGCGCTGAGCGCCGCGTCGTCGTGCGACGGCGCGCCGAAATTCAGCAGCCGGTCGATCTCCTCCTGGTTGAGGGTCTTGGCCTCGCCGGAAAAGCCGGCCAGCGCCGCCTTGGCGGCGTCGGTGTGGGCGATCTCCGGGCTGCTCTCGGCGGGTGCGGCCGACAGACCCCAGGCGGCGTCGAGGTCGGCGTCGGCCCAGTCGTCCTGGCCGTTGGCATCCTGGCCGTCGGCGTCCTGGCGGCCTTGCGGCGGAGCGCTCATCGACGGCTGGTTCGACCCGTGGGTCTCGCCGGGCTGCGGGGTGGCGGGGGGGTTCGTCATCCGGGCCTCTGGGGTTCGCCTCTGGGGTTCGATCGCGGACGCTATTGCGTGAGCAGGCTGCGCAGCAGGACGTCCGCGACGGCGTCCCGGTTGCTGTTCGGTTCGGAGGCGATGAGGTTGAAGCGGCGCTTGATCTCGGTGCGCAGCCGATGGAGCCCGGCCGATCCCTCCAGATCGTCCTGGTCGAGGTTGCGCAGAAACTCCTGAAGGGCGTCGTTCAACTGCGGCATGGCCTTCTCCACCCGCGCCCGGTCGCCCGGCGCCACGGCGAGGCTGAGGCCGATCTTCAGGTAGCGCGACGGGGTGTCCTTGCGCAGGTTGGCGATCACCTCCGGCATGTCGATCACGCTCTGGTCGGTGGGATTGCTCTCGACGGCCGGCGGCGTCCACAGCCGCCGCACCCCTTCGGTGCCGGCGGACATCCAGTAGCCGCCGAGCCCGGCCGCGACGACGGCGCAGAAGGCCGCCGCCCAGGCCAACAGACGGGCGAGCGGCAGGACGAGCACGAGGACGCGGCGCGGCCCGCCGATGCCGTTCAGCATTTCGACCATGCGTTCCGCTCCACTGCTGCAAACCGTGTATTCATCCGGTCATGCCCGTTTGAGATTGCCGAAAATTTTAGTCGTCCCATCAGCTTCTACAGTTTTAGAGACTTTGCTCTTGCCGCTTCCCCGGTTTTTTACTCCGCTTAAAAGTCGCGCCGTTAGCGTGTGTCCGGTGCGCAGGGCGAAGACTAGGCCCCCCGATTTTCGGAAACTTTAAAGGTGCGGCGAACGTGGACAGTCTGCTCGACACTTTGCGGTCGCTGGGACGTGGCCGCCTTCTGGTGCTGGCCGGGACCGGCATCGGCATGGTCCTCGCGGTCGCCGGCATGGCGATGCTGCTGTCGCGGCCGCACATGACCGCGCTCTACAGCGGGCTGGAGCCGGCCGAGGCCGGCCGCATCGTCAAGGCGATCGAGGCGATGGGCATCCCGGTCAACCCGACCTTCGACGGCACCACCATCGAGGTGCCGCAGGCCGAGGCGTCGCGCCTGCGCATGGTGCTGGCGGAGCAGGGGCTGCCGTCGCGCGGCGGCGTCGGCTACGAGCTGTTCGACACCGACAAGCCGCTCGGCATCACCAGCTTCATGCAGCGGATGAACCGCCTGCGCGCCATGGAGGGCGAGCTGGGCCGCACCATCGAGACGCTGTCCGGCGTCGAGGCGGCGCGCGTCCACATCGTGCTGCCGGAGCGCGAGGAGTTCTCGCGCAGCGCGCCCAAGCCGACCGCCTCGGTGGTGGTGCGCATGCGCGGCCGCGCCGGGCTGGAGCGCAAGCAGGCGCTGTCGATCCGCCATCTGGTGTCGGCCGCCGTCCCGAATCTGAAGCCGAGCGCCGTCACCGTGATGGATTCCTCCGGCGAGCTGCTGCTGAGCGAGGACGACGGGCCGGGGCTGGCCTCGGCGCGCACCGACGGGTTGCGCGTCGCCGCCGAGACGCGGGTCGCCCGCGCCATCGAGCAGATGCTGGTGGCGCGGCTCGGCGCCGGCAACGTCCGCGTCCAGGTCGCCGCCGACGTCGAGACCAAGCGCGAGGTGGTGCGCAGCCAGACCTTCGACCCCAACAGCCAGGTCGTCCGCTCCACCCAGACGGTGCAGGAACAGGAGCGCAGCAGCGACAGCAACGGCGAGCCGCCGGTGACCGCCGAGCAGAACCTGCCGCAGCGTGACGTGCGGGCCCAATCGCAGGGCCAGCAATCCTCCAACGACAACAAGCGCCAGGAGGAGACCGTCAACTACGAGATCTCCAACGTCGCCCGCGAGACGGTGGTCGAGCCGGGCGACGTGCGCCGCCTCAGCGTCGCCGTGCTGGTCAACGGCACCTGGAAGACCGCGCCCGACGGCGCGAAGCAGTACGAGCCGCGCTCCCCCGAGGAGTTGCAGCGCCTGACCGAGCTGGTGCGTTCGGCCATGGGCTTCGACCAGCAGCGTGGCGACCGGGTGACGGTGGACAATCTGGAATTCGTCGAACTCGCCCCCGACCTGGGGCCGCGTGCCCTGTCGGACGAGATCACCGAGACGCTCAGCCGCAACATCATGACGCTGATCCAATGGATCATCCTTCTGGTGCTGTCGGCCCTGCTGATCCTCGTCGGCCTGCGCCCGCTGATCCGCCGTGTCTTCCCGGCTCCCGAGCCGGCCCCGGTCGAGGCCGCGGCCGCGGCGCTCGCCGGGCCGGCGGGCGGCGCCATGCCCCAGCTCACCGGCCCGGCCGTGGCGGCGGGCGCCGCCGGGGCGGCCGGCGCCGGCGGTGCCGGCAGCATCGAGGGCGAGGGTGGCGCCCCCGGCCTGGATGCGGCGGCGACGCCGCTCGGCATCGAGGAGGCCATGGACCAGCTCATCGAGCTGCGCACGGTCGAGGGGCGGGTCCGCGCCTCCTCGATCCGGCGGCTCGGCGAGATGGTCGACCAGTATCCGGACGAGGCCATCGATATCCTGCGCTCCTGGCTCTATGAGGAGGCGGCGTGATGAGCGCCTACCCGCGCTATCGCTTCGACCACAGCTTCGGCACCCGCGTCGCGGCGGTGAACCCGCCGCCGGTCGTCCAGGAGCCGCCGCCGGATCCGCAGGACGTTCCCCGCCATTCCGAACGCGCGCTCCAGGCCGCTCTTGCCGAGGCGCGCAACGCGGGGCGGGCCGAGGGGCTGTTGCAGGGCCGGCAGGAGGGCGAGGCGTCGGCGGCCCGGCGGATCGAGGCGGAGACCGCCGCGCTGCTCGACGCGCTGGCGGGCCGTCTCGACGGTCTGGCCGGCGCGCATGATCTGCTGCTGGAGCGGCTGGAGGCGCAGGGTGCCGTGGTGCTGGTGGCGCTGGTGCGCCGCCTGACTCCGCATCTGCTCGACAGCGTGGCCCGCGCCGAGGTCGAGCGGCTGGCCGGCGATGCCCTGCGCGCCGCCGGCGGCGCCCCGGTTCTGCGGCTGTCCGTCCATCCGGATCTGGGCGCGGCGCTGGAGGAGCGGCTGGCCCGCCAGACCGTCTTCAAGGGCCGGCTGGAAATCGTCCCCGACCCGGTCCTGGCGCGCGGCGCGCTGGACGCGTCGTGGGAGGCCGGTGGCCTGCGCCGCGACCCGGAGGCGCTGGAAGCCGCCCTGTCCGATCTGGTCGACCGGACCCTGTCCGTGCTGACGCCGCCATGAACGCTCTTTCCCGCCCCGGGAGAGGGTTCACCGGAGGCGGGGAGGGTGAGGTGTTATCGGTTGTGCGGCTGATCCCCCCGCCGGCCCCTCATCCTTTCCGCTGACGCGGACCCCTTCCCTCTCCCGGAGCGGGAGAGGATGGGCACGCCATCCCGACACCAAGCGAGAACGCACCATGCCCCCCCTGAACCTCGACATCCTGGACGACGACAACAAGAGCCCCGAGAAGGGCTACGACGGCCCGATGAACGCGATCTACAACGTCCCGGTGGACGTCCAGGTCGTGCTCGGCCGCACCAGCATGCTGGTGGCTCAACTGCTGAAGCTCGGGCGCGGCGCCGTGCTGGAACTGGAGCGCAAGGTCGACGAGCCGGTGGAGGTGCTGGTCAACCACCGCCTCGTCGCCCGCGGCGAGGTGGTCATCGTCGAGGACCAGCGCCTGGGCGTCACCCTGACCGAGATCGTGCGCACGGATCTGGACCTGGATTGAGCGGGGTGCGATGAACGGAGACCGGCCGATGACCCGCCGCGCCGCACAAGCCCCGCTGCTTCTGCCGCTCCTGCTGCTGGCCGCCCTTGCGTGGCCCGTGGCGGCGGTCGCGGCGCCCTTCGACCTCAACCTCGACACGCTGGGGTCCTTGGGGGAGGCCGGCAGCCTGTCGGGGCGCATCGTCCAGGGCATCGTCCTGCTGACCGTGCTGAGCGTCGCGCCGGGGCTGCTGATCATGGTGACCTGCTTCACCCGGATCATCGTCGTGCTGTCGTTGCTGCGCTCGGCGCTGGGGTTGCAGCAGTCGCCGCCCAACATGGTGCTGGTCAGCCTCGCCATGTTCCTGACCTTCCACATCATGGGGCCGACCATCGACAGCGCCTGGCAGGAGGGCCTGCGCCCGCTGCTGAACGAGCAGGTGACGCCGGAGCAGGGGCTGGAGCGGATGGTCGAACCCTTCCGCGGCTTCATGACCGCCCATGTGCGCGAGCGCGACCTCGCCGCCTTCGCCGCCTTTTCCGCCCGCCCGGCCAAGCCGGACGACAGGACCGGCGCGGAGGGCAGGGAAGCCCCGGCGCCCAGGCCGGTGAACGCCGAGACGGTGGATCTGCGCCTGCTGATGCCGGCCTTCCTGCTGTCGGAGCTGCGCCGCGCCTTCGAGATCGGTTTCCTGCTGTTCCTGCCCTTCCTGGTGATCGACATGGTGGTGGCGGCGATCCTGATGGCGATGGGCATGATGATGCTGCCGCCGGTGATGATCGCGCTGCCTTTCAAGATCATCTTCTTCGTGCTGACCGACGGCTGGTTCCTGATCGCCGGCAGCCTGATCCGCTCCTACGGCGCGGGGTGAGGCGATGGATCCCGCGCCCCTCTCCCCCGACGTTCCGCCGTCCCTCGACCGGCCGTCGAGCCTCGCCGACAGCCTGCTGGCGCTCGCCCGCCGGCGCGGCGTCGTGGTGGCCGACGACGGCTCCGTCGCCGGGCTGCTGGCGGCCATCGAGCCGCGCCCGCTGATCCCGCATCCGCTGCTGCTGGTGGCCGGCGCGGTGATGGCGGCGGCCTTCCGCCATGACCGCGCGCTCGGGAGACCGCCCGGCGACGCGCCCGACCATCATTCCCCTTCCGCCGACTGTTCCTTCTGAGGTGCCGCCATGGGAACGCCGATCAAGATCCGCGAGAACTACAAGAGCCTGAACGGCGCCGAGAAGAGTGCCATCATCTTCCTGGCGCTGGGCGAGGAGCGCGGGTCGCGCCTGATGGAGCGGCTGGACGAGGACGAGATCCGCATCGTCAGCCGGGCGATGGCGACGCTCGGCAACGTCACCTCCAGCCTGGTGGAGTCGCTGCTGCGCGTCTTCACCGAGCGCTTCGCCAACACCGGCTCGGTCGTCGGCTCCTACGACAGCACCGAGCGGATGCTGAACCGCTTCCTGCCGTCCGACCGCGTCACCGAGATCATGGGCGAGATCCGTGGTCCCGCCGGCCGGACGATGTGGGAGAAGATGTCGAACGTCAACGAGGGGGTTCTGGCCGCCTACCTGTCCGGGGAATACCCGCAGACAGCCGCCGTCATCCTGTCGAAGATGCGCGCCGACCACGCCGCCAAGGTGATCGTGCTGCTGCCGACGGCGGTGCGCGCCGAGGTCATCGAGCGCATGATCCAGATCGAATCGGTGCAGCGCGAGGTGCTGCTCGACATCGAATCCATCCTGCACAGCGAGTTCATGGCGAATTACGCCCGCACCCACGGCAATGATTCGCTGGAACGCATGGCCGACATCTTCAACCGCATCGACCGCGAGACTCTGACCGAGATCTTCTCGGAACTGGAGCCGGCGCTGCCGGAGCCGACGCAGCGCATCAAGCAGCTCATGTTCACCTTCGAGGATCTGATGCGGCTCGACCGTGTGTCGTTGCAGACGGTGATCCGCCGCTGCGACACCGGCCAGCTCGCCATCGCGCTGAAAGGCGCCCAGGCGGTGCAGCGCGACCATTTCCTGTCGGTGCTGTCGGAGCGCGCCCGCCTGATCCTTCAGGACGAGATCGAGAACATGGGGCCGCTGCGCATGCGCGACGTCAACGACGCCCAGGCCGAGATCGTCGCCATGGCGAAGACGCTGGCCGACGACGGCACCATCGTCATCCCGCAATCGGACGACGCCGACGCGGTCGTCTACTGATGGCTGGCCGCGACCTCGTTCCACTGACCCCTCCGCTTCCGGCGACGCTGGCCGAGCGTTTCCGGGCGGCGTCCGGCGCCGGCCGGGCGGGAGGGGCCGGGGGGCGTGATGAGGACGCGGCCGCAGTGACTCTGCGGGTGCTGGAGCTGCTGGAGACGCTCGACCCGGAGCGGGCGGCGCTGGCACGCGGCTGCCTGCCGCGCTGCGATTCCACCTTCGGGGCCGGGCTGGCGCTGTTCCTGGCGGTGACGGCGGCGGGGTGCCGGGACTGGATCGGCGGGGATGCGGCGGCGGACCTGGAGGCGCTCGACGGCGGGCTGCTGCTCGACGAGTGCGACCGCGCGCTGACGCCGCGCTTCCAGCCGGTGGAAGGGCGCGTCTGGCGGGTGTCGCGGGTGCCGCTGCTCGGAAGCCCGGCCGGGCTGCTGTGCGCCACCAGCGTCGATGACGGTCTGGCCGATTCCTTCACCGTGGTGCTCCAGGCGCGGCCGGCGCGGCTGGGGGCGGTCCAGCTGATGGCGACCGTCGCCGGTCGCAAGCTCGACGTCACCCTGCGCGCGGCGACCGGCCTGCCGGCAGCGTTGCTGGCCGAACTGCACGAGAGCTTCCGCGCGACGCTGGCCGATTGCGGACTGGACGGCGCGCTGACCGTCGGACCGCTGGCCGGCGCCTGGCTGGGGCTGGACGACGACGCGCTCTCGTCCGACCTTGCGTTGTAGGCTGGTCGGCTTCGTCCCGTAGAACGGCACTTATTTAAAATGGCGTTAAAATTTGAGGAAGTGAACAAAACATCCCATTGCGCCGGTGTGGTTATAGGCCGTAGTTGCTTGGACACAATCCGTCGTGACCGTAGGGCGAAGGGGGGCCGTCATGCCACCAAGCACCGAACATGGCCAGCCGGTCATCCTGCTGGCCGACGATGATTCCTTCATGCGGTCGATCGTTGCCAATCTGGTCCGCACCTCGCTGCGTTACGAGGTCGTCATCGCGGCGTCGGGGCGCGACGCCATCGACCGGCTGGGCGCGTGGTCGCCGCCGGTGTCGCTGGCGCTGCTCGACTTCGTGATGCCGGACGGCAACGGGCTCGAGGTGGCGCGGGCGATCCGCAGCGGGCTTGGCCGGGTGCCGCGCGATCTGCCGATCGCCATGCTGACCGGGCGCACCGATTTCGAACTGGTGCGCGCGGCGATGGAGCTGGACGTCAACGCCTATGTCGTGAAGCCGGTGACCAGGGAAACCCTGTTCCAGCGGCTGGAGCGGGCCTGGACCCTGCCATTCGACCTCAAGCCCGCCGAGGTCTACCGGAAGGTCGAAATCCCCAGCCCCTTCGGGCCGGAGCGCGTGCGCAAGCCGGCGGCCCCCGTGCCGCTGCCGACGCCGCCCACCCCCCACCCCTGCGAACCGGCGGCGCGCAGCGCGCGGGTCGAGACGCGGGTGGCCGACCTCACCCCCGGCGTGATTCTGGCCGCCGCCGTCCGCGGCAACAACGACGGCTCGATCATCCTGCCGGCGCACATCCGGCTCGACCGCGCGCTGATCGCCCGCCTGTCCGACCTTGCCGAGATTGGCATGATCCCCCCCGCCGTCTTCGTGATCGCCCGGCAGGAGGGGTAGGGCGGTGGATCCGTTCCTGATGCCGGCGCCGGGGCCGGCGGTGGGCGTCGATCTCGGCGAGCTGCTGGGCGCGGCGCCCATCGGCGTGCTGATCCTCGACGCCGACTACACGATTCTCTACCACAACCAGCGCGTCGTCGACATTCTCGGCGTCTCGGGCGACGCGCTGTCGGCGGCGGTGGCCGCCATCCTCAACGGTCCGATCCTGGCGCATGGGCTGGACATGCGCGACATGGCCGTGGACACCGTCCGGCCGGACGGCGAAACCCGAACCCTCCAGCTTTCCTTCGGCTTCATCGCCCACGGCATGGATGACGCGACGATCGTCTGGGTCTATGACGTGACCGAAATGCAGCGGGCGCGCGTCGAGGCGGAGCGGTCGGCCCGCTACCGTTCGTCCTTCCTTGCCACCATGAGCCACGAGATCCGCACGCCGATGAACGGCGTCGCCACCATCGCCGATCTGCTGGCCGACACCGGCCTGGACGGCGAGCAGCGGGAGATGGTGCGGACGATCCGCGGCTCGGCCGACGCGCTGCTGACCATCCTCGACGACGTGCTCGATTTCTCGAAGATCGAGGCCGGAGCGATGGAGACGGAGGATCGTCCCTACGCTCCCGCCTCGGTGCTCGACGGCATGGCGGCGATCCTGCGCCCGAAGGCGGCGGAGAAGGGGCTGCGTCTGGATCTGGAGGTCGCCGCGGCCGTTCCGGGCTGGGTCGGTGGCGACGGCAACCGGGTGCGTCAGATCCTCATCAACCTCGTCGGCAACGCCATCAAGTTCACAAGGCGCGGCGGGGTGACGGTGCGGCTGTCGGTGCCGGCGCCGGGCCGCCTGCGCGGCGAGGTCGAGGACAGCGGCATCGGCCTGTCCGGCGAGCAGCGGCTCAGCCTGTTCCGCCCTTTCATCCAGGCCGACGCCAGCGTCGCCCGCCGCTTCGGCGGCAGCGGGCTCGGGCTGTCGATCTGCCGTGGCCTGATTGAGCTGATGGGCGGCACCATCGATGTGGTCAGCACGCCCGATGTCGGTTCGCTCTTCTGGTTCGAGATCGACGCCCCGGCGCGCGAGGCGCCGCCGCGCGCCGCCGGTCCGGCGCGCGAGGGGACGCGGCGGGACTGGCGGATGCCCGACCGCGCCGAGGCCGAGGCCGCCCGCGCCGTGGTCCTCTGCGTCGAGGACAACCCGACCAACCGCTTCGTGCTCGACCGCGTCATGCGCCGGCTCGGCATCCAGCACGACAGCGCCGTCAACGGGGCCGAGGCGCTCGCCATGCTGCGGGCCGACCGGCACGGGCTGGTGCTGACCGACCTGCACATGCCGGTGCTCGACGGCTACGGGCTGGCCCGCGCCATCCGCGCCTGCGAGGAGGCCGACGGCGTGGCGGAACCCTTGCCGATCCTGGCGCTGTCCGCCGACGCCGTGCGTGGCACCGCCGAGGAGTGCGAGGCTGTCGGCATGGCCGGGCATCTGACCAAGCCGATCCGCATCGACGCGTTGGACGAGGCCATCGCCCGGTATCTGCCGGCGGCTCACCGGCTGCGCCGGGCGGGCGGGGCCGAACCGGGTGGGACCGCCGTTGCCGCCGCTCCGAAACCGGACGCCGCGACGCTGCCGCTCGACCTGACGCTGCTGACCGATCTGGTCGGCGACGATCCCGACTCCATCCGGGCGGCGCTGGAAAGCTTCCGCGATTCCGCCACCGAGCTGATGGCCGGAATCGAGAAGGCCGACGATCTGCAGGGGGCGATGATCGCCGCCCACTCGCTGAAGTCGGCCAGCCGCTGCGTCGGCGCCCTGGGCCTGTCGCAGGCCGCCGAGTCCCTGGAGACGGCGCTGCGCGAGGGGAGCGCGGATGCGCCGGCGCTAGCGCTCCGCGTCGGCGAGTGTTTCGCCGACAGCCTCCGCGTCGTCCGCGCCACCATCGAACAGCACACCTGACGAGCCACGGGCGCGACGCGGCCCGACGGCGATCCAGGCGACGATTCCGGTGGGACGGTCCGCTCAGATCGGCGTGGCGGCCGGGCGTTGAAGCGCCGGAGCCACCGGAGTCGGCATGCCTGGCGGCGGTGGAGGCGGCGGCAGGGCCTGCAACGCCGCCCGCGCGCTCTCGCGCAGCGCCGTCAGGTCGGGTTCCGGGAAGCGTTGCAGCAGGGTGGCGTAGGACGCCCGCGCCACTCCCGGACAGCCGATGATCGCGAACATCTCGCCCTGACGGAGCAGAGCCGCCGCCTCGTCGGTTCTGCGGTGGCCGGTGATCGAGGATGCGATGGCGTACCAGCGGCCGTAGGCCGCCCACATCCCCTGCACCGCATCACTCTCACACTGCGCGACAGCCAGAGCTTTTTCAAAGGCTTGCCGATAGTCGCTGTCGGGCGACTGCGGCAGTTGGACGCAGCCCGGCAGCAGCATGGCCAAAGCAGCGGCCAGACGGCTCGGAATGGTGACTCTGTCCGTTCCGCGCATGGAACCCCTCCCGAAGGTGATACGCCCCAAGAAAAGACGATTACGGTTAAACCGGCGTTCACGTTTGTGGCGGGCGGTTACGGAAATACCAACGGCATTAACCATTGATCGTTCGTAAAGAAGCGATTTGGAACGGCGTTAACTTGACATTCATACGAATTTCGACAGTAAAACGGGAGATAGATAAAAATTTAGTCAGCATTGAAGGGTTTATAGATCCTTAAAAGGACGTAAAATCGCCCAATGACATATATCATTCCAGGTACCCCAACCTGTTGACAGATGGCCGTTCGATGGGTTCTTTTGTGCCTGTGATAAGGGTGAGACACGGTTAAAATTAAATAAAAGGCAATGCTTCGCCCTTGCTTGCCACGCCATGGAGAATCCAATGCAAACGCTGCTGATAGAGCCGGGGGACCTGATCGCTGAAGCCATCGGGAAGCAACTCGATCTTAGTAAAATTAACCATGACCGGATCGACCTGGATGGGCTTCAGGATCTGCTGAACGGCCATGGGCGGATCGAGATCAACCATGATGCGATCATCATCGGGGATGTCGGCGACACGGCGGCCTGCGTGGCGATGCTGCGTGCCCATCAGGTGACGGCGGCGATCATCTGCCTGATCGAGCGCCGCTGCGCCACCACCACCGCCGCCATCCTGCGGGCCGGCGCCGACGACGTCCTGGTCAAGCCGGTGATCAGCACCGAGATCCGGGCGCGCCTGGAGGCGATCCGCCGCCGCTCCTACGGGCTGACCAGCAACGCCGTGTCGGTCGGCCGCCTGACCGTCTTCCTCGACGGCCGCGATCCCGAGGTGGACGGCGAGCGTCTGCGCCTCAGCCAGCGCGAGCACGCGATCCTGTCGGTGCTGGCCCTGAACCACCGCCGGGTGGTCTCCAAGGAGCACATCTACGAGGAGGTCTACGGCCTGTCCGGTTCGGACCCGCTCGACAAGGTGATCGACGTCTACATCTGCAAGCTGCGCAAGAAGATCGACATGGCGACCGGCGGCGGCCGCTACATCGAGACCGTCTACGGCCGCGGCTACAAGTTCGAGGCGCCGCCCGACCACGTCGCTCCCGACATGGCGTCGCTTCTGCTGGAGCGGCTGTCTCAGACGGCGGCGCGCAACGCCGGCCGGCTGCCGATCATCCCGCCGGTCGCCCCGGCCAACCAGCGCGCCGCGGCGCGGGTCGCCAGCCGCTGACCGTCAACCGCCGGCCGTCAACCGGCGTGAAGATCAGGTCCGGAAAAGAACGCCTTTCTCCAAATTTTTCGAAAACGACTATCTTTCTTCAAGAAACACCGCCCCGAGCGAACGGCATCACTTTTTTACCTCGGCTTAAACCGGGTTGGTCATCCTTAGCTTCGCCACTCGCGCTCCCGCGACTTGATCGGGAAGGCCCGCGCGACATCGGCCCCGGCGTCAGAAAGGCGCCATGCATCTCGCGAAGTGGAGATACCCATGGCCTCGATTATGACCAACGCCTCGGCGATGACCGCGCTGCAGACGCTGCGCAAGGTGACGAGCGATCTGGAAGGCACCCAGGACCGCATCTCGACCGGCCTGAAGGTGAACGTCGCCAAGGACAACGCCGCCTACTGGTCGATCTCCTCGACCATGAAGTCCGACGTCGCCGGCTTCAAGGCCGTCTCCGACGCTCTGGGCCTCGGCACCTCGACCGCCGTCAACGCCTCGAACGGCGCCGACAGCGTGAAGAACATGCTGACCGCCATGAAGCAGCGCATCGTCGCCGCCCAGTCGGACGGCACCGATCCGAAGTTCCTTCAGGCCGAAGTCGACCAGTACATCCAGCAGATCGAGGGCGTCGTCGCCTCGGCCTCGTTCAACGGCGACAATTGGCTGAACGTCAACTATTCGCCGGACGGCTCGGCCAAGGATCTCAACGTCGACGTTCTGGCGACGCTGAGCCGCAGCGAGAACGGCGTGACGCCGAGCTACATCAGCTTCACCCGCCAGGACATGCGGTCTGATTCGATCCTCGGCAAGGCGACGATCGAGCAGAAGATCGACTCCACCGTGGCCGCCAAGGCCTCGCAGGTGTTCGACATCGGCACCTCGAGCGGCGTCTACATCGACGGCCAGAATCTCGGCCTCGACAAGCTGACCTTCAAGTTCACCAGCGAAGCGCTGACCGTGAACTACCAGCAGAAGGAAGTCGTCGGCGCCGGCACCTCGGTCAACGGCGACATCGTCGCCCTGACGCTGAAGCCGATCACCACCGACATCACGGTCGATCTCAGCGCCATCAAGTACACCACCGACCAGGCGACCACCGAGGCCCTGATCACCACGGCGATCAACGACGCGATCGCCAAGCAGACCTACGCCTCGATGCTGCCGTCGATCATCGACCAGACCAAGACCCTGGCCGCCGCGAGCCAGCGCCAGGCCCTGGTGGATTCGGCCTACGACGTCGCCTACACCAAGCACCTCGCCCAGACCGGCAAGGCGACCGACTTCGAAGGCGCCAAGGCCTACGGCGACGCGGTCAAGCTGGCCATCGGCGCCGCCTACGACCGTGGCGACACCGCCTACAACGCCAAGCTGACGGACGGCACCACTGACCTGTTCACCGCCGCCCTCGACCTCAGCGGCGCGGCCGCCGGCCTCACGCTCGGCCTCGGCAGCGCGGCGTCGACCGCGGCGGTGACCGCGGCGACCTCGGCTCCGGGCCTGCTCGGCGGCACGGCGCCGACCGACTACGCGACCGCGAACGCCCTGCTGAAGGACCGCACGGTCAAGTCGGCCTTCGCCACCATCGACGGCAAGCGTCAGCTCCAGTTCACCGTCGGCGCCGGCTACAAGTCCGCCACCACCTCGGCCGACATGACCGCCGCCACCAACATCGTGGCCGACACCAACTACAACTCGAAGATCGAGGGGTTGTGGGTGCAGACGAAGGAAAGCGACGCCTTCGGCGGTCTGGCCGAACTGAAGCAGCTCGACGTGCAGAACAACGCGACCCGTTCGCTGGAAGCCATCGACAGCATGCTGACCAAGGTGATCGTGAAGGCCGCGGCCGTCGGCTCGATCGAAAACCGCATCGGCATCCAGACCGACTTCCTGTCCAAGCTGACCGACGCGGTCAACAAGGGCATCGGCCTGCTGATCGACGCCGACATGAACGAGGAATCGAGCCGCCTGCAGGCCCTCCAGGTCCAGCAGCAGCTCGCGACCCAGGCGCTGTCGATCGCCAACCAGGGTCCGCAGAACATCCTGTCGCTGTTCCGCTAAGCCTTGGGCGGGCCGGGGCCTTCCCTTCGGGGCGGGCGCCGGCCCACTCTCCCTTTTGGGGCCGGAGGCCGGCGGGCGGCCGGCGGTGCCCGCCGCCGCGCCGGCTTTCGACGCAGACCAACCCACCGACGGTGAAACCCTCAAAAGGTGCGACCATGAGCATCGCCGCCTACCAGCAGACCATCCTCGAATGCGAGGATCCGCGCCGGATCGAATACCGCCTGTTCCTGCGCATCACCCTGGCCCTGGAGCGCCACCGCGACGCCAACTGGCAGTCGGAGGGGTTGAAGGACGCCCTGTGGCGGAACATGGAGCTGTGGGGCTGGCTGCGCGCCGACCTGCTGGACGACGAGAACGGCCTGCCCGAGAAACTCCGCGCCGGCTTGGTGTCGCTGTCCTACACGGTCGACCGGCGGACCCGCGAAATCCTGCGGGGCGGTGGCGGAGTCGACCTGCTGATCGACATCAACCGGGCGGTCATGCAGGGGCTGCAGGGAACGCCGCAGCCCGCCCTGGAGGTCGCCGATGTCGCTTAAGCTCCGGCTGAAGCCGCTGGAACGGGTGGTCATCAACGGCTGCGTCGTGCAGAACGACAACCGCCGCTACACGCTGACCATCAGCAATTTCGCCCAGATCATCCGCGGCAGCGACATCATGCAGGACGAGGAGGCGACCACTCCGGCGCGCCGCTGCTACTTCGTCATCCAGAGCATGCTGCTCGATCCCGCCGCCGCCGGCACCCACACCCCGGTCATCACCGGGATGATGGCCGATCTCTACGCCGCCTTCGTCCGTCCGGACGTCCAGAACCACATCATGCAGGCGATGGGCTACGTCGCGGAGCGCGACTACTACAAGGCCCTGAGCAGCCTGCGCCCGGTCCTCGACTATGAGAACACCGTTCTGGGGCGCCCGAAGGCGCGGCCGCCGGGCCAGAGCGAACAACACGTCGCGGGGTGATCATGGCAAAGCCCTTGGATGGTGTCGGCGGAGCCGGCACCGAGCGCGGCATCACGAGCGCCGACGTGATCGCCGAGGCGCGCCAGCGCCAGATGGACCGTCTGAAGGCGGCCCAGGCCGCGAACGACAAGCCGGCCGAGGTCGTCGAGGGCGCCGACAAGGGGCAGCAGGCGGGCATCCCGCCGCGCAACCCGCCGCGGGACGACATCCAGCCCTACCGGGTCCAGCTCGATCCCGAGACCCAGCGCCTTCACACCGAGGTCCTGGACACCGAGACCGGCCGGGTCATCATGCGCATCCCGCCGACCTACGTCGAACCCGACCTCCACGCCGAGGAGGCGTCGGCCGGAGAGGATGGTGAAACACCGGAGCGGGAGGTCAAGGCATGAGCACGATCCAGGACTACCGGCAGATCGTGCGCAACCAGGACCGCATGGAAGGGGCGCTGCGCAAGCGCGGCGACATCCAGCGGAGCATCGCCTATTTCGAGGCCAACATCGGCAAGATCACCTCGGCCGATGCCCTCCTGAAGGACGACAAGCTCTACCGCTTCGTCATGGAGGCCTTCGATCTCGGCAGCCAGACCTTCGCGCGCGGCCTGATCAGGAAGGTCCTGAACGAGGGCGTCACCGACGAGAAGGCCACCGCCAACCGGATGAGCGACCCCAAGTTCAAGGAGATGGCGACGATTCTCGGTTTCAAGGAGAATGGCGGCGCCGCCCTGAAGGAACCGAAGATCGTCCAGGCCATCGTCGAGCGCTTCATCGACGTCAAGATGGAGGTCCAGGCCGACGAGACCAACCCGGCGGTCCGTTTGGCGCTCTATTTCCAGCGCCGGGCGCCAAGCATCAACAACTGGTTCCAGGTGCTGGGCGACGCGCCCTTGCAGAAGGTGGTGTTCACCGCGCTGAACATCCCGGACGGCGCCGCACTCCAGGACATCGACCGGCTCGCCGAGAAGCTGGCCAAGAAGTTCGACATCAAGGACTTCAAGGACCCGGCGAAGGTGCAGAAGTTCCTCGACCGCTTTTCCGTCATGTACGACATGCTCAACGGGTCGTCGGACAACGGCGCCGCCACTGCGCCGTCGATCGGGATCTCGCGCAGCGGACGCGCCTCGATCATCACCATTGATCCGTCCATCACGATGTCGCTGCTGAAGTTCCCGCGCTTCTGACGCAAGGGCGGGTTTCGCCAGCGTGGGGAGTTCTTGCCGTGGAGGTGGAAAACAGGGCGCTGCGCAACAGCATACGGCCGCCGGCGACGACCGGCGCCGGGCCGGTCGGCCTGGCGCGGGCCAGGGCGGGCGAGGGGCGTGATTCCCTTCACATTCTGCCGCTGTCGATCATCCCGCTGGAAACGCCGGGCCTGCGCCACGCCCGGCTGATCAAGAACGTCCGGCTGGAAACCGTCGCCGAGGTCTTCAACGACGCGCAGACCGGCAGCGGCCAGATCGGACTCGACCAGCTGCCGGCCTGCTTCGGAATCGATGGTCCGGCAATGCGCCGCGACCTGCGCAAGATCATGCAGATTGCCGAGGCCGCCAGCTTCGACGTCTACAGCCTGCGGCTGGAGCTGCGCCGCCTGAAGATCGACGTCGACGAGGCCGACGCGCTCCGCCTGTCCGACGCCAAGCGGGCCGAGCTGACCGGCTACATGCAGGTCTTCACCCGCCCGCTGATCGAGCATGTCTACGGCTCCGACGGCGTGCGTGTCAGCAGCATGGAAAGCCTGATCCGCATGTTCGCCGAGCCGGACATCGAGGAGGCGCGGCGCCGGCTGCAACTGACCGCCGACCGGCTCGACATCCCGCTGACGGAGATTCCGGCCTTCCTGGAGGAATACGCCGACATCTTCCTGTCGCTGGCCTATTTCAAGCGCTGCCTCGACGACATCGTGCCGGACGTGCAGGGCTTTCTCGCCTGGATGACCGAGCTGCACCAGGCCAGCGAGGTGCGGCGCGATTTTCGGCAGGGGCGTCTGCTCGACGAGATCGGGCGCGATCTGACCGACATCGCCACCTCGATCACCGGGCGCTTCGAGAGCTTCGACAACCGCTCGCGCGATTTCTGGCGCAACATCAACGCCGAGAGTTTCCGCGCCATCCGCGACCTGATCGTGACCCACCATCTGACCATCGGCGGCGTGCTGTGCGGTCTGGCGGTGAAGATGAATCTGTGGAAGGCGCGCTTCTCGCGCGGCGGCGGGCCTGTGCGCCGGCTGGAGTTCATCCGGTCGGAAATCCTGCCCGGCCTGTCGCACATCAAGGCCATCGAGCAGGCGTCGCGCAACAGCTTGCGGTGACGCCTGCGGCTTTGGGTGAGCGGCCTGTCCGTCGCCATCCCGGTGAAAGCGGGGATGGCGGGAAGCAGGACCGGAAGACGGCTGTCTGCCGAAGCCGGCCTCACAGCCGGACGGCGTCGGCGCGGCCGGCATCCGTCGCCTGGAGCGCGTAGAGCTTCGCCAGCGTCTGCGGCGCCGGGCTTTCCTCCGGGCGTAGCGTGGCGGCGGCGGCCGCTTCCGGAACGGCGGCCTTGCGCCGCAGCGCCTCGACCATCGACGCGGCGGAGGGCAGGGGGACGTCACCGCCGTCGCCCTCTCCCTTCAGCCAGGGCAGCGGAGCGGCGCCCGCCACCGTGGGGGCCGCCGTGGCGGGCGCCTCCCCGCCGATGTCGTCGGCCAGCGTTCCGAGATGGCCGAGCACGCTGTCGCCGGTGATCTCCTCGAAGACCACCATGGCGGCGCTGCCGATCAGGCCCGCCGGACCGCCGAACAGGAAGCCGCCGGCCAGCCGCGCCGGGATCGAGATGCTCTCGCCGGTCGCCTCGCGGTAGACCGACGACACCACCGGCAACTGCTGAAGCGGGTTCACCACGTCGAGCAGATCCTCGAAGCCGACCTCCATTTTTTCGGCGAGGTTTTCCTTGGGTTCGGGCGGCTTGGCCGAAACCCTGGCCTGGGGCGGCGGCAGGGCCTGGGCGGCCAGTTTGGTGTTGACGCTCATGTCGGGGCTCCGGTCGTCGGGAGAAGGGCTGCGAGCTGCGTGAAGGTGTCGGGGGTGGCGGTGCGGTCGTCCTTGCCCTGGCGCAGGAAGGCGTCCAGCCGGGGGTGCAGGTCCATGGCGGCGTCGGTGTCCGGGTCGGTGCCGCGCTTGTAGGCGCCGAGCCGGATCATCTCGCGCATGTTGTCGTAGGTCGCGGCCAGCGCTCGGGCGCGGCCGACGACCCGGTTCTCGTCGGGGCTGTGGCAGCCGGGCAGGGTGCGCGAGACGCTGCGCAGCAGATTGACCGCCGGGTAGCGGCCCTGTTCGGCGATGCGGCGGTCGAGCACCAGATGGCCGTCGAGGATGCCGCGCACCGCGTCGGCGATCGGCTCGTCATGGTCGTCGCCGTCGACCAGCACGGTGAAGATGGCGGTGATGTCGCCGCCGCTTCCACCATCGTCCGGACCGGGGCCGGCGCGCTCCAGCAGGCGGGGCAGCTCGGCGAAGACGCTGGGCGGGTAGCTCTTGGAGGTCGGCGGCTCGCCGGCGGCGAGCCCGATCTCGCGCTGCGCCATGGCGAAGCGGGTGACGCTGTCCATCAGGCACAACACATGTAGCCCCTGGTCGCGCAGTTCCTCCGCCACGGTCAGGCAGAGCAGGGCGGCTTGGCGGCGCATCAGCGGCGGCTCGTCCGAGGTGGCGACGATCACCACCGAGCGCGCCAGCCCTTCGGCCCCGAGATCGTCCTGGATGAACTCGCGAACCTCGCGGCCGCGCTCGCCGACCAGCCCGATGACGATGGCGTCGGCCTCGGCGTGGCGGGCGAACATCGACAGCAGGGTCGATTTGCCGACGCCCGAGCCGGCGAAGACGCCAAGCCGCTGGCCACGGCACAGGGGCA
This sequence comes from Azospirillum agricola, assembly GCF_020005195.1. Classification (NCBI taxonomy): domain Bacteria; kingdom Pseudomonadati; phylum Pseudomonadota; class Alphaproteobacteria; order Rhodospirillales; family Azospirillaceae; genus Azospirillum; species Azospirillum agricola. The sequence continues at coordinate 407,433 of NZ_JAIFZR010000008.1, forward strand.
CGAAGCTGTCGATCACCCGGATTCCGGTGTCGAGCTTCTCCCCCACCCGGCGGCGCGCGCAGGCGGCCGGCGGCGGCTGGCGCAGGCTGCGCGCGTGCTCGCCGTTGCGCAAGGGGCCGTGCCCGTCGATCGGCTGGCCGAGCGCGTCGATCACGCGGCCAAGCCAGCCGATCGACGGCCGCAGCGTGAAGGCGGTGTCGTTGGTCGTGGCGGCGCAGCCCTCCGCCACGCCCTCGATGTTGTCGAAGGCCATCAGCAGGGAGCGGCCGTTGCGGAAGCCGATGGTCTCGCACAGCACGCGGCCGCCGCGCACCGTCTCGGCGTGGCACTTGTCGCCGACCGACAGCACGCGCTGAAGCCCGTCGACCTCCAGTGTCATGCCGGCGGCCGAGCGGATTTCGCCGCGCCAGCTCACGGTCGGCATCCGTTCGATCTCGGCCGCCAGGGTCGCCAGGGGGGCAGGGGGGGCGCGCATGGGCGCTGTCTCCATCCATCCTCGTTGTCCGCATCCTAACGGGAGGATTTTAAATCCGGTTTTAAACGGCCGGGTTCACCTTGCCCCTGACTTCGCGCCGCCACGCGCTGGAATGAGGGCGTCATGGATTTTAGCAAAATCGGTCTCTTTCAACTCGCCGGAACCCGCCTCGATTACTTGGCGCAGCGGCAGAAGCTGATCGCCGAGAATGTCGTGAACGCCAACACGCCCGACTACACGGCGCGCGACCTGAAATCCTTCGACGCGGTGCTGAACGGCGTCCGGCCGGTCGAGACCGCGCGCACCGCCGCCCTCCATCTGACCGGCGGCAAGCCGGTCACCGCCTTCCGCGAGGCCGGCAAGCAGGATCTGTGGGAATCGACCCCGTCCGGCAACGCGGTGTCGCTGGAGCAGGAGATGAGCAAGGGCAGCGAGACCCGCGACGCCTTCGCCCTGACCACCAGCCTGTTCCAGCGCAACGTGCAGATGCTGCGCATGGCTTGGCGCAACGGCTGATTTTTTTGGGCTGATCCGGAAGGAGGACCGCCATGATGAACGACGCCTTGGGCGCGACCCTGAAGATCGCCACAGCCGGGCTCCAGGCCCAGTCGACGCGGCTGCGGGTGGTCGCCGAGAATCTCGCCAACGCCGATTCCACCGCCGTCACCAAGGGTGGCGACCCCTACCGCCGCAAGACCGTGTCCTTCGACAGCGCGATGGACCGCGCCCTCGGGGCGGAGGTGGTGAAGGTCAAGCAGATCGGCCGCGACCGCAGCGATTTCCGGCTCGACTACGACCCCTCGCACCCGGCGGCCGACGACAAGGGCTACGTCAAGCGTCCCAACGTCCAGACGCTGATCGAGATGATGGACATGCGCGAGGCCGGCCGCTCCTTCGAGGCCAGCATGAACGTCATCGAACAGTCGCGCGCGATGATGAACCGCGTCGTCGACCTGCTGCGCGGCTGAGGAGCCTTTCCATGATCGATATGCCCATCGGCCGCGTCGCCGCCGCCTACGCCGCCAACCGCAGCCCGGCCGTCACCGGCCTCGCGCCCGGCGGCCTCGCTCCGAACGGCTTGGCCGAAACCAAGGCGACCGCCTTCGGTGCCTCGGGGGTGTTCGGCGCCGACGCGGTGGCCGCCACCTCCGAGACCGATTTCGGCGCCTTCCTCGACAAGCAGATCGCCCAGGCGGTCGACACGCTGAAGGAGAGCGAACGGGTGTCGATGTCGGCCGTCGCCGGCAAGGCCAGCGCGCAGGAGGTGGTGCGATCGGTGCTTGCCGCCGAAATGACGGTGCAGAGCGTCGTCGCGATCCGCGACAAGATGGTCCAGGCCTATCAGGAGATCATGCGGATTTCCGTGTGACCTCCGCGTGATCGGGAAACGGGAGCCCGTCGCATGAACCAGGCCGATGTGCTGGAGGTGCTGCGCAGCGGCATCTGGACGACTCTGGTCGTCGCGGCGGCGCCGCTGCTCGTCGCCGTGGTGGTCGGCGTCGCCATCTCGCTGATCCAGGCGCTGACCCAGGTGCAGGAGATGACGCTGACCTTCGTGCCCAAGATCGTCGCCATTCTGGTCGTCACGGTGCTGGCGCTGCCTTTCATGTACGGCACGCTCGCCACCTATGCCGAGCGGCTGACCGATCTCATCGTCGCCATCGAATAGGCCATGCCGGCGCGGCTGCTGATCCCGCTGGCCGCAGCGCTGCTGGCGGGCGTTCCCGCCCAGGCGGCGGCCCCGGCCGCCGGTTCCTCCTCCATCGGAACCTGGAGCACCGCGCTCTACGCGGCGCCCAAGCCCCCGCCGCCCGAACGTGAACGCTCGCGCGGGCCGCTGCCGCCGGAAGCCCAGTGCATCGCCGCCATTCTCGACGCCGAGCGCGCGGCCGGCATCACCGACCATCTGCTGCTGGCGATGGGGTTTACCGAATCCGGCCGCCGCACCGAGGACCGCCTGTTCACCGCCTGGCCCTGGACCGTCAACACCGAGGGGCGGTCGCATTACTTCCCGACGCGCGACGCCGCCATCGCCTTCGTGCGCGAGGCGCAGGGGCGCGGGGTGCGCTCGATCGACGTCGGCTGCCTCCAGGTCAATCTGCGCTGGCACCCCGACGCCTTCCCCGACCTCGTCACCGCCTTCGATCCCGTCGCCAACGCCCGCTACGCCGCCGGTTTCCTCGGCGCGCTGCGGCGCGACCACGGATCGCTGGAGGCCGCCATCGCCCGTTACCACTCCGCCCAGTCGGAACGCGGCGAAGCGTACCGCCAGCGGGTGTCGGGCAATCTGCGCTGGGTCGCCGGCGCGCTCGGCTATCTGGAGACGCTGGCCGCCGGCCCGCAGACCGCGAGCGCGAACGCGAGCGCCGGAACGCACGCGGCTCCGGTGTGGACGGCCGCCGAGCGCGGCCATCTCGCCTTCCTGTCCGGCCTGTTCGCCAGCGGCCCCACCCAGCCGCTGCTGCCGGAAGCCGGGCGGTGAGGCCCGAAGCTTCCGACGCCCGGTCTTAAATCCGGGTTTTACCGGGCCTGTCTACGCTTCGCCCATCCGCCTCCCGCCGTGCCTTCCACCGCCGCGCCCCCTTTCGCAAGCTTCGGAACACCATGACCTTAACCGATCACGTCCGCAGCCGGTTCGGGATCCTCGGCGACATCGGGCTGGCGAACCGCGACGTGCTGTTCGCGGTCGGCATCCTGCTGGTGCTGGCGGTGCTGTTCCTGCCGGTGCCCTCCTGGTTCCTCGATCTCGGGCTGGCGCTGTCCTTCTCGATCAGCGTGCTGATCCTGATGGTGTCGCTGTGGATTCCGCGTCCGCTCGACTTCTCGTCCTTCCCGACGGTGCTGCTGGTCGTCACCATGATGCGGCTGGCGCTGAACATCGCGTCCACCCGGCTGATCCTCAGCGAGGGGCACAACGGCCATGGCGCGGCCGGCCATGTGATCCAGGGCTTCAGCCAGTTCGTGATGGGCGGCAACTTCGTCATCGGTGTGGTGATCTTCTGCATCCTGGTGATCATCAACTTCGTGGTCATCACCAAGGGCGCCACCCGCATCGCCGAGGTCGGCGCGCGCTTCACGCTCGACGCCATCCCCGGCAAGCAGATGGCGATCGACGCCGACCTCTCGGCCGGCATGATCGACGACACCGAGGCGCGCCGCCGCCGCAAGGAGCTGGAGGACGAGAGCACCTTCTACGGCGCCATGGACGGCGCCTCGAAGTTCGTGCGCGGCGACGCGGTGGCCGGCCTGATCATCACCGTCATCAACGTGCTGGGCGGCATGGCCATCGGCATGGCCCAGAAGGGGATGAGCTTCGAGCACGCCGCCGGGGTCTACACCACCCTGACGGTGGGCGACGGTCTCGCCACCCAGATCCCGGCGCTGATCGTTTCGCTCGCCGCCGGCTTGCTGGTCACCAAGGGCGGCAACATCGGTTCGGCCGACAAGGCGGTGATCGACCAGCTCGGCGCCTATCCCAAAGCGCTGATGGTCGCCTCCGGCCTGCTCGGCGCGCTGGCGCTGATGCCGGGGCTGCCGGTCGCCCCGTTCCTCGCCATCGGCGCCGCCTTCGCGGCGCTCGGCTGGTACATGCCGCGCCGCCGGGCGCGCGCCGCCGCGCTGGCCAAGCTGGAGGAGAGCCGCAAGCCGCCCATCGCCCCTCCCGAAGAGCCGGTCGAGGAGATGCTGAAGGTCGACGACGTCAAGGTCGAGGTCGGCAACCATCTGGTGCCGCTGATCCTCAACAAGAACGGCCCGCTGACCAGCAAGGTGAAGACGCTGCGCAAGCGCTTCGCCACCGAGTTCGGCTTCATCCTGCCCTCGGTGCGCATCAAGGACAGCAGCTTCCTGGCGCCCAAGAGCTACGTCATCAGCGTGATGGGGGTCGAGGCCGCCAAGGGCGAGGTGCGGCCCAAGCATCTGCTCGCCATCGACCCGACCGGGGGCGAGGTGCCGGACATCGCCGGGGAATCGACGCGCGAGCCGACCTTCGGCCTGCACGCCAAATGGATCGACCCGGCCCGCCACGAGGAGGCGGCGGCCAAGGGCTACACGGTGGTCGATCCGGAAAGCGTCATCACCACCCACCTGACCGAGGTCATCAAGGACCATCTGCCGATGCTGATGACCTTCGCGGCCTTGCAGAAGCTGATCGAGGGGCTGGGGCGCGAGTACCAGAAGCTGATCAACGACATGGTGCCGAGCCAGATCTCGCTGGTGGTGCTGCAACGGGTGCTCCAGGCGCTGCTGGCCGAGCGGGTGTCGATCCGCAACCTGCCGACCATCGTCGAGGCGATCGCCGAGGCGGTCGGCTGGACCCGCCACATCACGCTGATCACCGAGCATGTGCGGATGCGGCTGGGCCAGCAGATCTGCCAGGGGCTGGCCGGGCCGGACGGCTTCGTTCCGGTGATCGCGCTGACGCCGCGTTGGGAGCAGGCGTTGCTGGAGAACATCGTGGTGGAGGGCGAGGACCGCCGCTTCGTCATGCCGCCGAGCCAGGTGCAGGAGTTCCTGACGGCGGTGCGGCTGAAGATCCAGAAGCACGCCACCCCGCAGGTCTGGCCGGCGCTGCTGGTCGGCGCCGAGGTGCGGCCCTTCGTGCGCTCGCTGCTGGAGCGTGTCAGCCCGATGACCCCGGTGCTGAGCCACGCCGAGCTGCACCGCAAGGCGTCGCTCAAGACCATCGATCAGGTGTGAGGGGCGATGGACGAGCGCTTTGCACCTCCTCCCTCCCAGTCATCCCCTCTCCCCGGGGGGGAGAGGGGGAGGGCGCGAAGGCGGCAGAACCATGGATCCTCTGACCAACCTGCTGACGCTCGAAATCTACCGCGGCTTCCTCGTGCTGGTGCGGGTGGCGGCGGCCGTCGGTTTCCTGCCCGGTTTCGGCGAGGTCGCCGTGCCGATGCGGGTGCGTGCCGCCGTCGCGCTGATCGTCACGCTGGTGCTGCTGCCGAGCGTCGAGGGGCTGCCCGACCGCACGCCGGCCGAGCCGACCGAGATGCTGCACGCCTTCGCCGGGGAGATGCTGGTCGGCGCCTATCTCGGGCTGGGGGCCAAGCTGTTCATGGCGGCGCTGCAAACCACCGGCGGCGTTGCCGCGCAGGCAATCGGGCTCAGCAACCCCTTCTCGCTCGACGCCGCCGGCTTCGAGGGCGGGTCGGTGCTGTCGGGCGTGCTGCTGATCGGCGGGCTGGCGCTGATGTTCGCCTCGGACGTCCATTACCTGATGATCGGGGCGCTCGCCCGCTCCTACGGCTCCTGGCCGGTCGGCGAGTTTCCCGACATTGGGATGCTGGCCGGGCGCTTTTCACAGCTCATCGCCACGACCTTCCGGCTGGCGGTGGGGCTGGCGGCGCCCTTCATCCTCTACGGGCTGGTGTTCAATCTGGCTCTGGGCCTGGTCAACCGGGTGATGCCGGCGATGCCGGTCTTCTTCGTCGGCACGCCGATCCTGCTGGTGGCTGGGCTGGGGCTGTTCATGATGACCGCCGGGGCCATGCTGACCGGTTTCGTCGCCGCGCTCGGCGGTTGGCTGTCGGGATCGTGAGGGCTGGGCGATGGCGGACGAGGACGATTCCCAGAAGACCGAGGAACCCACCGAGAAACGGCTGCGCGAGGCGGAGGAGAAGGGCGACGTTCCCCGCGCCCGCGACATCGGCCTGCTGTCGGCGATGGTGGCGGCCTGGATGATCGTGCTGATGGCGGCGCCGGGTGCGGCGTCGAAGCTGTCGATGCTGCTGCTGCCGCTGATCGAGAATCCGGACGACTTCCGGCTCGACGGCACCGCCTTCGACGTGCTGCACGGGCTGCATTGGCTGATCCTCGGCACCGGGGCGGCGCTGCTGCCGGTGCTGGGCATTCTGGCGGCGGGCGTGGTGGTGTCGGCGCTGGGCCAGGGCAAGTTCCTGTTCACCACCGAACGCATCCGGCCGAAAATCTCGCATCTGTCGCCGGCGGCCGGGCTGAAGCGGATCATCTCGCGGCAGGCCCTGGTCGAGTTTCTCAAGAGTCTGATCAAGCTGATCATCATCGCCGCCGCCGCGTGGCACACGCTGGCGCCCTACATCGCATGGACGGAGGATACTGTGGGCATGGACGTCGCCGGTTTGCCCGTGCTTTTGCGGGACGTGACCCTGCGGCTGCTGCTGGCGGTCCTGCTGGCGACCGTGCTGATGGCGGTCGTCGATGTGCTGTGGAACCGGCTGGAGTGGCGCAAGCGCCTGCGCATGAGCTTCCAGGACATCAAGGACGAGCACAAGCAGGTCGAGGGCGACCCCCATCTCAAGGCCAAGCTGAAGGAGATCCGGCGCTCGCGCTCCAAGACCCGGATGATGGCGAATGTGCCTCGCGCCACCGTGGTCATCACCAACCCGACCCACTTCGCGGTGGCGCTGGAGTATGACCGCGGGCGGATGGCGGCACCGGTCTGCCTCGCCAAGGGCGCCGACCTGATCGCGCTGCGCATCCGTGCCCTGGCGCAGGAGCACGGCGTGCCGATCGTCGAGAATCCGCCGTTGGCCCGCGCGCTGCACGCGACGGCGGAGGTCGACGCGACCATTCCGCTCCAGCACTATCAGGCGGTGGCCGAGGTCATCACCTACGTGCTGAAGCTGAAGGGCGGGCTGGCCCGGCGTGGATGAGGAAAGCCACGCTCCCTTGAGACGTCAGGATCTCCGCGGATCGGCGGACGACACGGCGTCCAATATCAACTCAACGCTTCGTGCAACCGGCAGCTGTGCGGTGTCGAGCCGCAGGCATGGACGGTCCCAGCGTTCATAGGCGCGCGCTGCAACCTGTTCCCAGCTCGGCAAGGCCAGACCTTCGACATCGGGAGGCCGGGTTTCCACCCGTCGGCGGTGGATTTCAAGGTCGGAGCAGACTGTTTCGACCTCGATGACTCCGGCACCGGCCGTAACCGCGACGGCGCGATAGGCGTCCCGCGTGATCTTGAGCGGGTTGACCGAGTCCACGACGACGGACCGGCCCAGGCGCAGATTGTCGGCCGCGACCCGGTAGGCCGTCATGTAGCCGGCCGGTCCGATGTCCGCGTCCGGCGGCAGGATGCCGGACGACCGGATTGCCTGTTCGATGGAATCGATGCGCAGATAGACCGCTGCGAGACGGGCCGCCACCGGCTGGGCGATGGTGCTCTTTCCGGTTCCGGGCAGCCCCGCGAAGATGACAAGCATGAACCCGGTCCTTCCTACGGCACGTTCAGCCCGGCGTCGCGGAACAGGGCGCGGACCTGCGCGGTCAGGGCCTGGTCGGGCGGCTGGGTGCGCGCCAGCGTGTAGGGCCGGCCGAGCGCCTGCCATTTGTGCTCGCCCATCTTGTGGAAGGGCAGCACGTCGACGCGCTCGACGTTGCCCAGCCCGGCGGCGAACTCGGCGAGGCCGGCGATCTGGCCGAGGTCGTCGGTGAGGCCGGGGACCAGCACATAGCGCAGCCACACCGGCTTGCGCATCAGTGCCAGCCGCTCCGCGAACTCCAGCGTCGGGCGCAGCGGGGCGCCGGTCAGCTCCCGGTAGGTGCTTTCCTTGAACGCCTTGATGTCCAGCAGCACCAGATCGACGTCGGCCAGCAGATAGTCGTCGGCGTGGTTGCCGAGGAAGCCGGAGGTGTCGAGCGCGGTGTGCAGACCCATCGCCTTGCAGCCGCGCAGGATCGCCGCGCAGAACTCCGGCTGCACCAGCGGCTCGCCGCCGCTCAGCGTCACCCCGCCATGGCCGTGGCGCAGGAAACCGGCGGTTGCCTCGATGTCGGCCAGAACGTCGGCCGCGTCGGTGCGCGTGCCGTCATGCATGTGCTGGGTGTCGGGGTTGTGGCAGTAGAGGCAGCGCAGCGGGCAGCCGGCGAGGAACAGCACGTAGCGGATCCCCGGACCGTCCACCGTGCCGCCGGTCTCGACCGAATGGACCCAGCCCGACACCGGCGGCGGGGAGGCCGCCGCCCTTGCCGTTGGGATGGCGATGCCGGTCATGGGCTAATGCTTGTCATGGAAGGTGCGGCTGATGACGTCGAGCTGCTGCTCGCGCGTCAGCTTGATGAAGTTCACCGCGTAGCCCGACACCCGGATGGTGAGCTGCGGGTACAGCTCCGGATGGTCCATGGCGTGCAGCAGCGTGTCGCGGTCGAAGACGTTGACGTTCATGTGGTGGCCGCCCTGGGCCATGTAGCCGTCGAGCATGCCGACCAGATTGGCGACCCGCTCGCCTTCCGTCGGCCCGAGCGCGCCGGGCACGATGGTGAAGGTGTAGCTGATGCCGTCCTGCGCGTGGGCGTAGGGCAGCTTGGCGACCGAGGCCATCGAGGCGATGGCGCCCTTGCGGTCGCGCCCGTGCATCGGGTTGGCGCCGGGGGCGAAGGGCTGGCCGGCCTTGCGCCCGTCCGGCGTGTTGCCGGTCTTCTTGCCGTAGACGACGTTGGACGTGATGGTCAGCACCGACTGGGTCGGCACCGCGTCGCGGTAGGCCTTCTGCTTGCGCAACGCGTTCATGAAGCTTTCGACCAGCCAGACGGCGATATCGTCGACGCGGTGGTCGTTGTTGCCGAAGGCCGGATACTCGCCCTCGACCGTGAAGTCGGTGGCGAGGCCGCGGTCGTCGCGCTCGACCCGCACGGTGGCGTGTTTGATCGCCGACAGGCTGTCGGCCACCACGCTCAGGCCGGCGATGCCGCAGGCCATGGTGCGCAGCACGTCGCGGTCGTGCAGCGCCATCTCCAGCCGCTCGTACATGTACTTGTCGTGCATGTAGTGGATGGCGTTCAGCGTGTTCATGTAGGCCTTGGCCAGCCACTCCATCATCGGCAGCAGCCGCGCCACCACATCGTCGTAGTCGAGCACGTCGCCGGTGACCGGGGCGAAGGCCGGGCCGACCTGCTCGCCGGAGATCTCGTCGCGCCCGCCGTTGATGGCGTAGAGCAGCGTCTTGGCGAGGTTGGCGCGGGCGCCGAAGAACTGCATCTGCTTGCCGATGCGCATGGCCGAGACGCAGCAGGCGATGCCGTAATCGTCTCCCCAGTAATCGCGCATCAGGTCGTCGTTCTCGTACTGCACCGAGCAGGTCTTGATCGAGGTCTCGGCGCAGAAGCGCTTGAAGCCCTCGGGCAGCCGTTCCGACCACAGCACGGTCAGGTTCGGCTCCGGCGCCGGGCCGAGATTGTTCAGCGTGTTCAGCGTGCGGAAGCTGGTCCTCGTCACCAGCGTGCGGCCGTCCAGCGCCATGCCGCCCAGGCATTCGGTCACCCAGGTCGGGTCGCCGGAGAAGAGCTGGTCGTACTCCGGCGTGCGCAGGAAGCGGACCATGCGCAGCTTGATGACGAACTGGTCGATCAGCTCCTGCGCTTGCGCTTCGGTCAGCGCGCCGTCCCTGATATCGCGCTCGATGTAGACGTCGAGGAAGCTGGAGACGCGGCCGAGCGACATGGCGGCCCCGTTGGCCTCCTTCACCGCCGCCAGATAGGCGAGGTAGGTCCACTGCACCGCTTCGCGGGCGTCGGCGGCCGGGCGGGTGACGTCGAAGCCGTAGGAGGCGGCCATGGCGACCAGCTCCTGCAAGGCGCGGAGCTGTTCGGCCAGCTCCTCGCGCAGTCGCAGGGTGTGCTCGTCGATCCGGTCGAGGGCGAGGCTCTCCAGCTGCGCGGTCTTGTCGGCGATCAGCGCGGCGGCGCCGTAGAGCGCCAGCCGACGGTAGTCGCCGATGATGCGGCCGCGCCCGTAGGAATCCGGCAGGCCGGTGATGACGCCCGACTTGCGGCAGCGCAGCATCTCGTCGGTGTAGACGTCGAAGACGCCGTCGTTGTGGGTCTTGCGCAGGGCGGGGAACACCGCCTCCAGCGTCGGCGAGGGGGTGAAGCCGTAAGCCTCCAGCCCGCTCTTGACCGTGCGCCAGCCGCCGAACGGCATGATGGCCCGCTTCAGCGGGGCATCGGTTTGCAGGCCGTGGATGATTTCCAGCTCGCGGTCGATGTAGCCCGGCGCGTGCGCGGTGATGGAGGAGACGCGCTCGGTGTCGGTGTCGAGCACGCCGCCCTTGGCGGCGCGCTCCGCCTTGAGCAGCTCGGCGACCTTGTCCCACAGGGCCCTGGTGCGGGGAGTGGCGCCGGCCAGGAAGCCGCCGTCGCCTTCGTAGGGGAGGACGTTGCGCAGGATGAAGTCGCGGACGTTGACCTCATGCCGCCACGCACCGGTGGCGAAGCCCCGCCAGGGATTGGCGGCGGAGGCTCCGGCCAGCGATGCGACGACCGATTCCGTCAACAGCGTGTCCATGATCGTGACCTTCCGGTTGAGAGCGGACCCAAGCGGGTGAGGGCTCGAATGCCGCGTCCAGGATGCGCCATCGTTCGTGAACCGGCATTGACTTAGAGCAGTTCCGCATCCGACACGTCATGACCGGGCTTGTCCCGGTCATCCACGTGCAACCTTATCCATGATGATTTGCGGCCGTGGATGCCCGGCATAAAGCCGGGCATGACGGAAAAGAACAGATGCCGGCCAACGAAACCCGCGAAATGCGAGTGGCCGACGACTTTCAAGCGCCAGGCAAAAACCTTGCCGGACACCAGTGGGACAAGCCCGGTCATGACGGAAGGGGGGAGCTCAATCCCAAACCGGAGCCAGCCCCGCCGGACTGACGATGCGGCCCTTCGGGTCGGCGAGGCCGTGGATCGCCGCCATCTCCTCCGGTGACAATTCGAAGTCGAAAATGGCGAAATTCTCGGCGGCACGGGCCTCGCCGACGGTCTTGGACAGGGCGACGACGCCCTCCTGCTGAACCAGCCAGCGCAGCACCACCTGCGCCACGCTCTTGCCGTGGCGGGCGCCGATGCCGGCGAGCACCGGATCGGCCAGCACCTTGCCGTCGGCCATCGCGTAATAGGCGGTCACCGACAGGCCGGCCTCGCGGGCGGCGGCCAGCACGGCGCCCTGGTCGAGATAGGGGTGGTACTCGACCTGGTTGGTGACGAGCGGCGCGTCGCTGAGGCGGATCGCCTCGGCCATCAGCGCCGTGCTGAAGTTGCTGACGCCGATGTGGCGGACCTTGCCGGCGGCGCGCACCGCGTTCAGCGCGCCGATCTGCTCGGCCAGCGGCACCGCCTCGTTCGGCCAATGCAGCAGCAGAAGGTCGATGTAGTCGGTGCGCAGCCGGGCGAGGCTCTCGTCGACCGAGCGCAGGAAATCGTCGTGCCGGTACTTGTCGACCCAGACCTTGGTGGTCAGGAAGATGTCGCCGCGCGGCACGGCGGAACCGGCGATGGCCTCGCCGACCTCGGCCTCGTTGCCGTAAATCTGGGCGGTGTCGATGTGGCGGTAGCCGATTCTGAGGACCTGCGGAACCATCCGCAGCACGTCCGCCTTGTCGACGCGGAAGGTGCCGAAGCCGAGCGCCGGGATGGTCGCGCCGTTGGCGGTCACGGTGTGCATGAAGAACTCCCTGAAGATTGCCCTGAAGATTGGATGATTGTGTCAGGCCGGTTGCAGGACAGGAGCAGCGCGGCGGGCTTCGCGGCGGTCGAGCGCCCCGCTGAGCAGGGTCAGCCCGAGCCCGCCGAGGACGAACAGCCCGCCCACCCAAGGTGTGGCGCCGAGCCCCAAAGACGAGTCCACGACCCGCCCGCCGAAGAAGGCGCCGGCGGCGATGCCCAGGTTGAAGGCCGCGATGTTGAGGGCCGAGGCGACGTCCACCGCACCCGGCGCGTGGCGCTGCGCCAGCTGCACGACGTAGAGCTGGAGGCCGGGCACGTTGGCGAAGGCCAGCGCCCCCATGCCGGCCAGCGTGACCAGCGCCGGGATCCTGGCGTCGGCGGTGAACGTGAAGACGAACAGCACGGCGGCCTGCAAGGCGAACAGCCAGGCCAGCGCCCGCACCGGCCTGTGGTTGGCCAGCTTGCCGCCGACGAGGTTGCCGACCGCGATGGCGGCGCCGTAAAGCACCAGCACGAGGCTGACGGTGGCGCTGGAGAAGCCGGTGATGGTTTCCAGGATCGGCGCCAGGAAGGTGAAGGCGACGAAGGTGCCGCCATAGCCGAGCGCGGTGATGGCGAAGGCCAGCAGCAGGCGCGGCTTGCCCAGCACGCGGAACTGGTCGGCCAGCCCGGCGGCTGGCGGCTGGCTGAGCCGGCCCGGCACCAGCGCGGCGACGCCCAGCCCGCCGATCACGCCGAGCAGCGAGACCGCCAGGAAGGTGGCGCGCCAGCCGAAATGCTGGCCGATCCAGGTGCCCATCGGCACGCCGGTGACGATGGCGATGGTCAGGCCGGAGAACATCATGGCGATGGCCGAGGCCCGCTTGTCGGCCGGCACCAGATCGGCGGCGATGGTGGCGCCGACCGAGAAGAAGACGCCGTGCGCGAAGGCGCTGAGCACGCGGGCGACCAGCAGGGTCTCGTAGTTGGGGCTGACGCCGGCCAGCAGGTTGCCGGCGACGAACAGGCCCATCAGCCCGAGCAGCAGCGGCTTGCGCCGCAGCCGCCCGGTCAGCGCGGTCAGCACCGGGGCGCCGATCGTAACGCCGAGCGCGTAGACGCTGACGATCAGGCCGGCCAGCGGCAGGCTGATGGAGAGGTCGGCGGCCACGGTGGGCAGCAGGCCGACGATGACGAACTCGGTGGTTCCGATGGCGTAGGCGCTGATGGCCAGGGCCAGCAAGGCGAGAGGCATGGGGGAACTCCAGCGTTCCGGTGAAGGATTGGCCCTTCAGATGCCTTGGGAACCGGGTTTACGGAATAGCCCATCTGTTCGTATCATTCCGTCATTGAATGACAAAATGCGGGACAAGGTGGTGGCATGAGCGATCCGCGCGCCTGGGAAATGCGGGTCTTCCTGCGGGTGGCGGCGCTCGGCAGCTTCAGCGCCGCCGGGGCGGAGATCGGCATGACCCCCTCGGCGACGGCCAAGTTGATCGCGCGGATCGAGGCGCGGCTCGGCGTGCGGCTGATCGAGCGTTCGACCCGCCGGCTGCGCCTGACCGACGAGGGGGAGCTGTACCGCGAGAAGGCCGAGATCCTGTTGGGCGAGCTGGACGCCTTCGACGCGGAGATCGTCGGCGGTGCCCGCAGCCCGACCGGGACGATCCGCGTCAACGTCTCGGTGCCGTTCGGACGGCATTGCGTGCTGCCGCTGCTGCCGGACTTCATGGCCGCCTATCCCGACATCCGGCTCGACCTGACGCTGACCGACGAGGTGGTCGACCTGCACGCCGCCCATGTGGATGTCGCGTTCCGCGCCGGGCGCCTGCCGGATTCGACGCTGCTGGCGATCCGGCTCGGCGACGTGCGGCGACGGATCGTGGCGTCTCCCGATTATCTGGCGCGCAAGGGAGCGCCACGGGCCGCCACCGACCTGGAGATGCATGACTGCCTCGGCTTCAACTTCCGCCGGGCGGCGGCGGTCTGGCCGCTGAAGTCGGGTGGCCGGCTGGTCGATCGCGAGGTGCATGGCCGGATCGAGGCCAACAACGGCGAGACGGTGCGCCATCTGGCGCTGCTCGGGCTGGGGCTGGCGCGGTTGGCCGAGTTCCACGTCCGCGACGACATCGCCGCCGGACGTCTGGTGACGGTGCTCGACGACGCCATGGTCGACAGCGAGGAGATCCACGCCATCCACATCGGTCGCGACCGCGCGCCCCGCCGGGTGCGAGCCTTCCTCGATTTCACGACGCCGCGTCTGCGGGCGATGCTGCAATAGTGCCGATCACGGCGTTACCGCTGTTGCCATAAGGGAATAACGGGTGTAGGGTTTTCGCTATATCTTACTGGATACAACAAGGGACAGAACACCCGCCATGCGCCCGATCTCCCGCCGAATCGCCGCTCCCTTGCTCGGTTCCGTCCTGATGTTGGGCTCCGGGACGGGCTGGGCGCTTGAGGATCGCGTGGTGGTGATGACCAGCTACCCGGACGAGCTGGTCCAGCGCTACGAACAGGCCTTCGAGCGCGCCAACCCCGGCACCGACCTGCAAATCCTCTGGAAGCCGTCGCGCGACGCCGCGGTGGAACTGGCCAAGCCCGACCAGGGCGGCGTCGACGTCTATTGGACGCCGTCGCTCGGCAGCTTTCCACGGATGCGCGACGCCGGCGCCTTCCGCCCGCTGGCGGTGGACCGCGCCGTCCTGCCGGGCGTCGTCGATGGGCAGTTCGTTTCCGACCGCCAGGGCTTCTTCGAGGCGTTCGAGGTGGCCGGTTACGGGCTGATCGTCAACCCGGCGGCGCTGGCCCGCGACGGGCTGCCGCAACCGGCGACGTGGCGCGATCTGGTGGCGACGCGCTGGAGGGGGCGGCTGGCGCTGCCGGTCGCCGGCCAGGTGGGTTTCTCCGGGGCGCTCTACGACATCCTGTTGCAGGCCGAGGGCTGGGAGGCCGGCTGGGCGCTGCTTGGCGAGGCCGCCGCCGACGCGACGCTGATCGGCAGCGGCGGGCAGGTCAGCGAGAGCGTGGTGAACGGCGAGGCCGACGTCGCCGTGACGGTGGATTTCTTCGCCCGCAGCGCCATCGCCAACGGCCATCCGGTGGCGCTGGTTTACCCGCCGCGCACCGCCTTCCTGCCGGCCCAGGTGGCGATCACCAAGACCGCCCCGCACCCGGATGCGGCGCGCGCCTTCGTCGATTTCGTGCTGTCGGCGCCGGGGCAGGCGCTGCTGTTCCACCCCGACATTCGCCGTTACCCGGTGCGTCCCGATGTCTACGCCCAGGCGCCGGCCGGGACGATCAACCCCTTCCAGCGGACCGGGGCCGAATCCTACACCTACGACATGGAGACGGGGTTGGGCCGCCATGGCCTGATCGCGTCCCTGTTCGAGAATCTGATCGCCGAGCGTCACGACCGGCTCAAGGCCCTGTGGGGCGCCATTCACGCCGCCGAAGCCGCCCTGGCTGCAAAGCCCGACCCGGAGCGCGCCGTTCTGGTGGTCCGGGCGCGGTCGCTGGCCGGTTTCGTGCCGGTGGCCGGCGGTGACGTCGACCGCCTTGCTTCGACCTTCCAGGAGCGCCGCTCCAACCGCAACCCGGAAGAACGGGCTGCCTTGCAGAAGGATTGGTCGGCCCGCATCGACGCCGCCCGGGCCGAGGCGCTGGACCTCGCCCGCCGGGCGCTGCCGACGCCATGATGAGACGCGCCTTCCTGCTCGCCGCCGCCCTGCTGGGCATCTCGGCGCCCTTGCGGGCCGATGAGGCGGTCACCGTGCCGATCCAGGGACGCGACGCCTTTTCCCGGCCGCTGCCGGGGCTCGACCCGGCGCAGCGTACCGCCTTCCACGCCGGCCGTTCGCTGTTCCAACAGGTGTGGACGGTCGGCTCGTCGGAGGTGCGGCCCGACCTCGACGGGCTCGGCCCCTTGTCCAACCGGCAATCCTGCATCGCCTGTCACGTCAAGAACGGGCGCGGTGAACCGCCGGAGGGGGAGGGCGATGTCTTGCGCTCGACCCTGGTCCGCCTGTCGGTTCCCGGCGGCAAACCGGGCGGCGCGCCGCCGCCGCACCCGGTCTATGGCGACCAGTTCAATCCCGATGGTATCCCCGGCGTGCCGGGCGAGGGCAGGGCGACGCTGATCTGGTCGGAGCGTGTCGAGCGTCTGGCCGACGGCACCCCGGTCGCCCTGCGCCGGCCGGAGCTTCGGCTGAGCGACCTCGCCTACGGGCCGCTGGGGTCGGAGGTGATGACCTCGGTGCGGATGGCGCCGCCGATCATTGGGCTTGGCCTGCTGGAGGCGGTGTCGGAGAGCGACCTGTTGGCGCTCGCCGATCCCGACGACCGCGACGGCGACGGGGTGCGCGGGCGGGCCAATCTGGTGTGGGACGCGGTGCGCGGCGCCTTTGCGCTCGGCCGCTTCGGGTTGAAGGCCAACCAGCCGAGCCTGCGGCAGCAGAACGCCGGTGCCTTCGATGGCGATCTCGGCCTGACCTCGACGCTGTTTCCCCGCCATGGCTGCACGGCGGCGCAGACCGCCTGCTTGGCCGCTGTGGCTGGGGCCGGACCGGAACTGGACGATGAGCAACTCGATCTGGTGACGCTCTACACCCGCACGCTCGCCGTGCCGGAACGGCGCGACGCCGACGACCCGCTGGTGCGGGTGGGGGAGGGGCTGTTCGCCGCCATCGGCTGCGCCGCCTGCCACACCCCGACCCTGCGCACCGGCCCGTCGCCGTCCCTGCCGCAGTTCGCCGGCCGCACCATCCATCCCTACACCGACCTGCTGCTGCACGACATGGGCGAGGGACTGGCGGACGGTCGGCCCGACTTCCAGGCGAGCGGCCGGCAGTGGCGGACGCCGCCGCTCTGGGGGCTTGGCCTGACAGCGGCGGTTGCCGATCGCGCGACCTACCTGCATGACGGCCGTGCCCGTTCGCCGCTGGAGGCCATCCTGTGGCATGGCGGTGAAGCGGAAACGGCCCGCGAGGCAGTGCGGCGGATGCCCTCCCTGAACCGCAAGGCGTTGCTGGCCTTCCTGGATTCCCTATGATTCGAGCGGAGCGGAAGACGCGCGCCGAGGGAATGTCAGGTTGTGCTTTGGCGATGCCAACAATCTTTATATTGCAGATTTTTGAATAAAATCCATTTGACTCCTGGTTTCCGCCGAATGCACGATTATTAATCAAGGCGATGTGTTTTCAAGACACGTGAAAAGGGTGAATCCATGACCGATGAAGTGGGCGTTGCTCTTCCGAACGCGGTTGACGTTCATGTGGCCTCCGAAGACGGCCTTCCGATTGTGTCGAATGCGACCGCGGTCGTGGTCACCGTGAACATCGGCGCGATCACGGTGAAGGTCAACGTTGACCGTGACCGACCGGCTTTCGTGGAAGGCGCCCATTACAGCGTCGGCGGCCAGTTGAACGGCAAGGGCGAGTTCTCCCTGCCCAAGGCGGTGTTCCAAGGTTATGGCTTTGGCCCCGAGGACCACGTGGCCACGTTCCTCGGCCAAGTCGTCGTGCCGAGGTAACACCACTCCGCGACCAGCCGATGGGAACGCCCCGCGGTGCCTCCGCGGGGCGTTCTGCCGTTTCCATGGGGCAATTTTCATGGGGTAGAGCCCTATGCGCGCCCCCCGACCCTCCACTGCGTCGTGAATCGATCGACGGGAGACCGTGTGGGGGTTTTGGCTCGACGCCGTTTTCCAAGCTGGCCGGCGAAGGCAGTGACAGGCTTCGCGCCCCACGCAGACGCCCGCACGTTCGGCCTCAAGCTGGAATCCGCCACCTTATGCCGGCGTCGGTGACTTTCGCCGGCACGGGAAACGAATTGGACAACCGCATCCAAGGCGCCCGGCGGAGACGCGCTGTTCGGCGGCTTGTGCGTCGCGCAACACCAATATATTCTATCGGATATAGCGTATCCGCCATCCGGGGATGGGGGCATGGAGAGCGAGCGATGAAGCCACCCATCGTCATACTGGGCAACGGAACGCCATGGCTGCGGTTGGGCCGCATCCATCTGACCGCCGGGCAATGCGGCCTGATCACCAGCCCGACCGGCACCGGCAAGACCACGGTGCTGCGGGCGCTCGCCGGCCTGCCGGGGCATGACGGACGGCCGACGGCGGTCGATGGCGGCATCGCGGTGCCGCTTGGGACCGCCTGCCCGGTCGCCTTCGTGCCGCAGCTTCCCGACGTTCCCCTGCGGTCCGGCTGCGTCGGCGCGGCGGTCGAGGCCGCCCTGCGCGGCCGTTCCCTGCCGGCCGGGGAGAGCCGGGCGCGGGCCGCCGCCGCCTTGCGCGAGGTCGGGCTGGAGGGTGCCGCCGGCCGTATGGTCGAAAGCCTGTCGATGGGCGAGCGCCACCGCTTCGCCATCGCCTTCGCCCTGGCGACCGATCCGGCGGTGCTGCTGCTTGACGAGCCCTTCGCCCTGCTGGATTCCGACGGGGTGCGGACACTGCGCTCCATCATCCGCCGACGCCTCGCCATGGGTCGAATCCTGTTGGTCAGCGAACACCGGCCGGAGCGGCTGACCGGCCTGCCCGCCGTCCATCTGCGCATGCCGTCTCCGGATGGCGCCGAACCGCCGACCCCGGACGAGGACACGACGACGGTGGGGGAGGGCCCCCGGCCGCAGGCGGCACCGCCGGTGCTGCACGCCGAGGGGCTGCGGATTCCGCGCAGCGATGGCACGCCGCTGCTCGACCGGCTTGCCCTGACGGTGCCGGCCGGGCGGCGGGTTCATCTCAGCGGCGTCAACGGAGCGGGGAAGAGCACGCTGCTGCGTTGCCTGATCGGCGCGGAGCCGTTGGAGGACGGCACGGTCACCGTCACCGAGCTGCGCAACCCGAGCCCGCGCGACCTGCCCGGCCGCGTCGGCTTCCTGCCCCAGGATCCACCGCGCCATTTCTTCGCGGAGACGGTGCGGACGGAGATCGGCTTCGCCCTGACCCGCGCCGGCCTGCGCCCGCCCGACCGCGCCGAACGGGTCGACCGGGCGATCGCGCAGTTCGGCCTGACGTCCCTGGCCGACCGCTCGCCGCAGAGCCTCAGCGCCAGCTCGTGGCGCTGGCCGGTCTGGTGGCGGGACGGCCCCGGCTGTTCCTGCTCGACGAGCCGCTGAGCGGGCTGGACCCGCAGCGCGCCGCCCATGCGCTGGCGGTGCTGGCCGCCGCCGCCCGCCGGGACGGTTCCGCCGTCCTGCTGGCGAGCCACGGTTCGCTGCCGGTGTCCGGCTGGGCCGACCGCAGCCTGCGGCTGGAGAACGGCCGCCTGCACGCCGTGGCGTGAGGCGGCCGCCTTTTCGGCCCGACGGAATCAGAAGCTGTAGCGCGCGGTGACGAACATCGTCCGCCCCGGCTCCGGGAAGCCGTCGGCCAGCGAGTAGTTCGCGTCGAACAGGTTCCGCACGCCGGCCGACAGCTGGGCGCTGGCGGTCAGGTCGTAGCTGGCCTGGAGGTTGGCCAGGACATAGCCGCCGTTGCCGAGGAACACGGTGCCCGCGGTGCTCTGGCTGTAGCGGCCGCTCGCCGCCTCGACGCTGGGAGCGACGCTGAGCTGTTCGGTCGGGCGCCAGTCGGCGTGCAGGAACAGCTTGTGGTTCGGCGTGCCGACCGCCTTCATGTTCGGGATGCTGGGGTCGGACAGCGAGCGGATGGTCAGCGTGTAGTTGCCGCCGACGTCCAGCGTCGGGGTCAGGCCGGTGGTGGCGGCGACCTCGAAGCCGCGGTAGAGGCCGGAGGCCATGTTGCGGCTCTGCGTCGTCGACTGGCCGTTGACGACGATCGGCGCGTTGGCGATCACGTCGCGCAGGCGGCTGAGGAACAGGGCGCCCTCGATGCGGGTGGAGCCGAAGCGTTCCGAGGCGCCGATCTCGTAGTTGATCGCCTTTTCCGGCCTCAGGTCGGGGTTGGAGGCGGCGCCGTTGAAGCGGGTGCTGAAGCGCTCGAAGATGCTGGGAAAGCGGCTGCGGGCGGAGACGCTGGCGTGCGCCTCGCCGGTTTGCGAGAAGCGGTAGACCACGGCGCCCTGGCCGTTGGTGGCGTTGCTGTCGGCGCGCCGGTAGTCGATCATCGCGCCGGTGGCGGTGCCGTTCCAGTCCTGCGCCTCGTGCAGGCGGCGCCAGTCGTGGCTGACGCCGAGCACGACGTCCAGCGCCTCGGTGGCGTGGAAGCTGTTCTCCAGCGCGACCGACCAAGTGTCCTCCAGGTCGCGCTGCTTGGGCTCCAGGAAATTGCCGGGATAGAGCCGCTGCCATTCCTTGTGGTCGTCGCGGCGGAAGTGCAGGGCACCCTTCAGGGTGTTCATCGGGATCAGGTCGGTGCCCAGCTCGACGCTGCCGCCATAGGCCTTGTCGTCGTAGTAGCTGCGGAAGGAGCGCGACGTGGCCTGCCGCGTCAGGGCCGGGTCGTCGAAGGAGTAGAGCCCGTTCTGGAACGTGTTGTAATAGAGCTTGGTCTTGGCGTAGGACGCGCTGCCCAGCCTGGTGTTCGACAGCCAGTAGACGCTCTGCAGGTCCCAGTAGGGCCAGCTCCAGTAGCGCTGGTTGGCGACGGCGTCGTTGATGTTCAGCGGGGCGCTCTTCTTGCCCGACTGCTTCTGGAAGTTGATGGAGTATTCGTTGGTGTCGTTCGGCGTGAAACCGGCCTTCAGGTTCATCGACCAGTCGGCGGTCTGCGAGTTGTCGCGGTTGCCGCCATTCTCCGACGCCACCGGCTTGAAGCTCTCCGACAGGCGGCTGTGGGTGGTCTCGGTCTTGGTGCCGCTGGCCTGTAGGTAGAAGCGCTCCTGCCGGGTCCCGGCCATGCCGTAGGTGGTGTAGCCGGCCAGCGCCCCCTGGTTGTCGAAGCTCAGGCCGGTGCGCAGTTCCGCCTCGGCGTCGCGGGTCGGCTTGCGGGTGACGAGGTTGATGGCTCCGCCCATGGCGCCCGGCCCGTCCAGCACCGAGGCGTAACCCTTCGACACCTGGATTTCCGACAGGTCGGGGGTCAGGAAACGTCCGAAATCGAGCCGGTTGTCGGCGGGCAGATAGATGCGCACGCCATCCATCATCACAGGAATGTGATAGCGGTCGAAGCCACGGATGTAGACCAGCCGTTCGTTGCGCTGCCCGCCGGTCGCCGACGACACCACGCCGGGAATCAGATCCATCGCCTGGTCGAGCGTCGGCTTGTTGAAGGCCCGCATCTCCTCCCCCGACAGGCTGGAACCGCCGATCGGCTGCCCGGCCGCCTGGGCCGACACGTTGATCTGGCCCAGCGTAAAGACGCCGGCCGCCGCGTTGACGGTGGCGTCGGCCGCCAGCGCCCCACCGCTGGCCAGTGCCATGACCGAACACGCGATATACAAACAGGAATTACGCATCTTGCCCCCTTCGATGACCGCATCTCTTTCCATCGCTGTGACAGGCCGACTCTCCACCCCCACCGCGGCTGCCATACGATATGTTCTTATGAATATATCGATTGTTCGCGTTCTGTCAAAAGGCCATATCGACTGAAAGGGGAATGTCTGGCCGCTTTCCGTACTGGTTGGGTGAAAGCTTTTTGTGTTCATCCATTTTCCAGGCAAGATCGCGCGGGTCCGGACGAGGCGATGGAAAAGGAGCGGGACAATGAGCAAACCGGTTCTGGAGACCGCCCGGCTGATCCTGCGCCCGCCGCGCCGGGAGGATTTCGACGGTTGGGCGGCCTGGAAAAGCGATGCGGAGGCGACGCGCTTCATCGGCGGGGGGATGGCCCGTCCGCAGGCGTGGCGGGATCTCCTGACCATGGCCGGATCCTGGTCGATCCAGGGCTTCGGCATGTTCTCGGTCATCGAGAAAGCCAGCGGACGCTGGGTCGGGCGGCTCGGCCCCTGGATGCCGGAGGGCTGGCCGGGATCGGAAATCGGCTGGGGCTTGACGCGCGACGCCTGGGGCAAGGGCTATGCGACGGAAGGAGCGACGGCGACCATCGACTGGGCTTTTGCGGCACTCGGCTGGACGGAGGTCATCCACTCCATCGATCCGAACAACGACCCGTCGAAGGCGGTCGCGCGGCGCCTGGGTTCCACTCTGCGAGGGGCGGGCCGGCTGCCGGTTCCCTTCGAAAAGGAACCGATCGAAATTTGGGGCCAGACGCGCGAGCAGTGGTGCGGCCGGGACCGCTGAGGACGGTGTGGGGGATATACGAGGCTGCCTGATCTGTGTGTAGGGCCGGCCCATGACCATTCCTGAAGCCTAACCTCCTGTTCTAAAACAAGAGTTGCACTTCAGGATGGAATCCACTCGCCTGCATCTTAAAGACGCATAATAATGATTATGTAAAATATACCGACGAACGTTGTCATGTGAAAACCATCCAACCATCCAAATGAGACGCCGAGGATCATCACGCGCCCGTATCGCATGGATATATCCGGACAAGATGTCACAACCGTAGGGACAACTTGTTAGGGTGGGACCCTCCGGGTATCCTGCATGCGCGCGCGGTCACCGCGTCCATCGTCCTGGCCCGCCGGGCCGGCACGATCGTGCCGTCGCGGGACTGTTCACATCCGTACAAGGAAATTTTCCACAGTGGACATCCCCCGGATATTCAACATCACCGAAAGTGCCCACCGCATCCACAACCCGATCACACCCGAAAAGCTCGCCACTCTCGGTGCGGCGTTGCGTCTGGAATCGGGGGCCAGCGTGCTCGATCTCGGCAGCGGTTCGGGGGAGATGCTGTGCACCTGGGCACATGATCACGGCATCGTCGGCACCGGCATCGATATGAGTCCGCTGTTCACCGAGCACGCGAAACTCCGTGCCGTGGAACTCGGCGTCGCCGATCAAGTCGAGTTCATCCATGGCGATGCCGCCGGATATGTCTCCGACGAGAAGGTCAGCGTGGCGGCTTGTGTCGGTGCCACCTGGATCGCCGGTGGGATTGCCGGCACCGTCGAGCTTCTGGCGCGGAGCCTGCGCACCGGAGGAACCATCCTCATCGGCGAGCCCTATTGGCGGCGGTTGCCGCCGACGGAAGATGTTGCCAAGGGGTGTCTTGCCAACGCGATTTCCGACTTTCACACGCTTCCAGACCTTCTCGCGTCTTTTGGCCGCCTTGGCTGCGACGTCGTTGAAATGGTTTTGGCTGACCAGGATGGTTGGGACAGATACGAGGCGGCCAAATGGCTTACCATGCGCCGCTGGCTTGAAGCCAACCCCGGCGACGGGTTCGCGGCCGACGTTCGGGCAAAATTGACTTCGGAGCCCGAGCGCTACGCCGCTTACACGCGCGAATATCTGGGTTGGGGCGTGTTCGCGCTGATGCTGCGGTGAAGCAGCGGCGCGCCCAGCGGCGCGTCAATGGCTGCGCCGACCGGCAACCGGGGCCTGTCGTGATTCATTGTGCGATGCACAAAACACTCTTGCTCGCAATGTCTCTTTCAGGATGTCTGTGCTTTGCCCGAGCGCCATTCACGATAAAGGCCGCGTTTTCCGCGTCGATTTCAGCAAAGAGCTGACGATACCCTTCGTTCTGGAACAGATGGTCAACGAGCGCACCGATGCACTCGGTGGCCACGCCTTGACCTTGGCGTTGAGCAACCGTGATGTAGCCGAGTTCGAGAATTTATCAGCTTTTAATTGTATATGGCAACATCAACGGTCCCCTTTCCGTTCCGCTGTTGTTCAGCCCCTCACCAGGACAACGCCCAGGATGAGTAGGGTCGCACCGGCCAGCCGGGCGGGGCTGATCGGCTGCTGAGTCAGCCCGAACAGGCCGAAATGATCGAAGACGAGCGAGCCGAGCATTTGACCGACGACGATCAAGGCGAGAACCGTCGCAGCGCCGAGGCGCGGGACCATGAGGATCGCGGTGCCGATGAAGAGCGCGCCGAAAAGCCCCCCGCTCCATGACACCCACGACGTGGAGCCCGCGAACGGGTCCGGCAACCGAGGGCCTGGGGCGATCAGCGCGACCGCCAGCATCGCCAGCATGCCGACGAGGTAGCTGACGAAACCCGCCCACCAGGGCGATCCAAGCTCCGCCCGCAGATTCGCGTTCAGAACCTGTTGCAGAGCAACGCTTATCCCGGCGCCGACCACCAGGAGGTATGAAAATGCGGACAAGGCAGCGGTCATGCCGAACTCTCCAGTCAAGAGCGGGCGTCCCGCATAGGGTCGATTCCCACGCGGCGCTCCGGGACGAATGGGTAGCAGGCCCGAAGCGCCGCGGTCTGGAACGGATGTGACCTACCCTGCCCGGTATCGCCCCGGAGTGACGCCGAACACGCGCCGGAAACAGCGGCCGAGATGGCTTTGATCGGCAAAGCCGGTTTCGGCGGCGACACCCGCGATCGGTTCGCCCCTCCGGAGCAGCCGCCGCGCGTCGTTCAGTTTCTCCAGCAGCCAGAAGGCGTGCGGCGGCATGCCGTGATGTTTCCTGAACCGCCGGGAAAAACCCTCGCGGCTCATGCCGGCACGCTGCGCCGCCTGTTCCACCGTTTCCCGCAAGTCGGTGCCCGCGAGTGTGCCGGCCGGATCGGGAATGTTCCCGGCGACGCATCGGTGATCCTCGGCGATCGTCGTGAGTTCGGGCCAGCCGATCTGTCCCACCCTCCGCCATTGCCTGGCAAGGTCCGAGATCAAGTCGCGCGCCGCGTACGCTCCCGCCGGCGTGTAGAGGTTGATGCAGACAATTTCCGACGGCTCCGACAACGAATGGTGAGGCGTTCGGGCGGGAATGTGCATCCCCTGGCCGGGAGCGACGGCGAACAGTTGGCCGTCGATGACGAACCGGCGCCGCCCGGACAGAACGAAGGTCACTTGATCCTCTTCATGGAAATGGACCGGCAACGCCACGTCGAGACCGCGCACCGTGCCCAGCTCAACGATGTGGCTGTCGGACGGACGCCAATAGTTCCAGCTTTCATGACGATGCGGAGCAGTCCCTGGCCGGCTCTCCCCGATCATGCGACATCGCATAAGGCGAGACCCCGCACGCGGACATGGTTGTCGTGAAACGCGGCGCCGCCGAAGGGGGCCACCGCGTCGGCCCCGGTCAGGCTGTTGATGCCGCGCCCTCCTTCATGGGCGTCGTTCGGCCAGATCGATTCGGCGATGACCACGCCGCGCCGCACCCCGTCGAACAGGCGGGCGCGCAGGATGACCGCGCCGCGACGGTTCGCCACCTCGACGCGGTCGCCTTCCGCAATGGCCAACGCCATTGCGTCCTCCGGGTGGAGCAGCAGCGACGGCTGCTTTTCGCGCGCCTGCGAACCCGGCGTCTCGGTGAAGCTGGTGTTGAGGAACTGCCGGGCCGGGGCGGTCACCAGCCGGAAGGGATGTTCGGCGTCGGCTTCCTCGATCACCGCCCAGTGGTCGGGAAAGCGTGGCATCGCCGCCACCGGCCCGAAGGTCGAGGGGGCCGCGTAGGGCACCGACGGCCAGTCGGGCTTCAGGCGGAAGCGCCCGTCCGGCCAGGCGAAGCCGTCGAGGTAATGCGCCGTGCGGAAGTCGGGCTGCACATCCAGGAAGCGCGCCCGTTCCAGCTCCTCCAGACTGCCCCAGCCGGAGTTCCGCAGGGTGGCGTCGATCAGGTCGCGCTCGCTCATGCGGAAGCCGGGATGGTCGTCGGCGCCCAGCCGGGTGGCGAGGGCCCCGACGACGGCGTGGTTGGAGCGGCATTCGCCGGGCGCGGGAACCAGGGCGGGGCCGAACAGGATGTGCTGGTTGCCGCCGGCCTGATAGAGGTCGTCATGCTCCAGGAACATGGTCGCCGGCAGCACGATGTCGGCCATCCGCGCCGTCTCGGTCATGAACTGCTCGTGGACGCAGACGAACAGGTCGTCACGAGCGAACCCGCGCCGCACGCGGGTCTGGTCGGGGGCCACCGTCACCGGGTTGGTGTTCTGGATCAGCAGCGCCGTCACCGGCGGACCGCCGGCCAGCGCGTCCGCGTCGCCCTCCAGAATTGGGCCGATGCGCGACTGGTCGAGCATCCGTACGGTGGGGTCGCGGCGGTCGAGCCCCTCGATCAGCGTCTTGTTCCAGCGGTAGATACCGCTGCTGGAGTGGAAGGCGCCGCCGCCTTCGTGCTGCCAGGCCCCGCTGACCACCGGGATGCAGGAGGCCGCGTGCATGTTGACCGCCCCGTTGCGCGAGCGGGTGAAGCCGTAGCCGAGGCGGAAGAAGGAACGCGGCGTCCGTCCGACCAGCCGGGCGAAATCCTCAATGTCGGCGGCGGGCAGGCCGGTGATCGCCTCGGCCCAAGCGGGGGTCCGCCCCGCCAGATGGGCCTCCAGCCCGGCCGGATCGTCGGCGTGGCTGGCGAGGTAGGCGCGGTCGGCCAGCCTGTCGCGGAACAGCACATGCATCACCGCGCAGGCCAGCGCCCCGTCGGTGCCCGGCCGGATCAGCAGCGGCAGGTCGGCCTGCTCCATGGTCGGCGTGCGGTAGACGTCGACGACGGCGATCTTCGCCCCGCGTTCCTTGCGGGCGCGGATGGCGTGGGTCATCACATTGACCTGGGTCGAAACCGCGTTGGTGCCCCAGATCACCACCAGATCGGACCGCGCCATCTCGCGTGGGTCGGCACCCGCCAGCCGTCCGGTTCCTGCGATCAGGCCCGACCAGGCCGGGTTGGTGCAGATGGTGGAAAAGAATCCCGAATAGCGCTTGGCGTGGCGCAGCCGGTTGAGGCCGTCGCGCTGCACCAGCCCCATCGTGCCGGCATAATGGTAGGGCCAAACGGTTTCGGAACCGAAACGGCGCTCGGCCTCCAGGAATCGTTCCGCCACGATGTCGAGCGCATCGTCCCAGGAGATCGGCTCGAATCGGCCGGAACCCTTCGGGCCGGTCCGGCGCAGCGGCCGGGTCAGCCGGTCGGGGTGGTGGATACGCTCGGCGTAGCGGGCGACCTTCGCGCAGATGACGCCCGCCGTGTAGCTGTTGTCCGCCGCCCCGCGCAGTCGTCCGATCCGCGTGCCGCCAACGACCTCCACCTCCAGCGCGCAGGTGGAGGGGCAATCGTGCGGGCAGGCGGAGGCGTGGAGGCGGGTCGAAGCGGCGGGCATGACGATCCTTCCTGTCCGGCGGTCTGTTTCGTTCGGGTGGGCCGCGATGCCCCCTGCATAGCATGGCGCGGCGCGCGGGTTGAACCGCGCAAATGTCAAGTCCGACCGTTTCGGTGGGGGATGGCGGCCAAGTAGCGACGGAACGGAAAACCGGCTTGAGGGTCGATCACTGGTGACGGTCTATGATTTGCTTGGGCAAGAGCCTGATGGAAAACGTCAGTTGCTGATCCTCCCAGGTTGGTCCGGCATAGCTCCGAGTTCATTCAGCAGGCTGTCGGTATCCTTGCCCTGTGCACATAGGCCGGTGGCTGTCTCACCGAAGTCAACCAGATTGTGGAACCTCGGTGCGGGTGCACGCTCCAGCGGTACGAGCCACGCTGCGTGGCTGCGCTTTGCAAGTCCGTCGAAATAGAGCTTCTGGGTGCGGAACAGCACGTTCGTCTCACGCGGATCACCAATCACGAAGATGCGCCGGTTCTGGTCCTTCGGTATGCGATCAAGCAAGTCGTAAGGATCAAACCATGTCTCCGGCTTGGCCAGCCGGGCTTTGGCCCCGTGTGCTTCGAGATAAGCCCGAAAGGCAGATGCTCCAGAGGAGATAATGGCGCATCGCAGGTCGCTGCGGCTCGCCAGGAACTCGGCCACCAACGTTCCTCCGGCGCTGTGTCCACCAAGGGACCACTCGGCAATGCCGTAGCGCCTCTTGAGCACATCGAGGTGAGCATTCATCAACGCCGCTTCCCGAGGGGTGTGGCGGAGATCCCAAAACCGGCCGGAGCTTCCATAGGCGCCTGGACGGGCCAGGAAGATGAAAGGCACACCGAAACGCTCAGACAACGCGCGTTCCTGCTCAATCATCGCGGTGACGCTGAGTCCCTCCTGATGCCCGATCTGGCTCGGCTTCCTGCCCATGATGTCGCCGTGCATCCAGGCAGCAACAACGGGGTTGGGGCCCGGGGCGGAGCGTAGCCCGGCAGCATAGAAGCGCAGGCATTCGCCCTTGCCGTCCACTTCAACCCAGTTCGCAGTTTCCTGCACCTCCAGCAAAGCGCACGCCTTCCGCGTGAGGACAAGCCCAGCGGCCACGACCGCGTTCGAGAACGCTTCATTGTTCGGGCGCGACTGTGCGGATGCCGGATACGAAGCCAAGGTGTTGGCAAACCCAAGAATGCAGCCGAAGAGAACTCCGATCAGACGCATGGCTCGATGCTCCCGATACACGGACGATGCATTTCTCGGAAGTGCTCAAGACCTGTCAAGTTCGACACCAGATGGGGAACCCCGGGATCAGGGAGCGAGCCAGCTTACCAGCAGGGTGTCGAACCCTTGGGCGGTGGCGTCCTCCGCCAGCCGCGCGGCCGCGGTGGCGTCGTCGCGCGGTCCCAGCGTAACGGTCAGCCAGCCGCTGGGGTCGGGAGGGTCGGCGACGACGACGACCGGCTGGAAGCCCTTGGCCTGTGCTTCGGCCAGCCGGCGGGCGGCGTTGTCCTCCAGCAGGAAGCGTCCGACCGCAACCGAAAAGACCAGCGGCTCGGCTGGCGGCTCCTTCGGAGCGGGTGCGGGGGCTGATGTGGCGGCTGCCGCAGGCTGGGCTGCCGGGTTGGTGCCCGGTGCCGTGCCCGGCGCTGCGCTGGCCTGCTCCAGCAGATGGCCGCGCAAGGCCGAGGCGGGCGGGCTGGACGGCGGAGCGCCGTAACCGAAACCCCTCACCTTCAGCGGTTTGATCGCCGGCGCCGCTTCCGGAGCGGCATCGCCGCCCTTGGCCGGTGGGGATGCGGGAGCCGGAGCCGCCGCATCGGGTGCGGGGGCCGTCGGAGCCGCTCCGCCGGAGGCTCCGCCCGGTGCAGGGACAGGAGGAGCGGGCGCCACCGCCGCCGGGGTGCCGTTTCCTGCCTGTGGGGATGCCTGTGAAGATGCCGGAGCGGATGACGACAGGTTGAGTCCGACCAGCAGCCCCAACAGGAACAGCAGAGCCCCGAACAGCAGCGTGCCGCCGAGAATGACGGGAAGGGAGCTGCGCGGAATTGCCACTCAGCGTCCCTTTCCGGCGGGTGCGGGAGCAGCGCGTGCCGCTGCCTTCTCCGTTCCCTTGCCTTGCGGCTGCGGAGTCGGCGTCCCCGCCGGTCCGGTTCCAACGGATGCGGCCTTTGCGGGATCCGGCAATCGGGGGGCCGGCTTGGGCGTGGTGGCGCCCTCCGGTTTGGCCGGCACCGTGGAGGCCCGCTGGTCGGACAGCATGCCGCGTTGCAACCCCACCCCACCCATCTGAAGTTTCTGCCAGGGCACGAAACGCTCGTCCGGCAGATGGGCCTGCTGGCGGAAGGCGGCCATCGGCTGGTAGGTGCCGGAATAGTTGCTCCACCAGTCGAGCGAACCGCTGTCAAAACGCACCGTCCCGGCGTACAGCACCGGCCGTCCGGCGGCCAGCCCGGCATGGCCGCTGTTCGCCGACACGAAGGTGCGGGCCTCGTTGCGGGTGTTCCCCTGGACCCGGACGAAATTGTAGGTGCCGTCCGGCTTGACCCGCAGGTTGCGCTCGGCGGTGCTCAGCAGGAACTGGTCGCCCTGCATGCGCACAAGCTCGTCGCCGACCTTGCCGCGCTCCGCCTTGCCGCTGCGCAGGGCGTTGAAGGTCGTTTGCGGCTGCGCGACCTGCCGCTGGATCGCCGGCCCCGGCTGGCGCGGCGACGCACATCCAGGCCAGCTGGGCGGCGGTGGAGCGAAACGCTTCGGCGGAGCGGACATCGGTCGGCCTTGCGGTCGATGGTTTGGGGGGCGGGACCTCGCGTCATTATAGCGCCGATGCCCTGAACCGCAACCGCCGGGCCGTCCGCTGGAGCCCCGATCGATCAATCCTGCGTCTGGAACTGCCCGGCCATGCTGACGCTGATGGAGCCACCCCAAGCGCACATGCACTTGCAGCCGTCGTTCAGCGCCGGCATGCCGCCGATCAGCACCTGAGGAACGCCGGGCGTCCAGGGCGTGGTGAGCGGGATGCAGGGCATCGGCGTCAGCACCCCCATTGCCGCCGCCGTCGCCGCGATCACCATCGGGTTGGCCGGGCTGTTGCACATGGCGAAGGGCAGGATGTTCATCATCGGAGCAAAATCCATGATGGTCGCGGCCGGCACCCCGCCGCACATCACCCGGTTGGTCGGCAGCACCATCAGGCTGCTCGGCGCCGCCCCGAAGCTGCACTGGGTCATCGCCCCCATCACCACCTGAAGCCCCATGCCTCCCCTCCCCTACTTGCCGATCAGCCGGGCCAGCAGCGACGTCCTGCCCGGAGCGTCCGGATCGACGAAGCGCTCCGGCCCCTCCACGACGGTTCCGGCGCGGAACAGGCTGCGCTCGGCCGGGCTTCCGCCGGGATGGAATTCGACCACCTCGCCATCCAGCCGGTCATCGGCGTAAAGAGCGCGTCGCCGCAGCGTGCCGTCCGGACGGTATTCCAGCATCGGCCCGTCCAGCCGGTCGTCGCGGTACTCGGCGGTCATCAGCAGCGCGCCATCCACCGTGAAGCACTCCATCCTGCCATTCTTGCGCCCGGCGGCGTAGCGCACCACCGAGAGCAGGCGTCCGGCCGGGTCGTAGCCGCGCATCTCGCCGTCGAGTTGGCCGGCGGCGTAGCCCATCTCGGTCTGCACCCGGCCGTCGCGATAAATGGTCGCCGGCCCATCCGGCTGACCGTCGCGGTAGGTCATCCGCATCTGCACCGAGCCGTCGGGAGCGTAGGCGACGAACTCCCCGTCCGGCTGTCCCCCGGCGCCGAGCGTGACCAGCGACAAGAGCCGTCCCTCCGCATCGCGGGTCTCGATGCGCGTGGGTTCGGAAGGGAGCCCGCTGGCGGGGGGCGTGTCCTGGTTCGTCGGGGGCATCGTCGCGGGCTCAGTTCAATTGGACCAGCCCGCCCTTCACCGAGGTCATGCCGCCGCCGTCGATGGTGGCCTGGGCGCTGCCCTTCACGGTGACGGTGGTGCCGCCCTGGAGCGTTGCGCCGGTGTCGGCCTTGACCGTGGCGCTCATGCCCTGGAGCGTGGCGTCGCTGGTGGCCTTGGCGGTCAGCGCGGCCGACGAGGTGAGGGCCATGTCCTGGGTCGATTGCACGGTCAGCCCCTTGCCGGCCTTGATGGTGACGGCGCCGCTGGCCGAGATGGTGATGTCGCCGTCCACCGTCAGCGTGAAATCCTTCGACACCGTCTGCGTGAAGGCGTCGCTGTTGGTGCGGGTTTCCGCCCCGGTCACCGTGACGTCGCGGGTGCCCTTGACCGAATGGGTCTCGTTGCCCTTGGCGATGCTGGAGGTGCGGTTGCCCTCGCTAACGGTCAGCGTGTCGTTGCCCTTGGTGATGGTGACCGAGCGGTTGCCCTTGTTCAGCGTCAGCGTGTCGTCGGCGGCGTCCACCGTCGTTGTCCGGCCGTTGTTGACCAGCACCGTCATGTCCTTCTGCGCCTGGACGAAGATTTCCTCGGCATCGGCCTTGTCCTCGAAGCGGATCTCGTTGAAGCCGTTGCCACCCTCGGAGCTGTTGGACTTGATCGTGCTCTTGGTCTGATCGTCGGTCAGGGTGTAGGGCGTGGTGTTGGTGCCGTTGTAGACGCAGCCGGTGACGATCGGCTGGTCCGGGTTGCCGTCGAGGAAGCTGACGATCACCTCCATGCCGACCCGCGGCAGGAAGAAGCTGCCCCAGCTCTTGCCGGCCCAGCCCTGCGCCACCCGCACCCAGCAGGAGCTGTTCTCGTCGTTGCTGCCCTGCTGGTCCCAATGGAACTGCACCTTCACCCGGCCATACTGGTCGGTGTAGATCTCCTTGCCCGACTT
This sequence comes from Azospirillum agricola, assembly GCF_020005195.1. Classification (NCBI taxonomy): domain Bacteria; kingdom Pseudomonadati; phylum Pseudomonadota; class Alphaproteobacteria; order Rhodospirillales; family Azospirillaceae; genus Azospirillum; species Azospirillum agricola. The sequence goes on from NZ_JAIFZR010000008.1 coordinate 439,179, forward strand.
GCCGACCACCACCGCGGTCTGCGTGCCGGCGATGCGCGGGGCCGGCGTCCGGCGTGGCGGGCGGTAGGTGGTGGCGGACGGCAGCGCCGTGAAGCTGTTCTCGTACTCCCGGAAGGTGGCGCGGTGGCTGACCGCGTGCAGCACCCACTCGGCGTTCAGGTCGCTGCGCGGGTGGCCCGACAGGGTGAAGCTCTGCCCGGCGGTGAAGGCGCGCACGACGCCGCTCCCCGACAGGCGCTTGGCTCCGGCCTGGAGGGCGGCCAGCCGGATGGCGGCCGCCGCGTCGCCCTGGTCCTTGCTGGTGTAGTTGCCGGGGTAGTCGTAGACCAGTGGCGTGCCGGTGACGCTGGCCTTCAGTTCGGTCGCCGGGGTGGTGAAGTTGTAGTCGTCGGCTTGGTAGCCGCCGCTGGTCACCGCCTGCTCCAGCGAGCAGGAGGTCAGATGCAGCCCGTCGATCCAGTCCTTGCCCCGCGGCAGCCCGAGATAAGGCACCGTCGACGTCCCGGCGATGGCCGCGAAGGCCGAGGAATCGTCGGCCAGCACCAGCGTGTGGGTGCCCGCCGTGTGGGTGAAGAAATAGCAGATTCCCTCCTCCTCCATCAGCCGGCTGACGAAGTTCAGGCAGCTCTCGCCATACTGCACGCAGTAGTCGCGGGTGGTGTAGGTGGCGGTCGTCGAATCCTTGAAATCGGTGTAGCCGAGGTTGCCGAACACCGCCTTGATGATGTCGACGGCGGTCTGGCTCTGATAGATGCGGTTGTCGCTGGCAAGCCCGAGCATCCACAGCCAGGGCCGCAACTCCGCGACATAGGAGGTCGCGGTCTGCACGACACGGGTGCAGATCCCGTCGACGATCCGCTGCGCCCCGTCGCCGTCGGTCAGAGTCACCGTCAGGTGCTGGCCGACGAGCTGCGTCAGGTCGAGGTCCATGGCGCCGGTCGCCGACTGCATGACCAGCGTGAAGTCGAACAGGTCGGAGACCGCCTCGGTGCCGCTGAACTCGCGCAGGATCAGGGCGTCCTTGCCGAGCGGCGTGCTGACCGACAGCGAGGCGGAATCCTGGGTCGTCGACTTATCGCTCATGGATCGCCTTTGAGGGTCGCCTTGGGGGAGGCCGCCGTTCAGGGCGCCCGCGATGCGGGCATGCCGAAGCTGTAGCGCAACGCCCCGGTCCCGTCGAGATCGACATGCACCAGATCGACCCCCCGCCCGTCGGCCAAGCGGTCGAGCACGCCCGCCGACAGGTCGGGCAGCAGCGTGTTGGTCAGCAGATGGTCGACGGCCCGCGCCCCGGCGTCGGTGGCGGCGCAACGCGCGGCGATGTGGGCGACCACCGAGTCGGCGTAGGTCAGCTCGGCGCCATGCGTCTCGGCGACGCGGGCCTGGATGCGGGCCAGTTTCAGCCGGACGATGGCGTGGACACGCGCCTCGTCGAGCGGAAGATAGGGCACCACCACCATGCGGCCGAGCAGCGCCGGCTTGAAGTGACGCACCAGCTCCGGCCGGATCGCCTCGGCGACGCGCCCGGCGGTCAGGGCGCCGCTGCCCTGTCCGGCCAGCCGCTCGATCGTCTCGCTGCCAAGGTTCGAGGTCAGCAGGATGATGGTGTTCTTGAAATCGACCGCCATCCCCTCGCTGTCCTCCAGCGTCCCCTTGTCGAACACCTGATAGAACAGCTCCAGCACGTCGGGGTGGGCTTTCTCCACCTCGTCGAGCAGGACGACCGAATAGGGCGCGCGCCGCACCGCCTCGGTCAGCACCCCGCCCTTCCCGAAGCCGACATAGCCGGGCGGCGCCCCCTTCAGGCCGGAGACGGAATGCGCTTCCTGATACTCCGACATGTTGATGGTGATCAGGCTGCGCTCGCCGCCGAACAGCAGTTCGGCCAGGGTCAGCGCGGTTTCCGTCTTGCCGACGCCCGACGGTCCGACCAGCAGGAAGACGCCGGTCGGCTTGCCCGGCTCGCCGAGCCCGGCGAAATAGGTGCGGATACGCCGGGCCACCGCGTCGAGCGCAGCGTCCTGCCCGACCACCCGCTCGCCCATGCGGGCGCGCAAGCCGCGCACCGCCTCGACGTTGTCGGTCAGCATGCGGCCGACCGGGATGCCGGTCCAACCAGCCACCACGGCGGCGACGGTGTGGCGGTCCACCGCGACCGGCACCAGCGGGGCGGCGTCCTCCTGCACCAGCTCCAGTTCCAGCCGCAGCCCGTCCAGCTCGGCCCGCGCCCGCAGATAGGCGGCGCCGTCCTGGTCCGGCAGCGAGTTCTCCAGCGCACGGATGCGGGCGACCGTTTCGGCCTCCTGGGTCCAACGGGCCTCCAACCGATGGCGCTTCTCCTCCAGGGCGGCGCGCTCGTCGGCGAGACGCTCCAGGCGCTCGGCGTGGTCGTGGCCGGCGGTGCTTTCGCGGGCGAGCTGGGCGATCTCGGCGGACAGCCCGGCGCTGCCCTGGGCGGCGGCCTGAAGTTCGGGCGGCGGCGACGCCTGCGCCAGAGCGACGCGGGCGCAGGCGGTGTCGAGCACGCCGACCGCCTTGTCCGGCAATTGCCGGTCGCTGATGTAACGGTGCGACAGCCGCACCGCGCTTTCCACCGCCGCGTCGAGGATGCGGACGCCGTGGTGCGCCTCCAGCCCCGGCACCAGGGCGCGCAGCATGGAAACGGCGGTCGCTTCGTCCGGCTCGGCCACCTTCACCACCTGGAAGCGGCGGGCGAGTGCGGGATCCTTCTCGATGTGGCGTTTGTACTCGCCCCAGGTCGTGGCGGCGATGGTGCGCAGCTCCCCGCGCGCCAGCGCCGGCTTCAGCAGGTTGGCGGCATCCCCCTGCCCGGCCGGTCCGCCGGCGCCGACCAGCGTGTGCGCCTCGTCGATGAACAGGATGACGGGACGGGGCGACGACGCCACCTCGTCGATCACCCGGCGGAGCCGGTCCTCGAACTCGCCCTTGACGCCGGCACCGGCCTGGAGCAGCCCGAGATCGAGCGTGCGCACCGCGACGTCGCGCAGCGGCGGCGGCACGGCGCCCTCGGCGACCATGCGGGCGAAGCCCTCGACCACCGCCGTCTTGCCGACGCCGGGATCGCCGGTGAGGATCGGGTTGTTCTGCCGTCGCCGCATCAGGATGTCGACGACCTGCCGGATCTCGCCGTCACGCCCGACGATGGGGTCGATCCGGCCGGCGCGGGCCTGGGCGGTGAGGTCGATGGTGTAGGCATCGAGCGACGGGGTTCGCGACGGCGCCGTGCTGGACGCTGCGGCGGGAGCGGGGGTGGGGGTGGGGCCGCCGGCCCCCTCCGGACTGCCACGCAGCAGATCGGGCAGATCGTCGGCCAGTTTGCCGCGCGGAATGCGGGCGAGCGACGGCGCCGCCTCGACCAGCATGCCGCGCAACGCGTCGTCCTCCAGCAGCGCCACCAGGATGGCGCCGGACCGGATGGTGTGTTCGTCGAGCCTCAGGGACGACACCACCCAGGCGCGCTCCAGCAGGCGCAGCAGATGTTCGGAGAAAGCCGGCGTCTGCCGGTTCCCGCGTGGCAGAGCCTCCAGCGCACGGGTGAGGTCGGCGGACAGGGTGCCTGCATCCACGCCGTAATGCCGCAGCAGCCGCGCCACGTCGCTGTCCGCCATGCCCGCGAGCTTGAGCAGCAGATGCTGAACCTCCACCGCGAAGTGCGTCTGCACGAGGCAGAGCTGCGCCGCCGTCTCCAGCGCGCGCTTGGCGGTAGGGTTGAGCTTGTTGATCAGGGGCTTCAGGGAGGACATTGGTGGATTCATTCAGAATCTAGAGGGTACAGATCCCACCATTCGCTGCTGGGCATTTTCCAAGATGCATTACCGAGGTGTAAAGTCCGTGAGCGCCGCTCTTATGAGAATTGCATGATTGGCACATCCATTGGAGATTGCGTAAATTATTAAAGTCATCTTGAGCAACGCTTTTCAATATTCCTCTGAAATGATTAAAAGTGTCACAATAGTCTGTGGTTGGTAGACTTGTTTGGGTTGTCGCGAAATCTATTTTATGATCAATAGAATTGGCCGGTCCGTTACACGTTGCGCATATTTTTGGGAAGCGCCCCATATGTGTTTTTGTAGTTTGATACCAACCCATTGATGATCTAAATCCATTCCAAAATTCTCTTCTATATTTATCAATATGGCTTTTTACTACAGTCGATACATAATTATGATGGTAATCGGGAGCTTTCAATCTATCAGATTGCCTGGGAATCATCGGCTGAATAACGTTTTGCCGAATTTGCGGCCCTCCGACAATGCTCGGCGGCACTCCAGCTGCTTTGGATTGTGTGGCCACCTTGAGCTGAAGGGATGGCATGACGGCTGGCGCATTCATTTTGCTGTTCGGCGCCCACGATGCTGCGTGAGATGAAGCAGGCGGAAGCAAATGAGACGTCACTGAAGCTGGTTGCAGCACCCGGCGCGGAGCAATAAGCCGATTTTTCTCATTTGGTTGGGGTGGTGGCAGAAAATTTTTCTTCATCGTGCTTCTCGGAGAGATGGAGTCATTCTCTTTGGCTCAAATCTTCCGATAGAAGTCTCGTGGTCCCCGCACTGGCCCTGCGCCGAACGCATTCACCCCCGCCGCCTTCGCCACGTCACTGGCAAACGCCGTGCATTGGCGATTCGCCAAGCTGAACCGGGCGTTACCGCTCCGGTACTCGCCGATCTTTGCCATGGCGCGCTCCGCCTGCTCACGGCTGACGGCGACGCTGCGTGTGCGCACGCCGGGCTTGGAGAACGCTGCCTCGTCACGATGCACGCGCCCCGGCACGCCCGTGGTCAAGCGCCCGAGGTCGCGTTTCGGGTCCATGCCTGACAGTTCCGCCGGCGAGAAACCCCAGGCCTCGCGCTTGCCGCCGGGGCGCTCCACCGCGACGAAGCCGTGGCCGGCCATGGCGTCGGGCAGCCCCTTCTCCTGGTGCAGGTAGGCACCGACGATCAGCCGGTAGCCGGAACCTTCCTTCCTTTGGATCGGCGCGGCCAGCCTCTGCGGTGTCGGCTTGGCCTGCACCGTCGGCCGGATGACCTGCGCGGCGGCGCGCATGCCCATGCGGTCGGCCTCGGCCTCCAGCGCGTGATCCTGCACCACGGCGACGCCGCTGCCGAACGGGTTGCGCACGCGCCCCGCCCGCTGCTGCACCACATGGGTCAGTTCATGGCCGAGAAGCTGTTGCCCGTGCAGCGAATCCGGGTTGTACTGGCCGGGGGCGAAATAGAGGTTCGAGCCCAGCGTGAAGGCCAAGGCGCCGATGGCCGGCGCCTCCGACCCGACATGGACACGGACGTCGGAGAAATCCGTCTTGAAGAAGGTCTCCATCTTCTGCCGCACGCCGTCCGGCAAGGGCCGCCCGCCGCCGCTGCCCAGGCGCAGCAGGCCGGGCGGCAGTTGCCGGGCGTTGCCGCCGGCCTGGGGTTGCGCGGTCCGCCCGGTCCCCGGTGCGGGCAGGCGCGGCCCCGTCGCCAGGAAGCGGCCTTGGAGGACGGCGCAAGTGGTCATGATGGCTTCCTCTCGCAGTGGGGGAAGTATCGGTTCGCCATGCTTTTTCCGTCAACCGGATTCACGGCCGTCACCACTGGAAACACGAATCCGCGGCGGTCGGGATTACCCATGCATGCTGTCCCGCCCGCCCGTCGGCCGGACGATCCCCTCCGTCATGCGCCGCCGCGTGACCAGCCAGCTCGTCCAGCCGAGCCGTGGAGCGTCCGGCCCGGCGCGCGTCAGCAGCCGCCCATCCTCCGCGCCCAGCCGCACCCCCGCCGCGCGCGGCCGTTCGGCAAGAACGCGGGGGGAATGCAGATGCAGCCGGTTGGCACCCACCAGCCGGCTCGGCGGCACCCGTTCCGGCGCAAGCCGCAGGTGCAACGAGACGTCGGTGCCCGGTCCCAGATAGAAACGCGCGAGATCGCGCAACGCCCGCGCCGCGTGCCCACCGGGCAGAAAGGCGCGGAACGCTTCCAGTCCCAGCGGCCCCAGTTCCAGCGTCACCGCCGCCTGCTGATCCCACACCCGCCGTCCCAGCACCGCCCCGTCACCCAGCACCGCGTTCAGCCGCCCCAGCCGCGTCACCTGCGTGTCGTCGAGCGCCAGCCAACGCCCCTGCAACGGCACCGCCCGCACCGGCACGCCGAAATGATCGCCGAGCAGGCGTTCCAGCCCGTGCAGCGTGCGCGGCTGCTGGGCCAGCACCCCGGCGTGATCAAGCAGCACCCGGTCGGGCACCGCCATGCGGCCGCGCAGGCCCGGCGTCCCCAACCCGATCAGGCTGTAGAGATGCTGCGCCATCGGCCCCTGGTCGGGTGTGCCGCGGTTCAGCGCCGGCCGGTGCAGCCGCCGCGCCCGGTAGAGCAGCGAGACCAGCCGGTGGTTGAGAATGTCGAGGAAATCGCGGGTCGCCGTGTCGCCCGCCCGCACCCGCTGGACGATGGCCTCGGTGAAGGGCGCCGGCAGCGGGCCGAAGCCGCCGGCAAGCCCCAGGAAATTCACCAGCAGTTCCCAACGCGGCTCGCCGGGGCCGGGCGGCGTCGCGGCGGCAAGGTCGCTCGCCGGAAAGGCGGTGGCCAAGCTGGAACGGAAACGCACCGCCTCGTGCCGCGAGTCGGCGCCCTCGCCGACGCTGCGGGCGTCGGGCAGCATTCGCTCGATCAGGCCGATCGCCTGGAGCGCGTCGAAGCGGTGGGCCTCGGCGGCCAACTGCTCGATCACAGAACGGGTCGATCGCCAGCCAGGGGAGGCCATGTCTTCCAATGCCCGTTGCGTTGGCGGCTGGTCAGGACCAGCTGCGTGAAGGAGTTGACGGCGGCGTAGAGCCCGAGGAAACGGTTGAGCACCGAGGCCAGAAGGAAGGGATGGCTGCCGACGAAGCGCTCCTCGTCCAGCTCCAGCGTCACCTCGGTGCCCCGGCAGAACCCCCGCCACGCCTCGTTGCCGACCCGCCGCACCACCGGGCGGCAGGACAGGCCCGACAGACCGGCGATCTGCCCCGCCACGCTGGCGTCGTCGAAGGCGGCGTAGAGCCGCAGGATCTCGCGCAACGCCGCCAGCCCGCCCTCCCCGTCCAGCGACAGATGGTTCAGCGACAGGTGCGACACCAGCCGCCACAGGGTCTGGCCGGCCAGCGGCGGCGTGCGTTGGCGGGTCGGTTTGGTCAGGCAGGCGATGCCGCTGAGCGGCGCGTCGACCTCGATCTCCAGCCGGGCGCCGGCCGGCATCTGCTCCGCCACCCCGCGGTTGGTGCACAGCGTGTGGGCGAACACCACATGGGCCGGCGGACGGGTCGGCTTGAAATCGAGGTCGAGGAAGGACAGCACCAGATCGGTGCCCGGCAAGTCGGCCCGCCCGGTCGGCTGGCGCCGTGCCGTCCAGAAGGCCCGTGGACCGTCGCGGCCATTCTCCCGTCCGGTGGAATGGTCGAAGGAAAAGAAGGGTTGGAAGACCCGGCTGTCGTCCTCGTAGGCCGAGCTGGCCGAAACCTTGAGGATCGAATGGATTTCGGTCGAGCGCTCGCGGTGGCTGTCGGGCGGCAGACGGTAATCCACCTGGGTCTGGTCCAACCGCACCGGCTCCGTCGTCCGGCGGAACAGGTTGACGATCGGCGCGCAGTTCAGCCGGAAGGACTCGCGGTCGAGCGGAACGGCGCGTCGTGGCGGGTTGGACAGCAGGAACAGCAGCTCCGTCTCCTTGGCGTCGCCCAACCCCTCCAGCCCTTCGATGTCGACGAACAGGTACTTCTCCGGAAAGACGAAATATTCCTGGATCAGCCGGTAGCCCTGATGGGCGTGGCGCGGCCAGGGCAGCACGTCCTCGTCCGGCGCGAAGCCGACGGGCCGGACCTGGGCGCCCGGCAACTCCCGCACCGCACCGGCGGTTTCCACCGGCCGCACCGCGATGCCGCGCACCTCGTTGAGCAGCAGCTCGTGCAGGCTCCCCGCCGCCCCGCCATGCAGGTGGAGGCGCAGCCGTTTCGGCGCCATGTCGGCGAAGGTCAGACGGCCAAGCCCGCGCAGGGTGACGCGCAGAACCGCCCCGATGTCGGTGCGCCGGTCGAGGAAGGAGAAGGCCGCCGGTGTCTGGATCGCGGCGTCCGCCACCTCGACCGGCCACAGCTCCACCGGGTAGGCGGTGCGGAAGCGGCAGGTCAGCCCGTCGAGCGCCTCGGCGAACAGCGGGGTCTCGTCGGGCAGGGTGAAGCCGGTCGCCGCGCGCGCCTGGTCGGGATCGACCGTGAACTGCGCGATGGCGAGGCTGGGCACCGGCGCCACCAGATGCGGGTAGAGCACCCCCAGCAGCGCCGCCGGGATCATCGGGAAGTCGGAATCCAGGGTCCGCTGGATGCGGGCGGTCAGGAAGGCGACGCTTTCCAGCAGCCGTTCGACGTGCGGATCGGGCGATTCCGCCCCGCTGAGGTCGAGGCGCGCCGCCACGCGCGGGTAGCGGGCGGCGAAGGCCGCTCCCTCGTGCCGCAGATAGGACAGCTCGCGCTGGTAGTAATCCAGCAGGTCGTTGCGGTCCTCACCGGCCATCGGTCCCGCCTCCCCCAGCCCCCAGCCCGTCCCCTGGCCCGTCCCCCGGCCCATCCTCGACGCTGTCGGTCAGCAGGATGGGAAAGCTCACCGGCTCGACCATGCCGTCCAGCAGGACGGATCCGGTCACCGTCGCCCGCAGCCGGCCGCGCTCGTTGCCGGCGCGCGCCACCGTCACGCGGGGATTCACCAGGCGGGGCTCGAAGGTCGCGACCGTTGCGGCGACCAGCCGGGCCAGCCGGGCCTCGCTGTCGGCGTCGAAGGGCCAGAACAGCGACAGGTCGGGCAGCCCGTAGTCGAGCGTGCCGCGCGGCCGTCGGCCCAGCTCGTCGGCCGCGAGCGGCGTTCGCGTGTTGAGCAGCCGGTCCAACTCTCGCCGGATCGATGCCCGCAGCCCATCGCGGTCGAGCATCCGCCCGCCGCTCCCGCCGCCCTCCCGAGGGTCGGCGGCGAGGCGGTCGAACAGCGGCGCCCGGACGCCCTGCGCGATGCGCGGTCCCGGCATGGCGGGTTACGACACCGTCTGGGCGGCGAGGTCGTGCTTGATCGGCTGGTTGCCGCCGGCGGTGCCGTCCGCCGTCTTCTGCTGGATGTAGGTGTACTGGACCGAGGAATAGCTGAGCGTGACGGTTTCCGTCGGAATGTCGCCGGTGCCGCCGCCGACCGAGACGTTGGAGACGATGACGTTGGTCATCACCACCTCCAGATACTTGATCGCCGTGTTGGCGCCGTCCGAGCGGTAGGCCGAAAAGGTGGCGGTGCCGATCTGCTGGCCGCTCCAGCACATCTTCAGCAGGTCGTCGGTCGCCGCATCCATGTATTTGGTGAAGGAAAAGTCCGAGTGGTTGGCCTGCTCCACCGTGCCCGAACCGGCAGAGCTGCGCGTCGGCGAGGTCGGTTGGTTGAAGGAATGGCTCCAGGACAGCACCTGGATGGCGTTTGTGTTGCTGCTGTCGGCGCTTTCACCCGTGATATCCGGCGTCTTGAAGACGATGAACATATTGGAGGCCATGGCGGTCTTCCTTCTATCGGCGGGCCTCGGTCGGCGGGCCGTGAAATCGGTTCGGTGGGATCGGTCGAATGAGGATCGGCGGGTGTGCGCCCTCTGACGTCCGGCTGGCGGCATGGGCGTCAGAGGGGCGTCAGAGGGGCGTCGGCGCTCAGGCGGCCGGCGGCGGCAGCTCGGCCACCAGACGGATCGACGCGGTCAGCTCCTCCAGTTGGAAGTGCGGACGCAGGAAGACGGTGGCGTTGTAGCAGCCGGGCTTGCCGGGGATGTCCGTCACGTCGACGCGGGCGTCGCGCAGCGGGTACTGCGCCTTCAGGTCCTGCCCCGCGTCGTCCTTGCCCAGGACGTAGCCCATGATCCAGGTGTTCAGATAGGTCTGAACATTCTCCTTGGTCATGAAGCTGCCGATCTTGTCGCGCATGATCACCTTGATGTAGTGGGCGAAGCGCGACGCGTTCAGGATGTAGGGCAGCATCGCCGACAGCCGGCTGTTCGAGTTGGCGGCAGCGGTGTTGTAGAGCTTGGGCTTGTTGGTGGTCTGGCCGCCGAAGAAGGCGGCGTAGTCGGTGCCCTTGCAGTGGACCAGCGTGATGAAGCCGAGGTCGTTCAGCTCCTTCTCGCGGCGGTCGGTGATGGCGATCTCGGTCGGGCATTTCAGGGCGATGTCGCCCTCGTCGGTGTGGAAGGTGTGGGCCGGCAGCCCCTCCACCTTGCCGCCGCCCTCGACGCCGCGGATCGCCGCCGTCCAGCCATGCTTGGCGAAGGCGTCGGTGATGCGCGTGCCCAGCATCCAGGCGGGGTTGCCCCACAGATACTTGGAATGGTCGCGCCCGTCGGTGTCCTCGACGAAGTTGATGCCCTCGACGGGCACCGTGTCTGGCCCGTAGGGGAGGCGCAGCAGGACGTGCGGCAGGCACAGCGTGACGTAGCGCGAATCCTCGCTGGCGCGGAAGGAGCGCCACTTGATCAGCTCGGCGCTTTCGAAGATCTTCGACAGGTCGCGTGGAACGCCCAGCTCGGTGAAGCTCCCCATGTCGAACAGCATCGGGTTGGCCGAGGCGATGAAGGGGGCGTGCGCCGCCGCCGCGACGTTGGAGACCTTCTCCAGCAGCGCCATGTCCTGCGGGTGGCGGCCGAACTCGTAGTCGCCGATCAGCACGCTGTAGGGGTAGCCGCCGAAGGTGCCGTACTCCTCCTCGTACACCTTCTTGAACAGGGCGCTCTGGTCGAACTCGACGGCCTTCTCCAAATCCTTCAGCAGCTCGGCCTTGGTGATGTTCATCAGCCGCAGCTTCAGCATGGTGCCGGTCTCGGTGTTGAACACCAGATGGGCGAGGCCGCGCCAGGAGGCCTCCAGCTTCTGCAGGTCGGGGTGGTGCAGGATCTCGTTGAGCTGGAGCGAGATCAGGTCGTCGATCTCGGCGATGCGGTCGGTGATGGCGGCGACGACGTCGCCGCTCACCGTGCCGCCGGTCTCCGCCAGCACCGAGGTGACGAACTCGTCCACCAGATCGCGGGCGTAGCCGCGCTGCGTCTCGTCGCGCGCCAGCTTGCCCTCGACCAGGATGCGGTCGAGGATGGACAGGGTCTGGGTTTCCGTGGCCGTGCCGCCGCCGGCGGTTTCGGTCTCGTCAGCCATGGCAAGAATCTCCTCACGCGGGCGCCACCGGTCGGGATCATGCCGGCGGCGGTCGGGGTTGTGGTCGGTTCCGGGAGGTCAGCGGCTCATTCGGCCGCCGGTTCGGCGGGCGGCGCGTCGCCGGATGCGGCGGGGGCGGATGGGGCGGGTCCGGCGAGCTGGGTCTTCAGCGCCTCCTGCTCCTCGGTGCTCTGCATAACCTGCTTCAGCAGGGCGTCGAGGTCGTCGTTGCCGTCCAGCTTGGTCAGCAGGTCGCGCAGGCGCGAGCGCGCCTCGAACAGGCGCTTCAGGGTCGGGACCTGCTTCAGCACCTCCACCGGACCGAAATCGTCCATGTGCTTGAAGCGCAGTTCGACGTTCAGGACGTCGTTGCTGTCGGGCTGGAGCCTGTTGGGCACGCGGAAAGCGACGCGCGGGGCGATCGAGGACAGCACGTCCTGGAAATTGTCGCGGTCGATCTCGACGAACTTGCGGTCCTTGACCGGCGGCAGCGCCTCGGCCGGCTTGCCCGACAGGTCGGACATGATGCCGACGATGTAGGGAAGCTCCTTCTTCTCGATGGCGTCGCCGATCTCCACGTCGTAGGTGATCTGGACGCGGGGCGGGCGGACTCTGCTGAGTTTGTGCTGGGTGCTCTCGGCCATGGTTCAACCTCTGCCAGATGTTGCAGCGCACGCCCAACGCGAGTATCAGGCGCGATTATTGAACATTCGTATTAAGCTAGAATTTCCTGACGCCCATAACAAGAATGATTACTCAACAAATTCCCTCATTTTCCCGTCCTCCCTCCATTCTGTTGCGACATCTCGGAAAAGTTGAAGCCGAGCAGGTCGAACACCGCCGACAGGTCGTTGCGACCGCGGGTGACCTCCAGCAGGACCTCGTGCAGCGGCATGTTCGCCCAGCCCAGCGCGCGCTGGATCAGGTAGGGGGTGGGGCTGTGCGGTTCGGTCCGCATCAGGAACTCCGCCGCCTCGGCCAGCCAGAAATACGCTTCGTCGCGGGTCTGGATCGGGCCGCCGCCGTAATGCGGCGGAACGGCGCCATCCTCGAAGGACTCGTCGAAGGCTTCGAAGGACTCGTCCGTCGCCGCGCCATTGCCGTCGGCGCTCAACGCTGTCGGGACGGGCATCTCGGGTTCCTCCCCCTTGGCGCGCAGCATGGTGTCGACCCAGCCCTGAAGCCCGGCGCAAGCGGTGCGCAGCCCGACCAGCCCCGGTGCCTGCCGTCCGCAGCGATCGTCGAGCAGCGCGGACAGCGTGTCGATGGCGGCAACCGCCTCGGCCAGCCGGGCGTGCAGGGCATGGTGGAAGGCGACCGGGGTGCCGGCGGCGCTCGCCTCGATGTCGGCCAGGGTTGCGCCACCCTTGGCAAGGATCGCCGCGGCCCCGCGCGGATCCCGAGCGGCGGCGAGCTGGCGGCGCTGGGCGTTCTCGTAATCGGCGTAGGAGTGGCTCACCACCGGCGGGCCGCCCGAGCGGGTCAGCGCCAGCGTGTGCAGCAGCGCCGGCAGCTTGCCGTTCAGCCATTCCAGCGGAGCGACGCGGGCGGCCATGTCGCCGTCCTCGTCGATCTCCGGGTGCAGCCCGTCCCAGAAGGCGTCGCACAGGCCGGCCAGCAGGCGCAGCGTCGGCGCCAGCGCGGCGAAGCCATGGCGCTGGACCAACGCCTCGGCCAGCCAGCAGGCGACCTGGAGATCCTTGGAGCGGGTTTCCAGCACCTCCCGGCACAGCCGGATGGCGAGATCCCAATCGGCGCGCTTGGCGGTGGTCTGCCAGACTCCCTGCGGCAGGCTCGGGTCGTCCTGCCGCCGCGCCTCGCGGATCGCGTCGTAGACCGCGTCGTAGCGAAGCGACGGACCGGCCGGCGACTCCCCCGGCAGGGGAGCCAGGATCGCGGCGGCGTCGAACGGCAGCCCGTGGGGCTCCGCACCGGTCATCGCTCCGTTCATCGGCTGGCTCCCTTCGGGACGGGCTTGCGGGGGACCAGACGCGTCGGGCGGGGGGCCAGAGGGTCGTCCAGTTCCGCGTCGTCGAACTGCGGATCCAGCGCCACCCGCGCGCCGGCCGGCACATCCAGGCGCGGGGCGGCGTAGGGAAAGACCGGCAGGCTGTAGGTGGTCCGGGTCTTGCCGTCCGGATTCGCCGTGGACAGGGCCAGACGCAGGAACACGCTGGTCCGGCCGCCGGGCACCGCCCTCGCCGGCGGCTCCTCCCCCATCACCGGAACGTTGCCGGTGTCGGCGGAGAATTTCAGCGTGTGCGGCTGCGGGTCGGTCAGCTTCGGCAGGTCGGCCGGCGGCGCCCGGTGAGCCTGGAGCAGACGCACCAGCGACCAGCGGTCGGCGAAGGAAAAGGCGATGGCGCGGTCGGGCTGGACGCCGCCGTCGGGGCCGATGATCGACAGCGGCACCACCGGCGCGTCCTTGGCCCAGCGCAGCGACACCGACACCGGCTGGCCGGGGCTCCAGCGCGCCGCCTTCGCGTCGCCGCCGCGCTGAAGCCGCTGGTCGCCCACCGTCACCGCCCAGTCGATGATCTGGTTGCCGCCGCTCTCGCGCGGGCGGTTGACGCGGAAGTCGGCGGTCACGTCGTAGCCCGGCGGGGCGGCCGAGCTGGCGGCGAGGAAGGGCGCCAGGAAGTCCCGCACCGCCGCCATGCGGCCGACGAACTCCAGCGCCTGCGCCGCCGGCGTGCCGGGGGCCGGCGTTCCGAATCCGCGGCGGATGCCCGGCTCGGCGATGGCGAAACGCTCCAGGAAGGCGGCGACGGCGTCGGTGTCGGCCTGCGGGGTGTCCGGCCCCTGATACTCGGCGAAGGGGTAGCGTCCGGCCAGCAGACCATTGAAATCGGCGGCGAGCCGCGCATAGTCGGTCGACATGGTTCGGGCGGCGACCCGCTGGCACTGCGCCAGGGCCAGACGCCGCAACGTGTCGCGCCGCTGGAGGAAGAAATCGGCGCCGCTGCCGAAGCCACCACCAAGCCCGCCGCCAGCCGCGAGCTGCTGGAGGCAGTTGTCCGGTTTCACAGCCTCGCCCAGATCGAAGCGGATGGTGCGCTCCAGCGCCGCCAGCGAGCTGTTCGGGTTGTCGGCCTTGTAGCGCTGCTGCTCGATCAGGATGCGCTGCCATTTGGTGACGTGCGGATCGTTGCGCAGCGCGCCCGGCGTCTGTTCGCGCAGGGCGAAGTTGACGATCGGCGCCGCGATCTCGTTGCCCAGCCAGTCGAAGCGGCCGCGCGTGTTGTCGAGATACTGCGACAGCTCGACGTCGCTCAGCACCTGCCAGCCATCGGCGTTGAGCGGCAGCGTGCCGTCCCAGTCGCGGAACTCGTCGATCGGCAGATAGGGCGCGCCTTGGTCGGCGATGCGGTCGGCCTGCTCCAGCATGCCGACCAGATGCTGGGCGACGATGGCGCTGACGGTGGTGTAGCCCTGCTCGAAGCCGCGCCGGCCGAAGGCGCCCAGCAGATCGCCCAGCGGGCGCGAGGCGCGGGCGAATTGGCGCACCTCGCGCAGCAGCCCGGTCTCGTCGGCGACCAGCCGGAAATCCTGGCCGCGCTTCTCCACCACCTGCGCCTCGGCCACGGCGGTCAGCATGGCGCCCTGGAGCCGCTGCGCCACCAGCGCCTGAAGCATCGGCCGCAGCGCCTCCGGCACGCGGGCCAGCGATCCCGCCTCCATCGCCTCGAAGGAACGGTACTGACGCACCGCCTTCTCGAGCGGTTCGGGCATCCACTGGATGGCCGCACCGCGCTGGGACGGCACCTCCGGCTGGCGCACCGGGATGTCGGCCATGAAATCGTAGCGCAGGATGTCGGGCAGCGCCGTCGCCAGATCGGCCAGCGCCGGGGCCAGCCGCAGCAGGCCGTCGGCCCCTTCGTCGGAGACCAGCAGCGGTCCCAGTCCCGGTGCGCGGATTCCGAGCAGGTTGGCGCGCAGGGTATCGACATGCTCGATCGCCTTCGCCAGCGCCTCGTTGGCGGCCTCCGGACCGAGGAACAGATTGCTGCGGATGCGCGGCAGCCGGTCCTGCCAGACGGCGTCCCGCTCCGGATTCCTCACGAACAGCCAGCGCAGGTTGGGATCGTCCAGCACGGCCTGGGCCCGTTGCAAGGCGGTGCCCAAATCCTGAAGCGCGCCGCCGGCGCCCTCGGGCGGGCCGAAGCGGGCGAGCTCCACCCGCTCCAGCGTGCTGGCCAGCACGCTGAACGGGCGCACCAGCGGGCCATCCTGCACGGTGATCAGCCGGGCCGCGTCACCTGACAGCCGGGCCATCGTCGCCCGCGAGGGCGCCAGATTCCGCTCCGTGTCCAGCGGCCGGATGACGACCCGGTTCATCACGTCGGCATAGAGCAGCGGATCGTTGCGCAGCGCAGCGCCCAGATCGATGCCGAGCAGCTCCTTGACCAGCGCCGCGACGTCGCGCACCGGCAATTGCTTGGCGTTGCGGTAAAGGGTAACGGCGACCGCGAGCCGGTCGATCTCGTCCAGGTAACTGCGCGCGCGCTGGAAGGCGACCATCTCGTCGCTGCCGGCCGTCAGCGGCTTGGCGTTGCGGGCCTGAAGGTCCGTCCAGCGGCTGATCAACTCGTATCGCAGGGAATCGAGCACCACAAGGCGGAAGCCCTGGACGAGCTGCTCCTTGACCTCTTCCGCGATCGGGCTGATCCAGGAGGTGGGGATGAAGGGCACCCACAGCGCGCGGTCTCCGACCGTCTTGAAGGCCCCCAGGATTTGCGGAGCCACTTCGCGCAGCTTGCGGTAGGCGGTCAGGCTGTCGCCGGCCTGCCGGGCCTTCTGCATGTCCTCGATCGATTCCTCGATGATGCTCATGGGCTGAGCCAGGGAGGCGATGGCGGCGCCAGCCATGCGGTGGGAGTGCCAAAGCCCGGCGGCAAGGACCAGGATGGCGCCGCCGATCGCCAACTGAACGTTGCGCACCGCCCGGCTGCGCGCCACCAGGCTGCGCCGGGCCGGCTGCACCACCCGCGCCTCGCGGAAGATCTTGTCGCCGAACAGGCTGGTGACGAACAGCGGGCGGGCGCCCGGCGACTCGACCATGACAGCGTCGCCCAGCGCCGGAACGGCCAGCGGAGCCGACTCCAGAGGAACCGGCAGGCCGCTCCGCCCGCCGGCGCCCGCCAGGGCTCCGCCGTCGCCGGTAACGAACAGGCCACGGAAGAAATGCGGATCCTGGAAGGAGTCGGCGCGGAACAACCCGTCGGCCAGACGGCCCAGCGGGGCCGCCAGCTTCTGGAACTCGGCCGGGAACAGGAAGGCCATGTCGCTGATGCCGCCGGTCGCCGCCGCCCCGCCGATCAGGGCGCGGTGCAGCGCCCGGCCCATCGCGTCGAAGGCCTCGCCGACCAGATGCGGGCCATAGGCCGTCTCCAGCGTCTGGCCGTTCGACCAACCGAACATCTCCGTTCCCCGCTCCGCCGCCAACGGCTCGCAGAAGCTGGCGAAGCCCGGCAGCGCGTCGCACTTGGTCACCACCAGATAGACCGGCAACCGCAGGCCGAGCTGCTGCTGAAGCTCGCGCAGGCGCAGGCGCAGGCGCTTCGCCCGCGCGACCAGCATGGCCGGGTCGAGCCGGTCCGGCCCCACCAGATCGGTGCAGGGGACCGTGACCACCACGGCGTCGAGCCCGCGCTCCGCCCGGTGGCGCAGAAGAAGTTGCAGCAGCCGGCGCCAGCCGGCCTCGGCGCCGCCCTTGCGCCCGTCACCCCACAGGATGCCGCCCGGCGGGTCGAGGACGATGCCGCGTTCGAACACGTGCCAGGCGCAGCCCTGCTGGGCCAGCTCCGGATCGGCGTTCAGGTCGAAGGGCCGGTGCAGCCCGATCGCCGAGGCCAGCGCGCTCTTGCCCGAGCCATGGTCGCCCAGCAGCAGCACCCAAGGCGTATCGTATTTCCAGGCGGCCCCGGGAACCGCGGTCTTCAGGGTCCGCAAGGTGGCGATGAAGCTGGCGGACAAAGCCTTGATGTCGACCGGCCGCCGCGCCGCCGCCGCGTCCACCGGATCGAACCCGACCGTTCCGGCCACCGATCCGGTCGGCGCCTTCCACTCGGCGCGCCACACCGCCCAGGCCAGCAGAAGCAGCACGATGATCGCCAGCAGCGCGAGGGCGAGGCCGACCAGCAGATGGTTCTCGGGAGGAATGAGCGGAGTCCAGGTCGGCATGGTCCCGTCACTCCGCCGGCTGGCCGCTGCCGGCGTGATCGATCCGCTCGATCTTCTCGATCCGGTGGACCGTCTGGTCGAGGTCGAAGATCAGCGCGATCCACAGCGTGTGGCTGCCGGCGAGATAAAGGACGAACAGCGCCGACCCCACCAGCAGCCAGGGCCGCAGATGCGGCAGCCGGACGGCGCGGCCCTGCTCGATGGTGTGGCCGTAGGCCTGTTCGAACAGCGGGGCGGCCTCGCGCGCCAAGGCCGGGTCCTCCCGCGCGATGATGCGGGCCAGGGCCGTGCGGTAGACGCGCAGTTCCCCGTCATCCTCCGGCCGCCAGCAGCGCCCCCGGAAGCCAAGCGCCAGGGCCACCAGATAGATCGTCGCCAGATCGGCCGGCACCCGCGAATCGTCGGCCAACAGCGCGTCCAGCCGCTCGAAGACCCGTTCCCCGGCGACGCGGGTGCCGAACAGGGCGGTCTCCAGCAGCCGGTCCTGCCACACCGCGCGCCCCTCCCACTGCACACGCAGCAGCATCGTCTCGTCGGCCAGCGCCGCCATGACGTATTGCGCCTCGCGGTACAGCGATTCACCATAGCTGCCGCCCCAATGGCGGGCGCGCGCCGCCTGCGCCTCCAGCAGGACACGCAACCTCTGGTGGACAAGCCCGGCGAGATCCGCAGGGGTCAGCCCCCCTTCGTCGCCGTTGCCCGCACCGTGCAGCCGGCCGGCGGCCAGCGCGTATTTCAGGCGCAGCAGTTCGGCGAAGAAGTCGCCGAACTGGACCAGCAATGAATCCCCGCCGCGGCTGCCCATCAGCAACGATGCCATGGCGACGCCCGGATCGGCGCTTTCGACCGGCAGCGTCGACGTGTCCAGGCCGGATCGTTCCATGGTGGACGCCTCCCCGTTCCGGCAGCTCAGGCCGGCTCGCCGGCCGGGCGGCTGCCCGGCGGCGTGACGAACAGGGTGATCTCGGCGGGACGGCGGGCGCCCATCCGCTCGCCCGGGTTGGCGATCTCCAGCACCCGCCCGGCCTCGACGTAGGACGGGTCGGCGGCGATGCGGAACAGCAGGACTCCGCGCTCCGGCGTCAGGTCCAACCGGTCGTCGCGCTCGATCCGCTGGCGGGCGACACCGCGCAGCCGGCGTTCGCGCAGCACCCCCATGTTCTCGCCCGACGCGACCAGCGCGTCGGCCATCCAGGATTCGGCCTCCGCCTCCGTCTGGCCGGGGGCGAGGCGCAGGCCGACGGTCAGGCTGCCGCCCTCCAGCCAGGCCGCCTCGATCTTCAGGCGGAAGCCGGCCTCCTCGACGGCGAAACGGACGGCGACGTAGGTCTGGCTGACCGTGTCGATCATCCGCTCGATGAACTCCATCACCGGGCGCAGGGAGGCCAGCGGGTCGCGGTGGTCGTAGCGCTCGAAGATCGGCGGCAGAAGCCCAGGCCCCAGCGTTGCGACATGACCGGCGACCCCGCACAGGGCCGCATGCAAGGCGAAGGGATGGAGCGGGCCGGCAGCCAGCAGCGCCTCCAGCGGCGGCAGGCCGGCGACCATGCACTGCACGGCGTGGCGGGTGTCGGCGAGCACCGGCGCCTGCATCGCGCCGCCGGGCGCCCGCAGCCGGCCGGCGAGGAAGGACGCCTTCTCGCGCAGCCGCTTGGCCAGCGTCCGCCCGGCCTCCGCCAGGGGCGAATCCGCCGCCGCCGCGAAGATCGGCGGCACATAGTCGGTGAGTTGGAAGCTTTCGTCGCGGTAGACCACGCGGGCGATGGGCAGGGCGACGAACTTGCCCGGCACCTCCTCCCCCACCAGCAGCGACAGGCGGGGACGCAGGCGGGGCATGTCCTGCTCGTTGTCGCCGGTGTTCTCGTCGACCACCGGCGGACCGTCGACCGAGCGGTAGCGCGACAGTTCGCCCCCCGCCGCCGAACCGGGCCGATGCACCGGCACCACCAGATGGACGGTCGCCGGCGCCTCCTTCACCCGGTCGGCGTGCGGCAGCAGGCTGACTTGCAGATCGTCAGCCCCGCCGGATGGGTGGCTGACCACCAAGCCGTCGGGCAGCACCGCCTCCAGCGCCACGATGCGGAGGATGCCGACGACCAGCATCGCCTGATCCACCATCAGCGTGCGCAAGCCGTAATGGAAGGGCGACAGCCGCGCCAGATGGTAGTGGAGCAGGTCGTCCTGCCGCAGCCAGGATTGCTGGAAATGCTGCGGGGTCAGCAGCATGCCCTCGTACCACTGGATGGGGTCGGGAAGCGGGGCGGAAGGGCTCATGCCGTCTCGGGATCGCGGATCGGAAGGGTTGCGGGGCGGAAAGGGGTCAGGAGGGTGGCGCGGCCACGGCGAAATCCTTTTCGCCAAGCCTCAGCAGCACGGCGGGAAGACCGTCGATCCGGGCACGGTGCGGGCCCGGCGTGTCGTAGTTGGCGAAGACGAAGGCGCCGAGCGCGTCGCCCCCCCGCCCCTCGACGGCGTAGCGCGGCCCCTTCTGGCCGGGAACCACCTCGAAGGACTGGACCTCCAGCCCGGTCGGATTCGCCAGCTTCAACTGGTCGCGGGTCTTGAACCAGACGGCGGCGGCCATGTCGGCGAAGGCGGGCAGCAGGGTGGTATCGTGGACCAGCACGAGGTCGACGGCCACCGCGTTGTCGGCGTTGGCGTTGGGAGCGACCTCGATGTCGAGCGTCCGGGTCTTGATCCGCGAATCCGTCAAGGAACAGCCGACCAGCGTGGCCGCCAGGACCGCTCCGGTCAAAACCGCGCGCACGCATGCCTCTCGCAATGCGGCACAAGACACGCCGATTCCTCCCTGTTTCCGCGTATTGGCTGCTCCCGGTTTTGCCGGTGGTTGCGGCAACGGGATATATCAGGAAGGCTATGGAAGAAACGATCGTGAGTCTATTACCACGAGCATGCTATTCGAAAAAATAGATCTGGATTTATCCGATTTGCCGGATTCGTCTCACCGAGGAAGGAGAGCCGGCCGCCTCAGCCTGGGAGGAGCTTCCGCAGCAGCGACTTGACGGACTCGAGCAGCCGGTCGCCCAGCTTACGGTGCTGCTCCTCCATGCTCGCAAGCAGGCGTCTCTCCAGCTCCTGCAACGACCGCTGGTGCGCGGCTTCGGCGGCGGCCAATTGCTCGATACGGTGGAGCAGCGCATGGTTCTGCGCCATCAGGTGGTCGAGAGCCGGCGAGGGTGGCCCGGTGTCCAGCCGGGTTGCGGCCGGCGCGGCGGGCGATGACGGAACGGACGGCGCCGCCGACGGGCGCGGCGCCCCCAGCCGGGTGGGTAGCGGCGGCAACGGTGGCACGGCAGCCTCCGGCCCGTCGAGCCAGCGGGAGACGGTGGCGTAGCTGATGTTCAACTCGTCGGAGATGCGGCGGTAGCTCCAGCCCTGGCCGCGCAGCCGGGCGACCAGAGCCCGCCGCTCCTCCTCCTTCAGCCGCCGCCCGGCGCTGGGCGGCAGACGGTTCGCGGGGTCGGGCATCCCGGCGACGACCCGCATGTAACCGCCGTCGCCACGCTCCATCCGCCCCGCCTCCATCCATGTGCCGGCCCGATCCGCCGGCCACGACCGGCAGGCGAGCATGGTAGCCGGATTTCCCACAAGAGCAAGCGGAACGCCGGAAGCGGTGTCGCCGCTTCAGGGATAGCGGACGGGCGGCGGCGGGGTTTCCGGGAGGGGGATGGCCTCGCCCTCGCCCGGCACCGGGGTGAAGCGCCCGGCCCGCCAATCCTCCTTGGCCTGTTCGATCCGGTCCTGCGAACTGGACACGAAGTTCCACCACATGCGGCGCGGCCCGTCGAGCGGCTCGCCGCCGAGCAGCAGGACACGCGCCGCTTCGCCGGCCTCGAACAGGATCGGGTCGCCCGGCCGGAACACCAGCAGGCGCCCGGCCTCGAACAGGTCGCCGGCCACCGTGACCCGGCCGGACGCGATGTAGGCCGCCCGCTCCTCGTGCGCGGCCGGAAGTTCCAGCCGCGCGCCGGCATCGAGCGCGGCGTCGGCGTAGAACATGTCGGACAGGGTCGGCACCGGCGACCGCCGGCCGTACAGATCGCCGGCGATCAGCCGCACCCGCGCCCCGTCGCCCTCGACGACCGGCAGAGTGTCGGCCGGGTGGTGGGCGAAGGTCGGGGCGGTTTCCTCCAGCGGCTTGGGCAGGGCGACCCACATCTGGATGCCGGCGAGCGGGTTGTCGGCGCCGCGTGCCTCGGCGGGCGTGCGTTCGGAATGAACGATGCCGCTGCCGGCGGTCATCCAGTTCACCGCGCCCGGCCGGATCGTCCGCACCGTGCCCAGGCTGTCGCGGTGCAGAATCTCGCCCTCGAACAGGTAGGTCACGGTGGCGAGGCCGATGTGTGGGTGCGGCCGCACGTCCAGCCCGCTGCCGGCGCGCAGCAGCGCCGGGCCCATCTGATCGAGGAAGACGAAGGGACCGACCATCCGCCGCTGGATGGAGGGCAAGGCGCGGCGAACCTCCAGCCCGCCGATGTCGCTGGTCCGCGGCACGACGATGGTTTCGACCGCGGGGTTGGGTTCGCTCATGTCTGCCCCTCCGTCCATTCGCGCGGCGGTGCCCCCCGCCCATGCCTTGCGCATCCGCAATATGGGGGACACGCCACCCGATGGGAACGGCGGTGTGCGGAACGGGTCCGCCCGACGCTGGAAAACGACAAGAAATGACAGGAATCGACAAAATCCCTCATTGAGCGTTTTTTGGAAAATAATGCTCGTTTTAGGAAGTTATCTTCGGCAGATTTCTCTGAAAAATACAGAGCGGCGGCGCCGTGCACGAACCGGATGGATGGGAATGCTGAAGAACTGGCTTGAGAAGCACGCGATCTCGCGGCGGTCGGCCCTGCTGGGCGGTACCGCCGTTCTTGCGGCGACGGCGGTGGCAGGCGGAGCGGGCGGCGCGCAGGCCCAGGTGGGCGGTCATGTCGGCCACGCCGCGACCCATCCCGGCCTGCTGGGCAGCCGCATCCGCACCCCCGCCCAGCGCACCCGCGCGGCGCTCGCCCGCAACGCCCAGCCCCTCGGGCTGGTGGCCGACGCCCTCCCGACGCCACCGGTCCTGGCGCTGGCCTCCGGCGTTCCCGGCACGCTCGGCATGAAGGCGCAGAGCTACCAGCTCGGCGACCGCGCGGCCAGGAACCTGCGGGTCTACGACAACGTGTCCGCCCCGCAATACCTGATGGGACCGACGCTGGAGATGGCGCAGACCGGCAGCTTCCGGGTCCGTCTGGCCAACGGCCTGCCGCTGAACCCGGACCAGGCCCAGCCGCACATCGTCAACATCCCCAGCCAGTTCAACACCACCAACCTCCACACCCACGGCCTGCATGTCTCGCCGCAGGGCCATGGCGACAACGTCTATCTCGAAATCCTGCCGCAGGGCACCGACGCCAAATACGCCGACAACAGCGGCAGCTTCGTCGGCGGGTTCGACTATGTCTACGACCTGAAGGACCACACGCCGGGCACCTTCTGGTACCACCCGCACCGCCACGGCTCGGTCGCGGTGCAGGTGGCGAGCGGCGCCGCCGGGGCGCTGGTCGTCCGCGGCGGACCGGGCACCGTCGACGCCGTGCCGGGCATCGCCGGCGTCACCGAACAGGTGCTGCTGATCCAGCAGGTGGTTCTGAACGCGGCCGGCGAACTGCCGGATTTCGACACGCTGTGGAACGCCGCCGGGCCGGACACCGCCGCCGACTGGACGGTCAACGGCACCATCGGCCGGACGCTGGCCATGCAGCCGGGCGAGGTGCAGCGCTGGCGCATCGTCAACACCGGCTTCCAGGCCGAGGCGAAGTTCGTGGTGACGGCCCAGAACGGCTCCGGGACGCCGAACCCGCTGGCCCTGTCGCTGATCGCCATGGACGGGGTGAACTTCAGCCCGAAGGCGGCGTCGGTGAAGGCGGTCTATCTGCCGCCGGGCGGGCGGGCCGACATCCTGGTGCAGGCGCCGGCCAAACCGGGGCAATTGCTGGCGCAGGTCGGGCGCTACGTGCAGTTCGACAAGAACGGCGCGCCGCTGCCGGCCGGCCTGACCGCCGGCTTCGAGATCGGCGGCGTCTGGCAGGAGGCCCCCTTCAACGGCGACCCCACCACCCTCTTCGCCGTCGCCGTTGCCGGCCCGGCAAAGCCGATGCCGCTGCCGACCGCCCCCCTGCCCCGCCCGCTGGTGCCGGCCATCACCGCCGCCAGCAAGCCCGACGGCTACCGCTACATCAACTACGACGTCAACGCCTTCACCAACCCGACCAAGCCGCCAAGCGACGGCCTGCCGAGCTATCGGCCCGACGCCACGCCGACCTCCCTCAAGTTCCAGGTCAGCGGCGAGCTGTTCTGCCCCGGCCGCGTGCTGTTCCAGCCGCCGCTGGGGTCCGTCGATCAGTATTTCGTCGACAGCCCCGGCCTGCATGTCTTCCACATCCACGTCAACCCGTTCCTCGTCACCGAGGTGGCCGGAAAGACGCTCTCGACCCCGATGTGGCGCGACACCATGCTGGCCGGCCCGAAGGGCTACAAGGCGCTGACCCAATACACCGACTTCTCCGGCAGCTTCCCCATCCACTGCCACATCCTCGACCACGAGGACGTCGGCATGATGACCAACGTGACGGTGGTGGATCCGGCCGACCGGGCGGCGTCCTTCCCCAAGCACACCGGCCACTGAAGGCTGCCCCGTGAAGGCCGGCCAGGAGCGTTGACAAATTTTGCCAGCGCTCCCACTCTTCCCTGCGGAATCCGCGGGAGGGAGCGTCGATGCCGACCATGAATGTCAGCCTGCCGGCGGAGTTCGTCGCCTTCGTCGAAAGCGCGGTGGCGTCGGGCGATTACGGCAGCGCCAGCGAGGTGGTGCGCGACAGCCTGCGCCTGCTGCGCCGGGAAAAGGCCGTCCAGGACGAGAAGCTTGCGGTCCTGCGCCGCGAGGTTGGGCGCGGGTTGGAGCAGGCCCGCGCCGGAGAATTCTCCGGCCGGACCATCGCCGACATCGCGGCGGCCGACCGCGAGGCGGATGACGGGTTGAATTGACCGACCGGACAGCGCCCTACCGCCTCACCCGGCTGGCCGAACAGGACGTGGCCGACATCCTGCGCGCGAGCGCCCGCCGGTTCGGCCCCGTCCAGCGCGACCGCTACGCCGCCCTGATCGAGCGGGCGGCCCTGATGATCGCCGAGCAGCCGGCACGCCCCGGCTCGCGCCCGCGCGACGAGTTGGCCGACGGGGTGCGGTCCTTCCATGTCGAACTGGCCGCCGGCCGACGGGGGGCAGCGTCGCACACACTCTATTACGTGCCGGGATCGTCGATCGGCCTTGCCGACGCGGTGCTGGTTCTGCGCGTGCTGCACGACGCCATGGAGCCCGGCCTGCACCTGTCCGGCGGCGTCGAGTGAACGCCGCCGGCATTGTTGCCTTCAGACGGCGGCGGTGACCACCACCTCGATCTTGATCTCCGGCGCGCCGAGGTCGGCGACGCCGATGGTGGCGCGGGCCGGCAGGTCGTCGCCGTTCAGCCAGGCGAGCCACGACTCGTTCATCTCGTTCTTCAGCGACATGTCGGTGATGAAGAGCTGGGCCGAGAGCAGCTTGGTCTTGTCGGTGCCGGCCAGCGCCAGGACCTGGTCCAGCTTGGCGCAAATCTGCGTCACCTGACCGCCCATGCCGACGCTGACGTCGTCGGCGATGATGCCCCCCAGGAAGGCGATGCCGTTGTGGGTGACGACGCGGTGCATGATCTTGGTCTTCTCGATGCGCTTGATCACAGGAACTCTCCCGATTGCGTGTGGTGATGGGTGGGGTTTAGGGCGTGATGGAGAAATCGACGTAGCGGGCGGCGATGCGGGCCAGCGTGCCGTCTTTGACCACCGACTGGATGGCGGCGTCGAAGGCGGCCTTCAGCTCGGCATCCTCCTTGCGCAGGCCGACGCCGATGCCGGGGCCGAACACCGCCGGGTCGATCACCGGCTGGCCGACCAGACGGATCGACTTGGCGGCGTCGCCCTTCACCCAGTCCGACGCGGTGGCGCCGGTGGTGATGGCGGCGTCGATTCGGCCAGACTTGAGGTCGGCCAGCAGGTTCGATGCGGTGTCGTAGGTCTTCAGCGTCGCGGCACCGCCGAAATGCGTCTCGACGTAGCGGGAATGGGTGGTCGAGATCTGGGCGCCGATCGTCTTGCCGCGCAAACTGTCCGGCGAGCCGTCGATGGCGGAGTTGGCCGGGGCGACGAAATAGGCCGGCACCACCATGTAGGGCGTCGAGAAGCCGATGGCCTTGGCGCGCTCCGGCGTGATGTTCATCGTCGCCATGATGGCATCGTACTTCTTCGCCAGCAGGCCGGGGATGATGCCGTCCCAGTCCTGGACCATCACGGTGCAGGGCCGCGCCATGCGCTCGCACAGCGCGTTGGCGAGATCCACCTCCAGCCCGGCGACCTTGCCGTCGGGCTGGGTGAAGTTGAAGGGTGGGTAGGCGCCCTCGGTGGCGATGCGCACCGGCGCGGCGGCGTAGACCGTTGACGACAGGCACAGCAGGGCGGCAACGCCCAGCGCGAGGCGTTTCATGGTGGGCTCCGTGATGGGTGTTTGAGACGTGCCCCCACCCCGACCCTCCCCCGCTTCGCAGGGGAGGGGGATTGGGGCGACCGTTTAGCGCGCCGCGACGACCAGGATCTCGACCAGCAGCGCCGGGTCGGCGAGCCTCGCCTCCACCGTCGCGCGGGTCGGGGCGTTGGCGGAATCGACCCAGGCGTCCCAGGCCGCGTTCATCTCGGCGAAGGTCGCGATGTCGGCGAGGAAGACGGTGGCGCTGAGCAGGCGGTCCTTGCCGCTGCCGACCTCGGCCAGCCGGGCGTCGATCTGGCGCAGCACGTCGCGGGTCTGCGCCTCGACCGTGGTCGAGCCGTCTTCGGCGATCTGGCCGGACAGATAGATGGTGTCGTTGTGGATCACCATTTCGCTCATGCGCGGGCCGGGGTCGATGCGCTGGATGGGCATGGGAGGCTCCATAATCATTCAGGATTTCAGGCGGCGAAGCGCCCGATGTGGAAGGGCGCGATGGGCAGGTCGGTTCCGCCCCGCGTGATCAGGTCGGCGGTGATCCGTCCGACGATGGGGCCGAGCTGGAAGCCGTGCGCCGAGAAGCCGAAGGCGTGGAAGACCCCCGGCTGCGTGCCGCTGGGGCCGATGACCGGGATCTGGTCGGGCATCCGCGCCTCGATCCCCGCCCAGGAGCGGACGATGGTGGCGCCGCGCATCACCGGGAACAGGTCCCACACCGTGCGGGCGTTGACCGACACCTGCGAGAAGTCCAGCTCCGTCCGGTTCTCGTCGCGCACCGCCCGGCCGAGCAGCCCGCCGCCGATCAGCACCGTGCCGTTGGGGAACTGCTTGAAGGACAGGGTGCGGCCGGTCGCCCCCACCACCGGCTTGATGAAGGGCGGCACCCGCGCGGTGATCATCAGCATGGGCGCGATGACCTCCAGCGGCACCGGCTCGCCGAGCTGGGCGGCGATGCGGTCGGCCCAGGCCCCGGCGCAATTGACCAGGATCGGCGCCTCGTGGCGGTCGCCGCCGGTCGTCTCGACGCTCCACACGTCGCCGACGCGGACGACGCGCGCCACCCCGGCGCCCTCCTCGAAGCGGGCGCCCAGCGCGATCGCCTTGCGGCGGAAGGCGAAGGTGGTGCGGAAGGGGATCGCCGCCCCGTCGCCGCGCGAGACCAGGGCGCCGATGCAATGGCCGGCGATGGCCGGCACGAGGCCGCGCAGTTCGGCCTGCCCGATCACCTCCTCATGGTGGAATCCCAGCGCCCGCAGTTCGGCGGCGCGCGCCTCCAGCCCGGCCAGTTCGGCCTCGCTCTCGGCGACCTTGAGCTGGCCGTGGCTCTCGAAGCCGCAATCGTCGTCCACCAGCTCGCCGATGCGGTGCCACAGCGCCATCGAGGCGACGGTGAGCGGCACCTCGGCGACGTCGCGGCCGAGCTGGCGCACCCCGCCGGCGTTGACGCCGGAGGCATGGCGGCCGACATGGTCCTTCTCCAGCACCAGCACCCGGACGCCGCGCATCGACAGATGCAACGCCGCCGAGCAGCCGTGCAGGCCGCCGCCGATGACGATGACGTCCGGCTTCCAGAGTGACGCTGAAGAGGCTGGCGTCGGGCTGGCCATCGCGCGGCGCCCTCAGTGCTTGTCGACGGCGGCGATGTCGGCGGCGCTCTTCGGCAGCGCCGCCAACTCGGCGAGCGTGATCGGCTTCACCGGCGGGCGCAGGCGGTAGTAGCCGACCTCGGCCGGCGACACGCCGCGCTCGGCGGCGATGACCTCGGTCACCGTCGGGCCGCAGAGCCGGCCCTGGCACGGCCCCATGCCGCAGCGCAGGAAGGACTTCGCCTGGTTGGGACCGGTGCAGCCGAGCCGCACCGCCTCGCGCACCGCGCCGGCCGTGACCTCCTCGCAACGGCAGACGATGGTGTCGTCGGCCGGGGCACGGAAGACGTCCGCCGGGCGGTACAGCGTGTCGAGGAAGGCGCGGCCACGCAGGGCGCGCTCCAGCGCCTCGCGGTGCGGAACCGCGCTGCGGTCGCGCTCGGCACGGTCGATGCGGCCCAGCCGGTGCAGCACGTCGAGCGCCGCGACGCGTCCGGCATGCTCGGCCGCCAGCGCCCCGCCGATGCCGGCGCCGTCGCCGGCCAGCGACACGCCCTCGACCGAGGTGGCGCCCCAATCGTCGGTGGTCGGCCGCCAGCAGCGCTGGGTCTCGTCCCAGTTCTGGGCGCAGCCGGTGGCGTTGGCAAGGTTGAGGTTCGGCACCACGCCCTGGTGCAGCAGCAGCGTGTCGGCGGCGAGCCGCTGCTCCGCCCCGTCGCCCTGGCGGTAGACGACGCTGGACAGCGTCCCCTGCCCTTCGGCCCGAAGGTCGGTGACGCCGTCGATGACCTTCACCTTGCGGCGGACCTCCAGCAGCAGCTTCGCCCCCTTGCCGAGATAGGGAGAGCGCAGGAAGGCGGGCAGCAGCGGCAGAGCCGCGCGCCAGTTGCCGCGCGGGGTGGTGTCGAGGATGGCGTCGAGCGCCGATCCGGCCCGCAGATACTGCCAGGCCAGCAGCCACAGCAGCGGCCCGGTCCCGGCCAGCACGGTGTGGCCCGAGGGGACGAGCCCGGAACTCTTCAGCAGAATCTGCGCCGCTCCGGCTCCCAGCACGCCCGGCAAGGTCCAGCCGGGGATCGGGAAGGGCCGCTCCAGGGCGCCGGTCGCCATCAGGACGTGACGCACCGTCAGCATCGCCGCCGAGCCGTTGCGCGACAGGCCGATCTGCAAGATCCGTTCACCACTGGTGCCATCCTCGCGCGGGCGGGCAACGCTCCACACGGTGGTTCCCGGCCAATGGGCGGCGCCGCTGTCGCGCAGCGGCCCCAGCAGCTCGGCACCGTGCCAGTAGTCCGGCCCCAGCACATGGCGGTCGCGCACCGGCGTCTCGGTGATGGCGCGGTAGATCTGGCCACCGGCCTCCGGCTGCTCGTCGAGCAGCACGGTGGACAGGCCGCGCGAGGCGGCAAGCGCCGCCGCCGCCAGCCCGGCCGGGCCGGAGCCGATCACCGCGAGGTCGAAGTCATGCGCGCTCATCGCCGGCTCGCTCATCACTCAATCCCCCGCTTGCCGTCCTGGGTTTCCACCGCCATGCCCGGCGCCACGCGCACCTGGCAGCCCTGGCGGTTGCCGGTCCCGTCGATGGTGACGAGGCAGTCGAAGCACACGCCCATCATGCAATAGGGGCCGCGCGCCACCCCCGAAACGGGGGTGTTGCGGCAGGCGGCGACGCCGTTGGCCAGCAGGGCGGCGGCGACGCTGTCGCCGCTCCGCGCCTCGGCCGGGCGGCCGTCGATGGTGAAGGACACGCGGTCGCCCGCGATGTCAGGCAGCCTGCGGAACATGGAACCTCCGGGCGCTGAAGACCGTGAACGCGTCGCTCAATCCCCCGGCCGCGATCAGCGGCGCCAGGGTCAGCGCGTGGTTGGCGGCGAGCGTGACGCCGCTGTGGCAGGTGACGACGAAGGCACCGGGCGCCGTCGCCGACTGCTCGTAGATCGGGTAGCCGTCGGGACTGAGCACCCGCAGCGCCGCCCAGCTCCGCACCACGTTCAGCTTGGCGAGCAGCGGAAAGAAGCGGATCGCCCGCTCGGCGATGGCCGAGGAGACACCGGGCTGCAAGGTGGTGTCGAAGCCGGCCTCCTCGAAGCTGTCGCCGATCATCACCCCGCCCTCGTCGGTCTGCCGGACATAGCCGGTGGGGTGGCGCAGGAAGGGGGCGGTCTTCTCGGTGACGATGACGTGGCCGCGCTGGGGCCGCACCGGCGCCTCCAGCCCGACCATCGGGGCGAGCCGGGCGCTGTCGTGGCCGGCGGCCAGCACCACCTTGCCGGCGCGGATCTCGCCATTCGCGGTGGTCAGACAGAAGCCGCCGTCGCGCGGCTCGATCCTGTCCACCCGGTGGTTGGGGCGGTAGGCGACGCCGCTGCGCTCCAGCCCGGCGTGCAGGGCGCGCAACAGCCGCAGCGAGTTGCAATGGCCGTCGAGCGGGCAATAGGTGCCGCCGGCGACCTCCGGCCCGATGAAAGGCATTTCCTTCAGCAGGGCGGCGCGGTCGAGCACCTCATAGGGGTAGCGCACCATGTCGGGCTGGTTGTGCAGCCGCTTCATGGCGTTGGCGCGGTCCTCCAGCTCCTGTTCGGAGAGCACCGGCATGAAGCCGCCGGGCTTGCGGTAGGCGACGTCGATGCCGGTCTGTTCGCGCAGCGTGTCGGCGAAGCCGGCCCAGATCTCGGTCGAGGCCCTGGTCCAGCCGGCGTATTCCGGCATGCCCATGCCCTTGCCCTGGAGCCAGACCAGCGCGAAGTTGCCGCGCGACGGGCGCACCGCGACGTCGCCCTCGTCCAGCACCGCCACCTTGGCGCCGGTACGGGCGAGGCCCCAGGCCACCGCCGTGCCGACCAGCCCGCCGCCGACCACGGCGATGTCGAATTCCCCGCCCTGCTGATTGGCGCCCCGCCCTGCTGTGCCCTGATTGGGCTCTGCCATCGTCTCCACTCCCGTCCTCGGCCTCTCGCTGACTCAGACCTCCCACCTGATCGTGGGGGGAATCCGCTCCGCCCGCCCGAACCGCCGGTGCCGCCGGTTCTTCCGGATGATTCCGTTTTTCTGGTGGGTTTCCGGCCGCGACCATGCGGTCATTGGACGGAAGAGCCCGCGGACCGGCCCGTCATGCGCGGTGCCCCCGTCGCTGGAGACCGCCGCCAAGGGCCGGTGCCGTCCGATCCTTGCAGCAGCATCCCCAGCCAACTTATAACTGTCAAATCAGATTGGACGGGGCATTCATGCATGAATGTTATGAATAACCCACAACATGGCGAACGGGCGGGGAACGGCGGCGATGATCAATCCACGGCAGATCGAGGCGTTCCGCGCGGTCATGCTGACCGGCGGCATCACCTCGGCGGCGGAACTGCTGAACATCTCGCAGCCGGCGGTCAGCCGGCTGATCAGCGACCTGCAATACGCGCTGAAGCTGACGCTGTTCGAGCGGCGCGGCCCGCGCATCGCGCCCACCAGCGAGGCGATGTCGCTCTATCAGGTCGTCGACCGCTCCTTCGTCGGGCTGGAGTTGATCGAGCAGACCGCCCGCGACCTGACAGCGCGGCGCAGCGGCACTCTGCGGGTCGCCTCGATGCCGGCGCTCGGCGTCGGCTTCCTGCCGCGCTACGTCGCCCGTTTCCTGGCGGAACGGCCGAAGGTCGACATCGCGGTGCGCGGCAGCACCTCGCCGATCATCCTCGACTGGGTGGCGACCGGCCAGTGCGAGCTGGGCCTCGCCCACACCCCCATCGACCACGCCGCCGTGCTGACCGAGAAGCTGCCCGGCCTGCCCGCCGTCGCCATCCTGCCGCCCGGCCACCCGCTGGCCGCCAAGGACGTGCTGGTTCCCAAGGATTTCCACGGCGAGAGCTTCATCTCCACCACCCCGCCGACGTTGCTGCGCTACCGCATCGACACCACCTTCGCCGACCACGAGGTGTCCCGCGTCATGCGGGTGGAGGCGCAGCTCACCATGAGCGCCTGCGCCATGGTCGCCGCCGGCTACGGCGTGTCGATCGTCGATCCCTTCACCGCCTACGACTACATCCCGCACGGGCTGGTCGTCCGCCCCTTCGAGCCGAAGATCACCTTCGACATCGCCATCCTGCGCTCGGCCCAGGTGCCGCTGTCGATGATCGCCGAGGATTTCCTGGCCGGCTTCCTGGAGGAGGCCCGGCGCTTCCGCAGCGAGCTGGGCGGCCTCGCCGAGGCCGCGAAGTGATTGGGGCCACGGAATTATAACATTGTCGGATGAATGGAGGCGGGAATTCGATTTGACGGTTATGTGACCGTCCCGTCACCCTTCGATGGGCGTCACGAACGCACCAAGGCGCCGGCCAGGATGAAGGGACCGGCGCTCCCGCGAAGGGACAGCGAAAACCGGACAGGGACAAGAGGAGATCGGATGATGCGCTCCGTGCTTTGTGGACTGATGGCGACGACGGCCCTGTGTTGCGGCGTGGCGGCGGCGCCGGCGCTGGCCCAGGACAAGACGCTCTACGTGGCGGCCTATGGCGGCTCCTTCGAGCAGACCATGCGCAAGGAGATCATCCCCGCCTTCGAAAAGGCGGCGGGCGTCAAGGTCGAGTATGTCGCCGGCAACTCCACCGACAACCTCGCCAAGCTCCAGGCCCAGAAGGGCAACCAGCAGATCGACGTCGTCATCCTCGACGACGGCCCGATGTACCAGGCGGTGGCGCTCGGCTTCTGCGCCGATCTGGCCAAGGCGCCGGTGTACGACCAGCTCTACGACCTGGCGAAGATGCCGTCGGGCAAGGCGGTCAATTTCGGCGCGGTCGGCACCGGCATCGTCTACAACAAGACGTGGTTCGAGGAGAACAAGGTTCCGGTCCCCTCCAGCTGGAAGGACATCGAGGACGCGCGCTTCAAGAAGAAGCTGGTGATCCCGCCGATCAACAACAGCTACGGCCTGCACGCCTTGGTGATGATGGCGCGGCTGAACGGCGGCGGCGAGAAGGCGATCGATCCCGGCTTCAAGGAATTCAAGGACAAGATCAACCCGAACGTGCTGGCCTACGAGCCCTCGCCCGGCAAGATGACCGAGCTGTTCCAGAGCAATCAGGCGGTCGTCGCCGTCTGGGGTTCGGGCCGCGCCAAGGCGCTGGCCGACACCGGCTTCCCCGCCGCCTTCGTCTACCCCAAGGAGGGCGGCGTCGTGCTGGGGTCCGCCGCCTGCGCCGTTCCGGGCAGCAAGAACGCCGCCGAGGCCCAGGCCTTCATCCAGCACATGCTGATGCCCGAGGCGCAGACCGCGCTGGCTGTCAGCGCCGGCTTCGGCCCGGTCAACAAGACGGTGGAGCTGCCGGCCGACAAGCAGGTCGGCATCCCCTACGGACCCGAGCAGGTCGGCAAGCTGCTGGTCGTCGACTGGGCGACCATCAACGAGAACCGCGAGACCTGGAACAAGCGCTGGACCCGCGAGATCGAGCGCTGATCTGACGCGCTCCCTCTCCCGTCCCGGGAGAGGGAAGGGGCCCGCGAAGCGGGAAGGGTGAGGGGCTGGAGGGCGTGGTACGAAATCCATGTCCACATAACCCCTCACCCTCCCCACCGCTGCGCGGCGGGGCCCCTCCCTCTCCCGGGGCGGGAGAGGGCGCCAATGGGACGCCCACGCGAGTGGCGACGGGAGATCTACGGTTATGCCCTATCTGGTTCTCGACAAACTGACCAAACGCTTCACCTCCTGGACCGCGGTCGACGACCTGTCGCTCACCGTGGAGAAGGGGGAGCTGATCTCGCTGCTGGGACCGTCGGGCTGCGGCAAGACCACCACCTTGCAGATGATCGCCGGCTTCCTCGACCCCAACGCCGGCCGCATCACGCTCGACGGCCAGGATCTGCTGGCGAAGAAGCCGAACGAGCGCGGTCTCGGCATCGTGTTCCAGAGCTACGCCCTGTTCCCCCACATGACCGCCGCCGAGAATGTGGCCTTCGGTCTGGAGATGCGCGGCACCAGCCGCGCCGACCGCGACCGCATGGTCGCCGAGACCCTCAGGCTGGTCGGGCTGGACAGCCACGGCGACCGCTACCCGCGCCGCATGTCGGGCGGCCAGCAGCAGCGCGTGGCGCTGGCCCGCGCTCTGGTCATCAAGCCGCACCTGCTGCTGCTCGACGAGCCGCTCTCCAACCTCGACGCCAAGATGCGCGAGGAGATGCAGATCGAACTGCGCCGCATCCAGCGCAGCGTCGGCACCACCATGATCCTCGTCACCCACGACCAGTCGGAGGCGATGGCGCTGTCCGACCGCGTCGTCGTGATGAACAAGGGCCGCATCCAGCAGGTCGCCACCCCGCAGGAGGCTTACGACCGCCCGGCCAACGCCTTCGTCGCCAACTTCCTCGGCCGCACCAACCTGCTGCCGGGCACCGTGCGGCGGGACGGCGACGGAGCCAGCATCACCGTCGGCGACGCCCGCTGGCCGGTGCTCCAGCCGGTGCCGCCGGGACCGGGGGCGCTGGCCGTCCGTCCGGAGAAGATCAGCTTCGTCGCCTCCGCCGGTCTCAGCGGCGTGGTGCAGGCGCGCGTCTTCCAAGGCACCCAATGGCTGTTCGAGATCGAGACCGCCGCCGGCCGCATGATGGTGATCCGCCAGCACGACGGCGGCGCGCTGCCGAACGAGCGCGAGCGGGTGATGGTCGGCTGGCGGCCCGAGGATATGGCGGTGATGCCCGCCCAGGAGGCGGCATGACCATGGCCGCTTCCACCGACAGCACCACCACCGACACGACCGGTCCCGCGCTGGCGGCCGCCCCGGCACCGGTTCGGACGGGCGCCGGCTGGTCCTGGACGCCCTACCTGCTGAGCCTGCCCGGCCTCGCCCTGTTCGCGGTGCTGCTGCTGGTGCCGCTGTTGATGACGGCGCTCTTGTCGCTGAACAGCTTCAGCTTCTACGGCGGCATCCAGGACGTCTGGCGCTTCGACAACTACGCGGAAATCCTCGCCGACAGCTATTTCCACGAGGTCTTCCTGCGCACCTTCCGCATCGCGGCGCTGGTGACGCTGCTCTGCGCCCTGCTCGGCGCGCCGCAGGCCTACATCCTGCGCCGGATGAAGGCGCCGTGGCGCGGCCTGTGCCTGCTGATCGTGCTGGGGCCGCTGCTGATCTCGGTGGTGTCGCGCACGCTGGGCTGGGCGCTGCTGCTCGGCTCGACCGGGCTGGTCAATCAGGGATTGATGGCCATCGGCCTCGTGTCCGAGCCGATCGAGTTCATGTACACCGAGACCGGAGTCGTCATCGCGCTGACCCATGTGCTGGTGCCCTTCATGGTGCTGTCGGTCTGGGCGTCCCTCCAGCGGCTCGACCCGCAGGTCGAGAACGCCGCCCTGTCGCTCGGCGCCGGGCCGTCCACCGTGCTGCGGCGGATCGTGCTGCCGCAGATCGTGCCGGGCATCCTGTCGGGCTCGATCATCGTCTTCGCACTGGCGGCCAGCGCCTTCGCCACCCCGGCGATCATCGGCGGGCGGCGGCTGAAGGTGGCGGCGACTCTCGCCTACGACGAGTTCCTGAACACGCTGAACTGGCCGCTCGGCGCCACCGTGGCGATCCTGCTGCTGCTCGCCAACATCGTCATCATCGTCGGCTGCAACCGGCTGGTCGAACGGCGCTACAAACAGGTGTTCGAATGAACCGCAACGGACCGATCGCGCTGATCTTCAACGCGCTGTTCCTGGCGTTCCTGCTGGCGCCGATCCTCGTCGTCTGCGCCGTCGCCTTCACCCCCGACGGCTACCTGTCGCTGCCGACCAAGGGGCCGTCGCTGCGCTGGTTCAAGGCGATCGGCGACAACCCGGAATTCGTCCGCGCCTTCAAGGACAGCCTGCTGCTCGGCGCCGTCTCCTCCACCATCGCCATCGCCGTGGCGATTCCCGCGGCACTCGCCATCGCCCGCCACCAGTTCTTCGGGCGCGAGGCGATCCAGGCGCTGTTCCTATCGCCGCTGATGGTGCCGCACATCGTGCTGGGCATCGCCTTCCTGCGCTTCTTCACCCAGATCGGGCTGGGCGGCACCTTCACCGGGCTGGTGCTGAGCCACGTCATCATCATCCTGCCCTTCGCCCTGCGGCTGATCCTGGCGGCCTCGACCGGCATGGACCGCTCGATCGAGAACGCGGCGGCCTCGCTGGGCGCCTCGGCCTGGACCAGCTTCCGCCGAGTGACGCTGCCGCTGATCCTGCCGGGTGTGGCGAGCGGCTGGGTGCTGGCCTTCATCAACAGCTTCGACGAGGTGACGATGACCGTCTTCATCGCTTCGCCGGAGACCACCACCCTGCCCGTCCGCCTCTTCCTCTACATCCAGGACAACATCGACCCGCTGGTCGCCGCGGTCTCGGCCCTGCTGATCTTCATGACGGTCGGCGCCATGCTGGTGCTCGACCGGGTTTACGGGCTGGAACGGCTGCTGGTCGGGCGCGGGCGCGACTGAACTCTTGCCCTGTTCTTCCGCCACCAAGTCCAGATCTGTCCCTGACGGATTTTCCTGACCGATAATCCACGTCGAGGATTTCGGCCGGCCGCCCAATCCTGTGTGAAGACTGCCGCTTCCCCTGACGAAACGACTTCGTTACAGTCCACGCCATAAGGTCCCCGCCGCGCGGCGGGGACCTCCCATGGGGGGTGTTTGCCGCGTTCGCCGGTTGTTCCGGCGCGGGGTTGGGGAGAGTCGCGTGTCGGAAACGCCGGGGGAAGGCGGCGGCTGGTCCATGGGGGACGATGTGGTCACCCTGCTCGATCAGGTCAGCCGGCTGGTCTACGGGGTCGGCTTCGCCGAGGGCCTGTTCCCGGCGCAATGGGTGGCCCTGCGCTACTTCCACGATTCGCCGGAGACGGCGCGGACCCTGAGCGCGCTCGCCCGCTTCCAACGAATCCACCTCGCCCCGGTGTCGCGCACCGTCTCCACCCTGGTGGACAAGGGCCTGCTCTCACGCCGCCCGCATCCCGGATTCAAGCGCGGCCTGCTGTTCGACCTGACCGACGAGGGACGGGCCCTGCTCAACCGTGATCCCCTCCGCCTGTCGCTGGGACCGCCCATCGCCGGAATGGCGGAGGACGAGCGGGCGATGCTCGGCCGCCTGATGAAGCGCATCATCGCCCACATGCAGGAACGTGCCCCCGCCGAAGGCGGCGCGGCCGGCCCCGACACGCCCACCGACACATCCTCCCCCGTCTGACGCCGGCGCAGTTCGCGGGGGCGGCGCACCGCCCCCTTCCCGCCCGCGCCGGATCAGAAGGTCAGCCGCTCGATGTTCTGCAACACCAGCTGGTGCCCGTTCTGGTCCTCCAGCGTTCCTGACCACTCATGGTTGAAGGTCAGGCCATGGCCCGAGGGGTCGAGCGTGTAGCTGTTCGAGTCGATCTGGTCCAGCCAGTTCCCCACCCCTCCGGCGAAGTTGCCCATCTCCACCACGTCGGTCCAGCCGGCCCCGCCATTGATGAACAGGCTGCCGTCGCGCTGCGCGAAGATGAACAGGTCGTCCCCGGCCCCACCGTTCATCGCCATCGTCCCGGCGGCGGCGTGCAGCGTGTCGTTGCCGGCGGTCCCGGTCACCACCGCGTCGTTCGAAACCTCCACCTGAACGCTCAGCGGATCGCTGGCGGCCCCCTGCTGGTCGGTCACCGTCACCTCCAGCGTCCGTGTCCCGGCGCCGCCGGGTGTCAGTGCCAGATGGTGGAGAAGATCGGTGTAGGTGGCGGTCGGGGCATCGCCGCTCAGTGAGAGCTTGTGGCTCGCGTCGTCCCACGTCACCTCGATCCCGGTGCCGGCCACGGTCTTCCGCCCGGTCACGGAATCGGTGGTGAGGGGCAGGCTGTCGAGGTTGAGCGTGTCGCCACTCTGCGACCCGGCGGCGATGCGGACCGTCATGCCGGACATGACGCTGCTGTCCACGTCGTCGATCGCCACGCCCGCCACGCCGGCCGCCTGGCCGTTGGCGGTGAGGGTCGGGGCGTCGTTCACCGGATCGACCGTCACCGTCAGGGTCTGCGACACCGTGGCCGTGCTCATCCCGTCATGGGACGTCGCCGTGACCGTCAGCGTCACCGGACCGTTGGCGTCGGCCGGCGGCGTGTAGGTGAGGCCGCTGAGCTGCGCCGCGGTCAGGCTCCAGCTTCCATCGGCGTTGTGAGTGCCGTGGTTCAGGCTGGCGCCGGCGGGCACGCCATCGATCCGCACCGTCACCGTCTCCGACCCGTCGAGGTCGGTCGGGGCGGCGGTGATCGACAGGGCGATCGCGGTGTCCTCCGGCCCGTGGGTGGCGGTGACGGTCAGGGCCGGCGCGTCGGCCACCGGGTTGACCGTCACGGTCAGCGTGTCGGCGACCGAAACCGGGGCGGCGGACCCGTCCCTGGCCGTCGCCGTGACCGTCAGGGTGAAGTCGTCCCCGCTGTTGGCCGGCGGCTTGATCGTCAGGCCGGTCAATTGCGACGGCGTCAGCGTGATCGCCCCGGCCACCACGGTCAGCGCCCCGGCGGCGTTCCGCAGGGTGGCGCCGTCCGGAATGCCCGACAGCGTGACGCTCAGCGTCTCCGACCCGTCGGTGTCGGTCAGCGCCGGGTTGATCGTCAGCGCGATCGCCGTGTCCTCGTCGCCGCTCGCCGGCTGGACGCTCAGCGTCGGCGCGTCCGAGACCGGATTGACCGTCACCGCCAGCGTCCGCACGGTGTCGGCGCCCGCCGCCATCCCGTCCCTGGACGTCGCCGTGACGGTCAGGGTGAAGTTTTCGTCGCTGTTCTCGGGCGGCGTGATCTTCAGCCCGGTCAATTGCGCCGGAGTCAGCGTCACCGTCCCGTTGCTGACCGTCAGGACGCCCCCGGCGTTGGCCAGAACCGCATGGTCCGGGATGCCCGACAGGGTGATGGTCAGCGTCTCCGACCCGTCCGTGTCGGTCAGCGCCGACGCGATGTTCAGGGCGATGGAGCTGTCCTCGTTGCCGGTCGCCGGCTGGACGGTCAGGGTCGGCACGTCCGACACCGGGTTGACCGTGACGGTTAGCGTGTCGGTGACCGTCACCGGCGCGGCCGAGCCGTCCCGCGCGGTCGCCGTGACGGTCAGGGTGAAGTCGGTGTCGCTGTTCCCGGGCGGCGTGATCTTCAACCCGGCGAGCTGGCCGGGCATCAGCGTGATCGAGCCGCCGCTGATGACCAGCGTGTCGCCGCCGTTGTTGCTCAGGCTGGCGCCGGAGGGGATGTCGCTGATGGTGACGGTCAGCGTTTCCGACCCGTCGGTGTCGGTCAGCGCCGGGTTGATCGTCAGCGCGATCGCCGTGTCCTCATCGCCGCTCGCCCCCTGCACGCTCAGCGTCGGCGTGTCGCTCACCGGCGTGACGGTCACCGACAGCGTCTGGCTGGTCGTCGCCTCGGCGGCGCTGCCGTCCTTGGAGCGCGCGGTGACGGTCAGGGTGAAGTCGGTGTCGCTGTTCTCGGGCGGCGTGATCTTCAGACCGGCGAGCTGGCCGGGCGTCAGCGTGATCGACCCGTTGGTGATCGTCAGCGTGTCGCCACCATCGTTGCTCAGGCTGGCGCCGCCCGGAATGCCGCTGATGGTGACGGTCAGCGTTTCCGATCCGTCGATGTCGGTCTGGGCCGGGTTGATCGTCAGGGCGATCGCCGTGTCCTCGGCACCGCTCGCCGCCTGCACGCTCAGCGTCGGCGTGTCCGACACCGCGTTCATGGTGATCGGCAGCGTCACCACGGTGGTGGCGGTCGTCCCATTGGATTCGTGGCTGATCGCGGTGATCGTCAGGGTGATGTCGACGTCGCTGTCGGCCGGCGGCGTCAGCGTCAGCCCGGCGAGTTGTCCGGGTTCCAGCGTCCAGCTTCCATCGGCGTTCCGCGTGCCGTCGGACAGCGTGGCCCCGGCTGGCACTCCGGTGATGGTCACGAGGCCGAGCCGCTCCGACCCGTCGGTGTCGGCAAGCGCCACCGAAAGATGCAGCGGGATGACCGTGTCCTCGGTTCCGGTCAGCGGGGTCCAGGTGACGATCGGCTGGTCGGCGACCGGGTCGACGGTGACACGGAAAAGCTGGCTGCTGGTGGCGGTGGTCCCCGTCGCCTGCTCCGTCGCCGTCGCCGTCAGCGTCAGGTTGAAGTCGGTGCCGCTGTTGGCCGGCGGCAGCAGCTTCAGCCCGCTCAACTGGGCGGCGGTCAGGGTGACCGCCCCGCCGGTCGGGATCAGGGTGTTGCCATTGGCATCGATCAGCTTGGCACCGCTCGGCAGGCCCGACAGCACGACGCTCAGCGTCTCCGACCCGTCGCGGTCGACCAGGGCGGCCGACAGGTTGAGCGCGATCGGCGTGTCCTCGCTGCCCGCCGCGTTGGCGACGCTGATCGACGGGGCGTCGGCCACCGCCACCACCTCCACATGGAAGGTCTTGCTGGTGCTGGCCGTGTCCTTGTTCGAGCTTTCCAGGCTGGTCGCCGTCAGCGTCAAATCCATGCCGCCCGACATGTTGCGCGGCGGGATGACCTTCAGACCGGACAGGTCGGACAGCTTCAAGGTCCAGGAGCCGTCACCGTTGTTCGACCCCTGGTTCAGCACGGCACCGTCCGGCAGGCCGGACAGGATGATGGCCATGCTTTCCGACCCATCGGTGTCGACCAGCGCCGCCGACAGGTCCAACGCGATCGCCGTGTCCTCGTTGCCGCTCGCGTTGTGGATGGTGACGTCGGGGGCGTCGGCGACCGCCGTGAAGGTGACGGTGAAGCTCTTGGTCGACCAGGCCTCGGCCGCCGATCCATCCTTGGACGCCGCCTCGACCGTCAGGGTCACGGTGCCGGCGTAGTTCCGCGGCGGCGCCAGGGTCAGCGCCGCGCGCTCCGCCGGCGTCAGGCCGGAGAGGTCGTAGACGCCACCGCCGAGCGCCGTGCCGGCCGACAGGGTGAAGCCGGTCGGCACCGTCAGGCGCACCGCGCTGATCACCTCCGGGGTGCCCACCAGATCGGTGACCGCCACGTCGATCGACAGGTTGGCCGCCACGTCCTCCCGCGAGGTCGGGGCCGTCACGTCGATCGTGGGCGCATCGCTGACCGGCGCCACCTCGACCGCCAGGGTCCGCGTGGTGGTCGCCCGGTCGGCGTTGCTGCTCTCGCGCGACACCGCCGTGACGCTGAGTTGGATGGTGCCGCTGGCGTTGGCCGGCGGGGTGAATTTCAGGTTGGCCAGTTGGTTCGGGGTCAGCACCCAGCGGCCGGGGTTGGTCGAGTCCTCGAAGCCCGCCGACAGCTTGGCGCCAACCGGCACATTGTCGATGACGATGCCGACGAGGCTTTCCGACCCGTCCGTGTCGGTCAGCGCCGCCGTGATGTTCAGCGCGATCGCCGTGTCCTCGTTGCCCGAGGCGCTCCGCACCGTCAGGGAGGGCGCGTCGGCAATGGCCGTCACCGTCACCGCCTGCGTCACCGTGGTCTGGCTGTTGTTGGCGCCCGAGGTGACGACCACGCCCAGCGTGAAGTCAACGTCGCTGTTGGCCGGCGGCTTGATGGTCAAGCCGGCCAGCTTCGACGGGTCGAGCGTCACGCTGCCATCCGCCTGGACGGTGATGAGGGCGCCCAGGGAATCCCTCAGCTCTGCGCCGGCCGGAATGCCGGTCAGCTTGACGGCCGTGACGTTCTGCCAATCCGACAGGCCGCTGTCGAGATTGAGGGCGACGGCGGTGTCCTCGCCGGTGGTGAGGCCGGCCGGCCGCTGGTTGCCGATGCCGGTGTTCGGATCGACCACCGGCGGCGGGGGAGGCGGCGGGGGAGGAGGAGGAGGCGGGGGCGGCGGGCTGGTCGGATCGCCGTTCCCCCCACCGTTGTTGCCGCCACCGTTGTTGCCGCCGCCGTTCGAGGACTGCGCGACGCTCCAGCTCACGACGAAGCTGTCGGAGACGCTGGTGTTGCGGTCGCCCTCCTGCTCGATGCTGAAGGGACGGACGGTCAGGGTCAGGCTGCCCTGGTCGTAGGTCTGGCCGTTGGTG
This sequence comes from Azospirillum agricola, assembly GCF_020005195.1. Classification (NCBI taxonomy): domain Bacteria; kingdom Pseudomonadati; phylum Pseudomonadota; class Alphaproteobacteria; order Rhodospirillales; family Azospirillaceae; genus Azospirillum; species Azospirillum agricola. The sequence continues at coordinate 480,664 of NZ_JAIFZR010000008.1, forward strand.
GTGACGGTGGCGTGGCTGATGCCCGCCGCGTTGGCGTTGTGCACGGTCAGCTTGACGCCGCCGGCCGCCAGAGCCGCCGCGTAGTCGGTCGGCGACAGGGTCCAGGTGCCGTCGCCGTTGTCGATGCCGAAGTTCAGGAGCGAGCCCTTCGGCACGCCCTCGATGATGACCGCCAGCGATTCCGAACCGTCGGTGTCCTGGAGATGGGCGTTGAGGTTCAGCACCATGCCGGTCGGAACACCGCTCGCCGAAACCTGATCATCGACATGGTAGGCGACCAGCGTGCCGTCCGCCGCCTTCGACATGGGCGCGTCGGCCACGGCGGTGACAACCACCGTCGGGGTGTAGCTTTTGGTCAGGCTGTCGCTGCCGTCGGTCGCCGTCACCGACACGGTGATCTGGAAATCATCGGCGTTGTGTTCGGGAACATGCAGGCGCAGGCCGCCCAGCTTGGCCGGATCGACCGACCAGCGGCCGTTGCCGTTGTCGGTCAGGGCACCCGCGATCGTGCTGGTCAGCGTCACGCCGGCCGGCAGGCCGGAGATGACGATGGCGGAGATGTGCTCCGATCCGTCGCTGTCGCCGGTCAGGGCCGAGATCACCAGCGGGATGCCGTCGGGGTTGTCCTCGGGCGCGCTGGCGCTGATCGAGACGATCGGCTCGTCGGCCTTGGGATCGACGGTGACGGTCAGGTCGCGGGTCTGCTTCAGCACGCCGCCCGACGTCTCGCCGTTCACCACGATGGTCGCCGCACCGTTGCTGTCGGTGGTGATGACGTCAACCTTCAGGTTGATGGTGCCGGAGAAGTCGGCCTTGGTCGTCAGGGTCAGTTCGTTGCGGTACTCGACGTCGACCGACCAGCGACCGTTGCCGAGATAGACCAGACCGCTCTCATGCCCGGCCGCCAGCGACAGCGAAGCACCGTCCGGCAGATTGCTGACCACCAGCGACAGCCGCTCGGACCCGTCGGTGTCGGTGAGTTGCAGGTTGCCGAGTTGCAGGTTGATCGCCGTGTCCTCGGTGCCGCGCGCGCTGAGCGCGCCGGTCGGGGTCGCCACGTCGGCGACGCCCTGCACCTCGACATGGACCGTCACCGGCGCCGCGTCGGCGATCGAGCCGTTGGAGGTTTCCGTCGCCCGCGCGGTGAAGGTCAGATCGAAGCCGACGTTGGAGTTGGACGGCGGGGTGATGGTCAGATCGTTGAGGTCGGCCGGCGTCAGCACCCATTTGCCCGACGCGGCGTCGTAGGTGCCATGGTTCAGCGTCGCACCGGCCGGCACGCCACCGACCAGGATGGTCAGTGTTTCCGAACCGTCCCGGTCGGTCAGGGCGGCGTTGACCGACAGCGGAATGGCGGTGTCCTCGCGGCCGACCGTGCTCGACGCCGACAGAACCGGGGTGTCGGCGACGGCCTTCACCGTCACCGCGAAGGAAAGCGGCGTGGAGGTGGCGGTCGTCGTCCCTTCCACCGAGGTGGCGGTGACGCTCAGCGTCACCGAACCCGAGTAGTCGTGCGGCGGCGTGAAGGTCAAACCGTTCAGTTCCGCCGGAGTCAGCGTCCAGCTTCCGTCGGGATTGTGGGTGCCGGCCGACAGGGTCGCCCCTTCCGGCACGCCGGTGATGGTGATGTGGTCGAGCGTCTCGCCGGTCAGGTCGGACAGCGCGGCGGTGATGCCCAACGCAATCGCCGTGTCCTCGTTGCCCGACACAGGTTGGACGCCGACGATCGGCGCGTCGGCGACGCCGGTCACGGTGATCGACAGGGGGACCGGAGCCGACACGGCGGTCGAACCGTTCTCGCGCTCCTCCGAGGTCGCGGTGACGCTCAGCGTGATGGTGCCGGAGAAGTCGTGCGGCGGGGTGATGCGCAGCCCGGCCAGCTCGGCCCTGGTCAGGGTCCAGGTGGTGGTGCCGTCCGCCTCGGTCACGTAGCTGCCGGCGCTCAGCATCGCTCCGTCCGGGACGTTGGAGATGGTGATGGCGCTGATGCTCTCCGACCCGTCGGTGTCGGTCAGGGTCGGCGTGATCGACAGCGCGACCGAGACATCCTCCCTGGTCGTGGCGGCGGCGGCGGTCACGGTCGGGGCGTCGGCCACCGCGTCGACGGTGATGGTGCCGCTCGCCGTCTGCACGAGGCGCGACGCGGTGGCCCCGCTGCCGTCGACGGTCCCGACCTTCAGCGTGTAGTTGAGGTCGGCGTCGGAATTGTGGGCGGTGGTGACGGTCAGGCCCTGGACGCTCCAGGCCCCGGCTGTGCCGCCGACCGCGGCGAGCGCCGAGGTCGGGATGGTCCAGCTGTAGTTGCCCGAGGCATCGGGACCGCCGCGCGTCAGCTCGACCCCGTTCAGGTACAGCTTGGCGCCGCTGGCGTCCTGCTGCGAGGCCGGGATCAGCAGGGTGACGTTCTCCACCGCCTCCGGGCTGGCGGCGTCGACGTCGCTGAGCGTGATGGTCGGCGAGAGCGCGATGCCGCCCGCCTGGTCCTCGTTGCCGCGCGCGTTGAGCGTGCCGATCTGGAAGGCGTCGGCAACCGGCGCCACTGTGATCGTCTGGGTGGCGGTGGAGGTGCCGCCGTAGCTGTCCCGCACCGTGAAGGTGAAGCTGTCGGTGCCGCTGAAGTCCGGGTCCGGCGTGTAGGTGAAGCTGCCGTCGTCGTTCACCACCACCGTGCCGTGCGCCAGCCGCACCGGCTGGCCGTTGGTGCCCGGTCCCTGGTAGGTCAGCGTGTCGTCGGTGCGGCCGTTGGCGATGTCGGGGTCGGTCGCGGCGAGCCGGCCGTTGACCACGGTGTCCTCGGTGCCGGGGGTGTTGGCGGCGGTCGCGGTCGGCGGGTTCGGGTTGTAGTTCAGCACCTCGCGGACGTTGACCGGCTGGCCATCGACGTAGATCTCCAGCTTCTCGAAATCAACGACGCGGAGTCCGAGCGCCGTCAGGGTCGTCGCGCTGTTGGTGGAGGTGTCGGCGTTGGCGGCGTTGGGCTTGGCCGCCGCCGCCTCGATGCTGTCGCGCAGCGTGCGCAGGTCGGCCAGGATCGCCGGGTTGGCGAGCTGCGCGCTGGTCAGCATCACCCGGAAGGTGTCGATGCCGGTGTCGCCGTCCTGAAGCTCGGGCTTGGCGGAGGTGCCGCCCTCGCCGACCACGAAGATCGACAGGTCGTCGCCAGCCCCGCCGTAGATGGTGTCCGCCCCGCCGCCGCCGCTGATGGTGTCGTTGCCGGCCCCGCCGATCAGGACGTTGGCGCCGCTGGAGCCGGTGATCACGTCGTCGAACCGGGACCCGGTGACGTTCTCCAGGTTGCGCAGGACGTCATTGCCCTCGCCGGTGCCGACGCCGGTCGCCAGATTGGCGTTCACGGCGGTGGCGGAGTCGGCGTAGGTCACCGTGTCGGTGCCGGCGCCGCCGTCGATGGTGTCGTCGCCGAGGCCACCGGCCAGCAGGTCGTCGCCGTCGCCGCCGTCCAGGCTGTCGTCGCCAGCCCCGCCGCGCAGCGTGTCCTTGCCGCCCCCGCCATAGATCGTGTCGTTGCCGTCGCCGCCTTCGAGGCTGTCGTTGCCCTGTGGCGTGCCGGTGAAGGTGACCGACAGCGTCTTGGGCGCGCTGGTGGCGGTGCTGCCGTTCTCCTGCTCGATCGAGGTGGCGGTGACGGTCAGATTGATCGGGTGGGTGCTGTCGCCCTCCTTGGCGGTCAGCTTCAGCCCGCTGAGCTGCGCCGGGGTCAGGGTCCAGGTGGTGGTGCCGTTGGTCTCGGTCACGTAGGTGCCGGCGCTCAGGCTCGCCCCGGCCGGAACACCGGAAATCACCAGCCTGTCGATCGATTCCGACCCGTCGGTGTCCGACAGGGTGGCGCCGACGTTGAGATTGACGGTGAAGACGCCGGTGCCATCGCCGTAGATCACGTCGTCGCCGGCGCCGCCGTAGATGGTGTCGTGGCCGGAACCGCCTTGCAGCGTGTCATTGCCGGCGGTGCCGGTCAGCGTGTCGTTCTGGCCGTTGCCCAGGTTGTAGGTGATCGGAGTCACCACGGCGGTCGGCGCGTCGGCCACCGCGATGACAGTGACGGCGAGCGTCTTCTGGACGTTGACCGCTGCGGCCGTGCCGTCCTTGGCGGTAGCGGTGACCGTCAGGGTGAAATCGACGTCGCTGTTCTCCGGCGGCGTGATCTTCAGGCCGGCCAGCTGGCCAGGCGTCAGCGTGATCGTGCCGTTGCTGATCGTCAGCGTCTCGCCCGCCGTGTTCGTCAGCGTCGCCCCGCTCGGGACGCCGCTGATCCGCACGCTCAGCGTCTCCGAGCCGTCCGTATCGGTCAGGGCGGAGGCGATGTTCAGCGCGATCGCCGTGTCCTCGTCGCCGCTTGCCGGCTGCACGGTCAGTGTCGGCGTGTCGGTCACCGGGTTGACCACCACCAGCAGCGGTTCGCTCCTGGTCGCCTCCACCGCGCTGCCGTCCTTGGCAACCGCCGTCACCGTCAGCGTGAAGTCGATGTCGCTGTTCTCCGGCGGCGTGATCTTCAGGCCGGCCAGCTGGCCGGGCGTCAGCGTGATCGTGCCGTTGCTGATCGTCAGCGTCTCGCCCGCCGTGTTCGTCAGCGTCGCCCCGCCCGGGATGCCGCTGATCCGCACGCTCAGCGTCTCCGAACCGTCGGTGTCGGTCAGCGCCGGGTTGATCGTCAGCGCGATCGCCGTGTCCTCGTCCCCGCTCGCGCCCTGCACGCTCAGCGTCGGCCTGTCCGACACCGGGTTGACCACCACCAGCAGCGGTTCGCTCCTGGTCGCCTCCACCGCGCTGCCGTCCTTGGCAACCGCCGTCACCGTCAGCGTGAAGTCGACGTCGCTGTTCTCCGGCGGCGTGATCTTCAGGCCGGCCAGCTGGCCGGGCGTCAGCGTGATCGTGCCGTTGCTGATCGTCAGCGCGTCGCCCGCCGTGTTCGTCAGCGTCGCCCCGCCCGGGATGCCGCTGATCCGCACGCTCAGCGTCTCCGAACCGTCGGTGTCGGTCAGCGCCGGGTTGATCGTCAGCGCGATCGCCGTGTCCTCGTCGCCGCTCGCGCCCTGCACGCTCAGCGTCGGCGTGTCCGACACCGGGTTGACCACCACCAGCAGCGGTTCGCTCCTGGTCGCCTCCACCGCGCTGCCGTCCTTGGCAACCGCCGTCACCGTCAGCGTGAAGTCGATGTCGCTGTTCTCCGGCGGCGTGATCTTCAGGCCGGCCAGCTGGCCGGGCGTCAGCGTGATCGTGCCGTTGCTGATCGTCAGCGTCTCGCCCGCCGTGTTCGTCAGCGTCGCCCCGCCCGGGATGCCGCTGATCCGCACGCTCAGCGTCTCCGACCCGTCGGTGTCGGTCAGCGCCGGGTTGATCGTCAGCGCGATCGCCGTGTCCTCGTCGCCGCTCGCGCCCTGCACGCTCAGCGTCGGCCTGTCCGACACCGGGTTGACCACCACCAGCAGCGGTTCGCTCCTGGTCGCCTCCACCGCGCTGCCGTCCTTGGCAACCGCCGTCACCGTCAGCGTGAAGTCGACGTCGCTGTTCTCCGGCGGCGTGATCTTCAGGCCGGCCAGCTGGCCGGGCGTCAGCGTGATCGTGCCGTTGCTGATCGTCAGCGTCTCGCCCGCCGTGTTCGTCAGCGTCGCCCCGCCCGGGATGCCGCTGATCCGCACGCTCAGCGTCTCCGAACCGTCGGTGTCGGTCAGCGCCGGGTTGATCGTCAGCGCGATCGCCGTGTCCTCGTCGCCGCTCGCGCCCTGCACGCTCAGCGTCGGCCTATCCGACACCGGGTTGACCACCACCAGCAGCGGTTCGCTCCTGGTCGCCTCCACCGCGCTGCCGTCCTTGGCAACCGCCGTCACCGTCAGCGTGAAGTCGACGTCGCTGTTCTCCGGCGGCGTGATCTTCAGGCCGGCCAGCTGGCCGGGCGTCAGCGTGATCGTGCCGTTGCTGATCGTCAGCGCGTCGCCCGCCGTGTTCGTCAGCGTCGCCCCGCCCGGGATGCCGCTGATCCGCACGCTCAGCGTCTCCGACCCGTCGGTGTCGGTCAGCGCCGGGTTGATCGTCAGCGCGATCGCCGTGTCCTCGTCGCCGCTCGCGCCCTGCACGCTCAGCGTCGGCCTGTCCGACACCGGGTTGACCACCACCAGCAGCGGTTCGCTCCTGGTCGCCTCCACCGCGCTGCCGTCCTTGGCAACCGCCGTCACCGTCAGCGTGAAGTCGACGTCGCTGTTCTCCGGCGGCGTGATCTTCAGGCCGGCCAGCTGGCCGGGCGTCAGCGTGATCGTGCCGTTGCTGATCGTCAGCGTCTCGCCCGCCGTGTTCGTCAGCGTCGCCCCGCCCGGGATGCCGCTGATCCGCACGCTCAGCGTCTCCGAACCGTCGGTGTCGGTCAGCGCCGGGTTGATCGTCAGCGCGATCGCCGTGTCCTCGTCGCCGCTCGCGCCCTGCACGCTCAGCGTCGGCCTGTCCGACACCGGGTTGACCACCACCAGCAGCGGTTCGCTCCTGGTCGCCTCCACCGCGCTGCCGTCCTTGGCAACCGCCGTCACCGTCAGCGTGAAGTCGACGTCGCTGTTCTCCGGCGGCGTGATCTTCAGGCCGGCCAGCTGGCCGGGCGTCAGCGTGATCGTGCCGTTGCTGATCGTCAGCGCGTCGCCCGCCGTGTTCGTCAGCGTCGCCCCGCCCGGGATGCCGCTGATCCGCACGCTCAGCGTCTCCGAACCGTCGGTGTCGGTCAGCGCCGGGTTGATCGTCAGCGCGATCGCCGTGTCCTCGTCGCCGCTCGCGCCCTGCACGCTCAGCGTCGGCGTGTCCGACACCGGGTTGACCACCACCAGCAGCGGTTCGCTCACCGACACCGCGTCGGCCACACCGTCCTTGGCCGTTGCCGTCACCGTCAGCGTGAAGTCGATGTCGCTGTTCTCCGGCGGCGTGATCTTCAGGCCGGCCAGCTGGCCGGGCGTCAGCGTGATCGTGCCGTTGCTGATCGTCAGCGTCTCGCCCGCCGTGTTGCTCAGGCTGGCGCCGGAGGGGATCCCACTGATGGTGACCGTCAGCGTTTCCGAACCGTCGGTGTCGGTCAGCGCCGGATTGATCGTCAATGCGATCGCCGTGTCCTCGTCGCCCGTTGCCGACGAGACGCTCAGCGTGGGCGTGTCGGTGACGGGCGTGACGGTGACCAGCAACGGGGCGACGGTGGTCGCCACCTCGGCCACGCCATCCTTCGACGTCGCCGTGACGGTCAGGGTGAAATCGTCGTCGCTGTTCCAGGGCGGGGTGATCGTCAGCCCGGCGAGTTGCTCCGGCGTCAGCGTGATCGAGCCGTTGCTGATCGTCAGCGTGTCACCGGCACCGTTGTGCAGGCTGGCGCCGGCCGGAATGCCGCTGATCGTGATCGTCAGCGTCTCCGAGCCGTCGGTGTCGGTCAGCGCCGGGTCGATCGTCAGCGGAATGACGGCGTTCTGGGCGCCGGTCGCATCCTGCACGCTCAGAGTCGGCGCGTCGGACACCGGGTTGACGGTGACGAGCAGAGGCGTGCTGGTGCTGGCGGGAGCGGCGTCGCCGTCCTTGCTGGTGGCGGTGACCGTCAAGGTGAAGTCGGCGTCGCTGTCGCGCGGGGGCGTGATCGCCAGACCGGCGAGCTGGCCCGGCGTCAGCGTGATGGCGCCGTTGACGATGGCCAGCGTGTCGCCGGCCCCGTTGGTCAGGACGGCGCCGGCCGGAATGCCGCTGATCGTGAAGGACAGCGCCTCGGACCCGTCAGCGTCCGGCTGCACGGCGCTGATGGCGAGCGGAATCGGGGTGTCCTCGTCACCGACGGCGGCAGGCGCGGTCAGGATCGGCGTGTCGGACACCGGGTTGACGGTGACGAGCAGCGGGGCGCTGGTGCTGACCGCCTCGGCCACGCCGTCCTTCGCCGTCGCCGTGACGGTCAGGGTGAAGTCGACGTCGCTGTTGGCCGGCGGGGTGATCGCCAACCCGGCGAGCTGGCCCGGCGTCAGCGTGATCGTGCCGTTGCTGATCGTCAGCGTGTCGCCGGCGCTGTTGCGCAGGCTGGCGCCGGCCGGAATGCCGCTGATCGTGATCGTCAGCGTCTCCGAACCGTCGGTGTCGGTCAGCGCCGGGTTGATCGTCAGCGCGATCGCCGTGTCCTCGTCGCCGCCGGCGGCCTGCACCGCCAGCGTCGGCATGTCCGACACCGGATTGACGGTGACCGGCAGGGTGGAGGTCACGCTGGCCGGAGCGGCGGTGCCATCGGTGCTGGTCGCCGTCACGGTCAGGGTGAAGTCGGCGTCGCTGTTCAGCGGCGGCGTGATCGCCAGCCCGGCGAGCTGCTCCGGCGTCAGCGTGATCGCGCCGTTGACCACCGTCAGCACACCCCCGGCGTTGCTGAGGACGGCCCCCTCCGGAATGCCCGACAGGGTGATGGTCAGCGCCTCCGACCCGTCGGTGTCGGTCAGCGCCGGGTCTATGGACAGCGGAATGGCGCTGTCCTCGTTGCCGGTCGCGGCCTGCACCGCCAGGGTCGGCGTGTCCGACACCGGGGCGACGCTGACGACGAGCGGCGCGCTGGTGCTGGCGGGAACGGCCGAGCCGTCGCGGCTGGTCGCCGTCACGGTCAGGGTGAAGTCGGCGTCGCTGTTCAGCGGCGGGGTGATCGCCAGCCCGGCGAGCTGCTCCGGCGTCAGCGTGATCGAACCGTTGCTGATCGTCAGCGTGTCGCCGGCCGCGTTGGTCAGGACGGCGCCGGTCGGGATCCCGCTGATCGTGATCGTCAGCGTTTCCGACCCGTCGGTGTCGGTCAGCGCCGGACTGATCGTGAGCGCGATGGCGGTGTCCTCGTTGCCGCCGGCGGCCTGCACCGCCAGGGTGGGCGTGTCCGACACCGGATTGACGGTGACCGGCAGGGTGGAGGTCACGCTGGCCGGGGCGGCGGTGCCATCGGTGCTGGTCGCCGTCACGGTCAGGGTGAAGTTCTCGCCGCTGTTGGGCGGCGGCGTGACGGTCAGACCGGCGAGCTGCGCGGCGGTCAGGACGATCGCCCCGTCGACCACCGCCAGGGGGGTGCCGGAGCCGTCGCGCAGCACCGCGCCGGCCGGAATGCCGGACAGGGTGACGGTCAGGACCTCGCCGGCGTCGGTCAGGGCGGCGAGGATGTTCAGCGCGATGGCGGTGTCCTCGTCACCGGCGACGCCCCCCACCGTCAGGGTCGGCGCGTCCGAAACGGCCGGCGGTGGTGCGGCAGCGGTCTCAGTGTCGATTGCGGCGACAGCGACGGGAGCCGCCTCGCCCGGCACGGCGGCAGGGGTCGGGGTGTCCGCGAGGGAAGCCGTCCCCGCGGTCTGGGAGGCCGTCGCCTGCGCCTCGGAATCGCCGGAGAGGGCGTCCAGCTCCGTGTAGACCGTCGTCGTGCGCGCCGACCACAGGACATCGACCGGATCCGTGCCGGCCGTGGCCGCCCCGCGGCTTTCCTCCCCGAACAGGCCGGAGCCGTCGGGACCGCCCGTACCGGAACCGCGCGTTCCGTCCGAGCGGAACAGGTCGCCGTCGAGCAACTGCGCGGTCGTCGCCTGATCGGCCGCCACGGCGGTCGAGCCACCGGCGACGCTGCCGGTCTGCGCGCCGCCGCCGATCATCAGATCCTCGGTTCCCCGGTACTCGGTCTGCACATAGCCGAGCGTGTCGTCGGGCCGTTCCAGTTCGACGGTGCTGGTTTCGTGAATCACGCCGCCGAGGCGGGAGCCGTCGACCTGCTGCAGAAGGGTCAGATCGTCCAGGATCTGGCGATCATCGACCGCCGCGTTGTTTCCCTGAACCGCTTGCTCAGCCATCGGACCGCTCCACGACAACAGAGGCGCACCGCGCCTGGGGATTCTGCACGAGCCTCCTTTCTAGCTCTTTGAGTTGCTTGTGATAAGAATCTTCCTGTGATGAAATTCAACAGGCACAAACTCACACGTATAGATACTAATTTATTTTCAGCAGCTGCGATCGCCGATTGTGCGCTCAACAAAACCGCTGAAAAGCAAGCCGCCGGGACTGGCGGCGCCACCTGCCGCCACCCGCACGCATGGGCGAGCAAAATGGCCCGTTGCCATTTGTTGCTATTCGCGGATTTACCTATCACTAGCAATTATGCTGTTGATTAGCTGTCTCGATACCCTGCGCACAGGTTTGGTCTCTTGCAGCCCGCTTCCCTGCCTTCCCCCCGCAACGCCCCGTCCGCCAAGGCCGGAGCCGACCGCGACCAAGCCGCCGAGAAGGCGGCCCGCCGGCTGCTGTCCGGCATGCTGGGCCCGCGGCGCGACCGGGTCATGCTGGTGCTGGCCTCCTTCGCGCTCAACCTTTCCGGTTTGGCGCTGCCGGTCACACTGTTGCACGTCTACGACCGCATCCTGCCCAACGAGTCGTATGGCACCATGCTGCTGCTCGGAATCGGTTGCGGCGTCGCGGCGGTGATGGAGGCGATCCTGCGGGTCGCGCGCTCGGCGCTGACCACCTGGATGGGCGCGCGGATCGAGCACCAATCGAGCGCCTCGCTGATCGACCGGCTGATGCGCATGCCGCTGAACGCCTTCTCCCACCAGGGCATCGGCACCCATTTCGAGGTCTATCGCGCCATCAAGATGGTGCGCGAGTTCTATTCGGGCCAGGCGCTGCAATCGGCCATCGATATTCCCTTCGCCATTCTCTATCTGGGGCTGATCGCGCTTCTGGCCGGCTGGCTGGTGGCGATTCCGCTGGTGGTGCTGGGGCTGTTCCTGATCCTCGGCGCCGTCCTCGGCAAGCGGATGCGCCGGGCGCTGGAAAGCCGCCACACGCTGGAGGAGCGGCGCCTGAACTTCATCAGCGAGGTTCTGGGCGGCGTCCACACCGTCAAGGGGCTGGGCGCCGAAGCCGGCCTGCTGCGCCGGCACGAGCGCCTGCAACAGGGGTGCAGCGAGGAGGATTTCAATGTCGCCCGGCTGAGCGGAACCGCCTCGGTCATCGCCACGACCCTGGCGCAGGCGACCATGATGCTGGTGGTCATCGTCGGCAGCGTGTCGGTGATCGACGGGGCGATGACGACCGGCGTGCTGACCGCCTGCTCGATGCTGGCCGGGCGCTGCGTGCAGCCGGTGCAGGCGCTGTTCGACCGCTGGGTGCGCTACCAGTCGGTGTCGCTGGCGCTGCGCCGGATCGGTCATGTGCTGCTGGAGGTCGGATCCGACGGCGGCGCCCTGGACGACGAACCGGCGAAGACCACCGGAAAGGCCGACGCCGATACGGTCGTCCAGCCGCTGGCCCCCGGCTCCATCGAAATGGACAAGGTCCGCTTCGCCTACGAGCGCGGGCCGGAGATCCTCGGCGACCTGTCGCTCAGCGTCGGTCCCGGCGAGTTCCTCGGCGTGGTGGCGACCAACGCGTCGGGCAAGACGACGCTGCTGCGGCTGATCCTGGGCGCGCTGCGCCCGACCGACGGCAGCGTGCGGGTCGGGGTGCGCGGCGCCGGATCGGACACCGCAAGCGACGCGATGACCGGCATCGGCGGGGTCGTCTATGTCGGCGAGAATCCCGAGCTGTTCAAAGGCACCATCCTGCAGAACCTGACCCTGTTCGACCCGGGCCGGGCCGATCTGGCGATGGAGGTCTGCCGCCGCTTCGGGCTGGACCGCCGCATCGCCAGCCTGCCGCAGGGCTACGAGACCATCGTCGGCGACGCCTCGCAGGAATCGCTGCCGCGGGGCGCCCGCCAGATGATCTGTCTGGCCCGCGCCCTGGTCCGCGAGCCGGCGGTGCTTCTGCTCGACGAGCCGAACTCCTCGCTCGACGTCGAATCCGACACGGTGTTCCGCCGCGCCCTGAACGAGCTGCGCGGCAGCGTCACCATCCTGCTGGTCACCAGCCGCCCCTCCCTGCTGTCGCTGGCCGACCGGGTGGTGCAGATCGTCGGCGGCCGCGTGATCAGCCGGCCCGAGCCGGGGTCCGACGGCGCCGCCTCGCAGCCGGTGCTGGTGTCCAGCACCCCCGCCGCCGACAGCGCCGCCACGGCCAAGGCCGACCCGATCAAGGCGGCGCACGACGACGAGGACGTCCTGCGGCGGCGCCTGTCGGAAGCCTCGGCGGTCGGCGCCTGCATGATCCCGCTGCTCGACGGGCTGGGCTGGCGCGGCGCGCCGCAGGCGCTGGCCGAGGCGCTGCCCCACTTCTCCGAGGTGCAGACCGTCGAGGAGCTGTGCGACGTCCTGCAACGCCTGCATTTCGAAGGTCGGAGCCTCCGCATCGACCTCTCGCGGCTCGACCCCGCCCTGCTGCCCTGCCTGTTCCAGGGGCGCGACGGCGCGGTCCACACGCTGCTGTCGCTCGATGACGACGGCAACGACGTCAAGGCCTTCAGCGGCAAGACACGCGACACCGTCACGCTGACCACCGGCAAGGGCACCGCCTACGTCTTCACCCCTCTGGAAACCACGGCGGCCGGCGCCGGGGCGCAGAACTGGGTCAGCATGGTGGCGCAGGGCTTCCTGCCGCTGCTGTGGGCGGTGCTGGGTCTCAGCGCCGTCATCAACCTGCTGTCCATCGCCGCCCCGCTCTTCACCATGGCGATCTACGACAAGGTGGTGACCACCGGATCGATCGACACGCTCACCACCATCGCGGTGGGCGCCGTCCTGGTGATCGGCGGTGATTTCGCGCTCCGCCAGATCCGTGGCCGCGCGCTGGCCCACGCCGGATCGCGCATCGCCCGCTCGATCAGCAACGCCACCATCGAGCGCATCCTGATGCTGCCGGTCGGCATGAGCGAGCGCGCCAACATCGGCACCCAGATCGCCCGCGTGAAGGATCTGGAATCGATCCGGGACTTCATCAGCCAGGGGCAGGTCGCCGCCCTGTTCGACGTGCCCTTCGCCCTGTTCTACCTGATCGTCATGGCCGTGCTGGGCGGGCCGCTGGCGCTGGTGCCGCTGGCCGCCGTGCTGATCACCGCCGGCATCGGCGCCGCCGTCCACCCGCTGGTGCGCGCCCGCACCAGCTCCACCGCGCGGGCCGACACCGAGCGGCAGGAATTCTTCGTCGAGATGATCGCCAAGATGCCGGCGCTGCGCGCCATCGGCGGGCTGGCCCATTGGCGCGACCGCTACGACCGGCTGTCGGCGAAGACCGCGCGGTCGGGCCACAGCGCCGCCAACCTGTCGGCGACCCATGTGTCGCTGGCCGGGCTGGTGGTGCCGGTCGCCGGTCTGTCCACCGTCGGCGTCGGGGCGATCCAGGTGTTCAACGGCGCGATGACGCCGGGCGCCCTGATGGCGTCGATGATGCTGCTGTGGCGGGTGATGGTGCCGTTGCAGACCGCCGTCACCCTGCTGCCGCGCATCGAGCAGCTGCGCGGCAACGCCCGCCAGATCAATGGCCTGATGAGCATCCGGCCGGAGCGCGAGCCGCGCTGCGCCACCCTGCCGCCGCGCCGGTTGAAGGGCGAGGTGTCCTTCTCCCGCGTGTCGCTGCGCTACCGCAACGACGCCGACCCGGCGCTGGTCGGCGTGTCCTTCTCGGTCAAGCCGGGGCAGATCGTCGCCATCGTCGGGCCGGACGGCGCCGGCAAGTCCTCCCTGCTGAAGGTCATGCTCGGGCTGTATCCGCCGCAGGCGGGCAACGTACGGATCGACGGTGTCGACATCCGGCAGATGGACCCGATCGACCTGCGCAAGTCGGTCGGCTACGTGCCGCAGGCCACCACCCTCTTCTACGGCACGGTGGCGCAGAATCTGCGCTTCGCCGACCAGACCGCCGACGACGCCGAGCTGCGCTGGGCGCTGTCGCTGGCCGGCGCGCTGGACGAGGTCGAGGCGCTGTCGAACGGGCTCGAGACCCGCATCGGCGACAACCAGTCGATCCGCCTGTCGCCCAGCCTGTCACAGAAGATCTGCCTGGCCCGCGCCTACATCCGCCGGCCGAAGATCCTGCTGCTCGACGAGCCGGCCAGCCGGCTGGATTTCGAGGGCGACAAGGCGCTCCACGCCGCGCTGAGCGCTTTGCGCGGGCACAGCACCATCTTCCTGGTCACCCACCGGCCGAGCCACCTGACCCTGGCCGACACGGTGCTGACCATGGACGCCGGCATGATCGCCCCGGCCAGCCCGGCCGGCGGCCTGCCCGGCCCGCGCCCCGGCGGCCCCGGCGGAAACGCCACCGCCAACGGCATCGTCGGCGCGCTGCTCGGCGGGGCCGCGCTGAACCGCCCGGTCGGGCTGGCTTCGACGTCGACACCGCAGACCCGTCCCCACTGATCCGCCCGCCTCCGCCCTTCCGCCTTCGCCCTCCTGCTTTCCGTGTGATCGTCCATGGCCGCTTCCGACCTCGCCCGCCCCACCGGCAAATCGCTCAGCGCCGACGACGCGACCCTGTCGCTGGTCCGCGCCACCATCCTCGTGCTGGTCCTGCTGATGGTCGCCCTGCTGGTCTGGGCCACGCTGATGCCGGTCAAGGAGGCCGTCGTCACTCCCGGTCAGGTGGTGCCGTCGGGCAACGCCCAGGTGGTCCAGCATCTGGAGGGCGGCATCGTCGCCTCCATCCTGGTCAAGGACAGCGATCTGGTCGAGGCCGGGCAGCCTCTCGCCGTCTTCGATCCCAAGCAGGTCCAGGCCGAGCTGGAGCAGATGAACGTCCGCCTGCTGGCGCTCGACCTGCGGGCCGAGCGGCTGCGCGCCTTCGCCGCCGGGCGCGAGCCGGACTTCGCCCAATTCACCAAGGCCGATCCCACCCAGGTCGCCGACCAGCGCCTGATCTTCGACACCCAGCGGCAGGCTCGCGACACCGCGACCGCCGTGCTGCAATCCCAGGTCGCCCAGCGCGAGGCCGAGCTGGCGCTCTACGAGGGCCAGCTCGCCAGCATCAAGGACCAGATCGCGCTGATCACCGGCTCGGTCGACATCCGCAACAAGCTGGAATCGATGGGCCTGTCGTCCAAGCTGCAATCGCTGGAGACCCAGCGCGAGCAGTCGCGCCTGATGGGCGAGCAGCGGCGGATCGAGAGCCAGCTGATCACCACGCAGCAGGCGATCACCGAGGCCGGCAACCGCATCCTCGACCAGTCGGCCAAGCTGTCGCAGGACGCGGTGACCGAGATGGGCACCGTCACCGCCGAGATCGCGCAGCTCCGCGAGGCGCGCGCCAAGCTGGATGACCGCTCCAGACGTCTGACGGTGCTGTCGCCGGTTCGCGGGCTGGTTCAGGACCTGCGCATCAACACGGTCGGCGCCGTGGTCCCGGAGGGCGGCGTCCTGATGCAGATCGTCCCGGTCGATCATGAGATGACGGTCGAGGCGCACGTCGCCCCGCGCGACGTCGGCCAGCTCCATGTCGGGCTGGGGGCGACGGTGAAGGTGCTGACCTACGACTTCGCGCGCTACGGTTCGATCCCCGGCACGCTGCGCCGGATCTCCGCCTCGACCTTCCTGGACGAGCAGCACCGCCCCTACTACAAGGCGGTCATCGGCCTGAGCCGCAACTATGTCGGCCATGACGAGGCGCAGCATCCGGTCCTGCCCGGCATGACGGCGCAGGTCGAGATGACCACCGGCGAGCGGTCGCTGCTGGAGTATCTGCTGAAGCCGATCTACTTCGCCCTGTCCGACAGCTTCAACGAGCGTTGAACTGAAGGTTGATTCCTTGCCCCCCGCCCGCTGGGCAGGGGGGATTGGGCAAGTCGTCCCGCCAAAACGACGCCGGCCGCCCGTCCGACGAGGGACGGGCGGCCGGCAAATGGACCATGATGTCAGTCAGGGATGGAGCCGAGGCCGCTTCGGGCTCAATAGGCGCCGAGCGACCGGGCGAGGCCCGAGAACTCCTCGGCCAGCCAGCCCTCCCGCTCGATCAGATGGCCCATCAGATGCTTGAGCGCCGCCTCGTAGGCCATGGCGCGGTCACCGTCGGACAGGCCGGCATCCGACGACAGGCGAGCGACGAAAGCGTCCACAGCGGCGTCGGCCTTGCGCGGATCGATGTCGGTCATGGCCGGAAGCAACCTGGGGACAGGAAGGGGGGCGGGCCGGGGAATCATGGAGCGCCTCGCTGATTGACGCGTTGCCTGTGTGGATAATGCGGCCACCCGCCCGGACTGTGAAGATACGATTTAGCGATTAAATGAAATAAAATTATTAAGCATTTGATGAAACTCGTTGCAATGCGTTTCACGACAGCCCCGCCGGATTCTGTCATACGTGAGTGTGGGGTTGCTGCAATGCCGGGATTGCGCGGTGCCGTCCTGTCTCATACCGACAGAATGTGTCACCATATATCAGTAGCAGTATCACTTGCTTCTAATTAAAATGCCGGGCATCTACCAGCGCCAGTGGAAGCCATGGCGGGCCGCCCCAACAGCAGCGTTCTCATGCAAAATCCCGCTCCGGACGCCGCGCTGGACAGTCTGGACAAGGTGAAGGCGATTCTGGCACCGCTCGACCGGTCGCAGAAATCCAAGCTCTTCGAGTTGGTGCGCGCCGGACATCTGGAAAACGACCAGATGACGATCGAGGTCGGCCGCCTCATCGTCGCCATGTTGAACGGCCCCCGCACGGAACATGCCCGGCGCATCTGGACCGGTTGGTTCGATCCCGTGATGCTGCGCACCGACGCGCTGATGCTGGCGGAGATGCGGCCGCCCGGCTGCCTGCACGTCGCCGACGCCGGTGCCTGGTGGTTCGCGCTGCTGCCGCATCTGCGCGAGCTGGCCGGACAGGTGCAGACCGACATCGCCCAGCGGGCCAGCGAACATCCGCTCGACGTCGTCCTCGCCTCCCCCGCCGCCGCCCATTGGGCCGAGGAACTGCGCGGCCGTTCCCTGGCCGTGCTGCGCCAGCGCGGCGGGGCGGCGATGCTGCTGACCTCCGCCAACACCGAACGCGCGACGCTGCTGCGCAAGCGCGGGCTTTCCGGCGTGCCGCCGCTGTCGATGGCCGATCTGGCGATGCTGGATTCCATGCTGGAGCACGCCCCCCTGTGGAAGGGCGTGGCCCGGCCACGCGACACCGTCGGCGTCCTGCACGCCGCCTCCGGCATGACCGAACGGGCCGGAACCCCCGACGGCGGCCTGCTCTACGCGCTGACCCTGGTGAACAACACGCGCGACCCCGACCAGGCGCTCGCCCTCTACGGCCTGTTCCCCAACTCGCCCCTGGTCGAGGCGGCGGTCGGCCATCTGCAATTCTCCTGGCAGGCCCTGCGGCAGAAGCTGGAGGATCTCCATCTCGGGCGCGCCGCGCCGCCGCAGCTCACCGCCGGGGAATCGGCGGAGCGGCTGCTGGAGCGCGCCTTCCGCTGGTACGACGCGCTCCAGGGATTCGGCATCGAGCGCGGCGGCCGGAGCTGGCCGGCGGTCTCGACGGCGCTCGGGCGCGTCACCGCGCTGGTCGAGGGCGAGGTGGTGCCTGTGCTCAGCCACCGCTTGCTGACGCTCAACGCGTCGGCCTCGCCGGCGCCGCTGATCGAGCGGGTCCGCTTCATCAACCAGTTCAACCAGCGTCTGGCACGGCGCGGCATCGCCGCCTCCTCCAACCCCTGGCTGCCGGCGATCGGCGAGCATCTGGCCGGCCTGTTCCGCCAGGCCGGCGCCTACGGGCGCGACGATGCCCTGCCGACGATGGCCCGGCTCTGCGAGCTGGCGGAGGAGACCGGCTATCCCATCGAGGTCACGGCCATCGACAAGACCCTGCTGGCCATCGTCGAGCACGCGCTGCGCGACGGCCGCGAACTGGACCCCGGCGAGAGCCGGCTGATCGAACGCGTCGTCGCCGTCTCGACCGAGGAACGCCGCAAATGCCGCTGGTGGGTGTCGAGCGAGCTGGTCAGCCTGCTCGACGCCGCCCAGCAGCGGGGCGTCGGCTCCGCGCCCCACTGAGGACTCCCCGCCGGCCCGCCTTCAGTACCCAAGGGTCTTCGGCAGCCAGAGCGCCAGGCCCGGAAAGGCGACCACCGCCGCCAGGGCCAGGAACATCGAGACGATCAGCCAGCCGACCCAGCGGACCGTCGCCTCCATCGTGGTGCCGGCGATCTTGCAGGTCACCATCAGATTGACCGCCATCGGCGGCGAGAACTGGCCGATGGCCAGCTTCATCGTCAGGATCACCCCGAACCACACCAAGTCCCATTGGAAATGATTGGCGATCGGCACCAGGATCGGCAGCAGGATCAGGAAGGTCGAGACGCCGTCCAGGAACATGCCGATCACCACCAGTGCCGCGATCAGCAGCGCCATCACCCCGTACTGGCCGATGCCCAGCTCGACGATGCCCTTGGCGATCGGGTCGATGACGCCCAGCGTCCCGGTCGCCCAGGCGAAGACGCCGGCCAGCGAGACGACGATCAGGATGATCGCCGACAGCTCCGCCGATTCCACCAGCACCCGGTAGAGGTCGCGCAGGGTCAGCGTCCGGTAGATGACGAAGCCGACGAACAGGCCGTAGACGGCGGCGACCACCGCCGCCTCGGTCGGGGTGAACAGCCCGGCGCGCATGCCGCCCAGGATCAGGACCGGGGCCATCAGCCCCCAGATCGCGTCCTTGAAGGCCTGCCAGATCGACGGGCGTCCCTCGCCCTCCTTCGCCACTTCGCCGAATCCGTGGTGGCGCGACATCCAGACGGCGGGAATCAGCAGAGCCAGGCCAGCGAGAATGCCGGGGATCATCCCGGCGGCGAACAGCGCCGGCACCGAGGCCTGCGGCACCATCACGCTGTAGATGATGAAGGCGATGGAGGGCGGGATCAGGATGTCGGTCGCCGCCGCGGCGCCGATGACGCTGGCGGTGAAGGCTCGCGGGTAGCCTTCGCGCAGCATCGCCGCGGTCATCACCGCGCCGACGGCGGCCGAGGTTGCCGGGCCGGAGCCGGAGATGCCGCCCATGAACATGGCAACGATGATGGCGACCGCCGGCAGCGCGCCGCGCCGCTTGCCGATCACCGCCAGCGCGAAGGTCACCAGCCGCTCCGCCACGCCGGAGCGCTCGAAGATCAGGCCGGTCAGCACGAACATCGGGATGGCCAGCAGCGGATACTTCGCCATGCCGGTGTAGACCGTGGTCGGCAGCGACATGATGCCGAGCCCGGCGACGCCGATCACCACGGCCCCGGCCAGCCCGAGCGCCATCCCGATGGGGACCCCGGCAACCAGCAGGGCGAAGAACCCTCCGAACAGCAGCGCTGTGATCATGATTCCTGCCCCCGCATCACACGCAGGAAGCGGCCCGCCGCGCGCGCCACGATGACGGCAGAGAGCACCGGCAGCCAGATCGTGTAGATCCATTGCGGCACGCCGAGCCCCGGCGAGGTTTCCTCGAACCGGTACTCGTCCCACACCAGGAGCGAACCGAAGCCGGCCAGCCCGAGGAAGACCAGGACGGTGACCGCGAGCGCGAACAGCTCGGCCCGACGGCGCATGGCAGGGGAAAGCCGGTCCATGAAATAGGTGATGCGGATGTGGTGGTTGCGGACCACGGCGACCGAGGTGCCCAGCAGGGTCATCACCACCATCAGGACGATGGCGTATTCCTCGGTGAAGGCCAGCGAGATGTTGGTCAGGTAGCGGGTCAGCACGTTCGCGAAGGTGATCAGGCCCATCGCCGCGATGGCCGCCGCCGCGAGCGCCTCCTCGATCCGGATCGGAACACGGGGGCTCGGCTCATCGCCCGGCGTCGGCTGAGTGTCTTCGGTCATCAACGAATCTCTGCTTGCGAAGTAATCCTTTCGTCACTCTAGCCGGTTTCGGGGGATCCTGTCCCACCGCATGGTGCGTAGGCAGGATTGTTTCAGGCGTGGGCAGTCCGGCGGCAGGAGCGCCTTCAGGACCGGCTGTTGTCCTGGCGCAGCAGGCGGTCGATCAGCACCGCCTTCACCGGCGGGCTGGAGTACGACCCGTTGGCGCTGCGCAGCAGGGCGGCGGACAACGCCAGCGGATCGACGGCCGGTCCGTCGAAGCTTCCCGACCCGGCCAGCCCGAACAGGGTTTCCAGCATGGCGCTGCGCGCGTGCGGCAGGCGGCGCTTCAGCATGTTGGCCTGGTCGCTGCTGCCGGCCTCCAGCGTGATCTGCGTCAGGATGAAGGCGACGGTCCGCCCCTTGGCGAGCATCGGCACGATCAACTGGCCGACCTCGACGTAATAGGGGCCGGTGCCGATGGTTTCCCCGGCCACCGGTCCGGGCGGCGCGTCGGGCGACGGCACCGGCGGCGCCGGGCGGGGCATCGCCTCGTAGCGGCCGTAGCCGTAGCCTCCGGCGAAGGCGAGGCCGGCGGCCACGGCGAACAGGAGGACGGCTTTCATGATGCGGGACTCCGCCGGCCGTCAGAAGGGCAGGATGACATCCAGAACCTGCTGGCCGTAGCGCGGCTGCTGCACATCGGTGATCTGGCCGCGCCCGCCATAGGTGATCCGGGCCTCGGCGATCTTGTCGTAGTCGATGGTGTTGACGTTGGAGATGTCCTCGGGCCGCAGCACGCCGGCGATCCGCATCTCGCGCAGCTCGTAGTTCACCCGCACCTCCTGACGGCCGGCGATGACGAAATTGCCGTTGGGCAGCACCTGGGTCACCACGGCGGCGACGCGCATGGCGATGCGCTCGGTTCGCTGGATGGTGCCGTTGCCGCTCGACGTGCTGGTGCTGTCCAGGTCGACGAGGCTCGACGGGTCGACCGCGTCGGGCAGCACCGCCGGCAGGCGGCTCTCCAGCCCGAAGAAGTTCGGCAGCCCGGCCTTCTCGCTGTTGGCGCGGCCGCGCTGGGTGCTGTTGCGCATCTGCGCCTGGTCGGAAATGTCGATGATGACGGTCAGCAGGTCGCCAACCGACTTGGCGCGCGGGTCGCCGAAGAAGTTGCGCGAGCCGGTGCGCCACAGGGAACTCGGGATCTGCTCGGTCGGCACCGGCTGCGGCATCGGCATGGAGATGACACGGGCCTCCGGCTGGAGCGCCGGGTTGGAGATCTCCGACAGGGACGGGGCGCTGCCGATGTCCGCGAGGCGCGCGCAGCCCCCCGCGGCGACGGACACCAGCAGCAACGGAACGAGGGCGGCGCGGCGCATGGCGGGTCTCCGGAGGTTCATCACGGCTGGCTTTTCAAGGCTTGGGCGCTGCCGGCGCCTTGGGCGGAGACGCGCGGGCCGCTGACCGACACCGTCTCGGCGCCGGTGACGGTGCCGGTGACGACGGTGCTGCTGGCGATGTTCATGACGCGGACGACGTCGCCGACGCCGCCCTCCTGCAAGGCCCGCCCGCGCGCGGCGAGCAGCAGCGGGCCATCCTCGTAGACCAGTGTCACCGGGCGGTTGCGCTGGACGACAATCGGCGCGCCCACCGAACCGACGTGGATCAGCCGCCCGGCCGGCATCTGACGCCGCGGCGACAGGCCGATCAGCGAGTCCGCCGACGCGACGTAACCGGCTCCGGCGCGCTCCAGCGGCATGCGGACGGTGGTGAGGTCGACCGCCTCGATGATCTCACCCGGCCGGATGCGGCGGGTGGGAACCGGCATCTCGACCTCGATCTCGGCGCGGCCGCTCAGCTCGACGATCCGACCGTTGCTGGCGACCTGGGCGCGGAAGGTGCCGGTGCGCGCGTCGTGCACGATGTCGCGCACCGTCTCGACCGGCCCGTCGAACGGCGCGCCGAGCGTCAGGGACACCCGAGCATCGGCCGGGACCGAAGGGCCGAGCGTGCCCAGCAACTCCTCGGCCAGCATGGTTTCGACGATGCCGGCCAGCGACGGGAACGGAAGGAAGAGCAGCGCGGACAGCGCCAGCAGCGCCGCCGCCAGCCGGCGGCCCCGGGGAGGGGTGCGGGGCCGGCAGGAAACGGAACGGCGCATGGCGATCACCGCATGTTGGTCATGGTGGAGGCCATCTGGTCGCCGGCCTCGACGACCTTGGCGTTCATCTCGTAGGCGCGCTGGGCCGAGATCAGCTCGGTGATCTCCTGCACCACATTGACGTTCGAGGATTCCAGGTACTTCTGGCGGATGGTGCCGAAGCCGGCCTGCCCGGCCAGGCCGTCCTGCGCCTCGCCCGACGCCGGGGTGGCGCGGAACAGGTTGTCGCCCAGCGCCTCCAGACCCGATTCGTTGACGAACACGGTCATGGCGAGCTGGCCCTGGTTGACCGGCTGCGTCTGGCCGTCGACATAGGCCAGCACCTCGCCCGAGCGGTTGATCACCACCTCGCGGGTGCCCTGCGGCACGGTGATGCCGGGGGCGACCGTGAAGCCGTCCGAGGTGACGATGGTGCCTTCCGGCGACAGCTTGAAGCTGCCGGCGCGGGTGTAGACGGTGTCGCCGCCCGGCTGGGTCACGTTGAAATAGCCGCGCCCCTCGATCGCCAGATCCAGCTCGTTGCCGGTCGAGGTCAGGCTGCCGGTGGTGTTGATGCGGTTGACCGAGGTCGGCCGCACGCCGAGCCCGATCTCGATGCCGGTCGGCACGATGGTGCCGCTGTCGGTCGACTGGCTGCCCTGGCGCCGCTCGGACTGGTACATCAGATCCTGGAATTCGGCGCGCGAGCGCTTGTAGGCCGTGGTGTTGATGTTGGCGATGTTGTTGGAGATGACCTCGACGTTCAACTGCTGGGCCATCATGCCGGTGGAGGCGATGCTGAGCACGCGCATGCTCGAAACTCCTTATTGGGATTTGCCGAGGCGGTTGATGGCGGTGCGCAGCAGATCCTGCCCGTCGTCCATCATCTTCGACACCGCCTGATAGTCGCGGGTGAGGTCCATCATCCGCCCGATCTCGGCGATGCCCTGGACGTTGGATTTCTCGACCTTGCCCTGGATCAGCCGGGTGTCCGGCGCCGGACGCGGCTCCATGCCGTCGCCGGCCTCGAACAGCAGGTCGCCGGTCTGGGCCAGCATCTGCGGATTGTCGAAGCGCGTCACCGCCAACCGGGCGACCACGTTTCCGTCGGCCGACAGCAGCCCGTCGGGGGCGATGGTGACGGTGCTGTAGTCGGAATTGATGGTGACCGGCCGCCGCCCGTCGTCGAGCACCGGGTGGCCGTTGGCGGTGACGAGCTGCCCGTCGGCGTCGCGCCGCATGCGGCCGTCGCGGGTGTAGCGCACGCCGTCCGGCGTCTGCACCGTCAGGAAACCGTCGCCGTCCAGCGCCACGTCGTAAGGGTTGTCGGTCTGCGTGAAGGCGCCCGGCCGCAGGTCGGTGTAGGTGGAGCGGTCGATGGTGAAGGCGATGCGGTCGGTCGGCTTGCGTCCGCCGGCCTCCAGCGCCGTTTCGAACAGGGTGCGCTCGCCGCGGAAGCCGGCGGTGTTCATGTTGGCGATGTTGTTCGCCACCACATCCAACTGCCGCCGCAGGGCCACCTGGCGCGACAGTCCGATGTAAAGCTGGTTCTCCATCGCGGAACACCCCTGGGTTTGAACGTGGCCTTAATCTGGACGAGGCAGTTTAAAGCCGGGTTTCAACCTGGTACCGGCATGGTCGCGTTCCATCGGCACTGAATCCGGTTTGGCGATCATTTGGATAAAATTCGGGATGACTGCGATGAAACGGCGCACAGACACAGGAATGACGGTCGCCTCGACGCTGCTTCTCGTCGCGCTGGCGACACCCGCCACGGCCGGAGCCGCCACGGTGAAGGCGCAGCTTGGCGACCATCTCGGCGATTTCTCGCGTCTGGTGTTGAGCCTGCCCGACGGCGCCGAACCCGACGCCATCGCCGACGCCTGCGCCCTGCGGGTCACCCTGCCGAAACGGGCACGCTGGCCGTTGGACGTCCTGAACGGCGTCTGGTCGGTCCGCCTCTCCGGCTTCGAGGCGGTGGAGGACGGCCGCACCCTGACCGCCGCGATCCCCTGCGGCGCCCGCGTCACCGCGCTGCGCGAGCGCAGGCTGCTGATCGTCGACGTCGCCGGCCCGCCGATACCCGGCCGCAAGCCGCTGGTCCCCGTGGACGTCTTCGCGCCGGAGACGCCGGACGGCCCGCCGGTGGCCGGGGCGGAACCGGCGCCCCTCCCCGCCCCTCCGGCGGACACCACACCGGCGGCCTCCCCGTCCCCCTCCGCCTTCAGCGAGATCGCCGGGGCGCTGAACCCGGTCGGCACCGCGAACGCCCAGCCGGCGCCAGTCAGGCTCACCCCCCTGCCAACTCCCCCCGCCGCGATTCCCGCCCCCGCCGTCGCCCCTGTTCCGGCCCAGCCCCCGGCGCCCCCCCTCCTGGTCAAGGCGGCGCCGCCGAGCCTGGAGGAGGATGTGCGGACCAGCATCGAACAGACGCTGCGGCAGCTCGAACGGCGTCCGGCCGGCAAGCCGCCGGCGTCCACCGCACCGCAGCCCGGAGCCCCGGCCGCCGCCGCGCCGGCTCCGCAGGGTCCGCCGCCGATCGGCCCGATGGATCTCCCCGCCTGGGCCGGCGACGATTTCGTGCAGACGCGCGAGCGCCTGCAACAGGCGTTGAGCGACGCGCGCGGCCGCGGCCGCGTCGACGGCTTCATCGCCCTCGCCCGCTTCGCGCTGGCCCGCGCCTTGGAGGAGGAGGGACGCGCCGCCCTCGAATCGGCCGCCGCCCAATCCCCCGCGCCCGACCAGCGCTACAGCCTGCAAATCCTCGGCGACGCCTTCCGCGCGCTCGACCGCGCCGACAAGCCGGACGACAGCCTGTTCGTGCAAATCCCGCCGGGCACCGCCCCCGACCATCACGTCTGGCGCAGCGCCACCCTCGCCCCCACCCGTTGGGCGGCGGCGCGCGAGGGGCTGCCGATCGCGCTGAAGCGTCTGCTCGACTACCCGCCCGAGCTGCGCAGCCGCCTGCTGACCATCCTCGCCGAAGCGGCCAACGCCGCGCGCGACGCCAACGCGCTGAACCTGATCGTGCTGGAGATGATCACGGTCGACGCCAAGGGCATGGCCGACGGACGGCTCGACTATTTCCGCGGCCAGTTCGCCGAGCTGCGCAACACGCCGGACACGGCGCTCGACCATTACCGCAAGGCGTCGGACCTCCGCAGCGGTCCCTACGCGCGGCGCGCCGAAGTGCGCGGGATCGAGCTGCGCCGGACCATGGGCAAGCTGGACGAGGACGGCGCCATCGCCGAGCTGGAGGCCCTGCGCTACGCCTGGCGCGGCGACGACATCGAGACCGATGCGCTGGCGGCGCTCGGCGGCGCCTACGCACGGCAGGGGCGGACCGAGGCGGCGCTCGACATGTTCGGGCTGCTTGGCCGGCGCTTCGGCGCGACAGCGCGCGGACGCGAGGCGCTCGTCGCCGGCCGCGCGCTGCTGGCCGCCGTGCTCGACCAGCTGGAACGCGCCAGGCCGGGCGGGCTCTACCCGCTGGCGCTCCAGGCGCGCCACGGCCGGCTGGTGGCGCTGGCCGACGACGGCGACGCGACGCTGCGCCGCCGCCTTGCCGCCCTGCTGGTCCGCGACGGCTACAGCGTCGAGGCGACCCGCATCCTCCACGCGCTGGCCGAGGACTCCACCGGCGCCCGCCGCGCCGAGCTGGGCGCCGCGCTGGCCCGCGCGCTGATCGATTCCGGCCGCGAGGGCGAGGCGCTGGAGGTGCTGAACCGCACCGGCGACACCAACCTCGAGACGGAACTGGCCGAGCGCCGCGCCTTGCTGCGGGCCGACGCGCTGCTTGGCGACGGCGACACCATGCGGGCGCTCGACACGCTGCGCGGGCTTGCCGGCGGGGCGGCGGACCGGCTGCGGGCGCGCGGCCTGTTCGAGGCCGGAGAGTGGCCGGCGGCGCGCACCGCCTTCGCCGAGCTGGTCGCGGCCGCCGGCGGGCAGCCGGCCGCCGAGGATGTCGCGCTCTATGGGCTGTCCGCCTATCTGGCCGGCGACACCGACACCGTGCGCGGGCTGGCCGAGAGCCAGCGCGGCCGGCTGAACGGAACGCGCTGGGCCGGGCTGCTCGACACGCTGACGCCGCCGCCGGCCAGCGACCGGCCGCTCGACAGCGACGAGGTGACCCGGCAGCTCGCCGCCGCCGACGCGCTCGACCGGCTGGCGCGTGGCTGGAGGAACCAGCCCTGACCGCTTTCCTCGCCGTCCCCTGGCCGCCGAATCCGCGAATCGTAAAGCCGCTTTAAACGCGGCGGGTTAACCAAGGGGGACGGGTTCGGCGCGCCGGCCCCCCCTGTACCGATCCCCCGAATCGACACCATCGCCGTCCCGGAGAATGAAACATGCGCTTGATGTTCGGGTTGATCGCGGTGTTCGCCAGCGTGCTCGGCGGTTTCGCCGCCATGGGCGGGCGGATGGCCGTGCTCTGGCAGCCGGTGGAGATCGTCATCATCATCGGGGCGGGGCTGGGCGGTTTCGTCATCGCCAATTCGCCGACGGTGCTGCGCGAGTCGCTGCGCACCGTCGGCGCCGTGGCGCGCGGCCGCCGCACCTCGAAAAACGACTATCTCGACATGATCGCGATGGTCTACGGCCTGCTGCGCATCGCCAAGTCCAAGGGCATGTCGCAGATCGAGGGCGACATCGACCGCCCGGCCGACAGCCCGCTGTTCACCCAGTACCCCAACGTGCTGCGGCATGAGCGCTGCATCGTCTTCCTGTGCGACTACCTGCGCCTGATGGCGCTGGGTCAGGACAACCCGCACGACATGGAGGCCCTGATGCAGGAGGAGCTGGACACGCTGGGCCGCGAGTTGGGACAGGTCCCCAAGGCGTTGCAGAACTTCGCCGACGCGCTGCCGGCGCTGGGCATCGTCGCCGCCGTGCTGGGCGTGATCAACGCGATGGGCGCCATCAGCGAGGCGCCGGAGGTGCTGGGCCACATGATCGGCGGGGCGCTGACCGGCACCTTCCTCGGCGTGCTGCTGTCCTACGGCATGGTCGGACCGATCGCCAGCGCCGCCCGCCAGCGCCGCGAATCCGAGCTGAACATGTTCTTCTGCATCAAGGCGGCACTGTGCGCCTATCTGCGCGGCAGCCCGCCGCAGGTCTGCGCCGAGTACGCCCGGAAGGTGCTCTACACCGACATCCAGCCCAGCCTCGCCGAAGTCGAGGTCGCCACCACCCTGTCCTCGCAGGCCAAGGGCCGCGAGGGCCGGCAGGCCGCGTGACCGCCGATGCCGCGCAAACCCGCCCTTCCCCCGATCATCGTCAAGCGCCACCTCGCCGCCCATGACGAGGAGGAGCACAACGGCACCTGGAAGCTGGCCTACGCCGACTTCGTGACGGCGATGATGACCTTCTTCCTGGTGATGTGGCTGATGAACATCACCACCACCGAACAGCGCAAGGGCATCGCCGACTACTTCAACCCGGTCGCCGTGTCGCAGAGCCAGTCCGGCGCCGACGGCATGCTGTCGGGCCGGTCGGTGGACAAGAGCGGCTCGCTGACCACCCCCAACGCGGAGGGCGACCAGGCCAGCCCGGTGGCCTCGCCACCGGTCGTCGCCTCGGTCGGCGACAGCGATCGCCAGCCGGCCGGCCGCAAGGATCCGATGCCCCACCCGCTGGGCGGCCGGACTCCGGGCGAACCGGTCGACCTGCTGCGCGCGCCGCCGGCGTCTTCCGCCGACTCCGCCCCGGCACCCGCCGGCAGCACGGCCAGCCTGGGTGCCACCCGCGCCGAGCTGGAGGCTCTGCTCGACCAGCAGTCGGCCGAGCTGACCGAGAAGGCCGCCCTGGAGACGCTGGAGCGCGACCTGCGCGGCCGCATCGCCGCGTCGCCGGAGCTCAGCGCCCTGTCCGACAGCGTGGTGATCCAGCAGGTTCCCGAGGGTCTGCGCGTGCAGTTGACCGACCAGGCCCGCTTCTCGATGTTCAAGGTCGGCTCGGCCCAGATGAACGAGCCGGGCCGCCGTCTGATGCGGATGGTGGCGGCGGCTCTGGCCCCGGTGCCCAACGGCATCGCCATCGCCGGCCACACGGACGGGCTCGGCTACGCCGCCGAATCGAAGTACGGAAACTGGGAGCTGTCGAGCGACCGCGCCAACGCCGCCCGCCGCGAGCTGGTCGGCGCCGGCATCTCGGCGAAGCGGATCGTCCGCGTCGAGGGCCGCGCCGACCTCGACCATTTCGCCGCCAACGCTCCGCTCGACCCCAGCAACCGCCGCATCAGCATCACCCTGCTGCGCAAGCCGGCGGGATGAACGGGCATCCGTTCCCCGAACGGAAAAGACCAAGGATTGAGCCGAGAAAACGGCCGGCATTTTAACAAAAGCGGGCCGGTTTTCCTTTAAAGCGCCTTTAAAACCACCGCGCTATCGTCGCTCCATCAGTCCTCCGTGGAGAATCCCGGGACGCCCCTCCCCTTCGTTCGACGGTTGACCAGAGGATTCCACGATGAGCCTGTACAGCGCCATGCGATCCGGAGTCAGCGGCATGTCCGCCCAGAGCTCTCGCCTCGCCGCCATCTCGGACAACATCAGCAACTCGCAGACGGTGGGCTACAAGCGGGCCACGGTGGACTTCTCGACCCTGTTGACCTCCCCCGGCAGCAGCGTCTACACGGCCGGCGGCGTGCAGTCGAGCAGCCGCTACCAGATCGAGCAGGACGGCACGCCGATCGGCACCAACTCGGCGACCGACATGGCGATCAGCGGCAGCGGCTTCTTCGTGGTCGGCAACAACAGCTCGGGATCGCCGCAATATTCGCTGACCCGCGCCGGCAGCTTCAAGCCCGACGACAGCGGCTATCTGCGCAACACGGCCGGCCAGTATCTGGAAGCGTGGAAACTGGCGCCCGACGGCAGCCTGCCCAACGTCAGCACCACCCGCTTCGACGATCTGGAGCCGGTCAACATCGGCAACCTGCTCTATGGCGGCAGCCGCACGACGGGAATGCAATTCTCCGGCAACCTGCCGGGCCAGGCGGTGAGCGGCGACACCTTCACAACGACGCCAAGCTTCTACGACGGGCTCGGCAACGCCCAGGATCTCAAGCTGACCTGGACCAAGACCGCCAATCCCAACGAATGGACGCTGGGGGCCACCGCTCCCACCGGCTACACCGTGACCGGCGCCCCGGTGACCGTCACCTTCGCGGCGACCGGCCCCTACGCCGGCATGCCGGTGGACGGGTCGGGCAACCCGGTCACCCCGGCCTCCTTCACCATCACCTCGCCGGCCACGCCGACCGCCGACACCATCACCTTCAGCATGGGCAACGTCACCCAGCTCAACGGCGACTACATCCCGCAGGTCATCGGCGACGGCGCGAAGGTCGGGCGGGTCAGCACGGTGAACATCGACGACACCGGAAAGCTCTGGGTGGTCTACGACAACGGCGCCCGGCAGGCGCTCTACCAGGTTCCGGTCGCCAACGTGGTGAATCCGGACGGTCTGGTCGCCCAGAACGGCAACACCTTCACGCTGGGCATGGACGCCGGCCCCCTGAGCCTGAGCAAGGGCAACAGCGCCGGCGCCGGCAGCGTGATCGGCGGGGCGCTGGAGCAGTCCAACGTCGATATCGCCACCGAACTGGTCTCGCTGATCGAGACCCAGCGCGCCTACTCGTCGAACGCCACCATCGTGCGCACCGCCGACGAGATGGTCGACGAGACCAATCGCCTGAAGCGTTGAGCGCGAGAAGCGACGGAGCCCAGTCATGAGCGTTCAATTGGCCCTGTCCGCCGCCCTGTCCGGGCTGCGCACGACCCAGCAGCAGGCCGCCCTGCTCTCGCACAACATCGCCAACGCGACCACCCCCGGCTATGTCCGCCGCGACCTCGCCCTGTCGGCATCCGTCACCGGCGGACAGGGGGCCGGCGTCAAGGTCGACGCCATCGCCCGCAAGGTCGACGAGCTGCTGATCCGCGACGCCCGCTACGAGACCAGCCGCTACACCGGGCAGGAGGCGCGCGCCTCGGCGCTGGCCGACTACGCACTGGTGCTGGGGCAGCCGCAGGACGAGCGTTCGGTCTCGACCCTGCTGTCGAAGCTCCAGCAATCCTTCGCGCGCCTGCACGACATGCCGAACGACGACGCCGCGCAGAACGCGGTGGTCGCCCAGGCGGTGGCCCTGACCCAGGGCCTGAACAACGCCGCCGAGGCGGCCCGGACGGTGGAGACCGACGCGCGCAACCGGCTCCAGAACTCGGTGGACACGGTCAACGCGTCGCTCCAGCGCATCGGCGAGCTGAACGGAGCCATCGCCAGCCTCGACGCCAAGGGCGGCGACACCGGCGATCTGCGCGACGAGCGCGACCGGCTGCTCGACACCGTGTCGGAGGAGATCGGCATCCGCACCTACAGCCGCGACGACGGGCAGGTCGTGGTGATGACCCGCAACGGCCAGACCCTGCTCGACGGCCAGCTCGACCCCGGCGAGACGCCGCTGACCATCGTCGGCAACGACCTGTTGGCGAACGGCTCCCGGCTGGTGTGGCTGGGTTCGGGCGCTCCGCCGACCGGCACCAACCCCAGCCCCGACACGGAGATCCAGACCGGCCGCATCATGGGCTATGTCCAGACCGTCAAGCAGGACATGCCGCGCGCGCTGGCCCAGCTTGACGAGTTGGCCGCCGGAATCGTCCAGCGCTTCCGGAGCGCCGAGACCGACCCCGATATGACCAAGCCGGGCCTGTTCACCGACAACGGCGCTGCCTACACGACCACCGCCGGGCTTGCCTCGCGCATTGCCGTAAATAATTTGGTCAGGACGGAAAGCTGGCGGGTGCAAAGCGGCGTCCTGGCCCTGGCGGCGCTGCCGGCCGGCGACCAGACGCAGATCGAGCGATTCTCCGCCGCCTTTACCGCGACCACCGGCGCCTTCGCGCCGGGCCTGGACCTGCCGACGGCGGCGACGACGCTGGGCGACTACGCGACCGCGATGGTGTCGGTCCAGCAGGGCTACCGCACCACCGCCGAATCCGAGATGAACTCGCGCAAGATCAGCGCCGACACCCTGCAATCGGCGCGCATCAACCGCGACGGCGTCAACATCGACGACGAGATGCAGAAACTCCTGCTGATCGAGCAAAGCTACGGCGCCAGCGCCCAGGTGGTGCAGGTCGCCGGCCGCATGATCGACATCCTGCTCCAGATCAAGGGCTGAGCCGATGCTGTACAACACGCTCTCCACGCTGGGCATGTCCCGCCGCCTGCAAACCACGCTGACGCAGTTGCAGATGGACATGGTGCGGGCAAACGAGGAGATCGCCACCGGCGTCCACGCCGACGTCTCCGCGACCATCGGCGCCCGCACCGGCCGCGACATCGCGCTGCGCAACATGTTCGACCGCACCGAGGAGTATCTGAAGACCACCGCGCTGCTCGACGGCCGCATGGGCACGATGGACAGCGCGATGACCAGCATCCTGACCGCCGGAACGGATCTTCTGGCCACCGCCTCCACCGGCCTCGGCCAGCAGGCGCCGACCGGCGTGTCGTTGCAGAACAAGGCGAAGGCGACGCTCGACCAGATCGTCGGCATGCTGAACGCGGCGTCGGGCAACGCCTATCTCTTCGCCGGCACGGCGGTCGAGGCGCCGCCGATGCGCGCCGTCGACGGCGACAAGTCCGGCCTGCCCTCGCCGATGCAGATCGTCCGCGACGCCATCACGGCGGCGACCGGCGGTTCGGCGATGCCGACCACGGCGGCGCAGACGGCGGCGGTCATCGCCACGCTGGACGACCTGTTCGCGGTGCGCGACCCGGCCACCGCGGCGCCGGCGCCGCTGACCGACACCTTCGAGGGCGGATTCTACACCGGCACGACGGCGATGCAGGCGGGCGGCGGGGCCTCCCCGCGCATCACCGGCCGGCCGGCCGACGCCACCAGCGTCCCCTACGGCGTGCAGGCCAACGACCCGATGTTCCGCGACCTGCTGCAAGGCGCCTACATGCTGGCGGCGGTCGACACCTCGACAATGGAGCCGGCAGCCTACAAGGACTACATCGAGGAGGCGGTCTCCAAGATGTCGAAGGGTCTCGGCGACCTGCGGCAGGCGACGGCGCTGCTCGGCATCCAGCGCAACCAGATCGCCTCGGTGGCCGAGCAGCACCAGACGCAGAAGACCATCCTCAACCTCCAGATCGACAATCTGGAAGGCGTCGATTACGGGGAGGCGAGCACGCGGATCAGCAATCTGGAGGCACAGATCGACGCGACCGCCAGCGCCACCGCCCGCATCGCCAAGATGCATCTGACCAACTACCTCTAGGCGATCGCGATGACCCGCTTTCCTGCCGCCACCCGGATGGCTGCCGCCGCTCTGCTGGCGCTGGTCGCGCTCAGCGTTCCGCCGGCCATGGGGACGGCGGCGGCGCAGACGCGGGTCAAGGACCTCGTGACCTTCGACGGCGTGCGCCGCAACCAGCTCGTCGGCTACGGCCTGGTGGTCGGGCTGAACGGCACCGGCGACCGGCTGATCAACGCGCCCTTCACCGAGCAGAGCCTGAAGGGCATGATGGAGCGGCTCGGCATCAACACCCGCGGCGAGACGCTGCGCACCCGCAACGCCGCGGCGGTGATGGTGACGGCCAGCCTCCAGCCCTTCTCGCGCCAGGGCACCACGGTGGACGTGACGGTGTCGGCGCTGGGCGACGCGACCAGCCTGCTCGGCGGCACGCTGGTGGTGACGCCGCTGCTCGGCGCCGACGGGCAGGCCTACGCGGTGGCGCAGGGGCCGCTGTCGGTCAGCGGCTTCTCGGCCGGCGGTACGGCCGCGACGGTGACCAAGGGCGTGCCGACCGCCGCCCGCATCGCCAACGGCGCCATCGTCGAGCGCGAGCTGAAATACGCGCTGAACGACATCGGCGGCGTGCGGATGGCGCTGCGCAACCCCGACTTCACCACGGCGAACCGCATCGCCGACGCGGTGAACGGCCGGCTCGGCGCCGGCAGCGCGCGGGTGCTCGACCTGACCACGGTGGACGTGCGGATCGCCGGTCCCTATGTCGGCAACGTCTCGCGCCTGATCGGCGAGATCGAGCAGCTCCACGTCCGGCCCGATGCCATCGCCCGCGTCGTGGTCGACGAGCGCAGCGGCACCATCGTCATCGGCGACGACGTGCGGGTCAGCCGGGTCGCCATCACCCAGGGCAACCTGACCGTCCGCGTCGTGGAGACCCCGCAGGTCTCGCAACCGCAGCCCTTCAGCAACGGCCAGACCGTCGTCGTGCCGCGCACCGACGTGCAGGTGCAGGAGGGCAATGGACGCCAGTTCGTCACGGTCGGTGGCAACGTCAGCCTGCAACAGCTCGTCAACGGACTGAACGCGCTGGGCGTCGGCCCGCGCGACATGGTGGCGATCCTTCAGGCGATCAAGGCGGCCGGTGCCCTGCACGCCGACCTGGAAATCATCTGATTGCGGAACGGCGGAAAGGAGAAGGCTTCCATGGATGTCAGCGCGGTGAACCACCACCGGCCCACGGCGGCGGCCCCGGCAACCGTCCCGGCCGCGGCGGACAAGGTCGCCCAGGAATTCGAGGCGATGATCGTCGGCCAGATGATGGAGAGCATGTTTGCCGGGTTGGAGAGCAGCACTACCTTCGGCGGCGGCGGTCCTTCGGAAAAGCCGTGGCGCAGCTTCATGCTCCAGGAATACGGCAAGGCCATCGCCGAGGCCGGCACGCTGGGCATCGGCGCGATGGTCCGCGAAGAGGTCGCCCGCCTCTACGCCGCCCAACAGGCTCCCCAATCGGCCCAGCAACCGGCGGAGACCGCGTCATGAGCGTGAGTGTCAAGGATCTCATCCACGAGTTCGCCGCCGAGAAGAAACTCGACGACGCGCCCGTCGTCGAAGCCGCCGCCGAGCTTCCCGCTTATGACGGCGCCACCGCGCTGACCGTCAGTGAGTTCCTCGACACGGTCGAGGCGCTCTGCGCCGTGCTGGAGGAGGAATCCGCCTGCATCGCCGCCGGCATGCTCGACCGGCTGGAGGTCTACGCCAACCGCAAGACCGCGATGGCCGAAAAGCTGGACAGCATCGCCTTGCAGGCACGCGCCGACGGCATCCGCCTGCCCGATGCTCTGCGCGCCATGACGCTGGAGCGCGTCGAACGGCTGGACAGGGCGGTCAGCGCAAACGCCAGCGGACTGGTCGCCCTGCGCAAGGCGGTGCTGACCATCAACCGCAACCTGCTGGCGGCGCTGGAAAAGGCGGCGAGCGACGGCACCTACGCCCGCAGCGGGCAGGCCATGCGCCCGGTCGAGCTGTCGGCCTCGGGCCTGAACACCACATTGTGAGGGGACCGTGACGGCCGTGCGGCGTCAGGACGGCCGGCTCTTGACGCTCGACAGCTCGCCCGCCTCCTCCAGCTTGACGATGCAGGCGACCAGCGCGCGCTGGAAGCCGCGGGAGTCCGACGGCAGCGCCACCCCCTGCCCGGTCGGCCAGAACTCGACGAAGGCCTGGTTGGCGTCGGCGCTGCCGTCCGGCCATTCGAAGGCGACGCCCAGCCCGATCTCCACCGTCTTGCGGCGGTGGTCGGTGACGAGGATCTGCGCCTCCCAGTGCATCCCGCCGGATCCCTTCTCGGCCCGCTGGTGGCTCCAGGTCCGCAGATAGTCGCGGAAGGTCTCCGAATTGCGGTCGAGCCGCATGTAGGTCGAGCAATCGACCACCGCCGGGGCGAAACGGGCCGTGTAGCGCGCCTGCGCCAGCGCACGCGACACCTCGGCGCACAGGCCATCCATCAACGTCAGGCTGCGACGCACGGTTTCGGCGATGGCGGTGGCAAGGGCCGCACCCTTCAACGCCGGCTTCGACGCGCGGTCGTTGCGGTACATATCGAAAAGATCGTCCGAATCGCCCATCGCCGTCCCGGTGCCAACGCCCTGCCCCAGGGCCTGTTACCGTCCAATCCAGCAAAAACAAATTAATACCTCGTGAACCGGGCGGAAAAAGGTCGCACCCGAAGCAAAAGGGGGACAGGAGCGGAAGCCCCGGTCCCCCTTTTCCATTCCCGCGGCGATTCAGTCCGCCGTCAGTGGCTGATCATCCAGGGGCGCGCCGTCGGGAACGCCTTGGAGCCGTCGGCGCCGCGCGCCACCGTCCGGCCGGTCTTCGACCCGCCGCCGCAGCCGCAGTTGGGACCGTGCTTGTGGCCGATCTCCGACAGCATCTTCGGCCGGTCGGCGCTGCGCTCGTTGGTGCCGTGGGCCTTGCGCGTCGCCGCCGAGACGGTCGAGAAGGCCGGGGCCGTGCGCATCACCCGCGGCGACGCGGCGGCGCAGACCGGGCAGGGCTGCGGCTCCCGGCATTCCGCCATCGGCCGCAGGTCGGTGAAGTCGCCGCAGCTCGGGCATTCGTAATCGTACATCGGCATGGCGACGCTCTCCTTCCCCGCTCCGCGTTACTTGTCCTGGGCGATCGGCAGATCGACGTCGCCGGTGACGAACTTCGTCGGCCCGTTGGCGTTCGGCTTGATGT
The DNA here is from genome assembly GCF_020005195.1 of Azospirillum agricola. Classification (NCBI taxonomy): domain Bacteria; kingdom Pseudomonadati; phylum Pseudomonadota; class Alphaproteobacteria; order Rhodospirillales; family Azospirillaceae; genus Azospirillum; species Azospirillum agricola. The sequence goes on from NZ_JAIFZR010000008.1 coordinate 515,956, forward strand.
CGAAATCGAAGATCTCGGTCGGCAGGAACAGGGTGGCGCAGGCGTTCGGCACATCGACCACGCCGCTGATGTGGCCCTGCACCGGCGCCGTGCCGAGGATCGAGTAGGCCTGGGCGCCCGAATAGCCGAACTTCTTCAGATACTCGATGGCGTTCAGGCAGGCCTGGCGGTAGGCGACATGGACGTCGAGGTAATGCTGCTCGCCGGCCTCGTCGACCGAGATGCCCTCGAAGATCAGATAGTCGTTGTAGGTCGGGACGATCGGGCTGGGCCGGAAGATCGGGTTCTTGATGCCGTACTTCGCCATGCCGTCCTTGATCAGATCGACCTTCAGATGCGCCCAGCCGGCCATCTCGATGGCGCCGCAGAAGGTGATCTCGCCGTCGCCCTGGCTGAAATGCAGATCGCCCATCGACAGACCGGCGCCCTTCACATAGACCGGGAAGTAGATCTTGGAGCCGCGCGACAGATCCTTGATGTCGCAATTGCCGCCATGCTCGCGCGGCGGCACGGTGCGGGCACCCTCGGCGGCGGCCTTGTCGCGGGCGTCGCCCTTCAGCCGGCCCATGTGGGCGGTCGGCGCGTAGGGCGGGTTGGCGAGGCCGGGGACGCGGGTCGGGTTGGTGTCGATCAGCGCCTGCTCGCGCCTGTTCCACTTGGCCAGCAGATCGTGCGACGGCAGGCAGCCGATCAGGCCCGGATGGATCAGCCCGGCGAAGCGCACGCCCGGAATGTGGCGCGACTTGGTGAACATGCCCTCGAAGTCCCAGATCGACTTCTGGGCCAGCGGAAAATGCTCGGTCAGGAAGCCGCCGCCGTTCTGCTTGGAGAAGAAGCCGTTGAAGCCCCATTGCTGCTGCGGGAAGGCGCCGATGTCGAGCAGATCGACCACCAGCAGGTCGCCCGGCTCGGCCCCCTCGACGCCGACCGGCCCGCTGAGGAAGTGGACCTGGCTGAGATCGACGTCGCGGACATCGGCCGCGCTGTCGTCGTTCATGATCTGGCCGCCGGTCCAGTCGTAGCATTCCAGGATGAAATCGTCGCCCGGCTTCACCGTGACCGCCATCGGGATGTCCGGGTGCCAGCGGTTGTGGATCATGTCGTTTTCATAGGGGACTTCGACAGATCGACCTTGACGAGGGTGTCGGCCATGTTTGGTCTTCCTTGGTTTTGTGGATTGGTTGGGCGGTGTTCGGGCAAAACCCCACCCTCACCCTCCCTCGCCACGAGCGGGGGAAGGAGGCAGGAGCTTCGTGGAAGGGCGGCGGAGAGCTAGGGCGAGGGCACGGGGCGCAACGGCTTCCTTAGGCCGCGATCTCGCGGAAGCCGTCCGGGAAGGGGTTGGGCTCGATCAGGTCGCGGGTCTCGTGGACGACGTCGAACTGGCCGTCGCGGCGCGCCCGGCCGACCCGCGTCCGGGTCCACAGGTGATGGTTCTCGTGGATGCGGGTGCGAACCGGCCGGCGCGTCGGTGAACTCGATGCCGGGGGAGGCGGCGACGACGCGGGCGACGTCGAAGCTGCCCGCCTTCTCCACCGCCAGCTTCCACAGCCAGGGGCCGACATAGGCGTGGCGGTGACGTCGCCGATCACGCTCTCCGCCCCCCACATCGCCTTGAAGGCGGCGACGAAGGCCCGGTTGGCCGGCAGGTCGAGCCCCTGGAAATACTTGGCGCAGGTGTAGGCGCCGGCGATGTAGTCGCCGCCGATGCCGAGCATCTCGTCCTCGGTGACGCTGTTGGTCAGCAGGGTCTGGGTGCCGGAGATCGATCCCGGCCGCCTTCAGCTGCTTGTAGAAGGCGACGTTGGAACCGCCGACGACGATCGGGTAGATCACGTCGGGCCTGGTCGCCTTGATCGTGTTGACGATCGCCTCGAAGCGGTGTGGCCGAGTTCGACATACTCCTCGCCGACGACGCGGCAGCCCTTGCGTTCGATGTGGCGCCGCGCGATGGGTTCGACGCGCGCGGCCAGATTAGTCGGAGCCGACAGAAGAAGCTCTTCGCCCCCTTCTCGCGCATCACCCAGTCGAGCCCGGCGAGGATCTGCTGGGTCGCCTCCTGGCCGGTGTAGATGACATGTTTGGACTGCTCCAAACCCTCGTAGAAGGTGGGATAATAGAGCAGGCCA